>JAIEPF010000037.1 GCA_019749945.1 Burkholderiales bacterium
GTGGTGTGGTGGGTCGGCTGGCCGATTCTGCGCAAATTCTGGCTGTCGCTCGCCCACCGCGCGCTCAATATGTACTCGCTGATCGGACTCGGCGTTGGACTCGCTTACCTGTTCAGCCTGTTTGCGATTTTCCTGCCCGACCTGTTCCCGCCGGAATTCCGTGAACACGACGGCGCCGTCGGCACTTATTTCGAAGCCGCGGCCGTCATCGTCACGTTGGTCATCCTCGGCGACGTGCTGCAGTTGCGCGCCATGGGCCAGACCAGCCAGGCGATCCGCGAACTGCTGCGGCTCGCCCCCAATCTGGCCTGGCGCTTGCGAGAGGACAACACCGAAGAGCAGGTGGCGCTTGATTCCGTCGTGGTCGGCGACCGGTTGCGGGTGAAACCCGGTGACAAGGTGCCGGTCGACGGCACCGTGATCGACGGCGCGAGCCGGGTCGACGAATCGATGTTGACCGGCGAACCGGTGCCGGTGGCCAAGGCGGCCGGCGACCGGGTCACCGGCGCCACCATCAACGGCAACGGTTCCCTCATCATGCGCGCCGAACGCGTGGGTTCGGACACGCTGCTCGCAAAAATCGTGCACATGGTCGGTGAAGCCCAGCGCACGCGGGCGCCGATCCAGCGCCTTGCCGACATCATCGCCGCCTGGTTTGTGCAGATCGTGGTGGTGATTGCCGTGATCACCGCACTGATCTGGTGGTTCGTCGGACCGGAGCCGCGGCTCGCCTATGCGCTGCTCAATGCCATTGCCGTGCTGATCATCGCCTGCCCCTGCGCGGTCGGGCTGGCCACGCCGATTTCGATGACGGTCGCCATGGGCGAAGGTGCGCGCGCCGGCATCCTGTTCCGCAATGCCGAAGCCATCGAGCGCATGCGCGACATCGACACCGTGGTGGTGGACAAGACCGGCACGCTGACCATGGGCAAGCCGGCGCTCACCGACTTTGCCGCGGCAGGGATGCCCGAAAACGAGGCCCTGGCACTGATGGCCGCGGTGGAACAACTGTCCGAGCATCCCATCGCCCATGCCGTGGTTGAGGGCGCAAAAGCGCGCGGACTCGCGCTGCAGCCGGCAACCGGGTTTGACGCCGTCAACGGCCTCGGGGTGCAGGCGGTTATTGACGGCCGCAAAACTCTCGTCGGCAGCCGCGATTTCCTCAAACGCAAGGGCATCGATACGCAAGCCTGGGAGGCGCAGGCGGAAACCCTGCGTGGCGAAGCCAAAACCGTGGTGTTCCTCGGTGTGGACGGGGCCGCCGCAGGCATTGCAGCGGTTGCCGACCCGATCAAGGACAGCACGCCGGCTGCCATTGCCGCCCTCAAACAATCAGGGGTGCGCATCGTGATGCTCACCGGTGATTCGCTGCGCACTGCGGTGGCAGTCGCCAACAAGCTGGGTATTGACGAAGCGCTGGCGGAAGTACTGCCCGAAGACAAGGCCGGACACGTCAAACGGCTGCAGGGTGAAGGCCGCAAGGTGGCGATGGCCGGTGACGGCATCAACGATGCACCGGCGCTGGCCCAGGCCGACGTCGGTATCGCCATGGGCACCGGCACCGATGTCGCGATGCAAAGCGCGGGTGTGACCCTGGTGCAAGGCGACCTGCGCGGCATCGCGCGTGCCGCAGTACTGTCGCGCGCCACCATGCGCAACATCCGCCAGAACCTGGTGTTCGCCTTCGG
>JAIEPF010000036.1 GCA_019749945.1 Burkholderiales bacterium
AGGCGTTTTTTGGCGCGCTCCAGGTATTCAAACTGGCCGGACCACGCCACCGAATAACCGGGGGGCAGTTTGACCTGTTCGCGCACCGCGCGCTGTGCATCGTTGACCACCGATTGCAGATCGCGGCCGCGCAGGTCGACATAGACCCAGCCAGACAGCCGCGCGTTTTCGCTTTTCAGCATCGGCGGGCCGTCGACGATGTCGAGTTTGGTGATCGTGCCCAGAGTGATCTGCGCACCGCGCTCGGTGACAATGGGCAGGCTGCGCAGTTTTTCCACGGAGTCGCGCAGTTCGCGCGGGTAACGCACATTGATCGGGAAGCGCTGCAGGCCCTCCACGGTTTCGGCGATGTTTTCGCCGCCGACCGCGGCCGACACGATGTCCTGCACGTCGTTGATGTTCATGCCGTAGCGTGCCGCGGTCAGGCGGTCGATAGTGACATCGATGTAACGGCCGCCGGTCAGCCGCTCTGCCAGCGCCGAGGTGACGCCGGGCACGGTCTTCACCACGCGCTCGATCTGCTGTGTGACGCGCTCGATCTGCGCCAGGTCAGGGCCGGAGACCTTGATGCCCAGCGGGCTTTTGATGCCGGTGGCGAGCATGTCGATGCGGTTGCGGATTGGCGGCACCCAGATGTTGGTCAAACCCGGCACCTGCACCGCGCGGTCGAGTTCCTCGATCAGTTTGTCCCGGGTCATGCCGGCACGCCATTCGCTTTTGGGTTTGAACTGGATCGTGGTTTCAACCATTTCCAGTGGCGCCGGATCGGTGGCAGTTTCGGCACGGCCGATTTTGCCGAACACACGTGAGACTTCCGGCACGCTCTTGATCAGGCGGTCAGTCAGTTGCAGGATTTCTGCGGCCTTGCCGGTCGATAATCCGGGTAGTGCGGTCGGCATGAACAACAGGTCGCCTTCATCCAGCGGCGGCATGAACTCGCCGCCGAGGCGCGCCGCCGGGAAGACGCTGATCACCAGCAGCAATGCAGCGATGGCCAGCGTGCCGCGCGGAAAGCGCAACACCGCGGCCAGCAGCGGACGATAGAGAGAAATCAGTAACCTATTGATTATATTATTATTTTCGTCAGGTATCCGGCCGCGGATCCAGTACCCCATCAGCACTGGTACCAGCGTCACCGACAAGCCGGCCGCCGCCGCCATCGCGTAGGTCTTGGTGAAGGCGAGTGGCGAGAACAAGCGGCCTTCCTGCGCTTCAAGTGCAAACACCGGAATGAACGACAGCGTGATGATTAGCAGGCAAAAGAACAGTGCCGGACCGACTTCGGCTGCGGCATCGCCGATCAGGCGCCAGCGTTCGTGTTCCTGCAGCGTAGTGTCGGGATGCGCGTGCCGCCACGCTTCCAGATGTTTGTGCGCGTTTTCGATCATCACCACCGCGGCATCGACCATCGCGCCGATGGCGATGGCAATGCCGCCCAGCGACATGATGTTGGCGTTGACGCCCTGGTAACGCATGATGATGAAGGCGATCAGGATGCCGAGCGGCAGCGTGATGATGGCGACCAGGCTGGAACGCAGATGGAACAGGAAGGCGAAACACACCAGCGCCACCACGATGAATTCCTCGACCAGTTTGTCGCGCAGGTGGGTGATGGCGCGCTCGATCAGGCCCGAGCGGTCATAGGCCGGCACGATTTCGACGCCCGGCGGCAATCCGGGTTTCAGTGCTTCGATTTTGGCTTTGACCGCTTCGATCGTTTCCAGCGCATTCTTGCCCTGGCGCATGATGATGACGCCACCGACGGTTTCACCTTCGCCGTCGAGTTCGGCGATGCCGCGGCGCAGTTCGGGGCCGACCTGGATCCGCGCCACGTCCTTCAGCAGCACGGGGGTGCCGCCGTCGCCGGCTGACACCGGGATCGCGCGGAAATCCTCCAGCGTTTTCAGGTAACCGCGCACGCGCACCATGTATTCGGCTTCACCGAGTTCAAGCACCGCACCGCCGGCCTCGCGGTTGGCCTCGCGCACGGCGGTAATTACCCGCGACAGCGGAATGTTGTAGGCGCGCAGGCGGTCCGGATCGGGGACGATCTGGTACTGGCGCACCATGCCGCCGACCGAGGCGACTTCGGCGACATTGGGTACCGATTTCAGTTCGTATTTGAGAAACCAGTCCTGCAGCGCGCGCAACTGCGCGATGTCGTTGCGGCCGCTGCGGTCGACCAGGGCGTATTCGTAGATCCAGCCCACACCCGTGGCATCCGGGCCCAGGGCAGGTTTGGCCTGCGCCGGCAGCCGGCCCTGTACCTGATTCAGGTATTCGAGCACGCGTGAACGCGCCCAGTAGAGGTCGGTGCCGTCTTCGAACAATACGTAAACAAAGGAGTCGCCGAAAAAGGAATAGCCGCGCACCGTTTTAGCACCCGGCACCGAGAGCATGGTGGTGGTCAGCGGATAAGTGACCTGATCCTCGACGATCTGCGGCGCCTGCCCCGGGTAAGTGGTGCGGATGATGACCTGCACGTCGGACAGGTCGGGGATCGCGTCGAGCGGTGTCCTGAGCATCGACCACAGGCCCCAGGCGGCGACCATGACCGTCGCCAGCAGCACCAGAAAGCGGTTGGCGATGGACCAGCGGATCAGGCGCGCGATCATTTTTTGCCCCCGTCGGCCGCGGGCTGGATGCGGGTGATGATGTAGTTACCATCCTTGTCCGGTTCGCCGCGCAACTCGAAAGTAATCTGATCCCCGGGCTTGAGGCCCTGCAGCAGGGTTTTGTCCTCGATGCGGAAACCCATGGTCATCGCCGGCCAGTTCAGCGA
>JAIEPF010000033.1 GCA_019749945.1 Burkholderiales bacterium
CTGAAGAAACTCGGAAGGTGGCCGCCTTGAACCCTAGGTTCAGGATGCTGGTCTGCGACGGCACATGCGGGGGACCCGATAATCAATGCGGCTTGGCCGCATTTTTTATGCGCAGCGACTACCTTTAAAACGACAACCCAGCCACAGAGGTCACAGAGAACACAGAGAGAACCAAAAACGCAGACATCCCGGTGTTTTCCTCTGTGATCTCTGTGTCCTCTGTGGCTAAAGGTTTTTCTGAACTTTCAAATTCCATGCGCTACTGGCTGATCAAATCCGAACCCGATGCCTACAGCATCGATGACCTCGCCCGCGACAAAACCACGCCGTGGACGGGCATCCGCAATTACCAGGCGCGTAATTTCATGCGCGACCAGATGAAAGTCGGCGACCAGGCGTTTTTTTACCATTCCAACTGCGACGAACCCGCCATTGTCGGCATCGCCGAAGTCAGCCGGACAGCCTACCCCGATGCCACCCAGTTCGACCGCAAGAGCAAATACTTCGATGAAAAAGCCACGCCCGACAAACCGCGCTGGCTGCATGTCGATTTCCGTTTTGTCAAAAAGACCAAACCGGTCACTCTGACTGAATTACGCGGCCACAAGGCGCTGGCCAGAATGCAGCTGCTCGCCCGCGGCAACCGGCTGTCGATCACGCCGGTGGATCCCGATGCGTGGAAATACATCCTCGGTTTGATGAAATAGCCCGCTGATGCTTGAATGGTGGTGGGCTTACCTCGCGCTGGGCGCCATCGTCGGTTTTTTTGCCGGCCTGCTCGGCATCGGCGGTGGTGCGGCGATGGTGCCGGTACTGGCCTTCATCTTTGCCGCCAAGGGCTTTGATCCGGCGCAGGTGGTGCATCTGGCCCTCGGCACCTCGATGGCGACCATCCTGTTTACCTCCGTATCCAGCGTTCGTGCGCATCGCCGCCATGGCGCGGTGAACTGGCAGATCGTGCGGCGCATCGCACCGGGCATCGTCATCGGCACCTTCGGCGGCGCGCTGCTCGCCAGCGCGCTGGATGTGCGTGTGCTGGCCATCGTGTTCACGCTGCTGATCTATTACATGTCGGTACAGATGTTTTTCGGCAAAAAACCCGCCTCGGGCGCCATGCCCCTGTCGAGCGCCGGGCTGAATCTGGCCTCGGCCCTCATTGGCGTGATTTCCAGTCTCACTGCAACGGGTGGCGCGGCGCTGGTCGTCGCCTATCTGGTCAAACGCGGCACCGCGATCCATCAGGCCATCGGCTCCGCCGCCGCCATCGGCTGGCCGCTCGCGGCCGCAGGCACTGCCGGTTTCCTGGTGACCGGCATCGGACAGCCGGGAATTCCCGCCTACAGCCTGGGATACATCTATCTGCCCGCGCTCGCCGGCATTGTCATCGCCAGCATGCTGCTGGCGCCTCTCGGCGCCCGTCTCGCCCATCGCACGCCGGGGGCGCTGCTGAAAAAAATCTTTGCCGTGCTGTTGTTCACGCTGGCGACGAAGATGCTTTTTAGCTTTTTTTAGTGACTAGGTGATTAAGCAATTAAGTGATTGGGGGCCAAGCCGCATCGTTCTCAATCACCTAATCACCTAATCACTTAATCACCAGCCGTCTAAACAGCGCCAGCCGCCTTCAACGCCACAATCTCCGCATCGGTCTTACCGAGCACCGTGCGCAGTATTTCATCGGTGTGCTGCCCCACCACGGGCGGCGGTATGTCGTGTTGCAGCGGTGTGCCTGAAAACCGCATCGGACTCGCGACCAGCGACACTTTTCCCGCAGCCGCATGCGGCAATTCGAATTTCATGCCGCGCGCGATGACCTGCGGCTCTTCGAACACTTCCTTGATGGTATTGATCGGCCCGTTGGCCACCCCTGCGTCGTCGAGCAGCTTGACCCACTCTTTGGTCGTGCGTTTTTCGAACACTTCGTTGAGCAGTTTTGTGATTTCGACACGGTTTTTCACGCGTTCGGCATTGGTGGCGAAACGCGGATCCTTGGGCAGATGGGCGCAGCCCGCGGCCTCGCAGAACTTGTTGAACAGGTTGTCGTTGCCGCAGGCGAGGATGATGGCGCCGTCCTTGGTCTTGAAGGTCTGATAAGGCACGATGTTCGGGTGCGCGTTGCCGATGCGCGTCGGCGACTCGCCGGTGGCAAAGTAGTTCATCGCCTGATTGGCGAGGAAAGCGACACAGCTGTCGAGCAGTGCGACGTCGATCCACTGCCCCTTGCCGGTGACCGCGCGGTTGGCCAGCGCCGCGCAGATCGCGATGCTGGCGTACATGCCGGTGGTCATGTCGATGATCGGGATGCCGACACGCTGCGGACCGCCGCCGGGCATGCCGTCTGCCTCACCGGTGATGCTCATCAGCCCGCCCATGCCCTGCGCCATGAAATCGTAACCGGGCCTGTCCTTGTACGGACCGGTCTGGCCGAAACCGGTGACCGAGCAGTAGATCAGGCCGGGATTGAGCTTGGCGAGATCCTCGTAACCCAGACCGTAGCGCGCCAGATCGCCCACCTTGTAGTTCTCCACCAGTACGTCGACGCCTTTCGCCAGCTCGCGCACCAGTTGCTGCCCTTCGGGTTTGCTCAGATTGACCGTGATCGATTTCTTGCCGCGATTGGCGGCGCAGAAATAGGCGCCCTCCCTGGTTTCGCGGCCCTGTTCGTCTTTGAGAAAAGGCGGCGCATAGGCCCGCGAATCATCACCCTTGCCCGGACGCTCGACCTTGATCACCTCCGCCCCCAAATCGGCGAGGTTCTGTGCGGTCCACGGCCCCGCCAGCACGCGGGAAAGATCCAGCACTTTGATATGCGATAACGGTCCGGCCATGATGTCCTCGATGATTCCCGAAAATAATTAACCAAAACTAAACCATAAAACCGTTCGGGCTGAGCCCTTCGACAGGCTCAGGGCGAACGGATTTGGTTTATCACGTTTGTAACTAAGAGCGCCTAACAAAATGACGCTTGTACTTTGTTGAAGGATTTTGTACGTTGAGGCATCGCGCAACCGAGAGG
>JAIEPF010000031.1 GCA_019749945.1 Burkholderiales bacterium
AACATTGCGTTTCACATCCTGTTCCCCAGCCTGACCATCGCGCTGGCCTGGTTCCTGGTGTATTTCCGCGTGCGTTACGAACGCAGCCGCGATCCCGCCTGGCTCGCCACCTACAAGCTGTGGGTCAAGGTGTTCGCGCTGAGTTTCGCGATGGGTGTGGTGTCGGGCATCGTCATGAGTTTCCAGTTCGGCACCAACTGGCCCGGTTACATGAATAATGTCGGCAATATCGCAGGCCCCTTGCTGGCCTATGAAGTGCTGACCGCGTTTTTCCTCGAAGCGACCTTCCTCGGCGTGATGCTGTTCGGCATGAACCGCGTGCCGGGCTGGTTGCATGTCTTGTCCACCGTTGTGGTCGCCGTCGGCACCTCATTGTCGGCATTCTGGATTCTTGCGCTCAATTCCTGGATGCAGACACCCGCCGGCCACATCACGGTGGACGGCGTGCTGATCGCCGGCGACTGGCTGCGGGTGATTTTCAATCCGTCATTCCCGTACCGTTTCACGCACATGATGCTCGCTTCGGGGCTGACGGCCTCCTTCGTGATCTGCGGACTGTCGGCGTGGCGGCTGCTGCGCGCACCGGGCGACGACTCCGCCATGAAAACCCTGCGCACTGCCGTGCTGGTTGCCGCGGTGCTGGCGCCGCTGCAGATTGTTGTCGGCGATCTGCACGGCCTCAACACGCTGGAACACCAGCCGGCGAAGATCGCCGCGATCGAGGGCATCTGGAAAACCGAAAAGGGCGCGCCGCTGGTGCTCTTTGCGCTGCCCAATGAACAGGAACGGCGCAATGACTACGCGATTGAAATTCCCAAGGGTGCGGCACTGATTCTGAAACACGATGCCGAGGCGGAGTTGCGCGGCCTTGATGAATTCGAGCCCGACCGGCCGCCGGTGGCGCCGCTGTTTTTCGGTTTTCGCCTGATGGTCGGCATCGGCGTCGGCATGCTGGCGCTGGCCTGGTTCGGCGCGTGGCGGCTGCGCCGCGGCGGGCCGCTGCCGCGGGTGTTGTTGTGGACCTTCGCCGCGTTCACCTTCTCGGGCTGGATCGCGACCCTGGCCGGCTGGATCGTCACCGAAGTCGGCCGCCAGCCCTGGCTGGTGACAGGGATATTGCGCACCGCCGATGCCGTCGGTCATATCTCCGGGGCGCAACTCGGCGCCAGCCTGACCGGTTATGTGCTGACCTACAGCCTGATGCTGCTCGCGTACTTCGTGGTGATCACGCACATGGCCGGCAAGGGCGCGGAGCAGCAGGAGGTGCTGAAATGACTCTTGACCTTCCGGTAATTTTTGCCGGGCTGATGGGCATTTCCATTCTGGCCTACGTGGTGCTCGACGGTTATGACCTCGGCGTCGGCATGCTGATGCCGGCGGCGACGCCCGATGAGCAGAACCTGATGGTGGCCTCGATTGGACCGTTCTGGGATGCCAACGAAACCTGGCTGGTGCTGGGCATCGGTTTGCTGCTGGTGGCGTTCCCGAAAGCACATGGCGTGGTGCTGGGCGAACTCTACCTGCCGGTGGCGGTGATGCTGATCGGATTGATGTTCCGCGGCGTGGCCTTCGAATTCCGCATGAAGGCGCTGGGCTGGCATGCGGAACTGTGGAACTGGCTGTTCTGGTTCGGCTCCTTCGTCGCCAGCCTCGCGCAGGGTTTCATGCTCGGCCGTTACATCACCGGATTCGAACCCGGGTTCGGCTACTGGCTGTTTGCCTTCATCGTCGGCGGCAGCGTCTGCGGCGGTTATGTGCTGCTTGGCGCGACCTGGCTGGTGTTGCGCACCGAGGGTGAATTGCAGAAAAAAGCCTATGCCTGGGCGAAGTGGGGCCTGCTGTGGGTGGCGCTCGGCGTGGCACTGGTGTCGATCGCGACGCCACTGGCCAGTGCGACGGTGTATGACAAATGGTTTCACTTTCCGCGCACCTTGTGGCTGATGATTCTGCCGGTGGCGAGTGTGGCGGCCGGCGTCTGGGTATGGCGCAGCCTGCGTCCCGAAGTCGCCGACTGGAAACCCTTTGCCGGCGCGGTGGCGATTTATGTGCTGGCTTTCCTCGGTCTCGCCTACAGCATCTTTCCCTACGTGGTCGTCGATCGCATGACCATCTGGGATGCGGCTTCGCACCACAGCGCGCTCACCTTCATGCTGTGGGGCGCGGCGATTGTGCTGCCGTGCATCGCCGGATACACGATGTTTTCCTGCCGCGTGTTTCGCGGCAAGGTGCGCGAGGCCTTGTACAAGTGAGTTTTGTGGTGTCGCTGACATTGCCGTGGCGCAGTTGATTGCTTATAGTGCAATATAAAAATATCAATAAAAACAAACACTTAATTTATTTCCCTGGGTGGCATCCTTGGCTTGTGACTGCAGCGGCGCGTGCGGTATGATTTCTTCACACCGCGCCGATGGTGTGGACTGATCACCCTGATCCGGAATCGATTGCCATGACAACCGCCGTCAAGAAAACCATCTCGCTACCCGCTGACCTTGCGCGCGACGCCGAAGCGACGGCGCGTGCGGAAGGCAAGACCCTGAGCGCAGTCATCCAGGACGCGCTGCGCCAGGCTCGCATCGAACGCCGGCGGCAGGAAGTGCGCGGCATGCAGGGCTACTGGAGTCGCAGGGCGCGCGACAAGGGAATCCTTACCGAAGCGGATCTTGATCGTTATCTGCGCGATTGAAGGTCGTTTTCGACACCAATATTCTGGTTTCTGCGCTGGTTTTTCCGGGCGGTCGGGGCGAGGCTGCTTTGCAGCGCATCGTCGAAGAACGCGATCAACTGGTTATTTCACAGCCCATCATCGACGAATTGCTCGGCATCCTGAGCCGCAAATTCTCGCGTGATGCCGAGGAACTCGCGCATGTCGCCGTGTTTCTTTCCGAAATTGGCTTGCTGGTCAAGCCGCGGCAACGGCTGCGGGTCGTTGCTGATGAACCGGACAACCGCATCCTTGAATGTGCCGTGGCTGCTCGTGCCGGGATCATTGTTACCGGCGACAAGGCGTTACTGGAATTGGGCGGGCATGATGGTGCAAGGATCATCAGCTTGCGCGCGTATCTGGAGGGGTGAGCCGTGTCTGTTCGACGTGATACGGTCTGGAGTCTTTGGTTCGTCCAGGCGCGCTGTGGTTTGCCAAGCCTGCGCTTGCCGGCGTTTTCCGGCCCCGCCTACAGCATTTCTCCCTGCCATGTCGTCGATCGCATGACCATCTGGGATGCGGCTTCGCACCACAGCGCGCTCACCTTCATGCTGTGGGGCGCGGCGATTGTGCTGCCGTGCATCGCCGGATACACGATGTTTTCCTGCCGCGTGTTTCGCGGCAAGGTGCGCGGGGCCTTGTACAAGTGATACTTAAGGATCATTGTAAGATATTGATTTTAAACATTTTTATAGTAATTTTCAGGCGCAATCCTGTCGTCAGAATTAG
>JAIEPF010000032.1 GCA_019749945.1 Burkholderiales bacterium
CGCCTGTTGTAAAGAAACTCAGGATAAGAACGGATGCCGCCATAAAAGCAGTTGCTGAATGTTTCATTGATATCTCCGTGGTTGTTAAAAATACTTAATGACCTGAATGGCCAACAGAAGGTTTTCGTACTTTAAATTCTCGATCGGGTTGAGCCGCTCGTGTTGCCGGTTGCGATTTGGCCTGTGGTGCGGGTGCGAGGGATTCGCCCTTCCACTCGTAGGACACCGTGCCTGGTGGATGTTTGTACCAGCCCGGATCTTTGTAGTCGTTTTTCGCCAAGCCTTCGCGCACCTTGACCACACTGAACATGCCACCCATCTCGATCGGGCCGAACGGTCCGGTGCCGGTCATCATCGGCAGCGTGTTGTCTGGAATCGGCATTTCCATCTCGCCCATGTCGGCCATGCCGCGTTCGCCCATCACCATGTAGTCGGGCACCAGGTTGATGATTTTCTGCGCGATGCCGCGATGGTCAACGCCGATCATCGTTGGCACGTCATGGCCCATGGCGTTCATGGTGTGATGTGACTTGTGGCAATGAATCGCCCAGTCGCCCGGCGCATCGGCGACGAACTCAAACGCGCGCATCTGGCCGACCGCCACATCCACTGTGACTTCCGGCCAGCGCGCGCCTTTCGGTACCCAGCCGCCGTCGGTGCAGGTGACCTCGAAGTCGTAGCCGTGCATGTGGATCGGATGGTTGGTCATGGTCAGGTTGCCGAAGCGGATGCGCACCCGATCGCCTTTTCTGACGACAAAAGGGTCGATGCCGGGAAACACCCGGCTGTTCCAGGACCACAGGTTGAAGTCCAGCATGGTGGCGATGGTCGGCGTATGGGCGCCGGGCTTGATATCGTAGGCGTTGATCAGAAAGACGAAATCGCGATCGACTTTCATGAAATTCGGATTTTTCGGATGCACCACGAAAAATCCCATCATGCCCATTGCCATTTGCACCATTTCATCGGCATGCGGGTGGTACATGAAGGTGCCGGATTTTTTCATCTCGAATTCATAGACGAAAGTCTTGCCGATCGGGATCTGCGGCTGATTCAGGCCGCCTACACCGTCCATGCCGTTGGGCAGCAGGATGCCGTGCCAGTGGATGGTCGTATGCTCGGGCAGCTTGTTGGTGACAAAAATGCGTACTTTGTCGCCTTCGACGCATTCGATGGTCGGGCCCGGCGACTGGCCGTTGTAGCCCCACAGATGGGCCGTCATGCCCGGCGCCATCTGCCGGCGCACCGGTTCGGCGATCAGGTGGAATTCCTTCCAGCCGTTATTCATGCGCCAGGGCAGGGTCCAGCCGTTCAGTGTGGCGACGGGGTTGTAGGGGCGACCGTTGGGCGGAGACAGCGGCGGTTGCATGTCGGGTTTGGTCTGAATCGGTGCTTCCGGTACGGCGCCCTGTGCGGCTTTGCTCACTGCAGCAGCACCCAGAAGGGCGCCACCGGCAGTACGCAGAAAGTTGCGGCGTGATGTCATGATTTCTCCAGGAAATGGTTAATGGCCGGGGGCGTCGCCGGCGGTAGCCTGCGTACTGCTCCCGACGCCCATGGCACCGGGTGATTTGCCGTTCAGTGCGAGATTGAGATTGGTTTCACTGAGCCAGTAATCACGTAACGTCTCGATATAGGCATTTACGCTGGATACTTGCTGGCGTGCATCGACGAGCAGCTCGAATACGCTGATCAGCATGCCGTTGTAGCGCAGCAGGTTTTCTTCCGAGATGCGTTTCCGGAGCGGCACGATTTCGTCGCGATAATGTTTTGCCAGGTCGTAGGCGGTGCGATAGGCGCTGTACGCTTCACGGATTTCAGAGCGGGCTTTGACGGCGGTATCGGCTGCCCGGTTGACCGCTTGCATGTAGGTGTATTCGGCGCGTGCGACGCGGGCAGTACCCCAGTCGAATATCGGCAGCCGCAGATCGATTTCGTAGCCGGTCTGGCGTGGCAGGCCGGTTTCGCTGTTGCGCCAGTAACCGACTTCCAGCACGTTGATGAAGCCAGACGCCTTGGTCAGCCCCATCGCGGCGGCGATGTTTTCCGCTTCCTGCATGGCGCCCTGTACATCGAGGCGCTGGCGGAGAGCGGTGGATTCGAGGTCAGCAATTTCTCGCGGTGCTTTGGGCAGATCGGGTAGGCGCTCGGGCAGTCTGAAACGGATATCCTCTCCCCACAGCCCCAGCAAGCGGGTGAGCCGCTCGCGTTCCGCCAGCGCCTGCTGTTTGACGCGGGCCAGCTGCGCCGTAGATTCTGCATAAAACGATTGCTCGCGTGCCTGATCCAGCTTGCTGAAGTTGCCGACAGCCGCCATGCGCCGCGACAGCTCGGCGCTGGATTCCGCGGCCATCCGCACCTGTTCCATGTACTTCACGGCTTCCTGCGCAGCGACTGCCGAATGCCAGGCGCGACGCGTATCGGCCGCAGTCTGCAATGTTTCTGCGGCAACGCGCCCCTGGGTCAGCGCAAACCGTCTTTTCTCAAGGTCAGTGCGCACCGGCATCGTGATCAGGCCGAGGATATTGAACAGGAAAGTGCGATCAATGGAAATATCGTCGCCGCGATGCAATCGTCCGAAGCTGAACCCGGGATTGACCAGCCGACCGGCCTGGACCACATCCGCCTCGGCGATGCCGAGTTCGGCATAGGTGGCCTGCAGGCCACGGTTGTTGAGCAACGCGATTTGTACCGCGGTATCGGCAGTCAGCGGCGCTGCCAGCAGTTTTTTGACCGTGGCGCGGGCGTTATCGGCTTCCTGTTCAGTCTTGATCCACTGCACGTCCTGTTCGAGGCCGCGTGCCTTGGTCGCGCTTTGCACGGTCCCCAGGCCGTTGTCTTTGGAGAAGGTCGCGCAGCCGCCAAGAAATGTCAGCGCTACGATCGCTGCGATGGCGCGGCTTTTATGCCTGACGGGTGATTTTAATGGATTCATTTGGTCATTCCTTGATGCCCTGGGCCATGCGTGGGTCGGGGTGTTTGGGGCGCTGCGGCTGCAGGGGTAGGGGTGTTCGCGATGGATTTAGCGCCACCGTGCCCGGCATGTCCGGCCCCGCCAAAGATGCCGGCCTGACCGCCGACGCGGCCGACTTCATCATTGACTTCACGCCAGGGCGCGAGTTTTTCGTCGCGGAACGACTTATAGCCGGTAAAAGCCGACTCGTAGCTCACGGGCGGCGTCGGCGCATCAGGGGCCGCAGGGTGACCTGCTGCTGCAGGTTGCGCCGCAGAGGCCACCAGTGGCGTCAGTGCAACTGCATAAAGCAGTGTTGCAAAAGTGAAATGCATGTTGATCCTCGTTCTCTGTGCGCAAAAGTCATGCGCAATGAAAGCGGTATGCGCCAGATGGCGCATACCCGGACTACCGGGTCAGAACGGGATCAGCTTCGAGGGGGGGCGCAACTGTTGCCCGGGAGCGAACAACGCAAGCCGGGAAGGCGGTAATGATGTGTAGGTGGAGGATTCGGTTTGGGCCGGTATTGCCGACATTACCGGCATGCCGCCAACCGGGTGATGGCAGCAGAGATGTCCGGCATAGTCATTTTTTGCATCGTCACTGCTGTCTTGCGCAGGGTCGCTGTCACGGGACGGGGCCTCGTGATCGTGGGCCTGAGTTTGCGGTGATGCGACATTCTCTTGGCGATCGGAATGGCAAAGTATCGGCGTCAGCGCGGAAGCCAGACCCTGCAGGGGCAGGATCAGCAGCAACGCCGTCAAGACAAGTTTTTTCAGCCGATTTTGCATGTTGGTCAAGTTTATAAGAAAACCCCGGGAGCCGGCAATAAGGCAGCCAAGCGGATCAAAAGTTCATTGTTTTAACTGGTGAATCGAGGGCATTTGCCGCGCTTTTCCCAGCATTGACCACCGGCGAACCCTGAAAACGCACCACTGCGGTCAATCCCGTACCGGTTTGGCTGTTTTCCAGGGATAACCGGGCGCCGAGCCGTTCCGCGGCGCGTTGTGCAATCGCGAGGCCCAGTCCGGTGCCTGTCGTCTCGGGGACGTTATCGCCCCTGTAAAAACGGGAAAATGCCTTGCTGCGCATCTCTTCGGGTATGCCGGGACCGGAATCCGTAATGACTATTTCGGGGCCGGAGTCAGCGGTTTTCAGATCGATGGTGACGGTGCCGCCCGCCGGGGTATAGCGGATTGCGTTGTCAACGAGATTGCGCAGCAGCGCGCGCAGGCTGGTCGGGTCGCCGGAGATCTCTGCCGGAAATGCAGTGTTTTGAGAGAAGTGTATCGATTTTGCCGTGGCGCGCGGCTGCATATCCCGGTAGATTTCCTTGATGAAATCCTGAAGCGCAATCGATTCGGTTTTGCCGCCGTAATCCGGGTCCAGTCTCGCCAGCGTCAGAATTTGTTCGATCAAACGGCTGACCCTGCCCACACCCTGCTTGATGTCTGCAATCAATTCGGACCGTTCAGAGTCATTGGATGTGGATTCCAGCAATTCGACCTGCAGTTGCAGGGCGGTAATCGGGGAACGCAGCTCATGGGAGGCGTCGGCAATGAACTCACGTTCTACCTGGAGTGCGCGATCCAGCCTGGCGAAAAGGTCATTCAGCGAGCGTACCAGCGGCGTGATTTCCGATGGCCGATCCGATAAGCTGAGCGGTTGCAATACCGCGGGATCTCTCGATTCCACTTCGCGTGCAATCAATCGAAGCGGTGCAAGACCGTATCCCAACAGCAACCAGATCAGTGCGCCGCCGATCGGCACTATAGCTACGATCGGCAGCATTGCGTTCAAGGCAATGTTGGTCGCCAGTTTGCGCCGCAGTGTCTGGGGCTGTGCGGCCTGTAAAGTGTAGCCGCCTCCGACGGCGGTGAATGTGCGCCAGCCGTTTGCTCCGCCATGATCAGAAAATCCGGGTTGCAGCAGGATCGCGGGGCCGGTCCCCGGGCGCGAGGAGAACAGCAACTTTCCGTTTTTATCCCAGACTTGGGTGACAAAGTCATGCTCGACGCGCAGCAGCGGCTCCTCCGTCAGTTCGGGATGTGACGCAATGTGCATGGCAAGCGCATACACCATTTGTTCGATTTCGTAGTCGAACAGCTTATTGACATCCGATCTGGCGCGCATATAGGTCACACTGCTGGCTCCTACCGCCAGAACAAACAGCGTGGACAGCATGGTCCACAGCAGGCGTTTCCGAATGGAGAAATTCATTGTCCGGCAATCTTGTAGCCGACACCGCGCACGGTCTTGATCAGTTTTGGAGAGAGCTTTTTTCTCAAATTCGAAATATGCACCTCGACGGCGTTGCTTTCGACTTCCTGTCCCCAGGCGTAAATGCTCTGTTCGAGGCTGGTTCTGGAAATGACCGTGCCGGGGTGACGTATCAGGCTTTCCAGCAGCGCGAACTCCCTTTGCGACAAGGCTACACTTTTTTTGTTGAAAAGCACTTCCCGGGTCAGCGGGTTCAGTTCAATGCCGCCATGCCTAAATACTGGATCGGCCTGGCCGGCGCTGCGTCTGAGCAGAGCCCGTACCCGGGCGCCGAGTTCGGACATGCTGAACGGTTTTACCAGGTAATCGTCAGCGCCGGCGTCCAGGCCATTGACCCTGTCTTCCACGCCGTCTCGTGCAGTGATGACCAGCACGGGAATTTTTTTCCCTTTCTGGCGGGTATTTTTCAGGACTTGCAATCCGTGCACCCGCGGCAATCCCAGATCCAGAATCAGCAGGTCGTAATCCGTGGCAGTCAGCGATTGTTCGGCAGCCCATCCATCCCGCACCCAGTCAATGCCGTAGCCTTCGCGACGCAAACCTTCGCGGATGCTTTTGCCGATCATTTCGTCGTCTTCAACCAGCAGCAGTCTCATCGCAGTATTTTTCAACAATTCAGCTGTCTTGAACGACAACTCTGGCGAAACACATCCGCAATGCCACGCATTCTGCGGCATTGCGGATGATTGGGCGAACCCGGTGGAATATCAAGATATCGCACGGGCCTCGGACGACGGGGGGAACGGATCTGTTCCACCTTGGTGGTGGGCAACAATCGTCACGTCACTGGCACCGGCATCGGACGACGGGGGGAACGGGTCTGTTCCACCTTGGTGGTGGGCAACAATCGTCACGTCACTGGCACCGGCATCGGACGACGGGGGGAACGGATCTGTTCCGCCTTCGTGGTAGGCAACAATCGTCACGTCACCGGAGCCGGCTTCGGGAGCCGAGGTCGGAAACAGGTCATTGCTGCCCTGATCGTAGGCGATCATCGGAGGCTGATTGAAGGCCACGGGAGCGGCATTTACGGCAGAAACGGCAATAGCACTGAGTGCCGCGGCGACAAGTATCTTCAAAGAAGTGTTTTTCATGTTGCATTTCCTTTCGTGGTTGATTGAATGAGGCATCGATCACCGAAGCCACGAAATCATTATCGACACCCAAGCTGAAGGATTTCTGAAGGGGAGCCAGGGTGTTTTCTTCCTCAGGCGGGGATGAAAGGTGCATCTGGGGCGCCACAGCCTGAATTGCGTAAACTGGACTGCTGTACTATATTCATCCTCGCGTTGGATTGACTTTGCCGGGAGTCGTAGATGGACGCTGCCGAAGCCCTGTTGCTGGCACGTGCGCAGTTCGGGCTTAACATTGCGTTTCACATCCTGTTCCCCAGCCTGACCATCGCGCTGGCCTGGTTCCTGGTGTATTTCCGCGTGCGTTA
>JAIEPF010000022.1 GCA_019749945.1 Burkholderiales bacterium
GAGTACATATTGAGCGCGCGGTGGGCGAGCGACAGCCAGAATTTGCGCAGAATCGGCCAGCCGACCCACCACACCACCGGAGTGCCGATCGCAAACTCGATCCAGCCGCGCGCCCGCGGCATCAGGCCGAAGGGTTCCTTGATGCCGACCATCGGTGACATGGCGAGCACGACCAGCGGAACGGACAGCGCGATGCCGATCCACAGCCGGCGCGTCAGGTCGCGCAGTTCGCTGTCGTCGGTCTCGGCGGTGCCGGCGACCGGCACCAGCGCCATGCCGCAGATCGGGCAGTCGCCGGACTGGTCGCGCAGGATCTCCGGGTGCATCGGGCAGGTCCATTGGGCCGCAGCAGCCATGGATGCCGCGCCGCTTGGCGCGGGCGCTGCGTGCTGATGATCATGGCCATGCGCGTGGTGCGAATGTTCCGCGTCTGTTTTCATTTTCGCGTCTCCATAAAACCGTGTGTCGGCACCGGGTCTCGATTGCCGCAGCAATGCTGCCACTGAAGAGCCTTGACTTTATTGGCTTTGCTGCGCAGACAGGCGGTTTTGCAGGAAATTGTACAAAGGCACAAACACCAGGCCGAAGTAAATGCCGTAGGCGAAGGTTTCAATCAGCCCGAGCAGAAAGCTGGGCCAGGTCAGCCAGGTAAAACCGGGCAGAAGTTTCAGCCATGCCTCATACATCCTATGTTCAAACAAGAGGTCGCCGGCCACGCAGATGACATAGCTGATCATCAGGAAAAATCCGGCAGCCAATCCCGCGACGCGCGTGTCGAGCCTATGCATGATGGGCCTCCTGCGATCCGGTTTTAATGAATTTGGCCGGCTCCTGCTCGAATTTGTTTCTGCAAGCGTCCGAGCAAAAGTAATAGGTCTTTCCGTCACGTACCGCCGCCGCTTTTGCATGTTCCGGATCAACCATCATTCCGCATGCAGGGTCTTTGCCGCTGCCCCCTGCCGCAGCTCCCGCGTCGCGGTGTCTGCCGTGCCCCATCATGTGTGCGCCGCAGCCGTAACGCATCATCACGTAAAACAAGCCGCCCCAGACCACCAGCCAGGCCAGACTTTTCAGGCTTTCCGCATCCATTTTTTTCTCCTGTTCCGGATTTTGGATCCGCGCCACAGCGCAGCGCGGATACGGAGGGTTATTTCATCGGCATGCCTTGCATCATCCGGTCATGCTGCATCATCTGCTCCATCATCATCTGCATCATGTCCATGCGTTTTTCCATCATGTCCTGGCGTTGTTTCGGATCCATGCCGGCCATCTGTCCGCCGCCCTGGCCACCCATCATCGGGCCGCCCATGCCGCGCATCATTTGCATGTTGGTGTGCATGGTCTGCATGTGCTCCTGCATCAGTTTCTGGCGTTCCTTCGGATCCTTCGTCTGGTGGGCTTTGTCCATCTGCTGCTGCATGCGCTTCATGTTGTCCTGCATCTGTGCCATTTGTTTGTCGTCCATCATGCCCATGGATTTTCCTGCCATGGGTTTGCCGGTGTTTTCTGCGGCCAGTGCGGCGGGAGCGGTGAGCGTCAGTACAGCCAGCATCGATGCTGTGATTGCGGATTTCATGATTGTTCCTCGATTGGGTTGACAGCAAGCTTCCCGGGAATTTCCGGGTTGCAAAAGGTCGTTGCAAAAAGCAGATTCGGCGCATTGCGCCGGCACAGGGGCTAACTGCGGAAGTTGCCGAACAGGATGAAGCGGGAGAGGGTGACAGGCGAGGTCGGGTCCGGCGCGGCGGGCAAACGCATTCCCGTGTCCCGGGCGTGAGCGTACTTCAGACCCGGTGCCGGCAGCGGCAGGTCATTGCCGACCGGTGTCTGGCTCCATCCGCTGGCCTGTGGCTGGGCGGACTTGAGGTGGCAATGCTGGGGGAGGTTTGCCGGTGTGTCGTGACGCTGCACCGCTTCCGCAACATGATCAGTGTGATGGTCCGCTGTTGCGACATGCTCCGATCGGACCGGAGTGTGTGCAGCGACCCCTGTTGCAGAGACTGTCAATGGAGCAAGCAGCAGAACGGCCACTATCGCGACTGATCGCGCAATGCTCGAACCGTTCAGGCTGAAGTTACTCACGCGCAACATTCTCCTCGCCGGCGAAAAACGGATATTGATTTGGATCAAATCGCATTGCCATGACGGATCCGGCTGCATATGCACATTTGACCGGTCTCCACGAAGGGACGCGAATTTCAGTAACGCGCATAGATCGAATGACGGCCTTTTTTGTCGACCAGCAGCACGTTATAGGGCTGCGGCGTGGGGGATTCCATGCCCGGCGAACCCTGCGGCATGCCGGGCACGGCAAGCCCGGCCGCGGCAGGACGCCCGGCCAGCAGGCGTTTGATTTCGCGTGCCGGCACATGGCCCTCGAGGGCGTAACCATCCACCACGCCGGTATGGCAGCCGCCCAGTTCATCGGGAATGCCGCGGCGCCTGCGCTCGACGCTGGTGTCTTCGACTGCAACCGGCTTCACACGGAAGCCGTTGGCGCGCAGATGATCCATCCACGCGCCGCAGCAGCCTCAGCTCGGGTTGAGGTAAACCGTGACCAATGGCGGTTCCGCGGCGATCACTGGTGCCGCAATTGCGGCGCTGAGCGCCAGTAAAAAAATCCTTCTGCTGGTCATGTCATTACTCCATCAGGAAAGGGAAAGATGCGGTCAGTCCGTAGCCTACTTCAGCAGCGCTTCGAATGACTGCGGGGTGAAACCCTGCATGCGGCGGTCTCCGACCAGGATCAGGGGTACGCCGTTGCCGTTGAGGGCGCGGAAATTCTCGAGATTGATCGCCGAAGCCTCGATATCGTATTCGACATAGCTGAACTGGTGACGCTTGAAATACTCGCGTGCTTTTTTGCAGTACGGGCACCAGCGGGTGCTGTACATGATTACCGGGCTTTTGTTGTACTGGCCATGTCCCTCTGCTGCCGTTGGCCCGGAAAAATAATCCCGGGCGGCAGGCAGTCCTCCCAGCAGCAGGCTCAGCAGCACCACTGCGGTCAGCGGATAAAACCGCTGCCTGGCGCCCGCATGAAAATTGCGGAAATAGACACTGATTTGAGCCACGGATTTCTGCCTTGCGTGTTTGCCGACGCTATCTCATGCAGTGGTTAATGCCCTATTTTGCCGGTTCAATCTGCGTCACCGTGTACGCGCCGCCGGTTTTTTCGGCGACGAATTTGACCTTGTCTCCGGTCTTTACTTTATCGAGCAGAGCCGGATCTTTGACCTGGAATACCATGGTCATCGGCGGCATGCCGAGATTCTCGATGGCGCCGTGGCGGATGGTGATTTTTTTGGTCTCCATATCCACTTTGCGTACTTCGCCGTCGGTCATCGGGGCGGCAGCCTGCGCCACTTTGGCGGGTTCAGGATGGTGTGCGCTGTGATCGGTGGTCTGCGCGCCCAGCGGCAGGGCGGTCAGGGAAACAAGGGTTGCAGCGAGTATGAGTGCGGTGCGGTTCATGATGTCAGCCTTTGGGTGATGGGTGATGGGGTATGAGTAATGCGTAGCCGGTTTGGCGATGGATGCTGAATGTCCGGGGCGCAGCTTCACTTGACGGTCAC
Organism: Burkholderiales bacterium; assembly: GCA_019749945.1. GTDB lineage: Bacteria > Pseudomonadota > Gammaproteobacteria > Burkholderiales > SG8-41. The sequence goes on from JAIEPF010000022.1 coordinate 3,576, forward strand.
ACTGCCGACCATGCCGGCCTCGAAGTGCCCGGGCAGCAGGCAGCCGAAGTTGAAATTCCCCGCCTTGGTGAATTGCCAGGCGATGGTTTCGGTTTTGCCGGGTGCGACATGCGCCATGTACGGCTCGTCATGTTCCATGCCCGGGAATTTCTGCATGAGTTTGGCGTGTTCCTTCAGCTCGCTCATGGTGCCGAGCACGAACTCATGCATGGTCTTGCCGGAATTTTTGACCACGAACTTGATGGTTTCGCCCTGTTTTACGGTGAGCGTGTCGGGGGTGAAGCGCATCTTGTCGCTCATGTCGATGTTGATGGTGCGCACGGCCTTTTTCGGGTCGCCTTCGCGGCCAAAGGCTTTTTCTTCGGTGGAGAGGGCCTTTTTGGCGGCGGCCGGGTGTTTGGCGTCACCATGCGCCCAGGCGGCAGGGGCTGTGGCGAAGATCAGTGCGGCAATAAAAGCGGAATGGGTTTTCAACGATATCTCCTTGATTATAAATGTAATTAATGACCTGAATGGCCGCCGGCGGGTTTGCGTGCGCGGACTTCGCGTTCGCCGGATGCGGGCGGTGATGCGGTGGCGCGCGGAGTTGCCGGTGCAGCCCCGGTCCATTCCCGTGCCACGGTGCCCTCGGGATGTTTGAACCAGCCCGGATCCTTGTAGTCATTGCGCGCGAGGCCGTCGCGCACCTTGACCACGCTGAACATGCCGCCCATTTCGAGCGGACCGAAGGGGCCGCGCCCGGTCATCATCGGCAGCGTGTTGTCGGGCAGTGGCATTTCCATCTCGCCCATGTCGGCCATGCCGCGTTCACCCATCACCATGTAGTCGGGTACCAGCTTGAGGATTTTTTCGGCGACGCCGCGATGATCGACGCCGATCATGGTCGGAACATTGTGGCCCATCGCATTCATCGTGTGGTGCGACTTGTGGCAGTGGATCGCCCAGTCGCCGGCTTCACTGGCGGTGAACTCGAAGGCGCGCATCTGACCGACGGCAACATCCACCGACACTTCCGGCCAGCGCGCCGATTTCGGCACCCAGCCGCCGTCGGTGCAGGTCACTTCGAAATCGTAACCATGCATGTGCACCGGGTGGTTGGTCATGGTCAGATTGCCGAAGCGGATGCGCACGCGGTCGTTTTTGCGCACGACGAAGGGATCAATCGCCGGGAATACGCGCGAGTTCCAGCACCACAGGTTGAAGTCGAGCATGGTGTTGACGCGCGGCGTCGCGGCGCCGGGGCTGATGTCGAAGGCGTTCAACAGGAACACGAAATCGCGATCAACCCTCATGAAATTCGGGTTTTTCGGGTGCACGATGAACAATCCCATCATGCCCATCGCCATCTGCACCATTTCGTCGGCATGCGGGTGGTACATGAAGGTGCCGGACTTTTTCATCTCGAATTCATAAACGAAAGTCTTGCCGACCGGAATCTGCGGCTGTGTCAGGCCGCCGACACCGTCCATGCCGTTGGGCAAGAGGATGCCGTGCCAGTGGATGGTGGTGTGTTCGGGGAGTTTGTTGGTGACGAAAATGCGCACTTTGTCGCCTTCGACGCATTCGATGGTCGGGCCCGGCGACTGGCCGTTGTAACCCCAGAGGTGGGCGGTCATGCCGGGGGCGATCTGCCGGCGCACCGGCTCGGCGACGAGGTGGAATTCCTTCCAGCCGTTGTTCATGCGCCAGGGCAGGGTCCAGCCGTTCAGCGTTGCAACCGGGTTGTAGGGGCGGCCGTTGGGTGGTGACAGTGGCGGCTGCATGTCGGGTGTTGCCTGCATCGGCGCTTCGGGTACGGCGCCCTGGGCCGCGCGGCTGACCGCGGCGGCGCCAAGCAGAGCGGCGCCGGAAGCGCGCAGAAAATTGCGTCGGTTGTTCATGTTGTTGTCCATGGTTCAGTGACCTCCACCGGCGGCAGGTGCCGCCGTGCGCAGGGCATTGCCGGGCGTGCTGATGGCGCCGGGCGATTTGCCGTTGATCGCGAATTGCAGCGTGGTGTCGGCAATCCAGAAATCGCGTTGGGTTTCGATGGCGCTGATCACCGCACCGACCTGCTGCCGCGATTCGGCGAGCAGTTCGAACACACTCATCAGCATGCCGTTGTAGCGCAGCAGCGTTTCTTCGCTGATGCGCGCGCAGCGGCACGATTTCATCACGGTAGTGTCGGGCAAGATCATATGCCGTGCGCCAGGCGCCGTAAGCTTCGCGGACCTCGGAGCGCGCGCGTATGGCGAGATCGGCGGCACGGTTGACCGCCTGCATGTAGCTGTATTCGGCGCGTGCGTTCCGTGCCGTGCCAAAATCGAAAATCGGCAGCCGCAATTCGATTTCGTAACCGGTTTGCCGCGGTTCACCGCTTTCGCTGTTGCGGATGTATTTGGCTTCCAGCACGCTGAAATAACCCGTGGCCTTGGTCAGGCCGAGGCTGCTGGCAAGGCTGCTTGCATCCTGCATCGCAGCCTGGACGTCGAGCCGCCGTTGCATTGCCTGCTGCTCGATGTCCAGCATGTCGCGCGGCGCTTGCGGCAGATCGGGCAGCCGCTCGGGCAGCCGGTAGGCGATGTCATTGCCCCACAATCCCATCAGCCGGCTGAGCTGTTCGCGCGCGGCGAGCGCGGCCTGGCGCGACCGGGCAAGCTGCGCGGCGGCATCGGCATAAAAGGCCTGCTCGCGGGCCTGGTCGAGTTTGCTGAAATTGCCGGCCAGTGCCATGCGCCGCGCCAGCTCCGCCGCCGTTTCGGCCGCGCTGCGCACCTGTTCGGCATAACCTGAGACCTGCTGTGCGGCAACGGCGCCATACCAGGCGCGCCGTGTGTCGGCGGCGACCTGGAGGATTTCCGCGGTCAGGCGGGTTTGTGCAAGCCGGTAACGTTCGCCCTCGATCCTGGTGCGCAGCGGCATGGTGATCAGGCCCAGCAGATCGAAAATGAACGCGCGCTCGTATTCGACCACTTCGCCGCGATGCAGGCGGCCGAAGGAAAATCCCGGGTTGCGCAGACGGCCGGCCTGCACCAGATCGGCTTCGGCAATGCCGAGTTCGGCGTAACCGGCCTGCAGGCCGCGGTTGTTGAGCAGTGCGATCTGTACTGCATCATCTGCGGTCAGCGGTTGCGCGAGCAGTTTGCGCAAGGCATCGGATGCGCGCACGACATCGGCATCGTTTTTGAGCCACGATGGTTGCTGCTTGACCCCGCGGGCAGCCAGCGCATCGTTGACATTGCGCGTGCCGCCGTCTTCGGAGAATGTCGCGCAGCCGCCGAGCAGCAGCGCGAGTGCAAGGACGGGCCAGCGGATATTTTTATTCATTTGGCTGCTCCCGGCCGGGCGGGGGCAGGTGCCGGATGTGCGCCGTGTCCCGCGTGGGCGGCGCCGCCGAAAATGCCGATATGTCCGCCGGTGCGCGCAACTTCATCGTTGATGTCGCGCCATGACTGGATTTTTTCGTCACGTAATGGCCGGTAGCCGTCGAACGCGGATTGGTGGCGTGGTGGCGGCGTTTCAGCGCGCGGGTCGGCCGGATTGGCGCGCGCGGGTTGTTGCGCAAGGGCGGGCTGTAACCACAGCGCCGCGCAGGCGCAGCATAAAGCTGCAAGTCTGGGCTGCATGATGATTCCCGATCAGGTGGCGGACGAACAATGTCCGACGAAGCACGGCCGCGTATTGCGCGGTCATGCCGGCTGTTCAGCGACGGGAATCAGGCCCGGGGCGGGCGCTGGGGCAGTTCGGGGATGTAGAGCGTGAAGAGCAGCGACACGCGCGGTGTTAGCGCATTCGGCGGCGCCGGCATGCCGGGTATCGCAGCCGATGGCGCGCCGGAAAACACGTGATGGCAGCAGGAGTGGCCGTTGGCCTTGTCTTCGGGCTGGCCATCGTCGTGCTGTTGTTGGTCTGCGGAATGGTCATGGGCCTGCGATGCGGCGTGATGCTGGTTTTGCGGGCTGCTGTACGCGGCGTGCCCGGATCCGGGGCTGTCGGCGCAGCGGGCCGACGGCGTGTACGCGGCCAGCCCCTGCAAGGGCAGGGCCAGCAGCAACAGCCAGACGGCAGTCAGTCGCAAAGACTTCATGAGCGGGAGTGTAGGGGCTTTCAAAATTTGCCGCAATGATATAAAAAAATTGCGGAAATCCGGGAAAAAAGCTGCCGCAACAGCTTTGATTGACCGCCTGAATTGCGGAAAGTTCGCGGCTCAAACAAGGGCGGCAGCGGGGCGGTGGCGGCGCTGCGGACGGTGTTATAGGATTTGGTGACGGCTGGCCGGAATCAACGGCATTTCGCCGGAAAGGATCACCGATGGACGCTGCAGAAGCCCTGTTGCTGGCACGTGCGCAGTTCGGGCTGAACATTGCGTTTCACATCCTGTTCCCCAGCCTGACCATCGCGCTGGCCTGGTTCCTGGTGTATTTCCGCGTGCGTTA
>JAIEPF010000012.1 GCA_019749945.1 Burkholderiales bacterium
ATGCGAATTTGGTCATTACTTGAAGGTCCGGTTATCAACTTGTTAATGGGCTCCGTGCTTGCATATGCAGCTTTCTCTTTGCTTGGAGAATACCGAAAGAGATTTATGGCTAATCCCAAGGCCGCCATGAGTGCTGAGGTTTTATTGCTCGCCATTACATCTTCTGGTGGGCCAGGGTATTTGGCGGCCTTTCTTCTTGCAGGCTCGGTCTTGTGCTTCTTACTCGCGGCATTTACATTGCTGTTCAACTTATCATCATATTTTGGTGTGCTGCATTGAGATATATCTCTAACCCTACGCTCAAGTTCGCTCCCTTTGGTCGCTGGGACGCGCCTTCGGCGCGCCCCTTAGCTAACCGCCCACCTTCTTTGGTGCTAGGCTATTGGACATGAGTGACGCTGACGTTGCGGAAATTCTGAAACTTCCACCCGAGGAGCGACTGCGTCTGGTCGAGCTGCTCTGGGAGAGTCTTGCTGCGACACCGGCTGCGGTACCGATTGGCGATGCACACCGGGCGGCGATTGACGAGGAACTTTCCGCGCATCGACGCAACCCGGATGACGTGCTGAAGCTCGACGAACTTCTCCCGGCCATTCGCAAGGTGAAATGACGCTGCCGGTGGTTTATCGCCGGCGTGTCCAACATGATCTTGCAGCCGCATTCGACTGGTATGAGGAACAGCGAACGCAGTTCGGTGAGCAGTTCCTATCCGCGGTGCAATCATCATTCCGCACCATCGAGCGGTATCCCGAACTATTCGAGCCTGTTCATGGCGAGGTCCGCCGGGCCATTGTTCCGCGCTTTCCATTTGCGGTTTTCTACATTGTTGAGCCACACCGCACAGTTGTTCTCCGAGTGCTGCACACGGCGCGTAATCCGGCGCTTTGGCCGGTGCCCAAGCGCCCGGAACGCTAACCCTGCATGGCGGGTTTTGTGTAACGCCTTTTTTGTCAGATTGTTAACAATCTTCTTGACGACAATAATGCCTCCAAGTTATGCTTCAGGCACCCAAATCTGCCTAAATCCGTGCTGAAACAAGAGGAATTGCTGTGGCGTTCGAAAAACTGCTCGAAGAATATAAGCAAAGAACTGAGGAAGTGCTCGCCATGGGCGGGCCGGAGAAGCTGGCCAAGCGCAAGGCCGAAGGCCATCTCAATGCCCGCGAGCGTATCGATTACCTGATCGATCCGGGTTCCTTCATCGAGTCCGGCCGTTTCGCCCGCAGCAACCGGCCCGAGGTCAAACACAAGACCCCCGCCGACGGCAAAGTCGCCGGCTTCGCCAAAATCGCCGGCCGCGAAATCGGCCTGATCTCGAATGACTTCACCGTGCTCGGCGCCTCCAGCGCGGTGATCAACATGAAAAAGATCAAACATGTGAAGCAGGTCGCGACCAAACGCGGCATGCCGCTGGTCATGCTCGGCGAATCCTCGGGCGCGCGCATGCCCGACCGCATGGGTTCCGCCGGCCGCGCGATCATTGCCCAGGATCCCACCGAGTACCAGCGCCTGCGCGAATCACCCTGGTGTTCGGCGCTGCTCGGCCAGTGTTACGGCTCCTCGACCTGGTATTCCGCGATGTCGGATTTTGTGGTGATGCGCAAGGGCGCGATCATGGCCATCGCCAGTCCCAATGTGACCTCGATCGCGATCAACAAAAAGATTGAAGCCGAGGACCTCGGCGGCTGGAAACTGCTGACGGGTGTGTCCGGCCTCGCCGACATGGCGGTGGACACCGACCAGCAGGCGATGGATGCAATCAGGAAATTCCTGTCTTACCTGCCCAGCCACAACATGCAGGCGCCGCCGGAGGTTCCGGTGCCGGAGGGTTCGGACGAGGCCTGCAAAAACATTTTCGACATCCTGCCGGAATCGCGCAACAAGGTGTACGACGTGCGCAAGATCGTCTCCGCCGTCGCCGACAAGGACTCCTGCTTTGAACTGAAGGAACGCTTCGGCAAATCGATCACCACCATGCTGGCGCGGGTCGACGGCAAAAGCACCGGCTTCATCGCCAACAACCCGCTGTTCAAGGGCGGCGCACTCGATGCCGACGCGGTGCAGAAAACCATCAGCTTCATGGTGCTTTGTGATTCCTTCAACATCCCGCTGGTATTCATGGTCGACGTGCCGGGTTTCCTGATCGGCGTCGAGGGTGAAATCCGCGGCATGCCGGGCAAGGTCATCAACTGGATGAACGCGCTGACCCAGGTCACGGTGCCGAAAATCACCATCATCATGCGCAAGAATTACGGCCAGGCCTTCATCAACATGGCTGGCGGCAAAAATGCCGATGAGGTCGCGGTGTGGCCGATGGCCGACTTGGGCTTCATGGATCCCGCGGTGTCGGTCAATGTGCTCTACGGTGTCAGGCAGCAGGACGATCCGGAAAAATTCGCCAAGCTCAAAGCCGAGGTCGAGCGCGACACCTCCGCCTGGGGCCTGGCCGAGCTCTACGAAGCCCAGCATGTGCTCGACCCGCGCGAGACGCGTGACTGGTTGATCCGCACGCTGGAAGTGCATCGCAAGGGCATGACCAACGGCGTGGGACAACATCTGCTGCGCAACTGGCCGACCAGTTACTGAAACACGAGCCGGTGCATCACGACGCCGGCCACCCACAGGAGGAGTGGACATGCTGCATAAAATCTTCATCGCCGTCGTCGCGGTGTTCATCACCATCGCGCCGGTTATCGCGCAGAATTATCCGACACGCCCGGTGCGCTTCATCGTGCCCTTCGCGCCCGGCGGCAACACCGATGTGCAGGGCCGGCTGATTGCGCAGAAGCTGACCGAGGCCTGGGGCCAGCAGGTGGTGGTCGACAACCGCGCCGGCGCCGGCGGTACGGTGGGCGTGGAAATGCTGGCCAAGGCGCCGGCCGACGGTTACACCATCGCGCTCGCTTCCTTCGGCAACATCCTCGTCGGCCCCAGCCTGTTTCCCAAACTCGGTTACGACCCGCTGAAAGACCTGGCGCCGGTGGTGCTGGTGTCGCAGCCGCCGGGCCTGCTGGTGGTGAATCCGGGCTTGCCGGTGAAAAACGTCAGCGAACTGATTACCTATGCCCGCGCCAATCCCGGCAAGCTGAATTACGGTTCCGCCGGCAACGGCACCTGGAATCACCTGTTTGCCGAGCATTTCAAGGCGCTGACCGGCATCCAGATGACCCATATCCCGTACAAAGGCGCCAACCCCGCAGTGACTGACGTCATGAGCGGGCAGATCCAGATTTCGTTTGCGCCGTTTCCCGCAGCGCTGCCGCAAATCAAAAGCGGACGGCTGCGTGTGCTGGGCGTGACTTCGGCGCAGCGCTCGCCGCTGTTGCCCGATGTGCCGACGGTGGCCGAATCCGGTCTGCCCGGTTATGCGGCGGCGACCTGGTTTGCCGTGCTGGCACCGGCGAAGACGCCGCCACCGGTGATTGCCAAGCTGAACAAGGACATCAATGCGGCGCTGGCACGGCCTGAAGTCAAGGCCGCCTTCGCGGCCGACGGTACCGAACCCGCCGGCGGCACGCCGGAGCAACTGCGGGATTCCATGCGCAGCGGCATCCAGCAATGGGGCGATCTGGTGCGCAAGCTGGGCGTGAAACTCTGATATGGCCTTTGAAGAACTGATCCGGGAACTCGACGCGCGCAAACAGCGGGCATTGGCCATGGGCGGGCCGGAAAAACTGGCCGAACGCAGGGCGCAGGGGCTGCTCAATGCGCGGGAACGCATCGACCGGCTGTTCGATGCCGGATCGTTCTGCGAATCCGGTTTGCATGCCGTGTCGAACCGTCCCGAAGACAAAGCCAGCACGCCGGCCGATGGCAAGGTGGCCGGATATGGCCGCATCAACGGCCGCGAGGCCGCGGTGGTGTCGAATGACTTCACGGTCAAGGGCGCATCCAGCGCGCAGATCAATATCCGCAAGCTGAAACACATGAAGGGGGTCGCGAAAAAACGCGGCATCCCGCTGGTGTTTCTCGGCGAATCCACCGGCGCGCGCATGCCCGACGTGATGGGCGCCTCATCCATCGGCTCCAAGGACGATCCCCAGGAATACCTGCGCATGCGCGAGGTGCCGTGGGCGGCGGGCGTGCTCGGCCATTGTTATGGTTCCTCGGCCTGGTACGGCTCGATGTCGGATTTCTGCGTGATGCGCAAGGGTGCGATCATGGCGGTGTCCAGCCCGCGGCTGATTTCGATGGCCACCGGCAAGCAGTGCGACGGCGAGGAACTCGGCGGCTGGCGGATACATGCCGATGTCAGCGGCATCGTCGATCAGGTGGTGAATACCGACGAACAGGCGATCGACGCCATCAAGCAGTTTTTGTCCTATCTGCCGAGCAACAATATGCAGCCGCCGCCGGAATACCCGGTGCCGGAAGGTTCGGATGACGCCATCCGGGACGTGATGAAGCTGATTCCGGAATCGACCAACCAGGTCTACGACATGCGCAAGGTGATCCAGTGCATCGTCGACCGCGGCTCGATGTTCGAAATGAAAGCGCGTTTCGGCAAAACCCTGGTCACTGCCTTGGCGCGGCTCGACGGCAAGTCGGTGGGCATCATTGCCAACAATCCGCTGTTCAAGGGCGGCGCCATCGATGCCGATGCCTGCCGCAAGGTGCAGTCGTTTTTTGTACTCTGCGATTCCTTCAACATCCCGATCGTATTGCTGGTCGACCAGCCGGGTTTCCTGATCGGCATGGAGGGCGAACAGCAGGGTGTCACCGGCAAGGTCATGAACTGGCTGAACGCGATGACGCTGGTCACCGTGCCGAAAATCTCGGTGATCCTGCGCAAAAGTTACGGCCTCGCCGTGTCCAATATGGGCGCCGGCGGCAATACCGATGAACTGGCCTGCTGGCTGACCGCTGAAATCAGTTTCATGAAACCCGATTTTGGCGCCAAGGTGGTGTTCGGCGTCGATCCGGAAAAAGAACCGGAAAAATTCAAGGACGCCGTCGCCAAAATGTCCAAAGGCACCTCGCCTTATGACATGGCGGCGATCTACACCGCGCAGGACGTCATCGATCCGCGCGATACCCGCGACTGGCTGATCCGCATGCTCGAAGTGCATCGCATGCGCATGACCGGTGGAGTGGGACAACATCTGATGCGTACCTGGCCAACAAGTTATTGATGTCCCTGCAAAATCGCCAGACTTGCCCTGACTACGTCGGGCGCTGCGTTGCTCCTCGCCTTACCCTGAGGTAATGTCTCGTCGCAGCCTCGCTCCCTCCTTGTCAGGGCCGCGCCTGACGATTTTTCAGGGCTTTTCTACTTTTCTTGATGTTGGTTAACCCCATGAAACCCACAGACAGCAAGCTTTCCATCCGGTCCATCGAAGCCATCCCGGTGGTGGTGCCGCTGTTGCATCCGATCAAATGGGCGCGTGGTGAAATCAAGGACATCGACAATGTGATCGTCGTGGTCACGCTGAGCGATGGCACCCAGGGCATCGCCGATGCGCCGCCGCGGCCGACGATCTACGGCGAAACCCAGCAGTCGATCACCACCATCATCCAGGACCACTTCGCGCCCAAGCTGAAAGGCGTGGATGCCTTTGATCTGGCGGGGCTGTGGACGGTATTCGACCAGTACGCCGGCAATCCCGCGGCCAAGTCCGCGATCGACATGGCGGTCTTCGATGCCCAAGCCAAACACCTCGGCATCAGCTGCGCCGAATTGCTGGGCGGCACGCCGAAAGCCTTGCCCGTGAACCGCCGGTTGATGCTGGGTTCGAACAAGGACATGCTCGCCGAGGCCGAACGCATGATCCGCCAGTACGGCTTCAAGGCGTGGAAGGTCAAATGCGGCATCGACAAAAAGCGCGATATCGCACTGCTGCGCGCCTTGCGCAAGCTGGTGGGTGACGAGCACGAGATCACCATCGACTGCAATCAGGGCTACTCATCGCAGGATCTGCTCGAAACCGCACCGTACTTCGAAGAGGTCAATGTCGCGCTGATCGAGGAGCCGATCCCCGCGCGCGACGGCGCCGGCAAGCGTTTTTGCGCCGAACGCATGCGCGTGCCGATTTCCGGCGACGACTCCTGCATGACCCCGGATGACGTGCTGCATGAATTGAAGCTCGGCGCCATCCGCGCCCTGGTCATCAAATGCGCACGCACCGGTTACACCCGGTCCCGGCAAATATTGGCATTGGCGCAGTCGTACTACACGCCGGCGCACAACGGCACCCAGGCCGACATGCAGATCGGCTGCGTGGCGGCGGCGCACTTCGCCAGCACCTACACCACGCCGCATGCCCACGAGTTTTCCAGCTTCATCGACGCCAAAGATCACGTCGCCAACGAAGACCCGGTGATCAAGAATGGCTGCCTGCAACTGCCCGCCGGCCCGGGTATCGGGATGACTCTGGATCCCCGTAAAATTAAGAAGTATCGTATTGATTTATAAGAATATTTTTAGATGAGCGGGCGCTCACATCCAAGTGTTTTAACGGGGCTGACAGCACTGCTGCTGTGCTGTGCGGCACCGGCAGCTGCCGCGGAGGCGCCGGCGGCAGCGCCGGTGGATCTGCGCGGCAGCGAGATCCAGGTTTTCATCGAGAACGATTCCTTTGGCAGCACCGACCAGTACTACACCAACGGCATCAAGATCGGCGGCGGCATTCCGGCCGACAAGGTCAGCAAACTGTTCACGCGGCCGCCCAACGCGCTGCTTGATGCCATCACCGACGGCGCCAGCAACCATTTCGGCCTGTTCATCGGGCAGAACCTGTACACGCCGCGCGACATCACCATCGCCGCACCGCAACCGAATGACCGGCCGTGGGCGGCCTGGGCCTACATCGGCGCGGTGGCGCAAAGCGTCAAGGAAGACCGGCTGCACACCGTTGAAGTCGATATCGGTTTTGTCGGCGCACCGGCGCTGGGCCGGCAGGTGCAGACCTTCTGGCATGAATACGTTGTCGACGCGGCGGAGCCCAAAGGCTGGGGCAACCAGATCCGCGCCGAACCCGGCATCCTGCTGACCTATGTGCACAAGCGGCGTTACGGCGACAGCAACGGCATCCAGTTCGTGCCCCATGCCGGGCTCAGCGTCGGCACCATTATGACCCTGGCCCGCGCCGGCGGCATCCTGCGTTTCGGCCAGAACATGACCGGTTTCGGACCCGACGGCATCGAACCCGGCGGCGCGATGCTCAAGAACACCCGCAGCCAGTACGACGCCGGCCGCCGCCGGCCCTGGGAATGGTTTGCCTTTGCCGGCGTTGACGGCCGGCTCATCGCGCACAATATTTTTCTCGACGGCTCGCTGTTCCGTGACGGCCCGGGCATTACACGCAAGGACGCGGTGTACGACATCAGCGCCGGCCTGTCAGGGCGGATCGACAAGCTTCGTCTGTCGGTGACGCGCATCAAGCGCAGCGAGGAATTCGACGGCAGCGGCAAGCAGAAGTTTTATTCGATCAACCTCGGCATCGAGTTCTGACGGGAGATCCATCGTGATCCATAAAGGCAGTTGCCATTGCGGTCAAGTGGCGTTTGAAGTCGAAGGCGAGATCAAGGGCGCGATGGCCTGCAACTGCTCCATCTGCCAGCGCAAGGGTGCGCTGATGTGGTTCGTGCCGCGCGGCAAACTCCGCCTGCTCACGCCGGACAGCGCCGCGGCCACCTACACTTTCAACAAACATGTGATCAAGCACCGCTTCTGTCCGGTGTGCGGCATGCATCCCTACGGTGAAGGCACGGATCCCAAGGGCAATGCCATGGCGGCGATCAACATCCGCTGTCTTGAGGGCATTGATCTGGCGGCGATCCCGGTCCAGCACTATGACGGTCGTGCGCTCTGACCTTCAACAATGCCGACCCTTGTCGGTGCTCATATAAGTAATTGATTTAATTAATATATTTGTGAGACGCTTGCCTGTGGCATCACGGCGTAGAACGCTCCCGGTTGCTCCGCGCGCGGCGTACCCGGCGCGGAATCCAGCGGGCTGCGACAGCGTAGGGCGGAGCAGTGCCTGCGGGCATAGCCCGTAGGTGCGACCCCGAAGCTGGATGCGCGCGTCGCTTATAGCCGCCGTCGGTATGCGCGTCTACGCGGTCGCATCCCCATAGTATGGGGCCCCTGCTCCGCGCTCCGACGCGCACGCCACCACCACCGACTTTCAGCACGTGCGTGTACACCATCGTCGTTTTTACATCGGCGTGGCCCAGCAGTTCCTGCACGGTGCGAATGTCATATCCGGACTGCAGCAAATGCGTTGCGAAACTGTGGCGCAGCGTATGGACCGAAACCGGTTTGTTGATATCCGCACGCGCAACCGCTTTCTTGATCGCGCGTTGCAATCGTTCCTCATACAGATGATGGCGTCGACGAATTCCGCTGCGCGGATCGGTGGACAGGGTCGGCGACGGAAAGACCCAGTGCCAGGTCCAGGTTTCAGCGGCTCGCGGATACTTGCGTGCCAGTGCATCAGGCATCTCGACGCCGGGCACTTGCGTTGCACGATCCTCTGCCCATATCGCTCGCGAACGCGCGAGCTGTTCATGCAGGGCCTGCCGCAATGACTGCGGCAGCATCACGACGCGGTCTTTGCCGCCTTTGCCCTCACGCACGATGATCGAACGCCGGTCGAAATCTACATCCTTGACCCGCAGCCGCAAGCCTTCCATCAGGCGCATTCCTGTGCCGTATAAAAGCCGCGCAAGCAGCCCCACTTCGCCATCCATCAAGGACAGCATGCGTTCAACCTCGTCACGCGACAGCACCGTCGGCAATCGTTCACGCGCCCGGGGACGCCCGATCTCGTCCAGCCAGGGCAATTCGATTTCGAGCACTTCCTTGTAGAGAAACAGCAGGGCCGACAGCGCCTGGCGGTGGGTCGATGGTGATACCGAGCGCTGACAGGCAAGCCAAGTGAGGTAAGCCTCGACCTCGGGTTTACCCATCTCAGCCGGATGACGCAGTTTGTGCCAGTGGATGAAAGAGCGTGCCCAGTAGACGTAAGTCTTTTCAGTCCTTAAGCTGTAATGCAAATAACGGATACGTTCCCGGAGCTGATCTAGCAGCCGGGTGGACTGTAGAGGCGGCCTGACGGGTTTGGCCTTTTTGTTAAACCTGTACATATATACAGTAGTCTAAGCCAAGCTTTTGAATAAAAGCAAGTTCTAGTACGGGAGGCAGGAATGTTTGACCGCAAGCCCCGCTGTTATGCCGCAGTTTTGCGGTCTAAATCACTATAAGGACTCCCCCGTAATTGCAATGCTGGTGACGGACCAAGATCGGACTGCGTCACTATAACCGGCCTGTTTGTG
>JAIEPF010000039.1 GCA_019749945.1 Burkholderiales bacterium
GATGGGTGATGGGTGATGGGTGATGGGTGATGGGTGATGGGTGATGGGTGATGGGTGATGGGTGATGGGTGATGGGTAAACGGTAAATCCGTTTTGCCACCTTCGGGTTATCATTTGCTCATTACCCATCACCCATTGCTCATTACCCGAAATGAAAATCACCCACGCCAGCACCGTACTCGTCGCCCTGCCCCATGATGAACCGCTCGCCGACGGTCCGACCACACCCGGCTCGAAAAACTTCATCGCGCTGAAACTAGGCACCGACCAGGGTGTTGAAGGCCTGGGTTTCACCTTTTTCGGCGGCGCGCTGGACAGCGCCTTGTTCGCCGCCGTCGAATCCTTTGCCGCGCTGACCATCGGCGAAGACCCGCGCCGCATCGAATTCATCATCGGCAAGCTGCGCACCGCCGCCGCTCCCTCCGGCCCCGGCGGCATCATGACGCTGGCGCTGTCCGCCATCGACATCGCGTTGTGGGACATCAAGGGCAAGGTGCACAACCAGCCGGTGGCGAATCTTGCCGGCGGCCACCGCAGCCGCATCAACACTTACGCCAGCGGCGCGCTGATGCGCCATTTCCCTCTGGCGCACCTCGAAAAAGCCGCAGCACTGCTCAAAACCCGCGGCTTCAGGCAGATGAAAACCCAGTTGGCCCTCCCCGGCGACACCAACCCGGTGAAGGAAATCGAACACATCCGCGTCATCCGCGAGGCGGTCGGTTATGAAATCGACCTGATGTGCGACATCAATCAGCGCTGGGATGTGCGCCAGGCCATTTCCATCGGCAAGCAGGTTGATCCGTACCGGCTGTTCTGGCTGGAAGACGTCACCACCGCCGACGATTACGACGGCATCGCGCGGGTTGCCGATGCGCTCGACACGCCGATCGCCGGCGGCGAATATCTCTACGGCATCGCGCCGTTCCGGCAGATGCTCGAAGCGCGCTCGGTCGACATCGTGATGATTGATGTGCTGCGCGCCGGCGGCATCACGCAATGGCTGAAAATCGCCGGCATGGCCGAAGCCTTCAACCTGCCGGTGGTCAGCCACCTCGCACCGGAAATCCATGTGCACCTGGTGTCCGCCATCCCCAACGGTCTGACCGTGGAATACATGCCGTGGTCGTCGCGGCTGTTCCGTGATGTACCGCAACCCAAGGACGGCATGCTGACCGTGCCGCAACGCCCGGGCCTCGGCCTGGAGTTCGATCCGAAAGTGGTGAAGTTCAAATAAACGCCGTCCTGGAAACAAAAAAAGGGCGGGTTACCCCGCCCTTTTCCCGCAAACAACAACGGCCCTCACATCTTGATGCCGGCGCGTTTCACCACATCCGCCCATTTTTTCATGTCGGCGAGCATGAACTGGCGGAACTCTTCGGGCGAATTGGTCACTGCCTCCGAACCGTTGCTTTCGGCCACCTTGGCGAATTCAGGCGACTTCACATAATCCGCAACCGCCGCGTGGATTTTCATCAGCAGCGGCTTCGGCAGCCTGGCCGGGGCAACCACTCCGTACCAGCCGACCACCTCGAAGCCCGGCAGCACCTCGGACATGGCCGGGATGTCCGGCGCCGCCTTGATGCGCTTGCTGCTGCTCACCGCAATCGCGCGCAGCTTGCCCGCGCGCACCTGTGCAAAAGCGCCGGTCAAACCCATGAAGTTGTAATGATATTCGCCGCTAATCAGCGCGATGGACGCCGGTCCGGTGCCTTTGTAGGGAATGTGCTGCCCCTTGGTATTGGTCATCAGCTTGTAGAGCTCACCGGCGAGGTGGCCGCCGCTGCCTATGCCGGCGGAACCGAAATTGATCGGATCCTTGGTGGTTTTGCTCCACTGCACAAAATCCTTCGCCGTTTTTGCCGGGTGCGACGGATTGACCACCAGCAGCAAACCGCCTTCCGTCATCTGCGTGATGGGCGTGAAGTCGTTGACCGGATGATATGGCAGCTTCGGAATAATCGCCGCATTCACGGTGTGCTGGTGATAGGGAAGCAGCAGCGTGTAACCATCCGGCGCCGCCTGCTGGACGATTTCCGCACCGTTGACGCCCGATGCACTGCCGCGATTGTCAACGATGGCCTGCTGATTCCAGACCTTCGTCAGTTGCGCAGCCAGCAGGCGCGCCAGAAAATCCGTGGTGCCGCCGGGCGCCGCAGGCGTGACGATGCGGACCGGACGGCTCGGGTAATTGTCCGCCGCCTGCGCGGGCGCCATCGGCATGGCCAGCCCAAGCGCGACCAGCAGCAGGGGCAGTTTTTTAAGGTTATGAACTGAGTTTTGCATTGTTTCCTCCTGTCTATTTATATATTGTAGTGCACTCTCAGAATACTGCATTGCCGGTATCATTGCATCCATAACAAACTCAACCCCAGGAGAGAGAACATGAAAATCCGCGTATTAACTGCAGCCGTGTTGTGTGTCTGCGGCGGCATCGCGCAAGCCCAGACTTATCCGGCCAAAACCGTGCGCATCATCGTCCCCTTTGCGCCGGGTGGCGGCTCCGACTTCATCGCACGCGCCATCGCACCGCCGCTGAGCAAAGCCATGGGCCAGCAGTTCGTCGTCGACAACCGGCCGGGTGCGGGCAGCACGCTGGGCAGCGAAATCGCGCTGAAATCGCCCGCCGACGGTTACACGCTGCTGCTGATTTCGGGCAGCTACACCACCTCGCCCAGCCTCTACAAGAACCTGAAATACGACACGCTGAACGACATGGCCTCGGTGGTGCAGACCGAGAACGGCCCTTATGTAATCTCGGTCCACCCCTCGCTGCCGGTAAAAGACGTCAAGCAGCTGGTGGCCCTCGCCAAATCCAAGCCGACCCAGCTCAACTACGCCAGCACCGGCAACGGCGGCATCACCCACCTTGCATCGGAACTGTTTGCGCTGCGCACCGGCATCAAGATCACGCACATTCCGTACAAAGGCACGGGCCCCGGCGTCATCAACACCATCGCCGGCGAAACACAGATGATGGTAGGCGCCGTGTCCGCGGTGATCGGACACATGCAGACCGGACGCCTGCGCGGCCTCGCCGTCTCCTCACCCAAACGCCTGCCCGCGCTGCCCGACACGCCGACGGTGATGGAAGCCGGCTACAAGTACCAGGTCAACAACTGGCATGGCGTGATCGCGCCCAAGGGCACGCCGAGGGCGATCATCGACAAGCTGAACAGCGAAATCAACAAGGCGATCAAGGATCCTGACTTCGCCAAACGCATCGCGCAGGACGGTCTTGAGCCCGCCGGCGGCACGCCGGAAGCTTTTGAAGCCCTGCTCAAACGCGAAGTGATGGAATGGGCGGAAGTGGTCAAGGCCGCCAACGTCAAGGCTGACTAACAAAGCCCTGCGTCAGCACAAGCCACGGCCCCGCGGATAATCCGCGGGGCTTTTTTTGCACCGGGTTTTGCGGCACCACGTCGACCGCGGGGCAGGTGAACATATCTTCAACGCGGCGTACAATCCAGGTCACCCGATCCGGGCGCAGATCCGCACACACCGAACATGAACTTACTTCAACATTCGCTGCTCCGCTGCCTGTACGCCGCAGCCCTGCTGCTGCCGCTGCCGGCGCTGTCCTCGACCGAGGCCCTGCTCGCCGCCGCCGAACGCGGCGATACCGCCACGATCCGCAAGCTGCTCGATGCCGGCACGCCGGTCAATGGTCGCGACGAGCGCGGCCGCAATGCCGTACTCGCCGCCACCCAGGAAGGCCGGACTGAGGCGGCGCGGCTGCTGATCGAGCGCGGCGCCGACGTCAACGCCAAGGACACCATCCATGACAGCGCGTTCCTGCTCGCCGGCGCGCGCGGCCACACCGAGATCGTCCGCCTCGCGCTCGCCGCCGGCGCCGATGTCAACAGCACCAACCGCTATGGCGGCACCGCACTGATACCCGCCTGCCATTACGGCCATGTCGACACGGTGCGCCTGCTGGTGAAATCCGGCATCAACCTCAATCACGTCAACAATCTCGGCTGGACCGCGCTGCTTGAAGCCATCATCCTCGGCAGCGGCGGCCCCGCGCATGTCGAAATCGTCCGATTGCTGATCGAGGCCGGCGCCAACGTCAACCTCGGCGACCGCGACGGCGTGCGTCCGCTGGCTCATGCCGTGCAGCGCGGCCAGGACGCCATCGCCCGGATGCTCATGCGGGCAGGGGCGCGCTGAACGCCCACCATCCGGCCGGCGGCGCCCGCCGGGCGCGGGACGTAATACCATCCGCACTGGACTGCGGCGCCGCTGACCGCCGCGATACGACAACCGCAACCCGACAACATCTCACGGAACAACATCACCATGAACACCAGCCATCCCCGCCTCGGCCTCCTCGGATTCGGTGAGGCCGCCCGCCGCCTCGCCAGGGATTTCACCCAGGCCGGATTCACCGGCATCCTCGCCTACAGCCGCAGCGGCGCCAGGGCACAACCCGGCGACCCCCTCCATCAGCGCGCACGGGCCGCCGGCGTCACCCTGGTCAAGACCGTCGGCACGCTGGCGAAGAAATCCGACATCATCATCGTGCTGACGCCGGGCAAGTCGGCACTGCCGGCATTGAAAAAAATCCGCAAATACCTGCGCCCCGACCACCTCTATGTCGATGCCAGCAGCAATTCGGCAAGCAACATGGAAAAAGCCGCCGCCCTGATCGGCAACGCCGCCAAATTCGTCGATGCCTCGATCATGGGCCCGGTCGACCTGATGGGCATCAAGGTGCCTTTTGCCGCCAGCGGCCCCCATGCGGCGGCCTTCCGCGACCTGATGACGCCGTACGGCATGGTGATCAATGTGGTCGGTGTCAATCCCGGCGATGCCAGTGCAATGAAACTGATCCGCAGCGTGCTGATGAAGGGACTCGCCGGACTGCTGCTCGAAACCATGGAAGCGGCGCGCCGCCGCAACATCCTCGACGAAGTGATCGAGGATTGCTCGGTCACCTTCAACGACATCCCGTTCCAGAAAATCATCAAGCGTTATGTCGGCGGCACCGCGGTGCACTGCGAACGGCGCATCCACGAAATGAAGGAATGCCTGGAGCTGCTGCACGAGATGGGCTCCAGCGACCGCAATACGCGCAACACCATCGCCATGCTGCGCGACATGGTGAAAATGGGCATGCCGGTCAAATTCACGTCGGAACCCGACACCATCCACCCGGTGATCGATGCGCTGATCGCCGCGCGCGACAAGGCCTGAGCCACGCAATGCCTTATCCTGTTGCCGCATGAGCGCCCCACACACCCACGGCAACGATCACGGCCACAGCCATGATCCCCACGGCCACGACCACGCCATGCCCGGCCAGGGCCGTGCCTTTGGCATCGGCATTGCGCTGAATGCCGGCTTCGTCATCATCGAGGCCTATTACGGCTGGGTCACCGGTTCACTGGCCCTGCTCGCCGATGCCGCGCACAACCTCGGCGACGTCGGCGGCCTGTTATTGGCCTGGGCCGCGTTCGCCGCAGCCCGGCTCAAGCCCAGCGACAACAAGACTTACGGCTGGCGCCGCGGCTCCATTCTCGCCAGCTTCATCAACGCCTTGATCCTGCTGGTGGCCATGGGTTCGCTGGGCTGGGAAGCCATCCAGCGTTTCAGTGAACCGACGCCCGTCGCGGCCGGCACGGTGATGATCGTCGCCGCGATAGGCGTGCTGATCAATGCCGCAACCGCCGCGCTGTTCATGGCCGGCCGCAAGTCGGATCTGAACATCCGCGGCGCCTTCCTGCACATGGCCGCCGATGCGCTGGTGTCGCTGGGCGTGGTCGCCGCCGGTGCGCTGTACCTGTGGCGGGGCTGGACCTGGATCGATCCGCTGACCAGCCTGATCATCGCTGCAGTGGTCATCATCGGCACCTGGTCGCTGTTCCGGCAATCGCTGCACCTCCTGTTCGACGGCGTGCCCGAACACATCAAGCTCCCCGAAGTGCGCGACTGCCTGCAGGCGATTGCCGGCGTCGCCTCCGTGCACGACCTGCATGTATGGGCGATGAGCACCGCGGAACCCGCCCTGACCGCGCACCTCGTCACCCGCGGCGAGCGCAGCACCGAAGCCATCCTGCGGGAGGCGCAGCATAAGCTGCACGAACGTTTCGACATCGAACACGTCACGCTGCAGATCGAAGCCGAAGCCTGCGCTGCGGCCTGCGCGCCGGGCAAGGCCTGACCCCCCGGCGTCAAGCTGATGGCCATCGACGTGATGCTGGCGGTGCTGCTCGGCGCGCTGCTGCATGCGGTGTGGAACGCGATGATCCGCGGCTCCGCCAACCGCAGCCTCGACACCGTGCTGGTGGTTGCCGGCGCTGGCGTGCTGATGGCGTGCACGCTGCCCTTCCTGCCGCAGCCGGCGCCCGCGAGCTGGCCTTACCTGATTGCCTCCGGCGTCATCCATGTCGCTTATTTCCTGCTGGTCGCGCTGTCGTACCGCCACGGCGAGTTGAGTTTTGTCTATCCGATCATGCGCGGCTCGGCGCCCGCGGTATCGGCGGTCGCCGCGGCACTGCTGCTCGCCGAAGTGCCCGCCGCCGGCGGCTGGCTGGGCGTGGCGCTGATCTGCGGCGGGGTCATGCTGCTCGCGGGTGATTCCTGGCGCAGCGGCTCGTTTCATGGCCGTGCCGCATTGTTCGCCATCGCCACCGCGGGCGTGATCGTCGTCTACACGCTGGTCGACGGCATCGGCGTGCGTTTGTCGGACCATGCCGCCAGCTACACCGGCTGGGTATTCCTGCTGACGGCGATACCGCTGGTGATGATTTTCATGTTGCGCGACCGCGCGGCGACCAGCGCTTACCTGCAACAGCACTGGCGACGCGGACTGTTCGGCGGCGCCTGCACCCTGGCCTCGTATGCGCTGGCCCTGTGGGCCATGACGCAGGCGCCGATTGCGCTGGTGGCGGCGCTGCGCGAAACCGCGGTGATCTTTGGCGTGCTGATTGCCGCCATCGTGCTGCGTGAACGCATCACCCGCATCCGCTACCTGTCTATCCTGGTCGTCAGCGCCGGCGCTGCGGCCATCAAACTGGCCTGAATACCTCCGCCGGGAGGGAACCCCGGCGCAGGATCGGACTCCAAGCAGTATCCCGGAGAGTCCCCTGCCGGCCGGACTCACGCAGGAGTCAAGTTCATGACGCGCAAACATGCGGCAACAGCCCCACCACTGAAATGGCTGTCGATCCTCATTCTTGGCACGCTACTCGCCGCCGGCATGCAGCAGGGGCGTGCGCAAATGACCGGCAGCATCAGCGGCGACATCGCGATCATCCACAGCGCACTGGCGGCGACCATCAGCGCCACCGGCAAGGCCGATGCCGACGCCTCGCGTCTGAACATGGAAGAACTCTACCGGCAGTGGCGGATATTCCGCGCCAGGAATTTCGAAACCCAGGCCGCGGATCCGTCCTTCGTGCCGAGGATGGAAAAGGTCGAAGCCTCGCTGTTTGCCGCCAGCAAACTGGTCGACAGCGGTCAACTGGGCAAGGCACGCGCTGAACTGCAGAATGCGCAGCAATTATTGCAGGCAGCACCTCCGCGACAGCCCGATGCGGCAAAACCCGCGGGCTCGCAGATTATATTTTAAATACTTGATTTTATTGATAATTTAATCAATCACCGAGACGCATGCCCAACGTCCCGGCCTGCCGCCGCTCATAGGCCTTGCGCACGGCATCGTGCTGCTGGCCGATGATGCCGCCGCGCACCGTGCCCCTGCCTATGGCTTTGTAGAGCACCTTCCAGCTCTCCGGCAATGGGTCGCCATCCGGCGGCGCCAGCCACAGACGAAACAGCAAACGCTTCTGCGCCGGATCGGCATGGTCGGTGAAATCGGTGCGCGAATGCAACGTGACATGGCTGTTGATGATCTGCAGGTCGCCGGGCTGCAGCCACATTGAATGCGCAAGGTCGGGGCGGCGCACCAGCGCATCAAAAGCCTCCAGCGCCGCCCAATGCTGCGCTGACAATTGCGGCACACCGGCAATTTTCTGTGCCGAGGTCACGCGGTTGCGGTTCCATTTGCTGAAGAGTTTGCCGCCGCATTCATCAAATATCGGGTGAGGATACGAAGGTGCTTCGTCCGGCGCCTGCTCGCCCTGGCGGCTGAAATGGATGGGCTGGTGCAGATAATCCGCCAGCTCCGGATGTTCGCGCCGCATCGCGTGATACGCCGCGACCGAACTGGTGGTGATGCTCATGCCGCCGGAGGCCGCCTTGTTGTAGCAGCTCAGCGCCACCACGTCGGCGGAATCGGTATGGAAATCCAGTTCGGCATTCGAGTTGTAACCGCGACCGGTGCCGGTGCGATAGGCGTTGCCGGCATCACGCACCGCGGAAATGTAATGACTCTGCCCGCCCTGCGGCCGGCCGACGCCGTGATGCAGGCCGATGCCCCAGGTCAGGATCTCGAAATCCTTTTCATCGAGGCCCTCGCGCGGCAGGCCGCGGATCAGCGCAACACCGCGCCCGCGCTGCATTTCAGCGAAGGCGGCGGCAATCACCGGCGCCGCCGAGCCGAGGTCAAAATCCTCGCGGCGGTAATCGAACAGCGTTTTGCCGGGATCCAGCGCCCGGGTCAGCGCGGCGACGAGGTCGCAGCGCGCGCGCTCATCCAGCGTGAACAGCCAGCGCGGCCGGTCGGCTTCGAGTTCGGCCGCAGTCCATGCAGCCAGGGTGTCTTGCAGTTGAAACGTCATGGCGATCCGGAGTGCGCCTCAACCCCGGATGGGGATTACTCCACCAGCGCCATCTGGAAATCACTCTTGCTCGCCGAGCAGTCCGGGCAGAACCAGGTTTCCGGCACATCCTCCCAGGGCGTATCCGGTGCGATGCCGTCGTGGGGCATGCCCCTGGCTTCGTCGTAAACGAAGGCGCACAACATGCACTGCCAGACGCGGGTGCCGGGCGCACCTTTGGCCAGTTGCGGCGCGGCCGCAGCCTGCACGGACTCCGCACGCGGAAAGTGCAGCACCAGCACGTCGAGCCCCTCGGCGCCGGCGACCAGTTCGAACGGCCCTTCCTGCGGCTTCACAAACGCCACCGACAGCGCCTTGTATTCCCTGCCTGCGTAATGCAGGCTGCCGCGGACGATGATCAGGTACTGGCCGTTGCTGTGCGCCGGGTCGGGCGCCAGCGCCCTGGCGTCAGGCGCCACGCTCATTGAGAAACTCGCCAGACCGTCTTCACTCTTCAGGTCGGCAAAGGTATGCAATTTGGCGCCGCTGCTCACCGGCTCGAACTTCGGCACTTCGGTGGCCTGCCAGGGTTTGCGGTTCTCCAAACCCATCAGCTTGCTGCGGTTTTGCGGATCGTCCAGGTACTGCGCCCCGGGATCCTTGTGCGCGCGCAAGGTCAGAAAACCCAGCTGCTGCTCACCAAACACGATCGGACCGTACGGCGTGTGCTTGCGGGAAAAATGCACCGCATTGACCTGCAGCTCATGTTTGCCCAGCACCCCGCCGCCGCTGACGATCACCTGATACTGGTCGTAATCATGGAAGTGGGGCTTGATCACACGACCGGCCGTGCCTTCAACCAGGAAAGCCTGGGCGGAAGCCGGATTGTCTTCTTCAGGGTCGATGAAATTGGTGCGCCACGCGGTACCGGTGGGCACCTGGCGTTCCTTGCGGGTGGTTTTGACATCATCGAACGAGGCGATTTGCGGCACGTTGGTCTCCTGCTGCGGCAATAACTGCGATGACGTTCATTATATATTGGCCGCCGCCGCGGCAAAGCCGGTCGCAATCAATATATGGACTGATGTTGCGGGTCGATCATGCACCATGACGCGATAAAGCCGTCGGTTGCCCGGCTCCGTTCATCCGCGCCATAATGCGAACGCACAAAAAACAGGACTTACGGCATGCCTGAATTCACCCTCTATAACGCCCCGCAATCGACCTGCAGCCAGCGGGTGCGCTTCGTGCTCAATGCCAAGGGGCTCGATTTCGCCGAACACAAACTCGATCTGTTCGCCGGCGACCAGTTGAAGCCGGATTACCTGAAGATCAACCCCAACGGCGTGGTGCCGGCGCTGATTCACAACGGGCAGACCGTCCTCGACTCCGCCGTCATCATCGAATACCTCGACGAGACGAGTCCCGGCCGCGCGTCATTCACGCCCTCGGATCCGGTGGCGCGGGCGCGCATGCGCTGGATGATGCGCTACATCGACGAAATTCCCACCCCGGCGATCCGCGTGCCTTCGTACAACCTGGCTTTTCTGCCGCATTTCCAGAAAATGAGCGAAGAGGAATTCATCGCCCTCGCCAACTCGAAACCCCTGCGCAAGGAATTCCTGCTGTCGATGGGCCGCACCGGATTCCCGAAAGCCGAAATGGACGCGGCGCTGGACCGCCTCAATCGCGCCGTGCTGCGCATGAATGAATGGATCCTGCAGGGCGGCGGCACCTGGCTGATGGGCGACAAAATCACCCTCGCCGACATCGCCATCATGCCGGTCATCGTGCGCATGGACGACATCAACCTGCACGCCAGCTGGGCCGACAAACCCGCAGTGGCTCGGTGGCTGGAGGCGATCCGCGCGGAAACCGCCTTTACCCCCACCTACCATCACGGCTCGCTGCTGACGGAGAAGTACCCGCATCTGGCCGAACTGCGCGGCGAGCGCAAAGCGGGTTGATAGCCGCGTATTGCAGGCAAGCTGCCGAGTCTCAATCCACCGGCGGTTCACCCTGTCCCCGCCAGTAGTTGCGGGGCGCGCAGCACGGTTCTCCGCGCGCCAGTTTTTCCCAGTCTTCAATCCGGATCGCGGCGATCAGCCCGGGCGGCTTGCCGTCCGGTGACGGCCTGAAAACAAAAGTTTCGCTCTCGAGGCTGTCGTAGTCCGTGGCACTCCACAGAATGCCGCCGTGCGCGAACAGGAAGGTGTTGGTGCCGGGCGCGGGCGGCGTGTTGAGCAGCCTGCGCACAATCAACCCCTTCTCCCGGCTGCGCGGCGGCGTCAGCGCATCCAGAAACTCGAAGTGTTGCACCACCCAGTCGGCATGGATGCGCGTGCGGCATGCGGCGCTTGAGTAAACCTGGGCGTAAGGGATGCCCAGCTTCGACACCATGTCGCGCTGCATCCGCGCCTCGTAATAACCCGCCTCACTCAGGTTGCGCTGGGTCGAACAGTCTTCAAGCCGCCATTTGCCGTCGCGCCGCATCTGCGCCTCGTGCGCGTGTTCGGGCAGCGTTTTGGTATGACGGAAATAAACGATGTAGCCGCCCCTGCGCAGTTCATCAAGCAGGGTTTTGCCTGAGACCGGCACACCGGGCTCGGCGGCGTTCGCGCACGCTGCACCCAGCAGCGGCACCAGCAACATCAAAAAATCAAGGCCGCGTTTCAGCATGTCAATGTCGAGAAAGCAGTTTCAAGCCCGGCTCGGGATTCAGGCCAGCCGCCCGCCCAGGCGTTCGGCCAGCCAGTCGGCCACCAGGTTCGCACCCACCTGGCGGTTGTCCTCCTGACAGTGGTCGCTGCCGCCGTCGTGCGCGGTGAGGATTTTCAGCGTCTTGTCTTTTGAGCCCACGATCTCGATCAGGCGCTGCGCGAATTCCAGCGGCACGATGTTGTCGTTTTCGCCGTGGATGCAGTAGAACGGGCAGCGGATTTTTTCCGCAACACCGGCAAGCCGGTAGTTTTCGAGTTTTTTCATGCACGCCTCCATGTCGGGCATGCCGAGCACCCAAGGCAGCTGGAAGGACGGTGCTGAAATTTTCGTGCCGCCGGTCTCCATGATCCTGCGCCGTCGCACCCAGGCCTCGTGATAATCAAAATGCCCGCCCCAGGCGACACAGGCGGCGAAACGCGGCTCCAGCGCCGCGGCGCGCGGCGCGTAATAACCGCCCATGCTGAAACCCATCACCGCGATGCGTTTGGCATCGACATCATTGCGGCCGGCAAGAAATTCGTACGCCGCCCGCGCCGGCACCTCGTAATCATGGCGGCTGGGAATGCCCTGCAGCCGCAGCGCCTCGCCCTGCCCGGGACCGTCGATCGCCAGCACATGGATGCCGCGGCGGGTGATCTCCGCGCCGCCGAACAGCACGCTCATCTCCTTGGCGTTGTCCAGGCCGTCGAACATCACCACCGCCGGCGCGGCACCGGCGACATCCGCCCTGTAGAACCAGGCCGGCAGCGTCGTGCCCTCGAAGGGCACTTCGACCCGCTCGATCATCGGATAACGCCGCGCGATGCCCTTGCCGAAACAGCGCAGGCAGCTGCGATAGGTATCCCATTTGCGCTCCGAGGGCGCGATGAAGCGTTCACCGCAAAAATAATAAATCGCGGCGCGCAGGTAATAACTGCCCGCCGTCAGCTGGTGTCCGTCGCGTTCGGCGGCATCGGCAAACCCCTCCACCCGCTGCGCCATCGCGGTCCACTCCTGCCACCAGCGTTCGTTGTCGCCGACATGCGCCTTCAGTTTCTGCCCGACCTGGTCGATCTCGCCGAGCGCCGCCGCGCCCCAGGTCTGCATCTCGATGCCGAACATCATGCCCTGCGACCACATGTGGTTGCCGGGAAAATACTCGAACCAGTGGCTCATTGTTCCTCGCTCCCTGTTCTATCCGGAAAAAAATGGCTGTTGTTACAGGTCGGCGGGTACGGTGTGCCCTGCGGCCCGGCCTATCACGCTTCAGAATTCAAAGAGTCTGCATTAAACACCCAGGGCCAGAGTGGCCAGATATTGACGTTATAACGTCATAACGTTATGATGCCCCACTAATCAGGATGTGCAGCCATGAGCAATTTATCCAAAAGATCAACGATTTACTTCGATCCCGAAATCCATCGCGCACTGCGGCTACGCGCGGCCAGCACCCAGGTTTCGCTGTCGGAACTGGTCGACGAGGCGGTCAAACTGCTGATGCGCGAAGACCAGGAAGATCTGGCCGCGTTCACACAACGCGCCGCCGAACCCGAAATGACCTACGAGGCCCTGCTTGCCGACCTGAAACAGCATGGCAAGTTATAAGGTCTATACCATCAGCTTCAAGCAGTCGGTGGCCAAGGACCTGCGCGTCATTCCCAAGCAGGATGTCCGGCGCATCCTCGACCGCATCGACACTCTGGCCACCAATCCGCGCGGCGAAGGCTGCGTCAAACTCTCAGGACAGGAACACTACCGGGTGCGCCAGGGCGTTTACCGCATCGTTTATGAAATTCACGATGACCGGCTGCTTGTCATCGTAGTCAAGATCGGGCACCGATCGGGCGTTTACGAGAAGCGCTGAAACAAAGTAAAGGAAAGCAAACCAAGGAGCATGCGGCGGATAACGCCGCTACGCAGCTCATCCGCCCTACGAGACTTGGTTTGCTTTTATTTCCTCAAATTGCACAACGTAAGACTCCAGCCCCCTACCAGCAGCCCCTTTAAATCCGCCACCCACCTTCATCAATTTCTCTCGATTAACGGACCCCAAAGGATCAACGACATCTTCCTGCCAATTAGAAAAATCTATAACAACAAGCGCCGACGATATTTCTATATTTTCCGGCCAGCTTGGACACCCTAAATCAGAAAAGTATTCCCGTTTTCTTAAACTATTGTCCGAAAGGGCTATATAAAACTTGTGACGCCAATACTCTTCTATTTCCGAGCACACTGTTTTATAAGTTTTCCCCTGTATTTGGCTAGCTATATGTTGCCCACGAAGAATATGTCTAGCCGCTGTCAGCCAATTTATTCGATCTGGTTTTGGGGGAACGTTCCTCCCATTTTCAGTAAGAGCGCCTAACAAAATGACGCTTGTACTTTGTTGAAGGATTTTGTACGTTGAGGCATCGCGCAACCGAGAGGGA
>JAIEPF010000034.1 GCA_019749945.1 Burkholderiales bacterium
CTTAAGGATCATTGTAAGATATTGATTTTAAACATTTTTATAGTAATTTTCAGGCGCAATCCTGTCGTCAGAATTAGTCGGGTGTGAAAATGCCCAATGGGCGGCGCATCAGCCTGGTTTTTCGGCGATAACCGTCAGAAATATTTTTTTGGTGTTGTTGGGCGCATCGAAGCTGTCGATTCGGGACAGCAGCATGCGCCAGCCGGAAAACTGATCGGCCAGTTCATCGCATCCGAACAGGTAATGATTATCACCGTCGAACATGTCCAGGTAAGTCGTTCCTTCGACCAGGACGTTGACGATGGCTTTGCCTCCGGGTGCGACCACGTTCTTGACATCGTTCAGCATTTTTAACGCGCGGTCCTGCCGGAAGAACATCAGCAGGCCGATGGCAATCACCGTGTCGAACCGGCCTTGGATTGCATATTGATCCAGGTCTGCGAGCACCGCTTGAATGTCGAGTTTTTCTGTTGCGGCGGTTTGCTGGATGCGCTGAATGGCCGCCGGGCTGGCGTCCACCGCGGTGACCGATGCCCCGATTCTCGCCGCTTCAATGCTCAGGTTGCCCAGACCGCAACCCAGATCAAGCGTGCGGCCGGAAACAAACGGGGCGGCAGCCTGCTCGAACGGGTTGAGCGCATATTCGCCGGCGGTGACCTGGCGCCTGAACTGCGTCTCGAAAAATTCAACGCTTTTGTTTTTCATCGGATGATGACCTTGATCCTTGAGCGTTCTGGTTTGTCGCGGCTCAAAATATCATATCCCCTCAAGCGGATGTTTGAGGCGGGCATCGATGCATGGCTCAATTCCCCGGGATTGCTGCCTGATGGTCGCGGTTAAACAGGCGGTACAGCACGGGCAGCACCAGCAGCGTCAGCAGGGTGGCCGAGATAATGCCGCCGATCACCACGGTGGCCAGCGGTCGTTGCACTTCAGCGCCGGTGCCGGTGTTGAGCGCCATCGGCAGGAAACCCAGGCTGGCCACCAGGGCGACCATCAGGATAGGCCGTAGTCTGGTCAATGCGCCTGTTTCAATCGCTTCATCAATAGCCATGCCCTGGGCGCGCAGGTCGCGGATGCAGCTCACCATGACCACACCGGTGAGCACTGCCACCCCGGATAACGTGATAAAGCCGACGCCTGCCGAAATTGACAGGGGAATGTCCCGCAACCACAGTGCCGCAATCCCGCCGGTCAGTGCCAGCGGCACACCGCTGAAGACCAGCAAAGCGTCTTTTGCCGAGTTGAACGTCATGAACAGCAGCCCGAAAATCAGCAGCAGAGACAGCGGAACAACCACCTGCAGGCGTTGCGCGGCGGAGGCCAGTTGTTCGAACGTGCCGCCATATCCGATCCAGTATCCCTCCGGCAGTTTGACTTGCGAGGCGATGCGTTCCTGCGCTTCGGTCACGAAAGAACCAAGGTCGCGGCCGCGTACATTCGTGGTCACGACGACGCGGCGCTTGCCGTTCTCGCGGCTGACCTGGTTGGGTCCGGGGGCAAGGTTGAAATCCGCAATCTCGCCCAGCGTGACGTAACGCGCTTTGCCGCCCTTGTCTGAACCGCCGGGCAGGGGCACGGGCAGCCGCTTCAAGACTTCCAGATCGGCACGCAGGCGCTCCGGCAGCCTGACGATCAAATCGAATCGCCGGTCGCCTTCGAATATCTCGCCGGCCTCCTTGCCGCCAACGGCGATTTGGACCGCCTGTTGCACGTCCGAGGTATTAAGGCCGTAGCGGGCGATCTGCGGGCGGTTCAGTTTGATGGTGAGTACCGGCAGGCCGCTGACCTGTTCGACCTTGACGTCGGCGGCGCCGGAAATGCCTTCGAGAACGGTGGCGATGCGTTCGCCGGTTTCGAGCAGCAGATCGAGATCGTCGCCGAATACTTTCACTGCGACGTCGCTGCGCACGCCCGAAATCAGTTCGTTGAAACGCATCTGGATCGGTTGCGTGAATTCGTAGTTGTTGCCGGGAATTTTTTCGACGGCCGCCTGCATGGCCTGCACCAGATCCGCCTTGCTGCGGTCGGGATCAGGCCACGCGGACCGCGGCTTGAGCATCACGAAGTTGTCGGCCACATTGGGCGGCATCGGGTCGGTGGCGATTTCAGCGGTGCCGATTTTTGCGAACACCCGCTCGACCTCGGGAAACTCCATCAGGCGCTTTTCGAGGGCGGTCTGCATCTCGATGGCCTGCGTCAGGCTGGTGCCGGGAATGCGCAGCGCATGCAGTGCGATGTCGCCCTCATCGAGGCTGGGCACGAACTCGCTGCCCATGCGCGTCGCCAGCAATCCGCTCAACACGACGATCATCGCCGCGGCTGTCACCACCGGTATACGGTTGGCCATCGCCATGTGCAAGGCCGGACGGTATGCGCCGCCGGCCCACTGCATCAAGCGGTTTTCCTTTTCTTCGACGCGCCCGGTAACAAAAATTGCAACCGCCGCGGGCACGAAGGTGACCGACAGCACCAGCGCAGCGAGCAGGGCGACCACCACGGTGAACGCCATCGGATGGAACATTTTTCCTTCGACACCGGTCAGCGCGAAAATCGGCAGGTTGACCAGGATCACCACGATGACACTGACCAGGCTTGGCGTGAACACCTCGCGTGTGGCTTCGAATACGGCCTCGAAGCGCTCACCGCGGTTGAGCAGCCGGCCCAGCCGGTGCTGCGCCGCCGCCAGCCGTCGCAGACAGTTTTCGACGATGATCACGGCGCCGTCGACGATCAGGCCGAAGTCGAGCGCACCGAGACTCATCAGGTTGGCGCTGACCTTGTTCTGCACCATGCCGGTGATCAGCAGCAGCATCGACAGCGGGATGACCGCCGCGGTGAGCAGGGCGGCCCGCCAGTTGCCGAGCAGTGCCAGCAGCACGACCACGACCAGCAGCGCACCTTCCACAAGATTGGTGGCCACCGTCTTGATCGTACGGTCAACCAGCGTGGTGCGGTCGTAGACGGTTTTTGCAACCACACCTTCCGGCAGCGAGCGGTTGACTTCTTCCAGCTTGGCGGCGACGCGCTGTGATACTGTGTGGCTGTTTTCGCCCAGCAGCATGAACACCGTGCCGAGCACGACTTCCCTGCCGTTTTCGGTGGCGGCGCCGGTGCGCAGCTCCTTGCCTTCCAGCACTTCAGCGACGTCCCGGATGCGTAATGGCGTGCCGTCATCACTGCGAATGACGATGTCGCGGATTTCTTCCAGAGTCGTTACCTGCCCCGGTGCACGGATCAGGTATTGCTCGCCGCTTTTTTCGATATAACCCGCGCCGACATTGGCATTGTTTTTCGACAGCGCCTCCATCAGGTCGTGAAAGCCGATGCCGTAGGCAACCAGTTTTGCGGGGTCGGGGGCGACGTGGAACTGCTTCAGGTAGCCGCCGATGGTGTTGATCTCGGTGACGCCGGGGAGGTTGCGCAACTGCGGCCGTACGATCCAGTCCTGAATGGTGCGCAGGTCGGTGGCGGTGTAGGCGCTGCCGTCGGGTTTCCGGCTTTTGCCCTCGGGTTCCACGGTCCACATGAAAATCTCGCCGAGGCCGGTCGAAATCGGCCCCATCGATGGCTCCAGACCGGGCGGCAGCTTGCTGCGCGCCTCCTGAACGCGCTCGTTGACCAGCTGGCGCGCGAAGTAAATGTCGGTGCCGTCCTTGAACACCACGGTGACCTGCGACAGGCCGTAGCGCGACAGTGAGCGGGTCTGTTCCAGTCCCGGCAGTCCGGCCATCGCGGTTTCGATGGGGAAAGTGACCCGTTGCTCGGCTTCCAGCGGGGAATAACCCGCCGCTTCGGTGTTGATCTGCACCTGTACGTTGGTGATGTCCGGCACGGCGTCAATCGGCAGGCGCTGGTAGTTGTAGATGCCCAGCGCGGCCAGACCCAGCACGACGAGCAGCACGACCCAGCGCTGCCCGATGACGGACTTGAGTAGCTTTTCAAGCATGTCGATTCCTTGTTATACGGCGGCTGCGCCGCGTTCACCGGTGCGGATGCGCACCACTTCGGAAACTTCGCTGACTGCAATGACACCGTCGCCGGGGCGGCCGGTGTGGGCGCTGCTGCTGATGGCATCGACTACCCGGGAAACCAGTTCGTCCGAGCAGATGACCAGCATCATCACGTTGTCGTGTTCCTCGATGTCCCATTCGACGGGCTCGTAGGCATGACCTGCCGCCCTTCCGCGACTCTCGCCGTGGACGCGGAGCAGGGTGAGTCCGGGGAAATGCCCCAGCTCGTGCATTGCATGTTCGACCCGCTCAACCGCGGACGGCCTGATGATGGCGATGATCTGTTTCACGTCATTTCTCCTCAGTGGTCGTGGCTGGCGCCGGCCTTGCCGATGTCCGCCTTCAGCACAAAACTGTTGGTGGCGGCGTAACGCGTTCCGGGGGCGAGGCCCTTGACGATTTCAACCGACTCGCCGTCACTGCGGCCCAGTTCCACCGGTCGCGCCTCGAACACATCGCCGAAACGGGCAAACACGACCTTCCATTCGCGCAGGGTCTGGATTGCAGTCAGCGGCACGGCGACAGCGACTTCGGTTTCGTCCTGCACCACGTCGATGCTGACGAACAGTCCCGGCCGCCAGCGCTGTTCGGGATTGCGCAGCGTTACCCGAGCCTTCGCGGTCCGGCTCTGTTCGCCGATCAATGCGCCGACGTGGGAAATCACGCCGTCGGCTTCGGCACCGAGGGCGGCAGCCTTGACCCTGACCTTCTGTCCGACTTTGACGCGGTTCAGATCGGCGGGGAAGATCGTCATGTCGGCCCAGACCGTGGCCAGGTCGGCGATGACATACATGCCGGCGTCGGCACTGACTGCTTCGCCAGCCGAGATTTTTTTCTCGATCACCACGCCGTCGATCGGTGCGCGGATCTCGAGCCGGGTCAGCCCCTCCAGTTTCTGGCGCTGCAGCGCCTCGCGCGAAAATCCCAGTCCGAGGAGCTTTTGCTCGGCGTTACGCTGCGCGATCTCGGCTTCGCTCAACGCCTGCCGTCTGGCGAGATAATCCTGTTCTGCGGAAATTTTTTCTTCCCACATCTTTTTTTCGCGATCAAAAGTCGTGCGGGCCAGGGACAGCCGTTGTTGTGCGGCCAGATATTCGCCTTTCAGATTGCCGAGATCCTGACTCTCGAGAACCGCCAGCACATCGCCGCGTTTGACGCGGTCGCCAAGGCTGGTGCCGGCACTGGTGATAACCCCGCTGAGCCGCGGCACCACGCGAACGACGCGATCCTGGTTGAACTGGATTTCACCCTGCAGTTGCAGCGTGGAGCGGATGCGCGCCGGTGTGGCGGTAGCAATCTCGATGCCGGCCGTTCTGGCGGCGGCATCATCCATGGTGATGCGACCTTCGATCTGCTCATAGGTCCAGTCGTGGCGCTTGCCCTGGTACTCGGCAGCCACCTGTACTGCGAAGGAGTGTGGTTCTTCGATCGGTTTGCTGCTGCGCAGATGGTCTTTCTGGACGGTGAATGGAATGGATTCCGGGTCAGACCCTAACCTATTGATTATTAAAAGTAATTTAACATCACCGGGCGGAACCGGCTTGCCGTCGACGCTGGGATAGATGCGGAATTCCGGCGCTACACCATGCTCGAAAATTGTGACTTCGACCGCAAAGCTGCCGCTGCTCAGCAGCCGGCCGCCATGCGGGCCTTTGCCTGGCTCAGGTTTTTTGTCGCTGTCGGCATGCGTGGCTGTTTTTTCATCATGGCCGTGTTCTTCCGTGCCCTTTGAAAGCGAGCCGCCAAACAGGATAAGCAGGCCGACCAATACGCCTGCCGCGATGATGCCCAGTGTGATTACGGTGGATTTTTTGTTCACGGTTCAGGCTCCTGGCTATGGTTTGCCGGTGACCGGCGTCGTCGCGCTCAGCGGGCTGCCGATCAGGCGTTCGATTTCGTTATGGCCGCGGTGATAGTCCGCCAGCGCTTTCAGGTATTGCGTACGCGCCTGGAACAAGGTGCGCTGTCCATCCAGCACATCGAGAATGCCGAATTTGCCCAACTGGTAACCCTTGGTGGCGCCGGCGTAAGCACTGTTTGCGCCGGGCAGGATGTCGGCGCGCAGTGTTTCGATTTCGTTGCGGATCGCACTCAGTCGCTGAAAGTTCTCGGAGAGCGCGGTGAGCAGCCGGTTTTCCGCGGCACGCTGTTCGTCACCGGCCTTGTCGAGACGACGATTGGCCTCGAGGATGCCGCCGCGATTGCGGTCGAATAGCGGGATTGGAATGGAAACGCCCACCATATAGGCATGGTCCTCGAACTGGCTGAATCGGGTCCTGCCGACGCTGAGGGTCACGTCCGGCACCGCTTTGGCTTTTTCGGCGTCGACAGTCGCCTGGCGACGGGCGATTTCGGTATTCCATCGCGCGAGGTCGGGGTTGTCGCGGATGCGCGCGGTGAGCTGCGGGTAGTCAGGCAGCGCCGGCAGCGCTTCAAGGTTTCCGATCGCGCGCTCGAACGAGGGGTCCTGCTCGGCCCACATCGAGGCCAGATTTTTGCGTGCGGTTGCGAGCTGGCGCTTGATCTGCTCCATTTCGATCTGCGCGGCGGACAGGGCCAGGCGTGCCTTGGTTTCCTCTATGGGCGAGACCTTGCCTGCAAGAACACGTTTGCCGACAGCGCCGGCGACATCCTGCGCCAGCTTCAAGGATTCATGGGCGAGCTGCAGCGCCTGCTGCGTCGCGATGGTGTCGATGAAGTATTGCGAGGTCTGCATCAGTATGTCGATGCGTTTCGCCTCGTAGTCCCAGTTCGCGAGGTCGCGCCCGGTTTCGGCGATGCGGATGCGGGCTGAACGTTTGCCGCCGAGTTCGATCAGCTGCCCGATCTGGATGGACGTGGTGCGATCACCGTCCTGCCGCAGGCGCGAGTTGTTGAGGTTATCGCCGGTGAGATCCATGACCGGGTTGGGCAGTGCGCCCGCTTGCTGCACGGCGGCCTCCCCGGCGCGCAGTTCATGCGAAAACGCCGACAGTTCCGGGTTGAACTTGATGGCCCGTGCGAGCGCCTCGGCCAATGTCAGTGACGCTACGGATTTGCCTTCCATTGCGGACGATTTTTCCGGCTTGGCCGTCATGATCGTGTCGGCAGCGATTGCCGGTCCGCCCGCAATCGGCAAAAAAAGCATGGCTGCTGCGGCCGCGATGAGCGGCCAAGTGTTGCGAAAATTCATGCTGATCCCTTCCAAAGGCATCCGGCGGCATGGGCCGGGTGCGTAAAACAGTGGAGAACGGAAAGGCTGCGACAGACGGTCAATGGACCGGCTTGCACCGACGGCCGGGATTACCGGCGTGGCGCTTGTAGCGCAGCGGGATCAGCGATTACCGAGGGGGTCTGAAAGGGGCTTCAGCAGCGCCCTGAGGCGCGGCGAGTGCCAGATAAGAAACTGTAGGCAAGGACGAGGGATTTTGTGGAAAGATCAACGGCCCCGTAGCGGCATGACTCTGGAAAAAATGACTGGCGTGAGATTCATGCTTGTTCTGTTTCTTGCCGGCAGATTTCTCCGGCGTGGGCGTCGGATAATCCAGATCCATCTGTGCATCTGCCGCCACCAAGTAGTGGCTTTTCTCGTGTTCGAGCCAGTCGGCGGGGGCGCTGAAGCCGGTGCCTGCTGCCATAATATTGGCGATGAAAACCGCCAGCAGCATGTAAACAAGCCGCGATTTGATGCGCAGCAGATGATGTAAGCCATTCACGATGCGCGGGTCTCTAGCACAGCCGAGGCGCAGCGGCCAAGCAAGCGGCCGGCTGTGCGGGGTTTTGTCTGCTACAAAACGATGAGCAATCTGACGGAGTAATTCTTGACTCTGTGGCTAGTACAGGGTTTAAGTTATAAAAATATACACATCTCAACTCAATTTTTCTCAGCCCGACAAAATCGGATGCCCCGTCGTTGCAAGACCATGAAAGGAATTTCCCCTTGACCAATCTGCCAGCGAGCCCGCCCGGCAGCCCTGCCTGGGGTTTTCTGTTCGCCGCCTGGATCATCGCGCTCGCAGCAACGCTGGGCGCGCTGTTCATCGGCGAAATCATGGGGCAGACACCGTGCAATCTGTGCTGGCACCAGCGGGTGTTCATGTTCCCGCTGGCGGTCATTCTGGCAGTGGCGAGTTTTCGCGGCGATGCGGGTGTCTGGCGTTACGCTTTGCCCGTCGCCGTGCCGGGCTGGCTGATCGCGGCCTTCCATACGCTGCTCTATATCGGCGTCATACCCGAGGCGATCAAGCCTTGCGGGCAGGGAATTCCCTGTTCGGGCGCCAACATGACCATTTTCGGCGGCCTGCCGCTGCCTTTGCTGTCGCTCGCGGCCTTTACCGGCATCGCCATACTGCTTGTGCTCGCTCAACGGAGGATTTCTTCATGACCAGGCGTTCCATCGTCATCACTACGGCGCTCATCGCGGCGATTGTTTTCGCCGGCTTCGCGTTCCTGTATGACCGTAACAGCGCCGACCGCGCTCCCGCGCCGGCTCCGGCCGCAGGCAACACCCTGGTGCGGCCGCATTCGCCGGTCTTCGGCCCTGTGGATGCGCCGGTCACCATCGTCGAGTTCTTCGATCCGTCGTGTGAGGCGTGCCGGGAATTCCATCCGAGTGTGAAACGGCTGCTCGCCGCTTTTCCGAAAGAAGTCCGCCTGGTCTTGCGCTATACCCCGTTCCACAAAGGTTCTGACGAAGCGGTCAGAATTCTCGAGACCGCCCGGTTGCAGGGGAAGTTCGAACCGGTTCTTGAAGCACTGCTGGAGAAGCAACCAGTCTGGGCATCTCACGGCGCCCCCGACCTGAACAAGGCATGGGAGTTTGCCCGGGCGGCCGGTTTGGATGTCGAGCGTGCGCGGGGCGAGGCCTCTTCACCCGGCATCGAGCTCGTGCTCAAGCAGGATATGGCCGACGTCAAGGCCAACAATGTGCGGCAAACACCGACTTTCTTCGTCAATGGCAAGCCACTGCCTTCATTCGGTCCGCAACAGCTGGGCGATCTCGTGCGCAGTGAGGTGCGGCGTGCCCGGGAAGGGTCGTGACGCCTGACTGGCCGCTTTCACCGGGGTTGCTGACCGGCGTAGTGATCGCCGCAATATGCTATGTGAGAGGCTGGCTGGAGCAGCGCAGTAGTACGACCGCAGTTTCCCCATGGCGCCATGCGGGGTTTTTCACGGGACTTGCGGCGTTGCTGATCGCGCTGCAATCGCCGCTGGATGTTCTGGCTGATCACTCTTTCACACTGCACCAGTTTCAGCACCTGTTCCTGCGCGCCATCGGACCCTTGCTGCTGATGCTCTCAGTACCCCAGGCGCTGCTGATCGCCGGAATGCCGGAGAAGTTGCGGATGAGGGTGTTTGCGCCGCTGTTGGCGAGTCGCGCAGCAGGGGTGTTTTTTGGGTTTTTTGCGCATCCGTTCGTGGCCACATTTTTGCTGCTGGCCGTTCCCGTGTTCTGGCATCTTCCCGGATACCATGATTTATCAGTGCGGAATGCCACGGCGCATTCAGTCATGCACGTAACGATGTTTGTATCGGGCATGTTTTTCTTCTGGCGCGTGCTTGATCCGCGCCCGGCTCCGCAGGGCGCGAGTTACGGCACGCGGATTGTGATGAGCTGGGCTGCGATCGCTGGCAACATTCCACTGGGCGCCTACATTACGCTCAAGTCCGCAGTGCTGTACCCGGTGTATGGCGAGAATGGCCGGATGCTGGATCTGAGTGCGATGGCCGACGAACAATTGGGCGGAGTCGTCATCTGGAGTCCGGGGAGCATGGTGTTTGCCGTGCTGTTGGTCGTGGTCATCCGGCTCTGGGGGATGCAGGAACAACAACTGAACAGGCCCGGTCAATGCGAGTCGGCTGGCGATGCAAAGCTGTCTTTGGCCATGGCGAATCGCAGAATGGGATGGCGCCTTGCCGCCATTGCAGCGACGGTTGGCGTGGGGGTGGCCATGGTCGCGGTTCTGCGGCAGTTCCTGCCTTGAGGAGACGTCCGGGAATTCATCCGGAAGTCGATGATGGCGGAATTTCAGCGCATCCTGAAACCGGCGGAAATATTCAAAGCTGATACGCCGCAGTCAAAAGCCGGCGGTGCGCGTCAACTGCTCAGAATCCAGTATTTGGCGATCACGATGCAAAACGTGGTTATTGGAATCACGGCAACCAGCAGGGCCGATTTGAGGTTTTTGCTCATGGTTGGTCTCCGAAATTAATCAGTTTTTCTGGAAAGCAGTCTTACCAGACAAATGGAATCAGGCGCGCCGTACCCCGTGCATAAGCCCTGTATTCCGCCCCCATTTTCCGCATCAGGTAGGCTTCTTCTCTGACCAGCCTCAGACCATACAGGGGTACCGTGGGCGCTGTCAGCAACCAGAAGGCGGCCCAGCTTTGGGTCAATAAGGGAAAGCCGATCATGATGAGGAATGTTCCAAGGTACAGCGGGTGACGAATGAACCGGTATGGGCCTTCCGCCAGAATCCGGTGGCCTTCCGTCAGACCGATTGCGAAAGTGTAGAAGCGACCCAGGACCAGCTTGCTCCAGGTTCTCAGTCCGATGCCAGTGAGGCATAGCGCCAGTCCCGAAATGACGATAGCCGGATGCACTGTGCCCGAAGCGAACAAATACTGCCAGGCGACGACGGCACCTGTGCCGATGACGGGTGTCGCGCCCAGGGCGGCCGTGAGCCAGTCGCCGCGGGGTACATCAAGCTGCTTTCTGGATTTTGGCATGGAGGCGAGTTCGGTCGCGGCCCAGACAATGCTGACCGTCAGCGCAAGCCATGGAATGACAGGCTGTGCGCTCAGCATATGGTACTGACGTGCTCTTGTAGTGGCAGGGACATGGATGTCAGGGATTTTAGCGGCGGTTTTTCGGAAATGGGATTGGCTGGTCCGGACTTTCCCTGGACATGCTGCATGCGGCCACGATCAGGAGCAGTGCGGCGAGAGTGAGGGAAATATCGGCGATGTTGAATGCCGGACAATGCCAGCCCAGCCAGTGAAAGTCCAGATAATCGACGACAGCGCCGCGCGCGATACGGTCGAGGACGTTGCCCATTGCGCCGCCGATGATCAGGGCGTAAGCCAGTGCCTCTGACCGGTTTTCGGTTCCGCGCCGCAACAGGCCGATGAGTACCGCGGAGACCGCCAAGCCCAGTACGGTGAATGCGTAGCGCTGCCATCCGTCTGCGTCGGCGAGGAAGCTGAAGGCCGCCCCGGGGTTGCGCACGTGCACCATATTGAAGAACGGGGTGACGGGGATGATCGTGCCAAGCGGCATCAGCACAGTGATCAGGTATTTGACGACCTGATCCGCCATCACGACCAGGACGGACAGGCCCAGCCACGAGCGCCATGCATCGGGACCGGGGAGCAGGGTGGAGGCCATGCTTTTCGGTGTTGTCATGATCGCAAACCGTTTGCGCGGGAATATTGCGGCGCCATCAATGTTCTCCGCGCTTGCAGTGATAGATGGCTTCGTAGGCTTTTTCCGCGATGGCGTCGTCGATCAGGCAGGCGATGGCCTGGATGAGGCTCTGCGGCGCTCCGGCAATCATCATATCCGTGATCCAGACGTGGATGAGACCCTGCCGCTTTTCGTCTGGCATCGAAAGCAGTTTTTCGAGTATCGCGTTGGTCTTGGGGTCGTGACATGCGGCCTTGAGCAGGTCGACAAAGGATTCCAGATCGGCGACGGTCTTGGGCGAAGTATGCAACATGCACTATGCGGTATCCGGACAGTTTCGCTAAACAGTGGTGAGCAGGGTACGCAGATCGCTCACCCAGTCGTCAACGCCGGTTTCGTGTGACACGTGGAGCCGGATGCGACCCCGGGCATCGAACACGTAGGCTGCGGTCGTGTGCATCACGGTATAAAAGCCGGCCGAGTTTTTCTTGTCGTATTGCACCACCAGCCTGAATTTTTTGATCAGTTCGTCGAGTTGCTGTTTCGTCGGAACGAGACCGATGAACCGGTTGTCGAAGGCAGGTACGTATTTTGACATGAGCTCCGGCGTATCCCGGTCCGGATCGACGGTGACCATGAATACCTGAATTTTTTTCGAATCTGCCCCCATCTGCTGCATCACCTGAGAAAGCGTGGAGAGGGTCGTTGGACAGACGTCCGGACAATTCGTGAACCCGAAGAACATCACAATGGCTTTGCCGTTGTAATCCGCCTTGCGACGCAAAATACCCTGATGATCGTTGACTTCGAAGTCCGTCCCGATACCGGTGCCGGTAATGTCGGTGGCCTTGAAGGAGATGTCGTTGCTGCTCGTGCAGCCGGTCAGCAGCATCGCGGCGGAAAGTACGATCAGGTTTCTGCGTTTCATCGTTTGTTCCGGGATTGGGGAGGGCGTCCGGCCGGCGTGCCGGCTGATTGCTCCAGAAAAGCGAGTTCGTCGTAACTTTCTTTTTGTATCTGTTCCATCAGTTCCCGGGCCGCCTTACGCGGTTTCAGGCCGAAGCCGAATTCAATCACCTCAAGCAATCTTGCATGGTTGGCCGACATGGCCGAGGCATAGGTGAGGTCGTTGATCGGGGTGTTCTGCGTCAGGCTGGCGGCATCGGCCTTGCTGCATGAGTCATCGAACCAGCGCCGGCACCATTTGCGCAACTGCGTAATCTGGCCCGTGCGCTTTTTTATTTCCTTTTGGGCGAAGCCGTGCAGAGGGCTGGTGCGGGAAGTTGCGGCCATGGTGGAGGACAGGCGCACGGCTTCTTCCAGTTGGGCGACCAGCGCAATCACCACATCCGCTTCCCCGGCCAGGTGAATGGCATTGGCTGCAGTCGCCGCTTTCGCGGGATGTGTCGATGCGTACGCGGCAGGCGCCATGCCGGCGAGCAGGGCTGCCATCAGAAACGGGATCACCCGGATCAAAAAATCAGACCTTGTGTGCTGGGGGGTAGTGGCTTGCATTCTGTAGTTCCAGTTGTGCTTCGCCGATAACGGTTCTGGCTGCGGACAGGGCCAGTGTGCCCATGATTGCGGCGACGGCAAGATCGGGCCAGGCACTGCCGGTGCCAAACACGCCGATTGCGGCGAGCATCACCGCGACGTTGCCGATCGCGTCATTGCGTGTGCACAGCCAGACCGAACGCATGTTCGCATCACCGCTGCGGTACGCGTACAGCATCACGGCAACACCGACGTTGGCGGCCAGGGCGAGTGCGCCGATCATGCCCATGGTGATCGGCTCCGGGGTCGCGCCCTGTGTGGTAACCCAGACGGCCTTGCCCAGCACAAAGACGCCAAACAGTCCCATGCTGATGCCCTTGACCAGCGCGGCGCGTGCGCGCCACGCCAGCGCCATGGACAGCACGGCAAGTGACAGCGCGTAATTGGCCGCGTCACCGAAAAAATCCACGGAATCCGCGAGCAGTGAGACCGAACCGGAGGTGTAGCTGCCCGCAATCTCGACAAAGAACATGGCTGCATTGATGACCAGCGCGATCCACAGGATGCGCCGGTAACGGGGATCCACGGCGTCAGGGCCGGGGCCAGCACAGCAATGCGCACTCATCGCAGGGTTCCTGATAATGGAGACATGGCACGATTTAAAAGCTTGAAGCAGCTTCAGGGTCAAGGGGTAGAATATGGCGGTCCAATACAGAGATTGAGTCGGAGATTGTGATGCGCATCGGAGAACTGGCTGCAGCAACCGGGGTGGAGGTCGAGACCATTCGTTATTACGAGCGGGAAAAACTGCTGGCGCCGCCGGGACGGCAATCGAATGGCTACCGGACTTACGGCAAGCCGCACCTCGAACGGCTGGCGTTCATCCGCCATTGCCGTGCCCTTGATATATCACTGGCCGATGTGCGACGGTTGCTTGAATTCGCGGACCGGCCGGACCGGGACTGTGGCGATATAGATCGACTCATCGACGGTCAGCTGACGCGGGTACGCGCGCGACTCGAATCCATGCGCGCGCTGGAGCGACAGCTTGCCGAATTGCGCCGCAGTTGTGATGCGAATCATGTGACCCGCGAATGCGGCATCCTGCATGAACTCGTCGCGGCAGCGCATGGCGAGGCGTGCGCCTGCCATGGCGAACCACAACAAAAGCGGAGGACAAAATAACCAGCGGCGCCAGAAGCGGCATGCTGCCCCGGAATTATTTATAAGTAATTGATTTTATTGTATTTTATGATGATGAATATTGTGCGGGAAGCATACGGCAGGGAGCTGCAGGTCGGGCTTCGGGCTGTAGACCAACAGGATGTCGACCGCGCTTTCCACCATCTGGCGCGCGCACACATCCTGAGTCAGCGTTCG
Organism: Burkholderiales bacterium; assembly: GCA_019749945.1. Taxonomy (GTDB): domain Bacteria; phylum Pseudomonadota; class Gammaproteobacteria; order Burkholderiales; family SG8-41. The sequence continues at coordinate 14,272 of JAIEPF010000034.1, forward strand.
ACGTTGCGGCATGTTCATGTGCACTGGCTGATGCTGAAACTGGGCTGGACGATCGGCGACTGGCGTGAAGTGTCCGGGCAGATGACCCGCATCGTCGCAGCGGCGCTTTTTTCCCGCATCTGGGTTCCGGCCGGCAACACCGGGCGCGCCAACGTCAGTGCGATGCGGCCGATGCCGGTCCCGGATGATCTGCGAGTGTTGCTGGATCAACAGCCTGACGTTTAAATCACCAGCGGCTTGAATCATCGGCTTTCCGGCAATCTCAGCCGGCGCATCAGCAACCACGCCGCCGGGATCACCAGCATCGACAGCAGCGGTGCGGTGATCATGCCGCCGATCATCGGTGCGGCGATACGCTGCATGACTTC
>JAIEPF010000025.1 GCA_019749945.1 Burkholderiales bacterium
GCCAGCGCTTTTTGCGAGGCGGCAACCGGGCCGATGCCCATGATGTCGGGACGTACGCCCATCGCGGCACTGGCGATGACGCGGGCCATCGGTTTGGCGCCGGCTTTTTCACCGGCAGCGAGCGAGCCCACCACCAGCGCAACCGCGCCGTCATTGACGCCGGAGGCATTGCCCGCCGTGGTCACGCCGCCTTCATACAGGGTCTTCATCTTGGCCAGGGCCGCGATTTCGGTACCGGGACGGGGATGTTCGTCCTCGGCCACCGGCGGCACCGGGCCCTTGCGGCTCGCCGGCATTTCGACCGGCGCGATTTCACCGGCAAAGAAACCCTCGCCCTTGGCCAGCGCGAATTTCTGCTGGGAGGCGGCGGCGAAGGTGTCGGCCTGCTCGCGGGTGATGCCGTATTCGCGCGCCAGGTTGTCGGCGGTCTGCGGCATCTGATGGTCGCCAAACTGTTTGGCCAGCTTGGGATTGGAAAAACGCGGGCCGATGGTGGTGTCGGCCATCTTGATGCCGCGATCGAAGGCGCTTTCAGCGCGGCTGATGATGATCGGCGAACGGCTCATGCTCTCGACGCCGCCGACGATGAACACATCGCCCTCGCCCGCCGTGATCGAATGCGCGGCATGGGCCAGGGCACCGAGGCCGCTGGCGCAGTTGCGCTGCAGGACTGTACCCGGAATTTCGATCGGGAACCCGGCCGCAAGGCCGGCATGGCGTGCGACGCAGCGGCTGTCTTCACCGCTCTGGTTGCCGCAGCCGACGACGATGTCCTCGACCTGCTCGACCTTGAACTTCGATTTGGCCATCACGTTTTTCATCACATCGGCCAGCAGGTCATCGGGGCGCACTTTGGCCAGCGAGCCGCCGTGGCGGCCGAACGGGGTGCGCAGTCCTTCGTACAGATAAGCATTGAGCATGTTATTTCCTCTCGGGGGTGATCAGGGTTCGGGAGTCAGCAGCGAAACGCCGAGTTGGGCACGGCGACGCATCCAGATGTTGGGGCGGTAGCGCGGATCGGCATAAATCGAATTCATCGTGGCCAGTACCTGGTGGATGCGTTCGACACCCACCACGTCGCCGAATTTCAGCGGGCCGTTCGGGTAATTGAGGCCCAGCACCACGGCCTTGTCGATGTCGCCCGGCTGCGCGGTGCGGCTTTGCGCAATCGAGCAGCCGATATTGACGATCATCGCGACAATGCGCTGTGCAATGAAACCGGGGCTGTCCCGGCACACCGTCACCGGCACGCCATCCGAGGCGAGCAAACCGTGCGCGGCTTCCTTCATCGCGGCATCGGTCAGCGGCGTGCCCATCATGGTGCGGCGCTTGACCATCGGGAACAGGGTGTCGACAGCAACGGTGCGTTTCGGATCCAGGCCCTCTTCCACCGCGCAGCTGGTGGCGTCCTTGCCGACCGGCGTCACGAAGATCAAGGCTTTTGCCGAAGGTTTGGCACCGGTTTCGATGCTGGCGCCGAGTTTGGTCAGCAAAGCGGTCAATGCTTCATGGCCTTTGGGCTCAGCCTTGCTGACCCAGACACTGGCGGGTTTTGCGGTCGGTGCGGCCGGTTCCGGCGCAATAATCGGTTTCATCTCCGCGTCGTAATCGTAAAAGCCCTTTTTGCTTTTGCGCCCGAGCACACCCGCTTCGTAACGCGACTGCATGATCAGGTTCGGGCGGTAGCGTTGTTCCTGGAAAAACTGGTTGTAGATCAGCACCGAGGCCGGCTGTGTCACATCAAGCCCGGTCAGCTCCATCAGCTCGAACGGGCCCATGCGAAAACCGCAGACGTCACGCATCACGCGGTCAACATCGACAAAGTTCGATACGCCTTCATAAACCAGATGCGAAGCTTCGAGGGTAAAGCCGCGGCCGACCTGGTTGACCAGGAAACCCGGCGCGTCCGTCAGGCGCACCGGTTCGCGCGTCATGCGCCTGCCGATCACCATCAGCGCTTCGGACACCCAGTTTTCGGTGAGCAGTCCGTCGATGACCTCGACCAGCTTCATCAGCGGCACCGGGTTGAAAAAATGCAGTCCGGCGAAACGCTGCGGCGTTTTCAGCTTGGCGGCGATGGTGGTCACCGACATCGAGGACGTGTTGGTGGCGAGGATGCAGTCCGGTTTGACCACGCCTTCCAGCTCGGCAAACAGCGCGCGTTTGGCATCGAGGTTTTCGACGATGGCCTCGACGACCATGTGGCAGTCCTTGAAATCGGCCAGCGACTGCGCGACACGGATGCGGGCCGTGGCGGCATCGGCGTCAGCCTTGCTCATGCTGCCCTTCTCCGCCGCCCGCTGCAGCATCTTGGCGACAAAATCGCGCGCCTCTTCGGCGGCGCCCGGCCGCGTATCCATCATCAGTACATGCATGCCGCCGGCGGCGGACACCTGCACAATGCCGCGCCCCATCGCGCCGGTCCCGATCACGCCGACACAGAGGTCGGCGCGGTTGGCATCAAAAGCCATAGTTAAGCCTTATAAAAATATAAGTAAAATCAAATACTTACGGTTATTTTCCCTTGAACACCGGTTTGCGTTTTTCCATGAACGCAGTCTGGCCTTCCTTGTAATCCTCGCTCTTGTAGCAGGCATCCACCATCCGCTGCAGCCGGTCCAGATCGCGTTTCGCCGGATCCTTCAGGCATTCGATGATCGAGGCCTTGACCGAGGCCAGCGTCAGCGGCGCGTTGCCGGCGATCGTGGTCGCGTAATCGGTGGTGTACTTCTCCAACTCGGCGGCCGGCACCACGCGGTTCACCAGATTCATCTGCAGCGCTTCCTGCGCCGTGAACTGGCGCGCAGTGAAAAAAATCTCCGCGGTGAACTGCGGGCCCACGACATCGGTCAGGCGTTTGATGCCGACAAAACGGTACCCGAGGCCCAGTTTGCCGGCCGGTACGCCGAACTTGGCGTCTTCAGACGCAATCCGCATGTCGCAGTTCACGGCAATCGCCGTGCCGCCCCCGATGCAATACCCGCGCACCATCGCAATTGTCGGCTTCGGGCATTCCTGCAGGGCTTTGCTGGCATCGTCTGCAGCCTTGTTATAAGCCTGTACCGCATCTTCGCTGCTGCGTTTTTCCTTGAACTGCGAAATGTCGGCGCCAGCGACAAAGGCCTTTTCGCCTGCGCCTTTGAGCACGATCACGCGCACGCTCGGATCAGCGGCAAACTCGGCCAGCACCACCGGCAATTTCTGCCACATCTCGAACGAGACCGCATTGTGACGGGCGGGATTGTTGAAAGTGATCCAGCCGATGCCGTCCTTTTTCTCGGCCAGCAGGCGATCAGTCATGGTGGGTTCTGCGGTTGCCGCTTGGTTCATGGTCGTCCCCGTGTGTTCACAATGTGTTAATGGGATGGGAAACCGCCATTTTAACCGATGCGGAGGGGCCGAGACACCCCGTGGACCGGGGTAAAACCTGCGGCTAAAGGGGATTACCGCTCCCGCCCTGCTTCGTGCACGACTTTCTGGATCGGGGACAGCAGATACTCCATTACGCTGCGCGTGCCGAGATGGATTTCGGCATTGACCTGCATGCCGGGCATCAGCAGATGGCGTGTGCCGTCACGTTCGAGATGGGCATTGTTCAGTGCGACCAGCACCCTGTAATACAACGGCGCGCTCATCGGCAGGCTTTTGGAGGCAGCGCTTTGCGCGCCAGCCTCCATCGAATCCGCGCTTACTTGTTTGACCAAACCCTCGACCATTCCGTACTTCTGAAACGGATAGGCGTCAATTTTGATCCGCGCTTTCTGTTCGGGCGCCACGAAACCTGCATCGGCATTCGATATCCAGACCTCGGCCTGAACCGGTTCGTCACGGGGCACCAGCGTCATGACCACCGTGCCGGGCGCAACGACAGTGCCCGGCGTATGTGTAGCCAGATCCTTGACGATGCCGGCTTGCGGCGCGCGCAGTTCGAGCAGGCCGGAGCGGTGCTGCAGTTTGTCGAATTCCTGCTGCGCACGATGGTGCTGTGATGCAATCTCGGAGCGTTCGGCCTGGAGCTGCTGCAGGTACCCGGACTGCAATTGCGCAATGCGCTTTTCCGCCTGCTCTATCGATGACTTGAGGCCGGCAATCGCATGCCCCTGCGCCTTCAGATCCTGCGAGCTTTCCAGATACTGGCGCTGTCTGTCCATGGCCAGAAGTTTCCCGGCAAAGCCGTCCCTGGCAAGTTTTTCCCAGCCTTCGGCCTGCTCACGGTAAATCGGCACTGTTTGCCTGAGTTTGCCCTCGACCTCGACCGCCATCCTCAGGTCATGACGGGCTTTTGATAATTGCGCCTGTTCGGTCGCAAGCGTATCGAAATGCGCGCGTCGCCGTGCGCGAAACTGCGCTTCCACCTCTTCGAACAAAACTGGATCCGTGTCCGGCAGACGCTTCATCGGCTGACCGCGCAATTCCGCATCAATACGCTGGAGCTGCAGTGCCTTGACCTTGAGATCGCGATCAACTGTCCGCATGTCAGCCTCGGCAAGACTCCTGTCCATGCGCATCAGTACCTGTCCCTCATTGACGGACTCACCTTCCCTGACGAGGATGTCACGCACAATCCCGGATTCCGCCGGCTGGACGATTTTCAGAAAAGTCTGTGGCACCAGTTTTCCGGGCGCCACGGCAACAATGTCCAGCTTGCCAAACACAGCCCAGATCATGGCGATGGCAAACAAAACCAGCAGCAGATAAAGCAATGCCCGCGGCAGCGGCGCCGGTGGCTGCTGTTGGGTGCGCAACAGTGCGGGTGCAAAATCCAGTAATTCCCCATCCGGGAAAAACAGTGACTTGAATTTGCCGCGGAAAGTCATGTCAGCCGGCTCAGCCGAGAGCCCTGAGACCTTCCTCGAGCCCCTGAAATGGTTTCAGCTTGTGTCCATCCAGCCCCGGCAAATTACCGGCGACCGGACCGGATCGGGTGTCAAGAGTGCTGCGCATCAACCACGGCAACCCGGAAAAACCCGTGCCGTCCATGTCGTCGGGACTGCCGGCCGCAGCATCGCGCCGGTGATCACGTAGCCAGCGCCCGGACGCCTCCCAGCCCGCGCGTATGGCTGAGGCGGACTCCTTGACGCCTTTGGCGCCGTCCCGCGATTCGTCGAGCCAGCTCAATAATGTGTCGCTGGTCTGCCGTCGTTGATCGAACCAGCCATCGATCAGCCGTGCGAAATCCTGCTGGTGATTGCTGTTGTCGCCGGTTTGGCCGCGAACATCCGCTGCCGACGAATCGGAGCTGCGCTCATTGTGATCGCCCAGGCCTTGACGGTGCTGATTGCCGGCGTTGTCTTCCCGCTCAGCTTCGGCATGTCCCCGGCGTACGGTTTCACGCAAATCCAGGGTCTGGCCATCGGCAAAACGCAATAACTCAATGCCGTCCCTGCGGGACGCCCAATCACGAATCGTCAGCCGATCCTGGGTGCCCTTGATGCTGATGAACAGATCGCCGTCGTTTCTTTCAAAACGCAGATCGCGCAGGGCAATTCCGCTGCCCAGCGAGATAGTGTCAATTTCGCCCGCTGCGCCATCATCTTCGACCACATCCTTGCCGCTTCCCCTTCCGAACAGATAAACATCGGCGCCCCTGCCGCCCTTGAGAACATCATGACCACGGCGGCCATCAAGCATGTCCGCGCCGGAGCCGCCCAACAGGCGATCAGCCCCTGCTCCACCGATCAGTACATCGTTTCCGGCCAGGCCGTGCAGAACATCGTTACCCCCGCGCCCGTCAATCCAGTCGTCGAAGGCCGTCCCGGTCAGCGACTCGGAGGCGGATGTCCCTGTCAGCGTGACACCTTCACTGTCGGGCTCGATCATCAGCGTAAAGTCGGAAAAAGCTTCAGATCCCGCCTGATCAACGGCGGTGACACGCAGGGCCAGCCCGCCGGCAGTGCCATCGGGCGGCGCACCGCTGAGCACGCGGGTCGCGGCATCAAAAGACAGCCAGGCGGGCAGCGGACTGCCATTGGCCAGGCTCGCGCCGTAGGCGAGCGAGTCGCCGCGATCCACATCAAGGAAGGTGTCTGCCGGCACGGTATAGCGGAAAACCGCATTTTCAACGGCCAACTGCGCGGGGATTGCCTGCGCCAGGATTGGCGCATCGTTGGTGTTGGCCACATTGAGCGCAAATGATCCAACTGCGCTGGCTCCAGCCGCATCGGTCGCGGTAACCTCCACAACCTTGTTGCCCACATCGGCATTGCCCGGTGTTCCGCTGAAAGTCCTGGTGACGGCGTCAAAGCTGAGCCACGCCGGCAATGCCCCATTCCCGGCAAGGCCGGCGGCATAACTTAAATGGTCGCCGGCATCAATCTCGGCGAATCGCTGTTCGGACACCGTAAAGCTGAAAGCAGAGTCTTCAGTCGCGAACTGGTCTTCGATCGGCGGCATATACACCGGTGGATCGTTGACATTTTCCACCGCCAGTTCAAATACCGATGACACGGCAGCACCGGCGGAGTCCGTTGCGGTCACGGCAAGCCTCACCGTATCGACGTCGGCGTTGGCCGGTGTGCCGCTGAAGCTGCGCGTCAAGGCATCAAAATCGAGCCAGGCGGGCAAGGCGCTGCCGTCTGCGCGGGTGGCGCTGTAAGCCAGCACATCACCGGCATCCGGATCGCGGAACGCGGCGTCCGGCACGGTAAAGCTGAACACGGCATCTTCCAGGACGGTCTGGCTGGACAGCGGCGCGTCCACCACAGGGGGCGAATTGTTTTCTTCGACCGGCAATTGTCCGAGCACGGCACGGTCCCAGACGGCGCCGTCGGAAAACTCGATCCGATCCACACCTATGCCCGCAGCCTCGTTCCAGAGAATTCGCAGCGTATCCCCTGTGCCCGCGCGCAGCACCACATATTCACCTTGCCTGGCGCCGGAGATATCCGTCTCCCGGTAGTCGCGCAACACCACGCGGTTGACCTCACCGGCAACGACGGTGTCGTTGATGGTATCAATGCCGTCTCCCGCATTGAAAAAATAGGTATCACTGCCGGCGCCCCCGGACAACAGGTCATTGCCCGCGCCCCCCGTGAAGCGGTCGTGAATGTTGGTGCCGCGCAGCACGTCAGCGCCGGCCGTGCCCTCGATGTCGAAACCGCGGCTGAGCACCCGGTCGTAGCTCAATTCATCGAGCAGCGTCCAGTCATTGCTATCGTAGAACTGCAAGGCACCGAACAAGGTTGTGCCATACACATCATCTGGATTGAAGCCTTCGAAGTGAATTTCCTCGCCGGCGTTGCCGTAACCCAGCCGCAGCGAGCCCAGCCCGAGGCGGATTTGATCCGGAGTCACGCTGGTGTCGAACAGGATCAGATCTTCGGCATCCGGGTCGAGGATGGTGTCGGAACCGGCGCCCGCCGCGAAAAAGAATTCGTCGATTCCAGCGCCGCCGCTCAGCACATCATCGCCGGCGCCGCCTTCGATAAAATCCCAGCCGGCCAGCCCGCGAATCCGGTCGTTGCCCGCGGTGCCCATCAGATCATCCTCGAACGGTGTGCCGATAAAACCGGTGGTTTCGGCCCACTCAATCATGTCGCCGATGTAGAACGAATACCGTCCAAGCCGGACTTCCTCAACGCCATGTCCGATCAGGTCGTCGGCATCGGGCAACTCGATATCGACAACCTTGTCCTCGCCCCATACCAGGCGCAGCGAACGACGCTCGGCAATGTCGATCACCGGGGCAAAGCCCACTGTCAGAGCATCAAAGTCATCGCCAAAACCGGCAAGCTCCACCACATCCTTTTCAAGGACGCCTGAATCGAAAAACGGTTTCAGTGCCTGATAGTTGTCGGCGGTAAATGCCGACAAGTCAGCCGCCTCAGGAATTAGCTGTGCATAGGCAGGATTGAATGACATGCCCAGGTCCGCAAAATCCCGCATCATGTCTTCGACGCTGTTATATATCCAATTATTGAATCCATCGCCGACGTACGGTCCCCGAAAAAAAGGATCCGGCACGCCCCGTGGAAAACCGGATGCCTGCCCGGGTATCGGATATCGCCGAAAATCACCGCTGCTCAATTCAATTTCGGCATATGTCAGTCCGGCATTCAGAAAATCATGATATGCAGATATTCCTCCAGCCTTTTCTTGCAGTGCCATCTGGAACTGCAAACTTGCCTCGCCGTCCAAACGATATTTGCCGCCGTAAACCAGATTGGATGGTGTATCCGAAAATCCTGCACGCAAGGCGAATTCGTTCAGCGATAGGCCGTTCTGGTCGCTCACCTGATCCCAACCCGCCTCATCAGAGCGAAAATGAAAAGTGGTTTCCCCTTCGCCGCCACTCAAAAAATCATCATCTGCCCCGCCGGCCATGAAACGGCCGTCGGACAGGCGGTCGAAACCACTGCCGCCAAAGGCATAGGCTCCACCGATGATCTGGTCATCGCCCTCGTTGCCCAGCACAAAGTCATGCCGCCCGGCACTCACATCATCGTCACCGGCGCCGGCATCGATCAGTGCGACGCTGTCGCCTGAACTGTCCAGCATGCCGATGATCGTGTTGTCGCTGGTGCCTGCGGTGATTTCTTCGATCACCGGATTGTCGAGGATCTGATGAGTCGTCAGGCGGAACCGGCCCAGGCCGTCAGTACGCAGATTCAGTGCCGCCCACCCTTCCGTACTGGACTCGGTGATGGTATTCGTGACAAATCCGTTCTGGTTCGAATAGGTCCGTGGATTCGCAAACGGACCGCCGCCACCGGCAGAAAATGTGTACGACATCGAACTGGTGGAAATGGCCGCCGCCGACTCTGCGGCAATAAATATTTCATCTGAAATGTTTTCGACCACTGCAGGATCGACTATGCGCTGGGTCAACTCCTCGCCGAACAGGGGAAGACCGACGATCCGGCTGCCTCGCCGGACGCCAAAGCCGCCGATGGAAGTGTATTCAACAGGGGTGTTGATGGTCGTTACGGTTTGCTGTATCGGCACCGGCAACGCGTCAACCAATCTCACCCACTGCGTGATCGTCTGTGACCAGGTGGAATGGATATAAACATGCGTCGGCGGATTAAAATCCGGCTCGCTTCGTGAACGCCATTCTCCCAGCAAACGCTGCTTATAATCATCTTTTATATCAAGGACATATGAATTTTCTGCCGAACTCTGTGCCGTATAAAAATCAAACAGCGACCGGCTGCCGTCCGTTGTGCTCGAAATCTCCCAGCTTGCCGCGCCGCCATCGCTGAAAAAACCCTGCACCGTGGCATTGCCGCCGCCACCGCGCAGCGCCACCCGCAGATCATCGCCATCGCGGCTGGTTTTGACGCTGTCCAGCGTCGCGCCCCCGAGCAGCATCAGCGCATTGGTTTGTCCGTCATCGCTGTCGATGATGCGATCCTCGCCCATGCCCCAGTACAAGGCATAGCTATCTGCGCCCGCGCCGCCGTCAAGCACATCATCGCCGGTGACCGGCGGCGTGCCCGTCATCCGGCGTTCCGGTATCGGCCCGCCGTCGAGAAAATCATTCCCGGCCTGTCCACGCAGCACATCATTGCCGGCGCTGCCGTAAATTTCATCGCTGTCCGTCGTGCCATCAACGACACCCGCTTCCAGTGCATCGAGTTCGGTTTTTTCGATGGTTTGGCCGTCGGCAAACACGATGCGCTCGATATCGGCGCCGGCCACGCCGTATTGGCCTTCAATCAGGACTTCGTCACCAATGCCGTAACGCACCGTCAGATTGCCGTCTGCGGAACGGAGCAGTGAGACGTCTTCGCGTGTGATTCCGGCGCCGAACACGATGCGGTCGGTATGCGTCGGATCCGACAGCCCCGGCACGAACAGCGAACCCTCGATCAGGGTGTCGATGCCGTCGCCGCGAACAAACCGGTAGTCGTCGCTGCCCATGCCGCCGGCCAGAAAATCGCTGCCTGCGCCGCCGTCGAGCACGTCGTTGCCGTTGCCGGCGTCCAGCCGGTCCGCGCCGCCATCGCCGATGAGCGTGTCATCGCCGTCACGTCCCTCCAGTTCGTCACTCCCCGCAAAGCCCCGAATGCGGTCCGTCACCGAAGTGCCGATCAGCGCCGTGCCACCGGCATCGTCGAACTCCGTGCCGTCGATATCAAATCCTTGCGCGAGGATGTCGGCGTAGTCCATTGTGCTGCCGTCGGCAAAGCGGATTTCGCCAATGGCTGCCGTGCGGTCTGGGTTGTCATTGTTGTAATTGATGAAATGCAGCTGATCGTTGCCGGCGAGCGGGTCGTCCGGATTTGACGGACCCAGATCGACCAGCAGGCTGCCTTTGCGGAATTTGATGTCGCCCTGGGTGATGCTGTCGCCGAAGACGACGACACTGGCGTCAGGATCGTTTGCGTCACCCGCCGTTTCAACGATGATTTTTACGCCATTACCGCGGTTAAAGACGTAGGTATCTTTGCCGGCGCCGCCGATCAATTGATCCAGCCCGTCACCGCCAATCAGGATGTCGTTGCCCTCACCGCCTTTGAGGATGTCGTTACCCTCGCCACCGATCAGGACGTCGTCACCGCCATCGCCCTGCAGCGTGTCATCTCCCGCGCCGCCATCCAGATAATCTGCGCCCTGCAAGGCCACATCGGTATCGGCGCCGCTGTCGCCCACCAAGATGTCATTTTCAGTGCCACCGATGATCACATCGGCACCGCCATCGCCGAACAGCACATCCATGTCACTGCCGCCGTCGATGAAATCATCGTCCTTTCCGCCAAACACCCAATCCGCACCCGCCCCGCCATAAATCACATCGCGACCACCGGCACCTTCCGCTTCTGAGGTGGTACCGCTGAAATTTGTCTGATAGGTAAGGCCGAAGGTTGCGTTCCCGGTCACCTGCCGGACGATGGCCCACGCCGCATTCGGTGCCGTATCGCTGCGGTCGCCAAACAGGTTATCGTTACCGGCGCCACCGACGAGGATGTCCGTGCCCTCACCGCCCAGCAATGCGTCGTCGGCCGCGCCGCCAACCAGCCAATCCGCGCCCTCATCGCCGGAAAGAAAATCACCGATGGCATCGGTTGCTATATCGATCTCGCCATCGCGGATCGCATCCGCCAGTGCAATCCTGGCGTTGCCGTAAAGTTCGTCGTCGCCCGCGCCGCCACTGACCATGTCGCCACCGGCAACCACCCCAAGAACGCCCAGCGCTGCAGTGCCATCCGTGCCGCCCTCGACCAAATCGTTGCCGGCGCCTGCACTCACCACGTCACGGCCTGCCCCAGCGCTGATGACATCCGCTCCGCCACGAGAAGCGTCAATAGCGTCATTGCCGCCGCCGGCGATGATGTTGTCGTTGCCGACGGTGTCGTAGAGTTGATCAGTCAGATCAGTCTGATCAACGCTGGTGCGGATGATGTTTCCGAAATCGTCGACTTTGTTGTACTGCAGCGTGACATTTGCCGGCAGCACAAAATAGGAAGAGCCCCCCTGAACATGGTCGAGAACATAGGGTGTTTCAGGAGCAAGACTTACATTCCGCCAATTGGTGGGCAACGCACCGTAGGCAGCGGTCTCATAAAAATCACTCCCGATCTGCATCATGCCCAGGGGTGAGCCGTCCGGCCGCTTCTACTGTGTCCGGGACTCCGTAAAGGCGGCATATTTCTTGTCACCGAGAATATCGGGCTGCACGGTTTGTGAAGCTGTGCGGGCCTCACTCAAGCGGATGCCGAAATATCCGCCTTGCGCTGCTTTGGTGAAATCGAAATCCTGGATCTTGACGCTGCCGTCGACAGTGGCGCCAAAGGTCACTTTGAGATCAGTGCCTGTCTGCTCCAGAACAAAACGCCCATCTGCTGTTTTCCATTTGCCTTCAGACTCCTTGAGGGCAACACCAGCCAGCGCCGTGCTCTGCGCCTTGCCCTGCGCATCGACATACTGGTAGCGCAGGATGCCCTTGCCATCGACATCCAGAACAGTGTCATGGCCGTCGGTGCCGGTGCTGAAAAAACCGGTCTTGCGGGCGGAATCGTATTCGTAGATGTCCAGACCCTTGCCGCCTTCGAGATAGTCGGCGTCACCCTTGCCGGTTATGACATCGGTGCCGCTGCTGCCGTAGAGGCGATCAGCCCGGTTGCTGCCTGCAATTGCATCTGTGGCGTCCGAACCGAAGATGATGTAGGGACGGTGAATGCGCTGATCACCCTGATTCAGCACGTACCCCGAGGCTCGATCCTCGAAATAAAAGTTATCTGACTCCCAGGTTGTAGTCAGGTTGCTGAGCTTTGGCGGCTGGCTGCTATCGTTGTTTTCGTCTTTGGCAGCCACATCCAGCTTGCGGTACAGCAGTTCAGCGCGATCTTCCAGCCATTGCGTGGTCAGGGTTCCCGTACGGGTAACCGGATCATATCGATCCAGTTCTCCGGCATTGGTGCCTCCCGTCTGAAAGCGCGCATAAACGCCCGAGTTATTCGCGTCGATCACCACGAACGGATCGAGTTCCTTGAGGGCATAGCGCCAGGCCAGCCCCCGAGGATCGTCAGGCTGTGCGTTTGCCACATAAGTGCCTATCGTACCGGTGACAGCCTCGATTTGGAGCTTGCCTTTTTTTAAATCATATGCGGAATCTTTTTTGGTCAATTCCTGGATCGCTTTGTAAAGATCTTCCCGCTCGCCGTTACCCGTACTGAGCAATTCGGTGCTACCGATAGCAAAAAGTTTTTGCAAAGCATCCACGATCCGCTCATAGCTACCGGCGGTACCTTGTACGACTTGATTGAGAACACGTTTGTAATCGGCAGTGGTGAATTCGTTATCGCCTGATGCGGGATTGAGGTCCGCGAGGAGTTTGTACACAGCTAGCGAATCTGTCAGCACCATGATGCTGTGATTGAGCGAACTCGGGGGTTCCGGTTCGTCGGTGTTAAATTGGTTCTCGATTGATATGCCGAAGACCGTGCCCGGCTTCGAGTGCATGCCAGCCACAAGGTTAAGCTGGGCAGCTCCTAAGTTTGTTTCATCGGCTATGACATTGGTGATGTTGGATGCACCAGCCTGCGGAATAGAACCACGCAGTTTTTCCATGAACGCCCGATTGATTGGGCTGTCCTTGTATCCCGGAGCATTGAACACCGTGATCTGCCCCGTTTGCATGGGATAGATTGTAGAGAACAGCATCGACAAATGGCCGCCAAGCGAATGCCCTGTGACATCAACACGCTGATCCGGATTAGCTGAGAGTTTTGCGCTGATGTTTCTCGTATCAGAAAATGCCAATATCTGTGGCGCTGCGGTCAGCACGTAAGAACTGTCCGGATTGGTGCCGGTGTAAAGCACCACAGCACCTGTGGGAATTTGGTCATTGAATACTTCAAGAAACTGGAACTGGTTGACCATCTGCGTCGCAGGGGCGGTCGCTCGATTCCACCAGTTCACCAGTGCCACAATTTCGTCATAGGCCATGCCGTTGGACACGATGTTCTGCCCAGCCGTCAGATCGCTCGCATCGCCCCCAATCCCAAGGCGGTCTGTGCCACGAATAGCAAGCGTGAGCCTGCCTTCCTTGTCGGCAAATACCGTCGCGTTTAACCCTGTGCCCATGCCGCCCTTATCGAGCGTGTCGGCGTATTGAGTAAGGACGGTAGGGAAGTGGATGGCGAAGTCTTCCGCTTGTTTCAAAGACATTTCGGCGCTAACGAGGGCGGCCAGATTTCTGTTCGTGTTTGTCGGACCGAGATCGAGTGCGGCAAAAGAGCCGAGAGAAAGCTCAGCATTTTGAAAAAATAAATCTTGATTAGTCATTGAGAGTCCTCCACAATCTCAAAGGTTTGTCGTTCAGCATCAAGGCGCAAACCCAAGTCACTGCATCCGTAAGATGAGCTATGTGAAGGGCTCGGAAAATCTCCACCTATTCGCCCATACTCAATCTGACGAGAAAGCACTTTTCCGTCAGCAACTCTCACAATCACCGACTCGAGTCGAAAGACTTGTGGACTCCATTCGCGAATTTTGGTGATCTTCCGATCTGCCACATATAAAGCATTTGGATCCGCTGAATTTCTAGATGGTACGGGAACAATACCCTTTGTACCGCCTAAGCGTCGGTATTCGCTCTGCGTTAGTTTTACTTGCTCATAAACAGTCACACCTCCATCCTTCTCACACATCTCCCTCACCTGCGCATCCCAGTAAGACTGCTGCCCCGGCACATACCCTGCGCAACCAGCTAGGGTTATGGCAAGTAGTGATGCCATCAGTATTTTTTTCATACCGACTCCTTTCCAAAGATTATGGCGAGGCAGTCCAATAAGAAAATTGCCAAAGGCGCACCAATGAAAAAGGGATGACAAGAAGCACCCGGCCGGCGCCTGAACGCGCCAACCCCGCGATTGCTGCTGCAGTAATCCCCTGCCTGCCGCATGCGCACACCCCTGTCCGCAAGGCCGCAGCATTGCGCTGCAGGCCGTTTATTGCTCTTGAATGGTGTGCGTGAGTTGGGCTGCGGTCAAATCTAACAAAATGATAAGTTTGGTCGGTACGCCGCTGCCCGGCAGATCGGACTGCAAGGGGCTACAATCAGATAATAGTTAATTTAATCAAATATTTAATAACACTAAAGGTACGCCCCGACTGTCTCGCGGTACGATGCACAAATGATCGTAAATCAGTCCATTCCGCCGAAAATCGGGTCGGACCAGCGCAACCTACTGATTCAACAAATCAAGCCTCTCCAATCAGGTCATCCAAAGGGCTTAGCCCTGCGTTTTTAGGAGCAATATCGCGGCTTTAAGGAATGAGCCATGCCTCGCGCCAATCGCCATTTCCTGCCCGGCCAGTTTTGGCATCTCACGCATCGCTGCCATGAGAGGTCATTCCTGCTCAAGTTTGCCCGTGACAGACGGGCCTACCGGCACTGGTTATTCGAGGCGAAGAAGCGTTTCGGGTTGCGCGTGCTCAACTATGTCGTCACGTCCAACCACGTTCACCTGCTGGTGCAGGACAACGGCGAAGGCGTGATTGCGCAGAGCATGCAGCTTGCGGCGGGCCGCACGGCGCAGGAGTACAACCGGCGCAAAAGGCGCCAGGGTGCTTATTGGGAGGATCGCTATCACGCCACGGCGATCGAGGGCGGCGGGCATTTACATCGTTGCCTCGTCTACATCGATCTGAACATGGTGCGTGCCGGGGTAGTCCGGCATCCCGCCCAATGGGTTAACGGTGGTTATCGGGAAATCCAGCATCCGCCGCGACGTTATACCCTGATCGATCTCGATGACCTGAGCGCTTCTTGCGGCTTCGCGAACGTGGGTGCTTTTCAGCAGGCACACCGCCAGTGGGGGTCGTCTTAGAAAACGGAAAATAAAGCACGTTAAGCTGGCTGCAGCGGCCGTAGCGGCCTGAACTTGCCCGCGC
>JAIEPF010000028.1 GCA_019749945.1 Burkholderiales bacterium
ATTGATCATTTCAACGCCTTCGTCCATCTCGCCTGCGCCATGATCCTCATGCGTCGGTATTTATGAAATGACTTCTAAATGAATGCAACCGCCCTCTCCCCCGGCCCCTCTCCCTCTGTTCGAGGGAGAGGGGCGATATTGGCGGTAGACGGTCTGATGACCGCCTCCCGATAAATATGACGGATCCCCACCAATACTGCCAGGACAAGGCCGCCGCCAGCGGATCGAGCTTCTATTACAGCTTCCTGTTTCTGCCGCCGGAGCGCCGGCGCGCGATCACCGCGCTGTACGCCTATTGCCGCGAAGTTGATGATGTGGTCGATGAATGCACCGACCCCGGCGTCGCCCGCACCAAACTCGCGTGGTGGCGCGACGAAGTGACGCGGCTCTATGACGGCAGGCCGCAGCATCCGGTGGCGCGTGCGCTGGCCGATGTCATCGGGCCCTACGCCATCACCCGGGACCAGCTGCTGACCGTCATCGACGGCATGGCAATGGACCTCGAATACAACCGTTATCCGGATTTTGACACGCTGAAGCTGTACTGCCACCGCGTTGCCGGCGTGGTCGGCCTGATGTCGGCGCGGATTTTCGGTTACACCGATGCACGCACGCTGGAATACGCCGCAGACCTCGGGCTCGCGTTCCAGTTGACCAACATCATCCGTGACGTCGGGGAGGACGCGCGGCGCAACCGCGTCTATCTGCCGCTCGACGAACTGGCAAAAGCCGGTCTCGATGCCGCCCAGATCGTCCATGGCAATGCGCAGCAGCAACACAGCGCGGCCTTCCGGCAGTTGATGGAACAACAGGTCGCGCGCGCGTTGGCGACTTACGACCGCGCCTTCACCCAGTTGCCGAAGCAGGACCGCAAGGCGCAAATCCCCGGCATCATCATGGCCGCGATCTACCGCACCCTGCTCGAGGAAATCCGCGCCGACGGCTGCCGCGTGCTGACCCATCGCACCTCGCTGACGCCGGTGCGCAAGCTGTGGATTGCGTGGAAGACATGGCTAAAAGGATAGTGAGGAATGATGAGTGATGAGTGCAGAGCGGCAAACCATTGCCGCGGCGCTTTTCGTTCATCATTCATCACTCCTCATTCATCACTGCATTAAAAAGGACCTCCGCAGATGGACCTGCAAATGAAGGGTAAAACTGGACTAGTCACCGGCGCCAGTCAGGGCATCGGTCGCGCCATCGCCAAAATGCTGGCAGCCGAGGGGGTCAAAGTCTGCATCGCCGCGCGGCGGCGCAATCTTCTGGAAGTGCTGGCGCAGGAGATCACCGCGGCCGGCGGCATTGCGCCGGCGATCATCGAAATTGACATCATGCAGGACGACGCGCCACAAAGATTGGCTGGCGCTGCGCGCCAGGCGCTGGGCCATGTCGACATCCTCGTCAACAGCGCCGGCGGCAGCCGCCCGGCGATCCCGATCGACGCCCCCGAGGAAGAATGGGACAGCGTGATCACGCTGAACTTCACCCGCGTGCGGCAACTGACCCATGCCGTGCTGCCCGACATGATCCGAAACCGCTGGGGCCGCGTCATCAACATCTCCGGCAAATCCGAGCCCGATGCCCTGCTCGCCGCCAGTCCGGCGAAAGCCGCGGTGCACGCCTGGTCCAAGGGCCTGTCGCGCGAAGTCGGCAAACACGGCATCACCGTCAACTGCATCCCGCCGGGCCGCATCATGAGCGAACAGATCCGGCGCAAATATTCGGATGAGTTCCGCGCCAAGGAGTCCGCGCATGACATTCCGGTCGGCCGTTACGGCGAACCGGAAGAACTCGCCGCACTTGCCGTGTTCCTGGCCTCGCCGCTCGCGTCCTTCATCACCGGCACGCTGATGCCGGTCGACGGCGGCATGCGCCGGTTTGCGTTCTGAACAACATACGCCGATGATCGCGATCATTTTCGAAGTGTGGCCCGCCGCCGGCCGCAAGCAGGAATACCTCGACATCGCCGCCGGCCTGCGCCCGCTGCTGGAACAGGTTGATGGCTTCGTTTCCATCGAGCGTTTCGAGAGTCTCAGTGAGCCCGGAAAAATCCTTTCACTGTCGGTGTTCCGCGATGAGGCTGCGGTCGCGCGCTGGCGCGCCCTGGAGCAGCACCGCAGCGCACAGGCAATGGGGCGCGGCGGAATTTTCCGCGATTACCGGCTGCGCGTCGCCGGCATCATCCGCGATTACGGCATGACGGATCGCGCGCAGGCGCCGCGCGACAGCCGAGACATTCACGACTGAGCCCGGATTTATGCATAAATCCGCAGGTCCAATGTGTTCTGCGTCAGGAAAGACCCGGGGACATTACACGTGCCGCACAACATCACTCTCATCACCACCATCGCCGCCGCCTTCGGGCTGGCGCTGATCTTCGGCCTTCTGGCCGCCCGCCTCAAGCTGCCGACCCTCGTCGGTTATCTCTTTGCCGGTGTGCTGCTCGGTCCGTTCACGCCGGGTTTTGTCGCCGACCTTGATCTCTCCGCCCAGCTTGCCGAAATCGGCGTGATCCTGCTGATGTTCGGCGTCGGCCTGCATTTTTCCCTGGACGACCTGCTCGCGGTGCGCAAGATCGCGCTGCCCGGCGCCGTGGTGCAGATCGGCGTGGCCACCGCGATGGGTTTCGGCATCTCCTGGCTTTGGGGCTGGAGCCCCGGCGCCGGCATCGTCTTCGGCCTCGCACTGTCGGTCGCCAGCACGGTGGTGCTGCTGAAAGCGCTGGAAGCCCGCGGCGTGCTCGATTCAATGAACGGTCGCATCGCCGTCGGCTGGCTGGTGGTTGAAGACCTGGCCATGGTGCTGGTACTGGTGCTGCTGCCGCCGCTGGCCGGCTGGCTGGGCGGCGATCCGCGCGGCGTCGTCGGCGCAGGCGCGGACGAACGCAACGTCTGGACCACGCTGGGCCTGACACTGGGCCAGGTCGCGGTGTTTGTCGTGCTGATGCTGGTGGTCGGCCGCCGCCTGTTCCCGTGGATCCTGTGGCAGGTCGCGCGCACCGGCTCGCGCGAACTCTTTACGCTGTGCGTGATCGCCGCAGCCCTTGGCATCGCCTACGGTTCCGCGGCGCTGTTCGGCGTGTCCTTCGCGCTGGGCGCATTTTTCGCCGGCATGGTGCTGCGCGAATCCGAGCTGAGTCACCGCGCCGCCGAGGAATCGCTGCCGCTGCGCGACGCCTTCTCCGTGCTGTTCTTCGTCTCGGTCGGCATGCTGTTCGACCCGATGATGCTGATCAACGAGCCGCTGCGCGTGCTGGTCGTGGTCGCCATCATCATCATCGGCAAGACGCTGGCCGCATTCCTGATCGTGATCGCCTTCCGTTATCCGCTGAATACCGCGCTGACGGTATCCGCCAGCCTCGCCCAGATCGGTGAATTTTCCTTCATCCTCGCCGGGCTCGGCGTGGCGCTGAAACTGCTGCCGCTCGAAGGCCAGAACCTGATCCTCGCCGGCGCGGTGATTTCCATCGCACTCAATCCGCTGGTGTTCAGTGCCATCGAACCTTTGCAGAAATGGATACGCTCGCGCTCCGGGCTCGCCCGCGCCATGGAACGGCGCGACGACCCGCTGGCGGAACTGCCGATGAACACCGACCAGAAGCTGCTGACGGGGCATGTGCTGGTCGTCGGTTACGGCCGCGTCGGACGCCGCATCAGCGACACGCTGATCGGGCACGGCATTGCCGTCGTGGTGGCAGAACAGAACCGCGAAGCCGTCGAACAGTTGCGCAAAAAGAATATTCCCGCGGTATCCGGCGACGCCGCCGATCCGGCGGTGCTGATCCAGGCCCATGTCGCCCGTGCGCGGATGCTGGTGATTGCAACGCCGGACCCGGCACGCGCGCACAGGATGATCGAGACCGCGCGCATGCTCAATCCGCAGATCGACATCATCGTGCGCACCCACAGCGATGAAGAAGCCGAATTATTGCGCCGCGACCTGCCGGGCAAGGTGTTCATGGGGGAGCACGAGCTGGCGCTGGGCATGACGCGGTATGTCCTCGACCGCATGGCCCCGGAAAAAACCGCAGCCGGCGAACCGCCTAGGACAGCAACTTGATGTCGAGTGCCCGCTCCAGCAGCCAGAGCAGGGCCAGCACCACCACCACGACGGAACAGCCGTTAAACACGACGCGCCGGTAAAAGCCGCTTGACCGCAGCGCAAAAGCCAGCGGCAGGAACACGGCGACGATCGCCAGCTGTCCCAGTTCGACGCCGACATTGAAGCCGAACAGCGACGACACCAGCGCATCCCTCGCCAGGCCGAGGTCGGTCAGCACCGATGCAAAACCGAAGCCGTGGATCAATCCAAAACCGAAAGCCATCGCCCAGCGCCGCTCATTGATCAGCGGGAACAGGTTGTTGAGGGCCGCCAGCACCACCGAAGCGGCGATGACCGATTCCACCAGCCGCGAGGGCAGCGACACCAGCTCCAGCGCAGCCAGGCTGAGCGTGATCGAATGCGCGACGGTGAATGCCGTGACGACCCGGAACACCTCCCAGAACGCCGGCGCGAAACGCGGCACGGGCTGCCACCGGCCGGCGGCACGCATCCATACCGCCGGCAACAGCAAGGACAACAGGAACAGCACGTGGTCGAGACCGATCCAGATGTGCCACACACCTTCGCGGACATAGGCAAAAATCTGGCTCGGCAGTGACGGCGCGACCAGGTCAAACGACTGCTCCGGACGCTCGGGGGAAAACACCGCCGTCTGCGTGACACCCGCCGCCTCGATGCGGGCCAGGCCACGGTGCGTGGGATCGAGATCAAAAAACATTGCGTAACGGATGGCCAGGCGGCCCGACGGAGAACACCCGGACCCGGAAAAAAGGATCACCGCATAGGCGCCGTCGCTGTGCTGGTCGACGAGATGGTCCGTCACCTGCAAAACGCAGGCCGCACCGCCCGCACCGAGCTGCAGCCGCGCCAGTGCGTACGACGCCACGTCGTTGTGCCGCGCCGACAATTCGCCCCAGGTGATTTCACCGTTGCCGTCGGTGTCGAGGCCGATCGCGTACTCCAGATCGCGCAGCGCGATATCCCACTGCCCCTCGATGCGGCCGCCCTCGGCCTTGATCACGAGGTAGCTGTCGCTCGGTTTGTGCGCTTGCGCCGCGGCGCACGTCATCATCAGCAACAGCGTCAGCAGCAGGCGCTTCACGGCTTGTTCCCCGCGAGCGATTTGGCCAGCTTCGCCAATTGCGGATTTTCGTGGCGCGACTGCGCGAGCCAGTCGAGCACCGGCTGCGCCGCATCGCGGCGACCGGCAGCCACCGCCGCCTCGAGCAGGATGCGGGCATCGTAGGGTTCGCGCTGGATCGCCCAGTTGGCGACGGCAAGCTCCAGCGCACGCGCGGGATTGCGCTCGACGCGCAGCTGGAAGCGCGACTCTTCCTGCCGGTGCAGCGTGTCGCCGCGTAATGCCGCAGCGGCAAAACGTTCACGCAGCGTCTGGGCATGCCCCTTGAATTCCGGCGCGCCCAGCGCCTGCCCGGCGAGCGTCAGGCGCAGCAACAGCACATCCGAACGTACCCAGTCGCGCAGCAGCGTCACCGCCTCGGCATAACGCCCCTCGTCAATCAGGAAATCGCCGTAGTTGGCCAGCAGGAACTGGCTGGTCACACCGAGCGCCAGCGCCCGCCGGTAATGGCGCTCGGCGTCCGCGGGACGGCCCTGCCGTGCCGCGAGATCGGCCAGCCGGGTCAGCAGCCACAACTGTCCGGCGGGCCCCATGCCGGGATGAGCGGCGAGCAGCCCCGCCATCCGCTGCTCGGCCGCCGCCGCCTGCCCGGTCTGGCCGTCGATGTAAGCCAGGCAGCTTGTCCAGTACAACTCCGCTTCCCGCGCCCGCATCTGCTCGCAATCGCGCCGCGCCGCGGCGTAATCGGCGAGCACGGTCAGCACCGCGGAACGTCCGCTCAGCGTGTCGTAATGACCGGGATCGCGCTGCAACACGCGGCCGAACAAGGCCAGCGCCGGCGCGTAGTCATGGCGCCATTGCAGCAGCTTGCCCTGCATGTAGAGGATATCGACCGGCGCATCGCCGTCATTGGCCCACGGCGCCAGCGCAGCCTGGGCGTAACCGACGTAGCGCGGGTCACCCTCCTCCCCGGCCAGTTCGTAGTAGGCACGGGCAACCTTGAAGGCCAGCGCGGCATCGCGCGGAGCGGCGGCAAGCCGGGCACGATCCGCCGCCAGCAGCCGCGCCCGTTCGTCGGTTTTTTTCAGCGGCAGGCGTTCGAGCACAGTGGCGGCGTCAGCGGGACGGTACGGCGCGGCAGCGGCAGGCAGCCCCTGCAGCAGGCAGGCGGCGATCAAGGCTGGGGCAGCCGGGAATTTGTCCATTGATCGGCAATACAACTATCGGGAATTGCGTCCATCATGACAAAAAATGCCTCTGAAAAGGCGGTCATGTTTTTGCGAATGCACAATAAAAAAGGCAGGGCGTCAGCCCTGCCTTCGTGAAGCGGAAGACGATTACTTCTTGTCTTCTTTTTTCATGTCTTTCTTGTCTTCTTTTTTCGCGTCTTTCTTGGCTTCGGCTTTCGGCGCATCTTTCTTCATGCCTTCTTCGTGCTTGGCGGCAACTGCGCCGAAGCTGACAACGGCGAAGGCGGCGGCGATAAGGGCGGCGATCATTTTGCTCATGAATTTCTCCAAAGGTTTGAGGGTAAAACGTGGCATTTGATTGCCACTGCTTGCATCAACGCGCAGTCGGCACGCCGGTTGACACCCGGCCCGGCACCATCCCCTGAAGTCACTTGCGGATACCCCCGGTTTGCCGACAATCGCACGTGGGGGCGGAGTGTAATCGAAATCCGCGGTCTGCGCGGGACGGGCTGCCGCTGTCGTGCCGCGGCGACACTGCCTGCTATTTTTTCGTATTCAGGCTCTTGATGCGGACCTGCTCCTCGGCTTTGATGCGGCGGAGCATTCCGGCATCAGGATCCTGCCATTTACCGCCGGCGGCCCGCGCCATGTAAGCCACAGCCCGCGAAAACTCCTCCTGCGTCAGATTGGGACTGCCGCCCCTGGCCGGCATGCCGCGCACCCCCACCCAGGCATGCGCCGTCAGCACCGCCTGCCCTTCGGCAATCAGCGGCGCCCATATTTTTTTGTCGCCGAACTTGGGCGCATTCGCCACGCCGGCGGCATGACAGGCAAAACACACTTCCTTGTAAACCTGCTCGCCCGACTTCAGGGACTGGGCCAGCGCATCGCTGACCGCCAAAGTGCTGCAGCACAGCAATACGGCTGCGATACGAAGATTGACGGGCTTGCCTGCAAACATCGCGGACTCTCCTGTTTTGAGTGGCTTATTTCAGCGGCGGCTTCGCCAGCCCCAGTTCGGTCAGGATACCCTTGATGTCGCCGTATTCCTCGGCAATGTAACGCGTGGTATCGGCGCTGTTGCGGTAACTGTTCGACATCTGCGCCGCGGCAAGGTCGTCATTCCATTCCCTGCTCTGCGTCAGCGTCTTCAAGGCATTGTCCCAGTAGCTGACCTGCGCCGCGCTCAAGCCCCTGGGCGCGATCACCAGCCGCCAGTTGTCGGCAACCACGTTCAGCCCCGCTTCCTTCGCCGTCGGCAGATTGGCGAGCGGGCCCGGCAGCCGCTGCGGCGAGGCAATGGCGAGCGGGCGTATCGTGCCGGCCGCATAGGGCGCGGCGATCGACGAGGCCGAGTTGACCCAGAGGGTGACGTGGCCGCCGAGCATCGCCGCCAGCGCTTCGCCGCCGCCGTTGTAAATCACCACCTTGAGTTTTCTGACGTCCGCCCCCGCGGCCTTGGCCAGCAGGCCGACGGCGATGTGATTGGCGCCGCCGGCGCTGCTCGAGGTGCCCACCGTCACCGTGCCCGGATCATCCTTCAGCGCCTTTGCCAGGTCGGCCATGGTCCTGTAGGGCGAATCCGCTTTCACCGCGTAACCGATGTATTCGCTGATCAGCAGCGAGATCGGGGTGAAATCGGTGTAGGTGAGATTGCTGCGGCCGGTAATGTGGTTGGTGACGAGGTTGTACGACGAAACCTGCAGGAAATGGGCGTCGCCCGCCTTCGGCGCCAGATAGGCCCAGCCCACCGCACCGCCGGCGCCCGGTTTGTTGATCACCGTGCTCGTGACCGGCAGCGCTTTCTGCTCCTGCCAGATTTTCTGCATCAGCCGCGCCGTGCGGTCGGTGCCGGTGCCCGGACTCGAGCCGACGATGATCTCGATATTGCGTTCGGGTTTCCACGCGGTTTGCGCATGCACTGCGTTGCCGGCAATGACCAGTGCACCGGCCATCGCCAGGACCGCGGTATTTTCAAATGCCTTCATGCTGCTCCTCCATTGTTGACCGGTTATGGACCGTTTTGAATGCGCATTATGCCGTCCGTTGCGCAGCCCGCACCAGGCGGCTGCCGCGCTCAGCGATCATCAGCGTCGGCGCATTGGTGTTGCCCGAGGTGATGTTTGGCATCACCGATGCGTCGATCACGCGCAGGCCGCCGATGCCGCGCACCCGCAGCTGCGCATCGACCACCGCCGTTGCGTCATCGGCACGCCCCATTTTGCAGGTGCCGACCGGATGAAAAATCGTGGTGCCGATCCGCCCTGCCGCCTGCACCAGTTCGTCTTCCGACTGATACTGCGGTCCCGGCATGAATTCCTGCGGTGCGTGAGGTTTCAGCGCCGCCGATTCGGTGACAATGCGCCGCGTCAGGCGGATCGCGTCAACCGCGACCCTGCGGTCCTCTGCGGTGGACAGGTAATTCGGTGCAATCGCCGGATGCGCGCGCGGGTCATCCGAAACAATGCGCACCGAGCCGCGTGACGTCGGCCGGATATTGCACACGCTGGCGGTGAACGCCGGGAAGGGATGCGGCGGCTCACCGAAACGATCCAGCGATATCGGCTGGATGTGGTATTCGAGATTGGCCGTGGCCTGCCCTGGATCGGATTTGGCGAAAGCCCCCAGCTGCGACGGCGGCATGGTCAGCGGCCCCGTGCGCTTGAACGCATACTGCAGCCCCATCTTCGCCCTGGCCCACCACGAGTCGAGCAGCGTGTTCAGCGTCAGCGCATTGCGGATGCGGAAAGCCAGCCGCAACTGCAGATGGTCCTGCAGGTTGTCGCCGACCGGCAGCTCATGTACGACTGGAATGCCGTGCTGCCGCAGCAACGCACCGGGGCCGATGCCCGACAACTGCAGAATCTGCGGGCTGCCGATGGCCCCCGCACAAAGCAGGGTTTCACGCCTGGCTGCGGCAAAACATTCCTCATTGCCCTGAAAAAATTCCACGCCGCTGACGCGTCGGCCATCCATGCGCAGTTTTTTCACCAGGGCATCCGTCACCACTTTCAGGTTCGGCCGCTGCAGCGCCGGGCGCAGGAATGCCGTGGCTGCGCTCCAGCGCACACCGTTTTTCTGCGTCACTTCAAAACGTGACACGCCGAAATTGTCACCGCGGTTGAAATCTTCCGTCGCCGGGATGCCGGATTCGATCGCGGCGTTGCGAAAGGCCTCGATGATGTCCCACTGCACGCGCGGCGTTTCGATGCGCAGCTCGCCGCCGGCGCCGTGTTTTTCATCGGCGCCGCGCCAGTGGTCTTCGATGTCCATGAACAGGGGCAGCGCATGCTGCCAGGACCAGCCGCCGTCTCCGGTCAGTTGCGCCCACTCGTCGTAATCGCGGGCCTGGCCGCGCAGGTAGAGCATGGCGTTGATCGACGATGAGCCGCCAAGCACGCGACCGCGCGGATAGTTGATGACGCGGCCATTCAATCCCGCTTCGGCGACGGTTTTGTAACACCAGTCGGTGCGCGGATTGCCGATGCAGTAAAGATAACCGACGGGAATGTGGATCCAGTGCCAGTTGTCCTTGCCGCCCGCCTCCAGCAGCAGCACCGAGACCTCCGGATCGGCGGACAGCCGGTTCGCCAGCAGGCAACCGGCGCTGCCCGCGCCGACGATCACGTAGTCCCAGGTACCTGCGGTGTTCATCGTCGCGATTGTAATCGGGCCGGTAGCTCACTGCGGCCCGGGCTGGCTCCGGGGCTCCGGCGGCACCATCATCACCGACGCGGCATGTTCCGGACTCGCCGCGCGGAACTGTTTCAGCACGCGCCGCACGCAGTCCAGAAATGCCACGGCATTGGCGCCCAGCGGCTGCCGTGCCTGGAAGACATAACCAAACAGCAACCAGCGCTCCGGTTCCAGCGGGCGCATCACAATGCCGCGCAGGTCAATCGCCTGGGCGCAGATCCGGTCAAGCAGCGCCACCCCAGCACTGTCGCGCACCAGTTGACAGGCCATCAATGAAGAACGTGTTTCAACCGCGTACTGCGGGCGTACTCCGTCGGAACCGAAAAAATCATCCACCTGCTGGCGCCAGCGCTGGCCCGGCCACAAGCCCAGCAAGGGTTCGGTCGCCAGATCCTGCGCGGTCACCATGGGCTTGGCAGCGAGCCGGTGTTTTTCCGGCAGCATTGCCTCCACGCGCACCCTGAACAAGGGTTTGTTTTCGATCTCCACCAGCGGATGCGAGACCGGCAGCGAAATAATGCCAAGATCATAAAGCCGGGTGCCGACGCGGCCTTCGATGCCGAAGCGCGACTGCATGTCCACCGACACGCGGATGTCCGGATGCTCCCGCCGGAACAGTGCCAGTGCCGGAGACACCAGTCCCTGGCCGATGCGGGGCGCGGTCACCAGCCGCAGTTGCCCCGGGGAGCGTGAACGGATGTCGGCAACGATGCGCGGAATCTCATCAAACCCTGCGAGGATGTGCTCGGCTTCCTGGTAAAAAACCCCCCCCTGCCGGGTCAGCGTGAGGCGGCGGCGCGCGCGGGTGAACAGCCGCAGCTTTGTTTCTGCCTCAAGGAGGGAAATCAGGCGGCTCGCGGCCGGCGCACTGAGACTCATCGTTTCGGCGGCCGCCGCAAGCGAGCCCGTGGTCACAACCAGCCGGAAAAGGCGCAAGGCACGGATATTCAAGTTAGGACTCCCATGACAATTTAACCTGCTGTTTAAAAAGGATTATTCACCGACCATTGCGGAATGTCGAATTAATGGTCAAATAATTCTAATTTGCTAAACAAGTGGCTTGGTTAGACTGATTCTGTAAATGGCCACACAGCAATAACAAGACCGGCCTGCATTCCGTTAGTCGAGGAGACCTCACAAATGACACGCACAGCCCGCAGTCAAGGATTCATCGCGATCGCATTACTCGCCCTGGCCGGCATTGCCGCCGCGGCGGAATACCCGGATCGCCCGATCCGGCTCTTTGTCCCGTTCGCGGCGGGCAGCGCAACCGATACTTCGGCACGCATCTACGCCGCGCAACTCAGCGAGCAGTTGGGCCAGCAACTGGTGGCTGACAATCGCCCCGGCGCCGGCGGTGCCATCGGCATGCAGTTGATTGCCCAAGCCACCCCCGACGGCTACTCCATCGGTTATGCCGGCGCGGGCCCGCTCTCCATCAACCAGAGCGTCACGCCCAATCTACCGTACAACGTGGAAAAAGATTTCGCACCGGTGTCCCAGGCAGTGCAGGCGCCCCTGATGATGGCCTCCTCGATGTCGCTGCCCGCCAAAACCGTCAAGGAACTGGTTGCCCTCGCCCGGGCCAAACCCGGCACATTGAGCAACGCATCCGCAGGAACGGGAACCATCGGCTACCTCGCGGGCGAATACTTCAAGATCATGACCAACACCCGCATCCTGCATGTGCCCTACAAAGGCGGCGGACAGGCCGCCATCGACGTCATCGCCGGCAATGTGCAGTTCATGTTCGACCCCATCAACGGCGTTTCCCCGCATATCAAATCCGGAAAACTGCGCGGCCTCGGCGTCACCGGTTCGAAACGGGTTGCCGCCTTTCCCGACATCCCCACCGTCGCAGAAGCCGGCGTGCCGGGTTATGAAGTCACGACCTGGGGCGGCATCATCGCACCGGCGGGTGTACCGAAAAACATCATCGCCAGGCTCAATGCGGAGATGCAAAAAGCCGCGAAGTCGCGCATGGTGAATGAGCGCTACGCCGCGCTGGGCGCGGATCCGGTGGCAAGCACGCCCGAACAATTCGCCAAATTCATCCGCAGTGAAACCGTGAAATGGGCCGACGTGGTTAAACGTTCGCAGGCCCAGGTGAATTGACGGCCAGACAAGCCGGCAATCCACACCGCGTACGCAAGCCAATCCTGATGGCATCCTCCGCCAGCCGGCCCACCGTGGCCGAGATCAGGGCGCTGTTCGCGCGCCGCAGCCTGTGGCAATCATGGCTGGACATCGAAGCCGCACTGGCTGAGGTGCAGGCGGAACTCGGCATCATTCCGCGCGACGCCGCCATTGAGATCCGCCGCTGTGCCAACTTCGACCACATCGACGAAACCGCGCTCGCTGTCGACATGGCGCGTACCCGCGCCCCCATCCTCTCGCTGGCGCGCGCGCTGGGCGCGGCCTGTGCGGGCGACGCCGGCGGCTACGTCCACTGGGGCGCCACCACCCAGAACGTGCTGCAGACCGGACGCACATTGCTGATGCGCCGCGCGCATGCGGCGTTCATGGTGCTGTTCGGCGACGTACTCGACAAACTCGCCGGCCTCGCCGACAGCAGCGCGGAGATGCTCACCGCCGGCCGCACCAACCACCGCCATGCGCTGCCGATCACCTTCGGCCTCAAGGTCGCGGCATGGATCGAGGAACTGCTGCGCCACCGCGACCGCCTAGTCGGCGCCGAACCGCGGGTCTTTCTCTCGCTGTGGGGCGGCGCCATCGGCGCCATGCATGCCTTCGGCGAACACGGGCCCGAGATCAACCGCCGCCTGTCGCAACGGCTGGGACTGCATGCAATGACAGTGCCCACGCGCGCCGGCACCGATCATGTCGCGGAATACGTGCTGCTGCTGGCCCTGTTCAGCGCGAGCTGTTCAAAAATCGCCCGCGAATTTTATGCGCTGATGGCTGACGAGTTCGGCGAAGTTTATGAAAGTCTCGGCGACGAAGTGATCGGCTCCAGCACCATGCCGCACAAAGTCAATTCCAAGGTGGCCGTCCAGGTCATCGCACTTGCCGCCCGGCTGCGCAGCCAGGTACCGCTGGCGCTGGAAGCCATGCAACCCACGCATGAAGGTGATGTCGCCAACAACCAGATGCTGTACGAACTGATGGATACCATCTGTCCGATGGCCTACGAGCTGATCGCGGAAATGGACCAGCTGCTGGGCTGCATCCGCCTGGTGCCGGAACGCATGCGCAGCAATCTCGAAATTTCCGCACAGTTCATCGCCGCCGAAAACGCGATGATGGTGCTCGCCCCCGCGCTCGGCCGCAGCCATGCGCATGACGTCCTGCACCATGCCGTGACTGAAGCATCGTCGACCGGTGCCGCCCTGACGGACCTGCTGCTCCAGCACGACCAGGTGCGCAAGGCCATCGGTGAACCGGCCTTGCGGTCCGCGCTCGATCCGGCCAACTACACCGGCCGCAGCGCGATCATGGCCAAAGAAATGGCCGCAGCCGCCCGTGTCGCTGCCGGCGAATTGCGGCAACGCTGACCCCCCCGAACACGCCAGCCCGGCAATCACCCGAAAGAAAGGAGCGACACCATGCAGCACCGTGCAATCTCCGCCGTGAAGTTGTTGCTGTTTCTCGCGGCATTCCTGCTCGCCGCCGTTACCCAGGCCGCCACGCCGCTGATCAAGACGCCGGCGAACACACCCCAGCGCGTGCTGTTTGTCGGCAACAGTTATTTTTACTACAACGCGAGCCTGCACTTTCACGCGCGGCGCATCGCGCTGGCCGCCGATCCGGTGTGGGCCAAACCGTTCATCTATAAATCGGCGACCATTGCCGCGGCACCGCTCGCGCACCACAACATCGATTACCTGACCACGCCGGGAAACCTCGGTGTCAAGGATCCCTTCGATATGGTGATCCTGCAGGGCAACAGCACGGACGCACTGAAGGATAAAAGCCGCGCGTCGTTCCGCGAAAAAGTGATCGAGTTCAACAAAATCATCACCGCGCGCGGCGCGATGACCGCGCTCTACATGACCCAGGCCCACGTCAAGCCGAGCAAATGGGCAAGTCCGGAGATGATGCGCAAGACCGAAGACATGTACGTCGAGGTCGGCAACGAAACCGGTGCCCTGGTGATTCCGGCCGGCCTCGCCTTCGAGGAAGCCTATCGCCAGCGCCCGGACATCAAGCTGCACCAGGATTACGACGGCAGCCATCCCACCATGCTCGGCACTTACCTCGCAGCCTGCACGGTCTACGCCACCCTCTACGGCAAATCCCCGGAAGGCAACGCTTATGACTTCCATGGCATCGTCGGCAAGGAAGATGCTGCCTTCCTGCAACGGGTCGCCAACGAGACGGTCAAAAAATTCTTCGGCCGCTGAGCTGCACTGCTGCCATCGGAGGAGCGAGGCTGCGCAGCGGCGAGAACTATAAAAATATTAATAAAAACAATTAGTTATGACTTTACCAGCTTCTGCACATTCCAGTTCAGCGAATCCGCGACATAGATATTGTCCTGCGCATCCAGCGTCAGGTAATGCGCCTCGCCGTAACGGTTGGGGCCCTTGCCCTGGCCGCCCGTCGCCGCGAGCAGATTCAACTCCATGTCGAGCTTCATGATGCGGCCGGCGTGGCCATGCGCCATCATGATGTGTTTCCCGTCGCTCATCATGCACAGGCCGCAGGGCGTGCCCGGATGCGCTTTCTCGCGCAGGAATTTGCCTTCCGCATCGAACACCTGCAGGCGCTGGTTGGAACGGTCGGCGATGTAGACCAGCCCCTTGCTGTCGGTGATCACCGCATGCGGCTGGTTGAACTGCCCCGGCTCCTTGCCTTCGCCGCCCCAGGTGTTGAGGAAATTACCGTCCGCATCAAAACGGATCACCCGTGATTCGCCCTTGCCGTGGCCCTGGGTGACATACACCTCACCTTTCAAGCCGAAGGCGATGTCATTGGGCTCGTTAAAACAACGCAGATGTCCGGCCTGATGCCAATCGGTGGCGCGGCCCTTCACCCCCAGCACCATCAGGATGCGGCCCTCGGCGGTCATCTTGACGACGATATGCGCGACGGTGTCGGTGACCCAGATATTGCCCTGCGCATCCAGGCGCAGGCCGTGCGGATTATCGAACACGCCGCGGCCCAGCGAACGCAGGTACATGCCCTGCGGATTGAACTCCATCAATGCATGTTCGCTGCGGGTGAAGACGAGGATATTGCCATTCGCGCGCACCGCGACAGCGGAGCACGGCCCGAAGTTCATGCCCTCCGGCAAGCGGAAAATGTCGGGAACAACGCGGTAATTCAGTTCGGGAACGTTCTGCTGGACAGCGATGGTGGCAGCCTGCGCCATGACTCACTCCTTGTGAAGCATTGTTGTTGTCGCACGCGGCCTGCCGCGCACCCGTGGCCGGAGGATACCGCGGAAATTCAGGCGACGATGCGCACAGTCCACGGCACGACCGGCAAAAACCTCCTGCGCACCGTCGCGGTGCGCCCGCAGTGCGCCCGCAGTGCGCCGGTAAACAACTGTAAGCTCTACTGCAGCGCAGCGACGGATCATCATCCCCGCTCCAGCGAGTTTCCGATGATCACCGCCGCCCCCGCCGCCCGCCTCTACCATTTTGTCGCCGCCAACGCCGGCCCCTGGCACATCGAACAGGCACGGTGCCTCTGCGGCGATCCACTGCCCGCCGCAACACACATCGCCGTAATACCGGACACGCCGGGATTCCACCCGGCCGCTGCGTCGTGGTCGCTGCGCGGCATCACCAGCAACGAGCGTTATGTCACGCGCGCCGAAAAAACCGCGCTGGTCGCCAGACAGGAAGGTCTGGGCCGGATCCAGGCGACATGCGCCGCACTGATCCCGATCCGCAAAAATGCCACCTGGTGGGCGCTGGCGCAGGACGAACGGCGGCACATCCTCGAAGCGCAGTCGCAGCACATCGCCATCGGCATGAAATACCTGCCCGCCATCGCGCGCCGCCTGCACCACTGCCGCGACCTCGGCGCCAATGAACCCTTCGACTTCATCACCTGGTTTGAATTCGCGCCGGCTGACAGCGCTGCCTTCGACGAACTGGTCGCCGCGCTGCGCGCATCGCCCGAATGGCAATACGTGGACCGCGAAGTCGATATCCGCCTCGTCCACACCAAGGACTGAGCACCCCGCAGTTTTGGAATCCGCCGCCGGTTCGGGGCTAAAATGCGGCGATACCAACCCTGAAACGGATCGGAGTCGCCATGCAAAAATCCCACCTGCACCACGTCCTGCTCCTTGCCGCCATCGCCAGTTGCGGCCTGTCCGCACTGCCAGCCGCCGCACAGACCATGAAACCGGGCCTGTGGGAAATCACCAACAAAATGGGCGGCAGCGGAGACTCCGGAGCAAAAATGGCCGCCGCCATGGAACAGATGCAAAAACAGATGGCGTCGATGTCGCCGGAGCAGCGCAAACAAATGGAAAAAATGATGGCGCAGCAAGGCGTCAACATGAGCCCCGGCGCCGGCGGCGGCATGTCCACCCGCATCTGCATCACCAAGGAAATGGCCGCGCGCAACGAAGCCCCCGCCCAGCACCAGGGCGACTGCAAGCAGGAACAGATGCAGAAAAGCGGCAACACCACCAAGTTCAAATTCACCTGCACCAAACCGCCGTCTACGGGCGAGGGTGAAGTCACGGTGAACAATGCCGAGTCTTACACCATGAAAATGAAAATCACCCGCGACGTCAAAGGCAAGCCGGAGCAGATGACCATGGACGCCCAGGGCAGGTTTGTTGCGAGCGATTGCGGCAGCGTGAAGCCGATTGCCGCCAAGTAAACCAGGTTGAATCGGACTCCCCGGCCGTCCGGCACGCGATCCACCGCATGGCCGCGCCAATCGCAGCTGACACCGATGCCGTGATGCCCGCACCGCAGGGCGGTCGGTCACCCCTTCTGCTTGCGGAACAAATCCGGCTGCTCTACCGGAACACGACTCTCGCCCAGATCGTCACCCTGCTCAACGGTGCGCTGCTTGCGGCGATACAGAGCACGGCCCTCGGATACCGGGCGGTCATTCCCTGGCTGACGCTGCTTGCCGTTGTCAGCGTCTCGCGCATCGCCCTCGCCATGGCCTACCATCGGGCAGGGCCGGACCACAGGCAGAACGCGGTCTGGCGCAATCTCTACTGCACGGGCGCGGCATTTGCGGGCGCGGTCTGGGGCGCATCCAGCTTCATGCTGTTCACACCGGACTCGTTTGTCCACCAGATTTTCCTCGCCTTCGTGCTGTCGGGCATGCTGGCCGGCGCCATCGGCATCATGGCATCGTGGTTTCCGGCCTTTGCGCTGTTCTCGACGCTGACCGCGATGCCGACCGTCATCCGTTTCGCGATGGTCGGCGGAGACATGCACGTCGCGATGGCATGGCTGATCTTCCTGTTCATGGCCACCATGCTCGTGGTTGCGCATCGCGTGAACCGCGCGATCATCGAAGCCCTGCAGCTGCGTTTCGAAAACCAGAAACTGATCGACGAACTGGAGCGGCGCGTGACCGAACGCACGCGCGACCTGTCACGCGCCAACCAGGACCTCGAAAAATTCGCCTATGCGGCTTCGCACGACCTGCAGGAACCGCTGCGCACCGTGGCCAATTTCGCCGAACTGCTGGGCAGCCGCTACTCGGACCGGCTGGACGCCGACGGCAGGGAATTCATCGGCTACGTGGTGACGGGCGCCAATCACATGCGCAGTCTGGTCGACAACCTGCTGACCCATTCGCGGGTGGACGCCAACACACCGCCCCCGGTCGATGTCGACTGCAATGCCCTTGTCGGGGAACTGCGGAAAGAACTGATGGCCGCAATCGCGGAAAGCGGTGCGGCCATCGACTGCGAACCGCTGCACGCGGTGCGCGGCAACCCGGTGCAGGTCAAACAGGTGTTCTCCAACCTGCTGACCAATGCCGTCAAGTTCCGCCGGGACGAACCACCGCGCATCCGCATCCGCTCAGTGCGGGCGGGTGATCACTGTATAATTTCCATCCAGGACAACGGCACAGGCATTCCGCCCAAGTACCTGACGCGCGTTTTCAACATGTACGAACGCCTCCACAGTTCAGCCCGTTATCCGGGAACGGGCATGGGGCTCGCACTGTGCAAGAAATGTTGATTTCCACCCAAAACTGAGCCACTTTCGGGGTTAGTTTTCACTGAAATTTGAGCCACGCATAGACACTACCC
>JAIEPF010000040.1 GCA_019749945.1 Burkholderiales bacterium
GCATCACGCCCATGCAGAAATTGAAGCTCGCTGCTTAACCCCACTTCTGGCTGATGCTAAAAATGGGGGGATTACCCTTCCATTAACATTTCGAATTGCAACGCCGATTTCCATGGCTGCCTCAACATCTCCTCCCGGGCTGTCAAAACGTATGATTGGATCGTGCCCTTGGCATTTTGGATTATTAGGGAGCAAAAGTTTTTTTACTTCAAGTGCTGTTGAGGAGGTTATTTCTCCGAGAATCGTTATGCCGCATCCACTTTGGTCTGGCCTGACTTCTGCTGAGGCGAATGTCGTAAATGACACGAAACAAAATGAAAGCCCCGTGAGTATGCAGAGATAACTGTGGCCAATAAAATTACACTTCATTAATTTAAAAAATTTCCTTACTGGAATTTTCGACATTCTGATCCTCTTTTTTATGGCTAGCGGGAGCATAACTTGGCTCCACTACGACTGTGCTGATCCTATTCTCGCTTACGTCGCTACCAAGCTAAAGGTGCTGGAGTCGTTTTTCTTTTGATCAAGCCGCTTCCAGCAAAAACTCCACCTTCACTGCCTTAATAAATGGGGGCAGTGCAACTTTTCTTTCTTGATGCATTCTTTATGCAGTCGGAAAGTTACGCCGCCTCTGCATGTAGCTTCACGCCCAGCGCCCGCGCCACCCTCAACACAGTATCAAAACTCGGGTTTCCATCCTCACTGAGCGCCCGATACAGGCTCTCCCGCGAAAGGCCGGCTTCCTTGGCCACCTGCGTCATGCCCTTGGCTCTGGCGATATCACCAAGCGCGCGCGCAATGCCCGCGGCATCATCCGGAAACTCATCCAGCCAGGCATCGAGGTAGGCGGCCATTTCTTCCGGTGTGCGCAGTTGCGCGGCGACGTCGTAGGGCATCGTTTTGGTTTTTGTTGTCTTTTTTGCTTTGCTTAGCGCCATGTTTGCTTACTCCTGATAGTTGCGGGCCAGTGTCAGGGCCTGTTCGATATCGCGTGCCTGTGATGACTTGTCGCCGCCTGCCAGCAGCAGGATCAGGCGTGTTCCGCGCTGCGTGTAATAAACGCGATAGCCGGGACCGAAGTCGATTTTCAGTTCCGACACGCCGCCGCTGAGATTGCGATGCTGTCCGGGGTTGCCGTGCGCCAGACGGTCCACGCGCACCTGAACACGCGCTCTGCCGGTGGTGTCGCGCAAGCCGTTGATCCACGCCCGATAGATTTCGGTCTCTTCGACGCGCATGCGCTAGTGTAGCCTATGGGCTACGACAGTCAAGTTGCTTGTGGTGTTGATGCTTTAGGCGAGGCCGCGTGAATATCATGTAAGCCATTGTTTTTATTATTATTTTATACTAACCATCTGCGGCGGTTACCCCGTCAGCCTTCAGCCTGCTGACTTCGGCCTCGCTATATCCATACTCTTTCAGAATCTCATCCGTCTCCGCCCCCCGATCCGGCGCCGCATTACGCACCGCAAACGGCGTCTTCGAAAAATTGATGCCGTTTTTGACCACGCGGATGTCGCCCAGCTTGTAGTGTTTCACCGGCGCCGCAATGCCCAGATGCTGCACCTGCGGATCGGCAAACACTTCGTTCATTTTGTAAATCGGGCCGCAGGGCACGCCGGCGGCGTTGAGGCTCTCGATCCATTCCGCTGAAGTGCGTTTCTCGATCTGCGCTGCGATGATCTTGTTCAGTGCGTCGCGGTTCTTGGCGCGGATTTTTGACGACGAATAATCCGGATTGCTCGGCAGATCGGGCAGGCCGACGGCTTTGCACAGGCGATTAAACAGGGCGCCGCTGCCGGCGATGTTGATGTGGCCGTCGGCGGTTTTGTAGGTGCCGGTCGGAATCGCGGTGGGGTGGTTGTTGCCGGCCTGGCCTGCGACTTCCTGGGCGACGGTCCAGCGCGCGGCCTGGAAATCGGTCATTGCGATCAGTGCCTGCAGCAGCGAGGTATGCACCCATTGCCCGACCCCCGTGTGTTCGCGGTCGAGCAATGCGGTGACGATGCCGAAGGCGAGGAACATGCCGGCACTGGAGTCACCGATGGCGATGCCGGCGCGCACCGGCCCCTGTCCCGGCAGTCCGGTGACCGACATCAGGCCGCTCATGCCCTGCGCGACCTGGTCGAGTCCGGGGCGGTCGGCGTAGGGGCCGTCCTGGCCGAAACCGCTGATGCTGCCGTAGACAATGCGCGGATTGATCTTGCGGATGGTTTCGTAATCGATGCCCAAGCGGTTTTTCACTTTCGGCCGGTAGTTCTCGACGATGACATCCGCCGTGGCCGCCATTTTCTTGAACACCGCGACGCCTTCCGGTGATTTCAGGTTCAGCGTGATGCTGCGCTTGTTGCGATGCAGGTTCTGGAAATCCGGGCCGTGGCGTTTGTCGAAGGGGCTGCCGTCGCCGTCCTGTTCACCGAGCTCTTCAATCTTGATGACCTTGGCACCCCAGTCGGCGAGCTGGCGCACGGCGGTGGGGCCGGAGCGGGCGCGGGTGAGGTCGAGGACGGTGTAGCGGGAGAGCGGGCCGGTGTTGGGGGAGGTCACGATGATTGTTCCGTCTGAATTGATTGAGGAGTGAGGAGTGAGGAGTGAGGATTGAGGAGTGAGGAGTGAGGATTGAGGGGTGAGGGGTGAGGGGTGGCAGATCAGTTCGGGGTAATGCCTGCCGCCTTGATGACCTTGCCCCATTTCTCGATCTGTTTGCGCGCAAAATCCCACAGTTCTTCCGGCGTGCTGCCGACGGGTGCCGCGCCGTTCTGGATCATGCGGTCGCGCATCGCCGGCTGGTTGATCACATGGACGGCTTCGGTGTTGAGGCGTTTGATGATGGCGGGTGGCGTGCGCGCCGGCGCGACCAGTCCCTGCCAGGCCGTGGTTTCAAAACCGGGCAGACCGGATTCCGCCATCGTGGGCAGATCCGGTGTCAGCGGAAAGCGTTTTTCACTGGTCACCGCAATCGGCTGCAGGCGGCCGGCGCGGATATGGGCAATGGCGCTGGGCAGACTGGCGAAGGACAGCGAAATGCGGCCGCCGATCAGGTCGATCATCGCCGAGGCGGCACCCTTGTACGGCACGTGGACCATGTCGGTGCCGGTCATCAGTTCAAACAGTTCACCGGCGAGGTGGGGCGAGCCGAGATTGCCCGAGGAGCCATAGGTGAGCTTGCCGGGATTGGCCTTGGCCGCCCTGATCAGCTCGGCCACCGATTTGATCGGCAGCGCGGGGCCGACCACCAGCACATTCGGTGCGCTGGCGACCATGGTGATCGGCGCCAGGTCGCGCAGCTGGTCATAGGGCAGCTTCATGACCGCCGGATTGACGCCGAAGGAACTCGGCACCAGCAGGATGGTGTAGCCGTCGGGCGCGGCGCGCACCGCGAGTTCGGTGGCGATGATGCCGCTGGCGCCGCCGCGGTTGTCGGCGACGACGCTTTGTCCGAGTCGTTCGCCGAGGCCTTCGGCCAGTACGCGCGCGATGATGTCGGCATTGCCGCCGGGGGCCTGGGCGATCAGCAGGCGGACCGGGCGTTCGGGGTACTGGCCGCGTGCGGGCTGTGCCGCCTGTGCGGCGCCGGCGATGGCGATGCCCGCGGCGCAGACCAGGGCGACCGACGTGCGACCGCACAAAAGGCGGCGCATGAAATAAAGCGGGGTGCGGCGCATGGCGGTTTTCCTCCGGTACGGCGGGTTGTTGCTGTTTTTATTGCGCAGCCGGTTGCGGTCACGGCGCGCTCGGTGAAACAATGTTACTGCAAAAACCCGGACAGTCAGGCGCGGCCCACATGTTGGCCGTTGAGCCCTGAACGCGGGATCAAATCAAAAAGGGAGGAGTTCCATCATGCTGAAGCGCAGCGTTGCGGTCCTGCAGTCGTTCCTGGCCATCACCCTGTTTACCCTGGCCGCCGCGCAGGCGGCGAGCCCGACCGTCAAGCAGCCGCAGGTCGACACGCCCAAACGCGTGCTGTTCGTCGGCAACAGCTACATGTATTACAACGACAGCCTGCACAATCACGTCAACCGCATCGCGTCGGCGGCTGACCCGGCGCTGCAGAAGGGCATTCAGTACAAATCGGCGACCATCGGCGGTGCACCGCTGTGGCATCACAACATCGTGCACCTGACCACGCCGGGCAATCTCGGCATCAAGGAGCCCTTCGAACTGGTGATCATGCAGGGCAACAGCACCGATGCCATGTCCGACGCCCCGCGTGCCCGGTTTCGCGAAAAGGTCATCGAATTCAACGAGGTGATCAAGAAGCAGGGCGGCAAGGTCGCGCTCTACATGACACCGGCGCACATCAAACCCAGCAAGTTCGCGACCCCCGACATGACCAGCAAGACCGCGGACATGTATGTTGAGGCGGGCAACGAAATCGGCGCACTGGTGATCCCGACCGGCCTCGCCTTTGCCGAGGCCTACCGCCAGCGTCCGGACATCAAGCTGCACCAGGACTACGACGGCAGCCATCCGACGCTGATCGGCACCTATCTCGCGGCGTGCACGGTGTATGCCAGCGTCTACGGCAAATCACCGGTGGGCAATCCGTACGACTACTACGGCAAGGTGAGCAAGGAAGATGCGGCCTTCCTGCAGAAGGTGGCGGATGAAACGGTGAAAAAGTTTTACGGACGGTAACGGCCATCCACCCGAACATGCAGCCGCCGATACTCCGCCCTCACCCCGCAGCCGAAGTCCTGACCGAGGAGCGTTGCCATATCCTGGAGCTGTCCAATTCAGCGGACGACCCGCAGATGTCCATCGCCCGGGCGCGGGTGGAGCCGGGGGTCAGTACGCGCTGGCACCGCGTGGCCGGTACGCTGGAGCGTTATGTGATCCTCGACGGCGTCGGGCGCATGGAAATCGGCGATTACCCGGCGCAGGAAGTGCAGGCGGGTGACGTGGTGATGATCCCGCCGTCGGTGCGCCAGCGCATCACCAACGTCGGTGCGGATGACCTGGTGTTCCTCGCCATCTGCACGCCGCGATTCACGCCCGAAGCTTATGAAGACGCTGAAGACTAGCGCGTTGCTACTGGCGGTGCTGTCGCCGGCAGCGATGGCTTCCGGCATGGGCGTCGAGGATTCCCTGCTGCGCCCCAGCGAACTCAAAATGCTGCAGCGGATTGCCGCGGTGGATCCGGCGTTCCAGTACGGCGACCGCGTCAAACGTTATTTCCGCATACATCCCACCACCAAGAACCGTATTCCGCTGCGCGTGGAGATGGTGCTGCCCGAGAGTAACGGGCTC
Organism: Burkholderiales bacterium; assembly: GCA_019749945.1. Taxonomy (GTDB): domain Bacteria; phylum Pseudomonadota; class Gammaproteobacteria; order Burkholderiales; family SG8-41. Next base: position 5,251 of record JAIEPF010000040.1, read on the forward strand.
TTTTTTGGTGAATACATCCGGTATGTGATAACCATCAGCGAGCCCTCGGGAACGATCACTTATGAATATGATGCCGGCACCGCGAAGCGCGGCCGCGGCACGATACTGGTCACGCCGAAGGATGTGGTCAAAACCGAATACGCCTGCGGTACTTCATCCTGCGCCACACGCGTCGAACGTAACGGCCACCCGCTGACCGACCGCAATGCCAGATAAAATAATCAATAAAAACAAATACTTATGAAATACTGGGAACAGGCATTAATCGCATTTTCGCTGTGTGTTGCGCCACTGCTGCATGCGGCGCAGCCCGCAGACCCCTGCGTTGCGGCGATGACCACGATCGACATCAACGAGTGCATGAGTCTGAAGTTCACGGCGACCGAGCGCGAACTGGACCGTGTCTACCAGGAATTGATCAAACGCATCGATGACAATGATCCCAAGCAGGTCGACCGTGGCACGGTGCAGCGGCGGTTGACCGAGGCGCAGCGCAGCTGGGTGGCATTTCGCCGGCAGGACTGTGAGGGCATGTACAAGCTGTTCGAGGGCGGGTCGATCCGCAACGCGCGATTCCACGGCTGCATGATTGAGCGCACAGAGCGGCGCATTGCCGAACTCAAGGGCTGGGATCAGCCCTGAGTCAGCGCTGACTGGTCATGCCGCGCGTTTTTTTGAGACGCGGATACACCTTGCAGACGTTGTCTTCGAAAATTTTTTTCTTGTCCGCAGCGCTGAGCGTGGTCACTGCGTCGATGTAACGCCTGGTGTCGTCGTAGTAATAGCCCGTCTCCGGATCGATGCCGCGCACCGCGCCGACGATTTCAGACGCAAACAGGATGTTGTCGGCGGGGATTACCCTGGTCAGCAGGTCGATGCCGGCCTGGTGATAGACGCAGGTGTCGAAATAAACATTGTTGAGCAGGAAATCCTTCAATGGCGGCTTGCCCATGTCCTGCGCCAGGCCGCGGTAACGGCCCCAGTGGTAGGGCACCGCGCCGCCGCCGTGCGGAATCACGAAACGCAGCGTCGGGAAATCCCGGAACAGATCGGCGGTGATGAACTGCATGAAGGCGGTGGTGTCGCCGTTGATGTAATGCGCGCCGGTGAAATGGAAGGCCGGGTTGCAGGACGCGCTGACATGCACCATCGCCGGCACGTCGAGCTCGACCAGTTTTTCATACAGCGGATACCAGTAGCGGTCGGTCAGCGGCGGATCGGTCCAGTAGCCGCCGGAGGGATCCGGGTTCAGGTTGCAGCCGATGAAGCCGTATTCATTGACGCAGCGTTCGAGTTCGGCGATGCAGTTGGCGGGCGGCACGCCGGGGCTTTGCGGCAGCTGACAGACGCCAATGAAGTTCTGCGGGAACAACGTGCAGACGCGGTGAATCAGTTCATTGCAGATGCCGGACCACAATTCACTGGTGACGGCATTGCCGATGTGGTGGCCCATGCCGCCGGCGCGCGGCGAAAAAATGGTCAGGTCGGTGCCGCGTTCGCGCTGGATGCGCAGTTGCGCGCCTTCGATGCTGTCACGGATTTCGTCATCGCCGATCAGCAGTGAGTCCTTCGCCGGCGCGAGCCGCGCGTCCTTCAGGCCGTCGATCTGGCGCTGGCGGAAGGCTTCGAGGGATTTGGGGGCGGTGGTGTAGTGGCCGTGACAGTCGATGATCATTTGTGCGGATGAACCGGGCGCTTAATTGGCCTCGATTTTAGCTTTCCTGATCACCGGCACCCAGCGCTCCTGCTCGGCACGTATGAATTTCAGGTAATCCGCACCGTTGGACGGGGCCGAGTCGATGCCGCGGTCTTTCAGTTGTTTGATCACATCGGGTGCATTCAGCGCGGCGGTGAAGTCCTTGTTCATGCGGCTGATGATGGCCGGCGGTGTTTTCGGCGGGGCCGACAGACCGTACCAGTTGATCGCGAGGTAACCCTTGACGCCGGCTTCGGCAATGGTCGGCACATCGGGCAGCGCTTCGGCGCGTTTGCCGCCGGTGACACCCAGCGCGCGGGCCTTGCCCGACTGCACATGCGGCACGGCGGTGGAAATCACCGCCATGAACGCCGGCACCTGGCCGCCGATCAGGTCGGTGATGGCGGGGCCGCCGCCCTTGTACGGAATGTGGTTCAGCGTTGTGCCGGTCATGCTCTCGAACAACGCGACGGCGAGGTGGCCCGGACTGCCGATGCCGGAGGTGGCGTAGTTGACCTTGCCCGGCTGGCTTTTGGCGTAGGCGATGAATTCACTGATGTTTTTCGCCGGCACCGAAGGATGGGTGATCAGGATGTTCTGCAGCGTGACCAGCATGCCGACGGGAACAAAATCCTTCAGCGGGTCATAGCCGGTTTTCTGGATCGCCGGGCTGACCACCAGCGAGCCGATGTGCGACATGCCGACGCTGTGGCCGTCGGGCTCGGAGTTTTTCAGGATCTGCATCGAGATCACGCCGTTGGCGCCGGGGCGGTTGTCGACGATGACCTGACTGCCGAGGCTGGCGGCGAGTTTGGGCTGCAGGATGCGCGCGACGAGGTCGGTCGCGCCGCCGGGCGGGAAGCCGACGATGAAACGCACCGGTTTGGTCGGCGCCCAGTCGGCAGAAAGGGAGGGGGCCGGGGCTGCAATGAAGCCGGCGGCGGCAATGATGGCAAGGCGATGCGGCGTTTTCATGAACAGTGATCCTCGTCAAATAGTTATATGCGCCGCAGCATTGTGGCAAAAAAAAGCCTGCGGGGCCATCGCCTCGCAGGCTTATATCTCATCGCACGGTTTAGTTTTAGTTGCCGGACCGTTTAACTCAGTTGGTGTGATACAGACCGGCGGCCTTGATCACGGTTTCCCACTGCGCTTTTTCGGATTTGATGTAGGCGCCGAAGGCTTCCGGAGTGCTCGGTGATACGTCGAGTCCCTGTTTGAACAGCATGTCCTTGACGTCGGGCAGATTCAGCACCGCGATGCTTTCCTTGTTCAGGCGGTCGATGATGTTGCGCGGGGTTTTGGCCGGTGCGAGCAGTCCGTACCAGTTGTTCGCCTCGAAACCCTTGAGGCCGGCTTCTGCGACCGTCGGCAGCTCAGGCACCAGTCCCGAGCGTTTTGCCGTGGACACGGCCAGTGCGCGGATCTTGCCGGCCTTCATGTGGCCGACGGCGCTGGCGGCAGTCGCAAAAATCAGGTTGATCTGGCCGCCGAGCAGGTCGACCATCGCCGGGCCGCCGCCCTTGTAGGCGATGTGGACGATCTTGGTGCCGGCCTTCAGGTTAAAGAGTTCCAGCGCGAGATGGCCGGCGCCGCCGACACCCGAGGAACCGCCGTTCAGCGGTTTGGTTTTGGCCAGCGCGATCAGCTCCTGCACGTTTTTGACCGGCACCGAGGGATGCACCACCAGCACGTTGGTCGAATCGACTGCGCGTGTGATCGGGGTCACGTCTTTGAGCGGATCAAAGGGCAGTTTTTTGTACAGCGCCGGGTTGATGGCCAGCGCGGCAATGGTGCCCATCAGGATGGTGTGGCCGTCTGGCGTCGCGCCGGCGGTAATTTCGGTGGCGATGTTGCCGGCGGCACCGGGACGGTTGTCGATGATGATCTGCTGGCCCAGGCGTTCGCTGAGTTTGCCGCCCATGGCGCGGGCCGTGGCGTCGGTGCCACCACCGGGCGCGAAGCCGACCAGCATGCGGATCGGTTTGGTCGGTTTCCACTCGGCGGCCGCGGTTGCTGCCACGACGTTTGCTGACAACGCGGCGCAGATGGTGCCCGCGAGCAGGCGTGAAATTACGGGTTTGGTCATGGTCTCCTCCGGGTTATTGGTTGTATTCAGTGGCACGAACAATTGAAGCGGTAACTATTGGTAACTGGTAACTGGTAATTGGTGATTGGTGATTGGTCAGGCTGCGGCGTTGGCTGCAGCCGCGGCCTTGCGTCCGGCGGCGAGGCTGGTGGCCAGCGTGAAGGCGTGCTCCATTGCGCCGGGGTCGGCTTTGCCCTGGCCGACGATGTCGTAGGCTGTGCCGTGGGCGGGCGTGGTGAATACGGTTTTGAGCCCGGCGGTCACGGTGACGCCCTTGTTGAAGCCGAGCAGCTTGGTCGCGATCTGGCCCTGGTCGTGGTACATCATCACCACGCCGTCGAACTTGCCTTTCAGCGCCTGCAGGAAAATCACGTCCGAGGAAATGGGGCCGGTGCAGTCGATGCCGCCGCTTTTCAGTTTGTCGACGGTGGGGCGGATGATGCGGATTTCCTCGTCGCCAAACAGGCCGTTTTCGCCGTTGTGCGGGTTGAGTGCGGCAACACCGATGCGCGGGCTGGTTTTGCCGGTGGCGCGCAAGGTGTCGTTGGCGAGGTTGACCGCGGCGGTGATGCGTTCCGGGGTGATCATGTTCACCGCTTCGCGCAGTGCGACATGCGAGGTGACGCGGAAGGTGCTGAACTGGTCGATGACATTCATTTCACCGAAAAAGCCGCTGTGGTCGGTGAGCTTGGCGAACATCTGATGTTCGTCGTTGAATTTCCAGCCGCCGCGGTTCATTGCCCCCTTGTTCAGCGGGGCGAAGCAGATGCCGTCGAGTTTTCCGGCGAGCGCCAGGTCAATCATCACCTTCAGCGTGTCACCGGCGAGTTTGCCGGCTTCATCGGAAGACGTGCCCTGCGGGAATTTCACAGGGTCGGTGTTGCCGAGGTCAAGCAGCGGCAGATCCTGACGCGGCCAGTTCACTTCATCAATGCTGCGATACACGGTGTGCGGAATTTTGACACCGGCGTTGCGCATGCCGAGTTCGAGCACGCGTTTGTCGCCGATGATGACTACGTTCGCCTGTTGTGCAGGCTTGCCGGTGGCCAGCAGTTTGGCGGCGATTTCGGGGCCGATGCCGGTGACGTCACCGAGCATGAAGCCGATGCGGGGCAGCTTGTTCATGGGAGCTCCAATAAGGGCCACGATTTTAGTCTATTTTTTCGTTTTTGCCGGCTTTTTGCGGGCGGGGACTATGGCCAGCAGCCGGGTCAGCTCGCGGGTGCTGCGGACTTTTTCGAGGTTGAACACCAGGTCGATGATTTTCCCCGCCGTGGTTTTCGGCAGTCCGCCCCAGGTGGCGCATTCGATGAACTTGTTCGCGACCTCGTCGTCGCTCATCGGATTGGCCGGGCTGCCCTTGCCGAAATCGGCGCGGCCGCTGATGGTGCGGCCGTCCTTCAGCTCGATGTCGATGATGGTGGTCATTTTTTCGTAGCCGGCGGCTTCGGCCTCGGGATGCACGCCGAAATCGATGAGGCCGATGCTGCGTTGCACATCAGCGCGATTGACGATGGCGTCGGTGAACTCGGCGAGCCCGGCGCGGCGTTCCAGCAGCAGGATGGCCATGCAGAACTCCATGCTGAACTTGGCCTGCAGTTCGTTTTTCGGGCGACGGTGGATCAGCGTGTTCGGCATGTGGCTGTTGGTGCCGACCCGGACTTTGGCGACTTGTGCCGGTTTGATGTCGTGTTTGAGCACCAGTTCCAGCATTACGCCCATGCCGGGGTGGGTCAGCGAACCGCTGGGATGCGGCTTGATCGACACCCCGGGCATGGCGAAGGTCCAGGGTTTGCCGAGTTTGCCGTGGATGGCCTGCGGATCGTAACCGCCGCCGGCCGCCTTGAAAAATCCACGATTGGCTTCGAGGCCGTTGCTTGCAGCAGTCCAGCCCAGTTTGACCAGTTCGGCGGCGAGCACACCGGATTCCGCAGCGCGGCCGGGATGAAAGGGTTTGGTCATGGTGCCGAAGTTTTCGCGCAGCCCGGCGGCTTGGCTGGCGCCGAGACTGATGGCTTGCGCGGTCTGCGAGGCGTCCAGGCCGAGCAGTCGCGCAGCACCCGCAGCGGCTCCGATGGCGCCCATGGTCGCGGTGGAGTGGAAGCCGTCGGCATAGTGCCGCGGGTTGATGGCCTCGGCGATTTTGGTTTCGACTTCGACGGCGATCTGAAAGGCGGTCAGCAGATCAAGTCCGGAGCGGTTGTCGCGTTCGGCGATGGCCAGCACCGGCGGCAGTGCCGGCGCGGTGGGGTGGGTGAGCAGGCCGTAGACGCGGTCTTTGGCGACGGCGAGCTGGGTGTCGTCGTAATCGTCGGCGTGGATCGCGATGCCGTTGGCGAAGGCGGCAAAGCGTGCCGGCACTTTCAACGCGGTGCCGATCACAGTGGCGCCCTTGTCCAGCGGCAGGCCCAGCGTTTTGAGATAACTGCGCACGATGTGGCCGGATTCGGCGGCATTGCCGGCGAATGCCAGGCCCAGGCCGTCGAGCAGGGAACGTTTGCCGAGACGCATCACCTCACGTGGAATCTGCGAGGCTTTGCTGCGGGTGATAAAAGCGGCGACTTCGGCGGTCAGTGAATCAGGTTTGGTCATCGGGAATGTTCCGGAGAAAAGCGAGGCGTTTTATTACCATATTCTGGATGCCGCTGCCATGTGATGGACCTGCCTTGCCCTGTCCGGACGCGGGGAGTAATCTCGGCGCTCCAATTTCTGCAGCAGAATCCCCATGAAAAACCCGATACGTGCCGCATTGGCCCGTGGCGACACCGTCACCGGCATCATCCTGTTCACCGGCAGTCCGATCATCACCGAACTGGCCGCCGCGGCCGGCATCGATTTTGTCATCATCGACATGGAACACAGCGCGCTCGACCTCGACCGCTGTGCGCACATCATCCGCGCTGCCGACGCTGCCGGCATCACGCCGTTTGTGCGGGTGCCGGAAGCTGACGCCAACCTGATTCTGAAGCTGATGAACATGGGGGTGGCCGGCATTGCGCTGTCGCATGCGACGCGTGAAAATTGTGCGAAGGCGCTGGAAGCCGCGCGTTATGCGCCGGAGGGCAGCCGCGGCGCCTGCACCATCGTGCGTTCCGCCGGTTATGCACCGGGTGACTGGGATGCGCATGTGCGCCATGCCAATGACGAGATGATGGTGATCCCGTTGATCGAGGACACGCCGACGCTGGAGGATTTCGAGGCAATGGCGGCGATGCCCGGGCTGGAAGTGTTTTTCATCGGGCCGACCGATCTGTCGATTGCGCTGGGTGTGCCGCATGCGACCTTTGACGAGCCGAAGATGGCGGCGGCGCTGGAGAAGGTGGTGGCTGCGGCGCGCAAACACGGCAAATACGTGATGACCACCATCGGCAACAAACCCGATCCGGTGTACGGCAAATCGGTGCGCAAGCGCGGCGTGCAGGCCATTGTGCTGGGCACCGACGGGCATCTGTTTTTGGATGTTTGCCGGCGCGTCAACGCCGTTAAAACCTAAAAGCAGCCACAGAGGTCACAGAGCGCACAGAGGATTCTTTGGTAATAACCGCCATTTTGGCAATGGCTGCTTTGTCATGTGCTTGGGTTTGTTTTTCTCTGTGTTCTCTGTGACCTCTGTGGCTAAAGATTTTGACTTTGACTTTTAAAACCATGACCAAAAAACTGATCATCACCGTCCGCGTCAATGAATACATGTCGCGCGACATCAATAAAAACGTGCCGTTCACGCCGGATGAAATCGCCGAGACCGCAGCCGAGTGCCGCGCTGCCGGCGCATCCATCATCCATTTTCACGCGCGCAATCCCGATGGCGGCAAATGCCATGTGCCGGAGGTCTATGCCGAGATCGTCGCCAAGATCCGCGAGAAGTGCGACATCCTGATCGACTCCACGCTGGGCCAGATTACCGTCAATGAAGACGAGAACCGGCTGGCGCATATCAAGCTGATGGGCCAGCAAAGCAAAACCCGTCCGGATTTTGCCGCGGTGGATACCGGCAGCAGCAACATCGACGCCTACGATCCGGTGGCGAAGAAATTCCTCACCACCAACAAGATCTACAAGAACAGCACCGAGACCTGCCTGTTCCTGGCCAGAGGCATGACCGATGCCGGCGTGAAGCCGCATCTGTCGGTGTGGGCGGTGCCCTTTGTGCGCATGGTCGAGGCTTTTCTCGACATGGGCGCGGTGCGCGAGCCGGCCTATGTGCAGTGCGTGCTGGCCGAGGGCGGCATTGTCGGCGCCCATCCCTGCACCACGCGAGGCCTCGAAGCACTGATCGATTTCATGCCGCCGCATCGTCGTATTGAATGGACGGTGGCCTGCAAGGAAGGTAATTTATTCAATGTCGCGACCACCGCGCTGGAGCGCAATGGCCATCTCGCGCCGGGCATCGGCGATTATCCCTACCCGGAAATCGGTTGCCCGAGCAATGCCGAACTGGTGCGGCGTTTTGCCGAACTGGGCCGCGCGGTGGGGCGCGAACCGGCGACGACCGATGAAGCGCGGGCGATGCTGGGGATTGCTGCGCGGTAAGCAGGCACAAGCGCCCGGTTTTTGATCCGGGCCTCCGGATAAAGAACTCGCCGGCAATCCTGTGTTTGAAGCTTGACACCTTCTGCCGGCGCGAAATATCGTGCGGCAGCAGTTCATCTACGTTTAAGGAGAGGTAAACGTAATGGCCGGTCTCTACACGCGTCCCCTGTTTTTTTTGTGCGCCCTGGTGTTGGTGTCGGGTAACGCATCCGCGCAAGCACCGTGGAAGCCCCAGCGTCCGGTTGAACTGATCGTCGGCTCGGCTGCGGGCAACAGCAATGATCTGATGCTACGCCTGATCGCGCAGGTTTCCCAGGAAAAACGCCTGCTCGAGGTGCCGATGAACGTGATGAACAAACCCGGCGGCGGCAACACCATTGCCTGGAATTACCTGAACCAGCACGCCAGCGACGGGCATTATCTGATGATGGCCAACCTGAATCTGTCGGTCGGCCACCTGACGGGTACCACGACCTTCAGCTATCGCGATTTCACGCCGGTGTGCCTGCTTTATGATGAATACGTGGTGTTTGTGGTCAGGAACGAATCGCCGATCAGGACCGGCCGTGACCTGCTCGATCGCCTGAAAAAGGACCCGACCTCGCTGAGCCTGTCGTTTTCCTCGGTCGCCGGTGGCGCCAACCATATTGCCGCCGGACTGGCGTTCAAGGCGGCAGGCATCGACGTGAAAAAAGTGCGTGCAGTGGTGTTCGACTCCGCCGGCAAGGCGATTACCGCCGCGCTCGGCGGTCATGTCGATGTGGTGTCGGCCAGCGCCTCGTCGGCGGTGTCGCATCTGAAGGCCGGCACGGTGCGCGTGATCGGCATTTCGGCGCCGAGCCGCATCGGCGGGGTGTTTGCCGATGTGCCGACCTTCAGGGAGATGGGCGCCAACACCTCATTCTCGAATTACCGCGGCCTGATCGCCGGCAAGACGCTGCCGGCGAACCAGCTCGCTTTTTGGGAACAATACTTCGCCAACCTCGACAAGGATCCGATCTGGCGCGCCCACCTCGACAAGAATGAGTGGGAGCCGAATTACACCAGCAGCCGCGATACGCGCAAGTACTGGGATGAACTCGATGCACAAATGCGCAGCACGCTGGATGATCTCGGCCTGCTGAAGAAGGGCGGCTGAGTCATGGATTTACGCATCAAGGGCAAGACCGCGCTCATCACTGGTGGCTCGCGCGGCATCGGCCTCGGTGTGGCCAAATTGCTGGCCGAAGAGGGCTGCAATCTTCATCTCGTTTCCCGCAAGGCGGAAAACCTCGACCAGGCGCGCAAGGACATCCTCGCCGCGCACAAGGTCGAGGTGACCTGCCATGCCGCGGATCTTTCCGACGCTGCAGTAGCTTCGCGGCTGTCGCGCGAATTGAAGGATGTCGACATCCTGATCAACAATGCCGGCTCAATACCACAGGGTTCTCTGGCAAAAATGGACCAGGCTGCGCTGGAGGCTTCGTGGTCGCTGAAACTGTTCGGTTTCCTCAACATGGCACGCGAGATCTACACAGCGATGTGCGAGCGCCGCAGCGGCGTCATCGTCAACGTCATCGGTGCCTCCGGCGCCCGGCCGCGGGCCGATTACATTTCGGGCAGCATGGCCAATGCGGCGCTGATCGCGATGTCACGTGCGCTGGGCGCGGAAGGACCGGATTACGGTGTGCGCGTTGTTGGTCTCAATCCTGCGGCGACCGAGACCGAGCGGCAGCGGGTGCGCTGGGAGGCGAAAGCACAAAAGGAGCTCGGCGACAGCAGCCGCTGGCCCGAACTGACCAGGGGTTATCCCTTCGGGCGGCTGGCCACGGTGGACGAGATTGCCAGTGCCATCGTGTTCCTCGCTTCCGGCCGGGCCTCGTATATCACCGGCACCGTGTTGACTGTTGATGGAGGCCGGTCCTTCCGCAGCAAGTAGTTTCAACATCCTGGTTTTTCCCGTTCATGCACTTAGCGCTTTTGGAGAACCCATGACATCCCTGCTGAAATTGGCGATTGTTTGTGTGGCCTGCGTATCCGGTGTCGCGTCGGCGCAGAATTTCCCGGGCAGACCGATCCGGCTGGTCGTTCCCTTCGGTCCCGGTGGTGTCGGCGACATCACGGCCCGTGCCGTGGCGCAAAAAATGGGTGAAAAAATGGGCCAGCAGGTCATCGTCGACAATCGTCCCAGTGCCGGCGGGATTGTTGCCGCGGAACTGGTGGCCAAATCCGAGCCCGATGGTTACACGCTGATGCTGCTCAACAACACCAATGCCGTCAGCGCGGCGATGTTCAAATCCCTGCCGTACGACACTCTGCGGGATTTTGCGATGGTCAGCACTATCGGCGCGTTCAGCCTGGGCGTGCTGGTGGCGCCGGACTCCCCGGTGAAAACCACCAAAGACCTGATTGCGCTGGCCAAATCAAATGCGGGCAAGATGAATGCCGGCACCATCAATATCGGCACAACCCAGTATTTGTCCTCCGAATTGTTCAAGTCGATGGCCGGTCTTGATTACACCACCGTGCCTTTCAACAACACGGCCGGTGTGATCACGGCATTGCGCGGTGGCGATGTGCGGGTTGCGTTTGAGTTTCTGCCCCCGGTGCTCGGGCAGTTGCGGGCCAATGCCTTGCGTGTGATTGCGGTGTCCTCGAAAACCCGCTTTACGCCCTTGCCCGATGTGCCGACGCTGCATGAGAGCGGTTTGCCGGGTTATGAGGTGATGTCCTGGAATGGGATCGGCGTTGCAGCGAAGACACCGCGCGCGCTGATCGACCGCCTGAACAAGGAGGTGCATGACGCCGTCAATTCGCCGCAGGTCCGGCAGCGTTTCCAGGAACTGGGTGTCGAGCAGAATCTGAATACGCCCGAGGGCATGCGCAAAAACGTGACTGAAGAAATCGCCAAGTGGAATGCCCTGATCGACAAAGCCCGGATACCCAGACTATGAACACGCCCAAAAGCATCCTTGCCCCGGATCCCAATCCGGTCAAACCCAAGTACACGCCGCCTCCCAATGCCTGTGACGGCCATTGCCATGTGTTCGGACCGGCGGCGCAGTTTCCCTATGCACCGAATCGCAGCTATACCCCGGAAGATGCCGGACGCGAGCGGCTGGCCGCGTTGCATCAACATCTGGGGTTTTCACGCGCAATCATCGTGCAGGCGAGTTGTCACGGCACCGACAACAGCGCCATGCTCGACGCACTGGTGCATTCGAACGGTGCTTGGCGCGGTGTGGCCATGGTCAAACCCGATGAAAGCGAAAAGGAACTGCAGCGCCTGCATGCCGGCGGCGTGCGCGGTGCGCGCATCAACTTTGTTGCGCATCTGGGCGGAGCGCCCGATATGGCCGCAGTGAACGCCGTGATCGAGCGCATCACGCCGTTCGGCTGGCATCTTCAGCTGCATCTGGATGCCCACGATATCCGCCAGTACCGCAGCTTCCTCGACGGCCTCAAAATCCCGTTCATCATCGATCACATGGGGCGGCCTGAAGCGAAGCTCGGTGTCAAACAGGATGCATTCCTGCAAATGCTCGACCTGATGAGGAATCCGCTGGCCTGGACCAAGGTTTCCGGCCCCGAGCGCATTTCATCCGTGGGCAAACCGTTTCACGATGCCGAGCCGTTTGTGCGCGAACTGATTGCGGCGGCGCCGGAGCGTATTTTGTGGGGCACGGATTTCCCGCACCCGAACGTCAGGATCATGCCCAACGATGGCGAACTGGTCGATCTGTTTGCAAAATTCTGTGATGACGAGGCGATGCGCAGAAAAATACTGGTGGAGAATCCCGCACGGCTGTATGAGTTTTAGTTCTGTTGCGTGATTTGGAAATCAGTGACTTGCGGGAACGGAATCTGAGGTTGAAGTATCCTGCAGCCATTCGGTGGTACACATCTAAATACGCGCTCACATCGTGAACCACCACCAGTGAATACCCGGTCACTGGGGTAGAATTTAGGGCATCGCCGCCCAGTCTGTCCTGCGGCGATTTCCTTCAGGAGGACACCACCATGGGTCATACCATCGCCGAGAAGATTCTCGGCAATCACGCGGGCGGCAAACCGGCAACAGCCGGTGAAATCGTCGTCGCGGACGTTGATTTCGCAATGATCCACGACGCGCGTGCCGGCAACGCGCTGAAAATGATCGAAAAGCTGGGCGCAAAGTCTTTGCCCCATGTCAAACGCACCGCATTGGTGCTGGACCATTATTCACCGCCGCCGAACATGGAAGCGGCCAATACCCATGTGGCGATGCGCGAGTTCGCCGAAAAACACGGCTCACCGCTTTACGACGTTGGTGACGGCATCTGTCATCAGGTGCTGCCCGAGGGCGGCCACCTGACCTGTGGCGATCTCGTCGTCGGCACCGATACCCATTCCACGACTTACGGCGCGTTCAACGCCTTCGGCACCGGCGTCGAAGGCACGGACGTGTCGGCGGTGATGATGACCGGCAAGCTGTGGTTTCGTGTGCCGGAAACCATCCGCATCGAATTGAACGGGCCCTTGCAGCCGGGCGTGTGGGCCAAGGACGTGACGCTGCACATGCTGTCGCAGCTGGGCGCGGAGGGCGCGAACTATCAGGCGCTGGAATATGTCGGCTCCGGCGTGTCGGCGATGGCCATTGATGATCGCATGACCCTGTCGAACCACGCAGCGGAGCTGGGTGCCAAGGCGGCCTTGCTTGAGGCCGATGAAAAAACCTTCGCCTGGCTGAAAGCGCATGGTGCTGCGGCACCGAAGCCAGTGAAAGCCGATGCCGATGCGACATACGCACGGCGCATCGTGGTCGATACCGCAAAGCTGCCGCCGCAGGTGGCGCGCCAGCATCACATCGACGATGTGGTCGGCGTCAATGAAGTGGCCAACCAGAAAATCCAGGTCGCGCTGATCGGCACCTGTACCAACGGCCGGCTCGACGACATCCGCCAGGCGGCAGCGATCCTCAAGGGTCGCAAGCTGGCGAAAGGCGTGCGCATGATCGTCACGCCGGCATCGCGGGCGATTTATCTGGCGGCCATGCGCGAAGGCCTGTTCGAAATCCTCACCACGGCCGGCGCTTCGGTGGAAGCCGCGGGCTGCGGCACCTGCGTCAACATCACCGGGCATTACATCGCCGGCGACAAGCAGGTGGTGATTTCCAGCGCCAACCGCAATTTCAAGGGCCGACTGGGCAATCCCGATTCGGAAATCTGGATCGGTTCGGCAGCGACGGTGGCGGCATCGGCACTGACCGGATTCATCACCGATGCACGCACTGTTGCCGGTGGCGACTGGCGCGCGGCGGCTTGAGCGAAAACCTTAAAATCTTAGCCACAGAGGGCACAGAGTTCACGGAGAAAACCAAATCAAATTCAATCCCTGTTTTCGGGGTTGAAGTTCTCTGTGGTCTCTGTGACCTCTGTGGCTGCTTTTGATCTTGCAGTCTGGAGGCGTCAACAATGAACATCATCAAAGGCAGTGCCCGCGTGCTGGGCGACGAAGTCAGCACCGACATTCATTGCTCGAGCAAGTACCTGCCGGGCAAGGACACGGCGTACATCGCGACGGTCGCCTTCGATCAGGTGGCGCCGGGTTTTGCCAAGGCGTTCCGGAAAGGCGATGTGCTGGTCGCCGGCAAAAACTTCGGCATCAACTCGTCGCGCGAGCAGGCGGTGCACATCATGCACCGGATGGGGGTTGCGGCGATTGTCGCGCCGTCATTCGGCCGGCAGTTTTTCCGCAATGCGATCAACAACGGACTGGCGGTGATCGAATGCGATACCGCCGGCATCAGTGCCGGCGATGTCATTGAAATCGATCCCTCCGCAGGGCGCGTAACGGTTGCAGCACGCAGCATCAGCCTTGCCGTGCCGCCGTTACCGGCCGCGGTTCAGGCCTTGCTGGCTGCAGGCGGGCTGATTCCCTTCCTGCAAAAACATCCGGACTGGAACTTGCAATCGTGAACCTGAAAATCGAACGCGTTGAAGTCTTCGGCGTGGCCATGCCCCTGGTCATGGAATTCAAAAACGCCTATCTGTCGAAATCGGTGGTGAAAAGCGCCGTCGTGCGCATCACCGCCACCGGCGGCGCCGTCGGTTACGGCAACATCGATCCGACGCCGGGTTATTCCAAGGAAAGCATTGAAGACAGCCTGGCGATGATCGAGTCGCGGCTGGCGCCGGCGGTGATGGGCATGGATCCGACCAACATCCACCGCATCACTGCGAAAATGGATGCGGCGGTGCAGGAGTTCTACGATGCCAAGGCCACCATCGACATGGCCTGCACCGATCTCGCGGCGCGCGTCGCCGGGGTGCCGGTCCATACCTGGCTCGGCGGCGCGGTGAAAGAGCGGCTGCAATTCAACGCCTGGATCAGCATCCAGTCGCCGGACAATGCGGCGAAGGAAACCAAGACCTGGCAGGATCAGGGTTTCCGCTCGTGCAAGATCAAGGTCGGCGCCGACATTTATGCCGACCGCGACCGCATCAAGGCGGTGCGCGAAGCCTGCGGCCCGGATTTCAACATCCGCATCGACGCCAATGCCGGCTACGATGCCGATACCTCGATCAAACTCGCGGAGCTGATCGCGCCGTACAAGCTGCAGTTGTTCGAGCAGCCGGTGCCCGCCCATGACATCGCCGGCATGGCGCGCGTGCGCAAGGCCGCCAACAGCGTCGGTGTGCCGATCATGGCCGATGAATCGGTGGTGGATCATGCCAGCCTGATCGACATCATCCGCGCCGATGCCGCCGACATCGTCAAGGTCAAGGTGATGAAGCAGGGCGGTTTTCTCAATACCCGGCGCATGATCGCCACCGCCGAAGCGGCCGGCATCCGCTGCGTGGTCGGGCACGGCTTCGGCCTCGGCGTGAACACCATGGCGGAAATCATGCTGGCGGCGACCTCGGACAATGTGATCGACGGACTTGAATGCGTGGGTCCGCTCAAAACCAGGGACGATATCGTCACGCAGAAACTCGACCTGTCCAAGGGCAGCATCGCCTTGCCGCAGGGACCGGGGCTGGGCGTCACGCTGGACGACGCGAAACTGGTGAAGTACGGATTCGAAATCAAAAAAGCGGCCTGAAACTTTGTCAGTGGAGAGTAAAAAATGAAAATGAAACCATTTATTGCGGCATCGCTGCTGGCGGGTGTTGCCGGCATGGCATCGGCGCAGACCTATCCGTCGCGCCAGATCACCATCCTGTGCTGGTCGGCGGCGGGTTCGCCGGTGGACATTTATGCGCGGACGCTGGCGAAACTGCTGACGCCCGAACTGGGCCAGAACGTGGTGGTGGAGAACCGCACCGGCGGCTCCGGCATCGTCATGGTCAACATGCTGGTGCGCGGCGCCACTGACGGCTACACCATCGCGGCAAATACGCTGTCGCTGGCGACGCTGTTCAGCGAAAAAACCGCGCAGTTCAAATCCGATGACCTGCAAATGGTGGCGCGTTCGCAGATCGACCCCTACGGCCTGATTGTGCATACCTCGACGCCGTTCAAGAACATCGAGCAGTTCGTCGCGTTCGCCCGCAGGAAACCGGAATACCTGAACGTCGGCGGTCCGTTCGCGATCAGCTCGCACCGCGTGGCCTGGGAAGTGTTTGCCGACAAGGCCAAATTCAAGACGACCTGGGTGCCGTACCCCGGCGGCGGGCCGGCGCTGACCGCGATTGCCGGCGGGCATATCGATGCGGCGGCGACCAATCCCGGCAACGTCAAGCCGATGATCGATGCCGGCAAGGTGCGCGTGCTGGCGGTGTCGTCGGAAAAACGGCTGGATGATTTCCCGGACGTGCCGACGTACAAGGAAAAGGGCTGGGATGTCGTGCGTTACCAGTGGCGCGGCATCATGGCAAAGACCGGAACGCCGAAGCCGGTCATCGACCGGTTGGCCTCGGCGATCCAGAAGGCACAGCAGACGCAGGAATGGAAGACCTATCTGGCGCGGGTGTCGCAGCTTGACGGTTTCCAGGGCCCGGATGCCTTCCGCGCCCAGCTGGCGCAGGACGTCAAGGAAACCGAAGCAGTCAAGAAAAAACTCGGATTGCTGGATACCCAGTGAGGAATGCGGAATGCGGAATGCGGAATGCGGAATGCGGAATGAGGAGTGAGGAGTGATGAGTGAAAAACTTACGGTACGACAGCAGTTACGCAAACGCCTGATCGAGGGCGGCATGATCGTGGCTCCTGGCATTTATGACGCTTACGGTGCCCGGCTGGTGCAGAAAGCCGGATTTGAGG
>JAIEPF010000029.1 GCA_019749945.1 Burkholderiales bacterium
TGCGCGGGCGGATTGAGGCGTGACTAAGTGACTAAGTGATTAGGTGACTAGGTGATGTGGGGGAAGGTTTTTACTTAATCACTCAATCACCTAATTACAGCGGGTTAACAGACTGTTTCAAGGAAACAGAATAATCATGGCTTCACTGAAAGTGCTGGGCGCTGGACCGGTCAAGCGCGGCATCACGCAGCTGGCGGCGCAGTTCGAAAAATCCAGCGGCCATCGCGTCGCCGTGGAATTCATCGGCGCGCCGACCGTGCGCGAGCGTGTGCTGGCCGGCGAGGCGGTGGATGTCGCCGTGGTGCCGCAATCGGCAATGGAGGAGTTTGTTGCGCAGGGCAGGGTCACGGCTGAAACCCGCGTGACCCTGGGCCGTTCGCGCATGGGACTCGCCATGCGCAAGGATGCTGCGGTGCCGGATCTGGCAACGGTGGAGTCCTTCAGGCGCGCGATTGCCGCCGCCGACGCCGTGGTGGTCAATGTCGCCTCCAGCGGCAACTATGTGGTCAAGCTGCTGGAAAAACTCGGCTTCGCCGCCGACAAGGCGGTGAAACAAGCGGATACCGTGAAGGTCATGGACCATGTCGCGGCGTCGGCGCAGAACCTGCTCGGCGCCGGGCAGCTGCCGGAAATCCGCGAGCTGGTCGACAAGGGCGTGGCGATTGCACTGGCGGGGCCGCTGCCGGATGAGCTGCAAAGCATCACCGCTTATGACGCCGCAGTGACCGGGGCGAGTGCCAATACCGCGGCGGCCGCCGGGTTCACCCGGTTTCTGGCAACCCCGGCGGCGCGCGCGGTTATGGCGAGCACCGGCATCGATTGAAACAGCCGCATTGAAAGAAAGCATCATGGCCACTCTCAAAATACTCAGCGCCGGCGCGGTCAAACGCGGCGTCGCGCGTGTCGCCGCAGCCTTCGAACAGGAGACCGGGGCCAAAGTCGAAATCGAATTCACGCCGGTGCCCGAAGTGCGCAAACGCGTCACCGCGGGTGAAACCGCCGATGTGGTGGTGGCGACCCCGGCGGCGCTGGATGAATTCGCCGCGCAGAAAAAAATAGATCCTGCCAGTCGCGGCTTTCTCGGCCGCTCGCGCATGGGCGTGGTGATCCATGCCGATGCGCCGATGCCGGCGATTACGGATACCGAATCTTTCAAAAAACTGCTGCTGGCGGCAAGCCACGTCGTGCGCAACGAGGCGTCCAGCGGCATCTATTCCGAGAAACTGCTGAACAAGCTGGGCCTGACCGAGGCGCTCGGCGCAAAAATCGTGGTCGTCAAAACCGGCTCCGGCATCATGCAGTATGTCGCCGACCATCCGGTGCAGGCGGTGGGTCTGGCGCAGATTTCGGAACTGATGGTGATGATCGACAAGGGCTGCAGGGTCAAACTCGCGGCGCCGCTGCCCGATGCAATCCAGAACATGACCAGTTATGACGCGGCGGCGATGACGGGCGCGCCTGCGGCGGCGCTGGCGCTGGCGCAGCGGCTGGCTTCAGCCGAGGCGAAAAAGATTTTTGCCGAAACCGGGATTTCCTGACTGCGGGAACATGCATGTACAGCGACGAAGACCTGGACGCGGCGGTGGCCGCCGGCGCGCTGAGCGCCGAATCCGTCGCCGCGTTTCGCGCGCACATGGAAAGGGTGCGTGCCACGCCGGTTGTGGATGAGGAGCATTTCCGCCTCGTCAACAGTTTTAATGACATCTTCGTCGCGATCGCCGGCATGCTGGTGCTGGTGGCTGTGGGCTGGATCGCCGGCACCATCGGGCATCGTCTGGTCGGTGCGGCGGTTGCGCTGACCGCCTGGGGACTGGCGGAGTTTTTTACCCGCAAGCGGCGCATGGCCCTGCCGTCGATCCTGTTTCTGCTGGCTTTTACCGGCGGTGTTTTTGCGACGCTGATGCCCAGGGGCAATGTTTTTTCCCCGGAGTTCGGCATCGGGATGGCGTTCGCGGCGGCCGTGGCTGCCGGCTTCACATGGCTGCACTGGCAGCGTTTCCGTGTGCCTATTACGGTGGCGGCAGGTGCCGCGGCCCTGATCGGGGTGGCGGTCGGATTGCTGCTCGCGGTCACGCCCGACCTGCTGAAGTGGATGAACGCCATCCTGTTTGCCGCCGGCATCGCGGTATTTGTGTTTGCGATGTACTGGGACATCACCGATCCGCTGCGCCAGACCCGCCGCGCCGATGTCGCCTTCTGGCTGCACCTGCTGGCCGCGCCGCTGATCGTGCACCCGGTGTTCACGCTGTTCGGCCTGCTCGACCGCGATGTCGGCGTCAGCGGGGCCGTGGTGGTGATGCTGCTCTACGTGGTCATGGCGGCCATAGCCCTTGTCATCGACCGGCGGGCGCTGATGGTTTCCGCGCTGGTCTATGTGCTGGCGGCAATCAGTGCCGTGCTCGAGAAGTTCGGCGCCGTCGGCGTCAATGTGGCATTGACGGCCCTGCTGATCGGTTCGGCGCTGCTGATGCTGTCGGCGTTCTGGCACGTCAGCCGCGCCTGGGTGGTGAAATGTCTGCCCGGGGTTTGGCAGGGTAAACTGCCGCCGCTGCGTTGAGCGGTATGCGGCCGGATCAACCCGTTGCAATGGTCATTCTGGACAACAATTCTGGAGCACAACATGAACAAGACAATGACGGCCCTGCTGGGGTTTTTTCTGCTGCTGGCCACCGCGGCAAACGCCGCCGAAATCACCGTGATCAGCGGCGGCGCGATCGAGCCGGGACTGAAGGCCGCAGCAGCGGCGTTCGAGAAACAGACCGGCCACAAGGTCAGCATCACCTTCAACACCACACCGCAGATGACCAAACGCGTTGCGGCGGGCGACACTTTCGACGTGATCATTGCGCCGCCGGCAGCGGTGAAGCAGTTTGCCGCCGCGGGCAGGGTTGATGCGGGCGGCGTCGATGTCGGCCGTGTCGGTTCCGGCATTGCGGTGCGTCCGGGAGCCCCGGTCCCGGCGATCGCCACCGCCGATGATGTGAAAAAGGCCGTGCTTGAAGCCGAATCGATTGTTTTCAACACGGCTTCCACCGGCATCTATTTCGAGAACCTGCTGAAGAAGTGGGGGATTTACGACGACATCAAGGGCAAGGCCGTGCGTTACACCACCGGCGCCGAAGTGATGAAACATGCGCTGAAAGGCAAGGGCAGGGAGCTTGCTTTCGGCCCGATCACCGAGATCCTGCTGGAGAAGGAACACGGACTGATCCTGGTCGGCCCGTTCCCGGCGGAGATCCAGAATTACACCTCGTACATCGCGGTGCCGATGAGCGCGGGCACGCAGAAAGCCGTGGCCCAGGAACTGGTGAAATTCCTCGGCGGGCCGGTGGGCAAACCCTTGTTCGTCGCTGCCGGTATTGAATAGGCCGGGCTTCGACTTGTAAGCGCCTGCTACACGCTTAACAGACTGTTGCACAGGCTTTGTTTGCGGCGGTGACGCGCTTTGCTTTGATCGGCGCCAGGTCGGTGACCGTGACTCCCGTGGTGTCACCACCGTGATCGGTGCCATTCTCGGCGGCATTCTGGGCGGCGGTTTCTGATTGCGTGTGTCGGGCGAGGCACAAAGGCGGCTGCGGCCGCCTTTTTTTTGCCGGTTTTGCATGCACCCGGCGCGATCGCCCACGGTTTCCGGGCGCACCCTTGCGCCCGATCCACCGGCAGCGCTAGAGTGCGTAACGGGCATTACAAAAAGAATAGGCCCGGACCATAGGAGGAAAACCATGACTCATGCCACACGTATTATCGGGGCGCTCGTCGCCGGCGCCTGCCTTGTGATTGCCGTGACCGGAACGGCGCTGGCGCAGAAATACCCGAGCCGTGCGATTCGCGTCATCGTGCCCCAGCAGCCCGGGGATCCCTGCGATACCTTTGCCCGGCTTCTGGGCCCGTACATGACCAAGAACCTCGGCCAGCAACTGGTCGTCGACAACCGGCCCGGGGCCGGCGGCATGATCGGCCTGGAGTTGGCCGCGACCGCTCCGGCGGATGGTTACACCATCGCCTGCGGGCAGGGCGGCAATCTGTCGGTGATTCCGCACACCATGAAAAACGTGCCGTACAAGGCGCTGCAGGATTTTGCGCCGGTGGCACTGGTCGCGACCAATTATCTGGCGCTGGTGGCCGCCAACAACGCGCCATTCAAGACCACTGCTGAACTGGTCAAATACCTGAAAGCCAATCCGGGCAAGGTCACTTTCGCGACCAACGGCCAGGGCGCTTTCCTGCACATGGCGACCGAACTCTTCCGTTCGTACGTGGGTTTTGAATACATCCACGTGCCGTTCAAGGGGATAGGGTCCATGGCGCAGGAGCTCCTCGCCAACCGGGTCGATGCGGCATTCAGTTCGTTTACGGCGATCCATCCTTTTGTGAAGGCCGGCCAGGTGCGTCTGCTCGGCATCGCAAAAGACACGCGCGCATCCAATTATCCCGACCTGCCCACGGTCGCGGAAACGGTCCCGGGATTTTCTTCCGGCGGCTGGTTTGGGTTTGTCGCGCCGGCCAAGGTGCCGAAGGAAGTGATTGTCACCCTCAACCGGGAAATGAACCTGGCGCTTAAGCAGCCGGACGTGCGCGCCAAGCTGGAAAGCCTCGGACTGGATGTGCGGACCGAATCGCCGGAGTATCTGCGCGACCTGATGAAAAGCGAATACGAAAAATACGGCAAGGTCGCACGCGACATCAAGCTGGTGCCGCAGTAAGCGCAATAAAAGAAGTGCGGAATCACCAAAGGGAGTGGCCTGTGCCGCTCCCTTTTGCATGGGCTGAAGGGCGGGAGCGAACGCGATGTTCAAACGCAAAAATCTGGCGCTGACCATAGGCGCACTGCTGTTCGCCGGCGTGCTCTGGTTCGCGGTCTGGCCCTTCATTACCGGCGGGCGCGACATGCAGGCCTGGTGCCTGGCACAACGTCCGGGGGCAACGCTGGCTGAAGTGCGCAACAGTGTTCAGCGGCAGGGTTATCGCATCACCGGGCCGGACAAGGACGGACGTGCACTGATCCACGATCCGCGGTCGTTCGGCCGTTTTCTGTGCGCGGCGCAGTTTGCCGGGGAGCGGCTGCTGTCTGCGCGTTATCAGGGCAATGACTGAGGTAAAAATAACAATAAAAACAAATGCTTATAGTTATTCTGTGCCGAATGTGGCGACTATGAATACATGAATGCTTGAACAAAGGCACGCTGCAATTTACCCGCGCTACACTCGCTGAACAGGAGCAGTCATGAACAAAAACGGTTTGCCGGCAATACACCCTGGCAAGTTTCTCAGCGAAATACTTGAAGAGCGGGAAATCTCCCAGGCCCAGTTTGCGCGCGCCATCGGCGTTGCACCGATGCGTATTTCGCATGTCGTCAAAGGCTCGCGGCCGGTCACGGCCGAACTGGCGCTGCTGTTCGGGAAAGCGTTTGGCCAATCACCGCAGTACTGGCTCAATCTGCAGTCGACTTATGATTTGAAGCTTGCGGAACGTGCGATTGGCGGGCGACTGAAGGGAGTCTTGGAGCTGGCGGCGGCTTGAGGGGCGTTGTCGGGTAAAGAATAAATCATGGGCAAAATCGCACATTTCGACGCTGCCGACTACCTGAGGGACGATGAAACCATCGCCGAGTACATCACCGCGGCGCTGGAGGATCCGCACCCGGATGTTTTTCTGGCGGCGGTGCGCGATGTGGCCCGCGCGAAGGGCATGGCGCAGCTTGCCAAGGACGCGGGTCTCGGGCGCGAGAGTCTGTACAAGGCACTGACGCCCGGGGCCAAGCCGCGGTATGACACGATGTTGAAGCTGTCGGCGACTTCGGTGCAATCATGATAAGTGTTAGAGAAAGCCGAGCCTAGAGCGTTTTATTTTTCGCGATCAACCATTCTTTTGCTCGTTCACGATGCACGAGCCAAGTTGCACTATTACCATTGCGCTTGGAAGTGAAGAGCCCATCGGCAGGGACGTTTCGTTTTTTGAACACGGCGGACTCTAAACAATGCTGATTAAACGCACTTTGCAGAGCCTGTTCAAATCGCTCGGGGATAGGTAAGCCTTTATTGCGCCTAGACCGGTTGAGCAAGTTAATAACCTGTTGCCTCGAAAGCCCTGTAACACCCAACGGCCATAGTACTTCAATCAAATCGGCAACATAGGTGTTATCTCGTTGAAGTTGGCGCTGCCGGAAAGCCGCGATTGCTTCTTCATACAAATCATCAAGTGTTTTTGTCATAGACCCTCCAAAAATGAAAAGGGATGCTTACTGGGGCGCGTCTATGAGTAACGTATTGCGTTGAAAGGTAATCGTCAATAAAGGGATTCTGCTCAATGTGATTCAAGGCTATTCAGCACTAAAGCAATACATCCCTTTGTTGACAAATGAATTAACAAGATATGCGGAGAGGCTGCTTTCTGCCGTCTGCTCTTCAAAAGGTGCGGGTTATTGAGGGGCAGCTTATCGAAGGCCGATGGGCTCCAGCCCGCTGTCGGTAATCGCCTTGGCGGCTTCCTTTGACCCCAGAAATGCAATGACCTTGCGCACTGCATCCTTGTCCGGCGAATTCGCACCGATGCCGGCCATGAAGTTGGAAACTTTCTGCAGATCCGGCGGCAGCGGTGTGATGTGGGCGATGCCCTCAACCGGCAGCAGTTCGCTGATCTGCTGGAAACCGAAATCGAGTTCGCCGCGGGCGATCACCGTACCGACACGCTCACCGCCGCCGATCAACCGGCTCTTCGGCAGCACCTGGTCGGCGATGCCGAGTTGCTGGGCCAGCACGGTGGTGTAGTACTTGCCGCTTTCGCTGGCGGAGTAGCCGATGGCTTTGGCAGCGAGCAGTGCTCTGCGCAGGTCATCGGCGGTTTTGATTTTCGGATCGGGTGCGCCGGCGCGCACCGCGAATCCGATCATGGAGCGCGCAATGATGGTCGCGTTGTCGGCCAGCACGGTGCCGTCGGCGATGAACTGGCGCAGCGCGGCTTCGGCGACGATGACGATGTCCGCCACTTCGCCGCGTTTGAGGCGGCTGGGAATCGAGGTGTCGCCGGTGCCGATGGAGGTGGTGACGGTGACGATGGTCTTGCCGGTGAGCTTTTCCAGTTGCGGGATCAGCGTTTTGTAGGCGGCGGTGAAGGCGCCCGAAGTCATGACGCGGAATTCGTTGGCGGCGGTGCTCATTTGCGCTTGAACTCCAGGATGTCAAAGCCGCAGTAACGGTCCACCAGATAAATCAGTCCGCGGTCATCGACATCGGTGTCATTGGTCTGCGGGCAGGGTTTGCCGCCGCAGGGTTCCGGGATGTACCAGCCCACTTCCTGCGGTGCCGACGGATCGGTCACGTCGACGATGCGCAGGCCGCCGGCGAACCATGCGCAATACAGCAGCGTGTCGCCGCCTTTCCAGTTTTCCTGGAACTGGTGCGCGCCAAAGCGGCCCGGGGTGGTGCGGCTCCACGGGCTGTCGAGTTCGCTGACTTCAAACAATGAAACCGGTTTGATGTTGCCGAGGTCGCTGACGTCGAGCACCCAAAGACAGCCGTGGGGACGACCGCGGCGGCGCGCCATTTCCTCGGCGTTATGCGCATGGTCTTCTTCGTCGATGGCGACGGCGATGCGTTTGCCGTCGAGCTTTTTCAGCACCGGCATGAAGGTGTGCGAGGGTTCGGGGTAGGGCGGGTGGTAGTTGTAGGCCCCGACTGTTTTCGGTTGGCGGATGTCGGTGACGTCGATTACGCGCACCCCCCCATGCCAGCAGCCGGCCCACAATTCATTGCCGAAGCGCAGGGTGTGGTGCAGGCGGTGCTGGCGGCCGGACCAGGTGGGTTTTTCGCCGCCGGCGATGTGCTGCCCGGGCATCCACCATTTCGAGATTTCTTCCGGTTTGGCCGGATTGCGGATGTCGTAGGTGACAAGAATGTTGCCGATGTAGCCGGGCATCTCGGTGGAGATGTAGGCGTAGTCCTGATCCATGTCGAAGCGGTGCACGCCCCGGCCATGGGTTTTTTGGAAGTGAATCAGCCTTGGTTTTTTCTTGTCGGATACGTCATAGAGACTGAAACCGCCGCGTTCATAGGGATTGCGCTCGGCTTCTTCGACGGCGGGGATGTCGGCGACGGCGACGCCCAGTTTGGCCGCGAGTTCGGCATGGTTGGCGTCGCGGCCCAGTTCGGCTTTGAGCCGCGCGCGCAGCTTGGGCAGTTCGTCGGCCTTGCGGCCGATGGCGGTCATGTTGCGCTCGCTGTTGATGATCATCAGGTCGCCGATGACGCGCGCCTTGTGGCTGTGCGAGTCCGGGTCCTCGATGAAAATCTGTGACAGCATTTTCGGATTCCGCGGATCCGATACATCCAATATGCTGGTGCCGAGCTGTTGCTTGTTCGGAATGTGGCCGACATAGCAGTGTGTGCCTTCGACATAAACCTGGCCGGCGCCCGGCAAATCGAGATGCGACAGGCGTTTGACGTTGTGGGCAAGGGTGCCAGGTTTGGTGTTGATACTGTCCATGTGGATGTTGTCCAGAATGTGGTGGTCTGCGGTGAGGCGGAAAGTCTACCGCAAGGCCTACACAGCGGCTCGGTTAGAATAGAAAAACACCGCAAAAATTCCAGCCCTGTCCAGTTCGAGGCAGGCCGGCTCAATCCAAGGAGGAGTCCCGATGGCGCGGCAAAAAAAGCGTCCCGAAGAACTGCGCAGTCACCGCTGGTTTGGCACCCGGGGATTACGCTCGTTCACCCATCGTTCGCGTGCGCTGCAGATGGGTTATACGGTCAAGGATTTTGCCGGCAAGCCGGTGATCGCGATCATCAATACCTGGAGCGACATCAATCCCTGCCATGCGCATTTCCGCATCCGCGCCGAGGAAGTGAAGCGCGGCGTGTGGCAGGCCGGCGGTTTTCCGCTGGAGATGCCGGCGATCGCGCTGGCCGAGCCCTTCCAGAAACCGTCGACCATGCTCTACCGCAACATGCTGGCGATGGAAACCGAGGAACTGTTGCGCGGTTATCCGGTCGACGGCGCGGTGCTGATGGGCGGCTGCGACAAGACCACGCCGGCACTGATCATGGGTGCGACTTCGATGGGGCTGCCGTTCATTTACATGCCCGCGGGCCCGATGCTGCGCGGCAACTGGCATGGCGAGCCGCTGGGCTCGGGCAGCGATTCTTGGAAATACTGGGCGGAACTGCGCGCCGGCAACATTACCGAAGGTGAATGGGATGAAGTGGAAGCGGGCATTGCGCGTTCGCACGGCCACTGCATGACCATGGGCACGGCCTCGACCATGACTTCGGTCGCGGAGACGCTGGGCCTGACAGTGCCCGGTGCTGCGTCAATCCCGGCGCCGGATGCCAACCATCCGCGCATGGCCACCGCCAGCGGGCGGCGCATCGTCGAAATGGTGTGGGACGACCTGAAGCCCACGGAAATCCTGACTGCGGAGGCCTTCGACAACGCGATCACCGTGGTGCATGCACTGTCGGGTTCGACCAATGCGCTGATTCATCTGGTGGCGATGGCGGGGCGTGCCGGCGTGCCGCTGAAACTCGAACGTTTCGACGAACTGGCGCGGCGTACCCCGGTGCTGGCCAATATCCGGCCCGCCGGTGACAAATACCTGATGGAGGATTTTTATTACGCCGGGGGGCTCCGCGCGATGATGTCGGAGCTGAAGGATCTGCTGAACCTGGATTGCGCCACGGTCAATGGCCGCACGCTGGGTGAGAACCTCGAGGATGCCAGGATCTACAACGACGACGTGATCCGCAGACGCAACAACCCGCTGTCGGCCAGCGGCGGTCTGGCAGTGCTGCGTGGCAATCTGGCACCGGACGGCGCGGTGATCAAGCCGACGGCGGCCGAGCCGCATCTGATGAAACACACCGGCCCGGCGGTGGTGTTCAGGAATTACGACGATCTCTATGCGCGCGTCGACGACGAGAATCTGGTGGTCGACAAGAATTCGGTACTGGTGCTGCAGAACGCCGGCCCGCAGGGTGGGCCCGGCATGCCGGAGTGGGGTCAGTTGCCGATCCCCAAGAAGCTGCTGCAGCAGGGCGTGCGCGACATGGTGCGGATTTCCGATGCGCGGATGAGCGGCACTTCATACGGCGCCTGCGTGCTGCATGTCGCGCCGGAGTCCTACGTCGGCGGTCCGCTGGCGTTGGTGCGTGACGGTGACCTGATCGAACTCGATGTCGCCGCTCGCAAGCTGGAATTAAAAGTCAGCGCTGAAGAACTCGCCAAACGCAAAGCGGCATGGAAACAGCCGCCACCGCATTACACCCGCGGTTACGGTGCGATTTATTCCCAGCACATCACCCAGGCCGACAAGGGTTGTGATCTCGACATACTGCATCACGGCAAGCCGACGCCTGACCCCGAAGTGATTCACTAAAATCTGTGAAGGAGTGAAGTGGTGAAGGAGTGAAGGTGGGCGGTTTCAATAACGCCATTAATCACCAGAGAAGCCGTACCTCATTCACCACTTCACTCCTTCACATCTTCACGTCGTTAAAAAGGAAAAACAAATGGACCTGCCCGTCAACCCATTCAAAAAAGCCATCCAATCCGGCAAACCGCAGATCGGCATCTGGTCGAGCCTGTGCAGTCCCATTGCCGCAGAAGTGCTGGCCGATGCCGGTTTCGACTGGGTGTTGCTCGATACCGAACATTCGCCGAACGAACTGCCGATCGTGCAAAACCAGCTCGACGCGATGCTCGCCGGCGGCAGCGAGCCCATCGTGCGCCCGGCGTGGAACGACACGGTGCTGATCAAGCGTTTCCTCGATGTCGGCGCGCGTACCTTGCTGATTCCGTACGTGCAGAACGTCGAGGAAGCGAAACGCGCGGTCGCTGCGACGCGTTATCCGCCGCTGGGGGTGCGCGGCGTGTCGGGCTGCACGCGCGCCAACCGTTACGGTCGGGTCAAGGATTATTTCAAGCGCGTGCACGACGAGATGTGCGTGCTGGTGCAGGTCGAAACACTGACCGCGATGAAGCAGATCGAGGCGATTGCCGCGGTCGAAGGCGTCGACGGCGTGTTCATCGGGCCCAATGATCTGGCCGCCGACATGGGTTACCTTGGCAACTGGCAGCATCCGGAAGTGTGGAAGGTCATGGAAGACGCGGCGAAACGCATCACCAAAGCCGGCAAGGCGCCGGGCATCCTCGTCGGTGAAGCTGACGGCCAGCGCTGCCTCGATCTGGGGTATCTGTTTGTCGCAGTGGGTTCGGATCTGGTGATGCTGGCGCGCGGCACCGAGGCGCTGGCGGCGAAATTCAAGAAGTAAAAAATATCAATAAAATCAAATATTTATAATAATCCTTGATCCGTTCGCCCTGAGCCTGTCGAAGGGTGAACGGGCTTCGACAAGGCCTGTCCTGAGCTTGTCGAAGGACTCAGCCCGAACGAAGTGACCTGACTGGCGACGCTGATGGCAATGCCGAAACCCTCCACACTGCTGACCGCGGTGATTGTTGCCGCGGCGGTGGCGATTTTTTTCACGCCGCCGCCCGCCGGCGTGTCCGTCAACGTGATGCACGCCGGTGCACTGCTGGTGCTGGTGATGGGTTTGTGGGCGATCGGCTCCTTGCCCGAATATTTTGTCGCGCTGATTTTTTTCACGCTGGCGGTGCTGCTGGAAGTCGCGACGCCCGCGGTGATTTTTTCCGGTTTTGCCTCCGGCACCTTGTGGCTGGTGCTCGGCGGACTGGTGATTGCCGAGGCGGTGCGTTCGACGGGACTCGGCGAACGCATCGCGCGCCTTGCTCTGGGCGAGCAGACGCTCAGTTACCGCAAGCTGGTCACGGCGGCGGTGCTGGTGTCGCTGATATTGTCCTTCCTGATGCCGGCGACCGTGGCGCGCATCCTGCTGCTGGTGCCGATTTTTGCCGCTGTGGCCGAGCGCCACGGCCTGGCGCGCGGCAGCATGGGTTACACCGGCGTGATGCTGGCGACCATACTCGCCACCTTCCAGTGCGGCACGGCGATCCTGCCGGCCAACGCACCGAATCTGGTGCTGGCCGGTGCGGCGGAGACGTTGTACGGCGTGCAGCTGATCTATGCCGAATACCTGTGGGCGCAATTTCCGGTGATGGGTCTGATCAAGGGCTGGCTGATCATCGTCATGGTGTGCCGGCTGTGCCCGGCGGAGACGCGGACGGCCGCCACGGCGGCGGCGCTGCCGCCGATCAGTGCCGAGGAAAAACGCCTGGCGGTGATCGTGTTTGCATCGCTGGCGTTATGGGCCACCGATTTCCTGCACGGCATCCGTCCCGGCTGGATCGCGCTGGCGGCGGCGGTGATCGCGATGACGCCGCGCATCGGCGCGGTGCCGGTGACCATGTTCCAGGAACGTGTGCGTTTCGGCACTTTTTTCTATATCGGCGGCATCCTCGGCCTCGGTGCAGTGATGATCGAGACGGGCTTGAGCGTCGCCATCGGCAACGCGGTGCTCGGGCTGTTCCGGCTCGAACCCGGCGCGGATGTCGCCAATTTCGCGGTGTTGAGCCTGCTGTCGACCTTTGCCGGGCTGATCACCACCAACCCGTCGCAGCCCGCGCTGCTGGCACCGCTGGCCGGGCATTTTGCCGAGGCCACGGGCTGGCCGCTGAAAACCGCGCTGATGACCTCGGCGATCGGTTTTTCCACGGTGATCCTGCCCTATCAGGTGCCGCCGGTGGTGGTCGGCCTGCAGGTCGCCCACCTCTCGGTGCAGACCGCCATGCGCGTCACGGTGCCGCTGGCCGCGATCAGCATCGTCGCGTTGATACCGCTGAACTATGTCTGGTGGCGGGTGATCGGGTATTTTGGTAACTGAGTTGGTCAATAAGTTGGCCACCGGGATGGAGCTTGAATGACATCACAACTGTTCACGCCGCTGCAGATCGGCAATCACACGCTGTCCAATCGCATCACGGTCGCGCCGATGTGCCAGTACAGCGCCATCCAGGGTTCAATGACCGACTGGCACCTGATGCACCTCGGTTCGCTGGCGATTTCCGGCGCATCCATGCTGGTGATTGAAATGACCGGTGTTACGCCGGCGGCACACATCACGCCTTATTGTGTGGGCTTGTATTCGGACGCGAATGAAGCGGCGATGAAACGCGTGGTGGATTATGCGCGCGGCATTTCACCGATCCTGCTCGGAGTGCAACTGGCCCATGCCGGGCGCAAGGGGTCTGCGCACCGGCCATGGCAGGGCCATGGTCCCCTGCAGGCGAACGAGGGGGCATGGCAGACGCAGGCGCCATCGGCCGTGCCGCTGGCCGCGGGCTGGCCCGCGCCGCAGGCGATGAGCAAAACGGACATGCGGCAGTTGACCGAAGCCTTTGTGCAGGCGGTAAAACGCGCGGCGCGCATCGGACTCGATTTCATCGAAATCCATTCGACGCACGGTTACCTGCTGTCGGAATTCCTGTCGCCGCTGTCGAACAAGCGCAGCGATGAATACGGCGGCAGCCTGGAAAACCGCATGCGTTACCCGCTGGAAGTGTTTCGTGCGGTGCGTGCGGCATTCCCCGTGGATCGCGCGGTGGGCGCCAAAATTTCCGGCACCGATTTCGCCGAGGGCGGATTCACGCCCGACGAAGCCGTGTTTTATGCGCGTGCACTGAAGGCCGAGGGTTGCGCCTACGTTACGGTATCCGGTGGTGGTGTTGTGCTCGACGCGAAGATTCCCGTCGGCCCCGGTTACCAAGTGCCGTTCGCCGAACGCGTCAAAAAGGAAACGGGGATCGTCACCGGCGCGGTGGGCATGATCACCGATGCGCAGCAGGCCGAGGCGATCATCGCCCATGGCCAGGCGGATTTCATTTCGCTGGCGCGGGTGATGCTGTTCAATCCGCGCTGGCCGCAGCATGCCGCCGTCAGTCTGGGGGTTGAACTGCCTTATGCGCCGCAATACGAGCGTGCGGCGCCGAAGGTGTGGCGGCCGGGGCGGACGCTGGGGAAAATCAATTGAGGATTAACGTCATGAGACATCGCATCGCAGGTGGTGTGGCCATGCTGGCCTTGCTTGCGCTGGCCGGTTCGGCATTGGCACAACCCGCGGCAAAGTTTCCGCAGCGCCCGCTGCGCATGATCGTTCCGGCGCCGCCCGGCGGCACGACGGATCTTTTGGGCCGGCTGGTCGCGGAGCGGCTGGCCGAATCGCTGGGACAGCAGGTGGTGGTCGACAACCGGGGCGGCGCGGGCGGCATCCTCGGCACCGAGCTTCTGGCGCGGGCGCCCGCCGACGGTCATACGCTGGGCATCATTTACACGCCGCATACGGTACTGCCGCATCTGCAGAAAAAACTGCCCTACGATCCGCTGCGCGATTTTGCCGCGGTGTCCCTGCTGACCGAGGCGCCGCTGGTGCTGGTGGTGCACCCCGCGTTGCCGGTGCACAAGCTGCAGGACCTGATTGCGCTGGCCAAAACACGCCCGCTGGTTTACGGCTCGGCCGGCAACGGCAGCGGCGGGCATCTGTCCGGTGAACTGCTGAAGCAGATGGCCAAATTCGACGCCACCCATGTGCCGTACAAAGGCGCGGGTCCGGCGGCGGCCGACCTGGTGGCGGGACAGCTGCAGTTCCAGTTTGCGTCGCAGATCACCGCGCGCAATTTTGTCGGTGCCGGACGGCTGCGGGCGATCGCCGTCAGCAGCGCTCAGCGTTCGGCGGCCTTGCCCAATCTGCCGACGGTCGCGGAGCAGGGGCTGCCGGGATTCGCGTTCGTCAACTGGTTTGGCACGGTGGTGCCGGCGCGCACACCGCCGGTGATCGTCAACGCTCTGCAGCAGCAGATCGCGCAGATCCTGCAGCAGCCCGCGGTCAGCGAACGCCTGAAAACGCTCGATTCAACCGTCGTCGGCAGCACACCTGCGGTTTTTTCCGCGTTTCTCGCAGCGGACATGGCGAAATGGGGCACCGTCTTGCGCAATTCAGGCGTCAAGGTGGATTGACCTTGCGGGGCTGATCGGTCACCGGGACTGGTTTCAAGTTCTCCGGTGTGGATGGTCCGGCGTGTTGCGTAGAGGGCCAAATGCCGGCCTCAGCCCCTCACGCGACTATAATGCCGCCATGCAAGCCGTCGCCGCCAGCCCGAAAGACCTTTTCAGCCACCGCAAGTACTGGGCGGCGCGCTTCGGTACGGCTCCGTTCCTGCCGATGTCGCGCGCGGAAATGGACAAGCTGGGCTGGGATGAGTGCGACATCATCCTGATCACCGGCGATGCCTATGTCGACCACCCCAGTTTCGGCATGGCGATCGTCGGCCGCCTGCTCGAAGCACAGGGTTTTCGCGTCGGCATCATTGCCCAGCCGGACTGGCACAGCGTGGATGCCTTCCGTGCGCTGGGGCGGCCCAAGCTGTTTTTTGGGGTCACCGCCGGCAACATGGATTCGATGGTCAACCGTTACACGGCGGATCGCCGCCTGCGCAGCGATGATGCCTACACGCCGAATGCAGAGCCGGCGAAACGTCCCGACCGCTCGGTGATTGTCTACAGCCAGCGCGCGCGAGAGGCTTATTCCGATGTGCCCATCGTCATCGGCGGCATCGAAGCGAGTCTCAGGCGCATTGCGCATTTTGATTACTGGTCGGAAAAGGTGCGGCGTTCGGTGCTGATCGACGCCAAGGCCGATATACTCGTCTATGGCAATGCCGAACGTGCGATTGTGGATATTGCGCATCGCCTCGCGGCGCGCTCGAGCGTCGACAGCATGACCGATATCCGCGGTACGGCCTATGTGCGTGCGGCGACACCTTCGGACTGGATCGAGATCGATTCGACGCGCATCGACCTGCCGGGTCCGCTGAATCCGCCCGTGGATCCCTACGCGATGGAAGCCGACATGGCGAAAAACGCGCCGGCTGCCGGTGGTGCGCAGGTGGTGCGGTTTATTCGCGAAGTGAAAAACGTTGATCGCGCGCGCAGCGTGATCCGCATGCCGTCGTACGAGACCGTGGCGCAGGATCCGGTGCTGTACGCCCATGCTTCGCGCATCCTGCATGTGGAGTCGAATCCCGGCAATGCACGCGCCCTGGTCCAGCGTCACGGCGACCGTGAAGTGTGGATCAATCCGCCGCCGATTCCGCTGACGATGAAGGAAATGGACGCCTTGTACGAACTGCCCTATGCACGGGTGCAGCACCCGTCGTACGGCAAGGCGAAGATTCCCGCCTACGAGATGATCCGTTTTTCGGTGACCATCCAGCGCGGCTGTTTCGGTGGCTGCACCTTCTGCTCAATCACCGAACACGAAGGCCGCATCATCCAGAACCGTTCGGAAGATTCGATCATCCGCGAAGTCGAGCATATCCGTGACAGCTCGCCGGGCTTTACCGGCGTGATTTCGGATCTCGGCGGGCCGACGGCGAACATGTACCGCCTTGCCTGCAAGAGCCGCGAAATCGAATCTGCGTGCCGGCGTCCGTCCTGCGTGTATCCGGGCGTGTGCCCGAACCTGAACACCGACCACACGCCGCTGATCGGCTTGTACCGCCGCGCCCGTGCATTGCCAGGGATCAAGAAAGTGCTGATCGGCTCCGGCGTGCGTTACGACCTCGCGGTCGAGTCGCCGGAATATGTGAAAGAGCTGGCGCAGCACCATGTCGGCGGCTACCTGAAAATCGCGCCGGAAGCGATCGGCGAAGGACCGCTGTCAAAAATGATGAAGCCCGGCGTCGGTACTTATTACAAGTTCAAGGAATTGTTCGACAAGTACTCGCGTGAAGCCGGCAAGGAGCAGTACCTGATCCCCTATTTCATTGCCGCGCATCCCGGCACCACCGACCAGGACATGCTGGAACTGGCGTTGTGGCTGAAACAGAACGGTTTCCGTGCCGACCAGGTGCAGGCTTTCCTGCCCTCACCGATGGCGACGGCGACTGCGATGTATCACTCGGGCAAGAATCCGCTGCGCAAGGTCACCCGCGACAGCGAGGACGTGATCATTCCCAAGGGTTTGCGCGTGCGCCGGCTGCACAAGGCTTTCCTGCGTTACCACGATGCCGAAAACTGGCCGCTGTTGCGTGATGCCTTGCGCCGCATGGGCCGGCGCGACCTGATCGGCAACGGCAAACATCAGCTGGTGCCGAGCTTCCAGCCCGCGGGCACGGGGCTCAAGCCCGAGGGTGCGCGCAAGCCGAGCAAGTATCAGTCCTTCCGCACCCAGCACACGGGATTGCCGCCGGCGCCGGTGGCGCGTGATCGCAAGGCCCCGGCGGCAAAAGCCAAACGACCGGCGCGCGCCGCCAAATCCCGTTAAGCAGGTTTCAATTAAGCGGTTTCCAGTGCGGTCTTGCGCCGGCGGCGCAGCGCGTTCATCGTGGTGACTACCAGCATGTCGAGCATGCAGTAGAAGGTGCCGGCCGCCAGCGGCGGATTCATCGTGGTCCAGCCAACCACGGGGACCTCATGCAGCCAGGCCCAGTTGCCGACGGCAGTGCCGTAGATTTCCAGGCCCAGCGACAGCATGAACATCACTGCATACAGCTTGCGGCCGTTGCTGAACACCATGCACAGCAGCAGCAGCGAATAAAGGATCAGGCCCATCGTGTCGGCGCCGATCCACGCCAGCGCAATCACCGGTGGGGCTGCGGCCAGCGGCACCACCCAGACGATTGAATCGGGCATGCGTTTACAGATCGCAATGCCCAGCACAAACACCAGCGCATGCGCCGGCGGCACGAACAGGGGAATGTTGTGCAGCCGGTATTCGTAGAGGCCCCAGCCCAGCGACAGGAATATTTCACCGGCGGTGGCGTAGGCGACACAGATCATCATGCTGTTGCGTGTTTCCGGCGCGGAATGTGCGAGCCAGTACAGCAGCGTTGCCCAGGTCACGAGGCTGACGGCATCCTGGCCCCATACCGGCACATGCTGATCGACGAGCAGGCCGAGGGTGATCAACACGACGATGGTCCACACCGGCGCGGGGGAGGCCGCTGCGGGCTTGAGTGCTGGCAGTGTGGCGGAGGTCATTTATAACTTATTGTTTTTATTGACTATTTTCCGATAAATTTGGCTTTGCGTTTTTCCTTGAAGCTGGCGATGCCTTCCTTGGCGTCGGCGCTCTGGCGGATGCGCTGGATCGTTGCGCGGCCCTGGGCCGCCAGTTCCGACGGCCCTTTGGGGATGATGCGGCCGACGTAATCGCGCAATACCGACAGTACCAGCGGCGCATTGTCGGCGAGCTGGCGCGCCCACAGCAGTGCGGCATCGAGCTGTGCGCCGGGCTTGACCAACTGGTTGACCAGGCCGACCTGGTACATGCGCTCGGCGCTGATTTCGTTGCCGACCAGCATCAGTTCCATTGCGACCTTGTGCGGGATGCGCGCGGCGAGTCCGGCGATGGCGGCACCGGTGAAACCGACTTTCGCCTCCGGAAACATGAATTTCGCGTCATCCGCAGCGATGCACAGGTCGCACATCTGCACGATGACCACGCCGCCGCCGACCACCCAGCCGCCGACCGCGGCGATCAGCGGTTTCTGCATCATCACGCCGATATTGGGCACGCAGCCCGGGAAATCCTCGGGCGGACCCTTGATGTCGGCGCCGCCGGTGAAATGCGCGCCGGCATGGGTCAGCACGCCGACGCGGTCGTCGCTGTCGTTGAGGCGCTCGAGTGCCGCGCGCAGCTGCGTTGCGACCTCATTGTTGATGGCATTGCGTTTTTCGGGACGGTTCAGCGTGATGATGGCGACGCCGTCGCGCGATTCGTAAGTGACTGTGGAAGTGCTCATGGAGATCTCCTGGAATTCATGCGGTGCTTGCTGCAAGTGTGGCGCGCGCGTCGAGCGCAATGACGCCGGCGCCGTTGTCGCGCACCAGCAGCGGGTTGATGTCGAGTTCGGTGAGACGCGGGCCCAGTGCGGCGGCCAGCGCGCTCAATTTTGCAATCGTATCAGCGAGCGCGGCGATGTCGGCCGCGGGCCTGCCGCGCGCGCCGGTGAGTACCGGCGCGATGCGCAGTTTTGCGATCAAACGCCGCGCGTGTGCCGGCGATATCGGCGCCACGGCCATCTCTACATCGCCGAGAATTTCCACCAGCACGCCGCCGCTGCCCATGATCACTACTGCGCCAAATTGCGCATCCCAGCGGCAGCCGACGATCACTTCGATCCCGCCGCTGAGCATCGGCTGCACCACGCAGCCGGCCAGCTTGGCGCCGGGCAGATGCGCGGCGAGTCCGCGGACGATGTCATTCCATGCCGCACGCAGCCCGTCAGCGTCGGCGATATTGAGCTTGACCGCGCCGGCTTCACTTTTGTGGACGAGGTCGCGGCAGACGCCTTTCAGCACCACCGGGTAACCGATGCCTTGCGCCTGTTCGATTGCGTTCTCGGGCGTGAGCGCCAGTACGTCTTCGGTGCTGTGGATGCCGCAGGCGCGCAGCAGCGCCTTGGCTTCCGGTTCGGTCAGGCGGCCGCCGGGCAATGTCGCCGCATGCGCAAGCACGGCTGCGGTGATGGTTGATGGTGATGGGGGCGGCGGTGGATTACGTAACGCTTCGCCGTAATCCACGGCGGCGCGCAGCACGCGCAGTGTGTCGTCGAGCCGGTTGGTGTAGGGGCAATTGATTTCTTTCAGGGCATTACGCGCGCCGTCGACCAGCGTACCGGGTGTGAGCAATATTGCGGTGGGTTTTTTGCCAGCCAGTGCGGCGCGGCCCCACTGTCGCACTTTGTCTTCGAGTTGCGGCGTGGTGGCGACGGCGATCAGGATGGCGCCGACGGCAGGATCTTTTGCCAGT
The DNA here is from genome assembly GCA_019749945.1 of Burkholderiales bacterium. Lineage (GTDB taxonomy): Bacteria > Pseudomonadota > Gammaproteobacteria > Burkholderiales > SG8-41. The sequence goes on from JAIEPF010000029.1 coordinate 19,723, forward strand.
AATTCGTATGCCGTCAGCGCGCTGTCGAGGCCGCTTGTCCGCGGCAGGCCGCCGACGTCGAGCGGATTGATGGTGCGGCCAGGCGGCAGCAGTTTTCGCAGTTCCGCCGCCGTTGCGGCTCCCGGTTCGGCCAGCGCGAGGCCGGCAGCCACCACGCGGTCTCCGGTGACGGCGACGGTGCCGCCCGAGGGGGACATCACGGCGATGGTGGATGTCATCGGTGCGCCGAAGCGGATCAGGAAATCCGCGGAGTAAATCAGCGCCTCCGGATCGTCGAGCAGGCACACCGCGTGATCGCGGCAGGCGGCTTCCCACACCGCGTACGAACCGGCGAGGCTGGCGGTATGCGACTGGGTGACTTGTTGTCCGGCGTCGCTGCGCCCGGCCTTGACCGCGAGTATGGGTTTGCCGGCGGCACGCGCGTGTTGCGCGAGTTCAAGAAAACGCGCGCCGTTTTTCAGGCCTTCGATATAGAGGCAGATCGCGCGCGTGTTGTCATCTTCGATGAAATATTCCACAAGGTCGCACAGTTCGACATCGGCCTGGTTGCCGACGGTGGCAGCGACGCTGAAGCCGGTGCCGAGGTCCTGCGCATGCGAAATCAGCGAGGCCATCAGTGAACCGCTCTGGCTGGCAAGGCCGATCGCACCGCGCGGCATCGGTTCCACCGCCAGCGCCACCGATGAGGTCAGCGCCAGTTGCAGATGCGGGTTGATGAACCCCAGGCAATTCGGTCCGATCAGGCGCATGCCGTGGCTGCGGGAAATCCGCAGCAGTTCATCCTGGCGGGCCGCACCCGCGGCGCCGGTTTCGGCGAAATCAGCGGTAATGACCACCGCACCGCGTGCACCGGCGCGGCCGCAGTCTTCCAGTGCGGCGGGCAGGTGTGCGGCGGGCAGGGCGAGGATGCAGACATCGACAGGATCGCCGGCGGCAGCGAGTGTGGACACCGCCGGGATGCCGAGGACCTCGGCGGCGTTGGGATGCACGGGTACGATGCGGCCGCGATAGCCGTGTTTGACGAGGAAGTGCATCACCCGTCCGCCGAATTTGGCGGGATCGCCCGAGGCGCCGATGACGGCGACGCTGCGCGGGTTGAGGATGGCCCGCAGTGTGGAAACCGCTGGATTCATGAGTCGGTGCCGAGCATAACATTGCCGCGCGGGTTCACCGGCCACCGGCGGTGCAGCCCTATAATCGCCGCTGCAAAACGCAACTCAGGGAGAACACATGATGGACGGCGTAGCGGTAGTGACGGGGGCGAGTTCCGGCATCGGTGAGGCGATTGCGCAGGATCTGCTGGATCAGGGCCTGACCGTGGTGACCTTGCAGCGCCGGCCGCCGCGGATCAAACACGCACGCATCCTGCACCATGCGGTCGATCTGGCCGACGCCGCGGCGGCGACCGCGGTCGCCAAAGAAGTGGCCACCCAATATCCGGTGCGTTATCTGGTCAACAATGCCGGCGCCAACCGGCCGGGGGCGCTGGAGCAGGTGACGGTCGATGACATGGACCATGTCTATGCGCTGAACGTCCGGGCGGCGATGATCCTGATCCAGGCCTTGGTGCCAGGGATGCGTCAGGCCAGGTTCGGCCGCATTGTCAGCATTTCCTCGCGGGCCATCCTGGGCAAGACCCAGCGCCTGGCTTATGCCGCCGGCAAGGCGGGACTTATCGGCATGACAAGGGTGCTTTGCCTGGAGTTGGCCGGAGATGGCATCACGATCAATGCAGTTGCGCCTGGTCCGGTAGCTACCGAATTGTTCGATAACGGGCATCCCAAGGGCAGCGCCAAGCGGCAGGCGGTGATCGACAGCATCCCGGTGAAATGGGTGGGTACCCCCGGGGATGTGGCGCGGGCAGTGAGTTTTTTCCTGAATCCGGACAGTGGATATATCTCGGGACAGACTTTGTTTGTTTGTGGGGGCAGTAGTGTCAGTGGCTCGGGCGGGAATTGATGTAAAATATTGTTTTTATTGATATTTTTATATCCATGGCCCGACTTGAGATATCAGTGTGCGCTCACATCAAGAGTGAGGGGCGGGGTAAAAATCGGCTCAAGCGGCCGATTTCAAGGCGGCCCGGATGTGCCTGCGACACCCACCCAGTCCTGCTGCGGTGGTTCATGCGCCCTTGATTTGCTGGCGCCGGAACATTGCTTTCCGGGCGGGCTTTTCAAAGGTTTGCGCTTTTTCAAGGCAGATCGCTGTCCGCCGATGTTTCTCCAGCATTTTTCATGCCCAGTTTCATTGACACTACGGCGGAATCTAACCATAATTGTCGGTTTCGTTCGGAGGGGTTCCCGAGCGGTCAAAGGGGGCAGACTGTAAATCTGTTGGCTCAGCCTTCGAAGGTTCGAATCCTTCCCCCTCCACCAGGATTTTTGCTTTTTGATCGCCTGGTAGCAGTGTCGCCGGGACGCAGTGCCCCGGAACGTGGTGCGGTGGCAGGTCTGATGAGCGGGATCGATTCGCGCAGTGTGCCGGGCGGGTGTAGCTCAATGGTAGAGCAGAAGCCTTCCAAGCTTACGACGAGGGTTCGATTCCCTTCACCCGCTCCAGTAACCGCTTCCGACGGGACGCTTCTGACGGGAGTATGGCAGCAGCGCGATTTTGCGCCCATGTAGCTCAGTGGCAGAGCACTCCCTTGGTAAGGGAGAGGTCGCGTGTTCAATCCACGCCATGGGCACCACCAAAGCAGTTGTTTCGGATGCAGTCGGGTTTCTAACTTTTTTTCTAACCATCAACAGTAAATACGGTAGGGAAAAGCAATGGCCAAGGGTAAATTTGAGCGGACGAAGCCGCACGTGAACGTGGGGACGATCGGACACGTGGATCACGGCAAGAC
>JAIEPF010000038.1 GCA_019749945.1 Burkholderiales bacterium
TTGATCATTTCAACGCCTTCGTCCATCTCGCCTGCGCCATGATCCTCATGCGTCGGTATTTATGAAATGACTTCTAGGTAACTAGGTGATTGAAAGTGGTCGCGATACGGGCACTGAATCACCCAATCACCTAATCACTTAGTCACCCAATTACCGTCTCAATCAAATATCCAGCAGCAGCCGCGCCGGGTCTTCCAGCGCTTCTTTCATCGCCACCAGCGACAGCACGGCTTCGCGGCCGTCGATGATGCGATGGTCGTAGGACAGCGCAAGGTAGTTCATCGGCCGGATCACGATCTGGCCGTTCTCGACCACCGGGCGGTCCTTGGTGGCGTGCACGCCGAGGATCGCGCTTTGCGGCGGGTTGATGATCGGCGTCGACAGCATCGAGCCGAACACCCCGCCGTTGGAAATCGAGAACGTGCCGCCGGTGAGTTCTTCAATCGTCAGCTTGCCGTCCTGGGCGCGTTTGCCGAAATCGGCGATCTGTTTCTCGATGTCGGCCAGGCTCAACTGGTCGCAGTTGCGCAGGATGGGCACCACCAGGCCGCGCGGGCTGCCCACCGCGATGCCGATGTCGTGGTAACCGTGATAAACGATATCGTTGCCGTCGATCGAGGCATTGACCAGCGGGTATTTTTTCAGCGCATGCACCGCGGCCTTGACGAAGAACGACATGAAGCCCAACTTCACGCCGTGTTCCTTCTCGAAGCGGTCCTTGTACTTGTTGCGCAGCTCCATCACCGGCTGCATGTTGACCTCGTTGAACGTGGTCAGGATCGCCGCGGTGGATTGGGATTGCACCAGGCGTTCGGCGATGCGCGCGCGCAGCCGCGACATCGGCACGCGCTGCTCCGGCCGTTCACCCAGATCGCCAAGATCAACGGTGGGCATCACCCTTGACGGCATGACTGCGGCAGCTGACGCTGGTGCCTTTGCACCACCTTCCGCCGCCTGCAGCACATCACCCTTGGTGACACGACCGCCGCGCCCGGTGCCGCTCAAGGCGCCGGTATCGATATTTTTCTCCGCGGCGAGTTTCTGCGCTGCCGGCATCGCCGGTGCGCCGGCTGCCGGGGCTTTGGCCGCCGCCGGTGCCGCCGCGGCGGCCGGTGCTGCAGCCGCTGCCGGTACTGCTGCGCCCGCTTCGGGCTTGGCATCGGTGTCGATGGTGGCGATGATTTCGTTGCTGGTGACCAGACCGCCGTCGGCCTTGACGATTTTCACCAGCACGCCGGCCTGCGGCGCAGGCGTCTCGAGCACGACTTTGTCGGTCTCGATATCCACCAGGTTCTCGTCACGCTTGACGTATTCGCCGGTTTTTTTGTGCCACGACACCAGCGTCGCCTCGGCCACTGATTCCGAGAGTTGCGGCACTTTCACATCGACGAGCATGATGACTCCATAAACTATTGATTTAATTGAATATTTCAGGTCTGCTTAAAACTCTTCGCCCTCGGCGAGCGGCCGCGGTTTAAAGGCCCGCGGCTGGCTGCCGCCAGCCAGGGTCAGCGCCTGGTCGACGAGTTCCTTCTGCTGTTTTTCGTGCAGCGACTTGTAACCGGCAGCCGGCGACGCCGACGAATCCCGACCGGCGTAGTACAGCTTCTGATGCGGCAGCAGGTGACGCATCAGGTAATGCTGGATATGCCGCCAGGCGCCCTGGTTGCGCGGCTCTTCCTGGCACCAGACGATTTCCTTGGCGTTTTTGTAGCGCACGATCTGTGCACGAAACTCCTCGTGCGCGAATGGATAGAGCTGGGCGATGCGCACCAGCGGCAGGTTCTGGATGCCCCGCGCGCGACGCTCGGCACGCAGGTCGTAATACACCTTGCCGCTGCAGAAAATCACGCGCTCGACTTTTTCCGGGTCGATTTCACGTGAATCCCAGTCCTCGTTGACCGGATTGAATTTGTCGTTGGCAAATTCCTCCAGCGGCGACACCGATTCCTTGTGACGCAGCAGGCTCTTCGGCGAAAAAATGATCAGCGGTTTGCGGTACGGCCGCACCATCTGCCGCCGCAGCAGGTAATACATCTGCACCGGCGTCGCCGGCACGCAGACCTGCATGTTGTAGTCCGCACACAGTTGCAGGAAACGCTCGATGCGGCCCGACGAGTGTTCGGGGCCCGCGCCTTCGTAGCCGTGCGGCAGCATCATGGTCAGGCCGCACAAACGGCCCCACTTCACTTCGCCGGAGGCGATGAACTGGTCGATGACGACCTGGGCGCCGTTGACGAAATCGCCGTACTGCGCCTCCCAGATCACCAGTTCCTTCGGGCCGGAGGTCGCGTAGCCATATTCAAAACCGAGCACCGCTTCCTCCGACAGCACCGAATCGATGACGACAAAATCCCCCTGATCGGGTGCCAGGTGGCGCAGCGGCACATAGGTGCCCTCGTCCCAGCGTTCGCGATTCTGGTCGTGGAGCACGGCATGGCGGTGGAAAAACGTGCCGCGGCCGGAGTCCTGGCCGCACAAGCGCACCGAATAACCCTCGGTCAGCAGCGTCGCATAAGCCAGCGTTTCCGCCATGCCCCAGTCGAGCGGCAGCTTGCCTTCGGCCATCAGCCGGCGGTCCTGCATGATCTTCTCGACGCGCGGATGCAGCTTGAAGTTCTCAGGCACCTCGCACACCTTGCGCGCCAGCGCCTGCAGCTTTTCCAGCGGCAGCCGGGTGTCGTCGTTCTCGTTCCACTTGGTGCCCTTGTACGGGCTCCAGTCGGCCTCGAACGGCGGCTTGTAGTTGGACAGGATGGTCTTGTTGGTGTGGTAGCCGCGATCCAGCGCATCGCGGAATCCGGCGACCATCTGGTCGGCTTCGGCTTCGGTCACCACGCCTTCGGCGATCAGCCGGTCGGCGTAGACCTTGCGCGGCGTCGGGTGGGTGTGGATGCGCCGGTACATCAGCGGCTGCGTCACCATCGGCTCGTCCTGCTCGTTGTGGCCGAGGCGGCGGTAACACATCAGGTCGATCACCACGTCCTTGCGGAACTTCATGCGGTAATCGAGGGCGATTTCGGTGACAAAGGCGATGGCTTCGGGATCGTCGCCATTGACGTGGAAAATCGGCACTTCGAGCATTTTCACCACGTCCGAGCAATACAGCGACGAGCGCGAATCGCGCGGATCGGATGTGGTGAAGCCGATCTGGTTGTTGATGATGATGTGCACCGTGCCGCCGGTGCCGAAACCGCGGGTTTCGGCGAAATTGAGCACCTCCTGGATAACCCCCTGTCCGGCGAACGCGGCATCGCCGTGGATCAGCACCGGCATCACCTGCGCTCCGGTGTGATCGCGGCGCCGGTGCTGGCGCGCGCGCACCGAACCTTCCACCACCGGGTTGACGATTTCAAGGTGGGACGGGTTGAAGGCGACCGTGACATGCATGGGGCCGCCGGGCGTCATCACGTTGGACGAAAAACCGTCGTGGTATTTGACGTCGCCCGCCAGCACGTCGGCCTGCTGCTTGCCCTCGAACGAGGAGAACAGATCGGCCGGCATCTTGCCCAGCGTGTTGACCAGCACATTGAGCCGGCCGCGGTGCGCCATGCCGATCACCATTTCCTGCACGCCGCTGGCGCCGGCATGTTGCAGCAGCTTGTCCAGCATCGGAATCAGGCCGTCGCCGCCTTCCAGCGAGAACCGCGTCTGCCCGACGTATTTGGCATTGAGGTATTTCTCCAGTGTCTCCGCCGCGGTCAGCCGGTCGAGCAGGTGTTTTTTGTAGGCGGCGTCGTAATTGGGCCGGCCGCGGGTGGGTTCCAGCCGCTCCGAAATCCAGCGTTTCTGCGGGATGTCGGACATGTACATGTATTCGACGCCGATGCTGCGGCAATAGATGTCGCGCAACGTCTGCAGGATGTCGCGCAGCGGCGCCTTGGCCGGGCCGTGCAGCGTGCCGGTGTCGAACACCGTGTCCATGTCCTGCTCGGTCAGCCCGTAGTGCGCGGGATCCAGCTCGGCAATCGGCGGGGTTTCAATGATGCGTTTCAGCGGGTCGATGTCGGCAATGCGGTTGCCCTGGAAACGGTAGGCCGAAATCAGCTGCATCACCGCAAACTGCTTCTGCAGGTTCTGCGCCGCGGCCGCGCCGCCGCTGACCGCGCGCCGGTTGCGGGCAAGATCGACAAAACGCTGCTGCACTTCGGAGTGCACCACGTCGGCCGGGCCGTCGTCGAGTTTCTGCAGTTCGTCGAAATAACCGCGCCAGCGCGGCTCCACCGACTGCGGATCCTTCAGGTACTGCTCGTACAAGCCCTCGACAAACGGCGCGTTGGCGCCGAACAGCAGCGAGGTACCGCGGAATTCCTTCATCATGTCTGCACCTGAAAGCTGAAAGGGTTGCAACCGCTCAGGCGCCGCCGGCGGCGGCGCCTGCAAGGTTTATTTGCGTTTGGCGAAAGGCACGAACTCGCGCTGCTTGGCGCCGGTGAACAGCTGACGCGGCCGGCCGATTTTCTGCTCGGGGTCGGCAATCAGTTCCTTCCACTGCGCGATCCAGCCCACGGTGCGCGCCAGCGCGAAAATCGCGGTGTACATGCTGACCGGAATGCCCAGCGCCTTGTAGACGATGCCGGAATAAAAATCGACGTTCGGATACAGCTTGCGCTTGATGAAATAATCGTCTTCCAGCGCGATCTTCTCCAGCGCCATCGCCAGCTTGATCAGCTTGTTGTCCTTCATGTCGAGTTCTTCCAGCACCTCGTGGCAGGTGCGCTGGATGATCTTGGCGCGCGGATCGTAGTTCTTGTAGACGCGGTGACCGAAGCCCATCAGCATGGCGTGGCCGTCTTTTTCCTTGACCCGCTTGATGAAGGCCGGAATGTTTTTGACATCGCCGATTTCGTCGAGCATTTTCAGCACGGCTTCGTTGGCGCCGCCGTGCGCGGGTCCCCACAGGCTGGCAATGCCGGCGGAAATGCAGGCAAAGGGATTGGCGCCGGTCGAGCCAGCGAGGCGCACCGTGGATGTCGAAGCGTTCTGCTCGTGATCAGCATGCAGGATCAGGATGCGGTCCATCGCCCGCGACACCACCGGGCTCGGCTTGTATTCCTCGCAGGGGTTGCCGAACATCATGTAGAGGAAATTCTCGGTGTACGACAGCGAGTTCTTCGGATACATGAAGGGCTGGCCGGAGTTGTACTTGTAGGCCATCGCGGTGATCGTCGGCAGCTTGGCGATCAGGCGGAAGGCCGAAATGTCGCGGCTGCGCTCGTCATGGATGTTCATCGAGTCATGGTAGAACGCCGACAGCGCGCCGACCACGCCGCACAACACGGCCATCGGGTGGGCGTCGCGGCGGAAACCGCGGAAGAAATAGGTCAGCTGGTCGTGCACCATCGTGTGATGGGTGACGATGTTGTCGAACTCGAACTTTTGCGCCTTGTTCGGCAGTTCGCCGTTGAGAATCAGGTAGGCGACTTCGAGAAAATCGCATTTCTCGGCCAGTTGCTCGATCGGATAACCGCGATACAGCAGGATGCCTTCGTCGCCGTCGATGTAAGTGATGCCGGAACGGCAGCTCGCGGTCGACATGAACCCGGGATCGTAGGTGAACTTGCCGGTCTTGGCGTACAGGCTGCGCACGTCGATCACGTCGGGGCCGATGGTGCCGCCGAATATCGGGAAATCAACCGAGGGGCTGCCATCACTGAACGACAGGGTTGCGAGCTTTTCCTTCATGACAATCTCCGTATGTTCAAGCTGCTTGTTGTTGCTGAAAAATTATGGCTGTTGTGTCTGTTGCCGCCGCCTGCACTGCCGTGACCGCTATCTGAACTTCCGTGACCACAATCACTGATACACCTGCCGCAGACGCCTGATCAGAAAATCATAACGTCCGGGCACCTCCTCCTGCTCCATCACCCAGGCCAGCAGCATGGGATCCTGCTCGTTCAGCAGTTCCTTGAACACCTGCAGCTGGCCGGGGTCCAGGCCGTCCAGTTCCTGCGCCACAAACCGGTTCAGCAGCAGGTCCAGCTCCAGCAGTCCGCGCCGGCACTGCCAGCGTATGCGATCCAAATCGGACATCTGGAGTGCCTAACAAAGTGACTTTTTTCCCTCATCCCAACCCTTCTCCCTTGGGGAGAAGGGCCTAACTTCCCTCTCCCACCGGGAGAGGGATTGAGGGTGAGGGAGAAAGCTGCGAAGCCACTGGTTCATTTTGTTAGGCTCTCTTAAACCGTCCGCTTGACCAGTAAATCTTTAATCTTGCCGATCGCCTTTGTCGGATTCAGCCCCTTCGGACAGACATCGACACAGTTCATGATCGAATGGCAGCGGAACAGCCGGTACGGATCCTCGAGGTTGTCGAGGCGTTCGTTGGTCGCCTGGTCGCGCGTGTCGGCGATGAAGCGGTAGGCCTGCAGCAGTCCCGCCGGGCCGACAAACTTGTCCGGATTCCACCAGAACGACGGACAGGATGTCGAGCAGCAGGCGCAGAGGATGCACTCGTAGAGACCGTTCAGCTCTTCGCGATCCTCCGGCGACTGCAGGCGCTCGGTCTCGGGACGCGGTGTATCGTTGATCACGTACGGCGTCACCGAATGGTATTGCTTGAAAAACTGCGACATGTCGACGATCAGGTCGCGGATCACCGGCAGACCGGGCAGCGGGCGGATCACCACCGGTTCCTTCAGGTCGGCAATCTTGGTGATGCAGGCGAGGCCGTTTTTGCCGTTGATGTTCATCGCATCAGAGCCGCAGACGCCTTCGCGGCAGGAGCGGCGGAACGCAAAGGTGTCGTCAACCGACTTCAGGCGGATCAGCGCATCCAGCAGCATGCGGTCGGTGGGCTCCAGCGTCAGATCGTAATCCTGCATGTACGGCTTGGCGTCGACATCGGGGTTGTAGCGGTAAATGGAGATGCGCATCGCTATTCCTTGGTTCTCGGTATGCTCAGTGCGGCGGACATTTAGTAAACCCTGGCCTTGGGTTCGAACGATTCGACGGTCAGCGGCTTGAGCTGAACCGGACGGTACTCGAGGCGGTTGCCCTCCTTGTACCAGAACGTGTGTTTCATCCAGCCCGCATCGTCGCGGTTCGGGAAGTCACTGCGGTCATGGGCGCCGCGCGACTCCTGGCGGGCATGTGCCGAAACCATTGTCGACATCGCCACTTCGACCAGGTTCTCCAGTTCGAGCGCTTCAACGCGGGCCGTGTTGAACACCTTGCTCTTGTCCTTGAAATACAAATGCCCTGCACGCTGTGCGACTTCATTGATCTTGCGTACACCCTCGGCCAGGCTGTCGGGAAAACGGAACACGCCGCAGTGCAACTGCATCGTGCGCCGCAATTCCGCACCGACCTCGTGCACGCTCTCGCCCGATTTGGCCGAATCCAGCCTTGCCAGCCGTGCCTGGGAGCGCTCAGCCGCATCCTTCGGCAGATCCTGGTGCGACAACACATCGGCCGCCAGATCCTTGACCACCTGTTCGCCCGAAGCCTTGCCGAACACCAGCAGGTCGAGCAGCGAGTTGGTGCCGAGGCGGTTCGCGCCATGCACCGACACGCAGGCGCATTCGCCCGCTGCGTACAGGCCCTTCACGATCGCACCGCCGTTGTGGCCGTCCAGCACCTGGCCGTGCATGTTGGTGGGGATTCCGCCCATCTGGTAATGGCAGGTCGGCACCACCGGGATCGGATCCTTGGCCGGGTCGACGTTGGCGAACTTGATGGCGATCTCGCGGATGCCCGGCAAACGTTTGTCGATCACGTCGGCACCGAGATGGTCGAGCTTGAGCAGGATGTAATCCGCATCCTTGCCGGCGCCACGGCCTTCCTTGATTTCGGTGGCCATGGCACGGGAAACCACGTCGCGGCTCGCCAGATCCTTCACCGTCGGCGCATAACGCTCCATGAAGCGTTCGCCGTTCTTGTTGAGCAGAAAACCGCCCTCGCCGCGCACGCCTTCGGTGATCAGCACGCCGGCGCCGGCCACACCGGTCGGGTGGAACTGCCAGAACTCCATGTCCTCGAGCGGGATGCCGGCGCGCGCCGCCATGCCGAGGCCGTCGCCGGTATTGATGAAGGCGTTGGTGCTGGCGGCGTAAATGCGCCCCGCGCCGCCGGTGGCGAGCAAGGTAGCCTTCGAATGCAGCACCATCACTTCGCCGGTTTCCATTTCCATCGCCACCACGCCCAGCACATCACCGGCCTGGTTGCGGATCAGGTCAAGCGCCATCCACTCGACAAAAAACTGGGTATGGGCGCGCACGTTGCGCTGATACAGCGTATGCAGCATGGCGTGGCCGGTGCGGTCGGCCGCGGCGCAGGCGCGTTTGACCGCGCGTTCGCCGTAGTTGCTGGTGTGGCCGCCGAAGGGGCGCTGGTAGATTTTGCCGTTGTCGAGGCGGTCAAAGGGCATACCGTAGTGCTCAAGCTCGATCACCGCTTCGCTGGCCTTGCGGCACATGAACTCGATCGCGTCCTGGTCGCCGAGATAATCGGAGCCCTTGACGGTGTCATACATATGCCAGTGCCAGTTGTCCGGCTCTTCGTTGCCGAGCGAGGCGGAAACCCCGCCCTGCGCCGCCACGGTATGCGAACGCGTCGGGAACACCTTGGACAGCACGGCCACCTGCAGCTTGGCCTCGGCCAGCTGCAGCGCCGCGCGCAGCCCGGAACCGCCGGCGCCGACGACCACTGCATCAAATTTTCTGGTTGTAATTGCCATTGCCTATTTGCCCCACAGAATCTGTACTGCCCAGGCGCCATAGGCGATCAGGGCCAGGATCACCACCACGTAGAGCGTCAAACGCACGCCCGCATCCTTGATGTAATCCATGAATATGTTGCGCACGCCGATCCAGGCATGGAACAGCAGCGCGGCGACAAAGAGCACGGTGGCATAACGCATCAGCTGCAATTGCCACAGCGCCTTCCAGTGCCAGTAGTCAAACTTCGGCAGCATCACCAGCGCCATCAGCACCAGCAGCGTGTAAGCCAGCATCACCACCGCGGTCGCGCGCTGCGCCAGCCAGTCGCGCAGGCCGTAATGGGCGCCCACCACTTCGCGCTTCACCATGCCGCCACCCCCGCTGCGAGGGTCAGCACGACGCCCAAGACCAGCACGATGATGCTGGTGAGGCGGGCGGTTTCGAGTTCAGTGCCGATGTGCAGGTCGAGGAACAAATGGCGCAGGCCGGCCAGCAGATGATGCAGGTAACCCCACAACAGGCCGATCAGCAGCAGCTTCATCAGCGGATGCGCAGCGATACTGCGGAATTCGGCAAAAGACGCCGGAGATTCCAGGCTTGCCTGGAACAACCACAGCAGCAGCGGGATCAGCAGGAATAAAACGGCACCGCTGATGCGGTGCATGATGGACACGATGCCCGGCACCGGCAGCCGGATCTGCATCAGATTCAGATGCTTGGGCCTGGGTTTGGCGACTGTCGACGACACGCGCTCTCCTTGATTACGGGTTCGGGCTCAGCACGCCGGCGCGCCGGCGGGAGCCTGGAAACAACTTCGATTGTGATATTGCATGCTTCACAGAAACGGGCTTGATGCGGTGCTGCATGCGCCGCATCAGTTGAGAGATTTTGGCACTCACGAAAACAATCGAAAAACGGTCGGTAACTGCAATTAAGCGCATGAAATACTACCAGCTTTCAGATACCCGATAAATGCAAAAATGTGCCTCCTTGCAGCAAAAACTGTTCATGCGATCCGGTTGCGTTGACGCACGCGTAAAGCCGTCGCAACATGTTTTCGACATCCCGTCATTTCATCCCGGTTCGCGGCAAGACGCCTGACACGGCGTCCACTGGACATGACATGTGCATGATGATTCCACCCCGCGGGCATTGTGTTGACCGTAATTCCCCGCGTTCGCTATCATTCCGCAGTTATCCGGTATGCGCGACGCCACTGAAATTCCGCCACGCAGCATCGCCGTATTTTCCCAAAAACCAAGGAAATTCAGGAGCTTCCAGATGAAACGACCCATGCGCGTTGCCGTAACCGGCGCCGCCGGACAAATCGGCTACAGCCTGCTGTTCCGCATCGCCAGCGGCGAAATGCTCGGCAAAGACCAGCCGGTGATCCTCCAGTTGCTGGAAATTCCCGATGAACGCGCGCAAAAAGCGCTGAAGGGCGTGATGATGGAGCTCGACGACTGCGCGTTCCCGTTATTGCACGGTATGGTGCCGGCCTCCGACCCGATGGTCGCCTTCGCCGACGCTGACGTCGCCCTGCTGGTCGGCGCCCGCCCGCGCGGCCCCGGCATGGAACGCAAGGATCTGCTCGAAGCCAACGGCCGCATTTTCGCGCCGCAGGGCAAGGCGCTGTCCGAAGTCGCCAAACGCAGCGTCAAGGTGCTGGTGGTCGGAAACCCGGCCAACACCAACTGCCTGATCGCGATGCACAACGCGCCCAAGCTGAAACCGTCGAACTTCTCGGCGATGATGCGCCTCGACCACAACCGTGCGCTGACCCAGATCGCGCAAAAAATCGGCAAGCCGGTCACCGACATCAAAAAACTCGCGGTCTGGGGCAACCACTCCGCCACCCAGTATCCGGATGTGTTCCACGCCACCGCCGGCGGCAAAAAAATCTGGCCGATGATCAACGATCAGGCCTGGCTCGAAAACAATTTCATCCCGACCATCCAGAAACGCGGCGCGGCGATCATCGACGCGCGCGGCCTGTCCTCCGCGGCGAGCGCGGCCAATGCCGCCATCGACCACATCCGCGACTGGGTCAAGGGCACCAAGGCCGGCACCTGGGTCAGCATGGGCATCCCCTCCGACGGCAGCTACGGCATCCCGAAAGGCATCATTTACGGCTTCCCGGTGACCTGCAAGGACGGCAAGTACAAAATCGTCAAAGGCCTCGAACAGAGTGAATTCAGCAAGGCGCGCATGCAAGCCACGCTGCAGGAACTGCAGGAAGAACGCGACTCCGTCCTCGGACTGCTCGGCTGATCCGGCCCCGCATGCCCGAATCAAAGCGGACCCTGCAAGCTGCAGCGTCCGCTTTTTATTTGGAATTGAATGGCCACTGAGGAACCCTCCATGAGCGAGAAAGCAGCCCCCGCCGGCTTCAAGCCGAAAAAATCCGTCGCATTGTCGGGCGTGCCCGCAGGCAACACCGCTCTGTGCACGGTCGGCCGCAGCGGCAACGACCTGCACTACCGCGGCTACGACATCCTCGACATCGCCGAGACCTGCGAATTCGAGGAAATCGCCCATCTGCTGGTGCACGGCAAGCTGCCCGATGCCGTGGAACTGCGTGCCTACAAGAGCAAACTCCGGGCGCTGCGCGGGCTGCCCGCCGTGGTGCGCAAGGTGCTCGAACAACTGCCGCCCGCCGCGCACCCGATGGACGTGATGCGCACCGGTTGCTCCGCCCTCGGCGCAGCACAACCCGAGCGCGAAGACCACAACCTGCCCGGCGCGCGCGACATCGCCGACCGGCTGATGGCCTCATTCGGTTCGATGCTGCTCTACTGGTATCACTACAGCCAGAACGGCCGTCGCATCGAACTTGAAACCGACGACGATTCCATCGGCGGCCATTTCCTGCACCTGCTGCACGGCAAACCAGCATCGGCATCATGGGTGCGCGCAATGCACACCTCGCTGAACCTCTATGCCGAGCATGAATACAACGCCTCGACCTTCACCTGCCGCGTCATCGCCGGCACCGGATCCGACATGCATTCTGCGATCACCGGCGGCATTGGCGCGCTGCGCGGCCCCAAACACGGTGGCGCCAACGAAGTCGGCTTCGAAGTGATGAACCGCTACGAGACGCCGGATGCCGCGGAAAACGACATCATTACCCGCATCGCCAACAAGGAAGTGGTGATCGGCTTCGGTCATCCGGTCTATACCATCGCCGATCCGCGCAACAAGGTGATCAAGGAGGTCGCGCGCAAGCTGTCGAAGGAAGCCGGCGACATGAAAATGTTTGACGTCGCCGAACGCATCGAGACAGTGATGATGCGCGAGAAAAAAATGTTCGCCAACCTCGACTGGTACTCCGCCGTGTCGTACCACAGGATGGGGGTGCCGACGGCGATGTTCACCCCGCTGTTCATCATCTCGCGCACCAGCGGCTGGTCGGCGCATGTCATCGAACAACGCATCGACAACAAGATCATCCGCCCGACCGCCGTTTACACCGGCCCGGAAAACCGCAAGTTCGTGCCGCTGGCTCAGCGCGGTAAAGCGGTGAAAAGTGAACGGGTGAACAAGTGAACGGGTAACCCCCTCGCTCAACCACATGTTCACTCGTTCACCCGTTCACTCGTTCACGCCTTAAAGGTTTCAAACATGTCCGCCCACATCTCCAACGTCCGCCCCAAACCCGACAAGGTCATCACCGACATCGCCGACTACGCCGCCAGGACGAAGATCAGCAGTGCCGAGGCCTACAACACCGCGCGGCTGTGCCTGATGGACACTTTGGGTTGCGGTTTCGAAGCCCTGTCCTACCCTGCCTGCACCAAGCTGATGGGGCCGGTGGTGCCGGGGGCGACCATGACCAACGGCGCGAAAGTGCCGGGCACTTCCTTCCAGCTCGATCCGGTGATGGCCGCATTCAACATCGGCTGCATGATCCGCTGGCTCGATTTCAACGACACTTGGCTGGCGGCGGAATGGGGCCATCCTTCCGACAACCTCGGCGGCATCCTCGCCATGGCCGATTACCTGTCACGCCAGGCGGTGGCTACCGGCAAAAAACCGCTGGTGATGCGCGATGTGCTGACCGGCATGATCAAGGCCCACGAAATCCAGGGCGTGATCGCGCTGGAAAACAGTTTCAACCGCGTCGGCCTCGACCATGTGCTGCTGGTCAAGGTCGCCTCCACCGCCGTCGTGTCCAGCCTGATGGGGCTGACGCGTGACGAAATCATCAACGCGGTGTCGAATGCCTGGATAGACGGCCAGTCACTGCGCACCTACCGCCACGCGCCGAACACCGGCTCGCGCAAATCCTGGGCCGCCGGTGACGCCACCAGCCGCGCGGTGCGCCTCGCGCTGATGGCGGCCAAGGGCGAGATGGGTTATCCCTCCGGCCTGTCGGCCAAGGGCTGGGGTTTCTACGACGTGCTGTTCAAGGGCAAACCCTTCAAATTCACCCGCAGCTACGGCTCCTACGTGATGGAAAACGTGCTGTTCAAGATTTCCTTCCCGGCGGAATTCCACGCCCAGACCGCGGTGGAATGCGCGGTGCAATTACACCCCCAAGTGAAAAACCGGCTCAATGACATCAAAAAAATCGTCATCACCACCCATGAGTCGGCGATCCGCATCATCGACAAAAAAGGCCCGCTGAACAATCCGGCCGACCGCGATCACTGCATTCAGTACATGGCGGCGATCGGCTTGCTGAAAGGCAACCTGACCGCGGCGGATTACGAGGATGAGGTCGCGCATGACCCGCGCGTCGATGCACTGCGCGACAGGATGGAATGCGTCGAAAACAGACAGTGGAGCCGCGACTATCTTGACCCGCAGAAACGTTCGATCGCCAATGCCATCCAGGTGTTTTTCAAGGACGGCAGCAAAACCACCAACGTCACCGTCGAATACCCGATCGGCCATCGCCGCCGGCGCAAGGAAGGCGTGCCCCTGCTCGAAGCCAAGTTCCGCACCAACCTCGCGCGTCGTTTCCCGGAAAAACAGCGTGCCGCGATTGACGCGCTGTGCGGGGATCAGAAAAAACTGGAAGCGACCCCGGTGCACGAATTTGTCGATTTGTTCGTGATCTGAGCTGAAAAGTAACTTGTTGTTTTTATTGATAAAACGACAGATGCCAACCGCTGCCCTGGACACAACAGCATCCATCCGCTGAGCGCATTCATGCGCAGACGCGTCGCCGGTATTTCCCCGTCAAGCTGTCCGCCGCCATCCCGCTGAAAGTTTTCATGGGCCGCGAATCACAAACAGGTTTGTGCCGCCGTGCAGCGCCGACTGCGGCTGAAAAAAGGCGGCTGATTCCGCATGGCGAACGTCTTCAGGACACGCCATACTGATTTATTCCTGTCCTGCAACACTCTATAATTTAGGGCTTTTCGGCAGCTTATTTCGGCACCCCATCATTTCAAGGAGCATCCGCGTGGCCAACAATGCGTTCAACTCGTTACGGGAATTCAAACTGAAGTCCGGCAAGACCGGAAAGTACTACTCGCTGGCCGCGCTGGAAGAAGCCGGACTCGGCAAGGTATCGCGCCTCCCGGTGAGCCTGCGTGTGGTGCTCGAGTCCGTACTCCGGAACTGTGACGGCGTGCGCATTTCCGAAGACCGCGTCCGCGAACTGGCCGGCTGGCAACCGAACGCGCCGCGCACCCAGGAAATCCCCTTCGTGCTTGCCCGCATCATGCTGCAGGACATGGCGGGGTTCCCGGCACTGAACGACTTCGCGGCGATGCGCGCCGAAGCCAAGCGCCAGAACTTCGAACCGACCCGGATCGAACCGCTGGTGCCGGTCGACCTCGTCGTCGACCACTCGGTCGTCGTCGACGTACACAACTCGAAAGACGCGCTGCGCAAGAACATGGAAATCGAGTTCGAGCGCAATGGCGAGCGTTACACCTTTCTCAAGTGGGCCAAGCAGGCCTTCAACGGCATCCGCGTCGTGCCTCCCGGCAACGGCATCTGCCACCAGGTCAATCTCGAATATCTGTCGCGCGGCGTGTGGGAAAAAGACGGCGTCTATTACCCCGACTCCACCGTCGGCACCGACTCGCACACCACCATGGTCAACGGCATCGGCATCCTGGCCTGGGGCGTGGGCGGCATCGAAGCCGAAGCCGGCATGCTCGGCCAGCCCTACTACTTCCTGACGCCGGACGTGGTCGGCGTGCACATGACCGGCAAACTGTGCGAAGGCGTCACCGCCACCGACCTCGTGCTGACCGTCACCGAATTGCTGCGCAAGACCAAGGTCGTCAACAAGTTTGTCGAATACTTCGGTGAAGGCGCTGCGTCGCTGTCGGCGACCGACCGCGCCACCGTCGCCAACATGGCGCCCGACTACGGCGCGACCTGCGGCTTCTTTGCCATCGACGAGACGGCCCTCGAGTATTACCGCATGACGGGCCGTGAACAGCATTGCGACGCCATCGAGTCCTACCTCAAGGCGCAGGGCATGTTCGGCATTCCGAAAAAAGGCGAAATCGATTATTCGCAGGTTGTCGAACTCGACCTGTCCACCGTGCGCCCCAGCGTCTCCGGCCCGAAACAGCCGGAAGACCGCATCAACCTGGAACACATCAAAAGCCGCTTCACCGAGCTGTTCTCGAAGCCGGTCGCGGAAAGCGGCTACAACAAACCTGCTGCCGACCTGGCCAAACGTTTCCCGGTGGCCAACGCCGCCATCGCTGACGTCGGCCACGGCGACATCAGCATCGCCGCCATCACCTCCTGCACCAACACCTCCAACCCCTGGGTGCTGCTGGCCGCCGGTCTGCTCGCCAAAAAAGCGGTTGAAAAAGGCATGAAGACGCATCCGCGTGTCAAAACCTCGCTGGCGCCCGGTTCCAAAGTCGTGACCGCCTACCTGAAGGACTCCGGTCTGCTGCCGTACCTGGAGCAGCTCGGCTTCTACGTGGTCGCCTACGGCTGCACCACCTGCATGGGCCTCGCCGGCCCGCTGGACAAGGACCTCGAAGATTCGATCGTGAAAAACGACGTGATCTCCGCGGCCGTGCTCTCCGGCAACCGCAACTTCGAAGCCCGTGTACACCAGAGCCTGAAAGCCAACTTCCTGATGAGCCCGCCGCTGGTGGTCGCGTTTGCGCTGGCCGGCACCATCCTGAAAAACGTTGAAACCGATCCGCTGGGCAACGACAAAAACGGCAAACCGGTGTTCCTGAAAGACCTCTGGCCCACCGGCGCCGAAGTGGACGCGGTGATGAAATTCGCCACCAACAGCGAGAACTTCAAGCGCGAATACACCAACCTCGACGGCGCCAAAGACCTGTGGGACGCCATCCCTGAAGCCCGCGGCGCGCTGTTCCAGTGGAACCCGAAATCGACCTATATGCTCGAACCCCCGCTGTTCGAAGGATTCAGGAAGGAACTGCCGAAGGTCAGCGACATCAAGGGCGGTCGCGCGCTGGGCATTTACGGCAACAAGCTGACCACCGACCATATCAGCCCGGTGGCGCCGATCCGCAAGGGCACGCTCGCCGGCGACTGGCTGGTTGCAGCGGGCAGCACCGATCTGTCGAGCTTCGGCTCGCGCCGCACCAACCACGAAGTGATGGTGCGCGGCGCCTTCGCCAATCCGCGCATCAAAAACCTGATGGTGCCCGGCTCTGAGGGCAGCGTGACCATCCACCAGCCCAGCGGCGACAAGATGACGATCTACGAAGCCGCCATGCGCTACCAGAAGGACAAGGTGCCGCTGTTCGTCTTCGGCGGTGAAGAATACGGCACGGGTTCGTCGCGCGACTGGGCCGCCAAGGGCACGCAAATGCTCGGCATCAAGGTCGTCGTCGCCCGCGGCTACGAGCGCATCCACCGCTCCAATCTGGTCGGCATGGGCGTGCT
Source organism: Burkholderiales bacterium (assembly GCA_019749945.1). Lineage (GTDB taxonomy): Bacteria > Pseudomonadota > Gammaproteobacteria > Burkholderiales > SG8-41. The sequence goes on from JAIEPF010000038.1 coordinate 16,512, forward strand.
GCCCTGCCAGTTCAAGGGTGCGGACAGCGTGCAGTCGCTGGGTATCACCGGCACCGAGACCTACGACCTGATCGGCGTCGAGGGCGGCAACATCAAGCCCATGCAGGACGTCACGCTGGTCATCCACCGCGCCGACGGCAAGACACAGAACGTCACTGTGACACTGCGCGTTGATTCACCGATTGAAGTGGAATACCTCAGGCACGGCGGCATTCTGCCGTTCGTCCTGCGCGACATGATGGCAGCGGCGTAACACAAGCGGCACGGGTGCATGGCTCATGCCATGCACCCGCCTGGCATCGCAGCCCGACACCCCAAACAGGCAAACACCATGGCCCAAGACACCTTCAAGACCCTCAAGGAATTCACCCCCTCCCCCGGCAAGACCGGCAAATACCACAGCCTCGCCGCACTTGAAGCCGCGGGTCTGGGCAAGATCTCGCGCCTGCCGCGCTCGATCCGCGTCGTGCTCGAAGCGCTGGTGCGCCACTGCGACGGCAAACGCGTCAGCGAGGAACACGTCAAGGCCCTCGCCGCCTGGCAGGCCAACGGCAAACGCACCTCCGAAATCCCCTTCATCGTGGTGCGCATCGTGCTGCAGGACCTGATCGGCTTCGGCACGCTGAACGACCTCTCGGCGATGCGCGCGGCGGCGGAACGCCTCGGCGTGCCGCCGGGCAACATCGAGCCGCTGGTGCCGGTCGACGTGGTCGTCGATCACTCGGTGGAAATCGACGTCTACAACCGGCCCGACGCCGTGCAGATCAACCAGGAAATCGAATTCAAGCGCAACGCCGAGCGTTACCGCTTCGTGAAGTGGGCACAGGGCGCATTCAAGACCGTGCGCGTGGTGCCGCCCGGCAACGGCATCATCCACCAGATCAACATGGAACACCTGTCGCGCGGCGTCTGGGAAAAAGACGGCGTTTGGTTCCCGGATACCGTGTTCGGCACCGACTCGCACACCACCATGGTCAACGGCATCGGCATCGTCGCCTGGGGTGTCGGCGGCATCGAAGCCGAAGCCGGCATGCTCGGCCAGCCCAATGCCTTCCTGACACCGGACGTGGTCGGCTGCCACATGACCGGCAAGCTGCGCGAAGGCGTCACCGCAACCGACCTTGCCCTCACCGTCACCCAGCTGATGCGCAAGGCCAAGGTCGTCGGCAAATTCGTCGAGTTCTTCGGCCCGGGCGCCGCGGCACTGACCGCCGCCGACCGCTGCACGGTGGCCAACATGGCGCCGGAATACGGCGCGACCATGGGTTATTTCCCGGTCGATGAAAAAACCGTCGACTACTTCCGCACCACCGGCCGCGAACCGGAACTGATTTCCGCGATCGAGGCCTATTACAAGGCACAGGGCATGTTCGGCATGCCGAAAAAGGGCGACATCGACTACACCGAGGTCATCGAACTCGATCTCGACAGCATCGTGCCCAGCCTGTCCGGCCCGAAACGCCCGCAGGACCGCGTCAGCCTGCCTGATCTCGGCCGCAACTTCGATACCCTGTTCTCGGCACCCGTCGACAAGAACGGTTACGCGCGCCCGGCAACCGACCTCGAGCGTCGCGAGCCGACCGCCCACGGTTTCGATGTCGGCCACGGCGACGTGCTGATTGCCTCGATCACTTCCTGCACCAACACCTCCAACCCGGCGCTGCTGATCGCCGCCGGCCTGCTGGCAAAACGCGCCACGGAAAAAGGCCTGATGCCGCACCCGCGCATCAAGACCTCGCTGGCGCCCGGCTCCAAGGTCGTCACCGCCTACCTGCGCGATGCCGGCCTGCTGCCGCACCTCGAAAAACTGGGCTTCGGCGTCGTCGCCTACGGCTGCACCACCTGCATGGGCGCGGCCGGCCCGCTCGATGCCAAGATCGAGGAAGTCGTCGTGGCCAAGGATCTGGTGACCTGCGCCGTACTCTCCGGCAACCGCAATTTCGAAGCCCGTGTCCACCCCAACCTGCGCGCCAATTACCTCGCCAGCCCCGCTCTGGTGGTGGCTTACGCACTGGCCGGCACCGTGCGCACCGATCTCAGCAAAGACCCGCTGGGCAAGGACCGCGACGGCAAACCGGTTTACCTGAAAGATCTTTGGCCCAGCGATGCCGAAGTCGCGGCACTGCTCAAATTCGCTTCCAATGCGGAACACTTCCGCCGCGAATACGGCGACCTGTCGGGCAACAAAAAACTGTGGGAAGCCATCCCCACCATCAAAGGCGCGGTGTACCAGTGGGATGAAAAATCCACCTTCATCAAGGAGCCGCCGTTTTTCCACGGCGTCACACGCACGCCGGGCAAGGTGGATGACATCAAGGGCGCACGCGCGCTGGCCATCCTCGGCGACTCCATCACCACCGACCACATCAGCCCGTCGACCAAGATCAAGCCGGGCACGCCGGCCGGCAAATGGCTGGAGCCCTACGGCACACCGCCTGCGGAGTGGGGTCACTTCGGCGTGCGCCGCTGCAACCACGAACTGATGGTGCGCGGCACCTTCGCCAACGTGCGCCTGCGCAACGCGGTCGCGCCCGGCACCGAAGGCCCGATCACCAGGGTGCAGCCCGGCGGCGAGCAGATGACCATTTTCGAAGCCTCGGAAATCTATCGCGCCAGAAACACGCCGCTGGTGATCTTCGGCGGCGATGACTACGGCATGGGCTCCTCGCGCGACTGGGCGGCCAAGGGCGTGCAGTTGCTCGGCGTCAAAGCGGTCATCGTCAAAAGCTTCGAACGCATCCACCGCGCCAACCTGATCGGCATGGGTGTGCTGCCGCTGCAGTTCAAGCCGGGCGAGGACGTCAAGACGCTGGGCATCGACGGCACCGAGTCATTCACCATCGAAGGCATCAACGGCGGCAACGTCAAACCGCTGCAGGACGTGACCATGGTGATCACCCGCGCCGACGGCAGCACCCAGCGCGTGACGCTGACGCTGCGCATCGACACCGGCATCGAGGTCGATTACCTGAAACACGGCGGCATTCTTCCTTACGTACTGAGGGAACTGCTCGCAGCGGCGTAATCACCACGCTCTGCTGCAAAAAAACCGGGATGCATCGCACCCCGGTTTTTTTACGCCCGCATTTTGCGTGATCCCGTCGGCGCGCCCCTCATTTGTCGCCCGGCAACGACGTTCATTCCCCTTGCGCAGCCCCCGGCCGCCCCGCTTTGCTGTCCCCGGACGGCAACAGATCCGCGCCCCTGCGACAACCCATAAAAATACATTAAGTATTTGTTTTTAAACGAGTATTTATATGTTGGCCCGCTCTGTGCACCAGTCCTGGTGCAAGGCGTATTTCCCGTCCCCGGCATCGGGGACCACCGGGCACCCCTGCCCGGCCGCACACGGGACAACGCGGCAAGGATGCGGCTCGACCGCAGCTTTTAATCAACAGACCAGGAGACACAGATGAACTGGGATCGCATTGAAGGCAACTGGAAGCAGGCCAAAGGCAAGGTCAGGGAGCAATGGGGCCGCCTCACCGACGACCATCTGGACATCATCGACGGCCGGCGCGAGCGTCTGCTCGGCCAGATCCAGGAATCCTATGGCATTGCCATGGAGGAAGCCGAAAAGCAGGTGCAGGCCTGGGAAAAACGCAACGCGCGTGCATTCAACGACGCTGCGCGCCGTACTGCCCATGAAAACGCAAAGCTGATCGGCCGCTGACACGACAACCTAGCCATCACCAAACAAGCCACTGGAGGGAACATGAACATGAACGCCCCACTCATACTGCAGCTTCGTAAAACCCTGGCCATCGCCACCGCCGGCATGCTGTCCCTGGGCCTGGTCGCCTGCGAGCAGAAACCCTCTGCCGAAAAAGTCGGCCAGGACATCGACCGTGCCGTCGACAAGACCGGCCGGCAGCTTGCGCAGGCCGCCGACAGCGCGGAACAGAAAGTGGACCAGGCCAGATCCGCCGTTTCCGAAAAAGCCGCCAGTGCCGGCGCCGCAGTGGCCGATGCCGCCATCACCGTCAAGGTGAAATCGGCGCTGATTGCCGAACCCGGCCTGAAATCCACCGGTATCGACGTGGTCACCGAAAAAGGCGTGGTCAGCCTGTTCGGCACCACGGCGTCCGCCGCCAGCCGCGAACGGGCCACCCGGCTGGCGGCGGCGGTCGAAGGCGTCAAAGCGGTCGAGAACAACCTGGTGGTCGTCCGGGGTTCGTAACCGGGCCCTGGATCCGGCCACGACACGGCAGCCCCGTCCGGGGCCGGAAGCTCGAACGCAGGCGCGCCTCTGTACGTTGCCGCACGGTGTACGCCGGATTGCAGGCATAGCCTCAGGCGAAACGGGTTACGACCTCAATCACGGCGCAAAAAGGGGGCGGCATTGCTTGACAGACCGAAGCAGTCGGCGCGGCATCGCGGAATCGTGCGCTGCCTGGCCGCAGTGATCATCACTGCCTTTGCCGGATGCAGCGCGCTGCCGACCATCGTACCCGACATGGCCAGGCACCAAGCCCGGCCCGTGCAATTCGAGGGCGCGCACGGCCCGCTGAGTGCGCAGCAAAGCAAAGCCATCCTCTTCCAGTTGCAAAGCCGGGGCCAGGAAACCAGCATCTTTGACCGACACCTGGCCCTCGAAGAAGCCGTCACCGGCAGCCCGCTGATGACCGGCAACACAGTGCTACTGCTGCAGGACGGCCCCGTCACCTATCAGCACATGTTTGCCGCGATTCACAATGCCAAAAACCACATCAACCTGGAAACCTACATCATCGAAGACGATGAAGTGGGCAATCGTTTTGCGGATGCCCTGATCGAGAAACAGACTCAGGGCGTGGCGGTAAGCTTGATTTATGACAGTGTGGGTGCGATCAACACACCACGGGCATTTTTCCAGCGCCTCACCGACAGCGGCATCCAGGTCCTCGAATTCAACCCGGTGAACCCGCTTACGGCAAAAAAAGGCTGGGATGTCAATCAGCGTGATCACCGCAAACTGCTGGTTGTCGATGGCCAGACTGCCTTCCTCGGCGGCATCAACATCAGCAGCGTCTACTCAGGCGGCTCCTTCAGCCGTCGCTCGAAGGAACGTCCTTCCGGCGCACTGCCCTGGCGCGACACCCATCTGCGGGTCGAAGGCCCTGTTGTCGGCGAATTCCAGAAGCTGTTTCTCGCAACCTGGGAAAAGCAAAAAGGCGGGGCACTGCCGACACTGGACTATTTCCCGAAACCCGCCAACAAGGGCAACGAGGTCGTACGCGCCATCGGCAGCTCGCCGGATGAACCCTACAGCCTGATCTACGCAACGCTGATTTCGGCCATCAACAGTGCTGAAACGGCGGTCAATCTGACCAATGCCTATTTCGTGCCCGACCCGCAGTTGCTGGACGCGCTGAAAAAAGCCGTGCAACGCGGCGTGGAGGTCAAAATCATCCTGCCCGGAAACACCGATTCCTGGCTGGTATTCCACGCCGGGCGCGCGCACTATGCCGAACTGCTGCACGCGGGCGTCAAAATCCACGAACGGCGCGATGCCTTGCTGCACTCCAAAACCGCACTCATCGACGGCGTGTGGTCGACCGTCGGCTCGACCAATCTCGACTGGCGCAGCTTTCTGCATAACGACGAAGTCAATGCCGTCATCCTCGGCCAGGCCTTCGGCGCGCAGATGCAGGCCATGTTCGACACCGACCTCGCAGCTTCCGAACTGATCACGCCCGAACAATGGGAGCGGCGTTCGCTCGGCAATCGCCTGAAAGAAGCAGCCGCCCGCCTGTGGGAATACTGGCTGTAGGAGTTTCATCCTGATGAAAGATTCCAGTGCAATCCCGGCGCCGCCACCGGCCCGCCCCACCCGGGCAGCCATGCGATGGGCGGCCATTGCCCTGCTCTGCGTCGGCACGGTCATGGCGCATGCCGGTGAGGCCGGAGTGAATTCGTCCGCGACGCTGCGCGCCCGCTACGGTGCGCTGCAGGAACGGCTCGGCAATAACCAGTTTCAGCGGCCGCTGCATCTGGACTCCAGCGAAACACCGGGTGGCGTAAAGGGCGATATTTACGCCCTTGTGAATTACCCGTTTGCCACGGCAGGAGCAGCGCTGGACAGCCCCGGCAACTGGTGCGACATCCTGATGCTGCACCTCAATACCAAATACTGCCGTGCCGCGGCCACGCCAGCCGGAGACATCATCAATGTCAGCATCGGCAAAAAACACGACCAGCCGCTGGATGAAGCCCATCGGGTGATTTTCGCCCATCGTGTCGCCACCCAGACTCCGGACTACCTGCAAGTCACGCTGACCGCGGACGAGGGACCGCTGAGCACAAGCGATTACCGCATCACGCTCGAGGCAATCCCGCTGGACCAGGGCCGGACCTTCATCCATCTCTCGTATGCGTACAACTACGGCCTGATGGGCCGGCTGGCAATGCAGGCCTATCTCGGCACCGTCGGCAGGGACAAGGTGGGTTTCACCCTCGCCGGCATCCAGGCAGACGGCCAGCCCCGCCACATCGGGGGCCTGCGCGGCGTGGTGGAACGCAACACCATGCGTTATTACCTGGCGATCGAATCCTATCTCGGCGCGCTGGCCACCCCGCTTCCGGCACGTCTTGAAAAACGCCTCAAGGACTGGTTCGCCGCCAGCGAGCGTTATCCGCTCCAGCTGCATGAAATGGAGCGTGATGCCTACCTTGACATGAAGCGCCGCGAATATCGACGGCAACAGGCCGTAATACCACCCGCCATCGCGGGTTGATCGGCATCGTTACAATCCTGTAGATTGTCGCGGTCGTCCAACACTCTTCCGCTTGCCTCCTCCATTGCCGCTGATCGACAACCAGGCCGCCCGGATACTCAAACAACCCGGCGCTTTCGCCCTCCAGGTCATGCGGGCGTTTCGCGCCAACCAGGGGCTGCTACTGGCTGGCGCCGTGGCGTATTACACCTTGCTGTCCATCGTGCCGCTGTTGATCCTGATGGTGATGGGATTGTCACAAGTGACCGATCAGCGCGAACTGCTGGCGACACTGCGCCATGCGCTGGAGCACCTGGCGCCCGGGCAGGGCAAAGCCCTGATGATCGAGCTGACGGCGTTCATGGAACACCGCGAGGTTCTGGGCTGGGTGCTGCTGGCGAGCCTGCTTTTCTTCAGTTCGCTCGCCTTCAGGGTTCTGGAAAACGCGATCTCCGTGATTTTTCTGCATCGCGTGGCAACACATCAACGGAATTTTCTTGTTTCGGCATTGCTGCCCCTCGTCTATATTGCTTTCATCGCGGCGGGACTGTTCATCGGAACGCTGGCACTCGCACAGCTGATCGCAATAGGTGAAACAGAACTGCGCATCCTCGGGCATGCCTGGTCGCTCGGCGGCATCAGCCGTTTCATGCTCTACCTCGCCGGCATCGTTATTGAAATCCTGGTCATTTCCGCGATTTATTTTTTCCTGTCAGCCGGCCGGATTTCACCAAGCCACGCCCTGATCGGCGGTGCCACAGCGGGTTTGTTGTGGGAAATCATTCGCCAGGGGCTGGCCTGGTACCTCACCACGTTCTCGCAAGTGGAACTGGTCTATGGCTCGCTGACCACGGCCATCATTGTGCTGCTCAGTCTGGAGATTGCCGCCACATTGCTGTTGCTCGGTGCGCAGGTGATCGCTGAATATGGACGATTCGGTACTGCCCCTGCTGATCAGCCTCCGGTTGCCATGCAAACCGAGGCAGTGAAGGGCCATACTGGCGACACGGCCTGAACCGGACATGAAGCCTGCCGGGCGGAAATACGGGGCACAGGCCCGCTTCGCTACCGCCTAAAACCGGCTCTTGGTACGCCAGCGAACGGACTGCCTCTGCGGAACCGCTCAAAGTGATGAATGCGGCCCTTGGGGTCGCGTTTAACCCCACAGAGGCCATCATGAAATATCCGACGTTATCCATTCTGTTACTCGCAACACTGGGGCTGGGTGCCTGCACCGGACCGATGGGACCGCAAGGCGACACCGGTTATACCGGTGCCACCGGCGCCACCGGCAACACAGGCAACACAGGCAACACCGGCAACACAGGCAATACGGGGTACACCGGCGCTACCGGCAGTGCGGGCAGCACCGGATCCACGGGCGCAACAGGTGACACTGGCTACACCGGTGCTACTGGCGCCACGGGCAGCACCGGCGCGACGGGCGCCAAAGGCAGCACCGGCAGCGGCAGCACGGTGATTGTGAATCCGGCACGATAAACCGGCACATCGTTGGGGCAGGCCGGACCCGCCCCGCAGGAAACAGGCCGCTGCAGAGCGGCCTGTTTTTTTGCCTATAACCTTGGATCAAACATCTGCGCCTCGATATCCGCCAGCAGATCCACAGGCTTCTGCCGGCCGGCGTATTTGCCGGCATGGGCGGCGCCCGCAGTGGCGGCGGCAATCTGTGCCGAAACCTCGCGGATGCGCGGCAGCGCCGGATACAGGCTGCCCTGCGCCAGGTCGGATTCCGTGACCAGATGGGCCAGCGTATGCGCCGCCTTCATGAACATGTCGTCGGTGATCATTTTCGCCTTGCTGGCAATCGCGCCGAGGCCGATGCCGGGGAAAATGTACGAGTTGTTGCCCTGCCGCGGCACAAAGGTCTGGCCATCGATGGTGACCGGATCGAAGGGGCTGCCGCAGGCAAACAGTGCGCGGCCGCCGGTCCAGCGATAGGCTTCCTCGGCGGTGCACTCGGACTGCGAAGTCGGGTTCGACAGGGCAAACACGATGGGCCGCTCGTTGAGCCGCGCCATCTCCTCCAGCACATCGCGGGTGAAGGTGCCGCCGACCGCTGACACGCCGATGATGGCGGTCGGTTTCAGCGTCTTGATCGCCGACAGGAAATCTCCGATCTGCTCATGTTCATGGGCGTACGTCAGCTTGTGCTGCGCGAGTTTGTGCCGGCTTTTGACCACCAGCCCCTGTGAATCCACCAGCCAGCAACTGCGCAATGCCGCTTCACGCGTCATGCCCTGCGCCACCATCGCCGACACCACCAGATCGGCAATGCCGGTCGCCGCCTCACCCGCACCGAGGAACAGCACTTTCTGGTCGGTCAATTTGCCGCCGGTCACGCGCAGCGCGGAAAACAGCCCCGCCAGCGCGACGGCCGCCGTGCCCTGGATGTCATCGTTGAAACTGCACACCCGGTCGCGGTATTTTTCGAGCAGGCGGAATGCGTTGTGGTTGGCGAAATCCTCGAACTGGATCACCACGCCGGGGAACACCTCCTGCGCCGCGGTGATGAACTCCTCGATGAATTCATCGTATGCGGCGCCGGTGACGCGGCGCTGGCGCAGACCGACGTAAAACACGTCCTCGCGCAAGGCATCGTTGTTGCAGCCCACGTCCAGCGTGATCGGCAGGCACAGTTCGGGATGGATGCCGGCGCAGGCGGTGTACAGCGACAGCTTGCCGACGGGGATGCCCATGCCGTTGGCGCCGAGATCGCCGAGCCCGAGGATGCGCTCGCCGTCCGTGACGACGATGATGCCGGCCTGGTACGGCCAGTTGCGCAGGATCTCGGCAATGCGGCCGCGGTCATTGATGCCGATGAACATGCCGCGCGGGCGCTGGAATATGCGGCCGAATTCCTGGCAGGCCTGGCCGACCACGGGGGTGTAGACCAGCGGCTGCATCTCATCGATGTGTTCGCTGAGTATGCGGAAAAAAAGGCTTTCGTTGCGATCGTGCAATGCGTTGAGCGCGACAAACTTGTCCAGCGGATCGCTCAACCGGCGAAAACCGGCTAGGAACCGCGTGGCCTGCTCGTCCTGGCTATGCACATGCGGCGGCAGCAGCCCGCGCAGTCCCAGCGCTTCGCGCTCCGCCTCGGTGAATCCCGTTCCCCGGTTGAGTATCGGGTCGCGCAATACATCCAGACCGCGCCGCGTTTTACCCGCGACACCGCCCCTTGTAGTACCGGCCTTGCTCATGGATTTTTCCTCATGGTCATGTTTCGGCACGTCCTTGCGACACGCCTCGCCAGGGTGATCGCCGTACGCCGGAACCGCATTGCGCCTGCGATAGCCTTCCCTGTTTGCAGCGCTATTTTACGATTTCGGGCACAGCCGAACCAGTGTGCGGTCGCGCTGCGCAGTGCAGTGCAGCAAAACCCGATGCGAAAAATCAGGCCCGGGCGGTAGCCCGCGGATGATGTTCCTTCGCCCCGCGCCGCAATGCGGGGACATCACCGGCACACTGGATGCGATGCATCACCCGCCGGTAGCCGCCATCGAAGGGATCGCGGTGGTGCATTGTGGGGTTGTGGCCTCGCCATCACGCGGGCTGCGCCCGCATGAGTCTCGTCCCAACCGCTGCGCTCCCACC
>JAIEPF010000026.1 GCA_019749945.1 Burkholderiales bacterium
ATTCTTTTTTGGACGCAATGACTTCTTCAGCGGTCGGGATCCGGTAGTGCCAGTTGTTGTCGTCTTCCATGAAGGAGACACCTTTGCCCTTGACCGTATGCGCGATGATCGCCACCGGTTTGCCGCTGCCGTCCGGCACATTGGACATCAGCTTTACCAGCGCCGCCATGTCATGGCCATCGACTTCGTAGGCGCTCCAGCCAAAAGCGCGCCATTTGTCGGCCAGCGGGTTTAGGGCGAGGATTTCCTCACTCCGACCGGTGGCCTGCCATTTGTTAAAATCGATGATAGCCACCAGGCGCTCGACTTTCTGCGCAGCCGCCAGCATCGCCGCCTCCCAGATTGAACCTTCGTTGCATTCGCCGTCGGAGAGCAGCGCCACCACGTTGTAATTCTGTTTCTGGATGCGCGCGGACAGCGCCATGCCCAGGCCCATCGGCATACCATGACCCAGCGAACCGGTCGCCGCTTCGATGCCCGGCAGGTGTGAAGGCGTCGGTGGATGTTCGGCAAAAATGCCGCCGTCTTCGCCGTAGGTCTCGAGCATTTTTCCCGGATAGAAACCCTTGATCGCCAGCACCTGAAACAAGGCCGCGGCGCCATGGCCCTTGCTCAGGATAAAACGGTCGCGGTTCGGATCCCGCGGTTGTTTCGGATCGATGCGCAGTGTTGCAAAGTAAGCCGCCACCAGAATGTCCGTGCACGACAGGCAGGAACCCAGATGGGGCGTCGAGGTCTTGTGCGAGGTCTCGATAATGCGTGCGCGGATTTCACTGGCCAGTTTCTGGAGTTCTTCGAGCTTCACGCGGTATCCAATTTTATCAATTAAATCAAATATATATATAAATTCCCCGGTAGCGGCGGACCGCATCAGGGCTTGTGGATGTAATCGTACGGCAACTGCTTCAGTTCTTCGAAATTCTTTTTCGCCCAGGCGATGCAGTCATCAAGCCCGGCATCAAGCGCCACATGATCCTGCCAGCCGAGTTTTTCACGCAGTTTTTTGCTGTCGAGCATGTACGCCGCGTCCTTGCCCATGCGCTCGCCGACCACTTCGACGTGGTCACTGAATTTCACGCCGAGTTTCATGCAAATACGTTCCACCAGCTCACGTATGGTCACGATCTCGTTGGTGGAGATGTGGTACGTCTCTCCCGCCGGCGCGTCTTTGGCAATGCGCCAGGTCGCATCCGACACGTCCTGCATATGGATGAACGAGCGCCGCGAGTGCCCGCCGCCATGCAGCTGCAGTTTGCGACCGAGCATGATGAACAGGATGGTGCGCGGAATGATGCGATAGAGCTGCTGACCCGGACCGTAGACGTTGGCGGCGCGGGTGAACACGACGGGGAATTTGTAGGCATCGAAATAGGTGCGCAGGCTCATGTCGCCCGCCGCGCGCGACACCGCATACGGCGTGCTCGGATTGAACGGCGTGTCTTCAGTGATCCAGCCGTCGGTACTGCCGTAGACCTCGGGCGTGGTCACATGCACATACTTCTGCAGGAAATCGCACTGGCGCAACTGATCGTGCAGTTTGACCGCGGAAACCACGTTGGTCATGAACCAGTGCTCGGGGTTCTTCCAGCTCTCGCCGACCATGCTTTGCGCGGCAAAGTTGACGACGTAGCCGGGTTTCTCCGTCTGCATCAGCGCCATCAGCTTGTCGAGGTCGTGATTGAGATCGCACTGCACGAAGCGGAATCCGGCGTTCTTGCCCGACCAGCGGTAGGGCAGGAAGGCGCGATGCGCTTCAACAGAACGGCTGGTACCTATGGTCTGTACGCCCTGCTGCAGCAGGTAATCGACAAAACTCGCGCCGGAAAAAGAATTGCTGCCGATGACCAGGCATTTTTCGCTTGCTGCCATCGTCTTATGCCTGCGGCCGGTTCTGGTACAGCCATTGCATGATCATGTGGCCGACCACCAGCTGCATGTCCTCGGCGATCTGCATGTCGTCCACCGCGAAGTGGATCGGCACATCAGCCATGGCTTTGGCCTTGCCGCCGGTGTAACCGAGGATGGCATAGGTCTTGACCTTCATTTTTTTCGCCTGCTCCAGCACTTTCAGGATGTTGGGTGAATTGCCGCTGCCCGAGAGCACGATCAGCAAATCGCCTTCGCGCGCCTGCACGGCAAGCTGCAGCGAATAAATCGAGTCATACCCTTCATCGTTGGCGAGACAGGTGATGACTGCCGTGTTGGCCGATAGCGCGTTCACGCGCAGGCCTGACCCCTGGGTCTTGGAAATGCCGTAGAGAAAATCATTGGCGAGATGCACTGCATTGCCAGCACTGCCGCCGTTACCGCAGAGGAACACCTGGTTGCCGCTTTTCCAGCAGCGCAGCAGGTCTTCCGCCAGAGCAGCCACGCCGGTCCAGTCGGATCGCCCCAGCACAGCCTGCAGGCGTTGCGCGTAATCGGCGCAGAACGTGGCGGTTTGCGGCAGCGGCGCGTTCATTTGACGACCTCTTTTTCCATCCACTTCAGATTGTAGTGACGCTCTTCGTCTTTCAGCTCGCCCGACTTGTATTTCTGGATGATTTCGCTGATTGCATGGTCCACGGTCTTTTTCGGCCGAAAACCGGTCGCCAGCAGCTTGTCGGAATTGACGCGATAGGAACGCGGATCGTTGGATTCGGTCACCACGATTTCGGCTTCGACCTGCCGCGCCACGCGCTCGGCGATATCGAGGATCGAAATGTTCTCGAACCCGGCGTTGTAAATTCCTGTGTGCTGCGGGTTGTCAAGCAGGAAAATGTAGGCGTCGGTGATGTCGTCGATATGGATGTTGGGCCGCGTCTGGTTGCCGCCGAACACCGTGATCTTGCGTTTGGTCAGTGCCTGCATGGTCAGCATGTTGACTGATACATCGAGGCGCATGCGCGGTGAATACCCGCAGACTGTGGCCGGGCGCAGCGCCTGTACCACCATGTCGTCCTTGTACGAGAGCACCACGCGCTCGGCGACCATCTTGGTCTTGTTGTATTCGGAGATCGGCTTCAGTTCGAGGTCTTCGGTTACCTGTTCCTCGTCCTTGATGCCGTAGACGCTGCCGGAGGATGCGTAGATGAAGCGCTTGATGCCCATGCGCTGCGCCTTATCGGCAAGCTGCATGGTGGCCAGCGCGCTGACCTCCCAGGTCAGCTTAGGATCGAGGTCACCGCAGGGATCGTTGGCAATCGAGGAGAGGTGAATAATGGCATCGACGCCGTCGAGCTTGATTTCCTCGATGTTGCGCACATCGCCCTTGATGGCGGTCAGTTTCGGATGTGGCTTGAGATGATTGCCAAACCACATGATGTCGAACGCAACCACTTCATGGCCGGCGGCCAGCAGTTTGGGAACTAGTACCGTGCCTTTGTAGCCGCAGGCTCCTGTTACAAAAATTTTCATACTTGATTCATTCCATTGCATTGAATTAAACGGGTCTTGCGTGGGCATCTCGACGGTTACGCCCCTGCAAACGCCACACATCCTGATACCGACTCCGCGCGGGTAATTTTCAAAATCTCAAACCCGATCCAGACTGGCCATTTCGCCATGGTCAAGGTGCATGATTTTATTACAATTCCGCCGGATTAACTGCTCGTCATGCGAGGCCAGAAACAGAATACGCGCCTTGTCCAGCATGACGCGAAGTCTGGCCTGTGCTTTGTGTGCAAATTCCGCGTCTCCGACGCTCATCCACTCGTCCATCAACACGATGTCGGCCGGAATGCTGGTGGAAATCGCAAATGCCAGCCGCATTGACATGCCGCTGGAGTATGTCCGCATCGGCATGTGGATGTAATCGCCGAGTTCGGCGAATTCGCAGATATCATCGACTAGCGGCTCGATTTCCCTGGCCCGCAGCCCCATGACCGTCGCGCGCAGGAAAATATTCTCGTATCCGGTCGATTCGGTATCCATGCCCAGCGTAATGCTGAGCATGGTTGCCAGCCTCCCGATCACGTCAATGGTGCCGCTGACCGGCTCGTAAGCCCCGGCAATCGCTCGCAGCAGTGTGGATTTGCCGGAGCCGTTGTGTCCAACGATGCCCACGCGGTCACCTTCACGAAAATCAAAATTGATGTTGCTCAGTGCACGAATGACCACCCGGTCTGCCGCATCCCTCGCCAGCAGCCCGCCGGTCGCCGCGCGAATGAAGGTGTTTTTCAGGGAACGGCTCTTGCCCCCGTAAATCGGAAATTCAATGACCAGATTTTTTGCAATAACGCACGTCATGGTCGTCAGACCCAATACGCGATGCGTGCGCGAAAGCGGCTGAAAACCATGATCATTACAGCATAACCCGTCAACGTAATCAGCAGCACGGCACCCCATGACAGCAGGCTTGCACCACCAGCCACCAACGGGGCTCTGACGATTTCAATGAAGTGGTACAGGGGATTGATCTGTGCAGCCCAAATATGTTTGCCGAGCATGTCGGCCTTCCACATCACCGGCGTCAGAAAAAAGGCTACCTGCACCACGCTGGCAATGATTTGTGGAATATCGCGGAACCTCGCGCAAAACAAACCGACCAAAACACCAAACCAGAGCCCGTTGACGGCGATCATTAATACCCCCAAGGGCAGCTGCAACAGATGCCAGCCCATTTCTGGTGGATAAAACAGAAATACCAGGACAACGATCACCAGATTGTGGGCAAAGATGATGAGGTTTTTCCAGACCACCCGCAGGATATGGATGGTCAGCGGCAGTTTGATCTGCTTGATGAAACCCTCGGCGGCAATAAACGCATTGCTGCAGTCATTGATGAGGTTGGCCATCAGCAGCCACACGACAAAACTGATCGCCAGATATGGAAAATAAGAACCTATGTCCTGTCCGAACAGCCGGCCATAAAGCGGCCCCATGCCGGCAATCATCGCGCCGGTACTAATCGTCAGCCAGAACGGCCCCATCACGGAACGACGATAACGCTGGCGGATCTCCTGCCAGCCCAGCATCGGCCAGATATGAATGCTGGAAACGCCGTCTTTGAGATCTTTCAGGGCAAGGGCAAAGTTGCCCGGACGCGCGGTTTGCAAAGAAGGATCCTGCGAAAAAAACTATGGGAAATTTAATATTTTCATGATTTTACTATATGCGCCACAGCCCAACCAGTTGTCGCAGCACAACGACGGCGTCAGTCCCAGGCACAGGCGCGCTTGGCGAAAAAGCGCAGCATGCTCTTTATGTGCCACAACAAATAACGCAGTCGGCGATGGCTGGAACGGCGCGCGTCGTGGATCGCACGTACGGTCGGTAGCAATGCGGCGCGCAGTTGTTCACGCTTCAGCCGCCAGCACAGGTCAACATCTTCGTAATACAGGAAATAACCCTCGTCGAACCCCCCGGCGGCACGGAAGGTTTCCGCGCGAAACATAATGAACATGCCGGCGATCCAGTCCGGGTAGAGCACCGCCTCCCCCACGCCATAATCCAGGGCAGACGACCCGAACCATGCTTTTTTGAGAATGCCCGCTGGCGTCGGAAACTTCCTCGCGCTGTCCTCGATGCCCCCGGCTGTATTGACTATCAGCGGCGCCACCGCACCGACGGATTGATCAGCAAGCAACTCGATCAGCGCGGGCAATGGATCCTGCGTAATCCGGATGTCCGGGTTCAGCACGCAGAAATGCGCACCGCCCGTGAGGGCAAATGCCGCGTTATGATTGGCGCCGAAGCCCTTGGGGATGACGTTGCTTACAATCTTGACCGGAAACGGAAAGGACGCAACGTCAAAGGGCAGGGCTTCCGGCTGGTTCAGAGTGAGTATGACTTCCAGCGGCATTGCGCAATGGGCGGCAATGTCCTGTAGTAGTGCGGCCACCAGCGCGCCCTGCTGGTGGCTGACAATCGAGATGCTGATGACGGGTTGTTGTTTCATGACGGACTATTGTCCTTACATTTGCCGACCCGCACCAGTCCAGCGGACGCGCGCGGACGCATGGACAGCGCGAAAGCGCAGATCATGACGAAGGCGCAAAACGTGCTGGTCACCGGCGCTGCCGGATTTGTCGGGCAGGCGCTGATTGCCGAGCTGCGCGCCCGGCGCCGCAGTTTGCGACGCGCGCTGCGCAATCCCGCGCCCGATAACAACGGCAGCGACTTCGACAGCGGGAACATCACCGCGGATACCGACTGGCAACCAGCACTCACCGCCGTTGACTGCGTAGTACATCTCGCCGCACGCACCCACGTGCTCCATGAAAACAACGCCGATGCGCTGACGGCTTATCGCCGTATCAATGTCGAGGCCACGCGCAATCTTGCGCAGCAGGCCGCAGCCGCCGGCGTGCGCCGTTTCGTGTTCCTGAGTTCGATCAAGGTCAACGGCGAGTCCACCGCGGAACACCCCTACACTCCTGACGATGCACCGCAACCGCAGGACGCCTATGGCATCAGCAAACGCGAGGCCGAAGATGTGCTGCGACGCATCGGCGCCGAAAGCGGCATGGAGATCGTGATCCTGCGCCCGCCGCTGGTCTATGGGCCTGGCGTCAAGGGTAACTTCCTGCGCCTGTTGCAGGCGGTCGCGCGCGGTGCACCGCTGCCGCTGGCTTCAGTGAATAACCGGCGCAGCCTGCTCTACGTCGGCAATCTGGTGGACGCCATCATCGCCTGCATGGATACGCCGGCCGCCGCCGGAAAAACGTACCTGGTCAGCGATGGCGAGGATGTATCGACACCGGTGCTGATCCGCAAACTCGCCACAGCTCTGGGCCGATCACCGCGGCTGCTGCCATGCCCTTCGGCACTGCTCCATTTCGGCGCGATTTTGCTGGGCAAACGCGCGGCTGCCATGCGCCTGACCGGATCGCTGACCATAGACAGTTCCGCGCTCCGCCGGGAGCTCGGCTGGCAGCCACGATACTCGCTGGATCAAGGACTTAACGCGACTGCGCGGTGGTATCATCAGGGCCAAAATTAAGGGCGCGCCCTGACCCCCCTGACCCATCACACCGTGTGGCCAGCCATTGCCATTTCCATGATCTCGTTCATCGTCGCGGCGCTCGTCGTCGGCTGGCTGGCGCGCAGCCGCGCGGCGCGTATTGCGCTGGATGAACCCAATGCGCGGTCGCTGCATGTCGCAGCAGTGCCACGCACCGGCGGCATCGGCCTGCTGCTCGGTGTGGCCGCGGGCTGGTCGTACGCCGCACCGCAACTGCCTTGGGCCTTGTGGGCTGCGCTGGGTCTGCTGATCGCGGTTTCGCTGCTGGACGATGTGCGCGGCCTGTCCGCCGCCGTGCGTTTGGCCGCTCACCTGCTTGCTGCTGCTCTGGCCGCACCGGCGTTGATCAGCGGACACGAATCCATGCCGCTGCTTGCGCTGGCCGTGTTCGCCATCAGCTGGATGTGCAATCTCTACAATTTCATGGACGGCTCCGACGGATTGGCCGGTGGCATGGCGGTATCCGGCTTCCTCGCTTACGCCATCGCCGCATGGCTGGCGGGCAGTGTGCAGTTTGCATTGCTGAATCTGGCGGTGGCCGCAGCCGCCGCAGGATTCCTGCTGCACAACTTTCATCCGGCGCGCATATTCCTCGGTGACGCCGGTGCGGTGCCGCTGGGTTTCCTCGCGGCGGCTTTCGGCATCACCGGCTGGCTGCAGCAGGACTGGACCTGGTGGTTTCCGCTGCTGGTGTTTTCTCCGTTCATCGTCGACGCCAGCGTGACATTGGCACGCCGCCTCCTTTCGGGCGCCCGGGTCTGGGAAGCCCATCGTGATCATTATTACCAGCGCCTGGTGCAACTCGGACTGGGCCATCGCGGTACCGCGCTCGCCGGATACGCATTGATGGCCCTGTGCGGCTTGGCCGCGCTGTGGATCATGACACTCGGCACAAGCCTGCAATACGCAGCACTGGCCGCCGCCGGCGTACTGTATGTGGCATTGATCGTTGCAATTGAGCGCGCCTGGCGCGCCCGGCAGGCAACACATGCTTAATTTCCGCATTCTTCTTGCCATCCTGCATGACCTGACGGCGGTTGCTGCCGCTTGGCTCATCGCATTCTGGCTGCGTTTTAATCTGGAACTGCCGGAGCCCTACTATGAACAGGCATGGGCGTCCGTGACATGGGTCGTGCCGCTGTACGGCATCATTTTCTTTGCGTCCGGTCTGTATCGCGGCATCTGGCGATTTGCCAGCCTGCCCGACCTGCAACGCATCATCCTTGCCGTCGGCGGCGGCGCCCTGGCGGTAGCCGCCATGCTGCTCATGCTGCAGTTCACGGTACCGCGTTCGGTGCTGATCATCAGTCCGGTGTTGCTGGTCATGCTCATGGGAGGGAGCCGGCTGGCTTATCGCGGCTGGAAGGAACGCCGGCTCAGTGCACTGATTCCCGGGGGCCGCGAACCGGTGGTGGTGCTTGGCGCCACCGAAACTGCCGCCAGCCTGATCAAGGATCTCGCGCGCAACCCGCAATGGCAGGTCATCGGTGTATTCGATGACGATCGCGCCCATCACAACCGCCAGATCCATGGCGCGACGGTCTATGGCGCCATCGGCGACCTGCCGGCGCTGCAGTCGCGACTCAATGCCCGCCACGCCATCATCGCGATGCCGGAGGCCAACCACAGCGAGCGGCGACGGGCGGTGGACATCGCGCGCACGGCCGGACTGCAGGTGCTGACGGTGCCGTCGTTTGACGATTTGATGAGCGGCCGCGTTACGATCTCGCAGATCCGCAATGTCGAGCTCGATGACCTGCTCGGCCGCGATCCGGTCAAACTCGATACCGCGGGACTGCGCGAATGGCTGGGCGGGCGCACCATACTGGTTTCCGGCGCCGGCGGCTCCATCGGTTCGGAGCTGTGCCGGCAGATTGCGCGCTACCGGCCGCAGCGCATCGTGATGCTGGAGAGCAGTGAATTCTCGCTCTACACCATTGAGCAGGAATTTGTGCGGCGTTTCCCGGGTGTGGCAATCAGCGCGGTGATCGGCGACGTCAAGGATGTGCAGCGCGTCCGGCAGCTTTTTGCAACGCTGCAACCCACCGTCATCTTCCATGCCGCGGCCTACAAACATGTGCCGCTGATGGAAAACGACAACGCCTGGCAGGCGGTGCTGAACAACGTGCTCGGCACGCGTGTGCTGGCTGAAGCAGCAATCGCCCACGGCGCGGAAAAATTCGTGCTGATTTCCACCGACAAGGCGGTCAACCCGACCAATGTGATGGGCGCCACCAAGCGCCTCGCCGAACTGCTGTGCCAGTCGCTGCAGCAGCCCGGCGGCACACGCTTTGTTATCGTACGCTTCGGCAACGTGCTCGGCTCCACCGGCAGCGTGATCCCCAAATTCCGCGAGCAGATCGCCGCCGGCGGCCCGGTGACGGTGACACATCCGGACATCACCCGCTTTTTCATGTCGATCCCGGAAGCCGTGCAGCTGGTCATGCAGGCGGGGCTGTCGAGCCAGGGCGGCGAAATCGTCGTGCTCGACATGGGTGAGCCGGTCAAGATCGCGGACCTTGCGCGCGACATGATCCGTCTGTCCGGCTTCGACGAAAACGACATCAAGATTGTCTTTACCGGTCTGCGTCCCGGTGAAAAGCTCTACGAAGAAGTGCTGGCCGCGGATGAAAACTCCCTGCCGACCCCCCATCCGAAACTGCGCATCGCCAGGGCGCGGCCGGCGTCGCCGGATCTGCCGGATCAGCTCGCACCCTGGCTGGCGCGCACAACGCCGCCCGACGATGCGACAGTCCGCGAAGAGTTGGCACGCTGGGTGCCGGAGTACCGGCCGCAATGACCGGCGGCGCCGCATTGCAACGCTTCACGACGGGTGTCGGCATTATCGGCGGCTGGAGCACCATCGCGATCGGTGCATCGATTCCGATTTCCATCGCATTCGACAACCTGTTGCTGGCGGCGGCGCTGCTGGCCTGGCTGGCTGGCCTGCAGTTCCGGGAAAAGTTCCTATTGTCCTGGAGCAATCCAGTCTATCGCGCAGCCCTGCTGTTGTTTGCCGTATTGCTCCTGGGCACGGCATACGGCCAGCAGGCGCCGGGCGATGCACAACGCTACTTGCTGAAGTATCTGGATCTCGCGCTGATACCTGTACTGGGCTGGGTTTTTATCGCGAGCCAAAACCGTGAACGGGCACTACGGATACTTGCCTGCGGTCTGGCCTTGGTGCTCCTGATTTCCTGTGCGTTGAAAATCGGGTTGCTTCCGCCGCTTTCTTGGCTGCGCGGCACACCGGAATCGCCTTTTGTCGTATTCAAGCTGCGTCTGACTCACAACATCCTGATGGCGTTTGCTGCCTTTCTGTTTGCGTGGCTGGCTTGCAGCACTGGCTCGCGCAATGCAAAACTTGGTTGGGGTGTGCTGGGGACACTGACCGTAGTCAACATCACCCTGATCGTTGAAGGTGCAACCGGCTATATCCTACTGATTGCACTCGTCTTGTTGTTTGGGTGGCAGCGCGCGCGTTTGCGGGGTGTCGGCATAGCAGTCGTTGCAGCGCTCTCGACTGTTGCGCTGCTCAGCGCCGTTCCAGGTCCATTCCAAACCCGGGTTAAAGAAATCATTTTTGATCTGAAGAAGGAAGGCGTTGATCGTCCTGCCTCCACTTCAACCGGTTATCGCATGGAGTTTTATCGCAACACGCTGACCCTGATTGGCAATAGTCCGGTTTTCGGAACCGGCACCGGCAGCTTTCCCTCGGCGTACGCCGCTTTGGTCGAAGGCACCGGCAGGAAACTGTCGCGTAATCCCCACAACGAGTTCATGCTCATCACCGTGCAGACCGGCGTCATCGGGCTGGCGGCTTTTCTGTGGCTGCTGTGGCAGCAATGGCGCTTCGCGCCGCAGCTGCCGACACCGCTGGAGCGCGGCCTCGCCCAGGGTCTGGTGCTGATGATGGTCATGATCTGCATGCTCAACTCCGCCCTGCTTGATCACACCGAAGGCCTGCTTTATGCCTGGCTTACGGCCTTGCTGTATGGCGGTTTAAAATCCCGTGATTAAGTGATTAGGTAACTGGGTGATTCCCATTAGTCACTAGTCACATAATTACCTAATCACTCAATTACCTAATCACCGACTTATGCAAGTCTCCGCCATCATCATCACCAAAAACGCCGGCACCATGATCCGGCGCTGCCTGGAGTCGGTGGCCTGGGCGGATGAAACCATCGTCGTCGATTCCGGCAGTACGGATGACACTGCGGAGATCTGCCGTGCGCTGGGAGTAAAGCTGGTGGTCACTGACGACTGGCCGGGTTTCGGCGCGCAAAAAAACCGCGCGCTGGATGCCGCCACCGGCGACTGGGTCTTTTCGATCGACGCCGATGAATGGGTGACGCCGGAGCTGCGCGATGAAATGCGCGCCGTCATCGCTGATCCGGCTGCGGCGCAGGCCTACGCGATGCCGCGGCGATCGAGTTTCTGCGGGCGCGAGATGAAACATTCGGGCTGGTGGCCCGACTATGTCGTGCGCCTGTTCCGGCGCGGCGCCGCGCGTTTTTCCGAGGATCTCGCCCATGAGCGGCTGGTGGTCACCGGCACAACCCTCAAACTGAAGCAGCCGCTGATGCATGAGGCGATCAGCACCATGGAGCAGATGCTCGGCAAAATGAATCTTTATTCCTCGGCCAGCGCACGCATGCTGCACGCGCGCGGCCGCCAGGCGTCAATCGGCACGGCGGTGCTGCACGGCTGCTGGGCGTTTTTCCGCACCTATGTGCTGCGGCGCGGCTTCCTCGACGGCCGCGAAGGCTTCATCCTCGCCGTGGCCAATGCCGAGGGCTCGTACTACCGCTATATCAAGCTGTTGCTGGAAAACGGGAAAAGAAGGTGATTAGGTGATTAAAAGCGCCTAACAAAATGCCATATCTCCCTCATCCCAACCCTTCTCCCGGAGGGAGAAGGGCTTTTCATCCCTCTCCCTCCGGGAGAGGGACCGAGGGTGAGGGTGAACTTAACTGCAAATTTCATTCATTTTGTTAGGCGCTCTAAGTGATTGAGTGATTAAAGCCGCGGGCGACAGCCACCCAATCACCTAATCACCTAATCACCTAATCACCTAATCACTTAATCACCAATGCTTACAGCAGTCATCATTACCACCTACAACCGACCCGACGCGCTGGCCGCGGTGCTGGAAGGTTATCTCGCGCAGAGGGGTCCCGTTTTTGAACTGATCGTGGCCGATGACGGCTCGACCGCCGAGACCCGCGAGACGGTCGAGCGTTATGCGGCGCGCGCACCCTTTCCGCTGCGCCATGTCTGGCAGGAAGACCGCGGCTTCCGTGCCGCAGCCGCGCGCAACCGCGCGCTGGCGGCCACCACGGCGGACTACATCATTTTTACCGATGGCGACTGCATCCCGCGCCGCGACTTCGTGGCGCGGCATTGCGCACTGGCGCAATCCGGCCACTTTCTCGCCGGCAACCGCATTTTGCTTGCCGAACACTTTACCCGCAGGGCGCTGGCGGAACAGCTGCCGCTGCACAGCTGGAACCTGCCGCGCTGGCTGACCGCGCGCCTCGCCGGCGACATCAATCGCTGGCTGCCGTTGCTGGCTTTGGGCGATGGCGCATGGCGCACCGGGACACCCGACCGCTGGACCGGCGTCAAGACCTGCAATCTGTCGGCTTGGCGCGCCGATCTGCTGCGGGTCAACGGACTGGACGAATCCTATTCAGGCTGGGGACTGGAAGACTCCGACCTGGTGATCCGCCTGCTGCATGCCGGCGTCAAACACAAAAGCGCGCGTTTTGCCGCCCCGGTACTGCATCTGTGGCATCGCGAAAACGACCGCAGCCGCCTGCCTGAAAACCAGCGCCAGCTCGACGCGCTGCTGGCCTCCAATCGTATCGAAGCGCAACTCGGACTCAGCCAGTACACATGAAACCGGTCCCGCGGCGGATCCTGGTCGTCGTTACCCGCCGCATCGGCGACGTGCTGCTCGCCACGGCGCTGATCCGTTCCCTGAAGCAGGCCTGGCCCGACGCGCGGATCGAAGCGCTGGTGTTTGCCGGCACCGAGGGCGTGCTCGCCGCGAATCCGGACCTTGCAGCCGTACACACCGTGCCCGAGCGTCCCGGCATGGCGCAGCATCTCACCTTGCTGATGCGCCTGTTCAAACGTTACGACCTCGCCTTGTCGCTGCTCCCCGGCGACCGGCCGACGCTGTATGCCTGGCTCGGCGGCCGGCGCAGCATCGGTCTGCTGATCGACCAGCCGGGACAAGGCTGGAAACAGCGTTTGCTCGATCAGTGGGTGACGCTCGATGCGGTCAACACCCATACCGTGCGTGCGTATCTGGCGCTGGCCGGCGCACTGGCCATCCCCGCCATCGCCGAAGTGGTGGTTTCCTGGCGCGCGGAAGACGCCGCCGCGGTCGATGCCCTGCTCGGCAAATCCTGTGGCGCGCTGGCGGTGCTGCACCCGTACCCGAAATTCCGTTACAAGATGTGGCATCAGCAGGGCTGGATCGATGTCGCACGCTGGTTGCTCGACAACGATTTTCGCGTGGCCTTGACCGGCAGTCCGGACGCGGATGAACGTGCGTATGTCGATGCGATTGCGCAGCAACTGCCGGGCAGCGTGATCAATGCTGCCGGCAAACTCTCGCTTGGCGGAACAGCCGCACTGCTGACCCGCGCGCAGTTTTATGTCGGTCCCGATACCGCGGTGACACATATGGCCGCCGCGACCGGTGTGCCGATGATTGCGCTGTTTGGTCCGACCGATCCGGTGAAATGGGGCCCCTGGCCGCGGCAACATCCGGCCGCGACGAATCCATGGCGGCGGCTCGGCGATCAGCGCAATGGCAAGGTGCAGTTGCTGCAGGGGCACGCCGCCTGTGTGCCCTGCGCTCACGAGGGCTGTGAACGGCATGTCGGCAGCGCCAGCGATTGTCTGCTGGCCATTTCTGCAGCAGCGATAATTAATCGTTTCAAAACAATGGCTTATGAAAAATAGCGGGGCGCATTACGTCACCGCCTGCGCGGTGGGCTGTGGTGCCGGCCTGAGGGACTCGGGGATCACGCTGCCCGAAGGCCCGCTGCGGCGCTGTGTGGAATGCGGACAGTTGCTCAGCAGCGCGACCGAAGCCCAGTACCTGCGCTCGCTCGGCCGCTTTGACAACACCGCGGGCACGCTGCCGGACGCAACATCGCAGTCGCGCCACGACAAAAACACCGCACGCCGGCTCGGCAAACTGGCGGCCGCGCTGGGCCGCGCTCCGGAAACAATCAGGCTGCTCGACGTCGGATGCTCGAGTGGCGCTTTCCTGCGTACGGCGTGCCGGCTCGGTTATCGCGCCGAGGGCGTCGAGCCCTCGGCCGATGCCGCGCAGACCGCACGCGCTGCCGGGCTCAAGGTATTCACCGGCTATCTCGAACAGGCGCAGTTTGCGGATGCCACGTTTGACGCGATCACGCTGATTGAAATCGTCGAGCACCTGCGCGACGCACTGGGTCTGATGCGGGAATGCGCGCGCATCCTCAAACCCGGCGGTGTGGTGCTGGTGACCACGCCCAATGCGCGCAGCTGGACAGCGCGGGCCATGGGCGCGCGCTGGGCCGGTTTCAGCCTGAACGCGATGGGCGGCCACATCAGTTTTTTCAACCCGCATTCCATCGCCATGCTGGCGGCGCGCAGCGGCCTCGCCGTTCATCACATCGAAACGCGCAATGTGCGGTTTTTCGAACGCGGGCAATGTTCGCGGGGACTGCATGCCGCCGCCAAAATCGCCGCCGAGCTGCTCAACTGGCCGGCGCGCCTTGCGGGCGCAGGGCACGATCTGCACGCCTACCTGCGGCGCCCGCTATAACAATAGCAGCGATACTGCGGCAATCTAGGCGAGGATAACCTTGGTGACGTCGAGCTTTTTGGCTGCCTTGACAAGCTTTTGGTCGAACGTCGTGAATCGTTCCGCGCCAGAGCTGCTCGCCAGGTGCAGGGCATCGGCAAAGTCGATGCCCTCCTCGTGCCAATCCAGTGCCCGGGCGATACGCTGTGGATCCTCCATGACGAGATCCGGCAGGCCGAGGAGCGCGCGCAGCAGGCGGACGACCTCGGCGCGAGGCAGCCCGTAGCCGCCGCGAAGCACCCACTCGGTCTCGAGAAGCACCGTCATGGGCACGAACACGGCATTGGTCTTGATGAGCGCTCGCGCGCGACGTGCCTGTGCGGCTTCGTCGTTGACCAGGAAGCGGACGACGACGTTGGTGTCGAGCGCAATCACCGCCGGCGGCGCTTCTTCGCCTCGGCGGCAACCGCCGCGTCCATCTGCGCGAGGCTCAGCGATCGCCCGCGGTAGCCGGCGCTGCCGAACACCTCATCGACTCGGGTGGGCGGGAACGACTTCAGCGGACGCAGCAGCACACCTTCTGGCGTGTCTTCCACGGCGAATCGCGCCCCCGTCCGCCAGTTGCGCGCGGTGCGGATGGAGCTGGGCAGCACGACCTGCCCCTTGCTGGAGAGTTTGGTGGTATCCATCGGTTCACAGTCCCTTCGGAGCAAGATTTACTTGGTAAGACAACAGTAAGATATTGTCCCCCAAAAGACCGGTTGATTCAAGGCAGGCTGCTGGGCTTCGGCACGTCTAGCGCGCCGCACAGGCCTTGCCGCGGCACAGCAGATACAAGGTGTTGCCGCCCAGCTGGTATTGCGCGGCGACCACGCCCAGCTTCAGGTCCGGCGCATAGGCGATGACAAAACCCTCATCCCATTCGGCGGGAGGAAAAGTCAGGGCCGGCTGCGGCAAGCGCGCAATGTCGAGGTGCGCGGTCACGGCGAGGCCGCTGGCGCTGACGTCCGTGGTGTACAGCGCATGGCCGCGGCTGCGTTCGAGGATGTGCTGCGCCACGACGGCATAGTTCGCGCCGCGGTACTGCGTTTGATACAGCGGGAACGCGACAGCGACGAACAGCAGTTTCAACGCCACCATTACCCACATCAGACGATGGGTCAGTTCGCGCAGCCGCTCACTGCCCTGCGCGATCAGTTCCGCAAATACGATCGCCGCCAGCGGCGCCAGCGGCAGCAGGTAACGAAAGTGGCTATGCGGCGCCAGCCAGTACGGCAGGAAGCCGAGCAGCACCATCAGCGCGGCGATCCAGGCGATCGAGCCGCGCTGCAACGCGCCCCGGGCCGCAGGCTGTTTCAGCCAGACGTAGAGTGCGATGCCGCTCGCCGGCAGCAGGCGTATCAACGTCTCCAGCGGATAGGTCAGCAGTTTCAGCGCCCAGGCGCCCAGGCCGGGCGGCACCAGCTTGTCGCCGATTTCGCCGGCGAAACGCGCCGCCTGCGCGCCGCCGGACTGCACCAGGTACAACCACAGCAGCGGCAATCCCAGTGCGATGGCGGCGATGAACAGGGTCCGGGGTTGCAGCAAAACCCGGCGCGACTCGCGCACCGTCAGCAGCACCAGTACCGCGCTGCCGAGAAAAACATAAGCCGTCAGCCCCTTGGTCAGAAACGCCGCGAACGCCAGCATGCCGGCGCCCGCCAGCCAGCTCCCGCGGGACTCCCGCGCACCGATCCACAACGCGGCAATCGCGGCGAACACCAGCAGGCCGAACAGCGGATCGCGGTACGCCAGCCAGCCGCGGTAGATCAGGATGTCGGCGAAGGTGATGTAGACCATCGCAGCAAGCAGCGCAAACGCGGCATCGCGCCCGAGCCGCCACAACAAACCGTAGACCACCAAACCGGTGGTGATCGTCGACAGCACCATGACGCCGCGCGCCACCGGCAACACATAGTCCCAGCCGATGACGGCAGCCACCGGGATGATCAGCCAGTTGGCAAACACGCCGTGCATGGCATCGCCGCCGTACATCCACAGCCGCAGCCAGTCGCCGCGTTGCCACATTTCCAGCGCGCTGATGGTGAGGATGCCCTCCTCGCCGACGTAATAAAACGCCAGCGGACCGAAGGCCGTCAGCGCCGCCACCGCGAACAACAGCCAGTCGCGCCGCAGCAGCGTGTTCATGGCTGCAGCAATCCCGGCAATGCGCGGCCTTCACGCTGCGTGCGGAAATAAAAATCCATCACCCGACGATAACATTCGGGGTAGGCATGGTGTTCGTCGAGAAACTCTTCCGCCTTGCAGCCGTAACGCTCGGCACGCCCGGCATCGAGCACCGTGGCGCCGATCCGCTGCGCCCACTCCTGCAGCGCCTGCCGGGTGCGCATCAGGCAGGCGCGGTTGGCGGGATCCGCGGTCATGGTCTGCTCCAGGCCCGGCACCAGCGGCGGCAGGATGAACAGCAGATCACCGCCGGACTGTCTGATGTTGCGCGCGGCCCGTTCCAGCCGGCTCAGGTATTCCGGATTGGGTTCGCCGCCGGTCGCGCACAGGGCCCGCGAATATTTGGAGCTGTGTGCCGCAGCGGCGCGCGACAACGCAGCAGCCTGCGCGACCGTCAGTCGTTTCTCGCCGCCGAACGACCAGCTGCCGTCATGACGAAAGCCGGCGCACTGGCCGAGCTTCACCGCATCAAAATCACGCGCCAGCGCGCCGTCGGCACAGCGATACGGTGCGCCGGCGACATCGAAAAAAAGGCTGCGGGCAGCAGCGAGGGGCTGCGGTCCGCCGGCAATGGTCTGCAAGGTTTTCACCAGATTGAGGACCTTGGGATACGACAGCGCATCCTGCAGCCTGCGGTATGGCGAAACGCTCGATTGCACGGCTTCAGCCAGAACGGCTGCCGGCGCAAGATCCCGGGCCGGCGGCGGCGTGCGGTCATAAAGGCCGCCGATCGCCCATTCGAGCGGCACCACCATCCATTGCAGACGGCCGGGATGGTGCTGTTGCAGATATTCGATTTCGCCGATGATGCTGGTCAGCGGGTTGCCGGTGCTGGCGATGTTGTACAGGCGGTACTGCGCGGGCAGTGCGTCAGTGGTGATGCCCCAGGCCGTGGAAGAACCGAAGGCCACCGCGTTGATGTCGGGCAGCCGTTCGGCCAGTCGCAGCGCCTTGAAGCGGCGACTGGCGGTGATCGGCGGCGCATAGGTCACGCCGCGGGTCTGCTGCTGCCACGCACTGGCGAGTTGCAGTGCCTCGGCGCCACCCAGCGCGCGCGCGTTGAGCGCCAGGTTGAGCCCGAGAATCAGCGCGAGCGCGAGGCCGGCAATCGCGAGCAGCACGGACAGGTAACGTGCGCCGGCGGTCATGTCAGAACTGGAAATACAGAAATTCGGACTGCTTGTGCAGATTCACCACGCACAGCACGGCCAGCACGGCGACCGGCACGGCGAGCCAGGTTGCGGGCCGCCATTGCCAGCGCCCGGCATAGGCCGTCACGCCCGGAATCGGCAGCGTCGGGCGCGCACGCGTCATGATCTGCTGGGAGTTGGGCGCCAGCCACACCACGGCGCACAGGATGACAATCCAGTTGATCAGGCTGGCACGCACCAGGCCGCGGCTGTCGTCGAAGGTCGCACCGTGCTGCGCCAGCCACTGGCCGAAGGCGCCCCACTTCGCCAGCCACACATCGGGCAGCGTAAAACCATGGAGTCCGGCCATGCCGGACAACATCTGCCCTGCCGCCGGCAGCGACTCGGCACGAAACACTACCCAGCCCGCGACCACCGCGACAAAGGTCAGGCTGCAGCCGAGGCAGCGCCCCCACCAGGTCGGATGACGCAGGTCATGGCCAAGGCTGCGCCGCAAGGCATGCCAGGCATGGTAGATCACCAGATAGACGCCATGCAGGGCGCCCCACAACACGAAGGTCCAGCCCGCGCCATGCCACAGCCCGCCGAGCAGCATGGTCAGCAGCAGATTCATATAACGCCGCAGCTTGCTTTTGCGGTTGCCGCCCATCGGCACATAAAGATAATCGCGCAGGAAACGCGACAGCGTCATGTGCCAGCGCCGCCAGAAGTCGGCGATGTTGACGGCCTTGTACGGCGAATGGAAATTCACCGGCAGGCGCACGCCGAACAGCAGAGACAGCCCGAGAGCCATGTCCGAATAGCCGGAGAAATCAAAATACAGCTGGAAGGTGTACGCCAGCGCACCGCCCCAGGCTTCAAGAAAGGTCAGGGCCACGCCGGCCTGCGCCGCCTCAAAAATGGGCGTGCCGTAGGGACCGATCTCGTCGGCAATCATCACTTTCTTGAACAGGCCGAGCAAAAACAGCGTGATGCCGGCGGCGAGATTGTCCCAGTCGGCACGGTAAATTTCCGGCCGCGCGAACTGCGGCATCATTTCGCCGTGATGCAGGATGGGACCGGCGATCAGGTGCGGAAAGTAGGTGACGAACAGTCCGTAATGCACCAGATTGTATTCGCGCGCCTTGCCCTGGTAGGCGTCGACCAGAAAGGCGATCTGGGTAAAGGTAAAAAATGAAATGCCCAGCGGCAGGATGATTTCACCAAAACCCAGGCCGCTGCCGGTCAGCGCATTGTAGTTACTGAGGAAAAAATTCGCGTATTTGTAATAGGCCAGCAACGCGAGGTTGGTGACGATGGCGAATATCAGCAGTCGTTTTCCGTGCTTGGTTACACCGCCCAGCACGGCACGGGCAATCGCCATACCGGCGTAGTAGTTGAACAGGATCGAACCGGCAAGCAGCAATACGTATTTCGGGTTCCACCAGCCGTAGAACACGAAGGAAGCCAGTGCCAGCCAGCCCGCAGCCGCGAGCCGGTTGTAACGCCCCAGCACAAAAAAACCGATCAGGACGACCGGCAGAAACACAAACAAAAACGGTAGCGAGTTGAACAGCATGAGCGGTTAAGCGGGCCTGAAAAAAAACTTCGTGATTGCGTGCGTTTTCTCCCTCACCCTCAATCCCTCTCCCGTGGGGAGAGGGAGGTTCTTATTGTATTAGGCAACCTAATCCCGCCAGGCGTTGCAAGCAGCGATCACCGCGTCAGCATCCGCATCCGCCAGCACCGGACTGATCGGCAGGCTCAGCACTTCGGCGTGGATGCGCTCGGTCACCGGATAGGACCGGTTGTTCCAGGCCGCGTAGGCACGCTGGCGGTGCGGCGGAATCGGATAATGGATCAGCGTGCCGATGCCCTGCTGCTGCAGATGCCGCTGCAGCCCGGCGCGATCCGGCGCGCGTACCACGAACACATGCCATACCGCCTCATTGCCGGGGGCGACCACCGGCAGCGTGATTGCCGGATGGCGGATACCCTTCAGGTAGCGCTGCGCCAGCGCGCGGCGCCGCGTGTTGTCGGCGTCGATGCGCTGCAGCTTGACCCGCAGCAAGGCAGCCTGCAGTTCGTCGAGCCGGCTGTTGACCCCTTGATGATCGTTGACGTATTTCTCGCGCGAGCCGTAATTGCGCAGCGCCCGGATGACATCGGCGAGTTGCGCATCATTGGTGGTGACGGCGCCGGCATCGCCCAGCGCGCCGAAATTCTTGCTCGGGAAAAAACTGTGGCCCGAAGCATCACCCAGCGCACCGGCGCAGACACCGGCGTGGCGCGCACCATGGGCCTGCGCACTGTCCTCGATCACGATCAGGCCGTGTTTGCGCGCCACGGCATTGATCGCGGTCATGTCTGCGGTCTGGCCGTAGAGATGCACCGGCAGGATCGCCCTGGTACGGGCCGTCAGCGCCGCTTCGATCCGCGCCGCATCGAGGTTGTACGTCGCGAGCTCCGGCTCGACCAGCACCGGTGTCAGCCCGTTTTCGCTGATGGCGAGAATGGTGGCTATATAGGTATTCGCCGGCACCACCACTTCATCACCGGGTTTGAGGCGACCGAGTTCGCGGTATGCGCGCAAACTCAGCGTCAGCGCGTCCAGTCCGTTGCCGACACCGATCGCGAATTTTGTGCCGCAGTACTGCGCGTATTCGCGCTCGAATGCAGCCACTTCCTCGCCCAGCACATACCAGCCGGAATCCAGCACGCGGGTGAATGCCGCAATCAGTGCGTCGCGTTCGCGGGCGTTGATGGCTTTCAGATCGAGGAAGGGAATCACGGGAAATCTCGCAGTGCGGCTCAGGGTACCTTGCCGGCCTCGCGCGCCGGATTGCCGCGCACGATGACGCCCGGAGGCACATCGCGGGTCACCACACTCCCCGCCCCGACGATGGCGCCTTCGCCGATGGTCACGCCGCCGAGAATGGTGGCATTGGCGCCGATCGAGGCGCCGCGCTTGAGCACGATGCGCTGGAAAGTGTCGGGCTTGCGCCGCGAACGCGGAAACTTGTCATTGGTGAAGGTGGCGTTGGGGCCGATGAACACATCGTCTTCGACCGTGGTGCCATCCCACAGGAACACGCCGGATTTGAGCGTGACGCGATCGCCGATGACCACATCGTTCTCGACCAGGCAATGCGCGTTCAGGTTGCAGTCGCGGCCGATACGCGCGCCGGGCAGCACGACCGTGTACTGCCAGATCTGCGTGCCTTCGCCGATCGCTGCAGTCTGCACGTCTGCGCTGGGATGGATTTTTTTCATTTACACAGCGCCTTGAACGCCGCGTAATCGCGGATGTAATCGGCTTCTTCGTACCAGGCATCGGCGAGCACGATCAGCACGCAGCCCGGCGAAAAATCGTACATCTCATGCCAGATCATCGGATCGAGCACCAGGCCTTCGGTGTTGCCGGTCAGGCGCACCTCTTCGCGGCTCCGGCCGTCATCGAGCAGGATGGTGCAGGCGCCGTTGAGGCAGACCAGCAGCTGGCGCAATTTGTGATGGGCATGGCGCCCGCGGTGCACGCCGGGGCGGGTGCCATAGATGTAATAGACGCGACGCAGCGGAAAGGGCACGTTGCGCTCCGCTTCGAGCGCCACCAGCCAGCCCTGATCGTCACCCAACTCATTGAATTTAATGATGTTTTTTAAAGTCATTGCGGTACAGCGCGCAGGCAAAAACGCGAGCCCAGATAGTTCAGCGGCAACATCAGCGCCACGGTGATGAAAATCGCCAGGCGCTCGATGATGCCAAACCCTTCAATCAATACGCCATTGAGCACGGTGCCGAGCGCCAGGCTCGCCAGATAAAACACGACAAACGCGGCAAACCGTTTTGTGCCCAGCGGCGCGTCAAACACCTGGCGTGAATACAGCATATAGGCGATGGCGATGCCGGCGAGATACGCCAGTACATAAGCCGGGCCATGCGGCATCACGAACAATGCCGCCTGGTACACCAGCACCGACAACCCGGTATTGACCGCACCGGCGATCACAAAACGCAGGATCTGCCGCGATTCGCGGCGCGCAGTCGAGGCCGCGGGTTCAGCGGTCATTGCGTGCATCCGTGGCACCGGTGAATTCGCGCTGCGCGCGGATGATGCCCAGCGGGCGTTGTTTGGTGTTTTCGTAGGTGCGCCAGACATAGTTGCCGACGATGCCCAGCCCGAGCAGGATCAGCGAGGCCGAAAACAGGATCGCCACCATGATCGCGGTATAACCCTCGACGGCGATCAGTCCGGCAAGGCGCAGCGCCAGCAGCACCGCGCCCAGCACCAGGAACAGGAAGGTGCCGGCGAAGCCGATCAGCGTCAGCACGGTGATCGGGATGTCGGTAAACGAAAACAGACTGTCGAACAGGTAACGCAGTTTTTTGCTCAGGGTCCAGCCGCTTTCGCCGTGGGCGCGGGCGCGGCGCGCATACGGCACCTCGATGCGGTCGAAGCCGATCCACAGCAGCTGCGCCACCAGCGAGCTGTGCGATTCCTCCAGCCGCAGCAGCGCATCACGCGCCTTGCGCGTCACCGCGAACATGTCGACACCGGCCACCGGCATTTCCGGCTGCACCCATCTGCGATAAATGCGCCAGAACAGTCCCGACGCGGCACGACCCGCCAGCGGATCGTCACGGCTGGCGCGGGTGCCCACCGCCACGTCATGCCGGCCGCCGCCCAGCACGCGGAAAAATTCCGTGACCAGTTCCGGCGGCTCCTGCAGATCGGCGGCCATCACCGCGATACATGCGCCGCGCGCCTGCTCGAGGCCGACGCGGATCGCGGTGAACGAACCGAAGTTGCGCGACAGCGCCACCAGTTGCGCCGGCACCGTGTACTGCGACAAATGCGTCAGCAGCCATTCCTCGCAGCGATCCGGGCTGCCGTCGATGACAAACACCACTTCCATGCGTCCGGCCACATGCGCCGCGATGCCTTCGACGGCGTTCAGCAGTTCGGGCAGGAAGGCCTCATTGCGGTACACCGGGATGACCAGCGAGTGGGTGATGTTGCCCGTAACGTTTGCGGTCATCACGCCGCCTCCGTCTGGAACTGATTGCGATAGAGCTGCGCATACTTGCCGTTGCGCGCCAGCAGTTCGGCATGGCTGCCGCTTTCGGCAATGCGCCCCGCATCCAGCACCACGATGCGGTGGGCCTTTTCGATGGTCGACAGCCGGTGCGCGATGACCAGCGTGGTGCGTCCGCGCATCAGCACTTCAAGCGCAGCCTGCACATGGCGTTCCGATTCGGTGTCGAGCGCCGAAGTGGCCTCGTCGAGGATCAGCACCGGCGCATTTTTCAGCAACGCGCGCGCGATCGCCAGGCGCTGGCGCTGGCCGCCGGAGAGTTTGACGCCATTTTCACCGACCATGGTGTCGAGCCCGCCGGGCATCTGTTTGATGAATTCCATCGCATGTGCGGCCTCGGCCGCCGCAATGATTTCGCCGCGGGACAGGCTGTTCATCGCACCGTAGGCAATGTTTGCCGCCACTGTGTCGTTGAACAGCACCACGTCCTGGCTGACCAGCGCGATGTTGGCGCGCAGGGCGGCGAGTTTCAGCTCGGAAATGTCATCGCCGTCGAGCAGGATGCGCCCGCCGGTGGGGGTGTAGAACCGCGGCACCAGGTTGGCCAGCGTGGTTTTGCCGCTGCCGGAAGCGCCGACCAGCGCCACGGTTTCGCCCGGCGCGATCGCCAGATCGATGTTGTCCAGCGCTTGGCGGCCGTCGGCGCCGTAGGCAAAGGACACGCGCTCGAAACGGATATCACCGCGCGCACGGCCCGGATCCGCGGTGCCGGTATCGGGTTCCCCCGCCTGGTCGATCAGCGCAAACACACTTTCAGCGGCGGCGAGGCCACGCTGCAGCGGCTCATTGACGCTGGTCACCCGTTTCAGCGGGGCCGTCAGCATCAGCATTGCGGTGATGAACGAGACAAAGCCGCCGACGGTGATCTGCGCGGTGTTCGACTGCTGGGTGGCCAGATAAATGATGGTGGCCAGCGCCAGCGCCGCGACGAACTGCACGATGGGCACGCTGGCCGCGGCGGCCGCCACCTGCTTCATCAGCTGGCGGCGCACATTGTTGGCCTGCGCATCAAAGCGCTGTTGTTCATATTCCTGGCCGCCGAACAGCTTGACCACGCGATGGCCCTCAATCGTTTCCTGGATCACCTGGGTCATGTCCCCCATCTGCCGCTGCACCCCGCGGCTGGAGTTGCGCAGCTTGACGCTGATCACGCGCACCACCAGCACGATGACGGGTGCCATCACCAGCGACAGCAGCGTC
The DNA here is from genome assembly GCA_019749945.1 of Burkholderiales bacterium. Lineage (GTDB taxonomy): Bacteria > Pseudomonadota > Gammaproteobacteria > Burkholderiales > SG8-41. The sequence goes on from JAIEPF010000026.1 coordinate 24,409, forward strand.
AGTTTCCAGTTCAGCCACAACATCCAGCCGAGCAGGCCGATGATCACCAGACTGTCCTTGAACACGGCGGTCAGCACGCTGGTTGCGGCCGTGGTCACCTGCATGACATCAAACGTCAGCTTGGAAATCAGGTTGCCCGAGGCCTGGTCGTCGTAATAACGCGCCGGCAGCGTCAGCAGCTTGCGGAACATCACGCCGCGCAGATCCATCACCAGCCGGTTGCCGACCCAGTTCAGCGAAAACTGCGCCAGGTATTCAGCGAGGCCGCGGATCACGAACAGGCCGAGGATCAGCAAGGGCATCCAGCGGATCACCGCCTCGTTTTTTTCGACGAACACGCCGTCGAGCAGGGGTTTCAGCAGCGCCGGCAGCGCCGGTTCGGTGGCGGCCACGATGATGATGCCGAACACGCCGAGCGCAAACACCCGCCAGTACGGCCGCACATGGCGTACCAGTCGCAAATAGAGCGCCGTGCCGGACATCGTTTTCACAGGGCGAAAGATAGCAAACTTTTGATAATTATGGAGAATTACCTAATTCTGCAACAAGCATCCCGTCATTCCGGACGCGCAAAGCGCGAGCCGGAATCCAGTGCCGTTAATGCGAAAAATCACTGGATTCCCGCTTTCCCCCCAAGGGGACTTCCTTAGGCGCGCGCGGGAACGACATCGAGAGACTGGCGTGTCATCCACTGATGTAATTCTCAATAAGGAAAACCTGCAAAGAAAAAACCGCGCAAAGCGCGGCTTTTTCAGCTTGCTGCGGCAGCAGGTTTAACGGAAGGTATAACGCGCCGTCACATACAGCATGCGTTCCGGTGCCGGCAGCGCCGAATAAGTCGGAAAACCGGTAAACACGCCGTACGAGAAGTAATGCTCATTGAACAGGTTCTGTATGCCGGCGCTGAAACGCCAGTCGGCCTGGTCGTACGCCAGCTTCAGGTCGACAACGGTATACGCCGGCATTTTCTGGTTGAAAGTGTTCAGTTCGTCACCGTCATAGCGCTGCTCGCCGGTATAACGCAACGCAGCATCAATGCGTGCCTTCGGCATGAATTTCCAGCCCGCGCCGAGACTGGCGGCATGGCGCGGCACCAGCGGCACATCGTTGCCGGCGATCGGCATGCCACCAAAATTGCCGGAGCGGAACTCAGCCTCGGCATAGGTATAGCCCGCCGACAGGTCGATGCCCGATGCCAGCTGCCAGCGCGCCTCGGCCTCAACGCCACGGCGGCGCGTCGGCGACAGGTTGCGGTTGGTGAACGTCACCGGATCGAGCAGGATTTCGTTTTCCAGGTCGATGTCATACAAGGCCAGCCGGTAACGCGCCGTGGCGCTGACCGACTCCAGCCCGATTTCGCGATCGCGCGCGGTCTGTGGCTCGAGCAGATTCACGGTCGCGGTGAACAGGCTGTAGTTGTCGTTGACATTGGGCACGCGGAAGCTGCTGCCGACTTTGCCGTATGCCGCCCAGCCCCCGCCCAATGGCTGGCGCAAGGCCAGCTCATAGGCTTCGAGGTTGCGCTTGCGTTCGGCACGAACTGCGGCATTGACCGGATCCGCCACACCGTACGTCACGCGCTGACCGCGCGCGCCGACAGCGACCGAGGTGCCGCCGGCAAACACCGTCGTGTGCTGGGCATACAGCGCATCGCTGCGCTGGGTCGCCTGCGGACGGCCGACCACCGACGGCCCGGCTGTGCCCTGGAAATCCCAGTCTTCAACATCAATGCCGGCCACCAGCGTGTGGTTCATGCCGCCGAACCGGTACGGCAATTTGCCGCGCGGCGTGAACAGCCACTGGGTGGATTCAGTCTGCACGTTGTTGCGGAAGGGAAACGCCACAAAAAACGACGAGTCGGTGTCTTTTTTACGGTAAGACAGATTCGCGGCCACTTCACCGTCGCCCAGCCGCATGCTGCCACCGAGATTCAGGTAGCCCCCGCTCAACAAACCGAAATCACCGGGCAATGCAGCCTGTTTGCGGTTTGCTGCGATCTGCGCTTCGCTGATCGATCCGGGCAATTCCGTGCGCTGGTCATCGGCGCCGGCTTTCAGCGTCAGCGCGCCGTGGTCACCGGTGTAACGCCAGTCGAGCTGGGCGCTGTCGATGCGTAAGGCATTGTTGTCGCGGTAGCCGTCGCTTTCGCGGTGCGCCATGGTCAGTCTGAGACCGGTGCGTTCGCCGGCGATATTGGCGCCGATGCGCACATCGCGCGTGCGATGACTGCCGACACCGGCCTCGACAAAACCGCCGCGGCTGTTCGCCACCGGCGCCTTGGTGATGATGTTGATGGTGCCGCCGGTGGCGCCCGCACCGTAGAGCACCGCACCGCTGCCGCGCATCACTTCAATGCGTTCAATGGAGTCGAGCGGAATCGCCGACCAGTTCACCGTGAGCTGTTCCATTTCGCTGATGCGCTGGCCGTCGAGCAGCACCAGCGTGTTCTGGTCGCCGAAAATGCCGAAACCGCGCAGGTCGACCTGCAGGTTGGGCGAACCCGACAGGTCGCGGGTCTGCACGCCGGGCAGCATGCGCAACAACTCGGGCACGGTGCTGGCGGTGCTGTTGCGGATGTCCGCTTCGGTGATGACCGTGACGCCGACCGGGAACTGGCGCTGGACATCGGGGAAACGGGTGGCGGTAACCACCACCGGGGACAGTTCACTGGCTGGAGCATCCGCGGCATGGCCGGGGATGGACGCCGCGCACAACAGCGCGGCAAAAAGATGATCTCTCTTCATGCTGATTTCCTTGATTGCGCGTACCCGCCGTACGCTGGTTGCAACACAAAGGAATCGTCGTGAGAGCTGACCGGGAAGGATGCGCGCCTGTCATGAATGACAGGCATATCCGGTAGGCCGCCCTGCGCGACTGTTCCTGACTGACGTCACAGGCCGGTCTCCGGGCTCACGACCCTGCCGCGTCGCCTTCCCATGTCCGTTTCGACACAGTGGCTGATGACGTGCAGTGCATCCGGTGTACTGGATGCGATCGCTTACCGTTGCGGGGGCAGCACAGGCGTTGTGGCGAGGAGTGAGGGGTGAGGATTGCGGAGTGAGTGGAATGCACTCAATCCTCAATCCTGATACCTCAATCCTGAACTACGCACCTGTTTCCCGTTTAACCGGCTTCCCGTGAGGGAAAGCCGGCACCTGAAACGCGTCCCGGGCGTGCCGCTTGCGGTCGCGGCCGTCCTGGACAAGGCGGATTGTAGCGCAGAATTATCGCCGCAAAAAACTAAATTATTATTTAAAAACAATATGTTATAAAAATGGGGCGGCAGCGGGATCTTGATCCGGAGTCAGTGATCACTCTGCCGGCAACAGACCGGAGCCGGATATGCCAAGTTACTTTCAAAAGCCGGTGTTAACTGTTGACCCAGCAAGATTTTCCCCACTATAGTGCGCGCATGGAAGCCGAACTCAAGGCGCTGGAGGACAAACTCGCGCAATTTGTCGAGATCAACCAGCGCTTGCGCGATGACACGCAGCGACTGCGTCAGGAGCTGGCCTCGACCCTTCATCGCAGCAAACAACTCGAAGAAAAAATCCATGTCGCCAGCGAGCGACTGGAGCAGATCGTCAAGCAGATCCCCGCCGAGGAAACATGAGCGCCGACCCAAAGGGTTTGCAGATCAACATCATGGGGCGCGAATTTCGCGTCGCTTGTGCGGAACACGAGCAAAAAGGTTTGCTCGAAGCCGTGGATTACCTGAACGGCAAAATGCAGGAAATCCGTGATCGCGGCAAAGTGATCGGCCTCGAACGCGTTGCCATCATGGCCGCGCTGAACATCACGCATGAATTCCTGTCGATGAAGGTCGGCGGCTTTGACATCGCGGAAACCAAGCGTAGAATTCAACGCATGGAAACGGCCATCGATCAGGCGATGGCGGAGCAAGCCAAGCTGTTCTGATCTGCGTTGTTGGGTTTACACCTTCGGTTTTCCCCGCCGCTGTTCCCCTGATGATGTTCCGTTCAACAGTTTCCCCTGCGGTGTTTGTTCAGGCCATATACTCTTTGAGCCAATAACATCGCTCTGGTCGCCGACCACAGCAGTTTCGGTGTGCACGTCCCACGCGGATGAGCCTGAAGAAACTCGGAAGGTGGCCGCCTTGAACCCTAGGTTCAGGATGCTGGTCTGCGACGGCACATGCGGGGGACCC
>JAIEPF010000015.1 GCA_019749945.1 Burkholderiales bacterium
GCCGGCACGTCCCCCGCGCACTGGATGCGGTGCATCACCCGCCGATACCCGCCATCGAAGGGATCGCGGTGATGCATTGTGGGGTTGTGGCCTCGCCATCACGCGGGCTGCGCCCGCATGAGTCTCGTCCCAACCGCTGCGCTCCCACCATGCATCACTACACAGCGACCGTGGCCCTCGGGTGGCGCTCACGCGCACCACTTTGCAATGCCGGCACGTCCCCCGCGCACTGGATGCGGTGCATCACCCGCCGATACCCGCCATCGAAGGGATCGCGGTGATGCATCACACAGCGGTTGTCCCAGATGACAATATCGCCGACCTGCCATTCGTGATGCCAGGTGAACTTGTCCTGCGTCGCATGCGCCCACAGGGCATCGAGCAGCTCCTCGGACTCCGCCACCGACAGGCCGTTGATATAGGCATTGGGCCGCCGGCCCAGATACAAGGCGTTGCAGCCGGTTTCGGGATGGGTGCGGAGATCGGGTGGCTGGGACCCGGCGCATCGCGCACATCGTTCACCGGCTTGAAACCTTCGCGCAGGTCGCCGGCGCTGTTGTAGGTCATGTCGTGTTTCAGGGTTCTGCCTTCAATCCGTTTGCGCAAGCCGGGATCCAGGGTCTCCAAAGCCAGGTACATATTGGCAAAACCGGTATTGCCGCCGCGGGGCGGGATTTCCAGCGCATACAGCGCACTGTACGACAACGGCCGGTCGCGGTAGGAATTGTCCGAATGCCACACCACTTCGGCGTCGCGCAGCACGCCGATGGCTTCGCCGTTTTCAGTGACGTTGGAGACGACAACGATTTCCGGATGCGTGCGCGCCCTCTCCTTGCCGGTCTTGGCATAAGGCGCGAAATCCAGTGCGCCCAGCCGTTTGCCGAAAGCGATCAGTTCCGGATCACTCAGCGTCTGGCCGCGGATGCGGATCACCAGATTGTCGAGCAGCGCCCGATAGACCTGACGGAAGGCAGCCTCGTCCAGCGCGCGCACATCACCACAGGACACTTCGGCGCCCAGTGCGGGGGTCATCGGTTTTACAGTGACAGTAGCCATGGTTTAAATAACTATAAGTTATTGATTTTATTAAATATTTTACACTCAATCCAATCGAATGCCCACCGCCTTGGCGATGCGCCCATAACGCGTGTATTCATCCTTGATCTGCGCCCGGTAGTCCTGCGGCGTGCTGCCCACGGCTTCGAGACCGCGCGCCGCCAGTGCCGATTTGCCGTCCGCGGATTGCAGGATTTTCACCATCTCGCGATTCAGGCGGGTGATGATCACCGCCGGCGTTTTTGCCGGCGCCAGCACACCGAACACCGTCGCCGAATCGTAGCCCGGCACGCCCTCCTCGGCGATGGTCGGAAACTCCGGCGCCAGCGCCGAGCGCTGTTTGGTCCCCACCGCCAGCAGGCGCAGCTTGCCCGAGCGCACATGCGGCTGGATGGTCGGCAGATTTTCGAACATCAGGTTGAGCCTGCCGCCGAGCAGATCGGTCACCGCCGGACCCGCGCCCTTGTACGGCACATGCACCAGTTTGATTCCGGTCAGCGCCATGAATTGTTCCGTCGAGAAATGCCCCACCGAACCATTGCCGGCAGAACCGAAATTGAGTTCACCGGGTTTGGCCCTGGCCAATGCGATCAGTTCCTTCACGGTTTTTGCCGGCGACGCGGGATGCACCACCAGCGTGAACGGGCTGATCGTGGCCAGCGTGATCGGCTCGAAATCGCGCAGCGTGTCATAAGGCGTCTTGTCGCGGACATTGGGATTGATGGTCAGCGGCCCCGCGCTGCCGAGCACGATGGTGTAACCGTCGGCCGGCGCCCGCGCCGCAATCTCGGCGCCCACCACACCGCCGGCCCCGGCGCGATTGTCCACCACCACGCCCTGCCCCAGTGGCGTCGCCAGCTGCTGGGCGAGAAAACGCGCCAGAAGGTCGGTGCTGCCGCCCGGCGCAAAGGGCACGACAAAACGGATGGGTTTCGACGGATACGTCTGCGCCTGTGCTGCCGGCCATGCCGCGGTCAGCGCCGCGACCGCTGATGCAATGACGAGTTTTTTCATTGCCTGCTCCTCGCTCTGGTTTTTCTGGTTTTTGACGCCCCCTTCTTCGCGGGACTTTTTACGGTCGGATAGACATCGCCGTAATACTTGCGGATTTCGTCGATCTGGTCGCTGCCCGGCGGGGCGTAATAGAGGCGCTTGCTGAGGAACTTGCCGCCCATGATGCGGTTCATTTTCACCGCGGCCTCGCCCATTTTCACCAGCGACACGATGCCGTTGAGGATCGGCGTGTTCTTCGCCGCCTCATGCACGCCGAATTCGGCGAGCAGCGCCATCACCACGCCACCCGCGGCGATGACGACCTCGGCGCCCTGCTCAACGTTTGCATTGGCCGCCTTCATGAACTGGTCGAAGATGCGCTTGCGCGCGGCGGCATTGGTGAAACCCGCGTCGAGATCGTTGATGCGGTCGATGGTCATGCGGTTCACGGCAGCAAGCCGCCGCTCCAGCTTGTAGCGGTGCACGTTGTCGATGATGCGCGGCGTGAATTTCTCGTTGATCGTCACCAGCGAAAAATTTTTGCCCATCAGGCAGGCGGTGTGTAATGCCGTCTCGCACAGGCCGAGCACCGGCATGGTGGTGATTTCGCGGCAGGCGTGGATGCCGGGATCGCCGATGTTGCCGATCAGGAAGGCATCAAAACCGCGTTGGGTGGCGATCTGCACGTTTTCCATGACCTCGCCCGACTCCAGGTAATCGAGGTAATGGAACTGGTCGGCCAGCCCGCCGCGTTTGGTGATGCCGTGGACCTCGATTTCGGTATCCGCATCCTTGACGCGGTCGAGGATGCGGCGCAGCGCCGCGTTGTAATGTCCCCACGCCTTCTGCCGCGACATGCTCTGGTACCACAGCTTCATGCAGCCCTCCTCCTTGCGGCCGGCGACGTACGCACCGGCGGCCTGCTTTTACTTCAGGTTGATTTTGTTGACGATCCTGCCGACGCCTTCGACTTCACATTCGCAGATGTCGCCGTGCTTCAGGAACACCGGCGGCGTGCGCGAAAAACCAACGCCGAAGGGTGTGCCGGTCGGAATCAGGTCACCGGGCAACAGCGTCGTGCCCTGCGAGGCATAAGCGATGATCTGGCGGATGTTGAAAATCAGGTTTTTGGTATTTGAAATCTGCATTTCCTTGCCGTTGAGCACCGTACGCACGGTCAGGTTATGCGGATCCTTGATCTCGTCGCGGGTGACGATCCACGGCCCCCAGGGACAGAAAGTGTCCAGCGACTTGCCGCGATCCCACTGCTTGGCATTGGCGAACTGCAGATCGCGCGCCGACACGTCGTTGACCACGGTGTAACCGCAGACATAATCCAGCGCGTCCTCTTCCTTGATGTTGCGGCCGCGGCGGCCGATGACCACGCCGAGTTCGACTTCGTAATCGACTTCGCTGGTCACGCTCTCCGGCCAGCTCAACTCGTCGTACGGCCCGGTGATCGAGTTCGGAAACTTGCTGAACAGCACCGGCTCCTTGGGCACCGGCAACTTGGCTTCCTCGCAGTGGTCGATGTAGTTCAGCCCGACGGCGATGATTTTCGAGGGATTGAGCAGCGGCGCCGCCAGCTTCACGGCGTCGAGGTCGAAAACACGGCGCGATGCACTGCTGATCGCCTCGCGCACACGCTCCAGCATGCCGTCACCGCCGCGCACGATGCGCAACAGATCGCCGGTTTCATCGACGGGCAATCCGGCGGCCATCAGGTCGATCACCAGATCACCGTCGAGCACCCCGGGGCGCATCTGGCCGTCAGCAATAAAAGTCAATAATTTCAATTGTTTACCTCATCCAAAATAATATGGCCGGATGGCGTTGACCGCGCGCCGGCGTTTATTCGCTGCCGACTTTCGCGGCTTTGACCACCTTGCTCCAGCGCTCGACTTCTTCCATCAGAAAACGTGCGAACCGATCCGGCGTACCGCCCTGGGCTTGCAGCCCAAGTCCGGAAAAACGCTCGCGCAATTCCTGCGCCTCGAGCGCCTGCTGGAAACCGGCGTTAAGCTTCTGAATCACCGGCCGCGGCGTGGCTGCCGGCACCGAGACACCGAACCAGATCAACACGTCGTAACCCGCCAGCCCCTGCTCCGCGGTGGTCGGCACGTTCGGATACAGCGACAGGCGCGTATTGCCGGCTGTCGCCAGCACTTTCAGCTTGCCGGCGCTGACCAGCGGCGCCACTGTCGCGGAAGTCGAAAATATCATCTGCAACTGTCCCGCCATCATATCGACAATCGCCGGCGCGGCGCCCTTGTACGGAACATGCAGAATATCGACCCCGGCAAGCATCTTGAACAGTTCCAGCGCGAGATGGCTGCTGCCGCCGGTGCCCGAGGAACCGGCGGACAGCTTGCCCGGCCGCGACTTCGCCATTGCGATGACGTCCTGGACCCCGTTCGCCTGGAATCCGGCGCCGGTCACCAGCAGTATCGGCGACCAGCCGAGGAGGATGACCGGGGCGAAGTCCTCGGCGCGGTACGGCGTCTTCGCGCGTAATGCAAAGTTGATCGCGTTCGCTCCGGGATTCGCCATCAGCATCGTGTAACCGTTCGGCAGCGCCTTGGCGACAATATCGGCGCCGAGCATGCCGCCGGCGCCGCCGCGGTTGTCGATCAGCACCTGCTGTCCCCAGATTTCCGTGAGTTTTTGCGCCACCAGCCGCGCGATCACGTCGTTCGAGGCGCCCGGAGCGAACGGCACCACCCAGCGCACGGCCCTCTCCGGAAAATTCCCGGCGCCCTTGCCCTGCTGCGCGCCGGCACCCGGCGCGGCCGCCAGCGCCATCAGCGTCAGAACGCCCGCCATCAGTCGAAACACCCTGTTCATGCGCACCGCTTTGCTGCTGACCGTTTTTATCATTTCGCCTCCTTCGGATTGCGTGCCAGTAGCGCTCATCCTGCTTACAGTTCTTCGATATGCACCGGAAACAGCGGCTCCAGCGCGTCCACCTCGACCACGTGATAGGCGCTGAAGCGGTAGGCGGTGCCCGCCATGACCTCGGGCGGCGTGAACGGAAACGCGAGATTGCCACCGGTTGAAATCCGCCCCGGAAATCCGTTGTGCAGCAGGTACTGCTTGAACACGGTGGCCACCGACTTGGCATCGGCCGCGGTGGCGGCAATCACCTCCACCAGCACGAACACCTCGCGCGGCAGCGGCTCGGCGGCGGAAGGCCATGCAGTGACGCCATTGAGGCCATAAATTTTGGGATACACCTGAAAAGGTCCGCTGACCGAAGGCGTGACCAGTTCGCGCACCGTCTTCTCGACATTGGCAAGAATGTCGGGCATCGCCGCAATGGCCCGGGGATCACCGCATCCGGCGAGCAGCACGGCGCGTTCACCGACGCGCGTCGCCCCCTCGATCTTGACTGTAAACTGCCGCGCCGGTTCCCAGCGCGCGCCGGAAATGCGGCAGCGATGCTCATCCACGGCTTCGTAACTCGCGGCATCGGTATGCAGCGTGCCCTCCGGTTCATATACCCGGTACGGATCGCCCTGCTCGTACAGGCTGTGCGCCGCCACGGACATCGGCGTCGCATTGCGCTCCGGATTCATGCTGTCGATGATAAAACTGTTGCCGTCAAGCGTACCAAGCAGCGCATCGCGTCCGCCGGGCGTGGTGCAGATGGAACAGCATTCGATGATCTTCGCCATGTGCATTGCCGGACCCAGCGGATAACCCAGCGCCGCGGGTATCGCGGCGAATACCGCGGTGTCACAGGCGCGTCCGGCGATCACCACATCCGCCCCGCCCTGCAGCGCGCGCTGAAAGGCTTCGATGCCCATCTGGCCGACAATCTGCGAAGCCGCGTCAATTTCGGATTCGGTCAGGGGCGCTATCGCGCCGAGTGGCCGCACCCGCCGGGCGCGAACAGCCGCCTTCAGCAAATCCCGCGGCATGTCGGCACGGATGGAGGCCAGCCGGAAATGCAGACCTTCGGCGCGCGCGATCCCGCGCACCATCTGCAATGTAGCATCAAGGTGCGGCGCGGCGCCGGCCGTGCCGGCGGTGCCGAGCAGCAGCGGCACGTTGATGGACCGCGCCGCGCGCAACACCTTGGTCAAATCGCTGCGGGTAATGGCCTCGCTAGTCGCCATCTGCCCGCTGCCGAGATAATAAGGCCCCGGGTCGACGGAACCCATGTCGCAGCCGATGTAATGCGGCTGGCGTTTCAGCCCCTCGGCAAGCGCCGCATCGGGAATGCCGTAACCAAGCTGCCCCGAAGCCGCCAGCGCACGCAGCGGCTGGCGTGTATTCCCGGAGAGCAGGGCAGCGCGCAGTCGTTCGAGTGCATTCACAGGCTGATCTCCAGCAATGGACCGTGCTGCTGCGCGCCATACACGTCGCGATCACCCGGCGTTCCGGCAACAATCCTGCGATCCATCACGATCTTTATGGCGCAGGCCGGCGGATAAGGGATGACTTCGACCTGCCGCGGCTCCAGCCCGTACAGCGCGGCAATGGCCGCCGGCGTCAGCGCCGGCGACGCCTGTGCCTGTGCGTAGCCCTGCGCATCATTGAACATCAGATCCACGGTCAGCGTGGTAGGGCCGGCGTTTTTGCTGCGGATCACCCGGGCGATATCAATCAATTTCATACCGCAGCCGCCTACTCCTTTGCCGGAATCCCGAACAAATCATCATGAAAGCCGCTTCTCAGCGCTGCACGGCCTGCTCCGGAAACTGCAGCGCCGACAAGGTGCCGCGCGCCACATCCGCCGGCGTCTCTTCATTGGGGAAATTCAGTTCCACCTTGTTGCCCACCGGATCGCGCATGAACATCTGGAACCCGGCGTTGGGCACATTCTGCTCGTCAAACGGGATGCCCAGTTTGTTCAGCCGGTCACGGAACTGCTGCACACCGCTCACGGCATAAGCAGTGTGATCGTAACCGCTGCGTTTTTCATCGATGCCGGGCCAGTCGGGCTTGAAACGACACACCACATGCACCAGCGGATGGTCACCACAGTACAGCCACAACCCCTTGTTCGGAAAATCCGGGCGCGGGCCGACCGTCATGCCGAGGCCTGCGCAGTAGAATTTTTCGATGGCCGGCAGGTCGCTTTCACGACAGCCGATGTTGATGTGATGAATGCCGCTGAGTTTCATTGACCTGTCCTCCGTGATGGCACGTCACGATCCGGACGCGTGTCCGTGTGCCGCAACGGTTACTTTGACACACCATGCCCCCGATTGCCTATAGCATGGCGGCTTCGTTCATTTCACCTGATATGGTCCATAAAATGAAACCCGTCGTGATCCGCCTCGGCGGCTACCAGAAACCGGCATCCATCCATACCCGCGCCTGCCTGCGCTTCGGTGAAGTGCTGCAACGCGAAGCCGGTACTGCCGTCGACTTCCAGTTCGTGCCCGACGTGCTGGCACTGGGCCACAAATCCGGCGACCTGCCGAAGATGGTCGAAAGCGGCGAGCTGTCAGCCTGCTACATCTCGTCGCTGCGTTACGCAAAATGGGTGCCGGAACTGGCGCTGTTCGACCTGCCCTTCCTGTTCCCGGACCGCACCGCCGCCTATCGTGTGCTCGATGGCCGGTTGGGCCAAACGCTGAAGGACAAGGTCACGGCGCAGTCACCGTTCCGTCTGCTCGCTTACTGGGACAACGGTTTTCGCCATTTCAGCAACAAGCTGCGCCCCATCCGCAAACCCGCCGACTGCAAGGGCATCCGCATCCGCATCCAGATGAGCGAGCTGCAGGCCGAATCGCTGCGCCTGCTCGGCATGGAGCCGATCCTCGAAGACATCAAGATCTTCGTCGAGCAGATCGCCGGCGACCGCTTCGACGGACAGGACAACCCACTGACCAACATCTACAACTTCAATATCCACAAACACCATCGTTACATCACGCTGTCAGGCCATGTCTACGGCGTTGCCTGCCTGATGGTCAACCGTGCGCAATACGAGTCCTGGCCGGCCACGGTGCAAAGCGCCGCGGAGACCGCTGCCGCCGAGGCCACCGTGCTGCAGCGTCAGCTCGCAGCCGCCGAAGACGCCGACATCCTGAAAAAACTCAATCCCGCGCAAAACGAGATCGTGCGGCTGACCGCGGAAGAACACCGCGCCTTCACCGAAGCGGTGCAGCCGGTGACGGATAAATACCGCAAGGATTACGGCGGGAGTTTTTTCGCGTTGCTCGACTGACCACTCGCCCCCCTCTCCCCGCAAAAACGGGGGGAGGGAAACAACAGCCCCGTAGCCCGGATGAGGCCGAAGGCCGCTATCCGGGGGATGCCGGACGTTATCCTGCGACCCGTTTCGCCATCAAAACCACATCCCCCGGATAACGCTGCGCTCATCCGGGCTACGGCGCTGCGCCTCAGGAAAATGGCGGCAACTCGGGATGGCGGGGCAAGGCATCCGCGAACTCCGCCCATGAAAGATGCCTTGAATGCCAGTAATGCAGCGCAGGCTTCACGGCCTCGGGGTTGTCGAGGCTGCCTACCGCGATGTCAATCAGGCCGGGCAGAAAATCTGCCGTGAATGAAATCTGCGTGCCGCAGACCGCACAGAAGCTCCGTCTGGCTTCGGGAGATGATGCAAAGGATTTTGGTTTGGCCTTGCTGAAAGCAACCTGGTCTTCTTGATACATGGCCCAGGCAACGGCTGGCGCCGCATGTGCGCGACGGCACATTGTGCAATGGCAGATTGCGGCCATGATCGGCTCTCCGGTTATGGCATATCTCACTGCGCCGCACTGGCAGCCACCTTCGATTTTTTCTTGCGTCATTTCAGACTCCGATTTGCAAGGACTGGCACGATTGGGACCAAAAAATTAATTCAGCGCGTAGCCCGGATGAGGCCGAAGGCCGCTATCCGGGGCATGTCCGCTGCAGCTTCATCCCCCGGATTGCGCTACGCTTATCCGGGCTACGGCACTCACCTGCGCGCAAGACTGGGACACCCCTTGCGCGTCATTGCGGAGCGCGGGGTTAGAGGGTGCATTTTATAGTTACCGGTCCTTATCGCTCTTCTCATTCAGGCTATCTTTAATGGCCGGAAATGCGTAGACCAGCGCACCGATTCCCAAAAAAAGCCATCCGAACCAGGACTTCGGAAATGATGCGCCTGCCGAGGCGCCCGCCATGACTATCGTGGCTACAGCGATTAGCCACAATGTAAGGGTGGTCCAGAATACGGCGAAGAATCTCTCAACTTTTGTTGGACGATACTTCTCCATTGTGACGCCCTCTAACGTCCGCGATGACGCGCGCCCGGAAGCGCGTAGCGCTTTCCAGCGCCGCGGTCGACGCATAGTTAGAGGTCACTATAGCTCCGGGCTAGCGAGTGTCGCTAAGGGAAACAACTGCGAGTGTTCGACCGACGGCGCCATACTGGTGGTCAAACACTCGATGGCGCAAAGATGTGCCGCAGGCATCAACGGTCCAAATCTCATTGAACTTTTCAGCACGAGCCTGTTTTTTGTCGGGACCCAGAACAACCATGGGCACTGACAGAATCTCGACCTCGTTCAGCCTTGGCCGTTCGCAGAGACGTTTGGCATCGATGGCCAGGTAATCAAGAACCCATTGGCGATCACCCGGAGATAATTGGGAGCGTTGGGCGATTTCGCTCGATATCCAGGCTCCGCGAAGTTGCTCCATTTGTTTTTCATCCAACCTATAGAGCCGGCCATTGACGATAAAGGTATCCGTTGCGCCAGTGACCGCGCAGCCGACTATCCCAAGTAATAGGACTATGGCGAATAGGCGCAGCATTGAGTGACCTCTAACGTTTGAATTCACCGGACCTGCGCGGCTTTTCGCGCAGGTCCGGTGCAATGATGGGTTGGGCTACGGACGTCAACCACCCAAGACACTCCTGATGAAATCAATCTCTCTTGAGCGAAATGTTGAATAGATGAAGCCCTGGGATTCTTTGTCGTATACGCGCGAGAAGTTTCCGGCCTCGGTGTAGGGCAAACTGTACTGAATGAGCTTTTCAATGCAACTTGAAGCACAATCGCAATCTAGCCCGCCAAAAGATGACATTGCATCGGGGCTAAACGCAAAAGAAACCTGACCGCTGGGAGAACGAACCTCACATTGACGTATGAGCGGATCATCAAGTGACAATAACGAAAGCACTGGCGCCTGAATATTTCCGCACCTCCGGACCCCGACAAAATGGCCTGACAGGGGACTGGAAATCATTGTGTCGAGTAACGAGCGAAGTTCATCAGCAGATACGCTGTTCTCACCTCGCTTGAGCGCTAATGCCCCTGCCAGGAAAGGCAAGGTAATGCCGGTGTTTCCCATCTGTTGTTCTAGCCACTGACGCATAAGCATCAGCCAATCAGGAAGCGAGGGGTTTATGCTCATTGCGCGGCCCAACTAGTTTTATACGAAAAAAACGTCGGATAACATTCCGCATCGCCGGATAACATCCCGCACCATTTCACCCGTTTTTTCATGATATTCAAGCCCTTGCATTGAACACACGCCCTTGCCAAGGATGCTAACAAAAACAGCAAACCCCGCAGAACCCATTGCAAGCTGTTGATTTAACTGAATAATAATTTACAGCTTTAATTGTAAATTATTGATTTTATTGATATTTTTCTTACCGCTTAACGCCCGCCTTCGGCACCGCCTTCTGCGTGCGCCGGTACCAGTCGTAAATCTGCTCCCCCGTCCAGAACACCACACCCTTCTGCTTGCGCAGCTTCTGGAACACCCGCTCGAAGTACTTGATCCGGTGCGGCACGCCTGAGATATAGGGATGCACCGCGATCGCCATGATCTTGGCGCGCGTTTTCGATTCTTCATACAACCGTTCGAACTGGTCCATGCAGCGTGATTCAAATTCGGCTGCGGCATGGTGCTGCACCATCATCATGGCGATGTCGTTGAGCTCCAGCGAGTACGGCATCGACAGCACCTTGCCGTGGGTCGTCTGCAATTCGCAGGGCTCGTCATCGACCACCCAGTCGGCGATGTATTTGATGCCGGCCTCGGCGAGATAGTCCGGCGTATATAAGGTTTCGGTGAGCCCCGGCGACAGCCAGCCGACCGGTGCCTTGCCGGTGAAGGATTTGATCTCTTTCACCGTGCGCTGGATCATTGCGCGCTGGTCTTTTTCGACATGCGTCGGCTGCTGGTCCCAGGAATGGCCGACAAACTCCCAGCCCGACTCCAGTGCCGATTCGGCAACGCGCGCGTAATCCGTGCACACCCGGCCGTTGGTGAACAGCGAGGCCTTGATGCCGAGGTCGTCGAGAAATTCCTTGATGCGCCAGTACCCGACACGCATGCCGTATTCATGCCAGGCCCAGTGCGCAAAATCCGGCAGCCGCGTGACATGCGTCGGCGGCGGCAGCACCTGGCGCGGCATCGGCCGCTTGATGTCCCACACTTCGACATTGACCACCGGCCAGATCACCATGCGCGCTCCGCCCGGCAGTTTCAGCGGCGGACGGTCGATGATGGGCACATAAGGCAGGCGTTTCGACGGGATCATGGTTTTTCTTCCGGAGGGTGAATGGTGATGCGGGAATTATAACGACCACCCGCGCCCATGTCGTTCGGATGCTGGACCGCACATTGAGCCACGCACGGCGATGCACTACCATCGCGACTCATCCGATCAACACCGTCCGGGACATCACCATGGATCTGCCCTGCCTGCCGCCAATCGCCGTCACCCGCCCGCCGAAAATCGCCACGCCCGCCGGCGGCTGCGACACGCATTTCCATATTTTCGGACCGGTCGCAAAATTCCCGTTTGCCGAAAAACGTTCCTACACGCCGCAGGACGCACCGCTGGAAGCGCTGCTCAGGATGCTCGACACGCTGGGCATGGCGCGCGGCGTGGTGGTGCAGGGCCATCCCTATGCCACGGACAACCGCGTCCTGCTCGACGCCCTGAAACGCGAACCCAAACGCCTGCGCGGCACGGCCATCGTCAAACCGGAAACCGGCGCCGCCGAACTCAAAACCATGGCCGATGCCGGCGTGCGCGCGCTGCGTTTTCACCACATGCCGCACGGCGTCGGTTTCAGCCCGCTGGGCATGCAGTCCTTCGAAAAACTGGCACCACTGATGGCCGACCTCGGCCTGCACGCGCAGTTCATGATGGATGCCAATGCGCTGGACAGCGCGCTGCCGTTTTTCAAACACTGGAAACTGCCCATCGTGCTCGACCATATGGGCAATGTTGACGGCAGGCTCGGCGCCGGCCAGCCGGGCGTGCAGCAGATGTGCAAACTGCTCGCCGAAGGCAAAATCTGGGTCAAGGTATCGGGTGCCTATCGCGTTTCCGAACAGTATCCCGATTACCCTGATGCCCGCGCCATCCACGAAGCGCTGGTCAGGGCCAATCCGGAACAGGTGATCTGGGGCAGCGACTGGCCGCACCCGCGGCTGGAAAAGGACATGCCCGAGGACGGGCACCTGCTGGATCTGTTCAACGCCTGGACGCCGGACGCAGTGCTGCGCAAAAAAATCCTGGTCGACAATCCGGTGAAACTCTACGGTTTTTCCTGACTTCAGGATGCGGGATCAAGGCGCCCGCTTCGCGTACCGCGTCAGAAAATAAGCGCAGCACCAGATTGCCGCACCGGCAACAAGCGGCCCGGTTCCGAAAACGCCCAACAGGCCGCAGAGGTTGCTCGAGTCCGGTGAAGAACAGGCGAGCCAGATGCCGGCGGCCATGCCGGCGATAAAGGCCGGGATCGCGGAAATCAGGCAGAGGAATGTGTATATCCAGCCGGAGAGATGTCTCTTCGGCTGCGGCGCGGAACGCCAGGACAAAAAATAAACCGGCATCAGGATCAGCGACAATAACAACAGTGCGGGGCCGACTGTTACCGCTGTGTTATAGATGAATTTCATGGCCATCCCGTTTCAGCGCCCTGCGGCCAGCGCGCTGCGTATGTTTTCGATACGCTTGCGGTTTACGCCCAGATCGCCACGCCCGACGCGGGACGCAGAACGAACCTGGATCGCGTTATTGACCGGATCGAACCAGAATTCGGTGTCATCGACAAACCGCAGCACCCGGCTGGTGAACTGCACGTAGAGATAGTCGGCATCGCTGCGCACCACGCCGGCCCCCGCCATGCCGCTGACGATCACCTTGATCCGCGCCAGCGTGGCCGGGCCGCTGCCCTGCACGGCCAGCGGCGCGATGTCGGCGTAGTTGCGCTGCGGATGATCCGGATAAAACGCCGCCTGGCTGGACACGCTGTTTTCAGTCGCGGACGGCGGCTTCAATTTGCCCTCGCGCACGCCCAGATCGGCGGGCGGCGTGCCCTGCAGCCAGCCCAATTGCCCTGCACCAACCGCCAGCACGGCCAGAGCCGCAACAACCATCAGCAGCCAGGTAATGACGGGCATCAGAATCCGCATTCTTTTCAGGTTGAGCGTACTGGTTCAAGCGGCTGTCACGCCACAGTTCCGAACAATATCCCGACACCCGCCGTCAGCGCCATCGCCAGCGCGCCCCAGAAGGTGACGCGCATGGCGCCGGTTGCCGCACTGGCGCCACCGACACGGGCGGCCACGCCGCCGAGAATGGCGAGGAACAGCAGTGAAGTGCCCGAAACGACGGGAATCAGATAGGACGCGGGTACCGCGGCCACCGCCAGCAGCGGCATCGCCGCACCGACGGCAAAGCTGGCCGCCGATGTCAGCGCCGCCTGCAGCGGTCGCGCGCTGAACGTATCGGTGATGCCGAGTTCATCGCGGGCATGCGCACCCAGTGCATCATGGGCCATCAGTTGTTCGGCCACCTGCTTTGCCAGCGCGGGATCAAGGCCGCGGTTGACATAAATCGCCGACAGCTCCCGGTGTTCGCCCTGGCTGTCCATTGCCAGCTCCTTGCGCTCCAGGTCGAGCGCGGCCTGCTCGGAATCGGCCTGCGAACGCACCGAGACATACTCGCCGGCCGCCATCGACATCGCCCCCGCGACCAGGCCGGCGATGCCGGCGACCATCACGTTGTCGTGGCTCACATTCGCCGCGGCGACACCCAGCACCAGACTCGCCGTCGACACGATGCCGTCATTGGCGCCGAGCACGGCGGCACGCAGCCAGCCGATGCGGTCGGTGCGATGACGTTCCTGGTGGCGGTATGACATTCTCACACCCCCTTGAATATACTCAGGTGAGATCCTTCTCCGGCAAAATGTCAAAGTGCAGCACGTCTTCACGAACTCCCAGCTTTGTATAGAGGGCGATCGCCGGTTCGTCGCCATGATCCGCCTGCACAAAAATGACATAAACACCGCGTTCGACGGCAAGTTTCCGAAGTTCGCCGATCACGGCGGTGGCAACACCTTGCCTGCGATGTCCTTCATCGACGGCGAGGTCGTATATATACATCTCCGAGCGGGCCTGCTCGAACTTGGGCAGTACGTAGGCGGTAGCGCCGCCAATCACCCTGCCCCCGGAAAAAGCGGACACGGCGACAAAGTTGCTGCTCGAGAGCAGCCGCTCCAGATAGGCATCGCCAGGCTGCTGCGCCATGTAGGTCGCGACCTCGCCGAACGCCGTACCGAACATGGCCAACATGGCACGCATCCACACGATATCTCCGGGGCCGAGAACGCGAACATCAAAGGAACTTTTCATTGCAAGGTGCCCAGTGGAATTCGTGACATTTTGCAGCCATACGCATGCTGCGCCCGGGGCAAACAACCCGTGAGGCGCGGTGCCTGTTCCGCTGTTTTTTGACGCTATTTGGCTTTGACCAGTTCCAGCTCCGTCAAAAACGCCTTCAGGTCCGCGTAATCCGCTTCCATGTACTTGCGCGTCTCGGCGCTGTTGCGGTATTCGTTGTCCCAGTTGTTTTCCTCGAGTTCCTTTTTCCAGGCCTCGCTCTGGGTCAACTGCCGCAGTGCGTTGTCCCAGAACGCGGCCTGCGCCGCAGTCAGATTTGGCGGGCCGACCAGTCCGCGCCAGTTGGAAACGATGGCATTGGCGCCCTGCTCCTTCCAGGTCGGTGTGTTCGCGAAAATGCCCGTCAAGCGCTTTGGTGATGCAATGGCGATCAGGCGCACGCTGCCGGCCTCGACATATTTGCGCATCAGCCCCACCGAGCCGGGAACGGCATCGACATGGCCGCCGAGCAGCGCGGTGATCGCATTGCCGCCGGACTGGAACACGGGTGTCTTGGTTTTGCGCAGGTCGACACCGGCGTCCTTCAGCGCCATCGCGACCCCTTGATGGTTGGGATTGCCCAGACCGGTCGCCACACCGAAGCTGTACGTGCCTGGATCCTTTTTCATGCGGTCGAGCAGTTCACGCCCGCTTTTGATCGGCGAATCGGCCTTGACCGCGACGGCGATGTATTCGTCGAACAGGATCGCCAGCGGCGTCAGGTGGCTGTAGGTCAGCGGCATGCGCCCCGAGATGTGGTTGGTGAGCAGGCTTTTCGACGCGATCGACACAAAATGCCCGTCGGCCGGGTGCGCCTGCAGGTAGGTGTAGGCAATTGCGCCGCCGCCCCCCGGCTTGTTGTTGATGGTGATCGAGGTGTTGACCAGCTTGCGGTCCTGCAGGATTTTCTGGATCAACCGGCCGGTGGCATCCTGCCCGCTGCCGGGTGCGGTATTGATGACGATCTCGACGTTTTTGTCCGGTTGCCAGTTCTGTGCAAAAGCCGGAAAGCCGGCTGCCAGTAAAGCGGCGGCGGCCAATAAAGTCGTGGTGCTGCGCTGGTGCTGTTGCATTTGGTGTTTCCTCCTCCGTGGTTGACACCGAACTACCGTTTCAGCGCGGCGTTCAGCCTTGTCGCGCTGCAGCCCCTAACCAGGGCCTGTCCTTGTAATAGCCTTTTTCAAATCCGGCGATCTTTTCGGCGTACTGCTGCGTGCGGGCGATGTCGTCCAGCCCTTCGAGCAGGCAGCGTTTGCGTACTTCGTGGATTTCGAATGTGTGTACCCTGCCCTCGACGTCGGTCACGGTCTGCGCGGAGAGGTCGACGCTGATTTTGGCGCCCGGCTTGTCCTGCAGCTGGCGGCGAAGCGCAGCGCATTCCGCCTCGGGCAGCGTGATTGCGAGCAGACCGTTCTTGGCGCAGTTCGCGGCGAAGATGTCGCCGAAACTCGGCGCGATCACGCAGCGGATGCCGAATTCATACAAGG
This sequence comes from Burkholderiales bacterium, assembly GCA_019749945.1. Classification (GTDB taxonomy): domain Bacteria; phylum Pseudomonadota; class Gammaproteobacteria; order Burkholderiales; family SG8-41. The sequence goes on from JAIEPF010000015.1 coordinate 16,173, forward strand.
CATACACCGCGGTTTCGCGCGAGGAACCGCAGCCGAAATTGCGGTCGGCGACGATGATACCCGACTGATCGTAGGGCGAAGCATTCAACATGAACTCGGTCTGTGTGCCGTCGGGCCGGAAGCGCGAATCGTAAAACAGGATCTCGCGGTACTTCGGGCCGCGCGGCACCTTGTTGAAACGCGTCGGGCACAGCTGGTTGGTGTCGATGTTCGCTTCGTGCATGGGCACGGCGATGGCGGTCAGTGTGGTGAATGGTTGCATATCAATCTCCGCTTAACTTCAAAATCTTTTAGTCACAGAGTTCACAGAGGAAAACAAACCCGGAAACGCTGTTGTTTTTTGCAGTTCTCTGTGTCCTCTGTGACCTCTGTGGCTGCTTTTGGTCTTTCGTTTTACCTCAACATTTCCCGCACGTCGGTCAGATGGCCCTTGATCGCCGCCGCAGCCGCCATCGCCGGACTGACCAGATGCGTACGTCCGCCGGGGCCCTGGCGGTTGCGGAAATTGCGGTTGGACGTCGATGCACAACGCTCACCCGGCTGCAGGTAATCGCCGTTGATGGCGGTGCACATCGAACAGCCGGGATCACGCCATTCAAAGCCGGCCTTGATGAATACCTTGTCCAGTCCTTCAGCCTCGGCCTGGCGCATCACGCTCATCGAGCCCGGCACCACCCAGGTCGGCACCACGGCCTTGCCATGTTGGGCGACTTCGGCTGCGGCGCGCAGGTCTTCGATGCGGCCGTTGGTGCAGGAACCGATGAACACGCGGTCGAGCTTGATGTCCTGCAAACCCATGCCGGGACGCAGCGCCATGTATTCCAGCGCGGTTTCGTATTCGGAACGTTTTTTGTCGTCCTTGATACTCGCGGGATCGGGCACCACGCCGGTCACCGGCAGCGCCTGCTCGGGGCTGACGCCCCAGGTCGCCGTCGGTGCGATGGCGGACGCATCGAGGCTCACTTCCTTGTCGAATTGTGTTCCGGCATCGGTGACCAGTGCACGCCAGCCGTCCAGCGCCTGCTGCCAGGCGCGGCACTTGGGCGCATACGGCCGGCCTTCAACGTAAGCGTACGTCTTGTCATCCGGCGCAATCAGGCCGACCCGGCCGCCGGCCTCGATCGACATATTGCAGATGGTCATGCGGCCTTCCATCGACAATGCGGAGATTGTGGAGCCCGCGTATTCCATCGCGTAACCGGTGGCACCGTCGACGCCGATTTTGGCGATCAGCGCGAGGATCACGTCCTTGGCCGACACGCCGAAGCCCAGCCTGCCGTCGATGGTGATGCGCATGGACTTGGGTTTGCGCTGCCACAGCGCCTGTGTCGCCATCACATGGGCGAATTCGGAGGCGCCGACGCCATAGGCCAGACAGCCGAAAGCACCATGGGTGGAGGTGTGCGAATCGTTGCCGATCACGAACAGCCCCGGCTGGATGATGCCCTGCTCCGGCGGCACGATGTGCATGATGCCCTGGTGTTCATGGTCCATGCCGAACAGCGTGACGCCGTACTTGCGCGCCATGTCCTGCATGTCGATCACCATGTTGCGGATGCCGGTATCCGGAATGCCCGCCGGCCCCCTGGCGCGGCCGGTGGTAGGAACGTAATGGTCGGTGAAGGCGAATATCTGCTGCGGATGCAACACCTTGCGATTCGCCTTCTCCAGCGCCGTGAAGGCATGCAGCGTGTTCTCCTGCGCCAGCGCGACGTCGACGTACATCAGCGACTCGCCTTCATCGGTCAGGATATGGTGCGAATTCCAGAGTTTTTCGAATATCGACTGCGGTGTGTTGCCAGGCATGTTGCGAAAATCCTTTAACGTCAAAACCTTTTAGCCACAGAGGACACAGAGAACACAGAGGACTGCAAAAACAACAGTGCCCTGACTTTGGTTTTTCTCTGTGGCCTCTGTGACCTCTGTGGCTGCCCTTAGTTTTTAGCTTTTATCTCATTTATTTAATCAAATCACGCACATCGGTGAAATGCCCCTTCAGCGCCGCAGCGGCAGCCATCGCCGGGCTGACCAGATGGGTACGCCCGCCCGGACCCTGGCGGTTGCGGAAATTGCGGTTGGAGGTCGAGGCGCTGCGCTCACCGGGCTTCAACTGGTCGCCGTTGATGGCGGTGCACATCGAACAACCGGGATCGCGCCATTCAAAACCGGCATCGAGCAGGATGCGGTCGAGGCCTTCCTTTTCCGCCTGCGCCTTCACCACCTTGGAACCGGGTACCACCCAGGCCGGCACCACGGCACGGCCCAGTTTGGCGACTTCGGCGGCGGCACGGATGTCTTCGATGCGGCTGTTGGTGCAGGAGCCGATGAACACGCGGTCGATCCTGATATCGGTCAGCGCCATGCCTGCAGTGAGTCCCATGTAATCCAGCGCCATGGTCCAGTCGCTGCGCCGGCGTTCGTCCGGTGCATTTTTCGGATCGGGCACATGGCCGCCCACTGCGCCGGCCATTTCCGGATTCACGCCCCAGGTCACCATCGGCTCGATCTGCGCCGCATCGAGCGACACTTCGCGGTCGAATGTCGCACCGGCGTCGGTAGGCAGCAGTTTCCACTTCGCCATTGCCGCATCCCATTCCGCACCCTTCTTCGGCGCAAACGGGCGGCCTGCCATGTAAGCGAAGGTGGTTTCGTCGGGGGCGATCATGCCGCAGCGCGCACCCGCCTCGATCGACATATTGCACACCGTCATGCGGCCTTCCATGCTCATGCTGCGGAACACCGGGCCGGCATATTCAATCGCATGGCCGACACCGCCCTCGGCACCGATTTTGGCGATGATCGCGAGGATGATGTCCTTGGGTGACACGCCGAAACCGGGTTTGCCGTCGACGGTGATGCGCAGGGTTTTCGGTTTGCGCTGCCAGGTCGCCTGCGTCGCCATCACATGTGTCATGTCGGAAGCCCCGATGCCGAAAGCGATGCAGCCGAAGGCGCCGTGGGTGGAGGTGTGGGAGTCGGCGCCGCAGATCAGCAAACCCGGCTGGGTGATGCCCTGCTCCGGCGGCACGATGTGCAGGATGCCCTGGCGCGGATCATCAAAGCCGAACAGCCGGATGCCGTGTTTGGCGGTGTTCTCATGCTGCCCGATCACCATGTTGCGGATTTCATCGACGGCGATGCCGGCAACCCCCTTCTCGCGGCCTGTCGTCGGCACGTAATGGTCGGTGAAGGCAAATACCTGCTGCGGACGCGCCACCTTGTAGTTGTTTTTTGCCAGCGCGGCAAAGGCATGGCTGGAACCTTCGTGGATCAGCGCGCGGTCGACGTAGAGCAGGATTTCGCCCTCCTCGTCAGCCACGATGTGGCTGTTCCAGATTTTTTCGAACATGGTTTGGGCGGTCATCGCGACGCTCCCTGAATCTTCATTTGATCATGCCGAGCTCACCGAGGATCGCGCGGTAATCTGCATGTTCCGTTTCGAACAGCTTGCCGGTCTGCGCGCTGTTCAGGTAATTGGCTTCCCAGGTATTCTGCTCCAGCGCCTGTCTCCAGACATCCGTGGTCACGGCCTTGGCCAGTATGCCGTCCCACCAGGCGATCTGCGCCGGCGTCAGGCCCTTTGCACCGATCACCCCGCGCCAGGTATCCATCACCGCCTTGTAGCCGAGTTCGGTCCAGGTCGGTGTCTCGGCATAGGATCCGCCAATGCGTTTGGGCGCAAGTATCGCCAAAGCGCGCACCTTGCCGGCCTGCACCATGCGCACCACCGAGGATGGTGTGCCGGTATGGGCGTCGATGTGGCCGCCGAGCAGCGCCGTCACCGCATCGCCGCCCGAACCGAGCACGACCGCCTTCAGCTTGCGCGGATCAATGCCGCCGGCCTTGGCCACCAGCGCAAAAGACAGGTGGTTGACGCTGCCCAGCGTGGTTGGCGTCGACACGGCCAGTGACTGTGGATCGCGGCGCAGGCGGTCGATGAAATCCTGCCCGCCCTTCAGCGGCGAGTCGGCACGCACCGCGATGACTGTGTACTCGCTGAACAGATTGGCCAGCGGCGTCACGTCGCGGTATCTGATCGAACCGCGGCCGTTCAAGTCATTGGCGATGAGGTTCGGCGAGTTGATCGCAATAAAATGCGCGTCGCCCGCGTGCTGATTCAGGTAAACCAGTGATACCGCACCGCCACCACCGGGCTTGTTGACCACGGTGACCGGCACCGGCGCGAGCTTGCCGTCCTGGATGATTTCCTGCAGCAGCCGCGCCGAGCGGTCGATGCCGCCGCCCGGCGTGGTCGGCACGACGATTTCGATCGGCTTGTCGGGCTGCCAGGTCTGGGAAAAAGCCGGCATCCCCCAGGCCATGACGGCTGCCAACAGTGCCGGCAACAGGTGTTTCCCGCACATGACCCCTCCTCCCGTAATCCTCTTGTTTACCAACCCGCGATCAGATCAGCGGAAGGCTTGACCTCACCACGCTCGACGCGATGCACCAGATCGTTCATCCTGGTGTGCAGTGGCGCCGGCACACCGATATAGGCGCCGCGCTCCGCGACATATCCGTTGATGAAATCGGTTTCAGTGCGGCGGCCCTTGAACATGTCCTGCGCCATCGACGGGCGCTGCTCGTCGGAGCGTTTTTTCGCGCCTTCCCTGAGAATTTCCTCGATGCCGGCCAGTGCGTCCCGGTTGCCCTCGCCTGCCAGCGCCAGCATTTCGGGCTCCATGCCGAGCATGCGTTCCAGCGAATAACCCAGCGCCTGGCCAACGCGAACCGACTGCGAGCCGAGGCGGATTGATACCCAGCGCGGGCCGTCTGCCGCATCGCGCTGGTTGCCGGACAATCCGGTCGCTGCGCACAGGCCGTTGCGCATGGCGTTCACTGTCAGCTTGGACCAGCGTTCGCCCCACAGGTTGGTGGTGACCTTGGCGCTGTCCGCCGAACGCAGCAACGCCGCCACTTCTTCGGCGCGCGGCGTGATGCGGCCATGCGGCTCGCCAACACGGAACACCGTGTGTTTGTCGCCGCCCAGCGGCACCGTGCGCTTGATGCGCCCCGGCGCATAAAGCTCAGCAGCCACCAGGCTGGCAATGCAGCCCAGCGTCTTGCCCCAGCCGACGATGGCAGCGATGCGTTCCTCGTTGATGCAGTTCTGCAGCGAGACGCAGTAACCGTCGGGTGCCATGTACGGCTTGATCAGGTGCGTTGCCCATTCCGTGTCGTACGACTTGACGCAGATGAAGGCGATGTCGACCGGGCGTTCCTTGCAGAAACGCTGCACTTCGGTGAGGTGGATCGCATTGACCTTGATGGTGTGCGTCTCCTCCGGCGTCATGCCCGACAGCTGCAGGCCCTGCGCGCGCATGGTTTCGACATGTTCGGGCCAGGGGTCGATCAGCGTGACGTCATGGCCCGCCCGGGTCATGTGGCCGCCGGCGATGCCGCCGATTGCGCCGGCGCCGACTACTACAATGCGTTTGCCCAAAACGAAACCCTCCAAAAGCTGAATGCAAATTCAAAATCAAGAACAGCCACAGAGGGCACAGAGAACACAGAGGACTTCAAAAGCCACAAATTGATTGGGCTGAGGAAAGAGTAAGCGTAACTATTTGTTTTTATTACGTTTTTCTCTGTGTTCTCTGTACCCTCTGTGGCTAACGTTTTTCGGTTTTCAGAGCTTGCTGATGATCGCCGCCGTGAACGCCTTGGTGCCTGCCGTACCGCCGAGATCGCGGGTGACCTGTTTCTTTTCGGCGAGCACTTTGGTCAACGCGGCATCGATGCGATCCGCGGCAGTGGTTTCGCCGATGTGGCGCAGCATCAGCACGCCGGACAGGATGACCGCCATCGGATTGGCGATGTCCTTGCCGGCGATGTCCGGCGCCGAGCCGTGCACGGCTTCAAACATCGCGCAGTCACGGCCGATATTGGCGCCGGGGGCGACACCCAGGCCGCCGACCAGCCCCGCCGCGAGATCAGACACGATGTCACCGAACAGGTTGGCGAGCAGCAGGCCGTCAAAGGATTCGGGCTTGATCACCAATTCCATGCACAGCGCATCGATCACCCGCGAATCGCAGACGATGCCCGGATAATCCTTCGCCACATCCTGCCCCGCCTTGAGAAACAGGCCGTCGGTCAGCTTCATGACATTGGCCTTGTGGCCGATGGTCATTTTTTTGCGACCGGTTTTTTTCAGGTATTCAAAACCGTAACGCGCGGTGCGTTCGGTGGCGCCGCGGGTGATGCGCTTGATCGCCTCGGCGGTGTCGTTGTCAACCATGCGTTCGTTGCCGACATAGAGGTCTTCGCTGTTTTCGCGGAAAATCACCAGGTCGACGTTTTCGTAGCGAGTGGGCACGCCCGGATAATTCTTCACCGGCCGCACGTTGACATAAAGCTGCAGCTCCTTCCGCAGCGCGATGGCGATGCTCGGATAGTCGCCGCGGGCTTCCTTGCCGTTTTTGACGCGCTCGATGTTGATGCGGTAATTGCCGCCGAACGGCGTCTGTGTCGGGCCCTTCAGCGCCAGCTTGTTGCGCTCGATCGATTCAAGCACGCTGACCGGCAGCGCGGTGCCGAATTCCTTTTCGGCGCGCAGACCGACCATCACCTCTTCGAATTCCACCTTGGCGCCCGAGGCCTTGATGATCGCACAGGCCGAGCCCACCACTTCCGGGCCGATGCCGTCTCCCGGCACTACCGTAACCTTGTTCAATCCTGATTCTCCAGATCTGAAAACGAAAAATGCCGCTGACTCTACGCTAGCTGGGATCGCCGGAACTGCCCAGCGCCCGCAGCTTGGGGATGATGAACGGCAGCAGCACCGAAATCACCGACATCACCAGCAGGATCACGGTAATCGTGCTGCCGTAGAACACCTTGACGTTGCCGCCGGAAATGGTCATCGCCTGGCGGAACGACTGCTCCATGATGCCGCCCAGCACCAGCGACAGCACCAGCGGCGCGACCGGGATGTCCACCTTGCCGAACACATAACCGACAATCCCGAAAAAGAGGATCAGCCACAGGTCGACGGTGCTGCCGTTGATGGCATAGGCGCCGATCGCCGAGATGGCGACAATCAGCGGATAAAGGATGCCCTGCGGGATGTAGAGCAAGCGCACGAACAGGCCGACCAGCGGCAGGTTGAGGATCAGCAGCATCACGTTGCCGACATACATGCTGTCGATCAGCCCCCACACCAGGTCGGGGCGGCTCTGGAACAGCAGCGGTCCGGGCTGCACGCCGTACATGATGAAGGCGCCGAGCATCACCGCGGTGGCGCCGCCGCCGGGCACGCCCAGCGTCAGCAAGGGCACCAGCGCGCCGGCGGTATCCGAATTGTTGGCCGATTCCGGGCCGGCCACGCCTTCGATGGCGCCGTGGCCGAACTCTTCCGGATGTTTCGAAATCCGCTTCTCGGTGGTGTACGACATGATCGAGGCAATCGTGCCGCCGGCGCCGGGCAGCACGCCGATGACAAAACCGATGATGCCGCCGCGCCAGATCGGTCCGATCGAACGCCGCCACTCCTCGCGCGTCAGCCACAGCTTGCCGGTGATTTTCATCGCCGCCGGCGCCGTGCCCTTGACCATGTCTTCAAGTCCGCGGAAAACCTCCGCCATCGCGAACAGGCCGACCACAACGACCACAAAACCGACGCCGTCCTGGAATTCGGGGATGCCCATGGTGTAGCGCGCCTGGCCGCTCTGCAGGTCGATGCCGATGGTGGCGATGACCAGGCCGATGATGGTCGCGAGCACGCCTTTCGCCGGCGAGTTGCCGGTCAGCGTGGACACCGCGGTCATTGCAAACAGCATCAGCGTGAAATATTCAGCCGGGCCGAACTTCAGCGCAATCGAGGTCAGCGGCACGGCAAACAGCGTAAGACCAACGACACCGATGGTGCCGGCAATGAACGAACCGATCGCGGACACCGCCAGCGCGGCACCGGCCCGCCCCTTTTTGGCCATCTCATAACCGTCGATCGACGTCATCACCGACGCGGCCTCCCCCGGCGTGCGGATGAGAATCGCGGTGGTCGAGCCGCCGTATTTGGCGCCGTAATAAATGCCGGCCATCATGATCAGCGCCGAGGTCGGGTTCATGCCGTAGGTGATCGGGATCAGCAGCGCAATGCCCGCTGAAGGCCCGATGCCCGGCAGCACGCCGATGATGGTGCCCATCAGCACGCCGAGGAAGGTGTACCAGAGATTGATCGGCTGCAGGCAGACTGCAAAGCCGTTGATGATGTGGGTGAAGGTTTCCATCGCGGCCTCAGAACGGCAGGATGCCGGGCGCGAGATTGACGCCGAGCAGCTTGGTGAATGCAAAATAGCTGATCGCGGCAAACAGCACCGAGGTCAGCACGTTCATCAGCCAGCGGCCACGGTTGAAATAAGCGGTCAGCACCAGCAGGTAGATCGCCGTCGACAGCATGTAGCCCAGCGGTTCAAACACCAGGATGTAGAGGGCGGTCCATGCCGAGATGGCGACGACAACCCATTCATGGCGCTCCCAGGTCCACGCGGATGATGCTCCGGTTTTGGGTTTTTTGCGGTCGCGCAGGATCTCGGCCAGCAGCATCGCCGCCGAGATCAGCAATCCGGCGCCGAGCAGCCGCGGGAAAGCCTTGGGCCCCAGCGGATCACCGAGCTCGAGGCTCGGAATCTGGGCGGTGGCCCAGAAATACACGCCTGCGAGCAGCAGTGTGCACACCAAAATAATGCGATCGGTCATTGCTGTTTGATCTCCTCCGGATGAGCGGCACCACTGGCCTGAGTGCCGCGCCTGTCCCGCCCTGAATTGGACATGTTCTCTTTTTGCAGCAGGTTTCGCAGGGCAAAATCTTAACCGAGAACGCCAGCGCCGTGTTGCGCAATCGGGCGCCACAACACCGTATCGTGGAAAGTTGCCGCATGGCTGTTTCCCCATGGCGGTCGTCAATTTCCCGGTTTTTTTCTCCGGCTTCGCGACAGCATTTATCGATCAGCAGCGATGATGCGCATATGCCCTTGCAATGCGCTGATACTGCGCATTCGCGCACCCGTCGCTGCTTCATGCACAAGCCAGTATCGCACGGCGCCTTGCATGTGCCCGCAGACTTGCAATGCGCCAAACCTGCGCGGTCCTTAAGCCGGCGGTTAAGAGTGATTTCAATTCGCTGTTGACGCACCCGCGACACTCATCAACAATCAGGCACAAGCTCACCATAGAGGGCGGGAGAGATTCAAGTGATTGTTTTTATTCGAATAATTTCATTGACACTGCTGTGCTCGGCAATCCTCGTACAAGCCCAGAACTACCCGCAACGTCCGGTGCGCATCGTCGTGCCCTACCCTGCGGGCGCGTCCTACGACACGGTCACCCGCGTGCTGGGCGAAGGCCTGGCGGATCGCCTGAAGCAGTCGATCATTGTCGAGAACCGGCCCGGCGCCAGCGGCATCATCGGCGCCGACCTGGTGGCCAAGGCCACACCCGACGGTTACACGCTGGGCATGCTCGGCGACAACCACACCATATTGCCGGCGGTCGGCCGCAAAACCCCTTATGAGCTGTTCCGCGATTTTGCACCGGTCATGAACGTCGCCTCGCTGGAGAACGTCGTTGTCATTCATCCTTCGGTGCCGGCCGCCACGCTGAAGGAATGGATCACCTTGCTCAAAGCCAATCCGGGCAAATACCGCTACGGTTCCGGCGGCACGGCCGGCAGTTCTCATCTCGCCGCCGCGCGCTTCACTCAGTTGGCCGGAGTCGAGATGCTGCATGTGCCGTACAAGGCCGGCGGCCTCGCGGTCACCGGCATGCTCGGTAACGAGGTGCAGTCGATGGTGGTCAACATGATCTCGGCCAAGGGCCATGTGCTGGGCGGCAGGTTGCGCGCGCTGGCCATCGCCGCCCGCGAACGCTCCCCGCACCTGCCCAGTGTGCCGACTGCGGCCGAGGCCGGCCTGCCCGGACTTGAGGTCTCGCAGTTCTACGCGCTGATGGCGCAGGCGCGCACCCCGCCCGCGGTGCTCGCCCGCCTCGGCGGCGATGTACGGCAGGTCGTACAGTCAGACAGCTACCGCAAACGGCTGGATGCGCAGGGCGCGACACCCGGCAGCGGCGGTGCGCAGGAACTCGCCGCATTCCTGAAGCGTGAAATCGAGCAGAACCGCAGCACCGCGCAAGCCGCGGGCATCACTGCCGAACAATGAGCACATACCGCTTACAATCAGCTGATCTCCTGATTTATTGAACCAGGGCAAACGATGAATGACCGCAACAGCGCCACAGTCCCCGCCAGTGTCATCGAAAAAATCCGCCAGGCCGTCGGCGCGCAGGGCATCCTGACTTCGGCTGCGGATCTCGAACCTTATGTCGTCGACTGGCGCGGCGTCTATCGCGGCATAGCCGCCGCCGTGGTGCGTCCCGCCAATACCGCCGAAGTCGCTGCCGTGATGAAAATCTGCGCCGATACCGGGACGCCGCTGGTGCCCCAGGGCGGCAACACCGGCATGTGCGGCGCATCGGTGCCCAATGCCGGCGGCGGTGAAATCGTGCTGACCCTGTCACGCATGAACAAAATCATCGAGGTCGATCCGCTGAACAATACGCTGACAGCCGAGGCCGGCTGCGTGCTCGCCAACATCCAGCAGGCGGCAGCCGATGCCGGCCGGCTGTTTCCGCTGAGCCTCGGCGCCGAGGGCAGTTGCCAGATCGGCGGCAACCTGTCGACCAACGCCGGCGGCGTCAACGTGCTGCGTTACGGCAATACGCGCGACCTGGTGCTGGGACTGGAGGTGGTGCTGCCCGACGGCCGCATCTGGAATGGCCTGCGCGGCCTGCGCAAGGACAACACCGGCTACGACCTGAAGCATCTGTTCATCGGCGCCGAGGGCACGCTGGGCATCATCACTGCTGCGACCATGAAACTGTTTCCCCGCCCCTCCGCCAACGCCACGGCTTGGATGGCGGTGCGCGACCCGGAAGCGGCATTGCGGCTGCTGGCGCTGATGCGCCGTCATTGCAACGATCGTATCACCGCCTTCGAGCTGATTTCACGGCACAGCCTGGAATTGGTGTGGCGGCATGTGCCGGGCACGCGTGACCCGATGGCCGCGCCATCGCCCTGGTACGTGCTGACCGAACTCGCCGACGCCGGTGATGAGCAGACGCTGCGCGCGGATCTGGAGCGCGCGCTGGAAGCTGCATTGGCGGAAGAACTGGTGGTCGATGCCGTGATCGCCGAAAACAGGACCCAGGCCCAGGCGCTGTGGCATATGCGCGAGTCGATTCCGGAAGGTGCACGACAGGAGCCGGTGATGGTCTACCGGCACGACATCGCGGTGGCCGTCGGCCGCATACCCGAATTCATCCGCGAGGCGCAGGCGGCGCTGGAAAAACGTTTTCCGGACGTGCGCCTGATCTGCTTCGGCCATCTCGGCGACGGCAATCTGCATTACAACGCCTATATTCCGGGTCGCTTGCGGGCGGACGCCGCGGCACGCGATGCGCACGACGTTACCGAAACGGTTTATGACATTGTCCGGCAGTACAGCGGCAGTTTCAGCGCCGAACACGGCATCGGCTTGTCCAAAGTGGCCGAACTGGCGCGTTACAAAAGCGCCGTGGAACTCGACCTGATGCGCACCATCAAACGTGCGCTGGACCCGCAGGGCTTGCTGAACCCGGGAAAAGTGTTACAGGCCTGATGCTTCAGGCCGCGCCGATAAACAGGCCGATCACGCAGAGCATGCCCCCCAGCCAGACCAGCGAGCGCAGCGTCGGTTTGTCGCAGATATAAGCCAGCGTATAAGCGATCCGGAAGCCGACAAAAGTCACCGCGAGACCGTTAACCCAGGCCTGATCGGCGCGTGCCAGATGTGCGATGATCACCGCCGCTGCAAACAGCGGAAACGCCTCAAAGGCATTGAGTTGCGCCCAGTAGGCACGCTGGTTCCTCGGTGCCAGTTTGTCTACTCCCGCCCGCGGGGCGGCGTTGCGGTAGTCGCGGCGCCATTTCGAGACCACGGTCGGCCAGTACGGCAGCAGCCCGGCAACAAGGATCATCCAGTAAGCGGTGGTCATGAGGTCACTCCGGTAAGGATAGCCGCCGGGAAGCGACTGAGGTTGGCGAGGAACTAATCAACGCGAATACGGCCATAGGCCATGGAGACATTATGAGCGAAAAAATCATCAAACCGGAAGCTGAATGGAAGGCGGCGCTGACACCGGAACAGTTCCAGGTCGCCCGGAAAAAAGGTACTGAACGCGCCTTCACCGGGCAGTACTGGGACAACCACGAAAAAGGCGTCTACCGCTGCATCTGCTGCGGCGCCGAGCTGTTCCGTTCCGGCGAAAAATTCGATTCCGGCACCGGCTGGCCAAGTTTCTGGAAACCGGCCGTTGCGGAAAACGTGGCAACCGAGGAAGACAACGGTTTTTTCATGAAACGCACCGAAGTCCTGTGCAGCCGCTGCGATGCGCACCTCGGTCACGTGTTCGAGGACGGCCCGCAACCGACCGGCCTGCGTTACTGCATCAACTCGGCTTCGCTCAAGTTCGACAAAGAGTGAATCGCAAAAATTGAACCGCACAACGCGCCGCGCCTTTGACCAGGCTGCAGGCGCCCTGAACACCGCGTTTGAACAAGCCGGGCCGTTTCCGGACCAGGAAGCCACGCCGCCGCTGCTCGCCGAAGAGGTCGGGAAATGCCTGGACCTCTGCCAGCAGCTGGATGCTGCGGGAGAAACGCTGCCGCCGGAAGAAACCGACGAACTCGGCACACATGCGCTGGAATGCCTGTCCGACCTGGGATTGTGGGCGTACCAGCTGAAACAGGATGAGGTGCGTGCCACGATTGAAAACACCGCACTGGACATGGCGGAATGGATCGCGCAATACGGCGGCAGAATCGGCGTGCTGGAGCCGGTGGTCAACGCCATTGCCCGCCAGGCCAATGCCACTCAGGATCCGGCGGCGCTGGCGACGCTGTTTGACCGCGCCTGCAGCATCATTTCCTGTACGGCGCCGGAACTTGATGATGCCGGGGACACGGCCAAGCTTCAGCCCTGGCTGGCCTTGCATTTCAACACCGCGATCATCGCCGTCCGCACCCAGCGCCCCGGGCTGATCAATGCCGCCTGCGATTTGCTGGAAAACCGCCTGCCCCGGCATTGCACCGCGTTCTACGAAGAGGCCCTGCGTGAATCCGCAAAACCGGTCTACGGCGACCAGGTGCGGGCAATCATGCGGGAACGGCTCGCCAAATGGACGCCCCGGGGCTAAGCATGGATAATGACCCGCCATGAAATTCCTGTTCGACATTTTTCCGGTCATCCTGTTTTTTGCCGCTTTCAAGTTCTTCGGCATCTACGTCGCCACCACGGTTGCCATCATTGCGACAGTGCTGCAGATCGGCTGGGTATGGTTTAAACAGCGCAAGGTCGAGAGCATGCAGTGGATCAGCCTGGCGCTGATCGTGGTGTTCGGCGGCGCGACATTATTGCTGCGCGACGAAACTTTCATCAAATGGAAGCCGACCGTGCTCTACTGGCTGTTTGCGGTGACCCTGCTGGTCAGCGAAATTGCCTTCCGCAAAAACCTGATCAAATCAATGATGGACAAACAGGTCAGCGCGCCGGAGGGAGTCTGGAAAAAACTGCTGTTCGGCTGGATAGGATTTTTTGTGGTGATGGGCGTGCTTAATCTTTATGTGGCCTACAGCTATTCCACCGACACCTGGGTCAGTTTCAAGCTTTTTGGCGGTATCGGCCTGATGCTTGTTTTCGTGCTCGGCCAGGCTGTGCTGCTGGCGCCGCACATGAAGGAAAAAGAGGCCGAATGAAAAGCCGGATCATCGGACCAGCATCATGACCCTTGCCGCGGCCATGCGCGACCGGCTCGCCACGCTCCACCCGGAATCGGTGGAAATTCTGGACGAATCGGGAGCACACATCGGCCATGCCGGCGCCAGGGACGGCGGCGGACATTACCAGCTGATCATCGTGGCGCAGGCATTTTCGCAGCAGCCGCTGCAGGCCCGCCATCGCATGGTTTATGCAGCGCTGGGCACGCTGATGCACAGGGAAATTCATGCGCTCGCCATCAAGGCGTACGCACCGGACGAAATCTGATTACCCAAAGGAGTTTTCATGCATAAAACCACCGTAATTTCGCTGGCGCTCGCCGTGACCGCCGCTCTCGCCGCTCCCGTGGCGCTGGCCCAGGTCGCCAAAGTCAACGGCGTCACCATTCCGCAGTCGCGCTCGGACGCACTGGTTCGCGAAGCGCTTGCCCAGGACCGGCAGGACAATCCGGAACTGCGCAACCTGGTGAAACAGCGCCTGATCGAAAGCGAAGTGCTGGCCCAGGAAGCGGTCAAACTCGGCCTGAACAAGAATCCCGAAGTCAGCACCCAGCTCGAGCTTGCCCGGCAGACGGTGCTGATCCGCGCCTACGTCAACGACGTTGCGAAACGCAATCCGCCGACGGAAGAAGCCTTGCGCAAAGCCTACGAGCAGAACAAGGATCAGCCTGCCGCCAGCGAGTACAAGGCGCGGCACATTCTGGTGGCCACTGAAGCCGAAGCCAAGACGCTGATTACCCAGATCAACGGCGGCGCCGACTTCGCCAAACTGGCCGCGGAAAAATCACGTGACGAAGGCTCCAAAGGCCAGGGTGGCGAACTCGGCTGGAGTCCGGTCAACAGCTATGTCCGGCCGTTCGCTGAAGCCATGGTGCAACTCAAGAAGGGTGCCATGACCGCCACACCGGTGCAGTCCCAGTTCGGCTGGCACATCATTCGCCTTGATGACAAACGCCCGCTGAGCTTCGAAGCGCTGAAACCGCAGTTGCAGCAGTTCGTGCAGCAGGAGTCAGTGCAGAAAGCGATCGCTGACCTGCGCGCCAGGGCAAAAGTGGAGTAAACCCGGTTTTTGATGCTCCGCACGGCGGGAACCCCGGCTTGCGTGACCCTCTGAACATGCAAAAGCCCGGCCTCAATGAGATCGGGTTTTTTTAAGGCTGCAAAATTGTGCAAGTGATCGCTGAATCAAGCTGTGCGCAATCGAGCCGCAACCACGCCGGCTGCGCATCTCATGGCACGAAGTCTTAATTCCTGCACATCGCCAACAAAAAAGCCCGACCTCATTGAGGCCGGGCTTTTTCTTCATGGGTGCCTGACGATGTCCTACTTTCACACGGGTAATCCGTACTATCATCGGCGCTGAGTCGTTTCACGGCCCTGTTCGGAATGGGAAGGGGTGGGACCAACTCGCTATTGTCATCAGGCATAGCTGTTTGGCGTCACAGGCAACACATCCAATGTGCCGGCTGCACGCCCAATTCGGAAGAAGTAAAGTATAAGTTATATACGTAACTTATTGATTTGATTGAACATTAACATGAGCCTACCTGAGCAAACTGACCCGACCAAGGATCAGCACACGCTCAAAATTATAGGATCAAGCCTCACGGGCAATTAGTATCGGTTAGCTCAAAGGATTGCTCCTCTTACACACCCGACCTATCAACGCGGTGGTCTTCCGCGACCCTTCAGGGGAATCAAGTTCCCGGGAAGTCTCATC
>JAIEPF010000005.1 GCA_019749945.1 Burkholderiales bacterium
TCCCTCTCGGTTGCGCGATGCCTCAACGTACAAAATCCTTCAACAAAGTACAAGCGTCATTTTGTTAGGCGCTCTAAGCAAGGGAAAACAACAATATGAAAAAGACACTGGCTGCAATCATCCTCGTTTTTATTACTTCTGCCGTGGCGTTCACGGCCTGGGCCCAGACCGCGCCCGATGTGCTGGTGCGCACCACGGTCGAAGAAGTGCTGGCCATACTGAAGCAGAACCAGGACCGGCGGACGCTGCAGGATATTGCCGAGAAAAAAGTGCTGCCGCATTTCGATTTTCGCGCGATGACCCAGCTGGCCATGGGCAAATCCTGGCGCGATGCGACGCCGGCGCAGCAGAAGGCCCTGGAAAATGCCTTCCGTACGCTGCTGGTGCGCACCTACACCACGGCACTGGCGGATTCCGCCAATGTTGATCGCAGGATCGAGGTCAAGCCGCTGCAGATGAAAGCCGGGGACGATTACACCACCGTGCGCACCCTCGTCAGGGAACCGGGGCGTCCGCCGCTGAGCATCGATTACCGCATGACGCTGACCGACAAGAGCTGGAAAGTGACCGACATCGTGGCTGAAAACGCGAGCCTGGTGATCAATTACCGCGGCACTTTCGCCTCCGAAATCGGGCGCAGCGGCATCGACGGGCTGATCAAGGCCCTCGAAGACAAGAACAGGCAGGGCGCGTAATCGCGGGGTTTTGCGGATTGTTGCGTCGAAAAGCGTATTCTCCGGCTTATCTTACCGGCTGAAGCGATGCGTTTCCTGCAACCGAATTCGTTTCCCAAACTGCTGGCCATCGGTTTTGCGATGGTGGCGCTGCCGCTGATTTTTGCGCTGGTCAACAACGCGGTGGCGATCAACCAGTTCGCCAACCGCAGCCAGCGCGCCGTGCAGCAGGCCGTGCAGTCGACGCAGTCCAGCCGCCGGCTGGCGGAACTGCTGAGCGCGCTGGAGCGCAACACGCGGCAGATGGCGATCCTCGGCGACCGCTCGCTGCTGGATGCCTATGAAACCAACCGCAAGCTGTTTCTGCAGACGGCCGGGGAGTTTTCGGCCCTGCCCTTCGACGCGGAGCAGCGCATCGCACTGAACGACATCATCGACAGCGAAAGGGCCATTTTCACGATGCTGCGCGGTACTGTCGCAAATGAGGCCGCGGAAGGAGCCGCGCTGAAAAAAGCCGCGGAGGAGTTTGTCCGGCTTGGTGCCCGTGCGCAGGGCATCATCGAGCGCGGCGACCGGTTGATCGACCGCGAAATCGAGTTGATGGGTGAGACGGCAACACGCGCCCAGCAAATCACCCTGTGGCAGATGCTGGCGCTGGTGCCGGTGGCGCTGCTGCTGGCGGCGGGTTTCACGGTGCTGATCGCCCGACCGATCCGCCAGATCGACGCCGCGATCCGGCGCATGGGCGGCGGCGATTTTTCGGCGCCGGTCGGCGTCAGCGGTCCGCGCGACCTGCAATTGCTCGGTCGCCGCATCGAATGGTTGCGCCATCGCCTGACCGAACTCGAACAGCAGAAAAACCGCTTCCTGCGCCAGGTGTCGCATGAACTGAAGACACCCCTGACTGCGCTGCGCGAGGGTTCCGAACTGCTGTCCGAGGAGGCGCTGGGCAAACTGACGCCGGAACAGCAGGAGGTCGCGGGGATCCTGCGCGCCAGCAGTATAGAATTGCAGCGCCTGATCGAGGACCTGTTGTCCTACGGCGCGGCGGAGTTTCATCGCAGCGCGCTGCATTTCTCGCCGGTCGAAGTGCGGCGCGTGGTGGCGCGGGTGGTGGATGACCAGAGCCTTGCGCTGCGCGCCCGGGCGCTGCGCATTACTCCGCAGGTGGACGACATCACGCTGGAAGCCGATCCGGAGAAGCTGCGCATCATGCTCGACAATTTATTGTCCAATGCCGTGAAATTTTCCCCTGAAAACAATGTCATCAGTATCGAGGCGCACAGCGACGGCGTGCACATGGTGCTGGATGTGGCCGATGCCGGGCCCGGCATTCCGCCCGCCGAGCGTGAACGGGTGTTTGATCCGTTTTACCGCGGCCGTACGGTGGCCGGCGGACCACTGCGCGGTTCGGGTATAGGCTTGTCGGTGGTCCGCGATTACGCCCAGGCGCATGGCGGCAGCGTTGAAGTGGTGGACGAACCTGCGCGCTCCGGTGCGCGCCTGCGGGTGACGCTGCCGCTGCAGCAGGGGGCGGTGGCATGAGGCTCCGCCACGCCTGGCCGGTGTTCCTGGTGCTGCTGCTGGCGGGCTGCAATGCCCTGCGGCCTGCGGATCCGGTCAGCCCTGCGGCACCGGTGGTCGAGGACAGCCGCGGTGACGATGCGGCCAGGGTGCTGGCCTATTACGCGCAACTGCGCCAGTTGCCGGGACCGGAACTCGCGCGCGAACACGAATCGGCGCGGCGCGCGCTGGCGAAGTCGCGCAGCGATGCCAACCGGCTGCGTTACGCGCTGCTGCTGACATTGCCGGGCGCGCCGGCGACCGAGGAGCCGCGGGTGCAGGAGCTGCTGGAGCCGGTGACGCGCAGCAGTGACGGCGCGTTGCGCGGGCTGGCGGTTCTGATGATGGCGTTTCTGCAGGAGCAGCGCCGGCTCGAAACCAGCGCGCAGGGCCTGCAGCAGAAACTGGACGCGCTGCTCACGCTGGAGCGCAACATGACCCGCGACAGCAGCGGAACACGAAAAAGGTAGGCAATGATGAACATGATGACGCAAACCAAAACGCAGGGTAAGGCCCAGGTGCTGGTGGTCGATGACGATCCGGGTCTCTTGCGCCTGATGCAGCTGCGGCTGGAAGCCGCCGGTTATGGCGCAACACTCGCCGACAGCGGAGAGCGCGCGCTGGCGCAACTGGCGGTGTCGCGGCCGCAGGTCGTGGTCACCGACCTGCAGATGGGCGGCATGGACGGCATTACGCTGTTCGAGGCGATCCGCGCGGAAAACCCCGCGCTGCCGGTGATCATCCTCACCGCCCACGGCACGATCCCTGACGCGGTGTCGGCGGTGAAGGGCGGTGTATTCGGCTACCTGACCAAGCCCTTTGACGCCAAGGCGCTGCTGGTGGAAATCGAGCGCGCGCTGGCGGTATCCGGCGCGATGCCCAATGCGACAGGCGACGATGACGGCGCGTGGCGCGCCGCCATCATCACCCGCAATCCGGCGATGGAGGAAGTGCTGGCAAAAGCGCGGCTGGTGGCGGCGGGCGACGCCGCGGTGCTGATCCAGGGCGAATCGGGCACCGGCAAGGAACTGCTGGCGCGCGCGGTGCATGCCGCCAGCCCGCGCAGCAACCGGCCGTTTGTCGCGATCAACTGCGCCGCGATTCCCGAGCCGCTGCTCGAATCCGAGCTGTTCGGCCACGTCAAGGGTGCGTTTACCGGCGCCGTGCGCGACAACCGCGGCCTGTTCCTGTCGGCCGACGGCGGCACACTGCTGCTCGACGAAATCGGCGACATGCCGCCGGCGCTGCAGGTCAAACTGCTGCGCGTGCTGCAGGAGAAACAGGTGCGGCCGGTGGGTGGCATGCAGCATGTGCCGGTCGATGTGCGGGTGATTTCGGCGACGCACCGCAATCTCGAGTCCGAGCTCGCTGCGGGCAATTTCCGCGAGGATCTTTATTACCGCCTGAAAGTGGTGGCACTGAATCTGCCGTCGCTGGCCGAGCGCCGCGAGGACATTCCGCTGCTCGCCGGGCATTTCCTCGGCGAACTCGCGGCGCGTTACAAAAAAGACGTCACCGGCCTGTCGCCGGAGGCGGTTGAACTGCTGGTTGCCGCGGCCTGGCCGGGCAATGTGCGCCAGCTCTACAACGTGATCGAACAATCGGTGGCGCTGACGACGACGCCGCGCATCCCCGCCAATCTGGTGCAGCAGGCGATCCAGCGTGAACAGACCGAGTTTGCGTCCTTCGAGCAGGCGCGGCGCAAATTCGAGCGTGATTACCTGGCGCAGCTGCTGAAAATCACCGACGGCAACGTGACCCAGGCTTCTCGCCTCGCCAAGCGCAACCGCACCGAGTTCTACAAGCTGCTGCAGCGCCACCAGCTCGATCCGCGCCTGTTCAAACCGCAGCGCGCCTAGGGCCTGTTATTGATTGTTAACTGGCCCTAATGGTCACCTGCAGTCGTTGTTTACAGACTAAAAAATAACAATAAAAACAATGGATTACCTTCGACGATCGCGCCCGGGTCGCCGCCCGGCGACAGCCCTGCGCCGACGGGATCATATAAACGCTTGTTTTTAAAGAATTATTCATGTGGCACTGGTTTTGCGACAAGTTGAAGGCTGGCCGCGATGTCTGCGGCAAAGTCTGATATTCAACGGAGAGCAAACCATGTCATCGACCCTCAATACGCAGGATGGTGCGGCGGCTGCCCGGCGCGCGCCGGCGCTGCTGTATCCGACGCTGCTGATTGCCGGCATCGCGGTGATCATTGTCAGCGTGCTGGGTATCGCCGCCATGACCGGCGTGTTGCCGCAGGCGCAGTCGCAGTCAGTGGATGAGCGGGCCGGCGGCGGCAAAGAAGGCAAGGCCGCGGCGAACGCATCCGCAAAATCCCCGGGCAGCAAAACCGCGCCGACCGCCGCGCGCTGCGCCGATTGCGGCGTGGTCGAGAGTGTGCGCGCCGTCGAAGTCAAGGGTGAAGCTTCGGGCCTTGGCGT
The DNA here is from genome assembly GCA_019749945.1 of Burkholderiales bacterium. GTDB lineage: Bacteria > Pseudomonadota > Gammaproteobacteria > Burkholderiales > SG8-41. The sequence goes on from JAIEPF010000005.1 coordinate 4,679, forward strand.
GGTGGCCGGCGGTGTGCTCGGCGGCGTGCTGGGCAACCAGGTTGGCGGCGGCAGCGGGCGCACGGCGATGACCGTGGTCGGCGCCGGCGCCGGGGCTTATGCCGGCAACGAAGTCGAGAAAAACATGAAAAAGAAAGTCAGTTATCAAATCCGCGTGCGCATGGATGACCACAGTTATCGCAGCTTCCACTCGGCGCAGCCCGATGTCGGCGTCGGCCAGCGGGTGAAGGTGCGTGACGGCCGGCTGGTGGATGCCGGGTGAAGCACCGCACGTTACGGATCGCGGCCTGCGCGCTGCCGGCGCTGCTGCTGGCGGCCTGCGGCACGCCGCCGGCCCAGACGCAGAAACCGCGCTTCAATCTTTCCGGATATTCGGCGGCCTTCAAGCAGGGCCATGCCGACGGCTGCGTTTCAGCGTCCGGCAGGCAGCGCCGCGATGAGCGCCTGTTCCGCGACAACGCCGATTACATGATGGGCTGGAACGACGGGCGCAGCGCCTGCAAATGATGCAAGCGCGTGCGCGAAGCCGGCGCGGATTCAGGCGCGGTGCGGCGAGGTTTTGTTGAGGGTCAGCCAGTACGCGCCGATCTGCTGCACGGTGCTGATGTAACTCTCGTAGGCCACCGGCTTGATCACGTAGCTGTTGCAGCCGAGATCCTGGCACAGCGCGATATCGCGGGGCTCACCGGAAGAGGTAAACACCACCACGCAGAGGTGCCGCGTGCGGATGTTTTCGCGGATCTGCCGCAGCACTTCGGCGCCGTCGAGTTTCGGCAGCTTCAGATCGAGCAGCACCAGGTCGGGCAGTTCCGCCATGGCCGCCAGCGTTTCAAGTGCTGCGGCACCGTCGCGCGCGACGGTGACCTCGGCGCCCCGGTCGCCGCGGCGCAGCGCACGCCGGGTCAGCGATTCGTCGTCGGGATTGTCCTCGACCAGCAGGATGCGGCGGATCAAGCCGGTTTCCCGCTTTCCGCCTGCAGTTGCCAGCAGGGATGCTGCTGCAGAAAACGGCCGAGGTCCGCGGCGGGCACCGGCCGGCTGATCAGGTAGCCCTGCATCATGTCGCAGCCGTGCAGGCGCAGGAAGTCGGCCTGCGCCGCCGTCTCCACGCCTTCGGCCACCACATTGAGGCGCAGGCTGCGGCCCATGGCGATGATGGCGTGGGTGATGGCCACGTCGTCGGCATCGGCGGGCACATCCTGGATGAAGGAACGGTCGATCTTGATGGTGTTGACCGGAAAGCGTTTGAGATAACCCAGCGAGGAATAACCGGTGCCGAAATCATCGATGGCGAGCTGCACGCCCACCGCGCGCAGTTCGCGCAGGATGGCCGCGGCGCGCTCCGGGTTGTCCATCACCATGCTTTCGGTGATTTCCAGCTCCAGGCTTTCCGGCGCGAGCCCGCAGTCGCTGAGGATGCGCTGCACATCGGCCACCAGTTCGCTTTGCGTGAACTGGCGCGGCGACAGGTTCACCGCGATGCGGAAACCCGTGCTTCCGGCATCCTGCCAGCGCCGGGCTTCGGCGCAGGCCTGCTGCAGCACGATGCGGCCGATGGCCAGGATCAGCCCGGTTTCCTCGGCCAGCGGAATGAATTTGTCCGGCGCCGTCATGCCGGCGCCGGGGCGGTTCCAGCGCAGCAGCGCCTCCGCGCCGATGACGCGGCCGGAGGCGGTTTCCACCTGCGGCTGGTAGTGCACGAGAAATTCATCGCGCTCCACCGCGAGGCGCAGCGCCCGCTCCAGCGCGACATGTTCGGCCGAGCGCGCGTTCATCTGCGGCGAATGGAACTGGAAGTTGTTTTTGCCCTGGTCCTTGGCGCGGTACATCGCCAGTTCGGCGTTGCGCAGCAGCGCCGCGGCGTCGGCGCTGTCGCTGGGGTAGGTGCTGATGCCGATGCTCGCCGAGAGGTGGTAGTCCTCGCCGTTGAGATGGTAGGGCTGGGCCACCGCGTCGAGCACCCGGGTAGCCGCGGCCCGTGCTGCCTCCGGGTCATCAATGTCGCGCATCAGCGCGGCGAATTCGTCACCGCCAAAACGCGAAACAAGGTCGGACTCGCGCAGGCATTGCCGCAGCCGGGCGGTGACCTGGCGCAGCACTTCGTCGCCGCTGTCGTGACCGACGGTGTCGTTGATCAGCTTGAAGCGGTCGAGATCGATGAACAGTACCGCGATCGGCTTTTTTTCGCGGTTGGCGTCGCGCAGCGCCTGCTCGAGCAGCTGGCGGAACAGCAGGCGGTTGGGCAGGCCCGAGAGTTCATCGAAATGGGTCAGGCGCCACATCCGTTCCTCGGAGCGCGCACGTTCGCTGATGTCGCGGATCACCACGGTGAACTTGGAGGAATCTTTGACCGTCATCCGGCTGGCGCGGATTTCCACCGGAATCGAGCGGCCGTCGCGGGCGCGGGCCTGGGTCTGCAGGTCGGCCGGTTCGGTCGCGCTGATGTCCCGCGGCGCAAACAGCGCTTCGCCGAAACTGGTGTCGGCGACGTCTGTATTCAGCAACTCCTGGAAGCGGATGCCGTTCATTTCCGCCGGTTCGTAACCGATCATGCGCGCAAGTGCGGGGTTGGCGAACTCGACTTTGCCGTCGAGGCTGACCACGGCGATGCCGTCGGCGGCGGTGTTGATGATCGAATGGAGCAGGGCTTCATTGGCCTGCAGGTTGTGCGCGGCGAGGCGGGCGGAGCGGCGGATGTCGGCGTCGCCCAGTTCCCGCACGATGACCGCGCCCAGCCGGCCCAGGCTCTGTTTCATCACGAAGTCCTGCGCGCCGCGGCGCATGGCTGCCACCGCGGTTTCTTCGCCGATGGCGCCGGAGACGATGATGAAGGGAATGTCGGGGTCGTGCGCCTTGACCATGCCCAGCGCCGACAGGCCGTCGAACTGCGGCAGGTTGTGGTCGCAAAGCACGACATCCCAGGGCTGCTGTTCCAGCGAGCGGGCGAGGTCGGCGCGGCTCCACACCCGCTGATGCTCGATGTCCAGGCCGCTGCCTTTCAGTGAGGCGAGGGTCAGCGCGGCGTCGGCTTCATCGTCCTCGACCAGCAGCAGGCGGGTGACGACGGTCATGCAAGACGATCCGGTGATGCAGCAACAGCAGAAGGACGCGCACAATGAGGAGTCATTGGCGTCGGAGTATATAACCTACTGTATTTGATTGCTATTTGCCCCGGCGGGGCGGGGCTCAGCCCTTGACGCGGCTGATGCGCACGACTTCGGGGATTTTCCGCAGATCGCGCACGATGCGCGCCAGATGCATGCGGTTCATGACCTGCACGGTGAAACGCATGCCGGTGTAGGTGCCGCCGTCCTCGGGATCGACGGCGACGTTCTGGATGTTGGATTCGGCGGCGGCGATTTCGGCGGCGACCTTGGCCAGTACGCCGCGCTGGTTGGCGACAACGAGCCGGATGCCGACATCAAACAGCTTCGACGGATTGGCGTCCCATTGCACGTCGAGCACGCGTTCGGGATCACGGTGGCTTTTGGCGATGACCGGGCAGTCGTGGGTGTGCACCACCATGCCCTGGCCCTTGCTGATGATGCCGATGATCGGGTCACCGGGGATCGGTCCGCAACAGCGTGCAAACTGCACCGCGATGCCTTCCGAGCCGCGCACCACGACGGCGCCCACCGGCCGTGCCTCCGCCGGCAGCGGCTCGCCCATCGCCAGCAACTGGTGCGCCACCACCACGGCCAGACGTTTGCCGAGGCCGATGTCGGAGAGGATGTCATTGCGCGAGCGGCCGCTGGAATCGCGCACCAGCTTGTCCCACTGCGCGTCATTGACATCGGGCAGGCTGGCCTTGAAATTGGCCAGCGCCTGCTGCAGCAGGCGGCTGCCGAGCTGCACCGACTCGGAAAAATGCATGGTCTTCAGGAAATGGCGGATGTGGGCGCGCGCCTTGGCGGTGGCGACGAAATTCAGCCACAGCGGATTCGGCTTGGCATGGGAGGCGGTGATGATCTCGACGCGGTCGCCGTTCCTGAGCTCGGTCCTGAGCGGCATCAGCTCCTGGTTGATCTTGACCGCGACGCAGCGGTTGCCGATGTCGGTGTGCACGGCATAGGCGAAGTCAACCGCGCTGGCGCCGCGCGGCAGTGACATGATCTTGCCCTTGGGCGTGAACACGTAGACCTCGTCCGGGAACAGATCGACTTTCAGGTGTTCGAGGAATTCGACCGAGTCGCCCGATTCCGACTGCATTTCGAGCAGGCTTTGCAGCCACTGGTGGGTTTTTTGCTGCAGTTCAGACAGCGAGGTGTCGGAGCTTTTATACAACCAGTGCGAGGCGACGCCGGCTTCGGCGATGCGGTGCATGTCCGCGGTGCGGATCTGGATTTCGATCGGGCTGCCGAAGGGGCCGAACAGCGTGGTGTGCAGCGACTGGTAGCCGTTGGCCTTGGGGATCGCGATGTAGTCCTTGAACTTGCCGGGGATCGGCTTGTAGAGCCCGTGCAGCACGCCGAGCGCGACATAACAGGCGGGCATGTCCTTGACGATGATGCGGAAGCCGAACACGTCATGGACCTGCGCGAAGGACAGGTGTTTTTCACGCATTTTGCGGTACACCGAATGCAGGTGTTTTTCGCGGCCCTGCACCTGGGCTTCAAGCTTGTAATCACCGAGCCGGCGTTCAATGCTTTCCAGCACCTTGCTCACGACCTCACGCCGGTTGCCGCGCGCCGTCTTGATGGCTTTGGCCAGCACGCGGAAACGGTCCGGGTACAGGTGCTGGAACGCCAGATCTTCCATTTCCTGGTAGATGCTGTTCAGTCCCAGGCGGTTGGCGATGGGCGCGTAGATTTCGAGGGTTTCGCGCGCGACGCGCTGGCGTTTCTGCGGATGCACCGCATCCAGCGTGCGCATGTTGTGCAGGCGGTCGGCGAGCTTGATCAGCATCACGCGCACGTCGCGCGCCATCGCCAGCAGCATTTTGCGGAAGTTTTCGGCCTGCGCCTTTTCCTGGCTGTCGAATTCGATGCGGTCGAGCTTGGACACGCCGTCGACCAGTTCGGCGACGGGGCGGCCGAACTGTTCGGCGATCTGGTTTTTGGTGACGTCGGTGTCTTCGACGACGTCGTGCAGCAGCGCCGCGGTCAGCGCCTGCGCGTCAAGGTGCCACTGCGCGAGGATGCTGGCGACAGCCAGCGGATGCGCGATATAGGGTTCGCCGGATTTGCGGAACTGACCCTCATGAGCCGACTCGCTGAAATGGTAGGCGGCCTGCAGTTGCGCCAGATCTTCCGGCTTGAGGTATCCCGACCACTCCTGGAACAGCGCGGTAGCGGTGGGTGGTGCGGCGACGATGGGGCGGGCCGAGGCAGTCATGCGTCCTGTGCAGTATATCCGCGTTCAGGAGCACAGCCTCAGCCGGAGGCGGCGCGCCTGTTACGTCGGGCTTTTGTTGAGGATGTCCGCGCCGTATTTTCCTGCCGCGAGTTCGCGCAGGGCGATGACGGTCGGTTTGTCGCGGGTGGCGTCGATCATCGGCTGGGCGCCGTTCGCCAGTTGCCGGGCGCGGTACGTGGCCGCCAGCGACATGTCGAAACGGTTGGGGATGATTTTCATGCAATCGTCTACAGTGATGCGGGCCATGTGGTTTCCTACCCTGAGGGTTTTTTACGTTATTTACTTAAGTCGGTTGATCAGCGTGGCATGCCGGTTGAGCTGGCGCGGGGTGCGCAGACGTTCGGCGCGGACGACATCCTGCAGTTCGGATGCGGCCGTCCGGAAATCGTTGTTGATAATAACATAGTCGAAGTCCGTAACGTGGGCGATTTCCTCGCGGGCATTGCTCAGTCGCCGGGCGATCACGTCAGCGGGATCCTGACCGCGGGTGTTCAGGCGCTGCATCAAGGCCTCGAACGAGGGCGGCAGGATGAAAATACTGATCGCGGCCGGCATCAGCCTGCGCACCTGGGCGGCACCCTGCCAGTCGATTTCGAGCACGATATCGATATCGGCGGCCACCTGCTCCTCAACCCATTTTCGTGACGTGGCATAGCGGTTGCCGTGCACCAGTGCCGATTCGAGGAAATCGCCGGCCTTGGCCATGCGTTCGAATTCGGCGACGCTGACAAAATGATAATGGCTGCCGTTGACCTCACCCGGGCGCGGCGAGCGTGTGGTGTACGACACCGACTTGCGGATGCCGCGATCCGTTTCCAGCAGCGCCGCCACCAGGCTGGTTTTACCGGCGCCGGAGGGCGCGCTGACGATGTAGAGGTTGCCGCTCATGCCGGAGGTCGCTGCTCTTGTGTTGCCGGATATTCCCGGCTTTGACCGGGGTAGTGGGCGCAGGGCTTGAGGCTAACAGGAGGTGTTGCGAGCGGCAAGCGCTGCGCGCAACCGGTTTCAGCTCGCGCGCGGATGCCCCGGGCAGGGCGCATCATGCCGGTCTGTCGTCATGCCAGCAGTTGGTCTGACAAAATCATCAGCAGAAACCCCGCGATTATGCTGGCTGTCGCGATGTGGCGATTATTTCCGCGGTGCATTTCGGGAATGATTTCGTGACTGATCACGAACAGCATGCCTCCGGCGGCGAACGCCAATGCCCAGGGCAGCAGATCGCGCATCATGGAAATCAGGCTGGCGCCGAGGAATCCGCCGAGGGGCTCCACCATACCGGTCAGCAGCGCGATGCAGAACGCCCTGGCCGGCGACAGGCCGATGGTCCGCAGCGCGATGGCGATCACCAGCCCTTCCGGCATGTTTTGCAGCGCGATGCCCGCAGTCAGCGCGTTGGCGCCAGCCGTACCGTCCCCCTGCGCGACACCAACGGCCAGACCTTCCGGGAGGTTGTGCAGTGTGATGGCGAGCACAAACAGCCAGGCACCGGATAATCCCGGTAGGCTGGGCTGACTGTCGTGGTGTTGTCCGTGCAGCAGCAGCCGTCCAATTGCGAACAGGAACAGGGTACCGAGCGCGAGTCCGGCGGCGACAATCAAGATGCCGCCGGTCATGCTGCCGGTCTGCGCGGCTCCGGCTTCGAGCGCAGGTGCAATTAGCGAGACAAAACTCGCGGCGAGCATGACGCCAGCGCCGAAACCGAGAAGACTGTTTTGTGTGTGATCGGAAATCCGCCGCAGGAACAGCGCGGGAAGCGCCCCGCTGCCGGTTGCAAGGGTGGTAAACAGCGTCGCCATCAGCGCCGCCCCGACGGCGGAGCTGTGCCAGCCCGCTGCGCCGGCAAGAAGCGTGATCAGGACAAGAATCAGTGCGGCAGACAGCGTCAGCCAGAGGGCATTGCCGGAAGCCCAGCGTTGGATACCCGTCATCGGCCCGGTCATTTCCCTGATCTGTTGTTGATCAGCGATGGCGCTGTCGGGTATCAGGGTCGCACCCCTGTTTTGTATTTCGGACCGACACTGGTTCTGAGCCGGCCCTGTGCAGCGCTGAAGAACCGCCACAGGTACTGGCGGGTATCACGCGGGTCTATGACATCCTCGACCGCGAAAGCCTCGGCGGTGAGTATCGGCGAGGCGTAACGCCGCAGCTCGGTTTCGATTTCGGCCTGCTTTTGTTGTGGATCCGGCGCTGCTTCGATCTCGCGCCGGTATGCGGCAGCGACGCCGCCTTCCACCGGCAGTGATCCCCATTCCGCGGACGGCCATGCCAGCTTCAGGTCGAGGCCGTTCTTGTCATTGGTGCCCATCCCGGCCATGCCGTAGCATTTGCGGATCACCACTGTGACCACTGGCACGGTGACCTGCAGGCCCGCGTACACGGTGCGCATGCCCTCGCGCAGCGTCGCCGCGGTTTCGGCGGCGCTGCCGACCATGAAGCCAGGCACGTCGACCAGGTAAATCAGCGGGATATGGAAGTTGTCGCAGAGTTCAACGAAGTGGGTCTGCTTTCTCGCCGCTTTGACGTCCATGGCGCCGCCGAGCACCATCGGATTGTTGGCCACGACGCCAACGACCTGGCCACCGATACGGGCGAGGCAGGTGATCACTGATTTGCCGAAGGTCGGCTGGATTTCGAATAGCGAGTCGCGGTCCAGTATCAGCGCAATCAGTCTGCGCATGTTGTAGGGTTGGCGCCGCTCGCGCGGAACGATCGAGAGCAAGGCCTCTTCGCGCCGCTCAACCGGGTCGGCGGCGGGCAACTGCGGCGGCAGTTCCCACACGTTCTGCGGAAAATAAGACAGGAATTTCCGGATCTGCAGGAAGCAGTCCGCCTCGTTTTCGGCGACATTGTCCACGGTGCCGGCGACATCGACGGCCAGTTGCGCGCCGCCCAGCGCTTCCTTGCTGACTTTTTCGCCGAGCGAGCGTTCCACCACCGGCGGTCCGGCGGCGAAGATCTGGCTGGTATTTTTGACCATGATCGACCAGTGCGAGAGGATGGCGCGCCCGGCGGGGCCGCCTGCCGCCGTGCCGAGCACGGCGCTGATCACGGGCACGATGCCCAGCAGTTCGACCGAGCGTTCAAAGCCGTGAACCCCGGGAAACACCGTGTAGCCGCGTTTTTTCGCGGAACTCACGGTGCCGCCTGCGCCGTCGATCAGATTGATCAGCGGAATGCGGTACTGACAGGCCAGATCTTCGACGAAACCGCCCTGGCCGCCCTTGCGCCGTTGGCCGCCCCAACTGGTGCCGCCGCGCACGGTGAAATCCTCGCCGCCGATGGCGACCGGCCGTCCAGCGATGCTGCCCAACCCCATAACGTAAGGCGCGGGCACCACTTTCAGCAGATTGCCTGCTTCGTCGCGCACGGCATTGCCGGTCAGCTTGCCGACCTCTTGAAAGGAGCCGGGGTCGAGCGTCGCCTCGATCCGTTCACGGACCGTCAGGCGGCCCTGCGCGTGGTGGCGCCTGACCGAGGCCTCGCCGCCCAGTTCTTCCGCCCAACGGTGGCGCTGCCGGATTTCGTCAGTCTCTGGTTTCCAAGTCATGATCTGTTTCTAGATGTTTTTAAGATATTTTTCTTCAATGGCGCGCCAGTGCGCCGCGTTGACCGCCGTTTCGCGGTCGTTGAATGTGGCGAGTTCGCTTTCAACCGCCTCCGTGTTGCCATCACGCTTCAGCACGGACAACACGCGGGTGGCTGCCGCGATCGCGGCGCGGTGGGTCTGCGACGGATAGATGCCCAGCCGGTAACCCATGGCTTCGAGCTCTTGCGCGGGGAGCGCCGGCGTCTTGCCGCCCTCGAAGATGTTTGCAACGGCCGGTTTCGACAGGGCGGATGGTATTGCCGCAAGCTCCTCTCTCGACTGCGGAGCTTCGACAAACGCCAGATCGGCGCCGGCCTCGAGATAGGCGTGCATACGGTCGAGTGCGGCTGCCAATCCTTCGCCGGCGCGTGCGTCGGTGCGCGCGATGATCAGCATGTCGGTGTCGCGGCGAGTGTCGACCGCCGCCCTGATCTTGCCGGTCATTTCTGCCTTGTCGACCAGTACTTTACCCTCGTAATGGCCGCATTTTTTTGGTGAGACCTGGTCTTCGAGATGAAACGCCGCGACGCCGGTTTTTTCGTATTCACGCACGCTTCGTACCACATTCACCGCATTGCCGTATCCCGCGTCCATGTCAGCGATTACCGGAATGTCCACCGCTTCCACCGTGCGACTGATCCATTGCACGACCTCGGTCATCGTCAACAGGCCGATGTCGGGATAACCATTGGCGCGGGAATAACCGCCGCCGGTGAGGTAGACGGCCGCGAATCCCGCGTTCTGCACCAGCCTCGCGGTGAGTGTGTCGTAGGCGCCGGGCGCGATGACATAACCGGGTGCCGCCATCATCTGGCGGAATTTTTTGCGCGGGCTCATCGAGTTATTTCCTGTGGTTTGTGCAGCCTTTGCCTGAGCACATAGTGCAGGATGCCGCCATGGCGGTAGTACTGGACTTCCTGCCTTGTGTCGAGCCTGCATAAAACATTGATTTTATGTACTATTTTTAATCCTTTCCGGATATGTACCGGCAGCATCGCGCGCGGTTCGAGTTCGCCCTCGAGTCCCGTCACATCGATTTCCTCGCTGCCGTCGAGTCCCAGCGTCCTGCGCGTGGCGCCGTCGCCAAACTGCAGCGGCAGCACACCCATGCCGACCAGGTTGGAGCGATGGATGCGCTCGAAGGATTCGGCGAGTATCGCGCGAACGCCGAGCAGCCGCGGACCCTTCGCCGCCCAGTCCCGCGACGAACCTGCGCCGTACTCGGTTCCGGCAATGACCACCAGCGGTACGCCGCGTTCGCGGTAGCGCTGCGCCGCATCGAATATCGACATCGCTTCGCCTTCCGGCAGCAGTAGTGTGCGGCTGCCTTCCATTCCGGGCGTCATTTCGTTGCGGATGCGGATATTGGCAAAGGCGCCGCGCATCATCACATCGTGATTGAGCCGGCGCGCGGCATAGTTGACGAAGTCCGCAGGCTTGATGCCGAGTGATTGCAGGTAATCCGCAGCCGGTGTTCCGACCGAGATCGCACCGATCGGGGAAATGTGATCGGTGGTCAGCATGTCGCCGAACATCGCCAGCACGCGTGCACCGCGGATGTCGTTTGCCGGCGGCGGCGCCGCACCGAAGTCGTCAAAAAAGGGCGGGCGCCGGATGAATGTGCTGTTGTCGTCCCAGGAGAAGTTGGCGCCGCCGGGTGACGATATCCCTTGCCATTCGGCGGGCCCCTGCTCAATGTCCGCATAGCGCTGGCGGAACAAGGTTGGCGACAAGGTGTTGCGTATCATGCGCTGAATCTCGGCATCCTCAGGCCAGATATCGCGCAGGAAAACCGGATTTCCGTCGCGGTCGGTACCCAGCGCTTCGGTGTCAAGGTTTTTGCGCATGCTGCCGGCCAGCGCATAGGCGATCACCAGGGGCGGCGATGCCAGAAAATTGGCGCGAACGGCGGGATGTATGCGACCTTCGAAATTTCGGTTGCCCGACAGCACGGCGCAGGTTGCAAGGCCGTGCTCTTCAATGACCGCCGCCAGCGTGGCAGGCAGCGGCCCGGAATTGCCCATGCAGGTCATGCATCCGTAACCGGTGATGTCGAAACCGAGCGCGGCCAGCGGCTCGATCAGGCCGTTTTTTTCGAGATAGTCCGCGACCACCCGAGAGCCCGGCGACAGCGAGGTTTTCACCCATGGCGCGACGCGCAGTCCGCGCGCCGCGGCGTTGCGGGCGAGCAGCCCGGCGCCGATCATGACCGAGGGGTTGGAGGTATTGGTGCAACTGGTGATCGCGGCAATCACCACGTCGCCGTCCCGCAACTGGTATGAGTGTTCTCCGCTCTTGGCCGTGATCGCCGTGCCGTGTCCGGGGTAGGCGGAATCAAACACGGCGCGGGTCTCCGCGAGGCGGGTGCGTTCGTGCGGCCGCCGCGGGCCCGCGACCGAAGGCTCGATGGTGGCGAGGTCGATATCGATGAACGAACTGTATTCGGGCAGCGGCGTCATGATGTCGCGCCACAAGCCCTGGATGCGTGCGTAGGCCTCGACCAGCGCGATCTGCTGTTCTTCGCGGCCGGTCAGCCTGAGGAAGTCCAGCGTCATCGCATCGATCGCAAAATAACCCATGGTTGCGCCGTATTCGGGCGCCATGTTCGCGATCGTGGCGCGCTCCGGCAGCGCCAGCGTATCGACGCCGGGTCCGATGAATTCAACAAACTTGCCGATCAGCTTGTGCCGCCGCAGCTCCTGGGTGATGGCCAGCGCGAGATCGGTCGTGGTGACTCCCGGGCGCAGTCCGGCGTTGAGGCGCACCCCGACGACTTCGGGTATCAGCAATGAGACCGGTTCGCCGAGGGCCGCGGTGCCGCCTTCGAGTCCGCCGACGCCCCAGCCGACGACGCCCAGACTGTTGATCATCGGTGTGTGGCTGTCCATGCCCAGCACCGAGTCAGGGTAGGCGAGGGCGCGGCCGTTTTCCGTGCCGGTCCACACCACCTGCGCGAGGTGTTCGAGGTTGATCTGGTGACAGATGCCGACACCGGGTGGAATCAGCCGCAGGTTGTTAAAGGCCTGACTGCTCCAGCGCAGGAATTCGTAACGCTCGCGATTGCGCTCGAACTCCAGCGCCATGTTGCGGGCATGGGCATCGGGCCGCGCCGTGACATCGGCCATGATCGAGTGATCCACGATCAGGTCGACCGGCTGCAGCGGATTGATGCGCTGCGGATCGCCGCCAAGCCGGACCATGGCGTCGCGCATCGCCGCCAAGTCGCCAAGCAGCGGAATGCCCGAGGCCTCGACCATCATCACCCGAGCCGGGGTAAAACCGATCTCCCGGGTCGAGCTGCGCGCTACGAGCCAGCCGGGTAGGGCGTTGATATCCTCCGCCGCAGCGCCGCGGCGCAGCAGGCTTTCGAGGATGATCTTCAGTGTGTTGGGCAGGCGCGAGAGGCCCGCGAGTCCGAGCGCTTCCGCCGCGCGCAGGCTGTAATAGTCGTAGCGTTTGCCGCCGACATCGAGCGTTTTAAGTGTTTCTTCATGTTTAAAGTGCATTGCAAACCCCTGCCCGTGCGCTAGAAGCTGGTTGGCCACGACGCCAGCAAATGGCGTCCCACACCCTTGCTGTGTCGCAATTGATGCACGTCGAGCATGCGGATCAGGTAATCGCGCGTCTGTTCCGGCCGGATCACGTCCTGCACCGCATAGATCGAGGCGATGTCGTAAACCGAATTGTCTTTCTGCATGAGCTGCCGCTGTTCTTCAAAGCCCGGGTCGCCGGGCCTGAGCCCGGCCACAACCGTTACCGCATAGTTCGGATCCATGAAGCTGATTTCTGCGGTGGGCCAGGCCAGGAATTCGTCCGAGTTCCGTCCGCCGCCCATGTTGATGTAGGCTTGGCCGTAGGTCTTGCGCACCAGCACCGTGAGTTTGGGCACGGTCACCAGCGCCAGCGCGTTCATGAAATTCATGATCTTTCCCGGAGCGCGCCTGCGTTCGGCCTCGACGCCGATCGAGAAGCCCGGGGTATCCACGAAAAACAGCAGCGGGATATTGTAGGAATCGCAGAGCACGAGGAAACTGACGATTTTGTCGCAGGCATCGGTATCGAGGGCGCCGCCCTTGAACAGCGGATTGTTGGCGATCACGCCCACGGTTTTCCCCCCGAGCCGCGCCAAGGCCGTGACGGCGGTTTTGCCGAAGCGTGCTTTGAGTTCGAACCAGCTGTCCCGGTCCACGATGCACTGCAGGACCTTGCGCATGTCGTAGACCTGGGTGCGCGACTCCGGCAGCAGTTTGAGAATTTCCGCGCTGCGCCCGTCCGGGCCGGCGGGCACCGGCGCGACCGGAGGCGCTTCGCTGCTGTTCGCCGGCAGGTAGGAGAGGAAAGTCTTGACCGCTTCCAGCGCCTGTTCGTCGGTGTCGACCACCTGATCGGCGAAGCCGGTGATCTCGGCGTGTACACGCCAGCCGCCGAGTTCCTCGGCCTCGACCGTCTGGTTCATCGCCAGCGACGCCAGCAGCGAACTCGACACGGCGATGATCGCACCCTTGCGCATTACATTAAAATCGGCGAGCACGCAGTACCAGGTTGAGGAGCCGTAGCACAGTCCCAGCGCCGCCGATACCCACGGACTTTCGCGCTGGCGCAGGTATTGCTGCGGGTCCTGGCCGAGGAGGGTTCCCATGCCGCGCGCACCCATGTTGTCCGGCAGCCGGGCGCCCGACGACTCCCCCAGCATGATTAGCGGGATGCCGCGGCCCGCCGCGGTGCGCTTCATGTGGCCGATCTTTTTCATGTTGACCGCCGCGCTGGAGGCGCCCATCACGGTGAAGTCATTCGCGACCACGGCGGATTCACGGCCGCGGATTTTGCCGAAACCGGTGATCTTGCCGTCAGCCGGCGAACGCGCCGCATCCTCAGCCAAGATGGAAGTGGCCAGCAGGCCGGATTCCACAAAGGTGCCGGGGTCGAAGAGGCGGTCAATACGTTCGCGCGCATTGAGAATGCCGGCGGCGCGTCGCCGGGCGAGTTTCTCTTCACCGCCCATGGACAGCGCCTGCCGGCGCCGTTGCTCCAGATCGTTCAGCAAATCATCAAATGACATGCGGCGCCCCGTTTATCCGGAAATTCAGATGCCTGCAGTGCGCCGGTCGCAGGCGATGACGCCCCTGGCTTCCAGCGCATTGATTTCGTCATCGCTCAGTCCGGATATTTCGCGCAGCACATCGCGCGTATCCTGGCCGATACGCCGGCCGGCGTGGCGGATTTTTCCCGGATTCACGGACAGCCGCGGCACGACCGCGGGCATGGTGACGCTGCCCAATTCATCGCTGGGAACTTTTTCCAGCATGCCGCGGGCCGCGTAATGCGGATCATTAAAAATGTCCTCCACGGTGTAGATCCGGGCGGCCGGCACATTCGCGGCATGCAACCGCTCCTCAAGCGCTGCGCAATCGTGCTGCACAGTCCATGCGGAGATGATGGCGTCCAGCGCATTCTCGTTTCCGGCGCGGTCGATTGCCGCCGCATACAGCGGATCTTTGGCGAGTTCCGGGCGGCCTATGGCGGAAGCCACGCGCCGGAATACGGCGTCGCTGGCCGCGGTAATGTGGATGTACTGCCCGTCGCGGGTGGGGTATTGATTGTTGGGGGCGACGCCCGGCAGTCTCGCCCCGGCGCGCATTGCGATGGCCTGGAGTTTTTCGTAAGCCGGGATGTGCGGTTCCATGAAACTAAACGCGCCTTCATAAAGCGCGGCGTCGATGACCTGCCCCTTGCCGGTTTTATGGCGGACTTCCAGCGCGAACATCGCGCCCAGCGCGGCGTAGAGGCCGGTGATGTAATCGGTCAGCGAACTGGCGGTGCGGCTGGGCGGACGGTCTGGATCGCCGGTCAGATTTCTCAGCCCGCTCACCGCTTCACAGATGGCGCCGTATCCCGGCCGCTCGCGGTACGGACCGGATTGTCCGTAGCCGCTGATGCGCACCAGGATCAGGCCGGGGTTGAGGCTGGCCAGCGAGTCGTAGCCGAGGCCCCACTCTTCCAGCGCGCCCGGGCGGAAATTCTCGACCAGGAAATCCGATCTGGCCGCGAGTTTGCGCACGATTTCGCGGCCCTCTTCGACGCGCAGATTGACACTGATCAGCCGCTTGCCGCGAAAAATGCTCGCCGCGTAAAGAGACGTCCCCTGATAGTGCCTGCCCATGGAGCGCACCGGGTCACCGTCGGCGGGTTCGATCTTGATGACTTCCGCGCCGAAATCGGCGAACAGACGGCCGCAAAAAGGTCCGGCAACCGTGGATCCGAGTTCAAGCACGCGATAACCGCTGAGTGGTGGTGTGCCGGCCAAGGTCATTCAACCTTTAAAGAATGAAGCTTTGATAACGTTCCAGGAACTCGCGCGAGGAGCGGATGTTTCCGCGCTTGAGTTTCTCGGCGAGCGCCGCGTCGCCCTTGCGCATCGCGGCGAGCACCGCGCGGTGCTGTTTCAGGCCTTCGGCGGCGCGGCCGGGGAGGATAATGATGCGACGCATGATTTCGCGTGTTTTGTCGTTGATGCTGTCAAGCATTTCCGCGAGCACGGGGTTGCGCGCCGCCTCGGTCGTGCGTCGCCTCACCAGCTCCAGCTTGCCGATGTATTCCTCGAACTCCCCGTTCCTGACATGCCGCTCCATATCGCGGCCGAACTGGACGACCAGGTCCTGCCATGATTCCGGTTTCGAATTCTGCACTGCGAGCCGTACGCACAGGCCTTCGAGAATTTCACGGACTTCGTAGATGGCGAACATCTGCGCCAGGTCCAGCCTGACCACTTCGGCGCCGCGGTTGGGGATACGCTGGATCAGGCCACGGCTTTCCAGCGCGCCAAAGGCTTCGCGAACGCGGGCCCGGGAGACGTTGAATTCGCCGGCGATGTCGTTTTCCAGAAGCTTGGCGCCCGGCAGATATTCGTGCTGCGCGATGCGCTCGCGCAGCACTTTTACCAGGTCGGTGACGCTGTTGCGGGGGATGCGCCGGGTTTTCTTTGCCAGGGTATTCAAGGTGGACACTCAATAATGCTGTCAACGGGACGGACGCCGCAGATTGCGGTCGCAGCCTTTTCCGGGCCGCGGCCCTCGTCTGGCCGGTATCAGCGTTTTTTACGAGTTTTTTTGTAGAACGCTTTCTCGACGGTTTCGCGCTCGATACGGTAGTAGTTCTCGAGACCGATCAGGTCCTCGACCTGTTTGCGTGCGGTCACAAACTCTTTCTCGCTGATACCGGTGTAATCCCCGGTCCTGCGCAGTTCGGTGAGCGCCTTGCGCATGAAGTGGAACTGCACGCCCACGGCCAGAATGGCATCAATGCAACCCGCGTAACCCATGTCCTTGAGCTGTGCGAAGGAATACAGCGGACGCCCGTCGCGATTGCCGCGGCTTTGGACGTAGACCATGGGTAGTTTGCAGGCTTTCGGCGTTTTCCTCGTCTCTTCCGGCGTGCGCGGAAATATCAGACCCATGTCGGCTCCCTGGTCGCGTGCCAGGTTGATCCGCTTCACCGCCTCCCCGAAACCTTGCTCGCGGCAGGCGTCAGAGCGCGCGATGATGACAAAATTCTTGTCGATTTCATCGCGCTGCCGGCATGCCAGCCTGATTTTGTCGCGGAATTCATGGATCGGGATGTTGTGCGCCACATACGAATGATAATGGGCGCGTTTGGGGAACAATTGATCTTCGATGTGGATGCCGGCAATGCCCGCGCGTATACACTCGCGGACGGTGCGCATGGTATGCAGCGGTTCGCCCCAGCCGGCACCGGCATCCATGACCACGGGGATGTCAACGGAATGCGCCATGTTGGCGGCGACGGTGATCTGTTCATTCATCGTGAGCATGGGCTCGCTGATGGTCGTGCTGCCGCCGGTCACGAAGCCCCCGTTGTAGACGCTCTTGAAACCGACGCTTTGCGCGAGCTTCGCCGATATGGGGTCGTAGGCGGAAGGCAGTTCGAGAAACTCGCCGCGTTTGACCATGGCACGCAGCAATCTGGTTGCGGATTTTTTCATGGTGTCCTGTTTTTCTGATTTATTGAACCGTGATCCCGGCCTGCTTGATGACCTGCTCCCAGCGCGCCATCTCTTCGTTGATCTGTTTCGCAAACTGCTCGGGCGGAATGCCGCCCGGGGAAAACCCGCGGGCGTCGAGGAATTTTTTCATGTCCTCGCGGGTCAGGGCCTTGCTGATTTCGCTGTGGAGGCGGGAAATGATGGCCGGCGCGGTTTTTGCCGGCGTCATCAGGCCGTACCAAGTGTCGACCTCGAAGCCGGGCAGCGTCTCGGCCACGGTGGGTATGTTGAGTTCTTTCAGCGCCGGAACACGCTCCCGGCAACTGGTTGCCAGCGCCCGCAGCTTGCCCGACTGGACCAGCGGCATCAGTCCGGGAACGCTGCTGAACGTGATCATCACATGCCCCCCGGCCAGGTCCGACAGTGATGCGCCGGTGCCTTTGTACTGCACGATCAGGAAGTTGATTTTTGCCATCTGCTTCAACAGTTCGCCGGACAGGTGCGACGGCTGTCCCGCGCCTGACGCCGACATTACCAGTTGCCCCGGCCTTGCCTTCGCAAGGGCGACCAGCTCCTTGACGTTTTTCGCGGGCAGGGAAGGATGAACGGCAAGCAGGCTGCAGGCGGTGGCGGTCATGGTCACCGGCGCAAAGTCCCTCAGGGTGTTGAACGGCAGCTTGTAGAGCCAGGGATTGGTCGTCAGGGCGTTGGTCGTCATCAGCAGGGTGTAGCCGTCCGCGGGTGCTTTTGCCACCACTTCGGAGCCGATGATGCCGTTCGCCCCGGTTCTGTTTTCGATGACGAACTGCTGGCCCAGGCTTTCGGTCATTCTCTGGGTAAGCGCGCGGGTGACGGTGTCCGTGCCGCCGCCGGCGGCGTAAGGCACGATGATGCGCACGGCCTTCTCCGGATAAGCCTGCGCCCGTGATTCCGGCAGGCCGATGCCGCCATGAATCATGGCGATGGCTGCGATGGCTGCTGCTGTTTTCAGGTTCATGATCTCCTCCGTGATGACTTTGGTTCCTGGCCGCAAGTAAACGGGCCGCTTGTCCGCGTGAGTTTGCCGGATCTTGTTGTGTGGTCCGCCGCCGCGCGGTGCCCCGGCGCAGCTGGTCCAGACCGTGGATTTTGTAAACAAAGAAAATTACAATCCTGTAAACTTTAACAAAATTATCTGCCGGTGGTAACAAAAATCATCCGGATGCCGCGCACAGGCGCGAGCAGGATGCTCGCGGGGGCTCGACGAGGAGGCATTGATGAAAGAGCATGGTTTGTGCGGCGCAATGACAAGCGGCGCCCTGAAGCTCGTGCTGGCGCTGGTGATCCACGGCGCAATCCTTTTTGCGCCCGCTGCAACTGCGCAATGGAAGCCCGACAGAAAGGTCGAGTTCGTCATCGGCACGGGCGCCGGCGGCGTGCTCGACATCACTGCGCGTCATATCCAGCGCATCTGGAGCAGCACCGGCATCGTCGCCGACCCGGTCGTGGTGGTAAACAAGCCGGGCGGCGGACAGTCCATCGCGCTCAGCTACCTGAATCAGCAGGCCGGTGACGGTCATTATCTTGCCGTGGTGTCGGGCATCATTTTTTCCAACTACCTGACCGGGAAATCGCCGTACGCATACACCGGCTTCACGCCTATCGCCATCCTTTTCAACGAAGCCACGGTGTTTGCAGTAAATGCGGCCGCGCCGATACGCAACGCCAATGACCTGATGGCAAGGCTGCGCAAGGATCCCTACGGTCCCAGTTTTGCGGTGGGCAGCACCCTGGGCAGTATTACCCATGTGGCGGCGGCACTGGTTGGCAAAACCGCCGGCGCGGATGTCAGGAAAATCAAGGCTGTAGTCTTCAATTCTTCAGGTGAATCGGTGGCGGCGGTCATGGGCGGGCACGTGGACGTGATGGTCGCCGCAGCGCAGCTTGCGGTGCAGCATGCGCAAACCGGGAAGTTGCGGGTAATTGCCGCCGCATCCGCCCAGCGGTTACCGGGTATTCTGTCCGAAGTGCCGACGTGGAAGGAGATGGGGGTCGACGCAGTGGTCGCGAACTGGCGCGGCGTGATCGGGCCCCGGGACATGAAGCCGGAGCAGCTTGCCTACTGGACCCGTGCCCTGGAGCGAACCGTGGACAGTAATGAATGGAAAGCCGAAGCCGCGCGCACCTTCAAGGAAGGTTTATTCCTGCAGGGTCGTGAAGCGAAAGACTTTCTCGATGCGGACAATGCCAAGACCAAAACGATGCTGACGGAGCTCGGAATGATCGCGCAGTAGTAGTACAAGGAAGTGCAAGGAGAATGCCGGAGCAGACACCGCATCGCGGCAGTTTCGCCGCCAGGCCGGTTTTCTGTCGACGCCGCCCAACTGATTTTGGAGCCATCAAATGGATATCCCGGAAAAACCGCAGACCAGCAGAGATGCCGCGCTCAAGGTGATCGACTGCGACGTGCATCCCTATGTGAAGGATGGAATCAAATCCGTATTTCCGTACATGCCCGAGGCATGGAAGCAGCGGTTCATACGCAAGAATGCGCACGTCAGCTCGCATGCGCGGCCGCTCAAATACGAGCATCCGAACGGCAACGTGAACCGGGTGGATGCCAGGCCGCCCTGCGGGGGTATTTCAGGCTCCGATCCGCATTATCTGGTCAAGGATCTGCTCGATCAAAACAAGATACAACACGCAGTGCTGAACTGCCTGCAGACCGGGTCGCTGTGCAGCACGCTTTCCGGGACCGACGAATCGGTGGTCCTGTGTTCGGCTTTCAACGATTTTCTGGTTGATCAATGGCTCACCGTGGACAACCGGCTGAAGTTCGCCATGTCGGTGCCGTCGCAGGATCCGCAGGCCTCGGCGGCGGAAATTCGCCGCCTCGGAAAACATCCGCAGATCGTGGCGGTGTCGCTGCCGTTGCTGAATATCCTGATGGGAAACCGCTATTGGTGGCCGATATACGCGGCGGCGCAGGAAATGGATCTGCCGATTCTCGTCCACGTCACCGGGCCGGACAGCATTTTCTACGGCCCGCCGATCTCCGCCGGGGGGATTCCGGATTCTTACGTCGAGCGTTATGTCACGCTGTGTCAAGCGGGAGAATCAAGCGTGAACAGCCTCGTGTTCAGCGGCGTATTCGAGAAGTTTCCGCGTCTGAAGGTTATTTTTGTCGAATACGGTTTTCTCTGGCTTCTGCCGCTGCTGTGGCGGATGGACCGCACCTGGCGCCAGCTGCGCCACGAAGTGCCGTGGGTAAAAAAATCGCCGGTCGAATATGTGCACAAGCACATACGCTTCAGCACGCAGCCGATTGATGAACCGCGCGAGCCGAAAGACCTCGACAAGCTGATTGAGCTGATGGGGTACGACCAGCTCTGTTTCAGCACGGATTACCCGCATTGGGATAACGACATGCCGGGCCAATCCCTGAGGGGGCTGCCGAAGGCGGAGCGGGAGAAAATATTCTGGGACAACGCGTATTCCACTTTCAGGATGCGCTGACGCGATGGTTTTCGGGGCAGTGCACATGCTTCATGAAATCTCCGCGAAAGCGGCATCCGGAAAGCAGGGAGTGGTTCAGTCATGAGCAAGGAAAAGAAACAGGTCACGGTGGGCAGGATTGCCGATTTTCCGGTGGGCAAATGCACGGTTGTCGAGATTGACGGCAGGGAAATCGGCATCGCCCGGCTGAAAAACGGCGAATACCGCGCGGTTCGCAATCATTGCCCGCACAAGGGGGCGCCGGTGTGCAAAGGATTCATTTCGGGGACCATGGTGCCGGGCGCGGTGGGCGAACTCGTTTACGGCCGCGATGGCGAGATCTTGGTGTGCCCGTGGCACGGTTATGAATTTGACCTCGCCACAGGGGCGGTGATTTACCAGGAGTCGTCGGAAAAGCTGCTCATGTACCCGGTGGAAATCAGGAACGGCGAAGTTGTCGTGACGGTTTAGGCGCCGCTGGTCGGATCGCCGGCATTTTCGGAGAAAACCTGATGGAGATTCCGATGCAGGCGCCGGCAGCTGTTGTAAAAATGAATAAAAACAAATGGTTGTATTTATTCGCGGCGTGCTTGCCGCTCAGATCACGCCGGCGGCGAGCAGACGTTCGAGTTCGGGCGCGGTAATGCCAAGCTCGCCGTAGACCTCCGCGTTGTGCTCGCCGAGTGCCGGCCCGGCACGATGCACCGCCCCCGGCGTCGATGAAAAGCGCGGTACCACAGCCTGCATGCGCACCTCCCCCAGTTCGCTGTCGGCGACGCGGATTATTGCTTCGCGCGCCGTCAGTTGCGGATCCGTGAACACCTCGGAGATGTCGTAGATCGGTGAAAATCCGACCTCGTGGCGGTCGAGCCGCTCGCGCAGTTCAGTCATGCTGAGCTGGCGTATGGTGCTGGCAATGATGGCATCCAGCGCCTTGCTGTTGCGCAGCCTGGAAGGATTGTCGGCAAAGCGCGGATCGACGAGCAGCGCATCCAGCCCGAGCGCCGCGCAAAATCGTTCATAAATGCTTTGCGCCGAAATCGCGAGGGAAGCCCATTTGCCGTCGCGCGTGACATAGAGGTCGCCGGGCGCGGCGTACTGGCTGCGATTGCCGGAGCGCCCGCGCACCACGCCGAGTTGGTCGTATTCGATGGCGAGAAAGTCGAGGATACGCAGCATGGATTCGGTCACCGAGCAGTCGATTTCCTGTCCGCGTTGCGCCGGATTTTTCTGCAGATCGTACAACACGGCCAGCACGCCGAGCGCGCCGAACAGGCCGCCAACAGCATCCGAGACCGGATAACCCAAATGCAGCGGCGGCCCGTCCGCTTCGCCGCAGAGATGGGTGAATCCGCTCATGGCTTCAAATATGCGTGCAAACCCGGGCCGGTTGCAGTGCGGCCCGGTCTGGCCGAAACCGGTCATGCGCAGGATGACCAGCCGTGGATTGAGATCGTGCAGCCATTCGCGGGTGATGCCCCAGCGGTCGAGGGTGCCGGGGCGGAAATTCTCCACCAGCACGTCCTGCGAGGGCAGGAGGCGGGCGAGCAGCGCGCGACCCTCTTCACGGCGCAGGTCCAGTGTGATCCCGCGTTTGTTGCGGTTGGTGACTTTCCACCACAGAGGCACGTTTTCCTTGTGCGGCGCGAGGGCGCGTAATGCATCGCCCTTCCCCGGCAGTTCGGTCTTGATCACGTTGGCGCCGAAATCCGCCAGCAGCGTGGCGGCGAACGGCGCGGCAATGATCGTGGAGATGTCGAGCACGCGCAGGCCGGTGAGCGGTCCCTGCGCAGCGGCGTGGCGCCCGGCTGGCATGTTCTCTGCTCTCCGTTCTGTTTTTCAGACCATCACGAGCGGCCTGTAGGCATTGGCCTACTGCGCCTTGATGTTCGCGGCCTTGATGACCTGTCCGTATTTGGCCTTGTCCGCCAGCACGGTCTGGCGCAGGGCCTCCGGCGTGCCGGGATCAATCTCCACTCCGGTGCTGACCAGAAAATCCACCACTTCCTTCATGTGCAACACGCGGTTGATCTCCCCATTCAGCTTCCTGACAATGGCTTGGGGCGTGCCTGCGGGCAGGAAAAATGCGAACCAGATGTTGGTGTTGAAATCCTTGTAACCCTGTTCGATCATGGTCGGCACATCCGGCAGCAGGGCGGCGCGTTTGGTGATGGTCAGTGCCAGCGGACGGATGCGGCCGGACTTGACGTGGGGGATCGCCGGACCCATGCCGAGGTAGCCGAACTTGATCTCCTGGCCGCTGATCACCGCGGTCGTCACTGGCCCACCCCCCTTGTAGGCGACGTGGATCATTTTCAGGCCGGTCATCATGTTCAGCAGCTCGCCGGACAAGTGCATGGGTGTACCGATGCCCGGGGACCCGAAGGGGATGCTTCCGCCCGGCTGTTTTTTCGCGTATTCCACCAGTTCCTTCACATTCTGCGCCGACAGCGATGGATGCACGGCGAGCAGGATCGGCGTGATCGTGCCCTGCGACACCGGCAGAAAATCGCGTTCGACGTTGTAGGGCATATTGCCGAACAGATGCGGATTGACGGACATTTCGCGCGTCGAGCCGACGAACACGGTATGGCCGTCAGGTGTGCTGCGCGCGCTGATTTCGGCGGCGGCGATGCCGTTGGCGCTGCCGCGGTTATCCACCACCACCTGCTTGCCCCAGTTGTCGGTGATGCGCTGTGCGACGGTGCGCGCGAGGATGTCGGTGTTGCCGCCGGGGGCGTAGGGCACCACGAGGCGGATCGGCTTGTCGGGATAATTTTGCTGGGCGACTCCGGTAATCGGCGTCAGCACGACACAAGCCGCCATAAGGCATCTGATACGCTGATACATGCGTTCCCCCATCCTGTTGATCGACCCGTAGCGGTACATTGCCGCGACGTTGTGTCGAAGTTATGCGGTGTGCCGGTAATCGGGACGGCGCACTCGGAGAATTCCAGTCTAGATGGTAATGCCTGCCATCGCAAGACTCGACTCGGCGGATTGTCCGGACCGTATCCGGCGCCGGGCTGCTACTCGATGTTCTGGATCTGCTCGCGCATCTGCTCGATCAGCAGCTTGAGATCCATCGCCACGCGGGTGACCTCGATGTCCGCCGATTTCGAGCCCAGCGTGTTGGCTTCGCGGTTCAGTTCCTGCATCAGGAAATCAAGGCGTTTGCCCGATGCGCCGCCCTTGCCGACGATGCGCTGCAATTCGTCGAGGTGGGTCGCCAGTCGCGACAGTTCTTCATCGACGTCGATCTTATTGACGAACAGCGCGATTTCCTGGCGTACGCGTTCGTCATCGGACGACACCAGCGCTTCCTTCAGCCGCGCATTCAGTTTTTCCTGGAAGGCCGCGATGATCATGGGCATCCGTGGTTGCACAACGGCGATGCGGCTGCGCATTTCCGCGGCACGCTCGAGGATGACCGCTGCCAGTTTTGCGCCTTCGCGCGCGCGCGCCGCGGTGAAGTCGCACAGGGCCTGGCGCATCAGTTCATGGGCTGTGGCGCGGAATTCATCGGCCGGCAGCGCGTCGGCACCGAGCATGCCGGGCCAGCGCAGGATGTCGGCCACGCCCAGCGGGCGCGCTTCGGGGAGTGCTGCACGCGCGCGTGCGTTCAGCGCCAGCACCTGCGTGAGCAGCGTGGGGTCGAGTTCGGCGCTGCCCTGCGCACCGCTGCGCATGGCGTAGGAAATCCGGCACTCGATCTTGCCGCGGCTGATCGCGCCCGAGATCGCTTCGCGCAGCGCCTGTTCGATGGTGCGCAGTTCATCCGGGATGCGGAAGGACACATCCAGGTAACGGTGATTGACGGAGCGCAGTTCGACACTGACTGCGCCCCAGGCGAGTTCGCGGGTTGCGGCGGCGAAACCGGTCATGCTGTGGATCATTGCGGGGGCTTTATAATGAATACCCTTGAAACATAGCATATCGAAGGAGCACCGTGCGACCCAGCCAGCGCAAACCGGATGAACTGCGCGCCATCCGCATCACCCGCAATTACACCTGCCATGCGGAAGGTTCGGTACTGATCGAATTCGGCGCCACCAAAGTGCTGTGCACCGCCAGCGTGCTGGAAAAACAGCCGCCGCATCTGCGCGGCAGCGAACGCGGCTGGGTCACCGCCGAATACGGCATGCTGCCGCGCTCGACCAACACCCGCACTGATCGTGAGGCGGCGCGCGGCAAACAGTCGGGCCGCACCCAGGAAATCCAGCGCCTGATCGGACGCTCGCTGCGCGCGGTGGTGAACCTCGAGCAACTCGGTCCGCGCACCATCCATCTCGACTGCGACGTGCTGCAGGCCGATGGCGGCACGCGTACCGCAAGCATCACCGGCGCCTACGTCGCGCTGGCCGATGCGGTGAGCTTCCTGATCCGCGAAAAGCGCCTGACGGCATCGCCGCTGCGCGAATCCGTGGCCGCGGTGTCGGTCGGCGTGTACCAGGGCCAGCCGGTGCTGGATCTGGATTACGCCGAAGACTCCACCTGCGACACCGACATGAACGTGGTGATGACCGAAGGCGGCGGCATGATAGAAATCCAGGGTACGGCCGAAGGTGCGCCGTTCAGCCGCAGCGAGATGCAGGCCATGCTCGACTTGGCGCAGCGCGGCATCGCGCAACTGGTGGCGGCGCAGCGTGCGGCTTTGGGATAAAACGAAACCCCAATTCAAGTTCAGCCACAGAGGCCACAGAGAAAACCGGGATGCAACGGTTGCGCGGGATGGCCGTGCCTCACAAAGGTTTGCAGGTGTTGGTTTTGAAGTCCTCTGTGTTCTCTGTGACCTCTGTGGCTAACGCTTTTGACTTTCAAAATGAACAAACTAGTCATCGCATCCAACAATCCCGGCAAGCTGCGCGAGATCGGCGCGATCCTCGCGCCGCTGGCGATCGAAGTCGTGCCGCAGGGCGCGCTGGGTGTCAGTGAAGCCGAGGAGCCGTACGGCACTTTTGTCGAAAACGCGCTGACCAAGGCGCGCCATGCCAGCCGTATTACCGGCCTGCCGGCGCTGGCCGATGATTCCGGTGTCTGTGTGCATGCGCTGGGCGGTGAGCCGGGTGTACATTCCGCGCGTTATGCCAAAGCGGCGGGCGGCGCGCAGCGTGATGACCAGGACCGGCGCAACAACGAAAAACTGCTGCAGGCACTGGCGAATGCCAGCGACCGCAGCGCGCATTATTACTGCGTGATCGTGCTGCTGCGCCACGCCGATGATCCGCAGCCGCTGATTGCCGAAGCGGAATGGCATGGCGAAATCCTCAAGGCGCCGCGCGGGCAGGGCGGTTTTGGTTACGATCCCCTGTTCCTGGTTCCGGAGTTGGGCAAGACCGGCGCCGAATTGCTGCCGGAAGAAAAAAACCGCGTCAGCCACCGCGGCCGGGCGCTGGCGCTGCTGGTCGAACGCCTGCGTAAGCTGCAAACGGCGTAGCGGCGCCATGACCACCCGCTCATCACTCATTACTCATCGCTCATCACCGCAGTTCAACGCCCTGCCGCCGCTGTCGCTGTACATCCACATTCCGTGGTGCGTGCGCAAATGTCCGTACTGCGATTTTAATTCGCACGAAGCGCGCGGTGAGTTGCCCGAGGATGAGTACGTCTCAGCGCTGTTGCTCGACCTCGAAGCCGCATTGCCGCGGGTCTGGGGTCGGCCGGTGCTGACCGTGTTCATCGGCGGCGGCACGCCCAGTCTGATCTCGGTGCGCGCGCTGGATGCCTTGCTCGCAGGCGTGCGTGCGCGGCTGCCGCTGGCGGCGGATGCCGAAATCACTCTGGAAGCCAATCCCGGCACCGTGGAGGCGGAAAAATTCGCCGGCTTTCGCGCCGCCGGCGTCAATCGTTTGTCACTGGGCATCCAGAGTTTCAACGACCGGCATCTGAAGGCACTGGGCCGCATCCACGACGCGGCGGAAGCGCGCCGTGCCGCGGAACTTGCGCTGCGCAGCTTCGATAACGTCAACCTCGATTTGATGTACGCGCTTCCCGGGCAGACGCCGGATGAAGCGGCCGCCGACATCGCGGCGGCAGTCGCCTATGCACCACAGCATCTGAGCGTGTACCACCTGACGCTGGAACCGAACACGTACTTTCATCGTTATCCGCCGGCGCTGCCCGATGACGATACTGCCGCGGAAATGCAGGACGCACTGGAGGCGCAACTGGCCGGCGCAGCTTACGAACACTATGAAACCTCCGCTTTTGCCCGCGCCGGCCGGCGCAGCAAGCACAATCTCAATTACTGGATGTTCGGCGACTACCTCGGCATCGGCGCCGGGGCGCACAGTAAAATATCTTTTAAAAACAATATATTACGTGAATCCCGCAACCGCCAGCCGAAAACCTATCTGGCGCAGGCCGCTGTCGGTGCAGTGATTCCCGAAACACGCGACGTCACACATGCGGAACTCCCGGGTGAATTCATGATGAATGCGTTGCGCATGAACCAGGGTTTTGATCTGTCGCTGTTCGCAGCGCGCACCGGGCTGGAGCTGACGCGTATTCTGCCGGCACTGGACCAGGCCGAAACCCGCGGCCTGCTGACCCGCGACCATCAGCGCGCGGCGCCGACCCTGCTGGGCCGGCGATTCCTCAATGACTTGATGCAACTATTCCTCGCCTGATACCGCCCATTGCGTTTCGGTATCGCGGGGCTAGAATAGGATCAATCGTTGTGCCGAAGAGGCGGGCGCAATGAAAAAAACGTGCACAAAAAAGCGCGCACAAAAACGGTTTCAAAACCAGCCTAAGCCATTAGAGGAGATTGCATGAACAGCATCAAACACGGCGTCATTGCGTCGTTTATCGCAGTGACCGCGCTGGCGGGCGGTGCAGCCCAGGCCCAGGCCTACCCCAGCAAGCCCGTACGTTTTGTCGTGACTTATCCGGCGGGCGGCAGCTCGGACGCGATGGCGCGCATCATCGGCGTCAAGCTGACTGAATACTGGGGGCAGCAGGTGCTGGTCGAGTCACGCCCTGGCGCGGCCGGCGCGGTGGGCATGGAATACGCCGCCAAACAGCCGCCCGACGGCTACACCTTCCTGCTCGGCAACTTCGGCCCGGTGATCGCCAATCCGCTGATGACCCCGGTCAAATACAACGTGGCCAAGGATTTCGTGCCGGTATCGCAGATCACCCGCGCGGCGAATATCCTGGTGGTGCCGGTAACGCTGCCGGTCAAAAACGTCAGGGAACTGGTCGGGCTGGCGAAAAAGAATCCGGGCGTTCTGACCTACGCCACCAGCGGCCCGGGCAGCATGTCGCATCTCGCCGGCGAAATGTTCAAGCGCCTGGCCAAGGTGGATGTGGTGACCGTGCCCTATCAGGGCGGCGTGTTCTCGATCGCCGCGGTGCAGGGCGGACACATCATGATGATGTTCTCGGATGCGCAGCCGGTAATGGCCAACATCCGCGCCGGCAAGCTGCGCGCGCTGGCGGTGACCAGCGCACAGCGCACGCCGTTCACGCCGGAGCTGCCGACACTGGCCGAGGAAGGCATCAAGGGTTTTGCCGCCGCCAACTGGTGGGGCATCCTGTTTCCGGCGGGTGTGCAGAAATCGATGATCGACAAGGTGTCGACCGATCTCGGCCGGGCGCTGGCCGACAGCACAGTCAAGGAAAGGCTGGGTGCGCTGGGCGTGGAAGCCGTGCACAGCAACCCGCAGCAATTCGCGGCTTTCCTGGCGTCGGAAAACGAGATCTGGGGCAAGCTGATCAAGGAAGCCGGCATCAGCGGCATCCAGTAAAAAGAGGCGTTATAGCAATGACGGCGGCCTGCGGGCCGCCGTTTTTTATGGGCGTTTGCGGAACACGAGATCCCACACGCCGTGGCCGAGTTTCAGGCCGCGGGTTTCGAACTTGGTCTGCGGGCGCCACGCCGGGCGCTCCGCATAGGCCTGCGCGGTATTGGCCAGCGCCGGTTCCGCGCCGAGCACCGTCAGCATCTGTTCGGCGTATTCCCGCCAGTCCGTCGCCGCATGCAGATAGGCGCCGGGTTTCAGCCGCGACACCGCCAGCGCGACAAACGCGGGCTGGATCAGCCGCCGCTTCTGCTGGCGTTTTTTCGGCCAGGGATCGGGGAAATAAACATGCAGGCCGTCGAGGCTGGCGGGCGTGATCATGTGTTGCAGCACGGCCACGGCATCGTGCTGGATCACGCGCACATTGGTCAGGCCGAGTTCGTCAATTTGTTTGAGCAGGCTGCCGACGCCGGGCGTGTGCACTTCGATGCCGAGGTAATCCTGTTCCGGATGAGCCGCGGCGATGGCCACCGTGGTTTCGCCCATGCCGCAGCCGATTTCGAGAATGCGCGGTGCGCGGCGCGCGAACACCGTGTCGAGATCGAGCGGCGCTACGGCATAGGGAATGCCGTAGCGCGGCAGCAGCGTGTCGTGCGCGCGGCGCTGGGCGTTGGAGACACGGCCCTGGCGCAGCACATAGCTGCGGATCGGGCCGTGGGTGTGTTCGCCGCTCAACGGTTGCCGCTCAGTTTTTGCCGATGAGTCCGGTGGTCGGCGAACTCGGCGCCGCGGAGTAGAGTTTTTTCGGCATGCGGCCGGCGCGCCAGGCATTGCGCCCGGCGATGACCGCCTGTTTCATCGCCGTGGCCATCAGCACCGGATCCCTGGCCGCGGCGATTGCGGTGTTCATCAGCACCGCATCACAGCCGAGCTCCATCGCGATCGCGGCGTCCGACGCCGTGCCGACGCCGGCATCGACGACGATCGGTACTTTGGCGTTGTCGATGATGATCTGCAGGTTCCACGGATTGAGAATGCCCATGCCGGAGCCGATCAGCGAGGCCAGCGGCATCACCGCAACGCAGCCGATTTCCTCGAGCTGTTTGGCGATGATCGGATCATCCGAGGTGTAGACCATGACCTTGAAGCCGTCCTTCACCAGCGTTTTCGCCGCGGCGATGGTTTCGACCACATTCGGATACAGCGTTTTCGGGTCGCCCAGCACCTCCAGTTTCACCAGGTCGTGGCCGTCGAGGAGTTCGCGCGCGAGGCGCAGCGTGCGCACCGCATCATCCGCGGTGTAACAGCCTGCGGTGTTGGGCAGCAGCGTGAATTGCGACGCCGGCACCGCGTCGAGCAGGCTGGGCTCGTCCGGGTTCTGGCCGATGTTGGTGCGGCGGATGGCGACGGTGACGATCTGCGCGCCGCTGGCATCGATGGCCGCCCGCGTTTCGGCGAAATCCCGGTACTTGCCGGTGCCGATCAGCAGCCGGGAGCTGTAGGATTTGCCGCCGATGAGCAGCGGATCGAGGTTTTCGTGTGGTTTCATGATGGCAGGATTGAGGATAGCGGATTGAGCGGTGTTCAGCCGCCGCCGACCGCGGCGACGATTTCGAGGCGGTCGCCGTTTTGCAGCACACAGTTGCCAAACTGGCTGCGCGGCACGATTTCACCGTTGCGTTCCATCGCGATGCGTTTGCCGGCGAGCCGCAGCTCACTGACCAGCTCGGCGCAGGTCGGGGCATGGTCGAAGGCGCGGGTTTCGCCGTTGATGGTTACTGAAATCACAGCGTTATGCTCTTGGGTGTTAAGGTTGGGACTGGCGGCTATTTTACCGCCCTGCGCCGGGTTTTTCGACCGACGTACGGCAGCACAACCAAGCGTCAAAAATGAGCCCGAATCTGTCCGAACGTCATTATCTGACACCCCTGTTCGAACCCGCCTCTGTGGCGATCATCGGCGCCAGCGAACGCGCCGGCGCCATCGGCACGGTGCTGGTGGCGAACATGCGCGCGGCGCAGTACCGCGGCGCGCTGTTTGCGGTGAATCCCAAACGGCGCAGCGTGCAGGGCATCCCCTGTTTTCCGGCCATCGGCCAGGTGCCGCAGCGCGTCGATCTCGCGGTGATCGCGACGCCGCCGGAGGCCGTGCCGCAACTGATGGTGGAGTGCGGTGTGGCCGGCGTGCGTGCGGCGGTGATCGTCACCGCGGGATTTGGCGAGGCCGGCATTGCCGGGGCGCGCCTGGAACGCGCCGCGATGGACAATGCGCGGCGCTACGGCGTGCGCGTGATCGGCCCCAACTGCCTCGGCATCATGCGGCCCGGGCTCGGCCTCAATGCCACGTTCGCGCGCGGCAATGCGCTGCCCGGTGCGCTGGCGCTGGTGTCGCAATCGGGGGCGGTGTGCACGGCGATGGTCGACTGGGCGCGGCCCAACAAGGTGGGTTTTTCCAGCGTGATTTCGATGGGCGCTTCGCGCGATGTCGACTTCGGCGAAATCATCGACTATCTGGTCAACGATCCGCGCACCGAGCACATCCTGCTTTATATCGAAGGCGTGCGCGATGCGCGGCGGTTTTATTCCAGCCTGCGCGCGGCGGCCCGGGTCAAACCGGTGATCCTGATGAAAGTGGGGCGGCATCCGGTGGGATCGCGCGCCGCGGTGTCGCATACCGGCGCCATCGTCGGCGCCGACGACGTGTTCGATGCGGCGGTGCGCCGCGCCGGGGTGGTGCGGGTGACCACCATCGGCCAGCTGGTGGCGGCGGCCCAGGCGCTGTCGGCGCATGTGCGGCCGCGCGGTGACCGGCTGGTGATCATCACCAATGGCGGCGGCCCCGGCGTGATGGCGGCGGATCGCGCGGCCGACCTCGGATTGCCGCTGGCGGAACTGGCGGATGCCACGCTGCAGGTTTTGCAGGGCGCGCTGCCGGCGAACTGGTCGCACGGCAATCCGGTCGATCTCATCGGCGATGCCGATGCCGCGCGTTACCGCGCCGCCGTCGCGGCCTGCCTCGACGACGACAACGTCGATGGCGCGCTGGTGGTGCTGACGCCGCAGGCGATGACCGAACCGACGGCAGTGGCTGAAGCGGTGATTGCCGTGGCGCGCGGCCGCTCGAAACCGGTGCTGGCGTGCTGGATGGGTGAAGCCGAGGTGGCCGCCGGCCGCAAAAAATTTGCCGACGCCGGCATCCCGGTGTTCCGCACGCCGGATCCGGCGGTCGAGATGTTCGCGCATCTGTCCGCGTTTTATCGCAATCAGCAGACCCTGCTGCAGGTGCCCGGCCCGCTGGTGATGCAGTCACCACCGGATGTTGCGGCGGCGCGACTGATCATCGACGCGGCGCTGGCCGAAAAACGCACACTGCTCAATGAAGCCGAAGCCAAGGCCCTGCTGGCGGCCTTCGGCATGCCGGTGGTGAAAACCATTCCGGCATCCACCGCCGATGAAGCGGCGCGGATTGCCGGCGAACTGGGTTACCCGGTGGTGCTCAAGATCAATTCGCCGGACATCACCCACAAGACCGATGTCGGCGGCGTGGCGCTCAATCTACGTGATGCCCGGGCGGTACACGGCGCTTATCAACGCATTGTCACTGATGCCGCGAGCCTGCGGCCGCAGGCACGCATCACCGGCGTCGTGGTGGAGCCGATGGTGGTTCGCCCCAACGGCCGCGAACTGATGATCGGCGTGATCCGCGACCCGGTGTTCGGGCCGGCGATCGCGTTCGGCGCCGGCGGTGTCGCGGTGGAGGTGCACCGGGATCGCGCGGTGGCGCTGCCGCCGCTGAATGCCTTTCTGGTCGCTGAGCTGATCCGCGGCACCCGGGTGTCGAAACTGCTGGGGAAGTTCCGCAAAATGCCGCCGGTCGATGCTGCCGCGCTGGAATCGGTGCTGCTGCGGGTGTCGGAAATGGTCTGCGAACTGCCGTGGATCGAAGAGCTCGACATCAATCCGCTGCTGATCGACGAGAACGGCGCCGTGATTGTCGATGCGCGTGTGGTGATCCGCGATTACACGCCGGTGCGCGGGCGCTACGGCCACATGGCGATCCATCCTTATCCGGCGGAACTGGTGACCACCTGGCAGTCGACGGCGGGGGAAACCGTGACGCTGCGGCCGATCCGACCCGAGGATGCCGCCATCGAACAGGCTTTCGTGCGCGGCTTGTCGGCCGAGAGCCGCCGTTTCCGATTCATGGACACGCTGCGCGAACTGACACCCAGAATGCTGGCGCGCTTCACCCAGATTGATTACGACCGCGAAATGGCCTTGATCGCCACCGTCGGGCGCGACGGCGGTGAAATCGAGCTTGGTGTGTGCCGTTACATCACCAATCCG
This sequence comes from Burkholderiales bacterium, assembly GCA_019749945.1. Taxonomy (GTDB): domain Bacteria; phylum Pseudomonadota; class Gammaproteobacteria; order Burkholderiales; family SG8-41. The sequence continues at coordinate 37,184 of JAIEPF010000005.1, forward strand.
GACGGCGCCAGTTGTGAATTCGCGATTGTCATCGCCGATGACTGGCAGGGCCGCGGCCTGGGACGGCGCATGATGACGCAATTGATCGCCGTGGCGCGAACGCGCGGGCTGCAGACCATGATCGGCCACGTGCTGGGTGGCAACCATGGCATGCTGAGCCTGTGCCAGAGCCTCGGTTTCGTGGTGACGGAAAATGCCGAAGACCCCGCGGTGAAACGTGTAACGCTTGCGCTCGGCACTTGAGGCTGCAGGCGGTGCTTACGATATGGATTCACGGGGAGACGCGTGTAATGCCGATGCTACAATCGCTGCCTGTTTCTGCGACCTGCTTACTCCGTGCAACAGGGAAACGTAATTACGCGATGAAGCGACGCGATGCAAAGACGAGACTTTCCTGACGCGAGACTGCTGCAACTGACTGCTGCGGCGGTGATTCTCATCGTGCTGTGGTTCGTGATTCGCGGCGCCATGCCGGAGGTGTGGCGCACGCCAGGCAGTCCCGCCTTGTACTTCACCGGTGTCGCCGGCGTATTGCTGTTGCTGGTTCCGGTGGCGTTTGTGCTGGCCAAACGCGGCGGGCACAGCGCGAATCCCGTCGGCTGGTTCAACGCGCACATCGTCTGTTCACTGGCCGGCATGGTGCTGATCGCGATCCATTCCGGTGGTTTCCTGCGCCGGCCGCCGGCCCTGCTGTTGCTGGCACTGGTGGCATTGGCCGTGCTGGGCGTGTGGGCGCGGGTGCGCGGTTCGCGCCGCATGGCGGCGACGTTCGCGTCCAAGGCGCCAGCGTTCACGGTACCCGATGCGGTGACACGCGAGCGGCTGCGCGCGCTGATCATCGAAAAACGCCGGCTGCTGGTCGAACTCGATCCGCAGGCGGCCGAGGGCACGTTTTCGGTGAACCTGCCGCATTTCCTCAGCCATCCGCGACTGGCGCTGGCCTATCGCAGGCTGGCGCGCGAGGAATCGCTGCTGCTGGGGTCACGACGCGCCGTGTCGGCGCAGCAGGCCTGGTGGCGGCCGCTGCACATGGCGCTGGCCTGGCTGTTTGTGCTGGGTGTGGCGATTCATGTCGTCACCGTGACTTTTTTTGCCGGGTATGTGGCGGACGGCGGACCGATTACCTGGTGGCATCTAAAGGCATGGTGATGCGATGAGCGCGGTGATGGATTCCAAGAGTGAACAGAATAAGAGTGAACGCGTTGCGCTGCTGATCGATCTTGAGCGCTGCACCGGCTGCAAAAGCTGCGAAGCGGCGTGCAAAACGGAGCACCGACTCGGGCCGGGCGAATACCGCAACAAGGTGGTGTGGGCCAGCGCGCTGGAAGAGGCCGGGCTTGCCTTCCTGACGCTGACCTGCCAGCACTGCGAGCGCCCGGCCTGCCTGCGCGCCTGTCCGGTCAATCCGAAGGCCATCGCCAAGGATCCGCTGACCGGCATCGTGCGTGTCGATGAATCGCGCTGCACCGGCTGCGGCGAATGCGTGATCGCCTGTCCGTACAGCGCGATGGGTTATGACGCCAAGGGCCATCACGCGGTGAAATGTGACCTGTGTGTCGACCGGCGCGCCGAAGGCGAGGCAACCACCGCCTGCGCCAGCGTCTGCCCGACCCAGGCCATCCGCTTCGGCAAGCGGGACGAACTGCTGGCCGATGCCAAGGCGTCCGGCCGCCTGCCGCGCGACCAGGATCATTTCCTGCTCGGACCGGCGACGATTTATCTCGAACGCACCAACCCGGACAACAAAAGCACCGTGACTGCGGTGACCCCCGCGCGCGCGCATCCGCAGCAATCGCGCCGGCCGTCATTCATGGACGGCTTGGCTGCGCAGGCCAGGGTGCTGGATACCCTGCCGGCCTTTCCCTATGGCGAAACGCGCGAGGACACTGCGCCGGATCGGGTGGTGCCCGGCGGCTGCAATATCTGCTTCAACTGCTGCACGGTTAAATTTCACTTTAAAAACAATAAGTTAATAAAAATCACCGGCAACGACGAAGATCCGCTGCTGAAGGGGCGCGTCTGTCCCAAGTCACAGCTGACGCTGCAGATGTATCACAGCGAACACCGGCTGCTGTATCCGCAGAAACGTGTCGGCGCGCGCGGCGAGGGCCGCTTCGAGCGCATTTCCTGGGATCAGGCGCTGGATGAAATCGCCGACAAACTGAAAATCATCCGCGACCAGTACGGTGCCGAAGCGCTGGCGATGTTCATCGGCACCCGCACCGGCATCCTCGATTACCGCGCGACCACCAAGATGTTCGCGCAATTGTTCGGCACCCCGAACAAGGACGGCACCGATCCCTTCTGCGCCAGCGGCAAAAACGTCGCCTTCGAAATCACGCTGGGCAGCGTCGGCAGCGGCAACAGTTATACGGAGAATGATCTCGGTTCCGCCGAACTGTATGTCTATATCGGCGACAATCAGGCGGAAACGCGGCCGGTCTACTTCGGCATGATCAACGACTGGCGCATCAAGAACGGCGCGAAAATGATCGCCGTCGATCCGCGACTGACCGCGACGGCATCGAAGGCCGACCGCTGGCTGCCGATCCGTCCCGGCACCGACATGGCGCTGGGGCTGGCGCTGGCGCAGCATATTCTCGCCAATAATCTGCATGACGCGGCGTATTGCGCGCAATGGGTGCTCGGCTTCGAGCAGTGGCGCGATTTCATCCTGCAGAAAAATTACACGCCGGAATGGGCGGCAACGGCCACCGGCATCGCTGCCGAGGAAATCAAACGCCTCGCAGAGGACATCGCCGCCGCTGACGGCTGCGTGATTTTCGCCAGCCGCGGCGTCAACCAGCACACCAACAGCACGCAGACCAACCGTGTGCTGATGTTCGTCGCGGCGATCACCGGCAACTGGGGCCGGCGCGGCGGCGCATTTTTCAACATGAGCGCCGGCACGCCGATTGCGGCCAAGGTGCCGGAACACCGCACGCCCAAGGTTAACAAACCGCGGGTCAGGCGCAGCCCCGCCGGCTGGACCGATGCCATGCTGCACGGCAAACCGTACCCGATCCGCGCGTTGATCACCTGCAACAACCCGCTGGCGCAGTGGCCGGGGCAGGATCAGGCGCGCGCGGCCTTCAGTGCGCTCGACCTGATGGTGCACATCGAACTCTTTGCCAATGAAACCTCGGCCTACGCCGATTACCTGCTGCCCGCCGCGAGCGGCATCGAGAAGGGCGAAATCGGCCGTTCCAACGACGACCGCCGCATCGTATGGATCGACAAGATGATCGATCCGCCGGGTGAGGCGAAGTCGGATACCTGGATCTGGATCGAACTCGGCAAACGCTTCGGTTTCGACGACGTGCTGAAGGACAAGTACAAGGATCCGGCGGTGTTCTGGGACGAAGTGTGCAGCGACAGCCCGGGTCTCAAAGGCTGCACGCAAAAACGCCTGCATTCGGTGCCGTACCGCTGGGTGCGCCAGCCGGTGGCGACTGAAGACTCGCCGGAGATCGAAACCCTGTACCTCGAAGGCACCACGGTGCCGGGTGGCGCGCCGGGGCGACGTTTCCCGACCCCATCCGGCAAGCTCGAATTCTGGACTGCCGAACTCGAAGCCAAATTCAACACCGTGGGCCTGTCGGCCTTGCCGGAGTTTTATTCCGAGCGCGAGCAACTCGTCGATCTGCCCTATATGGAATTGCAGGACAGTGATGCTGAAGAAGGCGTGATCTCGCCGTTCTGCTCGCCGGCCACCGGCACATCGCGCGGAAAAATCATCACCCCCGGCCCCGATCATCCCGGCGCCAAACTGCGCGCGCAGGGCTTCGACACCGAACTCGTCACCGGCCGCCCGCCGGCGGCGCATTTCCACAGCTGGACGCATTATTTCTGGCAGTCACAGGAAATGTGGCCCGACCTCTATTGCCAGATCCACCCGGAGAAGGCCGCAGCACTGGGCATCAAGGATGGCGAACGGGTCTGCGTCGAATCCGCGCATGGAAAAATCGAAGCCATGGCCTGGGTGCATGCGGGTATCCGGCCGACCGCCGTGTTCATCCCGATCGGCTGGGGCGAACGCCAGCCCTACAATCCCTGGCGCTCGGTGAATTTCCTCACCGACAAGACGCAGCGCGATCCGGTGTCGGACCAGACCAATCTCAAGGTGCTGCTGTGCCGGGTGTCGCGTGCAGTCGCCTGACCCTGCTGGAAAAAGGGGACAATAGCGGCTCAATCGTTATCAACGATATCTGGAATTCTCATGGAAATTAAGGTCAACTTTCTCGACAAGTTTCGTCTTGAGGCCAGGTTCGATGACTTCACGGTGGTGGCCGATCAACCCATTCGTTACAAGGGTGATGGCTCGGCGCCCGGCCCCTTCGATTACTTCCTTGCTTCATCGGTTCAGTGTGCGGCTTATTTTGTGAAGTTGTACTGCGTTACGCGCAATATCCCCACCGATAACATCCGCCTGTCGCAGAATAATATTGTTGATCCGGAAAACCGCTACAAGCAGATTTTCAGGATCCAGGTCGAATTGCCGGCGGATATCTCCGCCCAGGACCGCCAGGGCATTTTGCGTTCGATCGACCGCTGCACCGTGAAAAAGGTGGTGCAGGCCGGGCCTGAGTTTGTGATTGAGGAAGTGGCAAACCTGGATGCCGATGCCCAGGCCCTGCTGACGCTGAATCCGGTCCCGGAAGCCGGCACCTGTATTGCAGGCAAGGATCTGCCACTGGAGCAAACCATCGCCAATATGTCAGGCGTTCTGGCGGGCCTGGGCATGAAGATTGAAATCGCCTCGTGGCGCAATATCGTGCCCAATGTATGGTCGCTGCATATCCGCGATGCGCACTCCCCGATGTGTTTCACCAATGGCAAGGGAGCAAGCAAGGAAAGCGCGCTGGCGTCTGCGCTGGGCGAGTTTATCGAGCGACTGAGTTGCAATCATTTCTACAACGATCAGTTCTGGGGTGAAGACATTGCCGGCGCGGCGTTCGTACATTATCCAAATGAGCGCTGGTTCAAGCCGGGTTCCGGGGATGCGCTGCCGGCGGCAATACTCGATGAATACTGTCTGCAGATTTACAACCCCGATGGCGAGTTGCGTGGCTCGCATCTGTACGACACCAACTCCGGCAATATGCGGCGCGGCATCTGTTCGCTGCCCTATGTGCGCCAGTCGGACGGCGAGCTGGTGTATTTCCCGTCCAACCTGATCGACAACCTGTTCCTCAGCAATGGCATGAGTGCCGGCAATACGCTGGCTGAAGCGCAAGTGCAATGCCTGTCTGAAATCTTCGAGCGGGCTGTCAAACGCGAAATTCTCGAAGGTGAAATGACGCTGCCTGATGTGCCGCAGGAAGTGCTGGCCAAATATCCCGGCATTCTGGCCGGCATTCAGGGTCTGGAGGCGCAGGGTTTTCCGGTGCTGGTGAAGGATGCATCGCTGGGCGGGGAGTTTCCGGTGCTGTGCGTCACCTTGATGAACCCCCGCACCGGCGGTGTGTTTGCCTCGTTCGGAGCTCATCCCAGCTTTGAGGTGGCGCTGGAACGCAGTCTTACGGAGTTGCTGCAGGGGCGCAGTTTTGAAGGTCTGAACGATCTGCCCCGGCCCACCTTTGAAAGTAACGCGGTGACCGAGTCGAACAACTTTGTGGAGCACTTTATTGATTCCAGCGGCATCGTGTCGTGGCGCTTTTTCAGTGCCAGGGCTGATTTCGATTTTGTCGAGTGGGATTTTTCCGGTCAGGGCAAACACTCCAATACTGAACAGGCCGCGACCCTGTTTGGCATTCTCGAGGGTATGGGCAAGGCAGTGTACATGGCGGTGTACGAGGATTTGGGCGCAACGGCCTGCCGCATCCTGGTGCCGGGTTATTCGGAGGTGTATCCGGTGGAGGATCTGGTCTGGGACAACACCAACAAGGCGCTGCTGTTCCGCGCCGATATCCTGAACCTGCATCGTCTGGACGACGCCGGTCTGGCCGCATTGCTTGAACGTCTGGAAGGCAGTGAACTGGATGATTACACCGATATCATCACCTTGATCGGCGTCGAATTTGACGAGAACACGGTCTGGGGGCAGCTGACGATCCTGGAATTGAAGCTGCTGATCAATCTCGCCTTGAAAAAATTTGAGGCGGCGCAGGAACTGGTGGAGGCTTTCCTGCAGTACAACGAGAACACCGTCGAGCGCGGATTGTTTTATCAGGCCTTGAATGTGGTGCTGGAGGTGCTGCTGGACGATGATCTGGAGCTGGACGATTACGTGGTCAATTTCCGCCGGATGTTTGGCAACCCGCGGATGGACGCGGTGCTGGGCTCGGTGGACGGCAGCGTGCGTTTCTTCGGCTTGACGCCGACGAGCATGAGGCTGGAGGGGCTGGACAGGCACCAGCGCCTGATCGACAGTTACAAAAAACTGCACACGGCAAGGACCAAGGCAGCCGCTTGATCCGCTGAGGCATGCACAGTGCCGCCCCCACTGTCAGAACCGTACCGATTGGCGCACAAACCGTTCCGCCGTTAAAATCACTGTCTACGCGGGTGTAGTTCAATGGCAGAACGGCAGCTTCCCAAGCTGCATACGAGGGTTCGATTCCCTTCACCCGCTCCACTTCGACTTTCCACGGACTTCCAGAAAAGACCATGGAGTGTCGCAAGTGATTGTCACGGTTCAG
>JAIEPF010000013.1 GCA_019749945.1 Burkholderiales bacterium
TCTTCAAGGGAACCTCCTCGGGATAGATTACGAGAAAATTCCACTTCTGGCTGATACTGTTTTACGGGGGGATTACCCCGCCGGGCTACCCCCGGAGATCTTGAAGCACGGAAACCGGACTGGTAGTGACACGCCCTTCGACAAGCTCAGGGCGAACGGATCGGTTTTGGAATGTGGAACGCAAGCCACCGAACCCACCGCCCGGCCCTATAATCACGCCATCATTCGCCAGTAACGCCGCACAGCGCGGCGAGGAGCAAAACCAATGCAAACCAAAATCCCCTGCGTCATCATGCGCGGCGGCACCTCCAGAGGCCCCTTCCTCCTCCTCGATGATCTGCCCACCGACGCAGCAACAAGGGATGAAGTACTCTTAGCCATCATGGGCTCCCCCCACGAAATCCAGATCGACGGCATCGGCGGCTCGCATTCCGTGACCAGCAAGGTCGCGATGATCAGCAAATCCAAACGCCCCGACGCCGATATCGATTATTTTTTCGCCCAGGTGCAGATCCACGAAAAGTTCGTCGACACCAAACCCACCTGCGGCAACATGCTGGTCGCCGTCGGCCCCTTTGCCATCGACGCCGGGCTGGTGCCGGCGCAGGACGGCGAAACGAAGGTGCGCATCCACAGCGTCAACACCGGCGCGCTGGTCGAGGCCATCGTGCAGACCCCCGGCCGCGTGGTGCAGTACGAGGGTGATGCCTCGATAGACGGCGTGCCGGGCACGGCGGCGCCGGTGGGCATCAATTTCAGCGAGGCTATCGGCGCGGTGACCGGCAAGCTGCTGCCCACCGGCAAGCCGCTGGATGTGATCGACGGCATTGAGGTGAGTTGCGTCGATATCGCGATGCCGCTTGTGATGATGCGTGCCGCCGACCTGGGCAAAACCGGTTATGAAACTGCGGTCGAACTCGACAAGGACCGTGCGCTGATGACACGCATGGAAGGCATCCGCCGCAAGGCCGGTGTATTGATGGGCATGGGTGATGTGTCGAAAAACGTGGTGCCGAAAATCGCCCTGCTCGCCCCGCCGCGCCAGGGCGGCAGCATCAGCTCGCGTTATTTTGTGCCGGAGACCTGCCACAAGTCGCATCCGGTCACCGGCACGGTGTGTATCAGCGCCGCCTGCGCGATTCCCGGCACCATTGCCGCGCAGATCGCGCCGCTGAAGGCTGCGCCGCAGGGCATGGTCAAAATTGAACATCCGTCGGGGATGATCCTGATCGACCTGGATGCGGATTTCAGCAACGGCAAACAGGAACTGCGCCGCGCCGCACTGGTGCGCACCGCGCGGCGGATTTTTGAGGGCCTGGTCAGCGTGCCGTCGAAAATCTGGGCGGGCAAGTCGGCTTCCAAGCGCGTATCGGTTGCGGCTTGAGTTGATGGCTAACTGTTTTTGCAACCACCCACACCCTAGCCCTCCCCCTGAAGGGGAGGGAATCCCAAGGAACTCCTTCCCCTTCAGGGGGAAGGTTGGGATGGGGGTGGTTGACCCCATGCACACCAATACAACAACCGCATGACCGTCGCCATCATCGGCGGCGGCTACGCCGGCATGGCCGCGGCGGTGGAACTCGCCGCACGCGACATTCCGGTCACCGTATTTGAAGCCGCCCCCGCGCTCGGTGGCCGTGCACGACTCGTCAGCATCAACGACACCGTGCTCGACAACGGCCTGCATATCCTCATCGGCGCTTATTCCGAAACGTTGCGCCTGATTGAAAAAGTCACACCGGGACGCGAACATTTTTTGCGGCTGCCGCTGACGCTGAACGTACACCAGCGTTTCAGTCTGCGCGCCCCCAAACTCCCCGCCCCTTTGCATGTGGCCTGGGCACTGCTGACGGCACAGGGCCTCAGCAGCGCTGACAAACGCGCCGCAGCGCGCTTCATGCAGGCGATGAAAAAACGTGCTTATCGCCTTGAGCAGGACTGCACAGTGGTCACTTTGCTCGCGGAACATCAGCAAACCATTGATTTAATTTGGTATTTATGGGCGCCGCTGTGTATCGCTGCGTTGAATACCCCCATGCAACGCGCTTCGGCGCGGGTATTCCTCAATGTCTTGCGCGACAGTCTCGGCGCGGGCCGTGCCGCCAGCGACCTGCTGCTGGCGCGGATGGACCTCACCGCGCTGTTTCCCAAACCCGCCGCCGATTTCGTACGGGCGCGCGGCGGGCAGGTCGAAGCCGGTGCCACGGTTGAGCACATCACGAAGCATGACCGGGGATTCAGCCTGCGGGTGCAAGGCCATCAGCGGCCGTTTGATCAGGTGATCTGTGCCGTCGCGCCGCATCGTGCAGCCGACCTGTTGGCGGATATCCCGGCACTCGCCACTGCGCGCCAGCAGATCGCAGCGCTGCAGTACGAACCCATACACTCCATCTGGCTGCAGTTCGACGGCCGCATAAACCTGCCTGCACCGATGACCGGCCTCGCTGACAGTCCCGCACAATGGCTGTTCGACCGCGAAACCATCTGCGGCCAGCGCGGCCTGATCGGCGCGGTGATCAGCGCGTCCGAGGAACATATCGGGGAAACACAGGACGCACTGGCGCAGCGCGTGGTCGCCGATATCGCCAAAAATTTCGGGCCGCTGCCGAAGCTCAAATGGCATCGCGTGATCGCCGAAAAACGCGCGACCTTCAGTTGCACGCCGGACCTCACCCGCCCGGCCAGTATCACCGACTGCAAAAACTTTTTTCTCGCAGGGGATTACACCGCCAGCGACTATCCGGCAACGCTGGAAGCCGCGGTACGCAGCGGGATTGCTGCTGCTGGGCTTGTGCGGTAAATCTTGCCTCTCGTCCGCTGCGCAGACCCGGATGGCGGCCTTCAGCCTTATCCGGGCTACGTCCGCGCGGGCTATAATCCGTGACAAATCATGAGCATGGAGTGAGACAGTGTCTGAACGCGAAGCCATGGAGTACGACGTCGTCATCGTCGGCGCAGGTCCGGCAGGTCTTGGCGCAGCGATCCGCCTGAAACAACTGGCGGCGGAGAAAAATCACGAAGTCAGCGTCTGCGTCCTCGAAAAAGGCTCCGAGGTCGGTGCGCACATCCTCTCCGGCGCGGTGATGGATCCGCGGGCGCTGAATGAACTGATCCCGGACTGGAAGGAAAAGGACGCGCCGCTGAATGCGCCGGTGAGCGAAGACCGTTTCATGTTCCTCACTGAAACCGGTTCCTTCCAGGTACCCGGTGTTTTGCTGCCGCAGTGCTTCCAGAACCACGGCAACTATGTGGTCAGCCTCGCCAACGTCACGCGCTGGCTGGGCCAGCAGGCTGAAGGTCTGGGCGTGGAAATATTCCCCGGCTTTGCCGCCGCGGAAGTGCTGTTCGATGACGCCGGTCGGGTCAAGGGAGTGGCCACCGGCGACATGGGTGTGGGCCGCGACGGCCAGCCGACAGAGGCCTTTCAGCGCGGCATGGAATTACATGCCAAATACACCTTCTTTGCCGAAGGCTGCCGCGGTCACCTCGGCAAACAGCTGCAGGAAAAATTCAAACTGCGCGACGGTGCCGATCCGCAGGTCTACGGCATCGGCCTGAAGGAGCTGTGGGAAATCAAGCCGGAAAAACACCAGCCCGGCCTGGTCATCCACACCGCCGGCTGGCCCCTGCAAAGCGACACCTACGGCGGCTCCTTCTGTTATCACCTCGAAGACAACCTGCTCGCCATCGGTTTTGTCGTCGGCTTGGGTTACAGCAATCCGTATTTGAGCCCGTACGAGGAATTCCAGCGTTACAAGACCCACCCCGCGATCCGCACTTTTCTCGAAGGCGGCAAACGTATTGCCTATGGCGCTCGGGCGATCAACGCCGGCGGCCTGCAGTCATTGCCCAAGCTGGTCTTCCCCGGCGGCTGTCTGATCGGCGACGACGCAGGTTTTCTCAATGCCTCGCGCATCAAGGGCAGCCATGCCGCGATCAAGTCCGGCATGCTGGCGGCGGAAGCGGCGTTTACTGTGCTGCAAGCCGGCACGGGCGCCGAGCTCGACGCCTATCCTGTGGCCTTCAAGTCGAGCTGGCTGCATGAAGAACTTTACCGCGCACGCAACTTCAAGCCGTGGATGAGCAAGGGGCTCTACACCGGCACGCTGATGGTCGGCATCGACCAGGTGCTGTTCCGCGGCAAGGCGCCATGGACCCTGCACCACCATCATGCCGACCACGAAACGCTGAAGCGCAAGAGCGAATGTGAACCGATCATTTATCCCAAACCCGACGGCGTGATCAGCTTTGACCGCCTGTCCTCGGTGTTCATCTCCAACACCAACCACAACGAAGACCAGCCGGTGCACCTGACACTGAAGGACGCGTCGGTGCCGGTCAACGTCAATCTCGAACTCTACGACGCGCCGGAGCAGCGTTACTGCCCGGCGGGGGTCTACGAGATCGTGCGCAATGATGACGGCTCCAACCCGCGCCTGCAGATCAACGCGCAGAACTGCGTGCACTGCAAGACCTGCGACATCAAGGACCCGACGCAGAACATCGTCTGGGTCACGCCCGAGGGCGGCGGCGGGCCGAATTATCCGAACATGTAACCTGGCCGCCGGCCGGTGACCGGCGACCGGCGACGGCAAACAATGAAAATCCTCTACGGACTGATGGCCTTCATCTACCGGCGTCCGGTACAGCTGGTGCTGTCGGTACTGATGACGCTCGTCCTCGGCGGGATGCTGATCGTCACCATCCAGTTCACGCTGTTCGACCTGCAGTGGCTGACCTTTCTCGGCGGCATCCTGTTCGCCGCCATCCTGTCGCTCGCCAGCCAGGCTTCGAAATCGGAATGGGTGGTCACACGCCGCACACGGCAGCTGGAGCGGACCAGGGAGCTGCTCGACCTTGAAAAAAAACGCGCGCAGCTCGCCGAAAATTCGCTGCAGGTGGCCGATGACCGCTCAAGGATGATCCATGACCTGCTGCCGAACCCGCTGCTTTACGTGGATCGCGACTTGCGCATCCGCCAGCACAACCGCAGCTTCCTCAAGCTCACCGACTGGCCGGCCGACCGCATCGACGGCCAACTGCTGCGTGACGTCGCTCCGCGGGAATATCCGATGCTGCTGCCGCGCTTCCACGAAACGCTGGCCGGATCGATGGTCAGTTACAGCATGGCATGGTCGGCCGCGGACGGCAGTTCTGCGAACTACCTTGTCAAGCAGGTGCCCTATCCGCCGGGGGTCCAGCATGCGACGGGTTTCTATATTCTGATGCTGCAGGAACAGGCCGGCGCGGCGGTGGCGAGCGTCGCGGCGCCTGTCGCCGAAGCCGCCGCTCCGGCAGCGCCCCTTTCAATGCCGCGCGCGGCGATCACCGGTGATTCCGGGGAGACGCTGTATTTGCATTCGCTCAGCGACCAGCTGGCCGGCGACGATCCAAAAGCCAAGCTGGTCCGCGCCCTGGAACGCGACGATTTTCTGCTGTTTGCGCAGAAAATCCTGCCACTGCGCGACTATCCATTCGAACACGGCTGTTTCGAGATCCTGCTGCGCCTGCGCGAGGAAGAGGACAACCTGCTGCCGCCCGGAGGATTCATCCCGATCGCCGAACGTTACGGCATGACCGAGGAGATCGACCGCTGGGTGGTACGCAACGTGATTGCCTGGTCGATCAAGCGGCAGCAAACCGATCCCGACTGGGTGGTACCGCTGTTCTGCATCAACCTGTCGGAGAGCGCGATCAGCAATCCGGAATTCGCCCGTTTTGTGCTCGCCGAACTGCGCCGCACCAAGTTCGCGCCGAACCGGCTGTGTTTCGAGGTCGGTGAACTTGAAACCATCAGCAATCACAAAAACATCGTGCGTTTCATCGCCGCGCTGAAGCCGGCCGGCTGCCGCTTCACCGCGGATGCCTTCGGCAGCGTCAAGCTGTCATTCACGCACATCCATGGCCTGGCACTGGATTTCATCAAGATCGACGGCGTGATCATCCAGAACATGTTCAAGACACCCGCCGACCTGATGAAACTGCGCGCCATCGTCGGCGTCTGCCAGAAGCTCGGCTTGCGCACCATCGCCGAGTTTGTCGAGGACGACCGCACGCTGGAAAAACTGCGCGAACTGGGTATTGACTACGCCCAGGGCTTCGGCATCGCCCGCCCCGGGCCGATCATCGACCAGATCCGCTGACGCGTCAGCCGCCGAGCAGGCCTTTTTTCAGGTTGCCGTCCGCGGGTTTGTCTCCGAGCCAGATGCGCAGCAGTGCCCGGCTGAAATCCTCGCCGGCAATCGTCGCCTTGGCATCGCCGTTGATGCTGATCCGGGCGCCGGTGCCCGGCAGGAAGTCGATGATGATCACATCACCGGCCCTGGCGATTTTCACGGCATCGAACACCGCGCGCAGCTGTTTCACCCGCGCCTCAAGCTTCGGCAGTTCCTCCGCGGCGGTGTTGTTCTTCAGCCCGTCCTCGAGCGCCTCGGCGAACTGATCGGCGGGCAATTCACGCAGCATGTGCAGCGCGATGCGTTTGGCGCCGGCATCATTGATGATGGCGCCGGCCGCGGCGGATTTTTTCGCCAGGCTTTTCTCCAGGTACAGCGCACCGACATACACCCGGAACATGAAGCGCGAACGCAGGCCGGTGCCGTTCAGCAGCAGTTCCGCGCCGGCCTCGCTGATCCGCGCGCTGTCCGGCACCTTGACCCCTTCGAATTCGGCGGCGGGTGCCGCCAGTGGCAGCAGCGCCAGAACGGAGCATGTGATTAGTGATATAAGTATTTGTTTTAATTGATATTTTTTCATTACTCCTCCATGGCATCAAAGCCCGTCATTAATGGCTGTGCTGGTGATGGGTATCGGGAAAATGCGGGTGTTTGTGGGTCAGCGGCTGGTGGGTGTGCAGATGGCGGTGTCTGGTGCCGGGCGCCACCGGGATGTCGTGTTCGTGCTGATGGTGTTCATCATGCACGTGTTCATGATCATGTGTCATGGCCTCGTGCACATGTTCGTGTTCATGACGTTCGGTCAGGTGCAGCCAGAGGCCCAGCGCCATCAGGCCGCCGGCCGCCAGCAGCGGCAGCGTCACCGGCTCCCCCATCATGACGGCCAGCAAGGCGCCGAAAAAAGGCGCAATCGAAAAATAAGCGCCGGTGCGCGCGGTGCCGAGATGGCGCAAACCGACCACGAACAACACCAGGCTCAGGCCGTAGGCGAACAAACCCACGCTCATCGCAGCGGCCAGGTTCAGCGGCGCCGGCAGTTGCGCACCCAGCGCGAATGCCAGCGTCAGATTGACGCTGCCGGAGACCAGCCCCTTCACCGAGGCAATCCAGGTGGCATCGGCCAGCGCGATCTTGCGCGTCAGGTTGTTGTCGATGCCCCAGGCAAGACAGGCGCCGAGCACCGCCAGCGTCGGCCAAAGTCCCGCGAATTCCGCCGCACCCGGCCAGCTCAGCACCAACGCGCCGGCGACGATGGCTGCCATGCCGAGGACGATGCGCCGGTCGCAGTTTTCCCTGAACACGAACCACGCCAGTAACGCCGTGAACACGCCCTCGGCATTCAACAGCAGCGAGGCGCCGGATGCCGGCATGCCGGTCAGCCCGATCATCAGCAGCACCGGGGCAATGATGCCACCGGCGAGGATGGCGCCGGAGAACCAGGCGACCTCATTCCGGGAAATGCGTACTGCCGGCGCATGAATCAGCCGGCGATACAGCGCAAGCCCCAGCCCTGAACCCAGATAGAGCAAGCCAGCCAGCAGCCAGGGACTGACGGCATCGAGGAGCAGTTTCGCAAGAGGGGTGCCCGCGCCGAACAACAAGGCCGCACCGAGCGCTGCCGTGACACCCGGCCGCATCAAACTTTCGCTCCGCTTCATGGCTGGGCCAGTGGCCGCTTAGAGCGACTCGAAAACGCCAGCAGCGCCCATGCCGGTGCCGATGCACATGGTGACCATGCCGTATTTCTTTTTGCTACGGCGCAGGCCGTGCAGCAGCGTTGCCACACGAATCGCGCCCGTTGCACCCAGGGGATGGCCCAGCGCAATCGCACCGCCCAGCGGATTGACCTTGGCAGGATCGAGCCCGAGTTCGCGGATCACCGCCAGCGACTGTGCGGCAAAGGCTTCATTCAGTTCGATCCAGTCCAGCGCATCCTGTTTGAGCCCCGCCTGCTGCAGCACTTTGGGGATCGCCTTCACCGGACCGATGCCCATCACGTCCGGCGGCACACCCGCCACCGCATAACCAAGGAAACGGCCCAGCGGCTGCAGGTTGTAACGTTTCAGCGCGGCCTCGCTCATCAACACGACCGCACCGGCGCCATCGGACATCTGTGAACTGTTGCCCGCGGTGACACTGCCCTTGGCGGCAAACGCCGGCTTCAGTTTGGCCAGACCTTCCGGTGACGTCTCGCGGCGCGGACCTTCGTCATCGGTGGCCTGCCGCGTTTTGACTTTGACTTCGCGTGTCACGAGGTCGGGCAGACGATCGGTGATGGTGTACGGACTGGTTTCCGCCTTGAATTCGCCATTGTCGATGGCGCGTAATGCGCGACGGTGGCTTTCCGCGGCGAACAGATCCTGATCTTCACGGCTGACTTTCCAGCGCTCCGCAACGCGCTCGGCGGTGATGCCCATGCCGTAAGCGATCGCAAAGTGCTCATCTTTCTCGAAAATCGCCGGGCTGAAGGTCGGTTTGTTGCCGCCCATCGGCACCATGCTCATGCTTTCGGTGCCGGCAGCGATCATCACATCAGCCTCACCCAAACGAATGCGCGCCGCGGCATCAGCCACGGCCTGCACACCCGAGGAACAGAAGCGGTTGATGGTCAGACCCGGCACGGTGTCGGGGAATCCGGCCAGCAGCAGGCTGATGCGGGCGACATTCATGCCCTGCTCGCCCTCGGGCATCGCGCAGCCGGTGATCACGTCGCCGATCTCGCTCAGATCAAGACCGGGACATTGCGCCACTGCGCTTTTCAGCACATGCGCCAGCAGGTCATCGGGCCGCGTATTTTTGTACATGCCGCGCGGCGCCTTGCCCACCGCGGAACGGGTGGCGGCGACGATGTAGGCGTCCTGGATTTGCTTAGCCATGGATAATCTCTCTTTACAATCGGTGAAAAGTGAACGGGTGAACGAGTGAGCCCCCCTCTCCCCATCCTCTCCCCCAGTAACGGGGGAGAGGGAGAATCACGGGGTTACCCGTTCACTCGTTCACAATTCACCCGTTCACTAGTTCCTTAACGGCTTACCCGTCTTCAGCATCTGTTCAATCCGCGCCTGCGTTTTCTCGGTCGCGATCAATTCCATGAAATGCCGGCGTTCGAGGTCGAGGAACCACTGTTCATCGACCAGGCTGCCGCCTTCGATGTCGCCGCCGCACATCACCGTTGCCACCTTGGTGCCGATCAGGTAATCGTGCTCCGAGATATGGCCGCCGGCGCGCATGTTCTCCATGAAGGCGCGGATGGTCGAAATGCCGCTGCGGCCCAGCGCCGGTATCGCCTTGGCGCGCAGCGGCGGCCGGTAACCAGCGGCCGCCATGGCGCGGACTTCAGCCTTGGCGATTTCCAGCAATTCAAAACGGTTCATGACAATACGGTCAGTCACCCTCAAGTAGCCGAGCTCGCGCGCGTGTTCCGCACTGCGCCCGACCTCCGCCATAGCCACCGCCTTGAAGTATTTCTGCAGGAACGGCGACATGTCGCCGCCCTTGGCATCCGCTGCGGCGCGCATTGCAAATTCCTTGCAGCCGCCACCCGCCGGCAGCAGGCCGACGCCGACTTCAACCAGCCCGATGTAACTCTCCAGCGTCGCCACCGCACGGTCGCAATGCATCACGAACTCGCAGCCGCCGCCCAGCGCCAGGCCGTCCACCGCGGCCACGGTCGGCACCATCGAATATTTGAGCATTTGCGTGGTGATCTGGAACTGTTCGACCAGGTGCTCGACCTCGGCGAGTTTGCCCGCCATCAACTGGTCGGCAACGCCCATTTGCCGCGCCGCCTTCAGCGCCAGCGATTCGGCTTCACGTTTCATGCTTTTGAACAACTTGCCCAGTGCAGACGGCGGCGCAGGCTTTGCTGTACCACCCGACGTTTTTTTCAGGTTCGCGCCCACTGAAAACGGCGGCTCGGTCTGCCACAGCACGAGACCGATGTAGTTGTTCTCGGCCTCGGCGATGGCCTGCTGCACGCCCTGCAGCACATCGTCGCCGATGGCATGCATGCGGCTCTTGAAACTGACAATCGCGATGTCGTCGCCGGTATGCCAGCAGCGCACGCCGTCGGTTTCGAAAATGGTGGTGCCGTATTTACGTTCTTCGCCGAGCAGCTTGTCCGGGAAAGGCTGACGCTTGTAGACCGCCAGCGCCGAACGCGGCTGGTAATCGTTGCTTTCCGGCGCGTAGGAACCATCGGGCCGGTGGACACCGGTGCGCGCCGGATCCAGCACCCACGACGGCAGCGGCGTGCCGACCATGCCCTTGCCCGCGGCAATATCCTCGGCAATCCAGCCGGCAATCTGCCGCCAGCCGGCCGATTGCCAGATTTCAAACGGGCCGCTGTCCCAGCCGAAACCCCAGCGGATCGCGAAGTCGAGATCACGGGCGTTGTTGGCAATCGCCTCCAGATGCAGCGCGCAGTAATGAAAGGAATCGCGGAAAATCGCCCAGATGAACTGCGCCTGCGGATGATCCGAGGCATGCAGCAGCGCGAAGCGTTCCACGGGATTCTTGTTCTTGAGGATTTCAACGATGGCCTCGTCGGCCTTGCCGTCGGATACACGGTAAGTGCCAGTCTTGACGTCGAGCACCTGGATGTCGCGGCCGATTTTCTGGTACACGCCCTTGCGCGTTTTCTGGCCCAGCGCGCCACTGTCGATGAGTTTCTGCATCCATGCCGGAATGCCGTAATACTTGTGCCACGGGTCTTCAGGCAGCGTATCGCGCATGGTGTGCACGACATGGGCGAAGGTATCCAAGCCAACGACGTCTGCAGTACGGAAGGTCGCGCTGCGCGGACGACCGACCAGCGGACCGGTCAGCGCATCGACGGTATCAAAACCGATGCCGAGACGTTCGGCGTGGTACAGCGTCGCCAGCATCGAAAAAACGCCGACGCGGTTGGCGATGAAATTCGGCGTGTCCTTGGCGCGCACCACGCCCTTGCCCAGCGTGGTGACGAGAAAACGTTCGAGGTTGTCGAGTATCTCGGGATCGGTGCCGGTGCAGGCAATCAGTTCGACCAGGTGCATGTAACGCGGCGGATTGAAAAAATGCACGCCGCAGAAACGGTGACGCTGTTTTTCGGGGAAAGCACCCGCCAGTTTGTTGATCGACAGCCCTGAGGTGTTGCTGGCAAAAATGGTGTGTTCGCCCAAATACGGCGCGACCTTGTGATAGAGGTCTTCTTTCCAGTCCATGCGTTCGGAAATCGCCTCGATGACGATGTCGCAGTCGCGCAGCAGTTCGAGGTGCTGGCCGTAGTTCGCGGGCTCGATCAGGTCGGCGCGATCCTTGACGGCGAGCGGACTGGGTTCGAGTTTTTTCAGGTTGGCCACGGCCTTCAGCACATTGCCGTTGGGGTCACCCTCTTTGGCGGCCAGTTCGAACAGGATGACCGGGACGTTGGCGTTGACGAGATGCGCGGCAATCTGGGCGCCCATGACACCGGCACCCAGAACGGCCACCTTGCGCACCATCAGGGGATGAGCGGGCATGGGGATGAGACTCCTCAAAGCACTGCTGAAAATTTGGCCAAATAAGCTGATCAAACGAACCGCTCAAAATGCTACTTAAAGCCTTCTTTGATTCTAGCACCAGCATGCGGCAGGCAGTGTACGCGGCAGCGCAGAGCCCGGCAAAAAAAAGGCGGCCCTGAGGCCGCTGGATTTTATACACCGCGGTAGCGTTCAGAACTTGTGCGAATACTGCACCGACAGGATGTCAGCCTTGTTGGAGAAACTGCCGATCAGCCGGGTTCCGCCAATACCGGTGGCATTATTGACTTGGGCATCCCTGACGAATTCGTGCGCATAGCCAAGCTCAATGACGCCATCCTTGTTCAGCTTGTATTGCACGCCGAATGCCAGCCAGGTGCGATCCTGATCCGGCAAACGGGGTGTACGATCAATATCGTTGGTCGGTGTCGGATCAAAGGCAATACCGAAGCGCAGCTTGGTGCGATCATCGTATATATAGTTGGCGCCGACGCTGACCCGCAATGTATCTTTCCAATTGAATTGATCGTTACTCAACAAAGTACCTGCCGCCCCCGCCGGCGCCGTCGTCGTCCGGATGACAGGCAACTGCTTGACGCTGCTCCAACCGGTGTACGTCAGGTCTCCCATCACTTCCCATTTGGGACTGAGCGTGCTGAAAATGCTCCAAGAGGCGCTTGCCGGAACCTTCAGGTCGGCGGCCGCGTTACCGGAAAATAGCCCGGCACTTGTGCCGCTGAATATCGCGCTGCCTTTCAGATCGTAGGAAATGGCTGAGCGATAGGTAATCCCGATGCGGGTACTGGGCGTCAATTTGAAAAGAGCACCAAGGTTGAAACCGTAACCGGTATCCCCCGCCTCAAGGGTCACGTTGCCCGTAACCGCTGACCCCGTAAACCGTGACAACTTGGCCTCAATCCTTTGAATGCTGACGCCGCCGCCAATAGACACATTGTCATTGATTTTGTACGCCAAGGACGGATTGATGTTGATGGTCTTGATTGCTGATTCCAGCGCCACCGTCTGCCCCTGCCAGCCCTGATCATATTTGGTGGCCAGTCCGAAAGGCACGTTGAGCGCAAGCCCAAAGTGCAGTTTCGGATTGATGCTCATGGTGAAAAAACCGTTTGGGACGAGGGCAGGGTCGCCACCATCACCTCCGTTGCCTGAGCCCAATGCGCCGGGAATAGTCGAACCGGTATTGTTGAATTTGAAAGAAGGCAATATCAGATGGGCCGCGAAGGTGGCCTGTTTTCCTGGTGGCAGGAGCATCATCGCCGCAGGATTTGACCAAGCCACGCTTGCATCATCGGCCGCCGCTGCGCCACCGGCAAAGGCATTGCCAGTGCCACTGCCGCTCTGGGTGCCGATGCCGAAACCGCCAGCCAGGGCCGGAACAGAAAACGCAGTCAGTGCAGAGGCAACAGATAAACCTATGATTTTATTAGTGTATTTCATGATCCTCTCCTAGAGTGAACGACTGGGCGTTGGCATGGCTGTCGCGATGATTCGCAATCTGAAAACATGTTACTCGTCACTGCGCTGATTTCAATGGAAAAACTCGATGGCCTCATGCAGTCTGTGGCGGCGATACCACACGTGGCCGGCGGTTGTTGTCGACCGCAACATAAGTCAGCACCGCTTCGGTGACTTTGACGCACTCCTCGCGCTCGGGACGGCGCTGCGCATAAACCTGCACGTCCACTGTAATCGACGTACGTCCGACCTTGACAACTTCGGCATAAAAACTGACCACGTCGCCGACAAACACCGGCTGCCGGAACACAAACGAATTGACGGCAACAGTGGCCACCCTGCCCTGCGCCGCGCGATGCGCAGGAATACTGCCGGCAAGATCCACCTGCGCCATGATCCAGCCGCCGAAAATGTCACCCGTGTAGTTGGCATCCGAAGGCATTGGAATCACCCGCAGCGCCGGCTGCCTGCCCTCGGGCAAGGTGGTCGTATCCCCACGTTCATCACTGCTCAATCCGCTCTCCTCAATCCTCAATCCTCAATCCTGCACTTCAGTGCCCAGCATACATGCCGTCGATTTCGGCGTTGAATTTTTCCATGACCTTGGCGCGCTTCAGCTTCATGGTCGGCGTCAGCAGCCCGTTCTCCACGGTCCATGCTTCCAGTGTCACGGTCACCCGCCGCACCTGCGCATAACCCGGAAACTCGGCGATCTGCACCGCGATGCGCTTGAGGATGGCTTTTTCAGCCTGGGCTGAGCGTGGTGCACCGGCATCAAGGCCGGATGCTGCAGCAAGTTTCTGCCAGTGGTCGGCATTCAATACCGCCATCACCGTCAGGAAAGGTTTGCCCTCGCCGAGCAGCATTACCTGATCGAACAACGGGTCGCGCGCGATCGCCGCCTCCATGTCGCCGGGCGGCACTTTCTCGCCATTGGACAACACGATCACATCCTTCAGCCGCCCGGTAATGAACAGATGACCCTGGTCGCCGATGTGTCCGGTGTCGCCGGAATTGAGCCAGCCGTCGGGCTGGATCATGGCTTTGGTCGCCTCGTCGTTGTTCCAGTAACCGAGCATCAGGTTCGGCCCCTTGATCAGCACCGCACCCTTGTCGCCGATTTTGACCTGGACCCCGGGGATGGGCTGACCGACACTCGCCGGAATGTTGTTGTCGGGACAATTCGCCGTGGCGATCGGGCTGGTTTCGGTCAGGCCGTAACCCTGCAGGATCGGCAGTCCGAGACCGATGAATATGCGCGAAATATCCGCCGGCAGCGCGGCGCCGCCCGACAGGGCATAACGCAGGCGCCCGCCGAGCCGCGCCAGCACCTTGGCCGCGACCAGTTTGTTGAGCAGCGGCCACAGCAGGAAGGAAGGTTGCCACGGCCCGCGGCCCTGCGCATGTTCAAAACGCGCATAACCGACACTGGCGGCCAGCAGGAACAGTTTTTTGCGCAGCGGCGGGCCTTCATCCAGCTTGGCGCGGATGGTGCCCCAGATGCGTTCGTAAATGCGCGGCACCGAAATCAGCATCGTCGGCCGGATGGTCTGCAGGTCTTCGCCGAGTTGCGGAATCGAGCGCGCGTAGGCGGTGATCGAACCGGCCATCACCGTCAGGTAATAGCCGCAGGTGCGCTCGAAGGTGTGCGACAGCGGCAGGAATGACATGAAGATGTCGTCATGCCCGGTGGCCAGCACGCTCAGTGCGGATTCGGTGTTCGACAGGATGTTGTTATGCGACAGCATCACGCCCTTGGGCCGGCCGGTGGTGCCGGAGGTATAGACGATGGTCGCCAGCGTGTTGCCGTCGCGCGCGAGGTGCCGGGTCGCGCCGCCGTCTTCCGGCAGCCAGTCGCCGATCCATTTGAGGCGCGCATTGCTGCCGGCTGCCGGCAAGGTGTTGACGGTCAGGAAACGCACCACGCTGCGCATTTCACCAGCCACGTCCTCCAGCGCCTGCCATTGTTCCTGGCCGTCGATCAGCAGCACCTTGCAGCCGGAATTGTTGATGATGTAGGCCACATTATCGGCACGATCCTGGGTGTAGAGCGGCACCACCACCAGGCCGAGGCCCAGCGCGGCCTGATCGAAGATCACCCACTCCGGCGAATTGCGCAGCATCACCGCGACGCGGTCGCCGGCTTGCAGTCCGTCTTTTTCCAGCGCGGCCTGCCAGCGCGCGACCTGGCGGTCGATCTGCGCCCAGGTGTAATCACGCCAGTTGCCGTGCTGCTCGTTGTACGCCTTGTAGGCGACAAGGTCCGGCGTGCGTTTCACGCGTTCGCGGAACAGGCCGTCGAGCGTGCCCGCAGCCGCCATCGGAATCACATGACTGGTATCGTTGTTTTTATTCATCTCTTCTCCTCCTTAACCGTAGAGTTAGTCGAGAAACAGATCGGTGTAGGGCTTGATGCCCGGTGTGACCGCATAAACATCAAAGTCGGTCACCCCCTCCTCGCGCAACACGGCTTCATCGACATAAAAATTGCCGCTGGCCGTGCGGCTGTCGCGCTTGAATATCGCGTACGCCGCGTCCGCCATGATATCCGGTTTGCGACTGGCCTTCAGGATCGCCTCCGGAAAATTCACCGCGATGGCCGCCGTGGCAATGGTGGTGCGCGGCCACAGCGAATTCACCGCGATACCCTGCGCCCGGAATTCCTCGGCCATGCCCAGCGTGCACATGCTCATGCCGTACTTGGCCATGGTGTAGGCGACATGATCCCTGAACCATTTTGCCTTCATGCTGAGCGGCGGCGACAGCGTCAGGATATGCGGGTTTTTCGCCCTGGCCAGAAACGGCAGACAGGCCTGGGAGCAGATGAAGGTGCCGCGCACATTGACGCCGAACATCAGGTCGAAACGTTTCGCCGGGGTCTCCAGCGTGCCGGTGAGCTGGATCGCGCTGGCATTGTTGATGAGGATGTCGATGCCGCCGAAATGCGCCGCGGCCTGCTGCGCGGCGGCCGCCACCGCTTCCTCATCGCGCACATCGAGCTGGATCGCAAGCGCCCGGCCGCCGGCCTTGACGACCTCCTCCGCCACTTCGTGGATGGTGCCGGGCAAACGCGCATGCGGCGTCGCGGTTTTGGCGGTGACCACGATGTTGGCGCCGTCGCGCGCGCAGCGCAGCGCGATGGCACGGCCGATGCCGCGGCTCGCGCCGGTGATGAATACGGTTTTTCCCTGCAATGCCGGCATCTTCATTTCCCTTGCTTGGCTTGTTTATTGACCCTTGTACTGCGGCTTGCGTTTTTCGGTGAAGGCAGTGATGCCCTCGAGGAAATCCACAGTTCTTGCGCAGCGCGCGAAGGCCACTGCCTCGGCGTCGAATTGCGCCGCGAGGCCGGCATGCATGGCACGATTAAGCAGCGCCTTGGTTTCGGCATGGGCCTGCGCCGGACCCGCCGCCAGCCGGCGCGCCAGTTTATCCGTCGCCGCGGCCAGCTGATCCGCGACCAGCAGCTGATTGACCACGCCGAGGCGCTGCATGGTTTCCGCATCCACGGTATCGGCCAGCAGCATCAGCTCCATCGCCTTCTGGTACCCGGTCAGCTGCGGCAGAAACCAGGTGGCACCGCCGTCCGGGCTGGTGCCGATGCGGCTGTAGGCCATGGAGAACTGCGTGCCCGCCGCCGCCAGCACCAGGTCACAGGCGAGCATGATGCTGACCCCGGCGCCGGCCACGGCGCCATGCACGGCGGCGATCACCGGTTGCGGCGCGCGGCGCAGCGCGAGGATGCCGTGATGCAATTCGGCGGCAAGCTCCGGCACCAGCCTGTCCATTTCCGCCACATGGTCGCGGAACATCGCCACATCTCCGCCGGCAACAAAGGCCGGGCCCGCTCCGCGCAGCACGATGACCCGCGCCTGCGGATCGGCGGCGGCACGCTCGCAGTTCACGCGGAAGGCGCGAAGCATGTCCGAATCCAGCGCATTCATCACCGCCGGGCGGTTGAAAGTAAGGGTGGCAATACCCTCACTGACGGCATAAAGCATGCCGCTCATCATTTGCGTGACAGCGCTTCGAAAGTGACCGGCTGCGTGGTCTGGTACAACTCCGATTTGCCGAAGTCCTGCGGGAAATCATCAACCATGATGACCTTGCGCCGCAGTTCGGCCGCGCGCTTGAGCAAGTCCGCTTCGGCCTGGGTGATCACGCCCGCCTGCAAAGCGGCAGCGGCCATCTGGCTGGCGTGGCCGCGCTCGATGCGCCCCGCCTGCTGCGCCTGACGCAGTTTGGCCTCCACCGGTTCGGCGGCAATCACGGCGCTCAGCGCCGATTCCAGTGTGCGCACCGGATCGTTCTCATTGTCGGAAATGAACACGCCGCGGGTCAGCCGGTCGCGCGTCGGCCCCGGCGTCATCATCAGCCCGACCACGGCATGGCCCAGCGGGTCGCGCGGCGGCGCGAATTCACGGCCATAGGGCATCAGCAGCGGGAAGATGAGTCCCCGCAACAACCACGACACAACCGGCCACGGCAGGTTTTCGAAGATCGAATAAAACGCCTCCTCGATGCGGTACAGGCAATCGAGCAGCCCCCAGCGCACCAGCGGCAGGTCGGCCTGCGGCCGGCCGTCGTCCTCGTAGCGCTTCAGCACGGCGGACGCGAGATACAGCTGGCTCAGCACGTCGCCCAATCGGGCGGAAAGACGCTCCCTTCGTTTCAGCGTGCCGCCACAGAGGAACATCGCCATGTCGGCCGTCAGCGCGAACCCGCTCGAAAGCCGCGTCAGCTGCTGGTAATAATGCTTCAGCTCCGGAGCACCACCGGGCACTGCCGTCAGCCGCGCACCGGTCATGCCCATCCACAACACCCGCGCCACGTTGGACAGCGTGAAGGCGATATGGCCGAAAAACGCGCGATCGAAATCGTGCAACGCCTTTTGCGGGTCTTTTTCCCGGGTGGCTTCGATCTCCTTCAGCACAAAGGGATGGCCGCGGATCGCACCCTGGCCGAAAATGATCATGGTCCGCGTCAGGATGTTCGCGCCCTCGACGGTGATCGCAATCGGCGTCTGCATGTAGGCGCTGGCGAGGTAGTTGCTCGGACCCATGCAGATGCCCTTGCCGCCATGGACATCCATCGCATCGTTGATGACCTGGCGGCCGCGTTCGGTGAGGTGGTATTTGACGATGGCCGAGATCACCGAGGGTTTTTCGCCGAGGTCCACCGCGCCGGCGGTCATCACCCGCGCCGCATCCATCACATACACATTGCCGGCGATGCGCGCCATCGCCTCTTCAACACCTTCGAACTTGCCGATCGACAGCTTGAACTGCTGGCGCACGCGGCCGTAGGCGCCGGTGGTCAATGCCGACAGCTTGGAAATGCCCACGCCGTTGGCCGGCAGCGAAATCGAACGTCCCGCGGCGAGGCAGTTCATCAGCATTTTCCAGCCCTCGCCGACCTGCGCCACGCCGCCGATCACGTACTCCATCGGGATGAATACGTCCTTGCCCCAGTTCGGGCCGTTCATGAAGGTCGCGGTCATCGCGCGATGGCGGCGCCCGATGTGCACGCCCGGCATGTCGGTGGGCACCAGCGCCAGCGTGATGCCGACATCGTCCTGCTGCCCCAACAGATGATCGGGGTCATACAACTGGAAGGCCAGGCCGAGCAGCGTCGCGATCGGACCCAGCGTGATGTAGCGCTTTTCCCAGGTCAGGCGGATGCCCAGCACGTCCGGCTTGCCCTGCCACTCCGCTTTGCACACGATGCCGAAATCCGGAATGCCGCCGGCGTCCGAGCCGGCCTCCGGACTGGTCAGCGCAAAACACGGCATCTCGATGCCCCTGGCCAGCCGCGGCAGGTAATAATCCTTCTGCTCCTTGGTGCCGTAATGCAGCAGCAGTTCCGCCGGGCCCAGTGAATTGGGCACCATCACCGACACCGCCGCGGTGCCGCTGCGCGTGGTCAGCTGCATCACCACCTGCGAATGCGCCAGCGCGGAAAAACCCTTGCCGCCGTATTCCTTGGGAATGATCATGCCGAGGAAACCGTTGTCCTTGATGAACTGCCAGACCTGCGGCGGCATGTCGGTCATTTCATAAGTGACCTCCCAGTCGCTCAACATTTCGCACAGTTCGCGCAGCGGGCCGGCAATGAAGGCCTGCTCTTCGGCCGTCAGCCGCGGCTTGGGATAGGCCAAGAGCTTGCTCCAGTCGGGTTTGCCGCTGAACAATTCGCCGTCCCACCATACGGTGCCGGCTTCCAGCGCCTCCCGCTCGGTTTGCGACACTGCAGGCAGGATGCGACGGAACAATTTGAGCAGCGGCGCGCCGGCCACGGCACGGCGCAAGGGCGACGGAATCGCGAGCAGCGAGATCACGACCAGCAGCCCCCAGGCGACGCTGAGCAGCCCATGCGGCCACAGATTGCAGTAGCTGACTGCGCCGAGTGCCAGGCCATAGACCACCGTCCACACCAGTGCCGGCATGCGGTGATACGCCAGAAACCATGCCAGCAGGAGCGCGGCGAACAGCGTGAACAGGACTAGCATCGTGATACCTCCGCCGGGATAACGCGGCGCCGGACACCTGTTCAGCGACGCGCGGGCCGGTTCAAAAAAACCGGCGCCATGTCTTTGAATCGAGCATACACGCCGGGTTGCCGGGCGACAACTCGCATAAATATTTGATTTTATTGATTATTTTATCTGGTCGCGGGCAACGTCAAAACGACCTGTTCAGCGTTTGACCTTGGCGGTGATCACCAGCAATTCAGCCAGATGTTTTTGCGCCTGCGCGATTTCCTCGGGACTGGCCGGCCCCAGCGGTTTGCCATCCACGCGTTTCAGCGATATCGCGGGTTTTCCGGTTTTGTCAAAGGACGCCATGATCGCCACGGCCGCACCGGACTTCCCCGGCGCCGGATAACGATCCTGCTTGTAGTGCAGCAAGGCGCCGGCATTGAAGAAAAATTCGTTTTTCTCGATCATGCCGGCGTTTTCGGCCATCTCCTCGCGGATCATTTTCAGTTCACTGCCCATCCAGTGCGCACCAAAAGTCGAGGACCGACCGCCGCCCTGCCATTGATGCTCCGTACGCTCCATCGGCGGCGCAGGTTTGGCGGTCGATTGTGCCGGCGCATTGCCGGCCAGCAAACAAAAAAAGCCTGTGGCCAGAATGGCGGGCAGCGATTGCAGGCGACTCATCGTGGGGGTTTCTCCATGTGACCAATGGTATTGAACAGAATAAAGGTCATGCAACAGCCGGCTGCATCAACCTGTGACGGCATATCATGCGGGAAGTTGCAAACGCAGCCCCATCAGGGTCTGTTAACCATCATTTCATGAAATGATGGTTAAAGCGCGGACAGGCAAGGCATTTTTCAGGCCCTAGGGCATCAGCCTGTCGCGCAGCCACTGCGCGATCTGTTCGGCAATGACCCGCTCCTTCATGCCGGGTGTGCGCCCCATGTGGCCGCCGTCGGGATAGATGCGCGCCGTTTTAGGCGTGCCGTGTTCAAGCAGAATATGAACATCGGCGATCGGCGCCTGATCATCGAGCTTGCCGTTCACCGCCAGCAGCGGCGCGCAGGGACCATCGAGCAGGCCCTGATCCAGAAGCGAGAGCCGCGGCGCCATGGCGAGAACCTCTTCGAGTGTGCGCGCACCCAGTACCCAGCTGCGTGCATCGAGCAGGCTCGAGGGCCCGAGCAGATAGGTCGATGCGGTTCGCGTCAGCGCCGGTTCCAGCCACTCGCGCTGGAAGCCGTGGTGCACATTGCCGCCCTGGATGACCGCCGCCTTGATCCGCGCGGCTTCGACATGCGCCAGTTTGGCCGCCCAGTATCCGCCGAAGCTGCCGCCCCAGACGCCGATGCGTGCGCCATCGACTTCATCGCGCTGCTGCAGGTGATCAATCGCCGCGGAAAACGTCCGTTCGGCATCCGGCGCCATGAACCGCACCGGATTGTCGCCGGCACCGGGCATGTCCATGGTCAATGTTGCCAGTCCCTGCGCATGCAGAATCCCGCTGTTGCGCTGGCGATCCTCCTTCCAGCCGTCGACGCCGCCCCAGTGGATCACCACCGGCGGTCGCGACACGCCGGCCGGCAGTTGCAGGTAGCCGGTCAGCATTTTTCCTGCAAACGGAATTTCGACCACCTGCAGCGGCGGATCAAAATATTGCGCCGCCTTGCGAAAACAGCGCAGTGAATGCAGATAGGCCTCAGCCTTGCCCGGCGTGCTGGCCACCGGATAACGACCGGTGCGGCAATTGGCATAGGCCAGAAAATAGGCATCGCGGATGGTGGTGGCGTCCGCACCGCGCCGGCGCAGCGCGTCGCCTTCCGCCTCGTGGCGCAGACCGATCGCACACCAGACCGCCGCCCAGTGATCACGTTCGAGGCTGGTCAGTGCGGCAACGGCTGCCTGCGCATCACCGGCGCTGATGTGTTCCAGCGGGCTGTTACGGCCGGCGCGCCGGATGATTTCGGCCTTGACCTGCTCCAGCGTACGTTCAGCGGACATGCCGCCGCGATCCGCGATGCTCTTGTTCCGCCACCTTATTCAGCGACCTTGCCGAGCAGCGTGGCCACATCCGTCTTGTTGTTCACCATCTGCTCCGGGAACACCACGGTAATCGCGTTGGTCGGGCAGATCGACTGGCACAGGCCGCAATACCAGCACTCGTCCGGATATCTGATCACCGGCAACGTCTCGCGGTTGTCCTCTTCCTTGTAGATCAGGTCGCCGGGGCAGATCCAGTCGCAGAGATTGCACTTGACGCAGGTTTCGGGGTTGATGCGGATGGGGTTGAACACTTCTTTTTGTAAGGCACTCATTGCATGCTCCTCATGCCGCCACGGCAGCGTTGTTGCGACTGAACGCCGCGGACAGCGGCTGGTCCGTGGACAGGGTGCGGGTCACCGGCCCGTCCGCGCCGCGCTCGACAATCACGAACTTGCGCCAGTTCACCTCATCCGTCTGCGGATAATCCATGCGGAAATGCGAGGAGCCGGTGCGTGTTTCCTGGCGCGCCAGCGACGCGGTGGCCATGATCTCGGCGTTCATGCGGATGTTTTTGGCTTCGTGCACGCGCATCAGGCCGTGCAGGTCATCGGCTTTCAAGGTCGGCTCGCGTCTGGCCAGTGCATGCAGCGTATCCAGCGCCAGCCTGAGCCCCTGCTCGTTGCGGCGCACCCCCACGTAATCGCTGACCGTCTGCCGGGTGGTTTCTTCGTATTCCTTCCACGGCAAACCATCCGTTTGCTGTAAATGCGCCACGGCGCGCGCACGCACCTCGTCCAGCGTTTTGCGATCCACCTCGGGCAAGGCACCGGGTGTGGCGCGGATGCGCTGCACCAGGCCCTCGC
Source organism: Burkholderiales bacterium (assembly GCA_019749945.1). GTDB lineage: Bacteria > Pseudomonadota > Gammaproteobacteria > Burkholderiales > SG8-41. The sequence goes on from JAIEPF010000013.1 coordinate 22,481, forward strand.
CGGCAATATGCCCGAGCACAGCCGCACCCGAGATGCCGCCGCTGACCGTCGCGCAATCTCCGGCGGCAAAAAGCCCTTCGACCGCGGTTTCGCCGTTGGTGTCGACAGCGAGGCCGCTGCCGCGGAAATACACGCCGCTGCGGCGGATGCTCAGTTCGGACACCGACACTTCGACCAGTTCCTCGCGAAAATTGACACCCTTCTGTTTGTAATACGCCGGCAGCGTGTAACGATCGACCTGCAGCGTGTGCTCCATGCGGTCGAGCATGTCCTGCGGCAGGTGGCGGCAGTCGAGATAGATCGGACCATTGCCGAGCAGGTATTCGTTGATCACGCCGTCGGCAATCACCGCACGGCGGGCGTTCTCGCCCTTCTTGTCATACTTGAACATGAAACGTTCGCCGGCCTTGTTGACGAACCAGGCGCCGAGGCTGACCAGCGCATTGAGGCCCTGGCAGGAAAAACCCTTGGGTGTCAGTGTCGCTTCCACCGACTCCATATTGGCCAGCGCGGCACCGGCGTGATAACCCATCGCCTGCGCATCCCCGGTGTTGTAGGGGATGTGCCAGGAATCGAAGGCCAGGCCCGAGGCATTCTGCGAAATGCGGTTGACGTCACCCGCCGCCAGCACCACCGCTTTGGCGCGAATCACCGTCCACTCGCCGCTGCGGAAATTGAAGGCAATGGCGCCATAGGCGCGGTTGTCCTTCACCAGCAGCTGCACCACCATGGTACGCATCAGCACCGTGGCCTTGCCCTTGCGCACACGTTCACCGAGGTGTTTCTTGAAATCGGTGCCGTCGAAATTGATGTGGTACGTCCCGGGCAGTCCGAAGGAGCGCAGGCGGTAATAGTCCCCCGTCTGACGATCCTTGAAATCGACGCCCATGGCTTCGATTTTGCGGAAAATGCGCGGCATTTCGCGAATCACCCGACCGGCGACCGCCATGTCGACGATGCCGTCGGTCAGTTCGGGCACATGCTTCAGCAGGAACTCCGGCGTGTCCCATTCCGGGCCGGTATCCATCACCGTCAGGTAATGATCGACGCCGCAACCGATGCTGCCGCAGTGGTCGAGGATCTTGCCCTTTTCGCAGATCACCACCTTCAGCCCGGCTTCCAGCGCCGGAATCGCGGCCATGGTGCCCGCGACGCCACCGCCGATCACCAGAACATCCGTATCCAGCCGGATGAATTCGCCAATTTTTGGGTCCGTGACTCCGTCCATAGTGCTCCCGTCGCGCGTGGTCGCGCATTTTTTGCATGTTTGCACATGCTACGGGCGCATCCCGGGCAAAACCAGTGACCCGATGGTGTTTTTTGAGGATTTTCCTGTTATCGCGCTGCCGCCTGCGTGCGAAATTGTCTCGGCGCAACCGCGTAACGCTGGCGGAAACGGCGCGCGAAGTAGGCTTCGTCCTCGAAACCCACCGCGGCAGCGATGTCACCGATGCGCTGCGTGGTGTGCGCCAGCAGCTCGCAGGCTTTTTCCATGCGCCGCTCGGTGACCAGGTCGACAAAGGTCTTGCCGGTTTCTTTCTTGATCAGGTGCGCCAGGTAATTCGGCGACAGATCGGCGGCGGCAGCCGCATCCGCCAGTTGCAGGCGCCGGCCGAGGTTTTCACGCACATGGCGCATCACCCGTGCCAGCGCATCCCGCCGGCTGGTGCGCTGCGCCTGCCCTGCGGCCAGCCGCGTGATGCTGCGCTCGTGCCGGCGGCACACTGTGCCGATCAGCAGCAGCAGATGTGCGCGAATCATTTCCAGAGAACAATAACGGCGGCGCAGATTCTCCGCCTGCATCTGCCGGCAGGCTTCTTGCGCCAGCTTGAGGTCCGCCCCGGTGAGCCTGAAATCCATGTATTCCTGGAACAGGAAAGGCGCCAGTTCCGGCGCGCGCGGCAAGGGCACTTCCTCGAGGTCCAGAGGATCGACGTCGAGCTCCGGCCGCAGGAAGCGCAGGTTGAAACTGATCACGAAAAACTTCGAACGCGGCGGATGCGGCACCCGGTGCACGCGGTACGGCAACACGAAACTCAGGCCGCCAGGCCCCAGCGGACGCGTCGTCGCGGCGATGTGCTGTTCGGTGCGCCCGGCGAGATTGAGCTGGATCTGGAAATATTCGTGGCGGTGCGCATCAGTGATGCGCGTGACGCTGGTCTGGTCACGGATGCCGAAATCGGGACCGGCGGCGCGATCCGCAAGCGCATAAGTCCTGATCGCGCGCGTCGTCGCTGCCGCCATTCCGGCTCCTGGTGATTACTGAATATCCTTGACCGCGGCGATCAGGATGGGCGCCAGGCTGGCGCTGGTTTTTGCCAGCTCGGTGACCCGCTTCTGTTGCGTGACGCCATCCATCGGCGCCACCAGCCGCTCGGTTTTTTTCGACTCGGCGAGCAGTTCGGGATCACTCAGCGCGGCGGTGACCACGGCGCGGAAGGCGGCGACGGCCTGCGGATCCATGTTGGGCGGGCCGATGTAGCTGCGATGGGTCTCGAGTATGGTCGCCATGGCCTGCACCGTGGCGCGTTTGCTGGCCGGCACGATATTCGCCGCAATCGGGATGTTCGGATAGTCCGGGGACGGCTGTGATGTCACCATCAGTATCGGGTTCTTGTCACCGGAGCGGATCGGCCCCAGCGATTCGCTCCAGCCGGTGATATGGCCGTCGCCGTCGCCCTTGATCACCGCCAGCGAAGTATCGGCATTGCCTTCATACCCCGTCACCGCCTTGACCTTGAAACCCAGCGCATCGCCGAGCACGGCCATGGTGTAGAAGTCCTCGTCGGTGCCCTGAGAAGGAAACACAAACGGCCGCTTCAGCTTCTGCACGTCCTGGATCGACTTGATCGCCGACTTGCCGCCGACGCACAGCACCCGCGGTTCGCTGGTGACCCGCCCCAGGTAGTGGAACTTGACCGGATCAAAGGCCTGCGCGCCGGCGCTGCCGGCCAGCGGCGCGAGGATCAGCGTCGACACATTGCCGAAAAAGATTTCCGGGCTGCCGGGTTTGACGCGCCAGATGTGGTTGGCCGCCTTCAGGCCGCCGCCGCCCGGCATGTTGACGATGCGCACTTCGCGCGCCCCGCTGTGTTTCTGCAGGTACGGCTGCAACAGGCGGGCATAACGCGTATGCCCGCCGGAGGCGCCGCCGGCGACATTGATGATGATGACCTTGTCCTTGTAATAACCGCCGCCGGCCTGGGCCAGCGCCCGGCCCGGCATGCCCATTACCAGCGGCGCCATGGCGCCTGCAAGCAGCAGTTTTCTGCGGCTTTTTTCGACTTCGTTTTTCATTGCGGTCTCCTCCGGGATCAGATTTTATTGGAACAACGGCGCGAGCAGGCCATGATACGGCTGCATCTGCAGCGCCGCCACGAACAACAGGTACAAAGAGGCAGTCAGCACTGCAGCGTAAATCAGGCTGCGCTGCCATGAACAATAACGCGTTACCATGAAATAACCGGCAGTGAACAGGAATGCCGCCGGCAGCACTCCGGTGATGAAAGTCAGCGCCAGCAGCACGCCGATCATGCCGTAAGCGGCCGCCTCCCGCCGCCACGACGATTTCTTTTCGGGCGCCGCCTGCGCTTCTGCAACGGGTATATCCGGCGCCTGCACCGAGATCATGTCCATCCGCAATTCCGCGGGCGAGCCGAAATTGTGCCAGGCCATCTGGATCAGGGTCAGCACAATGCCGAAAATCGCCAACGGCTGCGGAATCATTCGCGCGCGCGGCCCGAAATCCTGGCACATCCAGATGACGCCGGCAAAAAATGCCAGCAGCAGCACCGAAGCCAGGTTTTCCTGGGCATGGCGGCTGATCATCATGGCGCAACTCCAGCGGCAGCAGCCTGTTTACGCTTGCGCCGCCAGTTGCGCACGAAAGGCAGCGCGGCGGTGAACAGCACGAACAGCAGCATCGCCAGCGCAATCGGCCGCTCGAGCAGGAAATCGCGGCCGTACAGCGTCAGCGAAATATGCAGGTTGCGTTCGATCATCACCGCCAGCACCATGCCGATGACAAAATTCGCCCGCGAATAGCGGTATTTGTCCATCAGGTAACCGAGGATGCCGAACACCGCGGCAACCACCACATCCTCGATGTACCCGCGCGTGGCATAAGCGCCGACAAAACACACGCCCAGCACGATGGGCACCATCAGGTTGGCCTGCAGCGAGGGCAGCCGTGCCAGCCACGGCGTGATGCCGAGGCCGATGACGGTCACCGCGATATTGGCGATGACGATGATCCACACCATGCTGAACACGAGGTCGAGGTTTTTGGTCAGCATGTCCGGTCCAGGCACCACACCCAGGCCGATGAAGGCGACCAGCAGGATCGCCATGCTCTCGCCGCCGGGAATGCCGAAAGCCAGGGTCGGCATCAGGCCGCCGCCTTCGTTGGCACCCATGGTGGCATCCGGAGCGATCACGCCCTCGACTGCGCCCTTGCCGAAACGTTCCGGCGTTTTCGAGGTCTGCACCGCCTGCGCATAGGCGGCAAGTCCGGCGACGCTGGCGCCCACACCCGGCAGCACGCCGATCCACAGTCCGAGCAGGCTGGAGCGCACCACCAGCCACCAGTGGCTGAAGCCGTCGCGAACGCCCTGCCACACCGTGCTTTCCTCCTTCACCAGCGAACGGTCAACGATGGGGGTGCCCTTGATCGCGAGCTTCATCATTTCCGACACCGCGAAGAGGCCGATCATCGCCACCGGAAAGGAAATGCCCTCCATCAGGAATTCGCTGCCGAAGGTGAAACGCGGCGTCGCGGTCACCACGTCCATGCCGATGAAGGCCACCAGCACGCCAAGCACGCTGGCGGTCAGGCCTTTCATCAGCGAACCCTCGCTGAAGGTGGCGATCACCGTCAGCCCCCACAGCGCCATCATCAGATATTCGCTGGGGCCCAGCGCGAGGATCACCGGGCGGATCAGCGGGATGCACAAGGCGAGGAAAACCGCGCCGATGATGCCGCCCAGCAATGCGCCGGTGGCGGAAGCCGCCAGCGCGCGCTTCGCCTGCCCCTGCTGGGTCATCGGATAACCGTCAAAACACAGGGCAAGCCCCTTGGCCGAGCCGGGCACGCTAAAGAGGATGCTGGTGACCGAATCTCCCCAGATGGTCGCGATATGCGCGCCGAGCAAGAGCGCCAGTGTTGCCGCGGTTTCAAAACCGTAGGTGAAGGGCAGCAGCAGCGCCATCGCCACCACGCCGCCGAGACCGGGCAGGATGCCGATGACCAGTCCGTAGACCACGCCGATCAGCATGAACAGCAGCGCCTGAGGCGTCAGCAGCGCCGTCAGGCCGGCGATGATGGCTTCAATCATGCGCCGCGCCTTTTACGCTGCTGCACGGCGCGCACTTGCGGTTCAAACAGATCAACACGCGGTCTCCTCCGAAGTCTGCTGTCGCCGCCCCGCATGTTTTTTCCGCGGGTTTACGGCAACAGTGGCGCGACTTTACAGCAAGTTGCGCCAGCGCGACCACCGCAACACCCCCCTCACGTTCACAACATGAAATTTTTGGCGCAAGCCACCACCTGCCTCCGGCGGCGATCAATGCCGGTGCGGGCAGGCCTTTGCAGTTGCGGCAACACTGTTGAAACACCGCTCGTAGAACCATCAGGCGCGTCTCGCAACAGCCGGCACCACGGTACATCGTCACAGCCGGCGCAGACTGCGATCCGAACTGATGGATGACTCGCCGCAGTTCGTCCGCCAGGCACAATAACTATTTGTTTTTATTATGTTTTTTACAACAACACAGGGCGATTGCCGAGTTCATCCGGGTTGTCGGCAGTGGCCGGAAAATGCTGCGCCAGCAATGTCGTGATCTGCCGTATCCCCTCAAGCAACCCGGCCTCGAAACGCTGTTCGCGGAAAGCCTGCTCCATCACGCGGCAGATCGCCTCCCATTGCGCCTGCGTCACCCGCGCGCTGATACCGCGGTCGGCCACGATCTCGATGTCGCGATCGACCCAGTTGATGTAGAGCAGCACACCGCTGTTGTCGGCGGTATCCCAGACCCCGAGTTGCGCAAACACTTCGCAGGCCCGCGCCCGCGGACTCTGGTTGCGCAGCAGCGGGCCAAGATCCAGACTCGCTTCAACCGCAACGCGCAATTCGCCGCGATGCAGACGCTCGCTCTGCCTGACGGCGTCCTCGATGCGGCGCATCACTGCCGGTGAAAATGTGCGACGCGCCAGCCAGGGCGGCAGCAACAAGTGTTTGATCAAGCGTTTTATCTTCAAGTCACCAGCCTCCCGAGGCGCCGCCGCCACCCGAACGTCCGCCGCCGCCACCGAATCCACCACCACCAAAACCCCCGCCGCCTGAAGACCACGAGCCGCCGCCCATCGAACCGCCACCGAAGGATGCCCGCGCCCCCGCTGCAAGGCTGATCACAAAGGCGACAACAGCCGCGATGGATGACAAGACAAGGCTGCTGATGACCAGCCAGAGGATGAATCCGGACAGCACCGCCATGACGCCGGCCGCACCCAGCCGCCCGAACACCGCGCGCAACCCGTGATTGATGACACTGAACAGCACAAACGCGGCAATCAGCCATTCCGGATTGAACGGCAGATTCACCGGGCCGCTGCGCGGCGCCGCAGCCGGCGGCGGCAAGGCCTCGCCGCCGACCACGCTGATGATGCGCGAAACACCAGCCTCGACACCGGCGGCAAAATCCCCGCGTTTGAACTGCGGCACGATGTCGTCACTGATGATGCGTTTGGATGTCGCATCGGTCAGCACGCCCTCAAGCCCGTAACCGACCTCGATGCGCAGCTTGCGATCATCCTTGGCAATGACCAGCAACACGCCGTCGTCAACGCCCTTGCGCCCCAGTTTCCACTGTTCGAAAGCGCGCACGGCGTACTGCTCGATGGTCTCGGGCTGCACCGTGGGCACCATCAACACCGCGATCTGGGCGCCCTTTTTTGCCTCGAAGGCGGCAAGCTGCCGCTCAAGTTCGGAGATGCGCTCCGCGGACAGCGTGCCGGTGAGGTCGGTGACGCGCGCCTTTAGCGGCGGCACCGCCACATCCGCGGCCGCGCTGAGGACGGAAAAACACAGTAATGCCGCGGCGACCAGTGCGCGCGGCCACACCATCACGGACATGGGTTACTTGGTCGCCGGCACCGTGTATTCGTTGGGAGGGCTGGATGGCGCGTTCGGCGGACTGGCCGGTGCGGCCGGTGCCGGCGCCGCAGCAGGTTTGCCGAAATCGACCTTCGGCGGCTTGCTGATTTCCTTTTCGTTCTCGACCGTGAACTGCGGCTTTTCCTTGTGGCCGAACAGCATCGCCGTCAGATTGCTCGGGAACGAACGTACAACCACGTTGTACTCGCGCACCGCCTGGATGTAACGGTTGCGCGCCACGGTGATGCGGTTTTCGGTGCCTTCAAGCTGCGCCTGCAGATCGCGGAAATTGGCGTCTGACTTGAGTTGCGGATAATTCTCCGATACCAACAGCAACCGCGACAGCGCGGATGACAGTTCGCCCTGCGCCTGAGCAAAGCGCGCGAAAGCCTGCGGATCGTTGACCAGTTCCGGCGTGGCCTGGATCGAGCCCACCTTGGCGCGGGCATTGGTCACGCCGAGCAGCACGTCGCGCTCCTGTGCGGCGAATCCCTTGACGGTCTCGACCAGGTTCGGAATCAGGTCGGCGCGGCGCTGGTACTGGTTGACCACCTCCGCCCAACTCGCCTTGACCTGTTCATCGGTCGTCTGCAGCGTGTTGTAACCGCAACCGCCCAGCAAGGTCGTCAGCAGCAGAACCATTATCAAAGCAACTTTTTTGTTCATTTCCGCACCTCAGTCAGTCTTGATTCGCATCATGTGGTGGCGGCACGGGACATTTTCAAGTCCGCCATGGTCTTTACCGCGAAACACAGATCTTCCCACGCTTTGGCCTTGTCATTCAGCGTGCGCAACAGGTACGCCGGATGGTAGGTCACGATCAGCGGAATGCCGCGCCAGGCATGCACCTGCCCGCGCAGGCTGGCGATGCTGGCATCGCGCCCCAGCAGGTTGACCGCGGCCACCTTGCCCAGCGCGATGATCAGTTTCGGCCGGATCAGTTCGATCTGGCGCTGCAGATAGACGCTGCAGGCCTGCGCCTCTTCCGGCTGCGGATTGCGGTTGCCGGGCGGACGGCATTTGACGATGTTGGCGATGTAGACATTGGCGCCGCGTTTGAGCGCGATCGCCGCCAGCATGTTGTCGAGCAATTTTCCCGCCTGCCCGACAAAGGGCTCGCCCTGCGCATCCTCGTCCGCGCCCGGGCCTTCACCGACAAACAGCCAGTCGGCGTTTTCATCGCCGACGCCGAATACCGTCTTGTTGCGCTTCTGATGCAGCGCACACGCCGTACATTCGGCGACACAGGACTTCAGCGCCGGCCAGTCCATGCCGGAGACCGGACCGGGATCGGCGCCGCGGGCGACGGCAGGCACCGCGACAACTGCGTCGGGCTCACGCGCCGCCAGAACTTCAGCCGTCGCAACGGCAGTCTGCGGCGCATCGCGCAATCGCCATAGCGGACTGATGCCGATCTCCTTCAGCAACTCTTCACGGCGTGTATTGGGGTCGCTTGTCATATCCGGTGGCGGCACGAATTACCGCCGCCATTCCGATTCAAGGTGCGGCACGGAGTATTGCCGCCAGTCCTGATGTTCATGACAGCTTTTTTTCCATGGTGACCGCGTCTTCGCGCACCGCACCCGCCGGATAATAAGCCCGGCGCACGCCGATTTCGGCAAAACCGTGCCGTGCATACAAGGCACGGCCGGCGGCATTCGACTCCCGCACTTCCAGGAAAATCGTCTGCGCGCCGCAGTCCCGCGCCAGCTTGACGACAAAACGCAGCAGTTCGCCGCCGAGCCCCCGGCGCTGCAGCGGCAAGGCGATGCTCAGGTTGAGCAGGTGCGCCTCCCCCGCCGCGATCATCATCACGCTGTATCCGGCCACGCCGCCTTCACGCTCCATGACCCAGCAGTGATATCCCGCCTCCAGCGAATCGGTGAAATTGCCGATGGTCCACGGATGCGTATACACCGTGCGCTCGATCGCCTCCACCGCAGCCAGATCGCCCGCCGCCATGCGCCGCATCCGCGGCAGCTCATCCAGTCGCGCGCTCATCGTTCCGCCGTTTTCAGCGCGACCTTGTCACGAATGTACAAGGGCGCCGCCGCCTCCGCCCGGATGCCGCACCCGGCAGCGAACACCGGTGCGGCCAGCCGCGCGATGTCGCGGGCATGCGGATAGACATCGTCCGCCACCTTGATCAGCGCGGCGCCATAACGCTGCCGCAACAGCTCGCGGTATGCCGCAAAGCCGCTGCCGCATCCGCTCCAGCCATCGCCCGGCAGTTGCGGCGCGGCAGCCGGCGTACAGACCCGCGGCGCGGACACCTCGACGTAGGCATCGCCTTCCCGCACATAGGCCGCGTGGTAAATCTCCTGCATCCGCGCATCGAGGCAGCACAGCACCTTTGCGCCGCCGCAGGCCAGCGCCATCGCATGCAGGGTGCCGATGCCGGCCAGCGGAATATCCGACGGAAACGCCAGGCCCTGCGCCACGGCACAGGCGATGCGCAGGCCGGTGAAGGAACCCGGGCCCCTGCCATAGGCAATACCGTCGAGCCCGGCCAGACCCCGCCCCCCCTCGGCCAGCACGGCGTCCGCCATGCCGATCAGGATTGCGGAATGCGCCTGACCGGCGCGCGCTGCGCGCTCGTACACGGCCCCGTCCCGCCACAGGGCGACGCTGCAATGCTCGGTTGAAGTGTCCAGCGCGAGAATATTCATGATTGGACTTCGCTCACTGCGGATTGTAGCCGACGCAGCGCCATGATCACCCCATCCGCCCGATGACCTGCGTTATACTGAGGACCGGTTTTATTCCGCCGGCAAATTAGAGGGTTACGGAACCTGCACGATGAGAGCCATACTCACCACGCTTGGGGCGTTTCTGGTCGGCGGACTGATACTCCTCGGCATCGGCGGCATTGCCTACCACCTGTTCCGCGAAGACGGCTGGTTTTCCCAGGGCCTGGGCGCACTGTGGCGGGCGCATTACCAGACGCCGGTGATGACCGTCATCCTGATCATCGCCGCGATTTTTGTCGCAAGGAGCCTGTACGGCGCGCAGATCGGTGGCAAGCGCGAAAGCAGGATTCCCGATTTTGTGCTGTTTGCCTTCATCGCCACCGGCATTTTCTTTCTCGGCCGCCTGATTACCTCCGGCCATATCTGAACCGCGCTGCACGCCGGACGCGGCAGTCATTTCCCTGAAACCCCGACCTTGTGGAGTTAAACATCATGAGCGACATCAAACGATTCAACAGCGACAAACGCCTGTCGCGTGCCGTCACCCACGGCAACGTGGCCTACCTCGCCGGCATCACTGCCGATGACCGCAGCAAGGGCATGCGCGAACAGACCGCCGAAATCCTCGCCAAGATCGATGCCATGCTGAAAGCCGCGGGCACCGACAAGTCAAAACTGCTGTCGGCGGTGATCTGGATCAGCGACATGCGCGCGAAACCGCAGATGGATGAAGCCTGGGCGGCCTGGGCCGACCCGCAGAACCTGCCGGCGCGCGCCTGCGTCGAGGCCCGGCTCGGCACGCCGGACACGCTGGTTGAAATCATGGTGCAGGCAGCGAAATAAGGCGCGGCGAATACATCGTCGCCTGGCCTGACACACCGCGGCGAACGGAGACTTCGCCTGTTCTAAGCGACGTTGCGAATGAGTCGTCGCTTGGTCTTAAAAACAAAAACGGCGCTGAATGCGCCGTTTTTGTTTTTTCAAGCAACTCGCTTCAGGTTTTGGCGCGTGCCTTGGCTTTGATTTCGATACCGGCCCACTTGGCGAGATCGCGGTGGATGCGGGTCACGCGTTCGGTCTGACCCTTGGCCGGGAAACGCTCGTAAAAACCCTCGCCCCTGAACTGGGCGCGTTGCGCCGCCCAAGGCGCAAGGCGGTCTTCCCAGCGCTTGATGCGGCCCTGCGCCGGCTCGGCGTCCGCGCGCGCAAGGTCGGCGCAGACCCGGATCATCGCCTTCAGCGCCACCGGTTTGGTGATCTGGTAATTGTCGTGCCCCCAGGCATCACCCCAGACCTTCTGCGCCGCCTTCAGGAAATCGCGGATGATTTCGTAAAAACGCTCGCTTTCGCGGTAGAGGTTGCTGGTGCGGCTGATCTTGCGCCAGTCGCTGCTGATCCAGCGGTGCAGTTCGTTGAACAGCTCCGCCTGCAGGATCCACTTGTCCTTCTGGCTGCGCCCGCCAAGGCGGTTGATGCGGTAACGCAGGGGGCTGTCGCCCTCGGTGTAGAGGTCTTCCACCATGCGCGCAGCAAAACGTTTGTCCGGGTCGGCCCAGGACACGCGCTCGTACAGATCAACGAGATGGCTTTTGTTGATGCGCGTCGGTGTCGAGTTGATGATGACGAACATTTCCGCGGCAAAATCCTCGCTGCGACCGTCGAAAATCACGCAGGGCACGTTGATCGAAGCCGCCTCGGCCGGATGTTCCTGCAGATAGAATTTCAGCGCAGCCAGACGATGCTGGCCGTCGATGATCAGGTATTTGGACGTGGGCTCGCCGAGATTGCCGATGGCGTCCTGGCCCGGCAGGGCGCTGAAGCGCAGTTCGTCGGAAGTGAACAGCAGCACGGTGCCGGGGATCGGCGGCTGGCTGACCGCCATTTCGTAGAAGTTGCGCAGCTGGCGCACCTTGGATTTCGACATCTGGCGCTGGAACGCCTCATCGGTGCGTTCGACGCGCGAAATGAACTGGGCGATCTCGTCATGCTGGGGCAGATTCTGCGGTGCAATCTCCTCACCTTCACCATAAAAACGGCTGATGAATCGCACGCGCTCCAGCACTTCTTTTGCCGGATAACTCGCAAAATAAAAAACGCTGTCTTTTTGTCTGATGCGCGTTGCCAGCATGGTGCCTGGTCCCCTTTAATCTTGTTGTAAGTACTTGGCGCATCGCGGAAATTCGGCTTTCCACAGGACGCCGGATGGGTTGCGGCTGTCATTCTAGCGTTCGCCCATGGGGAAAAGCGAGACTCGGCGGGCTCCGCAGCCGGAGATCAAAAATTTATTTAATTAAATCAAATACTTATAACAAAAATAATTGATCCCCGAAACACCGCATGCCGAGGTCATACCGCTATGTGCGAACGAATCCGACAGGCTGAAACCGGCCGCCCAGCGCCTGTTCAGCCGGCACCCCCCACCACCCAGCCAGCACCGTGGCATAGAGATCGCGAAAATCCACCGCATGCGCCAGATTGCCGTTGCGGTCGAGTCGTGCCAGATCCGGCGGCCGGCCGTACCAGCCGCCGCGCACCCGCCCGCCCATCGCAAAATGTGCAGCTGCAGTGCCGTGATCCGTGCCGCCGCTGCTGTTCTGCGCGGCGCGGCGACCAAATTCGGAATACGTCATCACCAGCGCGGAATCCCAGCGTTGCAACTCCAGCAGCGCCGCCTTCAAAGCGACGAGCCCGGCGGCCAGTTCCTGCAGCAAACGCGCGTGCGTGGCCAGCTGGCCGCGATGCGTATCAAAACCACCCAGGCTGATTTTCACCGCGGCAACGCCGGGCTGCGCCGCGATCACCTGCGCCGCGGTGCGCACCGCGTTGCCGAACGCGCCGGCCGGAAACACCGTGCTGAAGGTATGCGCGCCGGACAAACCCGCCGCCGCCTGCGCCACTTCGCGCTCGACGTTCAGGATATGTGCCAGCGCACCGCTGCCAGCCGCAGCCGCGGTCGGTTGCGCCAATCGCGCCTGGCGCAGGAATTGTTCGGTGTTGGTGATGGCCACCGCGCGGGCGCCGCCGGCAAACGGGCCCATGGCGCCGCTGCCCACCACCACGCCGTCGGCGGCATAGTTCCGCGGCACAGGCGCCGCCTTGAACGACCGCGCCAGCCAGCCGTCCTGCAGATATTCGTTGCTGCGCGATGCGGTATCCCAGATTTCAATGGAACGGAAATGCGACAGGTTGGCCTCCGGGTAACCGACGCCCTGCACAATCGCCAGTTCCTTCGCCTGCCACAAGGCCAGCAAGGGCTGCAATGCCGGATGCAGGCCGGTGGCGGCATCCAGCGCCAGCACCTGCTCGCGCGCGATCGCCAGTTGCGGCCGCAATGCGTAATACGCCGGGTCGGCAAACGGAATCACCGTATTCAGTCCGTCGTTGCCGCCCTGCAGCTCGACCAGCACCAGCACATTGCCGTAACCGCCGGTCGCAGCACGCGCCGGCTGCGCGCCCCACAGCACTGACACCGTCGCAGCCCCTGTTGTGGCCAGAAATTCGCGCCTGTTCATCCGCGGTCCTCCGCCTTATTTCAGCTGATAGGCGGCATCCTGCACCGCCATGCGCAACGCAACAACATCCTGTCCGGTCACCGCCGTCACCGGCCGCGTTGCAAACACCAGGCGTTGCCAGTCCTCCCCCGGCCGGCCAGCGAACTGGCGAAACCAGGCAAGGTCATCAAACTTCGGGTCGTCCGGACGATTGCCCGCCATGGCCACCGTCTGCATCGCAGCTTGCATGCCAGGCTCGCTGCCGCGAAACATGTTTTCGAGGAATTGCCGGCGCGACAACAGGGTTGTCGCATTGATCCAGGCCTCGCCGCCGGGCCAGCCCTTGACGTTTGGCGGTGCGAACAGATCCTGACCCAGGCGCGCAGCCGTCAGCGCATACGGCAGGGGATCGGCCACGGCCATGCGGAACTGGCGCAGCGTACCCACCACCAGATCCACCGGCGATTTGACCAGATTGCCGCGATGGCGCGGCGCGTAAAACGCATCCGCCGTCAGCAGCTCGCGCAGCGCCGTGCGGATGTCGTAACCGCTGTCCCTGAACACGCCGGCAATGCGCCGCACCTCGGCCGTGTCGGGCTGCATCGACACAAACTCCCGCCACAATTTGCCGACGATGAATTCGGCGGTTTCCGGACGCGCCAGCAGGATGCCGAGCACTGCCGCCCCGTCGTGCGCGCCACTGACACCCAGTACGGTTTTGATGCCGTCATCGTGCAGCGCACGGCGGAACATGAACTCGCCGGTATCGCGATCGATGCTCCAGCCGGTGAAGGCCCGCGCCGCCTCCTTGACATCCTGTTCGCTGTAACGGCCTTCGCCCAGCGTGAACAATTCCATCAGTTCACGCGCAAAATTTTCGTTGGGCTGGCCCTTGCGGCTGGCCGCGCCGTCGAGATAAATCAGCATCGCCGGATCGCGCGCCACGGCCTGCAGCAGTTCGCGGAAATTGCCCAGCGCATGACGGCGCAGGGTCATGTGCTGGCGGTACATCAGCAGCGGCATGCGCACCTTGCGCAGGCTGGATGTGAAATGGTTGTGCCAGAACAGCACCATTTTTTCGGTCAGCGGCGAAGTCGTGGTGAGCATTTCCGCCATCCACCACGCCTTCAGGTCGCGCCCCTGGCTGACCAGGCGGCGCTGGTAATCCTTGCGCTCGGCGTCGCTCATCAATGCCGGACGCGGCGGCGGCTCGTAAGGCGCCTGCGTCCACTCCGGCGCGGACACCGCGGGCGCCCGGTCCGTCCAGCCGAGCAGGCGCGCCACCGCAGCCTCGCGCGTCAGCTGCGCGAATTCCGAGATTTCCGGGATATTGGCGGCAAACCCGGTGCGGTTCAGCAGGTGCCGTGCATCGTCAAAACCCAGCGGACGCGCCAGCACCGGCGACACTGCCAGACCGCACAACACAACGGCGAGCGCGCGTCGCCACATGCCGGATCGCGCTCCCGCCGTCACGGGCCGGCCCTCAGGACTTGCCCGGGCCCTTTGCACCGTGGTGCGCCTTGCGTGCCGCGCTCATTTCCTCGCGCGACAGCTGGCCGTCCTTGTTGGCGTCAATCATGTCGAAACGGCGCGCCAGCCGCGGCATGCCTTTTTCGGCTTCGGCGCGCGACAGGCTGCCGTTGCCGTCGGCATCGGACTTCTTGAAATGTTCGGCAGCGCGCGCCTGGTGCTGCTGGCGGCACTTCTCCGGATCGGCTTTGCAGGCTTCGCGGCGCTGCTCCATCTTCGCCTTCATTTCCTTGCACTTCTCCGGATTCTGCGCGCACATTTTCTCGCGCATGGCCATCCGCTCCCTGCGGCATTGCTCCGGACCGGCCTTGCACGTTTCGCCCATCGCGCCATGGCGGCCGTGGGGCGGCCTCGCGCCATCACTGTTGATGGTCGCACCCGGCACGCCCTCGGCGGCAAACACCGGCAAAACCATCAGCATCGATGCAAACAGCAGCTTGTTGATCTTCATGACTGATTCCTTTTAAATTTTTACGGTCAGCGATCGCGGCGGGGTTTGTAGATTTCCCGCCGCGCCTTGTCCAGATCGCGATGCAGCTCACGGCGCTCTTCGTCGGAGAGGCGCTGCGGGCGCTCCTGCCGCTGAAAACGCTCCGGCTGGCCGCCATCCCGCTGGCGCTGCGGACCGCGCTCGAAACGCTCCGGTTGACCCTGCGCCGCGTGCAGTTCGCGCCACGGCCCGGCTGCCGCCGGCCCCGTTTGCAGGGCCGCCGTCGCCAGAAACACCGACAACCAAAAAGCCGCCGGACGGAATTTCATGCGCCGCACTCCAATCAGATGATTCCCGCCAGTATGCCGGAGATCGCCTTCCAGACCACGCCCCGGAGGGGGCGTGGCAACCATCATCGCCAAACCCTGTAACCAGACTGTTTCAGGCAATCATTATTGTGTAAGCAGTTGTTGCCGCCACAGGATCGGCCGTACCGCCATGACTCCATGCTACGCGGACACGCCGCCCGCAGCCCGGCCATTTTGTAAGAGATTGTTTCAAAGGCATGGCTTGCCGCACGCGAACTGGCTAGGATTGCGCCATGACACAACCCGCTCAGACCAAAACCCGCATCCTGGTCGTCGATGATGACGCACGCTTGCGTGACCTGCTCAACCGTTACCTCAACGAGCAGGGCTACGCCGTGCGCGTGGTCTCCGATGCGACGGAAATGAACCGCCAGCTCGGTCGCGAACGCTACGACCTGATGATCCTCGACCTGATGCTGCCCGGCGAGGACGGCCTGTCGATCTGCCGGCGGCTGCGCGGCAGCGGCGAAATGATGCCGATCATCATGCTCACCGCCAAGGGCGACGATGTCGATCGCATTGTCGGCCTCGAAATCGGCGCCGACGATTACATGCCCAAACCCTTCAATCCGCGCGAACTGGTGGCCCGCATCCAGGCTGTGCTGCGCAGGCAACCGCCGCCGGCGCCGCCGGGTGCGCCGGGCGCCGCGGCCCAGGTCGTCGAGTTCGGTGAATTCCGCTTCAACCTCGGCACCCGCACACTGACCCGCGCCGGCAGCGAAGTGGCGCTGACCACCGGTGAATTCGCGCTGCTCAAAGTGCTGGCCGAACATCCGCGCACGCCGATGTCGCGCGACAAGCTGATGGAAATGGCGCGCGGCCGCGAATTCGGCGCCTTCGACCGTTCGATCGACGTGCAGATCTCGCGGCTGCGCAAGATCATCGAGCCCGATGCCGCCAAACCGGCGTTCATCCAGACCGTCTGGGGCTTTGGTTACGTATTCATCCCCGACGGCAAAGCGCAGTAAATACGTGATGGGTAATGAGTAATGGGTGATGGGAAAAACATGGCCGCTACACGCCTCAACCCATTACTCATTACCCATCACCCATTACCATTTACCAGTCGCCATTCACTGGCCAAAACTCAATGACCCTGTGGCCCCGCACCCTGCTGTGGCGCAGCGTGCTGCTGATCGCCGCGCTGCTGGTCGTCGCCCATCTCGCCTGGCTGCAGATTTTCCGCGCCTCCGAAACCGAGCCGCGCGCACTGCAGGTCGCGCAGCAGATCGTCAGCGTGGTCAACCTCACGCGTGCGGCGCTGGTCACCGCTGAACCCGCGCGGCGTTTTGCACTGCTCGATGAACTGGCGCAGCGCGAAGGCATCCAGGTGTACGCCGGCGATCCGGCCGAGGCCGTGCCAGCGCTCCCTGACCGGCCTTTCCTGCGCATCATGGAAGCCCGCTTGCGGCAGGATCTGGGAGCACAAACCCGCCTCGCCCTCGAACGCGAAGGCGTTGCTGGCGTATGGGTCAGCTTCCGCATCGACAACGAGGAATTCTGGGTGTCGCTGCCGCGTTCGCGCATCGAACGCAACACACCGCTGCGCTGGATCGGCTGGGGCGCGCTGGTGCTGGCTCTGGCCGTGGTCGGTGCATTCCTGGTGGTCGCGCGCATCAACCGGCCGCTGCGCGAACTGACCCGCGCCGCTGAGCAGCTCGGGCGGGGCAGAACACCGCCGCGCATCAACGCAACCGGCCCGGTGGAAATCCGCACCCTGGCGCAGGCCTTCAACAACATGGCCGCCGACATCCAGCGCCAGGACGAGGAGCGCGCGCTGCTGCTCGCCGGCGTGTCGCACGACCTGCGCACGCCGCTGGCGCGCATCCGGCTGGCCCTGGAAATGCTCGATGACCGCGGTGCATCCGAACTCAAGGCGGGGGTCGCGCAGGACATCGGTGACATCGATGCCGCCATCGGCCAGTTCCTCGATTTCGCACGTCCGATCGATGCCGAGACGGTGATGACCGAGGCCGACCTCAATGCGCTGGTGCAGGCCGTGGTCGAACGTTACACGCCTCTCGGCAAAAATGTGCAGTTCACGCCGGCGCCGCTGCCGCGGCTTCCCTTGCGCGCACAGGCGCTGCAGCGGCTGCTCAGCAACCTGATCGACAATGCATTGCGCCACGGGGGTGACAGCGTGGACATCAAAACCGGGCACGACGGAAAAACAGTTTATCTTGAAGTCATGGATCGCGGCCCCGGCATCCCGCCGGCCGACGCCGGCCGCATGCTGCAGCCCTTCACACGCATGGATCATGCGCGCTCGACCAGCGGCACCGGCCTGGGTCTTGCCATCGTTGATCGCATCGCCCGTCTGCACGGCGGCGCCGTGAAACTGTTGCCGCGCGAAGGCGGCGGACTCAGGGCGCGGGTGGAGTTGCCGTCCGCGTAGTTATTGATTTTTTCCAAAAACATGACAGCCCATGACAACATTGCCAGAGGCCTGTTTTTGTCATTATTTTGCAAGCCTCAATAACGCCACCGCCTCGGCAACAATGCCTTCGCCGCGCCCGACCAGCCCCAGTTTTTCCGCGGTCTTGGCCTTGACGTTGACGCTGTCCACCGCGACACCCAGATCAGCGGCAATGTTGGCGCGCATCGCGGCGATGTGCGGCGCCATTTTCGGCGCCTGCGCGATGATGGTCGAATCGACATTGGCCACCGCATAGTGATGATCGGCCAGCAAGCGCGCCACTGCGCGCAGCAGCTCGCGGCTGTCGATGCCTTTGTAACGCGGATCGGTATCGGGAAAATGTCTGCCGATGTCGCCCAGCCCGGCCGCGCCGATCAGCGCATCGCAGACCGCGTGCAGCAGCACATCGGCGTCGGAATGTCCGGCAAGGCCGCGCTCAAAGGGAATGGTCACGCCGCCGATGATCAGCCTGCGCCCGGCCACCAGTGCGTGCACGTCAAAACCCTGCCCGATACGCATATTGTTCATCCACGCTCTTTCAGTATCAGTTCCGCCAGCGCGAGATCCTCGGGATAAGTGACCTTGAAGTTGCTCGCACTGCCATTCACCAGCTTCGGTTTGGCACCGGTCAGCTCGACGGCGCTGGATTCATCGGTCACCGCCGCGATGTCGGCGCGGCGCAAAGCCTCGATCAGCACCCGGTAACGGAACATCTGCGGCGTCTGCGCGCGCCACAGATGTTCACGCGCCTCGGTCTGCAGCACTTCGCCGTCCGCATTCGCGCGTTTCAGCGTATCCGCCACCGGCACCGCCAGCAAACCGCCGGTCTCGCTGTCGCCAATCTCCGCAATCAGGCGGTCGATGTCCGCCGCCTGCAGACAGGGCCGCGCCGCATCATGCACCAGCACCCAGTCCGCAGCATCAATCGCATCATTCGCCGCGAGCAGGCCGTTGAACACGCTGGCGGCACGGGTCTCGCCGCCGCAATACAGGGCGCTCAGTTTGCTGCCACAGGCACGCCAGTCGTGTTCAGCAAAGCGCCGGTCGTCCGGTGACAGCACAATGAACACCTGTTCGATCAGCGCATGGGCACACAACACATGCGCGGCATGCTGCAGCAGGGGCTTGCCGGCCAGCGGCGCGTACTGCTTGGGCGTTTCGGTCCGCATGCGAGAACCACTGCCGGCAGCGGGTATCAGTGCAACATAACGCGGCATCTTCAAGGCCTGGTTGTCGTAAAATCAGACAGGCGGATTGTAACAGTCACGCAAAAAACCCTGAGCCGCCGGGAGAACATCTGCCTCATGTCCGTTGATCAAGGGCAAATCCTGCTGCCGCTCGCCCGCGCCGCCATCACGCGCGAACTGGGCATCGCCGCAGCGACACCCGCCGCTGCCGCAGCCTGGCTGCAGCAACCCGGCTCGGCCTTTGTCACCCTGACCCGCGACGGCCGGTTGCGCGGCCGCAACGGCAGCTTGATTCCGGTTCGCCCCTTGCGCGAGGATGTTGCCGCGAATGCCGTCGCCGCCGCCTTTCGCGATCCGCGCTTCCCACCGCTGACCGCCGCTGAACTGGAAACGACCCTGATCGAGGTCAGCGTGCTGTCGGCACTGGAAAGCCTGGCCGCCGGCAGCGAAGCTGCGGTGCTGCGGCAATTGCGCCCCGGCGTTGATGGCCTGGTGTTCCGTTACGGCCATCACCGCAGCACTTTTCTCCCCGATACCTGGTCCCAGTACGCGGATCCCGGAGAATTCCTGGCGCAACTCAAATACAAAGCCGGACTGCCGCCGGATTTCTGGGATACCGGCGTTGAACTGCGGCGCTACACGGTGGATTGCTGGCGCGAACCGGGGATATGAGTAATATTGCCTGATCAATAATTATTAATTAAAACAATAACTTATAATGATCCCATGATCAGACTCTGGCACTGGCTGGATCACAACGTGTTCGCCCTCGGTCGCGAAATGCGGCTCTCGTACCTGCCGCCGCTGATGGTTTACATGGCCGCCGGCATCTCCGGACTGACCGGTATCGTCGGCACCTTTTTCGTCAAGGATTACCTCGGGCTGTCGGCGGCCTTCCTCGCCGCGCTGGGTTTCTGGGCGGGGGTGCCGTGGGCATTGAAGATGCCTTTGGGCCATCTCGTCGATCTGATCTGGCGCTGGAAAAGCGCGATGGTGTTTTTCGGCGCGGGCATGATCGCCGCCAGCCTGTCCATCATGGTCGGCCTGCTCACCGACCGCGATGCGATGAGCGCGATGCTGCCGCCGGGGGCCTGGTATGTCGCCAGCGTGCTGCTCGCCGCCGTCGGTTATGTGTTGCAGGATGTCGTCGCCGATGCGATGACGGTCGAAGCTGTACCGCGTGTCGACGAACAGGGCAATCCCGTCGATCCCGCGCAGCGCAAGCTGATGAACACGACCATGCAGACGCTGGGCCGCGTCGCCATCATCGGCGGCAGCGTGCTGGTCGCGCTGATCAACATTTACGTCTTCAGCGGCACGCAGTCCTTGCCGGAAGCGCAGAAAGTCGACCTCTACCGCCGCATCTACCAGATGGCAATGGTGATTCCGGCAATCTCGGTGACCGGCGTGGTGATTGCGATGTGGATCAAACGCCGCGATACGCAGCGTTTGCTCGCGCTGGGCCGCAGCAGCACCGAAATCGAAACCCTGCTGAGCGGCCGCACAGAAACGACAGCGCCCAACTGGTGGATCCTCGGCGGCAGCCTGGTGTTTGTCGCCTTCACCCTCGGCATGGGTTTCAGCAATGTGCCGTACAACCAGGAGATCATTTTTGCCGGCTCTTTCGGCATCATCGCCTTCCTGCTGGTGCGGCTGACGCGCGAGCTCGATGCCGACGTGCGCTCGACATTGCTCGGCACCGTCATCGTCATTTTTGTCTTTCGCGCCATTCCCGGCCCCGGGGAAGGCGTCACCTGGTGGTTCATCGATGAACTCAAATTCGACCAGCAGTTCATCTCGGTGCTGTCGCTGATCGGCTCGGTGCTGACGCTGGCCGGCATGTTCCTGTTCCGCCGCTTCATGGCCGATCACTCGATCGCCTATGTCGTCGGCTTCCTGACGCTGCTCGGCGGGCTGCTGTCGCTGCCCTATGTCGGCATGTATTTCGGCCTGCACCAGTGGACTGCTGCGGCCACCGGAGGCGTGGTTGATGCCCGCTTCATCGCGCTGGTCAATACCGCGCTGGAGTCGCCGCTGGGCCAGATCGCGATGATCCCGATGCTGGCATGGATCGCCAACTCGGCGCCGGCCCACCTCAAGGCCACCTATTTCGCGGTCATGGCCTCGTTCACCAATCTCGCGCTGTCGGCATCGTCCCTGGGCACCAAGTATCTCAACCAGATTTATATTGTGTCGCGCGAGGTCAGGGACAAATCCGGGGCCATTACCGTCCCGGCAGACTACAGCCAGCTCGGTGAACTCCTGATCGTGCAGCTGATCATAGCCGTTGGGGTGCCGTTTGCCGCCATCGGACTGATCCGCATGCTGCGGCTGCGCAGCGCATAATGGGCGAGCCAGCGGAGCCCCCCCCACGACACAAACGATCATGGACCTGCGCGTACTGCCCCGCACCGATCCCGGCACCACGGACCTCGTCCTGCGTGCCGTGGCTTTTGCCGCGCACAAACACCGCGACCAGCGGCGCAAGGACAAGGAAGCCTCGCCCTACATCAACCATCCGATCGAGTTGGCTCATGTGCTGTGGGATGAAGGCGAAGTGCGCGACCCGCTGGTCATCGCCGCCGCACTGCTCCACGACACGCTGGAGGACACCGAAACCTCCTGGCAGGAGCTGCGCGGCGAATTCGGCGAGGAAATCGCCGACATCGTGCTCGAAGTCACCGACACGCAATGGATCAAAAAGGAAGTGCGCAAGCGCCTGCAGGTGGCCCGCGCCAGGCATTCCAGCGAAGCGGCGCGGCTGGTCAAACTCGCCGACAAGATCTGCAACGTGCGCGACCTCGGCACCCGCGCACCGGAAGGCTGGTCGCTGGAACGCAAACGCCAGTATTTCGACTGGGCCAAGGAAGTCGTCGACCAGCTGCGCGGCACGCATGCCGAACTGGAGCGCCGCTTTGACGAGGTCTACGCGTTAAGGCCTTGAACCGCCGGTGATGGGTGATGGGTGATGGGTGATGGGTGATGGGTGATGGGTGATGGGTGATGGGTGATGGGTGATGGGTGATGGGTGATG
>JAIEPF010000035.1 GCA_019749945.1 Burkholderiales bacterium
CACAAACAGGCCGGTTATAGTGACGCAGTCCGATCTTGGTCCGTCACCAGCATTGCAATTACGGGGGAGTCCTTATATTAATTTAGGGAGACAGTTTTGACGGATAACCTGCCGCCGCATCCAACTGACTCACCATTCTGTTTGAAAACTTTTTCATTTCATTCAAAAAGTTGCATTGCCCATCCGCGCATGCGGAGTAAATAACAAAATCGACAAACCCGGCAAATCATCATTTAACCATTTGATTTGAAACATATTTTGATCATGCAGATTTTCGTAACCTGTTGTTTTTATTGTGCTTTCTGCTTCCGCGTCACTCAGCGTAAACGCACGATTGGCACTGAAGGCATCCCCCGAACCCGTCGTTTTCAGCCGTCTTTCAGCAGATGCCGGGCAATGACCAGTTGCTGGATCTGGCTGGTGCCTTCAAACAGCCGGAACAAGCGCACATCGCGGTACAGGCGCTCAACCGCTGAAGCCTGCATATAACCGGCCCCGCCGTGGATCTGCACCGCACGATCAGCCACACGCCCAACCATTTCCGCGGCAAACAGTTTGGCGCAGGACGCTTCCATGGTGATGTTCGCGCCGCCGTCCTTTTTGCGCGCAGCCTCGAGCACCATGCTGCGTGCGGCATAAATCTCCGCCTTGGAATCGGCGAGCATGGCCTGGACCAGCTGGAATTCGGCGATCGGTTTACCGAACTGCTGGCGTTCCCTGGCATAACGCAGCGCCTCGTCCAGCAAGCGCTCGGCAGCACCAACGCACACCGCGGCGATGTTGAGCCGCGCCTTGTCCAGCACTTTCATCGCGGTCTTGAAACCCTGGCCTTCCTTGCCGCCGATGATGCTGGAAGCCGGCACGCGCACGTTGTCGAAAATCACGTCGGCGGTATGTGAGCCGCGCTGGCCCATCTTGCGGTCGGTGGGGCCGACACTGAGTCCCGGCGTGTTGCGTTCGACGATGAAGGCCGACACACCCTTGGCATCCCTGGATTGCAGGTCGGTGCGCGCCATCACCGTGAACACGCCCGCTTCCGGCGCATTGGTGATGTAGCGCTTGCTGCCGTTCAGTATGTAGTGATCGCCGTCGCGGCGCGCGGTGGTTTTCAATGAACCGGCGTCGGAGCCGGACTCGGGTTCGGTCAGGGCGAAGGAGCCGGTGATTTCGCCGGAGGCCAGCCGCGGCAGGTATTGCTGTTTTTGCTCCGCGGTGCCGTCGATGACAATGCCCTGCGCACCGATCCCGGTGTTGGTGCCGATGCGCGAACGGAACACCGGCGAGGCGTAACACAGCACCATCGAGGTCAGCACTTCTTCCTCGCTGGTAAAACCAAGACCGCCGTATTCCTCGGGAATGGTCAATCCGAACAGGCCCATGGTGCGCATGTCGGCGACGATGTCGGCGGGGATTTCGTCGGATTCGGTGACTTCCTCTTCGCGCGGAATCAGTTTCTCGCGCACCAGGCGCGAGATGGTGTCGAGCAGGATGTTGAAGGATTCGGGATCGCGGATCATGGCATCGACGGCATTACGCCGCAGCAGACGGTCACAGCGTGATGCCGGCCTGCTCAATGACCTTGCGCCATTTGGCCTGCTCGTTGTTGATGAAATTCGCGAATTCGTCCGGTGTGCCGCCGACCGGCTCCGCACCCTGGCTGGACAGCCGTTCGCTGACGTCCGGCAATTTCAGGATGCGCGCGGTTTCCGCGGACAGCTTTTGCACAATGCCGCGCGGCGTGCCGGCCGGCGCCAGCAGACCGAACCAGGAGCCTGCCTCGTAACCCGCAACGCCGGCTTCCTGCATCGTCGGCAGGCTGGGCATGGCCGGCGAGCGTTTGGCCGTAGTCACGGCCAGGCCGCGAATCCGCCCCGCCTGCACATGCGGCAGATACGGCGGCATATTGTCGATCACCACCTGAATCTGCCCGCCGACCAGATCCGCCAGCGTCGGTGCGCTGCCCTTGTACGGCACGTGGGTCATTTTCAGTCCGGTGCTGGCCTTGAACAACTCGGCCGACAGATGGCCGGTGCTGCCCTGGCCCGGCGAGCCGTGATTGAGTTTGCCGGTGTTGGCGCCGCCATAGGCGATCAGTTCCCTGACGCTTTTTACCGGCAGCGCGTTGTTGACGACAAGAATGTTCGGCACGATGGCGACCAGGCTGATCGGCGCAAAACTTTTCACGGCATCCCACTTCAGCTTCGGATACAGGGTGTTGTTGATGCCGTGGGTCGCCGCAGTGCCCATGGTGATGGTGTAACCGTCGGGACTGGCATTGGCGGTCAGTTCGGTGCCGATGTTGCCGTTGGCCCCGGGACGGTTGTCGACGATCACCGACTGGCCCCAGGCTTCGGTCATTTTCTGGCCGACGGCGCGCGCCAGGATGTCGGTGGTGCCAGCCGGCGTATACGCGACCACGATGCGTATCGGTTTGGTCGGATACGACGTCGCGGCCTGCGCCGGCATGATCGGCAGCGCTGCAGCGGCGGCAAACATTGCATGCAGAATCAGTTTCATCGGGTTCTCCTCCGGAAGAAAACCCAGTTTACCCGCGTGGCGCCGACGCTGCCGGACTGCCGCGACGGATCAGCGTCAAGGTCTTTTTTTGCGGATCGACCCGCACGATATCACCGGTGCGGATGTGTTCGTACGGGCTCATCGACCAGCCTTCGGTGATGGTGATGCCGGCAAACACGGCGCCCTGCACCATCACCGGGTTGGTCACGCCGAATACAAAGGCTTTAGGGGCAATGCCCTTGTGCTGGATGTCGTAAAACGCCCAGCCGGCGGCGATGCCGCCCTTGGCGCTGGGCGTGATCAGGATCCTGCCCTTGATGTTGTGGCCTTCCAGCGCATGGCCGGGGCGCGAGATCAGGCCGCTCCAGCGGTCGAGGTCGTAACGCGGCGAAAATCCTTCCGTGGAGACCAGCGCCTCGCCTTCGACCACCGCGCCGAAGGCGCGTTTGACGCGGATGGTTTTTATCGGCCGGGCGGTGCTCACCGCACATCCTTGCCGCTGCAGGCGATGTCGATGCATTCGGCGGTGCGGCGCAGGATGGTGTTGAACTTGTGTGCGCCGATGATGTTGGCGAGTTTGGCTGAATTGGTGACCAGGTTGCTCCAGCCTTCGCGCACCCGCATCTGCGGCAGGTTCTGCAGGATGTAGAAACACACGCCTTCGAGCACGATGGCGCCGGCGTCCTCGATGGTTTTCAGGTAGCCCAGTTCGCGCGCAGCACTTTTGACGCCGTTGCTGGTGGTGATGAACAGCTGGCTGCCTTTTGCGACCTTGCGGCCCTTGAGCAGCGTGGCCAGGGTTTTCATTTCGAACAGCGATTGCTGCGGCCCGGAGAACACCACCAGGTTCAGCGGATTGTTCTTTGTGTCGTAGCCGGCATACACAGCTTCGAGGTCGCGGTTGCTGACGGTCATCACTTCTTTGGGTTTACGTCCGCCAAAGGCCGCCTTCAGCGTCGGCGCTTCGGGTGTCACGCCGACCATGTGAAACATGCCCATCGAGCCGTAACTCGCCAGCGATGCGCCGAGCTGTTTCAGTTCGTCGGCGGTCGGCGTGCGTTTGATGCCACAGAATACCGGCACCGCGTAATAGTCCTGGTGCCCTGAGCCGACGATTTTGCCGACGGCGCCCCAGTCCGCGAGGTCGTGGAGATCGGCTTTCAGATTGACCTGAAAAGTGCCGCGGCGGTGTTCGTCGAGATGAAAGCCGTATTCCGGCACGCGGCCGGTGAGTCCCGCGGCCAGCGCCGCCGGCCCGGCTTCGAAATTGGAACGCGCGCCGTACACCGAGTTGGCGTAAATCACCGTACCGGTGTCACCCCAGGCGACGTGTTCGCCGAGGTGCGGCTGGTACAGCGTCTGGTAATTGATGCAGGTGTCGGCGGTGATGACATCCATCCTGCGCAGGCAGGCGATGAGTTCTTTTTCCTTGCCGGCTTCAACGCGACTCTGCTGCAGCCGGTCGAGGTAGGCAAAATCGATGCAGCGCGCATTGGTGGTGGTCGGACGTACGCACTTCGCCCCGAGGTTTGCGGCGCGCTCGAGGAAGGATTTGCCCGAATCCCCCATGACCTCGATGTCGCCCATCATGTGCACATTCGACACCGGCACAAAACGTTTGGCGCCGAAGAACCTGCCGACCGCCAGCTGCAGCTGCAGCGCCTCCTGCACCGCACGGCCCTGCTCGCCGCGCAGCATTTTTTTCTCCTCTGCGGTCAGACGCATATGGGAGATTGCAAGTATTTGTTTTTATTATATTTTATCGGCGCGCCGCAGTGCGGGACTTGGCTTTTTTGCGCGCCTTGGCCGCCGGACCAAAGCCTTTTTCGTAATGCGGGCCGCTCATCGTGCCATCAACCGCCTTGCCGATGATGCCCTGCGACAGATCCTTGATCGCAAGAAAAATCACGTCCTTGTCCTTGGTCGAAGACACCAGGTTATGCGGCGCATTGGCCGGAATGTAGATCAATGTTCCGGCCGGCGCGACGACCCGTTTGCCGTTGACCGAACCGACCAGCGTGCCCTGCAACACGTAATTCAGTTGTTCGTTGTTGTGTTTGTGCATGCGCGAACCGGTGCCGCGCGGTTTGTGGATGTAACCGACGAGAATCCGCGCGCCTTCGACCACACCGCCATGCGAAGTCGAATAACCCGTGCCCGCCGGCACTTTTTTCAGCTTGGACATGCGGAAATGGTATTTGCCGTTACCGGCGCGGACTGCGCCCACGGTCTTGGTTTTGGCGGTGCTTTTTTTTGCTGCGACCATGCTCAACCTCCTCAGTAATTCAGTGATTAAGTGATTAGGTGATTGCATGGTGACGGTAACAGGCTTCAATCACCCATCACCTAATCACCTAGTTACCTAATCACTGATTCAACTTACAGATAATCGATTTTTTTCCAGTCACGCGGCGTCACGCTGACCACGTTTTTATCGTGTCCCGGACGGCGGTCGGCGTAGATGCGGCCTTCCTTCATCACCAGCTGGATGTTTTTCTTGTCCTGGAACACGCGGATGTTTTTCAGCGGATCGCCCTTGACCGCGATGATGTCGGCCAGTTTGCCCGCTTCAACGGTGCCCAACTGCTTGTCGAGCTTGATTGCGCGCGCGGCATTACGCGTGGCACTCATGATCGCTTCCATCGGCGTCATGCCCAGAGTGACGTAGATTTCCATCTCGCGGGCATTGGTGCCCATCTCGGGATCAAAACCCATATCCGTGCCGAGCGCGATGTTGACGCCTGCCTTGTGCATTTTCTGGAAGGTCTCGAAGCAGTACGGCTGCAGCGCCTTCATCTTGTTCAGCACGAACTGCGAAGTGCCCTGATCCTTGCGCGTGCCGATGGCGTGGTCAGTGCGATGCAGCAGCGTCGGCGTCATCCAGGTGCCCGCCTCGGCAATCATGTCGATGGTTTCATCATCATGAAACACCATGTGTTCGATGGTGTCGGCGCCGGCCGCCAGCGCCATGCGCTGGCCGTTGGGCGTGAAGCAATGCACCGCGGCGGTCTTGTGGAAGGCGTGGGCTTCATCGACGATGGCGTCGATTTCCTCCTGCGTCATGTTGCGGATGTCCGGCTCTTCCTTGTCGGTGCCGCCGCCACCGGTGGCGCAGGTTTTGACGATGTCGCAGCCCGCCAGCAGGTTGGTGCGCGCCAGTTTACGCAGCTCCCAGGGGCCATCCGCGGTCTGGAAGCCGTAACGTTGTGCGGCACGCGGCTGAATCAGATCGAGATGCGAACCGGTAATCGTCGTGAAACCGCCGATCAGCATGCGCGGCCCTTCAATGACACCGGCTTCGATCGAATCGCGGATTGCGCACAGATGCGCTGTGAGCAGCCCCCGGCCGGAATTGAGTCCCAGGTCGCGCAGCGTGGTGAAGCCCATGTCAAAACACAGCTGGGCATGGAACAGGCCGTACATCTGCTGCAGCTCCGGCGTGATTTCCCATTGCGCGACACGGTAGTTGTGGAAGGTCAGGCAGTTGAACATCATCGTGTGCAGATGCACGTCCATCAGCCCCGGCATCAGCGTCGCCGTGCCGCAATCGATGACTTCGGCTTTGGCGGGAATCTTCACCTTGCCTTTGACGCCGACCTGCTTGATGCGCCGGCCTTCGAGCAGGATCACCGGATCCTTGACCGGCTTGCCGCCGTTGCCGTCGATCAGCAGACCACCCTTGAGCACCCGGACCGGGCCTTTGGCCTCTGCCGGTTTGAAATCAAACATCAGGGAACTCCTCCGTGTTGCCATGAACTGCAATTGCAGGATCGGACTGCAAAATTTGCAGAATGCAAGCGTTTGCAGCAGAGCTTGGAAGCTAATTAATCACTACCGGCTTGTCAAGCCAAAGTCCGGGATGAATCAATCCAGCTCAATGCATTTTGGTCATCGCCGCGAGGAAACGCTCAAAACAACCGTCTTTACTCCCGCGATTTCCCGTCCCAGTGTCGACCTGCCCCAGAGCGCTGTGCCGGTAACTCGACCAAGCATATCTGCAGCAAATCGAATGCGGTCATCGTCCATGCGCACGCCACAGAGGCCTATTCATATCAGCAGATCGCGGGGTATTTCGACGTGCATTTCACGACTGACTCCTTTTCCTTTGTGCTGCATTTGACGGCATAGGCGCTGCCGCCGGGATCTTTTTTGCTGTAAAAGACTATCCTGCCGAAAATGTTTACAATGTTTACAGGAGGGTCACATCCATGAGTGAAACCGTGGCATTGCGGCTGGACACCGAAACCCGGAAACGTCTGGACCGGCTGGCCAAAACCACCGAGCGCAGCCGCTCGGCGCTGGCGGCGGAAGCCGTCAAGCAGTTCCTGGAACTCAACGAGTGGCAGATTGCCGCCATCCGCGAGGGCGAGCAGCAGGCGAATGCCGGGCAATTCATCGATCACGCCAAGCTGAAAAAGAAATGGGAGAAAAAGCTTGCGGCTGCGATGGACAAGGCTCGCTGAAGCCGACCTCGACAGCATTGCGGATTACATCGGGCAGGACAGTCCGGTCGCCGCTGCGCGGGTGATCCTGGAACTGATCGACCAGGCGGAAACCCTGCTCACGCGCCATGTTGCGATGGGGCGGCCCGGACGGGTCATCGGCACCCGTGAGCTGGTCATCGGCCAGCTGCCCTACATCATTCCCTACCGGGTGCGCGAAGGCGAAATCGAAATCCTTCGTGTGCTGCACACTGCACGGCGCTGGCCCGGCGACGTTTGAATCGTATTTAACATTTCTGCTCAGCGCATCCGGGTCATGGCCGCGAGGAATCGCGCATAGGCCTGGGGATCGGGCTTCGGAACTCCGGTACTCGGCACCTCCGATTGCCAGCCGAGCACGTCCAATGTGCTTTCGACGGCCTCGCGCGTCATGTTGCGGGTGATGAACACCAGCCGCGAGCGGCGCTCGGCATCGGGCCAGCGTTCCAGCGTCACCGGTTCGTGAATCAGGGTCTGCACGGCATGCACCGCGACCGGCTCGCCCTCGACATTGAGCAGCCCCTTGACCCGCAGCAACTCGGCGCCGCGCAGTGAAGCCAGCGCCGTCAGCCAGGCCGTCAGCCCGGCGCGGGTCACCGGCGCATCCAGCATCAGGCTGTAGGCGCGGATGCCGGCGTCGTGCGCCCCGGCAGTCTGCTGCGTTTCCACGCGGCGGTATTCGCCTTCGCGCAGCCAGCGTGCGACATCGGCTTCGCGCGACTCCGGCGCAATCGAGGCACCAAACAGTACTGCCGGCGCAATTTCGCCGTGGCTGGCCGTGGTCACTTCGGCCGCGGGATTCAGTGTGGTGAGCCGTTCCCGCAACACGAGCACGCTGGCAGGATCGGCGATATCGGTCTTGGTGATCAGCAGGCGGTCGGCGACCGCGGCCTGTTTGCGTGATTCCGGCTGGGCGTCGAGCTGTGCGCATCCGTTGACGGCATCGACCAGCGTGATCACGCTGTCCAGCGCGTACTGCGGCGCGAGTTTTTCATCGACGACCACCGTCTGCACGATCGGCACCGGGTCGGCCAGCCCGGTGGTTTCGATCAGCACGCGATCGAAGGGCGGCAGGTCACCTGCGCGCCGCTGCTTGTCGAGATCGCGCAGCGTGTTGACCAGATCGCCACGCACCGTGCAGCAGATGCAGCCACTCGATAACAGCACCGTGTTTTCGTTGGGGGTGGCGATCAGCAGGTGATCGAGTCCGATCTCGCCGAACTCGTTGATGATCACCGCGGCGCCGGCCATCGCCGGGTCCTGCAGCAACCGGTTGAGCAGCGTGGTTTTGCCGCTGCCCAGAAATCCGGTGATGATGGAGACGGGCAGCCGCATTACTGGAGTAGGCGCTAACTTTTAATATAAGTATTTGTTTTTATTGATGTTTTTATGCGGCTTTGGCCTGACGTTCCAGTTCGGCGGAATATTTGCCGAGGCTGGCCAGGCCGTTCATTTTGGCGCGGTGCGCCAGCGCAGCCTGGGCGGCAGCGACATTGCCCGCCGCGCCTTTCCAGGCTTTGAGTGCCGGCTGCTGCAGGGCCCGGCCGTAGGAAAACGACAGCGGCCAGGGCAGCCTGCCCTTGAACTGCGCGTTCATCGAATTGAGGTGGGCGGTGGCCACTTCATCACTCTGGCCACCGGACAGGAACGCGATGCCGGCAACCGCGGCAGGCACGGTGCGTTTCAGCACGCGCACGGTGCGCGCGGCGACTTCATCGACCGGCGCCTGTTTCGCACATTTTTTGCCCGAGATCACCATCGACGGTTTGAGCACGCTGTGTTCCAGCACCACGCGATTCAGGTACAGCGCTTCGTAGACCGCGTTCAGGGTCCATTCCGTGACCTCTTCGCAACGCTCGATGGTATGGTCGCCATCCATCAGCACCTCGGGTTCGACAATGGGCACCAATCCGGCTTCCTGGCAGATCGCGGCATAACGCGCCAGGGCATGGGCGTTGGCGGCAATGCTGGTCGAACTCGGCAGGTCGCGGCCGATGTCGATCACGGCGCGCCATTTTGCGAACTTGGCGCCGAGCTTGACGTATTCGGCGCAACGTTTGGGCAGGTTGTCGAGACCTTCGGTGACGGTTTCACCGGGGCAAAAAGCCAGCGGCTTGGCACCGGCATCGACCTTGATGCCCGGCAACACGCCATTTTTTTCCAGCAGCTTGACGAAAGGGGTGCCGTCGGCCGATTTCTGGCGCAGCGTTTCGTCGTAGAGGATCACACCGCTGATGTGCTCGCCGATGCCGCGGGTCAGAAACAGCATGTCGCGATAGGCGCGGCGGTTTTCTTCGGTGTTTTCGACGTTGATGCCGTCGAAACGTTTGCCGATGGTGCCGGTGCTTTCATCGGCGGCAAGTATGCCTTTGCCGGGGGCAACCATCGCCTGGGCGATGGCGGCGAGATCATTTGCTGACATGGGAACTCCTGCGGATAGTTAAATCAAAAAAACCAGCCACAGAGTTCACGGAGAACTGCGTAAAAGCTTGATCCGGGTTTTGCTTTTCTCTGTGCACCCCTCAAGGGGGTATCGAGAAACTCTGTGAACTCTGTGGCCATGCTTTTGAATTTGAATAGGTTGATATTTTACACGCGCCTGTTAATTTTTCCGGTGCTCGCCAACCTTGACGATTTTCATGGTGTTGGTGCCGCCGGCACGACCGAAGGGTTCGCCGATGGTGAGCACGATCAGGTCACCGTGCTGCACCACGCCGCGTTTGAGCAGCTCGTCCTCAGCCATCAGCAGCGCCTTTTCCGGGTTGCGCGCACCCTTGAATCGCACCGGGTGCACGCCGCGGAACAGCGTCACCCGGCGGCGGGTGTCGATCACCGAACTCATCGCGTAAATCGGCACCGCGGTGAACATCCGCGACATCATCAATGCCGTGCGACCGCTCTGGGTCAGCGCGGCAATGGCCTTGATCGCCAGGCCCTTGGCGGTGAACGCGGTGGCGCGGGCGATCGCCTGTTCGACGTCGGATTCCTTCAGTCCGCCCAGACGCTCCGGGTAGGTGATGTCTTCTTTTTCGGCCTCGATGCAGACCCGCACCATGGCGGCGATGGTTTCGGCGGGATACTGGCCGGCGGCGGTTTCCGCCGACAGCATCACGGCATCGGTGCCGTCGAGCACCGCGTTCGCCACATCGGACACTTCGGCACGGGTCGGAATCGGGCTGGAGATCATCGATTCCATCATCTGCGTCGCGGTGATGGTCAGCTTCTGCTTTTCACGCGCCATGCGGATCATGCGTTTCTGCAGCGCCGGCACCACCGCATCACCAACCTCAACCGCGAGGTCACCGCGCGCCACCATGATGGCGTCCGAGGCATCGAGGATTTCTTCCAGCGCCGGGATCGCCTCGGCGCGTTCGATCTTGGACACGATCAGGCCGTGGCCGCCGGCGCGGGTCAGCAGGTCGCGCGCCCAGCGCACGTCCTCGCCCGAGCGCGGGAAAGAGACGCCGAGAAAGTCCGCCTTCAGTTCAGCTGCAAGCTTGATGTCCTGCTTGTCTTTTTCGGTCAGCGCCGGCGCGGTCAGGCCGCCGCCCTTGCGGTTGATGCCCTTGTTGTTCGACAACAGGCCGCCCTGTTCCACCACCGTGGTGATGCGCGGTCCGCGCACATTGACCACACCGAGCACCAGACGGCCATCGTCGAGCAGCAAGGTGTCGCCGGGACGTACATCCTTGGGCAGGTTTTTGTAATCCAGGCCGACAACATCCTGGTCACCCAATTTGCACTCGGCGTCGAGAATGAATTTCGCGCCGGGGACCAGCGTGATTTTGCCGTCCTTGAATTTGCCGATGCGGATTTTCGGGCCCTGCAGGTCGACCAGCACGCCGACCGCGCGGCCGGCCTTGCGCGCCAATTTTCGCACCAGCTCGACACGGGCCCGATGTTCATCCGGCGTGCCGTGGGAAAAATTGATGCGTACCACGTCGAGGCCGGCTTCGATCATGCGCGCCAGTGTTTTTGCGTCGCTCGACGCGGGGCCCAGCGTGGCTACCACCTTGGTTCTGCGTATCATTTGCGCCACCCATTCCGCTAGTGCTGCATCCGGCGCGCGCCGGATGCGCGTGCCGCCTTATTTTCAAACTACTTTGCGCGCTGTTCGAGTACTTCAACCGCCGGCAGCGTTTTGCCTTCGAGAAACTCAAGAAATGCACCGCCGCCGGTGGAAATGTACGACACCTGGTCGGCAATTTTGTATTTCGCCACCGCCGCCAGCGTGTCACCACCACCTGCAATCGAAAATGCTTTTGACGCTGCAATGGCTTCGGCAATCGCCTTGGTGCCGCCCGCGAACTGGTCGTATTCGAACACGCCGACCGGGCCGTTCCAGACGATGGTGCCGGCCTTGGCGATCAGCCCGGCAAAAATTTTCGCGGTTTTGGCGCCGACATCGAGAATCAGGTCATCGGGCCGCACCGCATCGGCGGCAACCGGATTGGCGCGGGCCAGCGCCGACAGCTCGTCGGCCACCACCACATCGACCGGCAGCGGCACCGTGGCGCCGCGCGCCTTCATGAGGTCGATGATGGCCTGCGCTTCACCCACCAGGTCGGGTTCGGCCAGCGATTTGCCGATGCGCATGCCGGACGCGAGCATGAAGGTATTGGCGATGCCGCCGCCGACGATCAGCTGGTCGACTTTGGAGGCCAGCGCCTTGAGGATGGTGAGTTTGGTCGACACCTTGGAGCCGGCAACGATGGCGAGCAGGGGTCGCGCCGGTTTTTCCAATGCCTTGCCCAGTGCATCGAGTTCAGCCGCCATCAGCGGGCCGGCGCAGGCGATCGGTGCGAATCTGGCAATACCGTGCGTCGTCGCCTCGGCGCGATGCGCGGTACCAAAAGCGTCGTTCACATAAACATCGCACAGCGCAGCCATTTTGCGCGCCAGTGCCTCGTCATTTTTTTTCTCGCCCTTGTTGACACGGCAGTTTTCCAGAAGCACAACCTCGCCGGGTTTGACATCGACGCCGTTTTCGACCCAGTGCTGTACCAGCCGTACCGGCTGACCGATCATTTCGGCCAGGCGTTTCGCGATCGGCGCCAGCGAGTCTTCGGGCTTCAGCGTGCCCTCGGTCGGACGTCCAAGGTGGGAGGTCACCATCACCGCGGCGCCGGCGGCGAGAGCGTGTTTGATGCCGGGGATGGTGGCGCGGATGCGCGTGTCTTCGCTGATGTTGCCGGCGTCGTCCTGCGGCACGTTCAGGTCGGCACGGATGAATACGCGCTTGCCGGCGAGGGGGAGGTCGGTGAGTCGGAGGAACTTCAAATCAACACCTTTTTAGCCACAGAGGACACAGAGTTCACAGAGAACTTCAAAAGCAACCCGGTTTTTTTCTGTGAACTCTGTGGCTTGCTTTTCGTTCTTTATTTGGCAATGACCCGCACCATTTCCAGCACCTTGCTGGAGTAACCCCATTCGTTGTCGTACCAGGACACGACTTTGACGAAGGTGCTGTCGAGTGCGATGCCGGCTTCGGCGTCAAACACGGAGGTGCAGGTTTCGTCACGGAAATCGGTGGACACCACTTTTTCCTCGGTGTAGCCGAGCACGCCCTTCATCGCCCCGGTCGACTGCGCTTTCATTTCTGCGCAGATTTCGGCATAGGTCGCGGGTTTGTTCAGTTCGACGGTCAGATCGACCACCGACACGTCCGAGGTCGGCACGCGGAAGGCCATGCCCGTCAGTTTTTTGTTCAGTTCCGGGATCACCACGCCGACGGCCTTGGCCGCACCGGTGGAGGACGGAATGATGTTTTCGAGGATGCCGCGGCCGCCGCGCCAGTCCTTGTTCGACGGGCCGTCAACGGTTTTTTGCGTCGCGGTAGCGGCGTGCACCGTGGTCATCAGGCCGCGCTTGATGCCCCATTTGTCGTTCAGCACCTTGGCCACCGGCGCCAGGCAGTTGGTGGTGCAGGAGGCGTTGGAGATGATCGCCTGCCCGGCGTAAGTCTTGTCGTTGACGCCGAACACAAACATCGGCGTGTCATCCTTCGACGGCGCCGACATGATGACTTTTTTGGCGCCCGCCGTCAGATGCTTCTGCGCGGTCGCCTTGTCGAGGAACAGGCCGGTGGCTTCGATCACGATGTCGGCGCCGACTTCGTTCCATTTCAGCTCGGCGGGATCCTTGACCGCGGTCAGGCGGATTTTTTTGCCGTTGACCACCAGCGTGGTGCCGGAGACCGAGATCTCGCCCTTGAATTTGCCGTGCACCGAGTCGTGGCGCAGCATGTAGGCCAGGTAATCCGGTTCCAGCAGGTCATTGATCCCGACGATTTCAATATCGGGAAAATCCTGCACCGCCGCGCGGAACACCATGCGACCGATACGCCCGAACCCGTTGATGCCGACCTTGATTGCCATGTGTCCCCCAGAATTCCGTTGAAAATAAGTTATGCCTGCAACACGCTGCGCACCGCCGCCGCGACGTTCTCCGCGGTGATGCCGAAAAATTTGTAAAGCTCATTGGCCGGCGCCGATTCGCCGTAGCGGTCGATGCCGATCACCGCGCCTTCCAGCCCGACATATTTGCGCCAGTAATCGGTGACCCCGGCCTCGACCGCGACCCGCGGTACGCCACGCGGCAGCACGCTCGCGCGATAAGCTGCGTCCTGGCGATCAAAAATCGAAGTGCAGGGCATGGACACCACGCGCACCGCAACGCCGGCGGCAGCCAGCGCCTGTTGCGCCGCCAGTGCAATCGCAACTTCGGAACCGGTGGCGATGATCACCGCGCGCGCAGCACCTCCCGTGGCTTCGGACAACACATAAGCGCCGCGCTTGATGGCGGCAATCTGTTCCGCGCTGCGCTGCTGGAAGGCCAGGTTCTGCCGCGACAGCAGCAGGCTGGTCGGGCCGTCGCGGCGCTCAATCGCCGCCGCCCAGGCTGCCGTGGTTTCAACGGTATCGCAGGGCCGCCACACGTCCATGTTGGGAATCAGGCGCAGCGTCGCCGCATGCTCCACCGGCTGATGGGTCGGGCCGTCTTCACCGAGGCCGATCGAGTCATGGGTGAACACGCAGACCACGCGCTGTTTCATCAATGCCGCCATGCGCAGCGCATTACGCGCATAGTCGGAGAACACGAGGAAGGTCGCGTGGTAGGGAATCAGGCCGCCGTGCAGCGCAATGCCGTTGCAGATCGCGGCCATGCCGAATTCACGCACGCCGAAATAAATATAATTGCCGCCGCTGGTCGCACTCACAGCTTTGGAGCCGGACCACAAAGTCAGGTTGGAGCCGGCGAGATCGGCCGAGCCGCCGATCAGTTCCGGCAGTGCCGGCGCAAAACCTTCGATCGCGTTCTGCGAAGCCTTGCGCGTGGCGATGGTTTCGGCCTTCTGCACGGTCTGCGCGAGAAAGGCATCACGGTGCGCGGCCCAGCCCGCCGGCAGTTCACCGGCCATGCGGCGCTTGAATTCCGCGGCCAGTTCGGGGTACGCGGCGGCATAGGCTGAAAATTTCTGATTCCAATCTGCTTCCCGCGCAGCACCCCGCTCACGCGCATTCCATTCGGCACGCACCGCTTCCGGAATTTCAAACGGGGCATGCGGCCAGTTGATCGCGGCGCGGGTGGCGGCGATTTCCTCGGCGCCGAGCGGCGCGCCGTGCGCGCCGCCGGTGTTCTGTTTTTTCGGCGCGCCCTTGCCGATCAGGGTCTTGCAGCAGATCAGCGTCGGTCGGCCGGTTTCAGTCTGGGCCTGGCGGATCGCGGCATCGACCGCATCGGTGTCATGACCGTCCACGCCGTAGATCACGTTCCAGCCATAGGCTGCGAAGCGCTGCGGGGTGTTGTCAGTAAACCATTGTTTTATTTGACCTTTTTCGGAATCTATGGAGATGCCGTTGTCGTCATACAAAGCAATCAGTTTGTGCAGTTTCAGCGTGCCGGCCAGCGCGCAGGCTTCGTGCGACACGCCCTCCATCAGACAGCCGTCGCCGAGGAATACATAGGTGCGGTGATCAACAATGTTATGGCCGTCACGGTTGAACGTGTCGGCGAGCACACGCTCGCTGAGCGCCATGCCGACGGCGTTGGCGATGCCCTGGCCGAGCGGACCGGTGGTGGTCTCGATGCCGGGCGCCATGCCGTGTTCGGGGTGGCCGGCGGTTTTGGAATGCAGCTGGCGGAAGCGTTTCAGTTCCTCGATCGGCAGGTCATAACCGGTCAGGTGCAGCAGGCCGTAGAGCAGCATCGAGCCGTGGCCGTTCGACAGTACAAAACGGTCACGGTTGGCCCATTGCGGATTCGCCGGATTGTGGCGCAGATGGCGCTGCCACAGGGCTAGCGCGATTTCCGCCATGCCCATCGGCATGCCGGGATGGCCGGAGTTGGCCTGCTGCACTGCGTCCATTGCCAACGCGCGCAGCGCGTTCGCCAACTCGGGTCGGGAACTCATGGCTTGCTTGATCCTGGCGAAACGAAAACGGGGGAAATAAAGGCCGTCATTATAACGGCAGCACCATGGCAGGCGCGAGAGCCGGAACCATTATGTGGCCGGTCCGGCCGTGCCGGCGTCATTCCTCGTTCTTGCGCGAGGTCTTGATGCCCAAGTGCTTGAGCTTGCGATACAAATGCGTGCGTTCCAGGCCCACCACATCGGCCACGCGGCTGATGTTGCCGCCTTCCCGGGCGAGGTGATATTCGAAATAGACGCGCTCGAAAGCATCGCGCGCCTCGCGCAGCGGTGCGTCGAGCTGCAGCGTCGCGGCGGCATTCGGCGCCGCGGACTGGGGCAGGGCGCGTTGCACTTCCTCCAGCGAAATCTGCTCGCCGACCGCGGTATTGGCCAGCGTCTGCACCACACTGCGCAATTCGGAAAAATTGCCCGGCCAGTCATGGGTGCGCAGCGCATTCAGCGCCGCGGTGCTGAAATGCCGCGGCGGCACCAGTTTCTGTTCGATCAGGTCATTGAGCATGACACCGGCAAGCTCCGGAATATCGTCGCGCTGGTCGCGCAGCAGGGGCAGCTGGATGGTGGTGGCGCCCAGCAGCTGATAAACACGATCGTCATAACCGCCCTCGGCCACCAGGCCGGACAGCGGGCGGGTCGCGCCGCAAACCACGCGCACGTTATAACGATCGGCCTGCGACAGCAGCACCTGCAGGCCGCGCTGCTCGAGCTTGTTGAACTCGGCGACATCGCGCACGAACAGCGTGCCGCCACGCGCCGCCTGCAGCAGGTCCAGCGGAGTCTCCACCGTCTGCGCACCGTGATCGACCACCTGCCACGGATTGCTCGGCACGTGCAGCGCGCGCGCGCAGGCCTCGAAGGCGCAACCCGGCGCACCCTGGATCAACACCGGCGCGCGGCCGGCGGCGATTCTTTCAAGTCTTTGCTTCAGCTCCTGGATCACCGGCGTGCGCCCAAGCATCGCCAGCGCCGCGGTGGCATGCGGTCGCTGTTCGCCGCGGGTGATCGCACGACCGACGGTTGCCAGCAGCTTCTGCAGGGCGATCGGTTTTTCGAGGAAGTCGTAAGCGCCGATGCGGGTGGCTTCGACTGCGGTGTCGATGGTGCCGTGGCCCGACATCATCACCACCGGCATGGTCAGCTGCCCGCTGCTCGCCCATTCCTTCAACAGCGTGATGCCGTCGGTATCCGGCATCCAGATGTCGAGCAGCACCAGATCCGGCCGGATCTGGGTGCGGAAGGCACGGGCGGCGCCGGCGTTTTCAGCGAGCCGCACATCGTAACCTTCATCGGAAAGGATTTCCGACAACAATTCGCGGATGCCCACTTCGTCGTCTACTACCAGTATTTGTCGCATAGTGTTTGGTCTGCTTGGTCTGTTCAGGCGGCCGAGCGCTCACCGGCGCCCTGATTGGCCGCGGGCAGCATGATCGCCACGCGCGCGCCGTGGGGCGCGACGTTGGTGATCGTGACTTCGCCATGGTGTTCCTCGACGATCTTGCGCACGATCGACAGGCCGAGTCCGGTGCCGCGCGGCTTGGTCGTGACATAGGGTTCAAATGCGCGCTTCATAAGCTGCTCCGGGAAACCGGTGCCGTTGTCGGTCACCGAAAATTCGGCGCGGCCGTCGCGCACCGCGGTCGCGATTTCGATGTACGGCGCCTCCGTGCCGGCCAGCGCATCCTGGGCATTCTGCAACAGGTTATGGATGACCTGGCGGATCTGCGTGGCATCGCCCTGCACCGGCGGCAATGCGGGAGCCAGATTGAGTTTCATGCTCGAACCCAGGGATTCATACAACATCAGCACTTCGCGGATCAGCGCATTGAGGTCCAGTGCGCGCAACGCGGGCTCCGGCGTGCGCGCGTACTGGCTGAAGGCGTCGACCATGCGTTTCAGCGCGGCCACCTGGCTGACAATGGTCTGCGTCGAACGCACCAGGATTTCGGCGTCCGCCGGGGACAGTTTGGGTTCGAGTTTCAGCTGGATGCGCTCGGCCGACAACTGGATCGGGGTCAGCGGATTCTTGATTTCATGCGCCAGCCGCCGCGCGACTTCGGCCCAGGCCGCATCGCGCTGCGCCTGCAGGAGTTGCGTCACGTCATCAAACACGACGATCAGTCCGGTGTCGCCGCCTTCACCGAAACGCGTGCCGCGCAGCAGCAGCGCCTGGGTGCCGCCTTTCACTTCGCGTTCGACCTGACGCTGCCATTCCGCCGCATCGGGTCGGGCGAAGGCATCCGTCACCGCCTGTACCAGCGGCGTCAGCGTGGCATCCATCGCCGGCCAGTCCTGCAGGGGAACGTCGAGCAGCAGCGCATGATCGGCGCCGAGGATCTGCGTCGCGCTCGGATTGGCGGAGCGCAGCCGCAAACCGGAGTCAAAAGTCAGCACGCCCGCCGACAGATGCGCCAGCACGCTTTCAAGATAGGCCTTGGCGTGGGCCAACTGCGCCTGATTGCGCTCGACCCGCGCCTGGGCTTCCGCCAGTTGCAGCGTCATGCTGTTGAAGGACTGCGTCAGCTGGCCAAGCTCGTCACGGCTGGCCACCGCGGCGCGGCGGCTGAAGTCGCCCTGCGCCACTGCGCGCGTACCTTCAACCAGTGCGCTCAACGGCGCCGACAGGCGGTTGGACAATACAAACGCCAGACCCAGCGAAGACAGCAATGCGAGCAGCAGTGTCAGCGTCAGCGTGATTGCATAGAGCCGTTTCAGGCCGCGCCGCGACAATTGCAGTTCCTGGTATTCACGGTAGCCGCTTTGCACAATCTCGGCATCGCGCGCCAGTTGTGCGGGCACCGCCTGCAACAACTGCAGCACCCGCGTCTCCTCGGTCAGCACCATCACGTTGACCGGCGCCAGCACGCGCAGGTACAAACCGCGATCGGGTATGGATTCAATCACGCTGTAGGTCTGCTGCATGCGGATCTGGCGCATCGCAGCGGCGCCGGGTGCCTCGGGTACGATGCCGCTGCGCTCGTTGCCGGAAAACGCCAGCACCCTGCCGCGCGCGTTGAACAGCGTCGCCTCATCCACGGCCGCCTGTTCGCGCAGCTCGTTCAGCGCCGTGATGTGTTCGGAGGCCGGCCGGGTCGACAGCGTCAGCGCCATCCGGTCGGCTTTTGCCGCCAGTTCTTTCAAACGGCCGTCGAGCGTGCCGCGACCGAGGTTGAGACCGCTTTCCAGCGCGCTGTCCAGCCGCACTTCGGCCCAGGACTCGATGCTTTTCGACACGAACTGCACGGACACACCGTAAATCAGCGCGCCGGGCAGCACTGCCATCAATCCGAACAGGGCGACCAGGCGCAAGGTCAGTTTGGCGCCGAATACACCGGCCTTGAGGCGTCCGCGCAGATGAACCAGCTGATAGGCAACCATGCCGGCAAGCAGCACCGCGACGCCCAGATTGACGCCGAGCAGCGTCGGGTAATACCGGGAGAACAATGCCGAATCGGTGCTCACCGAAGCGAGCAGGAATACCGCAATCACGCCGAGCGCCACGCCAATCAGCAGCAGGTAGCGCATGACTGCACCGGTTCGCGGCACTTTGCCGGCAACCGTCGTCATGGCGTCACCGTCCAGCGCGCCCAGTCCGAGCCGATGTTCCATTCCCGCGAACCCAGTGCATTCAGATTGAACGGTTTGGGCAGCTGCGAGGTATCGAGCCGCAGGCGCAGGCCGGCCGTGTAGCTGGTGCCCTTGCTGAGCGTGCCGGGTTCGATGTCTTCGCGCCGGCGCACCCTGCTCATCACCTGCAGCGCTTCGTTCAGCGTCGGGAAATTCTGGTAGAAACCGCCAATGCCGATGCGGTACTGGCGTGTCAGCGCATTGAATTGGAGCCGGTACTGCTGCTGCCGGGACACGGCCTTGTCGTTGAACCAGTACCAGCGCGAACGGACCATCTCGAATTCGAGCAGGAAATACAGCGCAATGCCCTTGTGCAGCGCGTCTTCCAGCGGCGCGGACAGCACGATGTCAATGTCGGCTTCGAGCAGATAATGATCATCCGCGATGGCAACGGTGGCGCGGCGCACATCAATGCCATGGGTCTGTGCAGCAAGCTGCAGCGGCATCGCCAGTGCGAATGCCAGCAGCAATGCCGCCAGATCAAACCTTTTCCAGAAGGGCGTAGAAAAAACCATCATGCGCGGCATCAGGCAACAATTGGCCGTCGATATGTTTTAAGCCGTCAGCGAGCAGCGGAAGGGAAAGTTGCCGCGCATCGGGATGACGGGCAATGAATTGTTCGACCTGCCGGTTGTTTTCTTCGCCAAAAACGGAGCAGGTTGCATACAGCAATTTACCACCACTGCCCAGCAACTGCCAAAGCGTGTCGAGAATGCGCGCCTGGCGGACGACCAGCGCCTTGATGTCGCTCTGCTGGCGCAGCCATTTGATGTCCGGATGACGGCGCACCACGCCGGACGCAGTGCACGGCACATCGGCCAGAATGCGGTCAAAGGTTCCGGCATCGCGCCATTGCCCCGCTTGTCCGGCGTCGGCCTGCAGCAGTCGCGCCCGCAGTGACAATCGTGTCAGATTGTCCGCCACCCGCTGCAGGCGTCCGGCGTCGATATCGGCCGCGGTGAGTTCAAGATCGGCCAGTTCCAGCAGGTGCGCGGTTTTGCCGCCGGGTGCCGCGCAGGCATCGAGTACCCGCATGCCGTCGGCAACATCGAGCAATTCCGCCGCGAGTTGCGCGCCGGCATCCTGCACCGAGGCCAGTCCGTCGGCAAAACCGGGAAGCTGGGCAATCGGTCGCGGTTTGGCGATGATCACGCCATGCCGGCCCACGGGGCCCGCGGCAATCTCCGCACCCGCCAGCAGTTCAAGATAGTCGTCGCGCGTGATGCGGCGGCGGTTGACCCGCAGGGTCAACGGCGGCCGCGCATTGCCGGCTTCGAGGATTTCGCGGTAATTCGCGGGATATTGCGCGGCCAGCCTGGCAATCCACCACGGCGCATAGGAATAACGCCCGGCGTCGGTGGCCATCGCAACCGTTTCCAGTTCAGCGCGACGGCGCAGGAAATTGCGCAGTACCGCGTTGACCAGGCCCTGGGCCAGCGGAAATCCCAGTTGCGCGCAGGCCGGCACCGCATGATCGACGATGGTGTATGGACGCGCTTTGCTGTGCAGCAACTGGTAGAGCGCGACCTGCAGCAAATGACGCACCAGCGCGTCCGGCGGCGGCCGGTGCAGCAACTGGCCGAGGATGGCTTCGAAAAAACCCAGGTGGCGCAGCACGCCGTAGCTGAGATCCTGCACCGCACCGCGTTCCTGCGCCGTCAGTGCCGATTCACTGTGCCAGGTTGCCGCAAGTTCGGCGTCAAGACTGCGTCCGGCCAGCACGCGGGATACGACTTCCGCCGCCAGGCACTGCACGCGTTCCATGCTCATCCGGATCGCCGAAAATAATGTGGGCGCAAGACATCAGGCTTCAAAACGCGTACCTGCATCAATGGGTGTTCCGGCCAAAAACTGCCGCGGCGCGAGCCTTTTGCCGCCGGCACGCTGCAACTCGAGCAGGCGGATGGCTCCATCACCGCCCGCCACCACCACGCCGTTATTGTCCGCCTGTATTACGGTGCCGGGCGCGGCACGGCCCGCCGCCGGTTCAGCGCGCCAGATTTTCAGCGCCTGCCCGTTCCAGGTCGTGTATGCGCCGGGCGCCGGATTGAAGGCGCGGATCTGCCTGTCGATTTCAGCAACCGGTCGCGTCCAGTCGATATGCGCTTCGGCCTTGCTGATTTTCGCGGCGTACGTTGCGTTCGCGCTGTCCTGCGGCACC
Source organism: Burkholderiales bacterium (assembly GCA_019749945.1). Lineage (GTDB taxonomy): Bacteria > Pseudomonadota > Gammaproteobacteria > Burkholderiales > SG8-41. The sequence continues at coordinate 21,215 of JAIEPF010000035.1, forward strand.
GGCTGCGGCTGTTCCTGCAATGTGCGCAACAATAATCGCGCGCCGGCGGCGGCGAGTTTGTCATGCAGGGTCTGCGCATTGTCATCCGCAGCAATCGTCACGGCCTGCGCCAGCAGCATGGCGCCGGTGTCCAGTCCCGCATCCATTTGCATGATGGTGACGCCGGTTTCCCGGTCGCCGGCGAGAATGGCGCGCTGGATCGGTGCCGCGCCGCGCCAGCGCGGCAGCAAGGACGCGTGGATATTCAAACAACCGCGGGGCGGCAGCTGCAGCAGGGCCTGGGGAATCATCAGCCCGTAGGCGGCGACCACCATGACCTCGGGTTGCAGGGCAGCGAGCTGCGCAATCAACGCAGCGTCTTTCAGCGTCACGGGCTGCGCCAGCGGGAGCTGGCGGGCCAGCGCCAGTTGCTTCACCGCGGAGGCCTGCGGTTTCAGGCCGCGCCCGGCGGGACGATCGGGTTGCGTCAGCACATGCACCACGTCATGCCCGGCATCGAGCAACGCGGCCAGCGCCGCCGCCGCAAACGCCGGGGTTCCTGCGTAAATAATTTTCAAATGGGGATTTTCAAAGGACGCTGGACCGCGGCTGCGGCCTACATCGCCTGCCGCTGCTGTTTGAGCAGCTTGGCGGTAATGCGCTGTTGCTTCAGACGGGACAGTTTTTCGACAAAAACCCGGCCGACCAGATGGTCCATTTCGTGCTGGACGCAGACCGCCAGCAGTCCTTCGGCTTCAAGCCGGCGCTCCTTGCCGTGTTCGTCGAGTGCGGAAACCGTGACTTTGGCGGCGCGCGTGACCTTCTCGAAAATACCGGGTACCGACAGACAGCCTTCTTCGCATTCGGCTTCGCCTTCGGCATGGATGATTTCCGGGTTGATGAATACCTGCAGTTGGTCGCGGGTTTCGCTGATGTCGATGACGATGATCCGCAGATGTACATCCACCTGTGTTGCGGCCAGACCAATACCCGGCGCGGCATACATGGTATCAGCCATGTCTTTGATTAATTTACGTATTTTGTCATCCACCCGCTTTACCGGCGCGGCCACCTTGTGCAGGCGCGGATCGGGGTAGTGCAATATCGGAAGTAAAGCCATGAAAAACTTGCCAATTTAATCAGCTAGATGCAGAATTTAAACCAAACTCTTACGTCGGCTGCGGTTTCTGCACGAGTACGCCGGCGACGCTCACATTAAGGTGGGGCTCCACATGCGAAAAGCAATTATATCCCTGATTTTGTTGATAACTCCGGCATTGGTCGCGGCCCAGCCTGCTGCCATGCAAGATAACGCCCCCGAGCGTTACACGGTGCAAAAAGGGGACACCTTGTGGGGCATTTCCGGTCGCTACCTGAAGGAGCCGTGGCGCTGGCCGGAGTTGTGGAAAATGAATCAGGAGCAGCTGAAGAATCCGCATCTGATTTACCCCGGGGACGTCATTGTGCTGGATCGCAGCGGCGGCGAACCCCGGCTGAGCCTGGTTCAGCTCGATACCACGAAACTGGAACCCAAAGTCCGCAGCGAGCCGAGCGCGCGCAGCGCCGTACCGAGCATCCTGCCGTCGGTGATTGAGCCGTTTTTATCGAAGCCGATGGTGGTCGGTGAGAACGAACTCGACGCCGCGCCCAGAATCGTTGCCACGGCCGATGACCGTGTCACGCTGGGACCGGGTGATCGCGCCTTTGTCCAGGGCATCACCAGGGACAAGGGCGACCAGTGGCAGATTTTCCGCCGCGGCGATCCGCTGCTCGATCCCGAGAACAACCAGATCCTCGGTTACGAGGCGATTTATCTGGGCGAAGCCCAGGTGCGCCAGCACGGCAATGTCGCGACGGTGGAAATCACCAAATCCGTGCAGGAAATCTATCGCAATGACCGCCTCCTGCCGCTGGGCAAACAAACGCCGATTTTTGCTTATATGCCGCAGCCCCCGAAAACAGCCGTCAAGGGCCGCATCATTTCGAATTACGGCGGCCTGCAGGAAACCGGACCGCTGTCCATCGTGACCCTGTCCAAAGGCAGCAGGGACGGACTGCAGGTCGGCACCGTCCTCGCCATTGAACGCAGCCAGACCAGCGCGCGTTACAGCCAGCGCACCGCACCGCTGTTTGGCCGTGGCGGTCCCTCGGGCAGCGACGCGCCGCGTACTTATTACAGCGAAACCATTCCGCCTCGCGGCACCCTGATGGAACGGGGTGAAGCCATCACCAATAAAGATATCGCCCAGTTGCCCGATCAGCGCTACGGCCTGGTCATGGTATTCCGCACCTTTGACCGCGCTTCATTCGCGCTGGTGATGGAAGCCAGCCGCCCGGTCGTTGTCTCCGATTACGTAACCAATCCCTGATCGCCGCTGCGGGAGCAAACTCCCGCAGCCGGTATTTTCCCATGTCGGTCGATGCGGATCTGGAAGCCTGGCTCCGCCTGAGCCTGCTGCCGGGGCTGGGACATCAATCCCTGCGCAAGCTGCTGGTCGCACTGGGCACACCGGCAAACATCCTGGCCGCCAGTCACCGCGAACTGAGCAGCATCGTCGGTGAAAAAATCGCCATCGCCATCCGCAACGGCGGCGCCGATGCGGCAAGCTGGAGCGCGGTGGGATCCTGGCTCGACGATCCTGCCAATCACGTCATCACGCTGGCGGATGCCGTTTATCCGCAGGCCCTGCTGGAAATCCCCGATCCGCCGCCGCTGATTTATGTGAAGGGCCGGCTGGATCTGCTGAACCGCCCCGGCTTCGCCATCGTCGGCAGCCGCAACGCCACGGCGCAGGGCCTCGCCAACGCGGAAGCCTTTGCCGCTGCGCTCAGCAATGCCGGTCTGACCATTGTCAGTGGCCTGGCACTGGGCGTGGATGCCGCCGCGCATCGCGGCGGACTCGACGGCAGCAGCTCAACCATCGCCGTGGTCGGCACCGGGCTTGATACGGTGTACCCGGCGCGCAATCGCGATCTGGCCCATCGCATTGCTGCCGACGGTACGCTGATTTCGGAATTTCCGCTGGGCACGCCGGGACTGGCCGCCAATTTTCCGCGGCGCAATCGTCTGATCTGCGGCTTAGCCAAAGGCTGTCTGGTGGTTGAAGCCGCGATCTCGAGCGGATCGCTGATCACCGCGCGCCTTGCCACCGATCAGGGCCGGGAAGTATTTGCGATCCCCGGATCCATACATTCACCGCTGGCCAAAGGCTGTCACGCACTGATCAAACAGGGCGCCAAGCTGGTGGAGTCGGCGCAGGATGTACTGGAAGAACTCGGCTTGTCACAACCGATCGCGCAGACTGTCGCAACGGCAGATGCTGCGGATACCCATCCCCTGCTGGTACATATCGGCTTCGATCCAGTGGATGTCGATGCCTTGCAGCAACGCAGCGGACTCGCTATCGATGCGCTTAACCGCGCGCTGACTGACCTCGAATTGGCGGGATTGGTCGAAAGCCTGCCCGGGGGACGCTGGCAACGCCTGTCCTGAAAATTTTTCGAAAAACGTTGTTGAGGCAAATGAACATGGCCTTGATTGAGGTGCAGCGCCCGCTTGATCAATGACTTGAAGGCGTGCGCGCCCGGTCGCCACGCTCCCAACACGCTCGCCCATCACTTTTTCAACGGACGGTAACCCCGGCTTGCGCTGGCCGGGGATTGTTCTTATCATCGGGCGCTCTTTTCCACGGCGCGGCTGTCCGGTGCCCCATCTGCAGCGGTATTAATCCGCAAATTCAACGGTTTACATGGCGAAAACGCTCATCATTGCGGAAAAACCTTCGGTTGCCGGCGACATCGCGCGCGTTCTGGGCGGCTTCACCAAACATGCCGAGTACTTCGAAAATGACGACTATGTGGTGTCGTCCGCGGTCGGCCATCTGCTGGAAATCGCGGCCCCCGAAGAATTCGAAGTCAAACGCGGCAAATGGTCGTTTGCCAATCTGCCGGTCATCCCGCCGCATTTCGACCTCAATCCGATCGTCAAAAGCGAAGCCCGGCTGAAAGTGCTGGCCAAGCTGCTGAAGCGCAAGGACATCACCAGGGTGATCAACGCCTGTGACGCGGGCCGCGAAGGTGAATTGATTTTCCGTTACATCGTCCAGGCAACCAAGACCACCAAGCCGGTATCGCGGCTGTGGCTGCAATCGATGACCCCGGCGGCAATCCGCGAAGGCTTTGAACACCTGCGCACCGACGAGGAAATGCAGCCGCTGGCTGATGCCGCGCGCAGCCGCAGCGAAGCCGACTGGCTGGTCGGCATCAACGGCACGCGCGCGATGACCGCCTTCAACAGCAAGGGCGGCGGTTTTTACCTGACCACCGTCGGCCGCGTGCAGACGCCGACGCTGATGATCGTGGTTGACCGCGAACAGAAAATCCGCAAATTCGTGCCGCGTGATTACTGGGAAGTGCGCGCGACCTTCGGCGCCAAGGCCGGTGATTATGAAGGCCGCTGGTTCGATCCGGCATTCAAGCGCGACGAAAACGACGCCGAAAAACGCGACAGCCGTCTGTGGGACGGCAAGGTAGCGGAGAAAATCGCCGAGGCCTGCCGCGGCAAGACGGGCACGGTCAGTGAAGAATCAAAACCGTCATCGCAGCTGTCGCCGATGCTGTTCGACCTGACTTCATTGCAGCGCGAAGCGAATGGCAAATTCGGCTTTTCGGCTAAAACCACGCTGTCGATCGCGCAGGAATTGTACGAACGGCACAAGGCGCTGACTTATCCGCGGACTGATTCCAAGCATCTGCCCGAAGATTACATGACGACGGTCAAAACCACGCTGGACGCCCTCGGCGGGGAAGCGGGGTTTGGCCCCTTCGCCAGGGAAATCATCAAGAGCAAATGGATCAAGCCAAACAAGCGCATATTCGATAATTCGAAGATTTCGGATCACTTCGCCATCATTCCGACGCCGCAGCCGCCGAAAAACCTCAACGAAGTCCAGCAGAAGATTTATGACCTGGTCGTGCGCCGTTTCATGGCGGTGTTTTTCCCGCCGGCGGAATACCTGGTCACCACGCGCATCACCGAAGTCGCCTCACACAAGTTCAAGACCGAAGGCAAGATTCTGGTGAAGCCGGGCTGGCTGGGCATTTACGGCAAGGACGAGCAGCAGGAAAGCGCCAATCTGCCAGCGGTGGCGAAGGGCGAAAAACCGCCGGTTAATGCCGTGGACCCGGTCGGACTCGCGACGCGGCCGCCGGCGCGGTATTCGGAAGCGACGCTGCTGAGCGCGATGGAAGGCGCGGGCAAGCTGATCGAGGACGACGAACTGCGCGATGCGATGGCACAGAAGGGCCTCGGCACGCCGGCAACCCGCGCCGCGATCATCGAACGGCTGATCGCAGAAAAATACATGGTGCGTGAAGGTCGCGAACTGATACCGACCGCCAAGGCCTTCCAGCTGATGACGCTGCTGAACGGACTGGGCATCAACGAACTGACACAGCCGGAACTGACCGGCGAATGGGAATACAAGCTGCTGCAGATCGAGCGCGGCAAGATGAAACGCGCATCCTTCATGAAGGAGATCGCCACCATCACCGAGCGCATCGTCAAACGCGCCAAGGAATACAACAACGAGACAATACCCGGCGATTACGCGACGCTGCAGACGCCGTGCCCGCATTGCGGCGGCACGGTCAGGGAAAACTACCGGCGTTTCGCCTGCGAGGCCTGCGGATTTTCGATCACCAAAGTACCGGGCGGCCGCCAGTTCGAAATCGAGGAAGTGGAATCATTGCTGCGCGAACGCACGATCGGCCCGTTGCAGGGTTTCCGCTCAAAAATGGGCCGGCCCTTCGCCGCCATCCTGCGTATCGTGCCGGACAAGGAAAACAACAACCTCAAACTCGAATTTGATTTCGGCCAGGGGAATGACGACGAAGCCGAGGAAGTCGATTTCAGCGGACAGCAGGCGCTGGGCCCGTGTCCGAAATGCAAGGGCCGGGTCTACGAACACGGCATGAACTACCTGTGCGAAAACACGCCGGCGAAAAAATGCGATTTCCGTTCCGGCAAAGTCATCCTGCGCCAGGAAATCCAGCGCGAACAGATGGAAAAACTGCTGTCCAGCGGACGCACCGATCTGCTCGACGGGTTTTTCTCCAACCGCAACGGCCGGCGCTTCAAGGCCTTCCTGGTCAGACAGCCGGACGGCAAGGTGGGATTTGAATTTGCGCCGCGCGCGGCCAAGGGTGATGCGGACGCCGGCGCAGGCAAGAGCACGAAACCGGCCAGGGCAAAAGGCGCCGAGGCGGCAAAAACCGAAACGGCAGCTGCCGTGCCGGCCCGAAAGCGCGTCGCTCGCAGCAAAAAATAATCAATAAAAACAAATACTTATGGCCAACACCGCGGCAGCGATGTTGGCCATGATTTTTTGCCCGCAACGAACCCCGCTCAGACGTCGAGGTTGCGCACGCCCAGCGCGTTGGTCTCGATGAACAGGCGGCGCGGCTCGACGGCATCGCCCATCAGGGTGGTGAAAATCTCGTCGGCGCCAATCGCGTCTTCGATCTGCGTTTTCAGCAGGCGGCGGGTTTTCGGATTCATCGTGGTGTCCCACAGCTGTTCCGGATTCATTTCACCGAGGCCCTTGTAACGCTGGATGCCGATGCCGCGCTGTACTTCCGCCAGGATCCAGTCGATCGCTTCCCGGAACTCCCTGACCGGATGCATGTGTTCGCCGCGCTTGATATAGGCGCCCTCGCCGAGCAGTCCGTGCAGCATCTGCGCCGTCTTGCGGATTTGCGCGTAGTCGCCGCTGTGCAGGAAGTCGACATCGATCATGCTGCTGCGGGCAACACCGTGCTGGGTGCGTGAAATACGCAGGATGTACGACTCACTTTTTTCGTCGAACACCGCGTCGATTCTGATGTTTTTGGCATCCTGGTAAAGCCCGGCCAGCGCTTTTGCGCTTTTCTGCGCGGCCGCCTCGTCACCGAGATCCAGTGTCACCGGATTGTTGAGCAGCCCGTGCAGGGCTTCCGAATCGATGATGCGGCTTTCGCGCTCGATCACCGCTTCGGCCAGCAGATAGTGTTTGGCGACTTCTTCCAGCGCATCCTTGGACAGCGGCTGCGCACCGGCCGTGGTATAGAGTTCGGCCTCGGCCAGCGCCTGTTTCAGCAGGTACTGTTTCAGTTCGTGCTCGTCCTTCAGGTAACGCTCCTGCTTGCCGTGTTTGACCTTGTACAGCGGCGGCTGCGCAATATAAATATGTCCGCGCTCGACCAGCTCCGGCATTTGCCGGTAGAAAAAGGTCAGCAGCAGCGTGCGGATATGTGAGCCGTCAACGTCCGCGTCGGTCATGATGATGATGCGGTGATAACGCAGCTTGTCCGGGTTGTATTCATCCTTGCCGATGCCGGTGCCCAGCACGCTGATCAGCGTGGTGATCTCGGTCGATGAAATCACCTTGTCGAAGCGTGCTTTCTCGACGTTGAGTATCTTGCCGCGCAGCGGCAGAATGGCCTGGTTTTTCCGGTCGCGTCCCTGCTTGGCGGAACCACCCGCAGAATCACCCTCGACCAGATACAGCTCGCATTGCGAGGGATCGCGTTCCTGGCAGTCGGCGAGTTTTCCCGACAGACCGAAGGAGTCGAGCACACCCTTGCGCCGCGTCAGTTCGCGGGCCTTGCGCGCAGCTTCGCGCGCACGCGCGGCATCGACGATCTTGCCGCAGATGATCTTGGCATCGTTGGGTTTCTCGAGCAGGAATTCCATCAGTTTCTGGCCGACGATTTCCTCCACCACCGGACGCACTTCCGAGGACACCAGCTTGTCCTTGGTCTGCGAGGAGAATTTGGGCTCCGGCACCTTGACCGATAGCACCGCGGTCAGGCCTTCCTTCATGTCGTCGCCGCTGGTTTCGACCTTGGCTTTTTTCGCCTGCTCGGTCGACTCGATGTAATTGTTCAGCGTCCGCGTCATCGCCGCGCGCAAGCCGGTGAGATGGGTACCGCCGTCGCGCTGCGGAATGTTGTTGGTGAAACACTGCATCGATTCCTGGTAGGAATCGTTCCACTGCATGGCGACCTCGACAGTGATGCCGTCCTTGGTGCCCTGAATGTGGAAAATGTTCGGGTGCAGCACGCTTTTCGCGCGGTTCATGTACTCGACGAAGCCCTTGACCCCGCCGCTGAACGCGAATTTTTCCTCCTTGCCCGAACGCTGGTCGGTCAGCGTGATTTTCACACCGTGGTTCAGGAAAGACAGTTCACGCAGCCGTTTGGCCAGTATCTCGTAATGGAAATCAATGTTGCCGAAGATTTCCTTGCTCGCCAGGTAGTGCACCTCGGTGCCGCGGCGTTCACTTTTGCCGGTCACCTTCAGCGGTGCCACGGCTTCGCCCATGCGGAACTCCATCTGGTGCGTCTTGCCGTCGCGGCGGATGGTCAGGCGCAGCCACTCCGACAAAGCGTTGACCACCGACACGCCGACGCCGTGCAGGCCACCGGAAATCTTGTACGAATTGCTGTCGAATTTGCCGCCGGCATGCAGCTCCGTCATCACCACTTCGGCCGTCGAGCGTTTTTCCTCATCGTCCGGATGGATATCCGTGGGAATACCGCGACCGTTGTCGGCAACGCTGATCGAATTGTCGGGATGGATAATGATGGTGATCTCATCACAATATCCCGCCAGAGCTTCGTCAACCGCGTTGTCCACCACCTCGAAAACCGTGTGATGCAGGCCTGTGCCATCGCTGGTATCGCCGATGTACATCCCGGGGCGTTTGCGTACTGCTTCCAGACCTTTCAGTACCTTGATGCTGTCGGCGCCGTAGTCACTGGAGGACTTCTGTTCCTTGTCGCTCATTTTTCTCTTGTCTTTGTTTTGTAACTCAGATTCGCATCGGCATCACGACATAACGGAAATCATCGCGCCCGGGCAGTGTAATCAGCATGCTGCTGTTGGCATCGCCAAACGAACACACCACCTTGCCGGGCGGCACGTTGCTCAGCACGTCCAGCAGATAAGTCACGTTGAATCCCACATCCAGCGGATCCCCGCCGAATTCGACCTCCAGCTCTTCCTGGGCTTCTTCCTGCTCGTTATTGCTGCAGGAAATGCGCAGGCTGTCCTTGGTCAGCATCCAGCGCACACCGCGGAATTTTTCATTGGACAGGATGGCCGCCCGCTGTAATGCGCGCTGCAGTTCGTCACGATCCAGGCTGATGCCTTTTTCGTGGTTGGTCGGGATCACCCGCTGGTAATCCGGAAATTTGCCGTCGATGACCTTGGTGGTCAGTTCAACTTCACCAAAGCGGAAACGGACCTGATTGGCGTGAATCGCGATGTCCAGTGATTCGTCGCCCTCCACCAGCTGCCTGGCCAGTTCGAGTATGGCTTTTCTCGGCAGGATGACTTCGCTCTTGTCCTGCTTGTCCTTGAGTCCGGTCACGGCATAACTCAAGCGGTGTCCATCCGTCGCAACGACCTTGATTTCCTTGTTTTCGGTGATCAACAACAAACCGTTGAGGTAATAACGGATGTCCTGCTGGGCCATCGCGTATTGCACCAGTCCCAGCAGCTTGCGCGCCACGCCCTGGGATATCTGGAAACTGCTCTGCGGCTTGCCGGGGTCGGCAAGAGCGGGGAAATCCGCCGCCGGCAGGGTTTGCAGATTGAAGCGGCTTTTGCCGGCTTTGACCTGCAGGCGGTTATTGGCGACTTCCAGAACAACCTCGCTGTCGTCCGGCAATGCACGAAGGATATCAACCAGCTTTCTTGCCGATACGGTGATGGCCAGTGCCTCACCGCCCTTTTTATCGAGGGGGCAGGAAGTTGCGATCTGCAGTTCCAGATCCGTGGCAACAAAACGCAGACTGTCCGCGGTGCGTTCGATCAGCACATTGGACAATATCGGCAGTGTATGGCGTCGTTCAACAATACCGGTTACCGCCTGCAGCGGTTTTAACAGCGCATCACGTGATAATTGCACGAGTTTCATATTAGTGGTTTTTCTTCAATTAAATTAATAGTAACTAATAGAAAGGGCTTTTTCCTGTTGAGATCTGCGCTTGAAGCCTGATTTCAAAAAAATAATCCTGTTTTTAATGTTCTGTATGTTCAGAGAATTTCCTGTGGACAGAAAAGGATTAAAAAGGGGAGGATTCCTTTTTTTCTGTTTATGCACAAACTGTGCACAGCTTGTTCAACTGCGAAGAACCTTCAGCAACGAACTGATATCAACGGTCATTTCATTGCTGGTACTGCGCAATTGGGCGATCTTGCGGCAGGCATGCAGTACCGTCGTGTGATCCCTGCCGCCAAAGGCTTCTCCGATGTCCGGCAGGCTCATCTGGGTCAGTTCCTTGGCCAGCGCCATCGCCACCTGCCGTGGCCGCGCCACGTTACGGGTGCGTTTTTTCGAATACATTTCCGACACCTTGATCTTGTAATAGTCGGCGACCGTGCGCTGGATGTTTTCGATGCTGACCTGGCGGTTCTGCGAGGCCAGCACATCGCGCAGGGCTTCCCGCGCGAGATCCACGGTGATCGGCTGTCCGGTAAAACGGGAATAGGCGAGCACACGCTTCAGCGCGCCCTCCAGTTCACGGATATTGGACTGGATATGTTTGGCAATGAAAAAAGCCACGTTTTCATCGAGGGTCAGTCCGTCGGCCTCCGCTTTTTTGAGCAGGATCGCGACCCGCATTTCCAGTTCCGGCGGTTCAACGGCGACAGTGAGTCCCCAGCCGAAGCGTGAAATCAGCCGGTTTTCCATGCCGGAGATTTCCTTGGGATAAGTATCGCAGGTGATGATGACCTGCTTGTGTGCTTCAACCAGGGCATTGAACGCGTAGAAAAATTCTTCCTGTGTGCGGTTTTTGCCGCTGAAAAACTGGATGTCGTCGATCAACAGCAGGTCCAGCGAGTGGTAGTAACGTTTGAAGTCATCAAACGCCTTGTGTTGGTAAGCTCTTACCACGTCGGACACGTACTGCTCGGCATGGATGTAGCGGATCTTGCTTTCCGGGGCATGCGCCCGCAGGTGGTTGCCGATGGCATGGATCAGATGGGTTTTGCCCAGACCGACGCCACCGTAAACAAACAGCGGGTTGTATGCGGCACCGGGCTTTTCCGCGACCTGCCGGGCTGCAGCGCGCGCGAGGTCGTTGGCTTTGCCGGTGACAAAAGTGTCAAATGTAAAGCCGGGATTGAGTCTGGAAACATCCCGCACCGGCGGTGCCGGCCGGGAAGCGGTGGGTTCGGCGGGCGCGACAGACGCTGCGGCCGGCCGGGCTGTTTTTTCCGCAAGGATCAGTTCTACGGTGGCACCGTCACCCAGACGTTCACGCGCAATCTCCAGCATTTTTGCCTGGAACCGGTCTTTGACCCAGCGCTGCACAAAACGATTGGGCGCCGTTACCGTCACAGCAGCCCCGGTGATGGCGCACTCCAACGGCTGTATCCAGGTGACAAACTGCTGCTGCCCGAGTTCTTTTGAGAAAAACGCGAGACAATGTTGCCAGAAATCGTTCATTCGTCCCTATCGGGTAAAGCAACGGGCGTGGTTGGCGGAAAACAAGGGAAATTGACCCCCGATTTTACCCCTTATTGCCGCGTGCAACAAAGACTGCGCCATGTTTCGACGATGATGGGACGGGGATGATCTGCTGACCGGAAGATTGACAGAGAGCGGCCGGTCGATGTTTAATGACGGGTTTCCCGAAGACCAATTTTAGGATCGACCATGAAGCGCACCTACCAACCGTCAAAAACGCGCCGTGCACGCACCCATGGCTTCCGTGTGCGCATGAAAACACGCGGCGGTCGCGCCGTCATCCGTGCGCGCCGCGCCAAAGGCCGTGCCCGCCTCAGCGTTTGACCAGACCCGCAGTTTGCAACAAAAGCAGAAGCGCGCGGTCTGTACGCCTGACCAAAGCGGCGCAGTTTGAGGCTGTTCTCTCCGGCGGACGCCGCTCAGGCAGCAAATGTTTCCTGGCGCGGGCATTGCCCAATGCCGGAGTCGGCCCGCGAATCGGATTGATCGTTGGCAAAAAGGCGGCACCCCGGTCGGTGGATCGTAACCGGGTGAAGCGCCTGATCAGAATCGTGCATCGTGAGTTGGCGGCAGAGCTGGATGCGCTGGATGTGGTCGTACAACTCCGGAGCAGCCCCCGCAGCAGCGATAACGCGGCATTGTTCAAGGAATTGCAGGAGTTGCTGCGCGGATTGCTCGGCCCGGGCAAAAAATAAGCGCAGCAGTTCGGCAGAGAAAAAAAGCGTATGGATTCGCAACGGCTGGTTCTCTTCTTTGTATTCACCATGTCGGTGTTCCTGCTGTATGAGTCCTGGCAGCGCGACCATCAGCAATCACCCACGGCTGCCGCGGTATCGGCCTCGGTAACACCGACCCCGACTCCCGGAGCGAGCCCGGCCCAGCCTGCCGCCGGCGTACCGGCGCCCAGTGCCGCGCTGCTGCAAAACCCCGCCGCACCACCGACCGTCGCCGCCTCAAGCGGCGGCCAGATCATCAAGGTTGAAACGGACCTCTACCATGCGGAAATCAGCACCAGCGGCGGTGATCTGGTCCGCCTGGAATTGCTGAAACATGGCGGCACACTGGACCGGACGAAAAATTTCGTACTGTTTTCGCGTTCTGCCGAACATGTCTATATCGCGCAATCAGGTCTGATCGGCAGCAACCTGCCGAATCACCAGACCGCGTATACCGCCCAGGCGACGGAATACAAACTGGCGGATGCCGCGGCTGATCTGGAAATCCGGCTGGAAGCCACCGGCGGCGCAAAAGCCGCAAAAACCTATCGCTTCCGCCGCAACAGCTATGTCATCGATGTCGCGCACGAAGTCACCAATACCAGCGCTGTGCCGGTGGATGCTTTTGCCTATTTCCAGCTGGTGCGGGACTCGAAACCGCCCGAAGGTGATTCCGCAATGGTGCCGACCTATACCGGTGCCGCGGTGTATACCGAGAAAGACAAATTCCAGAAAGTCGCGTTCGGCGATATCGAGAAGGGCAAGGTTCCCTATCCCAAGAACGGCAACGATGGCTGGATCGGCATGCTCCAGCACTATTTCCTCGGTGCATGGCTGCCGAAGCAGGGTACGCCGCGGGAGTTCTATACCCGCCAGGTGCCGCAGGGTCTGTATGCAGCCGGCGTGATCATTCCGGCCGGCACGCTCGCGCCGGGGGCCAGCACGACGCTGGCCATGCCGCTGTATGCCGGACCGCAGGAGCAGGAAAAACTTGCCGCCCTGGCGCCGGGACTGGATCTGGCGGTCGATTACGGCTGGCTGACTGTCATTGCCGCGCCGTTGTTCTGGGTGCTGCAGTGGATCCATGGCTGGACCGGCAACTGGGGCGTGGCCATCATCATCCTCACCATATTCATCAAGCTGGCGTTTTATCCGCTGTCGGAAGCCAGTTACCGTTCCATGGCCAAGATGCGCATCGTGGCGCCGAAATTGCAGCGCCTGAAAGATCAGTACGGCAACGACCGCCAGCGCATGCAGCAGGCGATGATGGAGCTTTACAAGACCGAGAAAATCAATCCGCTCGGCGGCTGTCTGCCGATCGTGGTGCAGATTCCCGTATTCATCGCCTTGTACTGGGTGTTGCTCGGCAGCGTCGAGATGCGCCAGGCGCCGTTTGCGCTGTGGATCAAGGATTTGTCCGTCGCGGATCCGTATTACATCCTGCCCATCCTGATGGGTGCGACCATGATCATCCAGACCCGGCTCAATCCGGAACCGCCGGATCCGGTGCAGGCCAAGGTCATGAAGATCATGCCGATTGCTTTCAGCATTTTCTTTTTCTTCTTCCCCGCGGGCCTGGTGCTGTACTGGCTGGTCAACAACATTCTTTCCATTGCCCAGCAGTGGCACATTACCCGGGCCATGGAGCGCGCGACAAAGCAGGTCAAGCCGAAAGCCTGAGCGCGAGCAGCAGAGCGCGGCGCTATACTCGCCGCGCATGATTCACAGGGACATCATTGCGGCAATTGCCACCGCACCCGGGCGCGGCGGCATCGGCATCATCCGCATTTCAGGATCACGGCTCGCGCGTTTTGCCGCGGGACTCACAACGCGCACGCTCGAGCCGCGCCGCGCCTTGCTGACTTCTTTTCTTGATGACGCAAGCCAGCCGATCGACGAAGGCCTGCTGTTGTTTTTTGCCGCGCCCCATTCCTACACCGGTGAAGATGTCATCGAACTGCAGGGACATGGCGGACCCGTGGTGATGCGCCAGCTGCTGCAGCGCTGCCTGGAACTGGGGGCGCGGCTGGCGCGCCCCGGTGAATTCACCGAGCGCGCTTACCTCAACGGACGCATGGATCTGGCCCAGGCCGAGGGTGTTGCCGATTTGATCGAAGCCTCGACCGCATTGGCCGCGCGCGCCGCCTTGCGTTCCCTGCAGGGAAATTTTTCTGAATTAATACAACAACTTACGAATAAAATCATCGCTTTGCGCAGCTTGCTCGAGGCGACGCTGGATTTTCCCGAGGAAGAAGTCGAGTTCCTGACCGCTGGCCGCGCGCAGCAGCAGCTGATCGCGGTGCGCGAACAACTGGAGGCAACACTGGCCGCCACCCGGCAGGGCAGCCTGTTGCGCGACGGGATCCAGGCCGTATTGATCGGCGAGCCCAATGTCGGCAAATCGAGCCTGCTCAATCGCCTGGCTGGCGAGGAGGTGGCCATCGTCACCGAAGTCCCGGGGACAACCCGGGATGCCGTACGTGAGCAGATTGACATGGACGGCCTGCCGGTACACATCATCGATACCGCGGGTTTGCGTGAAACCACGGATGCCGTCGAACGCATCGGCATCAGCCGGACCTGGGCCATGATTGAAAAGGCCGATCTGGCGCTACTGGTGTCGGACGCCGGGCGGGAGAATGACCACGCCAACCGCGCGATCATCGATCGCCTGCCGGTGGGTTTGCCACGGATCCGGGTATTGAACAAAATTGATCTGGTTCAAAGCAAGGCGGCGCAGGAACACGCCGGAAACGAAGAGCAGGTCTGGGTTTCCGCCAAAACCGGGGAAGGTCTGGAATTGCTGAAGCAGGCGATCCGGGATCAGGCCGGCTGGCATCCCTCCGGGGAGGGCATTTTCACCGCCCGGGCGCGCCATATCGCCGCCTTGCAGGCGGCGCAGCGTCATCTGGCGGCTGCAGCAGGGGTAACCGATCGCCTCGAACTGTATGCCGAGGAATTGCGCCTGGCCCACGAGGCGCTGGGTGGGATTACCGGGGAATACACCCCGGATGACCTGCTGGGCGAAATCTTCTCCAAATTCTGTATCGGCAAGTAAGCCCCGGCGGGTGGTTTCACGTGAAACAAAGCGTCGCCGGTAAAGCCGTTTCGGCCATCGTTTCACGTGAAACATTCCTTCCGACGGTGGCTGCGCCTTTCGCTGCACAGCAAAATTGGCTATGATGCGCGGCCAAGCCCGGAGTCACCCGGGAACCCCAGGCAGCGCGGCGCAAAATGACGCAATACCCTGAAAAATTTGATGTAATTGTCATCGGCGGCGGTCACGCCGGTGCCGAAGCGGCGCTCGCCAGCGCACGCATGGGCTGCCGTACGCTGTTGCTGACCCACAGCATCGAAACCCTGGGTCAGATGTCCTGCAATCCCTCCATCGGCGGCATCGGCAAGGGCCACCTGGTCAAGGAAATCGACGCCTTGGGCGGGGCGATGGCAGCCGCCACCGACGAAGCCGGCATCCAGTTTCGTATTCTCAACTCGCGCAAAGGGCCTGCGGTGCGGGCGACGCGGGCCCAGGCTGACCGCGTGCTGTATCGCCGCGCCATCCGCGGCCGTATTGAGCAGCAAGCCAATCTGCAGGTATTCCAGCAAGCCGTTGATGATCTGGTGGTACAGGGCGATCGAGTCATCGGTGTCGTGACCCAGATCGGTCTGCGCTTTGACGCGCAGAGCGTGGTGCTGACCGCCGGAACATTTCTGTCCGGGCTGATCCATGTCGGCCTCGAACATCATCAGGGTGGCCGTGCCGGTGATCCGCCAGCGGTCAGTCTCGCTGCGCGGCTGCGCGAACTGAAATTGCCGGTGGGTCGTCTGAAAACCGGCACGCCGCCGCGCATCGACGGCCGCAGCATTGATTTTTCGCAGCTCACCGAACAGCCGGGCGACGATCCGGCGCCGGTGTTTTCATTTCTCGGCCGTCGTGAACAACATCCGGCGCAGATGCCGTGCTGGATCACGCATACCAATGAACGCACGCATGACCTTATTCGCGGTGGTCTCGATCGTTCGCCGATGTTCACCGGCGTCATCGCAGGGGTCGGCCCGCGCTACTGTCCGTCGATCGAAGACAAGATTCATCGTTTCGCCGACAAGTCATCGCACCAGATTTTCCTCGAGCCCGAAGGCCTGACGGTCACCGAATATTATCCCAACGGCATATCGACCAGCCTGCCGTTCGACGTCCAGCTCGCCGTCGTGCGTTCGATCCAGGGACTGCAACACGCGCACATCACGCGACCCGGTTACGCCATCGAATACGATTATTTTGATCCGCGCGGATTAAAATCTTCGCTGGAAACCAAGGCCATCTCCGGGCTGTTTTTTGCCGGCCAGATCAACGGCACCACGGGTTATGAAGAAGCGGCTGCGCAGGGTCTGCTCGCGGGCATCAATGCCGCCTTGCAGGTCAGCGGCAAAACTGCCTGGTCGCCGACGCGCGATCAGGCCTATCTCGGCGTGCTGGTCGATGACCTGATCACCCGCGGCGTGTCCGAGCCCTACCGCATGTTCACCAGCCGCGCCGAATATCGGCTGTCACTGCGCGAAGACAATGCCGATCTGCGCCTGACCGAAGCCGGCCGGCGCCTGGGTGTGGTGGACGACCAGCGCTGGGAAGTATTTGCGCGCAAGCGTGATGCGATTGCACTGGAACAGGAACGGCTGAAATCGGTGTGGGTGAATCCGCAGATCCTGTCCGCGGAACAGGCAACACAATTGCTCGGTAAACCGCTCGAACGTGAGCATTCACTTGCAGATCTGTTGCGGCGACCGGAAGTGACCTATTCAGCGCTGCTGACCATGCCAGGTGCGGGCCCGGGTGTTGCCGATGCGCAGGTCGCCGAGCAGGTGGAAATCCAGGCCAAGTATCAGGGCTACATCGAGCGGCAGAAGACAGAAATCGAACATCGCGCGCAGCAGGATGATCTGCGTCTGCCGCCGGATCTTGATTACACGCAGCTGCGCAGCCTGTCGATCGAAGTCCAGCAAAAACTCAATCGCGCAAAACCCGAAACCATTGGCCAGGCTTCACGCATATCCGGCGTCACGCCGGCGGCGATTTCGGTACTGCTGGTGCATCTGAAACACGTGCAGGGCGCATTGCAGAAAAGCGCATGAATCTCGCCGGCGAACTCGCCGCGGGCATTGCAGCACTCGGCCTGCATGTCGCGCCGGATGCGCAGCAGCGCATGCTCGGCTATCTGGCATTGGTTGAAAAATGGAACAAGGCCTACAACCTGACCGCCGTGCGTGAGCCGGCGAAAATGCTCACCCATCATCTGCTCGATTCACTGGCGGTGTTGCCGCATCTGCGTGGCCCTCGCGTGCTGGATGTCGGCAGCGGCGCCGGTCTGCCCGGCATCCCCCTGGCCCTGGCCTGCCCGCAGTGGCAGTTCACCCTGCTCGATTCCAATCACAAAAAAACCACCTTCCTGCGCCAGGCGGTGATTGAACTCAAATTGGACAATGTCGAGGTGGTTTGTGATCGCGTCGAAACCTGGACTGCAGCCCAGCCTTTTGACACCGTGGTATCGCGCGCATTTTCCGATCTGCCGGAATTCCTGAAGCTGGCCGGAAAGCTGTGCGCCAAAACCGGCGTGGTGGTCGCAATGAAGGGTGTTTATCCGCATGAGGAACTGGCCCAGGTGCCCGGGGATTTCCAGTTGCGCGACGTGATATCGCTGAACGTGCCGGGGCTGGGCGCGGAACGCCACGCCGCAGTACTGGAGCCGGTATGAGCCGCATCATCGCCATCACCAACCAGAAAGGCGGCGTCGGCAAGACGACCACCGGCGTCAATCTGGCGGCGAGTCTGGCGGCGACGCATCGTCGCGTACTGCTGGTCGATCTCGATCCGCAGGGCAACGCCACGATGGGCAGCGGCATCGACAAGCGCAGCCTGGCGATGACCGTGTATCACGTGTTGCTCGGTGAAAATGAGATTGCCGAGGTACGCCTGCGTGCGGCCGCCGGTTACGACCTGTTGCCGTCGAACCGCGAACTGGCCGGCGCCGAGGTCGAACTGGTCGACATCGATCATCGCGAGACACGGTTGAAGGATGCGTTGCAGACGGTTGCTGCCGATTACGATTTTATCCTCATCGATTGTCCGCCGGCGCTGAATCTGCTGACCGTGAACGGCTTGACCGCGGCGCAGGCGGTGATGATTCCGATGCAGTGCGAGTATTACGCGTTGGAAGGTTTGTCGGATCTGGTCAGCACCATCAAGCGGGTACGCGAACACCTCAATCCCGATCTCGAAATCGAAGGCCTGCTGCGCACCATGTACGACCCGCGCAACACGCTGGCGCAACAGGTATCGGCGCAGCTGATGCAGCATTTCGGCGACAAGGTCTACCGCACGGTGATTCCGCGCAATGTGCGTCTGGCGGAGGCGCCCAGTCATGGTTTGCCGGCACTGGAATTCGATCGCACCTCCAAAGGCGCGCAGGCCTATCTGGCGCTGGCGGGTGAAATGCTGAACCGCAGCACAAAATCTACTTAAATAATTGATTTTTAAGGTTTTTATGGTTAAACCCAAAGGTTTGGGGCGCGGTCTCGATGCCCTGCTCGGTGGCGATACAGCGCCATCACGCAACAGCAGTCCTGATGCCGTCAGCACCTTGCCGATTGCTGCGCTGCAGCCGGGCAAATATCAGCCGCGTACCCGCATGGATCAGGACGCGCTGAATGCGTTGGCCGCGTCGATCAAGACCCAGGGCATCATGCAGCCGATCCTGGTGCGACCGCTGGGCGGCGGCAAGCATGAAATCATCGCCGGCGAACGGCGTTGGCGCGCGGCGCGCATCGCCGGGCTGAGTAGCGTACCGGTGCTGGTGCGCGATGTGCCCGACCAGCAGGCGCTGGCGGTGGCGTTGATTGAAAACATCCAGCGCGAAGACCTCAATGCGCTGGAAGAAGCGACCGGCATCGAGCGCCTGATCAACGAATTCGCACTGACCCACCAGGCGGTGGCCGACGCCATCGGCAAATCGCGCACGGCAGTGACCAATCTGCTGCGTCTGCTGGAACTGGCGCCGCCGGTCAAAGCCTTGCTCGGCGAAGGTCGTATCGAAATGGGCCATGCGCGCGCCCTGCTCGCCCTGCCGGCCCTGCGTCAGGTCGAACTGGCCAATGAGGCTGCGGCCAAGGGGTTGTCGGTGCGCGAGGTTGAGCAGCGCGTCGCCGCTGTATTAACCACGCGCGGCGCAACTCGCAGCCGCCCGGCCGCAGACCGCGATGTGTTGCGGTTGCAGGAAAGCCTGGCCGAGAAGCTGGGCACCCGGGTGCAGATCAAGGCCAGGCGCAAAGGCAAGGGCAGCCTGGTGATCGACTACGGCAGTCTCGACCAGTTGGACGGGCTGATTTCCCGGCTCACTGGCGAGAAAAAGTAAAGGTGCGGGTAAAGATGCGGCTAATGGTGCGGCGCAGAATGGTTTGACGCCGCAGCGGCCTAACCATTAAAATTCCACGGTTTGCAGGGGCCGTCCGGGTGTCATTACGCATCGACAGCAAGCCCATGCGCAGCGCCATGCGCTGGCAGATTTATGCCACCGCGGGATTGGCGCTGCTGGCAGGGTTGTTGTTCGGCGTGCATGGGGCGGCGTCAGCGGTGCTGGGGGGCATCATCAACCAGATCGCGGATTTGGCCTACGCGGTGCTGGTTTCCGGTAGCAGAGTCAGGACGGCGGGCAATACCTTGCGTGCGCTGTTCCGGGCCGAAGCGGCCCGCATCATTTTGATCGTGTTGCAGATGGGATGGGTGCTGACGACCTATAAAGCAGTTGTGCATCCGGTGTTTTTCATAGCCTTCGCCGTTTCGGTCATCGTGTTCCGAATGGCGATTTTGGTCAAAGAATAAGGTTCAGGGACAAGCAGAGATGGCCGCAGGACAAGAACTGACGCCGACCAGTTACATCGGTCATCATCTCACCAACCGCACGGTTTCACTGGGCGACAGCCCGTTCTGGACCCTGCACCTCGATACCTTCATGACATCGCTGGTGCTCGGTGTCATCGGCTTCGGCCTGTTGTGGTGGGTGGTGCGCGGCGCCACTGCCGGCGTGCCGAACAAACGCCAAGCCTTCGTCGAAATGCTGATTGAATTCGTCGATGACCAGGTCAAAGGCATATTCCACGGCAACCGTGCTTTTGTCGGCCCCCTGGCATTGACCGTGTTCGTCTGGGTGCTGCTGATGAACGCCATGGACTTCATCCCGGTCGATCTTGCCGCCGCATTTACCAGCAATGTGCTGCAGCAGCATGAATGGAAGCCGGTGCCGACCTCCGACATCAACACCACCTTCGCGCTGGCGCTGTCGGTGTGGCTGCTGATGCTGTTCTACAACGTCAAGGTCAAGGGCATCGTCGGCTGGACCCACGAACTGTTCTGCACGCCCTTCGGCGGCAATCCCCTGCTGTGGGTTTTCAATTTCCTGTTCAACCTCGTCGAATACATTTCCAAGCCGCTGTCGCACTCGCTGCGGCTCTACGGCAACATCTACGCCGGCGAAATCATTTTCATGCTGCTCTGGATGTGGGCCGCGACCGGACTGGTCGGCTCCTTGTTCGGCGGCGTGCTGGCGCTGGGCTGGGCGATTTTCCACATCCTGATTGTTGTGCTGCAGGCCTATATTTTCATGATGCTCACCGCCGTTTACATGGCGATGGCGCACGAAAGTCATTAACCAAGCAACCGTTTCATTTGATAGTTATAAAAAGGAGATTCTGATGGACAAGCTGCAACTTGTTGCGATGATCCAGGCGTATACCGGCATCGGTATCGGTCTGATGATCGGCCTGGGCGCCGCCGGCGCGTGTATCGGTGTGGGCATCATGTGCAGCCGCTTCCTCGAGGGCGCTGCGCGCCAGCCGGAGCTGATGCCGCAACTGCAGGCCAAGGTGTTCCTGCTGCTCGGCCTGATCGACGCTTCCTTCATTATCGGCGTCGGTCTCGCACTGTGGTTCGCCACCGGCAATCCCCTGCTCGCAAGCCTGAACTGAGCAAGCAAGCCAAGGTTGTCAAGAACCGTCCGTAGGGGAAAGTCATGAACCTTAACGTCACGATGATTGCGCAGGCAGTCACGTTTTTCGTTTTCATCCTGTTTTGCGCCAAGTTCGTCTGGCCGCCGCTGACCCGCGCGCTGGAAGCCCGTCAGAAGCAGATTGCCGACGGACTGGCTGCCGGCGAAGAAGGCCGGCAGTCGCTCGAGCGCGCAGCCAAGGATGCCGATGCGGCGATCGCACAGGCGCGTAGCCGTGCCAGCGAGATCGTCGCCCAGGCCGAAAAACGCGTCAGCCAGATGATCGAAGAGGCGAAATCCACGGCCAAGGTCGAAGGCGACCGGCTGGTCGCCGGTGCCAAGGCCGAGATCGAGCAGGAGGTTTCGCGCGCCAAGGAAATGCTGCGCGCACAGGTCGCGACGCTCGCCGTGGCCGGTGCCGAGCAGATCCTCAAGCGCGAAGTCGATGCCAAGGCCCATGCCGAGATGCTCGCTGCAATGCAGCGCCAACTGTAAAAAATATACGGAAAAACACGGACAGCCATGGCCGAATCGGTAACCATCGCGCGCCCTTACGCTGAAGCGGTGTTTAAAATCGCCCGCGAGAAAAACGCGCTGGCGCAGTGGTCGGACGCGCTGGCCAATCTCGATGCCGTGGTTGGTGACACCCGCGTGCAGGGGATCATCAGTGATCCGAATGTCAGTGCGCAGCAGCTCGAAGGGCTGGTGCTGGGCGTGATCGGGGACAAGTTCGGCGCGGAGGTTGCAAAAGAGGCGCGCAACTTCATTCAGGTGCTGGTGCAGAACGGCCGGCTCGAACTGACGCCGCATATCCGCGGCGTCTACGAAGGCCTCAAGCGCGAACATGAAGGCACGCTCGAAGCCACCGTGATCTCGGCGTTGCCGATCAGCGATGAGCAGGTCAAGGCGCTGGTGGCCACGCTGGAAACCAAATTCAAGCGGAAAATCACGGCAAAAGTCGAGATTGATCCGCAATTGATCGGCGGCGTGAAAATCGTCGTCGGCGACAAAGTCATCGATGCAACGGTGCGTGGCAGGCTGGATGCGATGGCCACCGCGCTTACCCACTAGGAGCAACACATGCAACTCAATCCTTCCGAGATCAGCGAACTCATCAAGAGCCGGATTCAGAATCTGGGCGGCAGCGCGGAAGCGCGCACCCAGGGCACGGTGATTTCGGTGACCGACGGCATCTGCCGCATCCATGGCCTCGCCGACGTGATGCAGGGCGAAATGCTCGAGTTCCCGAAAAACACCTTCGGCCTCGCGCTGAACCTCGAGCGCGATTCGGTCGGCGCGGTGATTCTGGGCGCCTACGAGCATATTTCCGAGGGCGACACCGTGAAAACCACGGGCCGCATTCTCGAAGTGCCGGTGGGCCCCGAACTGATCGGCCGTGTGGTCAACTCGCTGGGTGAGCCGATCGACGGCAAAGGCCCGATCAACGCCAAGATGACGGACGTGATCGAAAAGGTTGCGCCGGGCGTGATCGCGCGTAAATCGGTGTCGCAGCCGGTGCAGACGGGTCTGAAGTCGATCGATGCCATGGTGCCGGTCGGCCGCGGCCAGCGCGAACTGATCATCGGCGACCGCCAGACCGGCAAGACCGCGGTGGCGCTGGACGCGATCATCAACCAGAAGGGCAAGGACCTGATCTGCATTTACGTTGCGATCGGGCAGAAAGCCTCTTCGATCAAAAACGTGGTGCGCAAGCTCGAAGAACACGGCGCAATGGCCTACACCATCGTTGTTGCCGCTTCGGCATCCGAGTCCGCCGCGATGCAGTTCATCGCGCCCTACTCCGGCTGCACCATGGGCGAATACTTCCGCGACCGCGGCCAGGACGCGCTGATCATTTATGACGATTTGACCAAACAGGCCTGGGCCTACCGCCAGGTGTCGCTGCTGCTGCGCCGCCCGCCGGGCCGCGAAGCCTATCCCGGCGACGTGTTCTACCTGCACTCGCGCCTGCTGGAACGCGCGGCGCGCGTCAACGAGGAATATGTCGAAACCTTCACCAAGGGTGCGGTCAAGGGCAAAACCGGTTCGCTGACCGCGCTGCCGGTGATTGAAACCCAGGCCGGTGACGTGACCGCTTTCGTGCCGACCAACGTGATCTCGATCACCGACGGCCAGATCTTCCTCGAAACCGACTTGTTCAACGCCGGCATCCGTCCCGCCATCAACGCCGGTATTTCGGTGTCGCGCGTCGGTGGTGCTGCGCAGACCAAGGTCATCAAAAAGCTGGGCGGCGGTGTGCGTCTGGCGCTGGCGCAGTACCGCGAACTCGCGGCCTTCGCGCAGTTTGCCTCCGACCTCGATGAAGCGACGCGCAAGCAGCTGGAGCGCGGCCGCCTGGTGACCGAGCTGATGAAACAACCGCAGTACGAGCCACTGCAGGTATGGGAAATGGCGCTGACGCTGTTTGCCGTGAGCGGCGGTTATCTCGACGATGTCGACGTCAAGAAAGCGCTGGCGGCGGAGCGTTCGATGCGCGACTACATCAAGGCCAAGTTCGGCGATCTGGTGCAACGCATCGAAGACAGCAAGGACCTGTCCAAGGATGACGAGGCGCAGCTGACCGCGGCGATCAAGGACTGGAAGCAGAACGGTTCCTACTGATCCGCCCTTGATTGATTAAATAATCGTTTAAAATCAATATCTTATAATATGCCCGGCTCGAAGGAAATCCGCACCAAGATCAAGAGCGTGCAAAACACGCGCAAGATCACCAAGGCGATGGAAATGGTGGCGGCCTCGAAAATGCGCAAGGCGCAGGACCGCATGCGCACCTCGCGCCCGTACGGCGAAAAAATCCGCAATGTTGCCGCGCATATCAGCCACGCCAATCCCGAGTACCGTCACCCCTTCCTGGTGGCACGCGATTCGGTCAAACGCATCGGGCTGATCGTGGTCACCACCGACAAGGGTTTGTGCGGCGGCCTGAATACCAATGCCCTGCGCCTGGCGCTGAACAAGATCAAGGAATGGGAAGCGCTGGGCGAAGAGATTGAAGTCTGCGCGCTCGGCAACAAGGGTTTGGGCTTCATGCAGCGCCTGGGAGCGAAAGTCGTGGCCCAGGTCACCGGCCTCGGCGACAAGCCGCAGATGGAAAAACTGATCGGCGCGCTGAAGGTGATGCTCGACGGTTACACGCAGGACCGGTTTGACCGCCTGCTGATTGTCTACACCAAGTTCGTCAACACCATGAAGCAGGAGCCGGTGGTCGAGCAGTTGCTGCCGCTGTCGGGTGATGCGCTGGGCGCGCCGGAAGGTTCCTGGGATTACATCTACGAGCCGGATGCGAAGACGGTGCTCGACCAGGTGCTGACGCGTTACGTCGAGGCGCTGATTTACCAGGGTGTTGCCGAAAACATGGCCTCCGAGCAGTCGGCGCGCATGGTGGCGATGAAGGCAGCCTCGGACAACGCCGGCAAGGTCATCGACGAATTGACACTGATTTACAACAAGACGCGGCAGGCTTCGATTACCAAGGAGCTGTCGGAGATCGTTGCCGGTGCGGCAGCTGTTTAAGAGCAGATCAGCCACAGAGGACACAGAGAAAAACATGCTGCGCACGGACGACACCGGGTTTTCTCCGGTGTTCTCTGTGCCCTCTGTGGCAAAAGAATTTTGGTTTTGACTAGGAAACAATTATGAGCCAGGGAAAAATCGTTCAGTGTATCGGTGCGGTGATCGACGTCGAGTTTGCCCGCGACCAGATGCCGCATATTTATGACGCGCTGAAAATGGACGGCAGCGAGCTGACGCTCGAAGTGCAGCAGCAGCTCGGTGACGGCGTCGTGCGCACCATTGCGCTGGGTTCCTCCGACGGCCTGCGCCGCGGCATGATGGTGACCAACACCAAGGCGCCGATCATGGTGCCGGTCGGCCCGAAAACGCTGGGACGCATCATGGACGTGCTGGGCCGCCCGATCGACGAAGTCGGTCCCATCGGCTCCGACAAGACCATGTCCATTCACCGCACCGCGCCGACCTACGAGGAGCTGTCGCCCTCGCAGGATCTGCTCGAAACGGGGATCAAGGTGATTGACCTGGTCTGTCCGTTCGCCAAGGGCGGCAAGGTCGGCCTGTTCGGCGGCGCCGGCGTCGGCAAGACCGTGAACATGATGGAACTGATCAACAACATCGCCAAGGCGCACTCGGGCCTGTCGGTGTTCGCCGGCGTGGGTGAACGTACCCGCGAAGGCAACGACTTCTACCACGAGATGATGGATGCCGGCGTGGTCGACAAGAACGACCTGTCGAAATCCAAGGTGGCGATGGTCTACGGCCAGATGAACGAACCGCCGGGCAACCGCCTGCGCGTGGCGCTGACCGGCCTGACCATGGCTGAAGCCTTCCGCGATGAAGGTCGTGACGTACTGTTCTTCGTCGACAACATTTATCGTTACACCTTGGCCGGCACCGAAGTCTCGGCGCTGCTCGGCCGGATGCCGTCGGCGGTGGGTTACCAGCCGACGCTGGCCGAGGAAATGGGCCGCCTGCAGGAGCGCATCACCTCGACCAAGGTCGGTTCGATCACCTCGATCCAGGCCGTGTACGTGCCGGCGGATGACCTGACCGATCCCTCGCCCGCCACCACCTTCGGCCACCTGGATTCGACGGTCGTGCTGTCGCGCGACATCGCATCCCTCGGTATTTACCCCGCGGTGGATCCGCTGGATTCGACCTCGCGCCAGCTTGACCCGCATGTCGTCGGTGAAGGCCACTACAACACCGCGCGCGCGGTGCAGGCCACGCTGCAGCGCTACAAGGAACTGCGCGACATCATCGCGATTCTGGGCATGGACGAACTGTCGCCGGAAGACAAGCTGGCGGTGTCCCGCGCACGGAAAATCCAGCGTTTCCTGTCGCAGCCGTTCAGCGTCGCCGAGGTGTTCACCGGCTCGCCGGGCAAATACGTGTCGCTGAAAGACACCATCAAAGGCTTCAAGATGATCGTCAGCGGCGAATGTGATGCGCTGCCCGAGCAGGCCTTCTACATGGTCGGCGGCATCGAAGAAGCGTTTGAGAAAGCGAAAACCCTGCAATAACGGGTCACAAATGCGGGTTAAGGAAATATAACCATGGCCGAAGCCGTTCATACCATGCACGTCGATGTCGTCAGCGCGGAAGAGCAGATTTATTCCGGCGAGGCGGAGTTTGTCGTGCTGCCCGGCGAAGCGGGCGA
>JAIEPF010000018.1 GCA_019749945.1 Burkholderiales bacterium
CTTCAAGGGAACCTCCTCGGGATAGATTACGAGAAAATTCCACTTCTGGCTGATACTGTTTTACGGGGGGATTACCGGTCGAACTCGATACGCATGTATTACTGTAGCTACAGTAATTATGTTTGTCAACCGTTTTAACCACGAAAAATCTTGCACCGAACCTATTTATCGCAACTCCGCCCAGTCGTTAGAGTGCGCTTGGCAGACTCACTCTTCTGAATTTTGCATCCCCATCGCACCAAGCCAAATATAGCGAAGGGTTATCAAACGACGGGACCTTATAAACCAGGGGCGCTACCTCTTGCGCATTAAGTGAGACTCTAAAGGCCTCGAAGTCGGCACGCTGCGATGCCGGTGTATCAAACGCGTGAACCAGCATAACTGCTGCGACTGCATGGAACTCGCGTGCGGTGAGTAACGCAGAAGCCGTACGATGCAGGAGCTGATAGCGAATCGAGTCATCGAAGCGCTCAACACCAAGAAGCGAGTGAAGGTATGTCAATCGCCCGGTTTGGCCTGACGAGGATTCAGCTCGCTTTTCGGCAACCAGTGGCCCAAAGTCTTCAAGAACCTTTGCCTCGACACCTAGAATACAAACCCCAAGATCGTTCCTGCAGATAGCAAGAACATCCGTGTTCGATGTCGTTATGCCACCCGGCAGTGGTACCTGCCACTCAGGCAGCGCTAATAGAAGTCGTTGGCTCAAAAGAAACTTCTCGCGCGATGAGTCCAGAAGGCAAGTTATTTCTGGAGGAAGATCACCAGCAGCAGCTTCCCATGCCGCAGCGGCAGTCATCGCTGATGCCCCCACTTTCCAATGCAACTTCGGTTTTGCAAGAAGAACTTGCCAGTCAGCACCGGACTTGGTTGGAACGAATACTCTCTTCATGATGCCCCTAGTAATTGGCTCACCCTAGCGCCCAAGAAATCGTAGGGCGGATTAGCCGTACAGCGGCGCAATCCGCCGGTTCGTAATTTTTTGGTGCGCCATTGTCACGCCTCACATTTAAATATGCGCATACGTCGCATTAAACATTAGCCAATGCGCCTTAAGAGATCTAGCCCCTCTTTATTTTCAAAGTGGTGGTAGCTATTACAAACAATTAGTTATCTTCATAAGTGCCGAGTATCCGCCTAAGATCGTCCTCCAGTAATTCCAGAACCGGGGGAGCCTCCTTTGTCATGAAATCATGCGCCTTCATCCAACTATCACGATCTTGACCTCGCTTGATCGCGCGCTGATCCCCACCCTGCTCAACTCCCCACATAAAATCCATTGCAGTTTCATTAAGCTTCTGCCGAAAATCATCTATTTTCTTGACGGTACGTTTTGGGAGAAAAGGTTTCCGTGGCCTGTAATAGGAAAGAAAATCCTGATACTTTTCAGCCACCAATCTTCTTCGATCTTCCTTAGGTGGAGTATTACTCCATTCAACGATACTAGTGTATTGACCGACGGCGTCGTGAAACGCGAGAAGCCTTTCATATGTACCTGCAACAATATCTACAGTCTTTTCGAAAACGCGGGTCAATCTGATACTTCGTTCACTAGCAGCAATCTGTAACTTTGCCTTGAAATGCTCAAGATCAGTCTCGTTTTGCGCTTTCAACTGAGATTTGTGTGTCTCTAGCTTTTGACTGTATTCATTTTGGATGGCCGCCTTCAATCTCTCCGTGATCAAGTTTCTCGCGAGAAAAATTAGTGCAGCGGACAATAATCCACTAACACCAATTGAGGCTATCAGCGTGAAAATGTCTGGCATGAGAAACCCACTTCTAGTTTAAAAAAACAGTTTGGCCGAATTACTTATCCCTGAATTTCACTACGAATCCTCAATAAATATAAATTAATGTTTTTATTATGTTTTTAACGTATCTAGGAAATATTCGCCGCCTTCTTGATCGCCGTCACCTTCACCATCTCCGGCGACTTCTTGTAATGCGCATCCAGCGGATAACAGCCGGACACCAGGCCGTGGCGCGGCGCGGTGGTGCAATCGCTGAAGGTGCGGCACAAGCGTTTGCGCTGCAGGCCGCGGCCTGACAGCACATCCGCCGGCAGTTCGGGATAGGACAGCACCATGCGGCCGAGGCCGACCATATCCGTCCAGCCCGCACGCACCACTGCCTGCGCCACATGCGGCAGGAATTCCTGCAAATAGGTGTAACCGCTGCCGACCAGCGCGACTTCGGGGAAGGACTGTTTTATTTCACGCACGACATTCAGATGCCGCATCACGCCGATCAACGGATCCTCCGGCGGATGGTAACCGTCGGAGGGCGGATAGAGCGCCGGCCGCGTCAGGTGTGGATTGTAGTACGGGCTGCCGAGCGTGATGTTGAAGAGCCGAATGCCGAGGTCGCGCGCCAGTGCGATCACCGCTTTGGTTTCCGTCAGGTCGATTTGCAGCGGATTGTTTTCGTCGTGGCCGAAACCGTAACGGTACGGCAGCGCAAATTCCTCCGGCTTCCCCGGCCCCAGACCTTCCGGGCCGGACAGTGCCGGATCGGGCCGGAAAGGCACGCTGTCGATCGCCGAAATGCGCAGGCCGATTTTTAATCCCGGCGCTTCGGCGCGCACCCCCGCCACGATCTCGCGCAGGAAACGCGTGCGGTTTTCCAGCGAGCCGCCGAATTCTCCCGGGCGGGTTTTTGCCGACAGGAATTCATGACCGAGGTAGCCGTGACAGGCCTTCAGATCAACAAAATCAAAACCCAGCGCGGCTGCGCGTTTGGCCACGGCGATATACTGATCGATCAACTGGCGGATGTCGCCGTCGCTCATGACCGGGTGATCGGGCTTCAGCTTGAATTTGCGGTCGAGGATCGGATGCCGGTAGAGAATCATCGGCTCCTGCTTGTGGTGGTCGTTCGGTTTGCAGAAGCGCCCCGAGTGCGTCAGTTGCAGCCCGATCACCAGTCCCTGATCACTGCCCATGACCTCACGATGCGTGGCGACCAGCGATTCACGCATGGCACCGATCTCACTTTGCGTGTGATCGTTGAGCATCAGCTGGTTGGGGTTGGCGCGGCCATCGGGCCGCACCGCCACCGCCTCACCGCCCCAGATCAGCTTGGCGCCGGATGCACCAAAACGCTGCCAGCGCCGGCGCGTGTTGTCGGAAGGTCGGCCGTCTTCCAGTGCATCCCAGCCCTCCATCGGATGAATCGCAAAACGGTTGCCGATGGTCAGGCCGTCTATCGTCAGCGGTGATCCCAGCGGCGACGCTGCGCCGGACTCCAGCACATCGTCGCAGGGCATGGGCAGGTCCATCCGCTGCAGGTTCTCGCGAAACCCGGCGGGTGTCTGCAGGGACTTAACTTTGACGTAATCACCGAATTTCAACGATCACCTCCGGAAACCTTTATTGTTGTAAAGAAAATATCCGGCTGCCTGACCACCCCCATCCCCGCCTTCCCCCTGAAGGGGAAGGAGTGACATCGGGTATTCCCTCCCCTTCAGGGGGAGGGTTAGGGTGGGGGTGGTTTCGAACCATACAACCATACTCCACCGTCATTCCGGGCAAGCATAGCGCACTCGGAAGAAAGTACCCTTGGGAGCGAGCCGGAATGACGATGCTTTCTTTTTTATTTTTTAACCAGCGCCTTCAATCCCATCAGCGCATGGCGATAACTCTCGATACCCAGCCCATAAACCGAAGCCTTGCACACCGGCTGGAACACCGACACCGTGCCGCGTGCCGTCGGATTGCTCAGATGCACCTCGATCACCGGGAATTTCATTTGCGCCACCGCAGCGCGCAAGGGGCCGGTGACCATCGTATAACCGCCGGGATTGATCACGCAGCCGGCGATGTCGCTGTCAAAGGCAGCATACAGCGCATTGACCACTTCGCCCTCGACATTGGAATGGAAGAAGGACACCTCGATGCCGAGTTCCTTCGCATAGCCGCGGATATGATCTTCATACTGCGGCAGCGTCATCGGACCGAATACGTCGAGCTGCACCTTGCCGCGCATATTGAGGCCGGCGCCGTGGATGACCAGTACTTTCATGAATCATGACTCCCGATGCTGGATTAAAAAACCGCCTTATTCTTCCTTGATGTTCGCCGCGCGCACCACCTTGCGCCATTTTTCGATTTCGGCGTTGATGAAGGCCGCACTCGCCGCCGGCGTGGTGCCGATGGACTCGGCGCTGTAGCGGACAAAGTTCTGCTGCACCGCAGGGGTCTTGAGGATCTTGTTCAGGTCTTCGTTGAGCCGCGTCACGATGGCCTTGGGCGTTTTCGCCGGCGCCAGCATTGCGGTGAAGGTGCCGGCCTCGACGCCGGCCACACCGGCCTCCTTCATCGTCGGCACTTCCGGCACTTCGGGCGAGCGGTTCACTGCATTGACGGCCAACGCCCTCACCTTGCCCGCCTTGACGTGTCCGATCGCCGAAGAAATCTGGTCGAACATGACATCGATGCGCCCGCCGATCAGATCCAGCATGGCAGGACCGCCGCCCTTGTACGGCACATGGGTGAAGCGTGTGCCGGTGATGCCCTGGAACAGTTCACCGGCAAGACGGCCGGTGGAAAAATTGCCCGAAGAACCCATGGTCAGTTCGCCGCGGCTTTTGGCAAAGCTGACAAACTCCCTGACCGTCTTGCCCGGAGAGGTCAGCGGCACCAGCATGATCACCGGCACATTGGACACCAGCGAAATCGCCGCAAAATCCTTCACCGGGTCGTAACGCAGCTTGCTCGACACCACTGGCGCGATGGTCAGCGAACCGGTCGACGAGAACAGCAGCGTGTAGCCATCCGCCGGCGCGGTCGCCGCGATCTCGGAACCGACCGCCCCGCCGGCACCGGCGCGGTTGTCAATGATGAAGTTGCGGCCGAGCAGTTCGCCCATGCCGGGCGTGATCAGGCGCGCGGTCAGGTCGACATTGCCGCCGGGGGCGAAGGGCACGATCAGCCGGATCGGTCGCTCCGGCCAGGCTGCTGCGGCGCCGTGCCAGGCGCCGGCGAGCATGACCGCCAGCAGGGTTCCTGCAATCCTGTTATTCATTTCTCCTCCGTTTTTTATTGATGTATGCCTTCGGTCAGGCACTCAACGCGGCGACCACGCGATCCCGCGTAAACGGCATGTCGCGCATCCTCACCCCCAGCGCATTATGAATGGCATTGGCGATTGCAGCCGACACGGGGCCCTGGGTGCCCTCGCCCGCGCCCACCGGCGGTGACTCCGGCCGGTTGATCAGCGCGACCTCGACTTGCGGCGCCTCGGCAAAAGTCAGGATCGGATAATCCGTCCAGTTGCGTGTGATCACGCCCTGACGGTCAAAGTCGATGCGTTCCTTCAGCGTCCAGCTCACGGTCTGGATGATGCCGCCCTCGATCTGGTTGATCACGCCGTCGGGATTGATCGCCTGGCCGACGTCCACCGCCGCCCACATCCGCGTCACGCGCACTTCTTCCGCGACCTGCACCTCCGCGACCACCGCAAAATACGCGGCGAGGTTCTTGTAGCGCGCAAAAGCGATGCCGCGGCCGCGTTCACCATCGCCTTTTTCATGGGCTTTCCAGCCCGCCATCTGCGCCGCTTTTTCAATGACCGCCCTGGCGCGGGCATCTTTCAGGTGGCGCAGACGGAATTCGACCGGATCAGCACCTGCGGCCTCGGCCAGTTCGTCGATGAAACACTCGATGGCAAAGGCGTTGGCGTGACCACCCAGCGCACGCATCGCCGAAGTGCGCAGCGGAGATTCGCGGATCAGGTGGTTGGTGATTTTCTGGTTGGGAAAATCGTACAGCGGCACCGCGTTGCGGTGGCTGCCGCCGCCGGGCAGCGGCGGATTGCCGGGCTTGGCTGCGGGCAGCGGCTTTTCCAGATGCCAGGCTGCCGTCAGATTGACGCCGCCGCGCCCGCCGGGCCGCGTGCTGTGGGCATGGCTCCACAGTTCATGGCTCCAGTTGACGATGTTGCCCTTGGCGTCGAGCGCGGCGCTCATGCGCACCACCATCGGTGAGCTGAAGGGCTCCCAGGCGAATTCATCCTCGCGCATCCACTGCACCCGCACCGGCTTTCCGGGCACCGCGCGCGCCAGCAGCGCTGCATCGAGCGTCACGTCGTCGGCGGCGTTATGGCCGTAACAGCCCGCGCCCTCGGCATGGGTGATGATGATGTCGGTTTCGGGCATGGCCAGCGCCTGCGCCATGTCGCCGCGCAGCGGAAAAATGCCCTGGCTGTGGGTCCAGATTTTGAGTTTGTCGCCGTCCTGCAGGGCAAGCGCGCAGGACGGCGCCAGCGAGGCGTGCGCCAGGTACGGCTTGGTGTATTCGGCGCTGAGTTGTTGTGCGCCGGCCGTGCCCGGATCGCCTTTTTCGCTGATGACCTCGGTTTCAGCCGCGAGGGTCAGCAAGCGGCGCGGATCACTGTCCGGCAAGGGCGCGCCCGCATCCCACAGCGCAAGTCGCGCCAGCCGCCGCTCGGCGCGGATCGCCTGTTCTTCGCGCTCTGCGACCACGCCGAGGAAGCTGCCGTCGCGCACCACGGCCACCACCCCCGGCATCCGCTCGACTTCTTTCACGTCAATACGCTTCAGCCGCGCCCGCGGTCCCGGCGGCCGTGTGATGCGCCCGTGCAACATGCCGGGCAGCACCATGTCCTGCACATAGGCCGCCTTGCCGGTGATTTTGCCGAGGATGTCGACCCGCGGCAGCGAAGTGCCGACCACCACATGCTCCGCCGGCGGTTTCTCGACGACATCAAATGTTGCTTCCCGCGCCAGCAAGTCCGGCGTGGCGAGTTCCCAGTAAGTAACCGATCCGCCGCTGCGCGCCGAGATCACACCATCCGCCACCGTCAGGTTTTCCAGCGTGACGCCGAGCTTCTGCGCCGCGCGCGCCAGCAGCAGGTCGCGTGTTTCCGCCGCGGCATGGCGCAGCGCGAGGCCGCTTTCCTGGATCGAACGGCTGCCGGAGGTGATGCCCTCATCCGGACTGAAGGCCGTGGTCGCCGGTGCGAGACGGATGCGATGGACGCTGATGTCGAGTTCCTCGGCGACCATCTGCACCAGCGCGGTGAGTATGCCCTGGCCGATTTCAACCTTGCCCGGAGTCACGGTCACCGTGCCGTCGCTGTTGATCTGCAGCCAGCGGTCGAGCCGGCGGTTGGTGTCGAGGCTGCCCGGCAGTTTGCGCGCGGCGGGTTCTTTGCTCTGCGCCATGGTTAGAACGCTTTCAGAAAAATTGAGTCACGTCGCATCTGGTCAGCACTCATGGTTATCAACATTCATAATATCTACGGTTTTAAAGCGTGTGCGCTTAGTCGCTACGCTCCCAACGCGCTCGCTCATCACTTTACTAACTGCTCCCGAGGTTCCTCATTTCTTCGGCCGCGCGTTTGATCGCGCGCAGGATGCGGCCATGCGTGCCGCAGCGGCAGAGATTGCCTTCGAGGGCAGCGCGGATGTCGCCATCCGACGGATCCTTGTTCACGTCAAGCAGCGCTTTCGCCGCCATCAGGATGCCGCTCAGGCAATAACCGCATTGCGCGGCCTGTTCGGCGATGAACGCGCGCTGCAGCGGATGCAGTTTTTCATCAGCATTTTCAACCTCATTTTCAACCTCATTTTCAACAGTACCCAGCGCCTCCACCGTAGTGATCTGCTTGCCGACCGCCGCCGACACCGGCAGATCGCAGGACTGCACCGCCTTGCCGTCGATGATCACGGTGCAGGTGCCGCACTGGCCGAGGCCGCAGCCGTAGCGCGTGCCGATGAGTCCCAGGTCGTTGCGCAGCGCATAGAGCAGCGGGGTTTCCGCATCGGCCTGCACCTCGCGTGCCCGGCCGTTCACTTGCAGCATCAGCGTCATATTAAATTACTCAATAAAATCAATATTTTATAATTTTTCCGACTTGCCGCTGGGCAAGGCCGGGCCTATACTGCGCTTCCCGCAAACCACCGCTTTTGCACCGCATGCCAGACCGCGAAGAAACCAACGCCATCGAAGCGCGCATCGCCGAACTCAAGCTCGAACACCGCGATCTCGACGACGTGGTGCAGCGCCTGATGCAGACGCCGGTGCAGGACCAGTTGCAACTGCAGCGCCTGAAAAAACGCAAACTGCTGGTCAAGGATCAGATCGCCATCCTCGAACGACAGTTGACGCCTGATATCCGCGCCTAGTTATTACCCTTTTTGATCTGACACCACGTCAGCCAGATCATAAATCCGCCGAGCAGCACAAACCAGATCAGCGACCAGCCGGCAATGGTCAATCCGAGAAATTTCCATCCCGCCTCCGCGCACTCCCCCGATCCCGCCAGCACGCTCTGCAGCATGCGCATGACCGGAAACTGCTCCAGCATGTAGGACAGCCCCGGGCCGCAGGCCGGCACCTGGTCGGCGGGCAGGCTCTGCAGCCAGACGTGGCGTGACGCGAGCCCGGTGCCGGCCGCCGCAAAAATGAAACCGAGCACGCCATACACCATGGCGCCGGTTTTGCCGGGGCCGTGCAGCGCCGCCACCAGGAACATCAGTCCCAGCGCGATGAACGCGACGCGCTGGAATATGCACAGCGGGCACGGCTCCTGGCCATCGACATGCTGCAGATACAGGCCAAAACCGAGCAGCGCGGCGCAGATTGCAGCGCCGGCGATATAACCGTAACGGGGATTCATCGGTAATTTGCCCATCATGTTTTATACATAAGCCAGCAGACGGCCGCAGGCGAGCACGCTGAACCAGATCAGCAGCGACACCATGGCGTGTATTTTAGCTGCTGCCGGTGTCGCGACACCGCTGTCCCAGTTTGCGACGCCGCGGAACACGCCGGCATGGAACACCGCGGCATTGATCGCGGCGCAGAACAGCAGCGACATCTTGGTGATGAATGCCGGATTGCTGATGAAATCCCCGGCATGGGTGATGAACATCAGCAGGCCGCTGGGCACGATCAGCAGCAGCGCGCCGATCGACCACGGCAGCGTATGGCGTGCCAGCGCACTGACCGGCAGCGCCTTCGACAAGCCCAAGAGGCGCAAATCGAGCACGATGATCGAGCCGACCAGTGTGACAAAACCGATGATGTGAACAATTTCGACGCTCGGATAAAGCCACAGGTCGTGGCGCATCGCCACGGCCAGCGGCAGGCGCTCAATGGCGGCGAGCGGGGATAAGGGGTCGGCAGTCAACTTAAAAACCTTTAGCCACAGAGTTCACAGAGGCCACAGAGAAAACCGGAAAAACGACAAACCGGGGTTTTGCAGTTCTCTGTGCACTCTGTGCCCTCTGTGGCTGCTTTTGATTTTGACTTTACGTTTTACGTCTTACCGCAATTCGACCGTTTTGCTGCCGACGATGATGCGTTCGGCGCGCATTTCCTCGTGCTTGCTGCGGTTGCCGTAGCCGACCACCGTCACCGTGCTGCCGACCTTGAGGTCCGCCGGCGGCAGGCCACGCGCGGTCATCCGCGACGGCGGCGCCAGCACGGCAATCCAGGTTTTTCCGGGCGTAACCAGTTTGATGTGGCCATGCGGATGTTCGTAGCCGGACTCGGCGATGGTGCCGGTCAGTTTAAGTTCACGGCTCGCGTCGTATTCACTCCAGCCGTGGTGGGCGGCGGCCGACAGGCTGTACGCCGCAAACAGCGTGAACAACAAGGCATTGCTCCGGGACATGACTGATCTCCTGACAGATGGGTGGAATCCGGCGCGCTACTTTATACTTATTCCAATATGCGAGTCACGCGCAGCATCGTCATCGACGAATCCGAACTGGTTGAGCGATTCATCCACGCTTCCGGCCCCGGCGGCCAGAATGTGAACAAGGTCGCCACCGCGGTGGAACTGCGCTTTGACGTGCGGCGCTCGCGTGGATTGTCTGACAGCGTGCGGGCGCGGCTGGTTGCACTCGCCGGCAAAAAACTTTCCGGCGACGGCATCCTGGTCATTGCCGCACAACGCTTCCGCAGCCAGGCGCGCAACCGCGCCGATGCCCGCGCCCGGCTCGCGGCGCTGATCGAGGCCGCGGCCACGCCGCCGAAGCCGCGACGCGCCACCAAACCCTCACGCGCCGCAAAACGGCGCCGGCTCGACGACAAGCGCCACACCGCCAGCCGCAAGCGCGAACGCAGCGGCAGCACCTGGGATTGACCCGCCGGATTAAAAATATTCCATAAAAACAAAGGGTTATACAATAACCGCGATTCTGCAGCGAACACAAAACAACAATCCGCGCCTGTTACACTGCGCGGCCGGCGGGAATAAAAATAACCGCCAATGCGTTTACGGAAGATTGCTTTACACAACCAACGGGAGACCCCTCAATGAAACAGGCATTGCTCGCCGCAATCATCGGCACTTCCACCCTGCTCGCCTGCGGCACTGCCGCAGCACAAGCCAAACCGGAAGAGATCATCAAGTTCCGGCAGAGCGTCTACACCGTCATCGGCTGGCATGTGCGTCCGCTCGGCGGGATGGTCAAGGGCCAGATTCCGTTCAACCAGGCGGAATTCCTCAGGAACGCCGACATCGTGGCCGACATGAGCAAGATCGCACCACACGCCTTCCCGGCGGGCTCGGATACCGGCGCCCCCACGCGCGCCAAGCCGGAGATCTGGTCGGACGCCGCGGGCTTCAAAAAGGTGATGGACAACTTCCAGGCGGAAGCCGCCAAACTCGCTGAAGTCGCGAAGACCGCGACTTCGGTGGATCAGGTGCGCGGCCAGTTCGGCGCGCTCGGAAAGGCCTGCGCGGCATGCCATGACAATTACCGGACAAAATAATCTGGTTTCCGGTAATTGCGGCGCAGGGTCATATGCGCGCAGCGCATGTGAGCCGTAGCCACAATTACCGCTCCAAGTAAGCCTCACCGTCCGTAAAAAAAGCCGCCCTCGGGCGGCTTTTTCATGGCTGTGAGCAGTTCAATAATTCACGATGAACCAGACCGCAGCCGCACACAGCGCCAGCAGCACGACGGCCAGACCTACACCGCGCATCGGCGCCGGGGCAACACCCGCCGGCAGGTGCTTGCGCCCGGTGAACATCGGCTTGATCAGGTTTTCCGACTTCCAGACCAGGTAATACAGCACCGCGGCGACATGCACGCCGATCAGCGCCAGCAGCACATTGAAGTTGTACTTGTGGATGGTGGTCAGCCAGTCGCTCAATGCCTTGCTGACGTGTTTGTAGAGCGGCCCCTCGTTGATGATGTCGTCGTTGGCAAACAGTCCGGTGCCCGCCTGCACCAGCACGCAGAGCAGGATCAGCACCACGCTGATGCCGCCCAGCGGATTGTGGCCGGCGAATTTCGCCGCGGTGCGCGACGGCAGCGTTTTCACATAAGCGATCAACGCGCGAGGCCCGCAGATGAAATCGCTGAAGCGGGCGTGGGTGCTGCCGACAAATCCCCAGAGGATGCGGAACAGGACCAGCGTCAGAATCGTGTAACCCGAATACATGTGCCAGGTCATCCAGTCCATCTTGTTGGACAACCAGGAAAATGCGATCAGCAACACCAGTATCCAGTGGAACAAGCGCACCGGGATATCCCACACCGGAACTGCGTTGTTTTCACCCTGCTGCGTTTGCGCCATGAATCCTCCTCAAACAGTAACCGTGTGCGTCACCAGCGCCGTACCGTCCCAGTGATGCAACTGGTAGGCCGGCGGCTCATCCGGCGATGCTTCAAATTTCCCGGGGCCCAGCCGGAGCCGCGCCTGGAAGGCCGTGCTCGGGCAGACCGACACCAGAGTACCATGCCACGCCACTTGCGCGCTGCGATGCACATGCCCGCATAACACGGCGCGCACCTGCGGGTGGCCGGCGATGATGCCGCCCAGGCGCTGCGCGCCCTGCGCCGCCACGGCAATGCGGTCCATGCGCGAAAATCCGGTGGCCAGCGGCGGGTGGTGCAGGAACACCAAAGCCGCCTGCTGCGGTCGCTCATTCAGCACGCCGTCCAGCCACTGCAGTTGCGCCGCGTCGAGGTCACCGTCGTCCCGCCCCTCGATCACGCTGTCCAGCGCGATGATGCGCAGCCCGCGCACGTCGCGGTGGTAATACATGCGGCGATCACTGCCAAGGTAATCGTGGTCGGGAAAAGCCTGCCGCAGCGGCACGCGCCGGTCGTGGTTGCCCGGCATCAGGCACCACGGCACCGACAGGCGCGACAGCAACTCACGCAAACGCGCATATTCCGCCGCCGTGCCGGTATCCACCAGATCGCCGCTGGCCACCAGCAGATCCGGCGGCGTATCCAGCGCCGCGAGGTGCGCCAGACATTTTTCCAGGCCTGCCGCGGCATCAACGCCGTAATGATTGCGTCCCGCGGCCATCACATGCAGATCGGAAAACTGGGCAATAACCACCGGCTTTTCAATCACAGCACGACCATCTCTTTCAACGTCACATAATCGACCTTGCCGCTGCCGAGCAGCGGCAGATTGTCCACCTTGACC
The DNA here is from genome assembly GCA_019749945.1 of Burkholderiales bacterium. Taxonomy (GTDB): domain Bacteria; phylum Pseudomonadota; class Gammaproteobacteria; order Burkholderiales; family SG8-41. The sequence continues at coordinate 12,417 of JAIEPF010000018.1, forward strand.
ACGCGCCGCGCCACCGCCAGCTCCTGCGCACTGATCTGCCGCGCCGCCTGCTGCAGCGCGATGCGGTCAAGCGCCGGATCGGTGGTCAGCAGCACCGTGCTTTCACCGGAGCGCGTCATTTCGACCACCGCCGCGTGTTTGTAGCCGGGCGAGGCATGGTAGGCGATGAATTCAACACGCTCCAGCGACACCATTTCACCGGCGATCTTGGCGAAGCGCTTGACCCGGCCATGCACGGTGACAAAACCGTCGGCGTCGACGCTGACCACGTCACCGGTGTTGTACCAGCCGACGCCCACTTCCGAGCGCGGCGCCTGCATGACCCCCGGTGCATCGTAAAACAGATAACCCTGCATCAGGTTGGGGCCGCGCACATGCAGGACACCGCCCTGTTCGATACCCGGCACCGGCACGATGCGGTATTCCATGCCCGGCAGGAAACGGCCGACGGTGCCGGCGCGGAAAGTCAGCGGCGCGTTGAACGCCATCGCCGGCCCGCATTCGGTGGCGCCGTAACCCTCGTGCACGCGCAGGCCGAATTTGGCGAACCACAGCTGCGCCACTTCCGGATGCAGTTTTTCGCCGCCGGAAATGACAAAACGCATGCGGTAGAAATCGTAGGGATGGGCCTGGCGGGCGTAATTGCCGAGAAAAGTACTGGTGCCGAAGAGGTAGGTGCAGTCACGGGTATAGGCGAGTTCCGGGATGACCTTGTAGTGCAGCGGATTGGTGTAGAGGTACAGCCGCGTGCCGGTGAGCAACGGCATCAGCGTGCCGACGACCAGGCCGAAGATGTGATACATCGGCAGCGCGTTGAGGTATTTGTCATCGGGGCCGAAGTCGATCACCGCGCGCAGCTGCGCCATCGCGGCAAGCATGCCGTCATGGGACAGCGCGACACCCTTGGGCCGCGCCTCCGAACCCGAGGTGAACAGCACCACCGCGGTGGACGCAGGATCCTGCGCCGGCAGCACCTTTGCCGGCCGCAACAGCGCATGCAGAATCCATAATTTATCGGACAGCGTCAGCGTTTCGCGCAAATCCTCGAGGTAAACAATGCGGCAGGCCGCAGCGCCGGCAAGCAAGGGCTCGAGTTTGGCGGCGGCGACAAAACTGCGCGAGGTGATCACGGTTTTGATCGTCGCCGCCGCGCAGGCGCCGCGCAAAGACTCGACGCCGCTGGAATAATTCAGCATCGCCGCCACCCGGCCGCGCGACACCAGGCCGAACACCAGGCACACCGTGGCGCCGAGGTTGGGCAGCAGCACGCCCACCCGTTCGCCGGGCTCGGTGAATTTCGCGGTGAGCCGGCCCAATGCAAAGCTGCCCTTGAGCAGGTCGGTGTAGGTCCGCACCTGCCCCCTGACGTCTTCGATGATGCGGTTGCGGCGGCCATGCAATGCAGCTGCTTCCAGCAAGGCGCAGAACAGGGCGCGGCGCGGCTCGGCATCGGCCATGGCGCGCTGCATCAGGGCCTGCAGTTCATCGTTCATGCGCCGCCGGCGGGTTCCGGCAACCCGGCCGGCACCCTCCGGGGATGCGGAAAAAACCGGCCGGGAAAACCGCGTCGAGGGCTGGATCACCAGCGTCACCCGCTGCAGCCGGCGGCGCGGCCAGCGCGCGCTGGTCGCCGCCCAGCGCGTATAAAGCGTGCCCTGGATGCGCAGCGGAATCACATCGGCATCGGCGCGCACCGCGACCACGCCGGCCGCGCCGTAGACTTTCATCGTGCTGCCGGTGGTGGTCGCCCGTTGCTGCGGGAACATCACCACCGGCCGCCCGGCACGCACTTCGCGCACCAGGCGTTTGATCGCGTAACCGCCGGCGTCCGGCTCCGCACATTCCGCGACCCGCCGCACCAGTGTGCCGATCCAGTGTGTCTCCAGCCCCTGCGGCAGCACGATCAAGGGCCGGCCCGGCAGGAACAGCGCCGCCAGCAGCGGATCGAGCAATGAATCGCAGTTGGCCAGCACCAGCGGCCGGCCGCGCGCCAGCTGGCTGCCGTGCCCGGTGACCGACACCCGGAACAGCAGGCCCAGCAACAGTTTCAGTATGGCGCGCAGCATCGGCTGTTCTGCTATTCGGAGATGGGTGTATGGATTCAGTGCATGGTTTTAACGGCTAGTTCCGCGGGAGTCAAACGTCCGACACCGCCTCGAACGCGGCGGCATTTCCCTCCCCGGCGGCCCGGATGACAGCGGAATCACGCCAGAAACACTTTTTTTTCAGCCCATGCTGTCAATCGCATGTCATTTATAGATTGCAACATATTGTTTTTATTGATATTTTTTAAAACCTCCCATTTTGTTAGATTTGCCTGCACCCGCTTCCTGCCCTCTAATTCCAATCATGGAAGCTGTTGACTTCCGCCAATTCATCCATTCAATAACCACAGGGGATCGCCATCATGGAAATGCAAGTACCTGCCGCAGTCATCGATGTCCACCACGCCGTCGTCCGCCCGGTGTTCCGCGCCGACACCGAGTTCCGTTTTTCGCCGCAACTGTACGCACATTTCGACCGGCCCACGCGCGCCCTGTGGTCACGCTGGACCGCGGCACCCCGCCCCTGCTTCAACCCGGGACTGCTGTCGGACATCGACGCCTATTACAATTTCCTCGCCGACAGCGACGGCACGATCGACTGCGGTGACGCCTCCGAAGCCATCGAATACGTGATTCTCGCCTCCGGCATGCCCGGCGTGTTCAACCTCGGCGGTGACCTCGACCTGTTCCGCCAGAAAATCGAGCGCCGCGACCGCGCATCCCTGTCCGCCTACGGCCGCGCCTGCATCGACGTGCTGTACCGCAACTACATCGGCCACGGCCTGCCGGTCACCACCGTTTCACTGGTGCAGGGCGAATGCCTGGGCGGCGGTTTCGAGGCCGCGCTGTCGAGTGATGTCATCGTCGCCGAAAAAAGCTCGCGCTTCGGTTTCCCGGAAATCCTGTTCAACCTGTTTCCGGGCATGGGCGCCTACTCCTTCCTCGACCGCAAGGTCGGACAGCGCAGCGCGGAGGCGATCATCTCCTCGGGCAAGATCTACAGCGCCGAGGAAATGCGCGAACTGGGCGTCATCGACGTCGTCGCCGAGGACGGCGCGGGTGAGGCCGCGGTCAACGCGCTGATCAAGCAGCGCAGCCGCTCCCGCAACGGCATGGCCGCGCTGGCCGCCGTACGCCGCCGCGTGCACCAGATCAGCTACGACGAGCTGCTGGATGTGGTCAATGTCTGGGTTGATGCCGCCCTGCGGCTGAGCACGCGCGACCTGAAACTGATGCAGCGGCTGGTCTCGCGGCAAAACGGCCTGCAGGAGCCTGTTGTCGTCCATTAAGACGCCTTGCCGAGGACGCACAACCCTGCAAAACCGGAAATTCGCGTGAAAAAACGTCAGCCACCGGGCTCTGCTAGACTGCCCGTCAAACAGCCATCGTCCCCCGGGAAAACCGGGATCGAGCCCATGTCCGACCACGATCACTACACCATCGAGCAGACTTCGCAGCTGCTCGGCATTTCGGCGCAGAAACTGCGGCGCTGGGATGAACAGGGCATACTCGGCGCGCAACGCACCGAGGGCGGCCACCGCCGCTACCCGCGCGAAGTGGTCGACCGTCTGGTACGCGCCAACGGCGGCGCATTCGCTGAAAAAACCTCGCGCGAACTGGCGAGCATCAAGAAAACGCTCGCCGAAAAACGCCGCATCATCCAGCTGCTGATCGAAAGCGAAGGCCGTTACCGCGACCTCGTCGAAACCTCGCACGACCTGATCTGGCAGACCGATGCCGAGGGACGCTTCACCTACCTCAACGCCGCGGCCCATGAAATTTTCGGCCTGGCGCCGCCCGACCTGATCGGGCGCTGCTTTTTCAGTTTCGAAGCCGACGGCGCGCACGTGCCCAACCGCCGCTTCCTGTCGACACTGCGCCGCAACGGTGAAGTACAAAACCACGTAACCCATCTCAGCACCGCGCGCGGCGAAGACCGCTGGATCGGCATCAACGCGCGCATCACCCGCGATGAAATGGGCGAAATGCTGGGCATCCGCGGCACCGCCCGTGACGTCACCGAACAGCATCTGGCGATCCGCCGCGCCGAACACGTCGCCCTGCATGACGCGCTGACCGACCTGCCCAACCGCGGTGCGCTGCAGCGGCAGGTTGAAGCCGCGCTGCAGACCGGCCACGCCGGCGCGATCGTGATGATCGACATGGATCACTTCAAACGCGTCAACACGGTGTTCGGCCACGGCGCCGGCGACCAGCTGGTGCTGGGCCTGTCCGGCGTGCTGCGCAGCGTCGCGCGCGACCGCAAGGGTGAACTGTTCCGCGTCGGCGAAGACCAGTTTGTGCTGCACCTGCCCGACGCCCGCCGCGAAGAGGCGCTGGCCGCCGCCGCGATCGCGCTCGATGCCGTACAGAACTACCGTCTGGAAACCGCGCGCAACCGGGTGGTGTCCAATATCACCGCTTCGATCGGCATCGCACTGCATCCGCTGCACGGCGACAACTGGGCCTCGCTGCTCGCCGCGATGGACGCCGCAACCCATCAGGCCAAGGACCAGGGACGCAACCGCGTCGCACTGTTCAACCCCGCCTCCGACGCCCTGCGCGCCAGCCATCGCCGCAACCAGTGGTCACGGCTGATCACCGAAGCGCTGGAACAGGACGAGATCGCGCTTTATGTGCAGCCGGCCGTGCAACTGCGTAGCGGAACCGCGGTGCACCACGAAATATTCATGCGCATCCGCGACGAACACGGCGCTTGGGCCGAAACGCAGCAATTCATGGGCAGCGCGGAATCCATGGGTTATGCGCCGGCGCTGGACCAGCGTGTGCTGACCCGGATGCTGACCCATATCCACGAAAACAGCCGGCTGCCGCGCCAGCGTTATTCGCTCAATTTGTCGGCGGCGTCGATTTCCGACAGCGCCTGGGTGCGCGAAATGGTCGACATCGTCAAAACCTCGGATGTACCGGGTGAACACCTGGTGTTCGAGGTCAGCGAAAAATCCGCGATGGAAAACATCGATGCCACTGCGGCTTTCATCGAACAGTTGCGGCCGCTGGGTGCACGATTCGCGCTGGACGATTTCGGCACCGGCTTCAGCTCGTTTTATTACCTGAAGCGTTTCGAGGTCGATTACCTGAAAATCCACGAAAGTTTCACCCAGGACCTGCATGACAACGCGGAAAGCCGGGTGTTCGTCAAGGCCGTCAACGGCCTCGCCCGCGACCTGAAACGGCAGGTGGTCGCCAAGGGCGTCGAAAACGCGGAATCACTGAAGCTGCTGAAGGATGCGGGAACGCTCTACGCGCAGGGCTCATTCCTGCAGCCGGTGACCCGGCTCGGCGCAGGCAGCGCTGCAACACGTACGCGCAGCAAACGCGCCTGACACAATCCTCCGCCTACAGTCCCGGCTTGCGCCAGAGATAACGCCAGACAAAACCGGGATAGGCAAACACCAGGAACAGGCAGACCGTGATCGCGTAAAACTCCCAGCGCTGGGGATGCACCTGGCCGACGCGGCTTTCCATCAGCCAGGCCGCAGCGCCGGCGATGCCGTACAGCACAGCCAGTTCCAGCAGCCGCCAGCCCAGGGCTTTATTGCCGCCGGCAGCCGGTTTGATGAAAAAAATGCGCTCGGTGAAAAACGGCAGGTTGGCGAATACCAGCGCCAGCACCAGAAGCGCCGCGGTGCTCCAGTCCATGGGAATCCCGGCCTAGATCGAAGCGCGGACCGCTTCGATGCAGAGCACCATCAGCGGCTGCGGCGCGATGCCCAGCACCAGCACCGCGAGGCCGTTCACCGTCAGCAGCGCGCGCACGTCACCCGAGGCCGTGACCGGCGCGGGATCCTGCGGTGCGTCGAAATACATCAGCTTGACGATGCGCAGGTAGTAGAAAGCGCCGATCAGCGAAAACACCACGGCGATCACCGCCACCCACCACCAGCCGATCTGCACCACGGCCTGCAGCACCGACAGCTTGGCGTAGAAACCGACAGTCGGCGGGATGCCCGCCATCGAGAACATCAGCAGCAGCATCAGGAAGGCATGCCAGGGGCTGCGCTGGTTGAGGCCTTTGTAGTCGTCGAGGTTCTCGGCCTCGAAACCGTCGCGGCTCAGCAGCAGGATGATGCCGAAGGCGCCCAGCGTCATCAGCACGTAGACCACGACGTAAAACATGCCGGCGCCGTAACCGTCGATGGTGCCCGACAACACGCCGAGCAGCAGGAAACCCATGTGCGAAATCGTCGAGTAGGCCAGCATGCGTTTGAGGTTGGTCTGCATGATCGCGGCGAGGTTACCGATGGCCAGCGACAGCACCGCCATGATCAGCAGCATCTGCCGCCATTCCTCGACCAGCGCGTCCGCCCCCAGCGCCTGGGCCAGCAGGCGCATCACGATGGCGAATGCGGCGAACTTGGGCGCGGAGCCGATGAACAGGGTCACCGCGGTGGGCGCGCCCTGGTAGACGTCGGGCACCCACATGTGGAAAGGCACCGCGCCGAGCTTGAAACCGAGCCCGGCGACGATGAACACCAGCCCGAACACCAGCACCGCCTGCGCACGCACGCCTTCGGCGGACAATTGCGCGAGCTCGGTGATTTCCAGGGTGCCGGTGGCGCCGTAGAGCATCGACATGCCGTAGAGCAGCATGCCCGAGGCCAGCGCGCCCAGCACAAAATATTTCATCGCCGCCTCGGTCGCCTGCACCGAGTCGCGCTGCAGCGCGACCATCGCATACAGCGACAGCGACAGCAGTTCCAGCCCCAGGTACAGCGTCAGCAGGTGGTTGGCCGAGATCATCACCATCATGCCCAGCGTCGCGAACAGCGCCAGCGTGAAAAATTCGCCGCGGAACATGCCGCGCACCGCGGTGTAGGCGCGGGCGTAAACCAGGATGGTGATCACGGCGAGGCAGGTCAGCAGTTTCAGCGCGTCGGCCATCAGGTCGTCGACGAACATGCCGCTGAAGGTGTACACCGGCTCGGCATTGCCGGTGAAAAAGGTCAGCACCGCGCAGCCGGCCAGCGTGAACTGGGTCAGGCCGTAGGTGAAGACGCGATTGTCATCGCTGATGAACAGGTCCGCGATCAGGATCACGCAGGCCATCACCAGCAGGAACAGCTCGGGATAGGCGGGCCACAATGGGGTGATGAATTGCATGGTTTATTGCACCGGCAGTTTGCTGAGCGAGACATGCGCCAGCAGTTCGTTAACCGAGACATGCAACACCTCGGCGAAGGGTTGCGGCCAGACACCCATGGCCAGCACCAGCACCGCCAGTACACCCAGCACCAGGCACTCGCGGGCATTGATGTCCTGCAATTCCGCGACATGGTCGTTGGCCACCGCGCCGAACATCACGCGTTTGTACATCCACAGCGTGTAGGCGGCGCCGAAAATCAGCGTGATCGCCGCGGCAAAGGCATACCAGAAATTCACCTTCATCGCGCCGAGGATCACCAGGAATTCGCCGACGAAACCGCTGGTGCCCGGAAGTCCCGCATTGGCCATCGCGAACAGCATGAAAAACGCGGCGAACACCGGCATCCTGTTGGCCACTCCGCCGTAATCGGCAATCTGGCGGGTATGCATGCGGTCATACAACACGCCGACGCAGAGGAACATCGCGCCGGAAATGAAACCGTGTGAAATCATCTGGATCACCGCGCCCTCGACGCCCTGCGCGTTGAAAATGAAGATGCCCAGCGTGACAAAACCCATGTGCGAAATCGACGAATAGGCAATCAGCTTTTTCATGTCGGTCTGCACCAGTGCGACGAGGCCGATGTAGACCACGGCGATCAGCGACAGCCCGATCACCACCGGCGCGAGGTACAGGCTGGCATCGGGCACGATGGGCAGCGACAGCCGCAGGAAACCGTAACCACCGAGTTTCAGCATGATCGCGGCCAGCACCACCGAGCCGCCGGTGGGCGCTTCGACGTGGGCGTCAGGCAGCCAGGTATGCACCGGCCACATCGGTACCTTGACCGCAAAAGCCATAAAAAAAGCAATAAAAACAATAACTTGTATAACAAGCGGCAGCGGCACCTGGTAGAAGTCGGCGAACGCGAAGCTGCCGCCCGCGGCGTTGTAGAGATAGATCAGCGCGACCAGCGAGAGCAAGGATCCGAGCAGCGTATAGAGGAAAAACTTCATCGCCGCATAAACGCGCCTGGGACCGCCCCAGACGCCGATGATGATGAACATCGGGATCAGCGTCGCCTCGAAGAACACGTAGAACAGCATCGCGTCCAGCGCCGAAAACACGCCGTTCATCAGGCCCGACAGCACCAGGAAGGCCGCCATGTACTGCGCCACGCGCTGCTGGATCACCTGCCAGCCGGCGATCACCACCAGCACCGTGGTCAGGCTGTTCAACAGGATCAGCAGCAGCGAAATGCCGTCGATGCCGAGGTGGTACCAGACGTTGAAGCTTTCGATCCACGGCACGCGGTGCACAAACTGGAATCCGCCCGCCTGCGCATCAAATCCGGTGTACAGCGGGATGGTCACCAGGAAACCGATCACCGCACCGATCAATGCGATCACGCGCGCCGCCTGCGCACTGCGGTCGCCGCCGGTAAACAGCACCGCGACGCCGGCGATGATCGGCGCCCAGATGGCGAGGCTCAGTAATGGCAGTTCGTGCATCATCTCAATTATTTTTCTTCAGTTCTTAAGTTTCAGCCGCCGCATTTCATCCGCTGTATGCCAGCGTCAGCAACAGCAGCACACCGATGATCATGGCGAAGGCATAGTGATAGATGTAACCCGACTGCAGCTGGCGCACCACCGAAGCAAACCAGCCTACGAGGCGCGCCGAGCCGTTGACCATCACGTTGTCGATGACCGCGATATCGCCGCCCTTCCACAGGCCCGTGCCCAGCGCGCGCGCGCCGCCGGCGAAGAACCAGTCGTTGAAACGGTCGAGGCCGTATTTCTCCATCAGTATCGTCACCACCACGCCCCACCGGTGGCGCAGCTTCGCGGGTAACTCCGGCCGCAGGATGTAGAGGAACCACGCGGTGCCGGCCCCCGCCACCGCCAGCCAGAACGGCAGCGTGCCCAGCGCATGGGTCATCATGCCGATGACACCGTGGAAAGCCTGCGCCAGGGTCGCCATCGCGGTATGGGACGGATGCACGGTGATCGAGCTGCCGAAATAGTTTCCGTAAACAAAGCTGCCGATCAGCCAGCCCGCGCACACCGACGGGATCGCCAGCAGCACCAGCGGCACCCACACCACCGCCGGGGATTCGTGTGGCGCGTGGTGGTCATGGCCATGCGCGTGGTCATCATGCGCATGATCGTCTTGATGCGCCGCAGCCTTCGCCTCGGCATCCGCCGCCTTCACATCCGGGTGATGCGCATCGGCAAACCGTTCCTTGCCGTGGAATGCGTAGAACACCAGACGGAAGGAATAGAAGCCGCCGACGAACACCCCCGCCACCGCCAGTGCATAGGCAAACCCTGCCCCTGGCACGGTCGCATGATGCAGCGCCTCGACGATGGTTTCCTTGGAGAAAAAGCCGGCGAAGGGCGGCAGGCCGGCATTGGCCAGCGCACCGATCAGCACCGTCATGTAGGTGATCGGCATGTATTTGGCGAGACCACCCATCTTGCGCATGTCCTGCTGGTGATGCATCGCGATGATCACCGAGCCGGCGCCGAGGAACAGCACGGCCTTGAAAAAGGCATGGGTGAACAGGTGGAATATCGCCGCGGAATAGGCCGAGGCGCCCAGCGCCATGGTCATGTAACCCAGCTGCGACAGCGTTGAATAGGCCACCACGCGTTTGATGTCGTACTGCACGGTGGCGATCAGCGCCATGAAAAAGGCGGTAATGGCACCGATGACCAGCACAAAGGACAGCGCGGTTTCCGACAGCTCGAACAGCGGCGACATCCGCGCCACCATGAAGATGCCGGCGGTGACCATGGTCGCGGCATGGATCAGCGCCGAGATCGGCGTCGGGCCCTCCATCGAATCCGGCAGCCAGACATGCAGCGGGAACTGCGCCGATTTGCCCATGGCGCCGATGAACAGCAGGATGCAGATCACGGTCATCAGCGACCAGCTCACGCCCGGGAACAGCTCGATGCTGTTGCCGGCCAGCCGCCCCGCGCCGGCAAACACCGCGGCGTAATCCAGCGTGCCGAAATACATCAGCACCAGCGCGATGCCGAGCAGGAAACCGAAATCGCCGACGCGATTGACGAGGAAGGCCTTCAGGTTGGCGTAGATCGCCGTCGGCCGCGTGTACCAGAAACCGATCAGCAGATACGACACCAGCCCCACCGCTTCCCAGCCGAAAAACAGCTGCAGGAAGTTGTTGCTCATCACCAGCATCAGCATCGAGAAGGTGAACAGGGAGATATACGAGAAGAAGCGCTGATAGCCGGGATCGTCGGCCATGTACCCGATGGTGTAGATGTGCACCATCAGCGACACAAAGGACACCACCATCATCATCGTCGCCGACAGCGGATCGATCAGGAAGCCGATTTCGAAGCGGATATTGCCGGACACCAGCCAGGTATAGACCGGGCCATTGAAGATGTTGCCGCCCATCACGTCGCGGTAGACCAGGAAGGACGCGATCAGACACACCACCATGCCGAGGATGGTCACCGTATGCGTGGCGCGGCGGCCGATGGCCTTGCCGAACAGGCCGGCGATGATCGCGCCGGCGAGCGGCGCCAGCGGCACCAGCAGATAGAGTTTTTGCATCGCGGTCATGGTCGCATCAGCCCTTCATCCGGTTGATGTCTTCGACATTGATCGTGTTCAGGTTGCGGAACAGCACCACCAGGATCGCCAGGCCGATGGCCGACTCGGCGGCGGCAACCGTCAGGATGAAAAACACGAATACCTGCCCCGCGATGTCGCCGAGAAAATGCGAAAAGGCGATGAAGTTCATGTTCACCGCCAGCAGCATCAGCTCGATCGCCATCAGCAGCACGATGACGTTTTTGCGGTTGAGGAAAATGCCGATCACTGAAATCGCGAACAGGATCGCGCCCAGCACCAGGTAATGTGACAGGGAAATCATTGCAGCCCCCCCCGTGATGGGTAACGGGTAATGGGTGATGGGTAAAAACCATCCATTGCATGCACTTTACGCATTACGCTTCACCCATCACTCATTACCGCCTTTTTCCGAAGGCATGGACACGATGCGCACCCGGTCTTCGCGGCGCACCTTGATCTGCATAGCCGGGTCAATGTATTTGCCGTGTTTGCGGCGGCGCAGGGTCAGCGCGATCGCCGCGACGATGGCGACCAGCAGGATCACGGCAGCCAGCTCAAACGGATAGACGTAGTCGGTATAGAGCAGCCGGCCCAGTTCCTTGGTATTGCTGTAACCCGCGGGGGACGACGCCGGTCGCGGCGCCTCGTCGAGGCCGAAATAAGGGCCGGACAGCACCAGTGCCATCTCCGCCACCAGCAGCAGCGCCACCACGGCGCCGATCGGCAGATAACTCCAGAAACCTTCGCGCAGCCGCTCGAGATTGATGTCGAGCATCATCACCACGAACAGGAACAGCACCATCACCGCGCCGACATAAACCAGGACCAGCGCGATGCCGAGGAATTCCGCCTCCAGCTGGATCCAGATGCCGGCCGAGGTGCAGAACGCCAGCACCAGGAACAGCGCGGCGTGCACCGGATTGCGCGCGGTAATGACGCGCAGCGCGGCGAACACCAGGATCGCCGCAAAAAACCAGAACATGAAGTCTTGAAATGTCATAAAAGCTTAGCCACAGAGTTCACAGAGAACACAGAGAAAACCTGTGAATCCCCGCTCTTGATTTGAAATCTCTGTGTTCTCTGTGTCCTCTGTGGCTGAAAGGGTTTAACGGTATTTCGCATCCGTCATGCGGTCTTGCGCAATCTGTTCTTCGTAGGCATCACCGATCGCCAGCAGCATCGGCTTGGTATAGATCAGGTCGCCGCGTTTTTCGCCGTGGTATTCGAATATGCGCGTCTCGACAATCGAATCCACCGGGCAGGATTCCTCGCAGAAACCGCAGAAAATGCACTTGGTCAAGTCGATGTCGTAACGCGTGGTGCGGCGCGTGCCGTCGTCGCGCTGCTCGGATTCAATGGTGATCGCCAGCGCCGGGCACACCGCCTCGCACAGCTTGCAGGCGATGCAGCGCTCTTCGCCGTTGGGATAACGGCGCAGGGCATGTAACCCGCGGAAACGCGGGCTCTGCGGGGTTTTTTCCTCCGGGAACTGCACCGTGATCTTGCGCGCGAAAAAATAGCGCCCGGTGAGCATCATGCCCTTCAGCAGTTCGAACAGCAGGAAGGTGCTGAAAAATTTGCGGATGGTCGTCATTCTCATCACCGCCTCATTTCCACCATATCCACAGGGAAGTCTGCATCCACGCGCCGAGCACCACGATCCACACCAGCGTCACCGGAATGAAGATTTTCCAGCCGAGACGCATGATCTGGTCGTAACGGTAACGCGGGAAGGTGGCGCGGAACCAGAGGAAGGAGGACACCACGAGAAAGGCTTTCAGGATCAGCCAGCCGAAGCTCGACGCGCCGAGTACGCCCCAGGACGCCGGGAACGGCGACAGCCAGCCGCCGAGGAACAGGATCGCGGTGAGCATTGAGATCAAAATCATGTTGGCGTATTCGGCGAGGAAAAACACCGCGAAAGTCATGCCCGAATATTCGACATGGAAGCCGGCGACGATTTCCGATTCACCCTCGGCGACGTCGAAGGGCGCGCGGTTGGTTTCGGCCACGCCGGAAATCAGGTAGGTCATGAACAGCGGGAACAGCGGCACCCAGAACCAGCTGAACAGGCCCGCCCCGCCCTGCTGCGCCTTGACGATTTCACCGAGGTTCAGGCTCTGCGCCGCCATCAGCACGCCGACCAGCGCAAAACCCATGGCGATTTCATAGGACACGATCTGCGCGGCGGAACGCAGCGCGCCGAGGAAGGCGTATTTCGAATTCGACGCCCAGCCGGCGATGATCACGCCGTAGACACCGAGTGAAGTCATCGCCAGCAGATAGAGCAGGCTGGCATCGATGTTCGACAGCACCAGCTCCGGCGAAAACGGCACCACCGCCCAGGCCGCCAGTGCCGGCATGATCGCCATGATCGGGGCCAGCACGAACAGGAATTTGTTGGCACCGGTCGGGACAATGATTTCCTTGACCAGCAGCTTCAGGCCATCGGCAATCGGCTGTGCCCAGCCGCCCAGCCACGACAGGCCGAAGAAGGTGGTGCGGTTCGGGCCGATGCGGATCTGCATGAAACCGATGAGTTTGCGTTCCCACAAGGTCAGGTAGGCCACGCACAGCATCAGCGGCACGACGATGACAATGATTTTCACCAGCGTCCACACCGCCGGCCACAAGGGGCCGAGCAGTGTTTGCGGATAGGCGAGCAGCGAGTCGAGCATCACGCGGTCGCCTTCTGCGTCTGCGCCACACGTTCAACAGTCAATGCTGCATCGCTCGCACCCAGTGCTGCAGTCTCCGCCCGCGCCAGCGCAACACGCACACAATTCGCCGGCAATTTGTCGTCAATGGCATAAGGCAGCGTCGCCTCGCCACCATCCTGCATCACGCGGACAAAATCCCCGTCACGCAGACCCAGTTGATCGGCCAGTGCACGATTCATCAACGCCGCTGGTGCTTGCGCGTCACGGGTTTTCTGCAGGCTGGGTGCGCGGCGCGCCAGTGCATCGGCGGCGTAGATCGGCACTTCGGCGATCCTTGCAATGCCGTCCGCTGTTGCCGGCAGTGCGCCGAGGATATACTTTAACTTATTGTTTTTATTGAATATTTCTGTCTTGCCGTGGAGCGCTTCGCGCTGCGCATCATCCGCGCCGTCGTGCTCGAAACCGGAGAGACCCAGCAGATTACCGAGCACACGCAATACTTTCCATGCCGGACGGGTTTCACCCAGCGGCTTTACCACGCCGTTGAAGCTCTGCACGCGGCCTTCGGTGCTGATGAACGTGCCGGCGGTTTCAGTGAACGGCGCAATCGGCAGCAGCACATGCGCGTATTCGGTGGCGTAATGCTGGAACGGACTCATCGCCACCACCAGTTCCGCCTGTTTCAGCGCCGCGATCGCCTGCCGCGGATTAAACATGTCGAGTTCGGGTTCAACGCCGAGCAGCAGATAGGCCTTCAGCGGAGACTCGATCATCTGCCGCGCATTTCTGCCAGTCACTTTGCCGGTGGGCACACAGCCGGCCACATAACCGCCGACGCTGTTCGCTGCGGCACCGAGGAAACCGAAGGGGCAGCCGAGGATTTCGCCCAGCGCCTGCGCCAGCGCATGCAACGCACCGGCAGCAGCATGTTGTTCAGCGAAGTTGCCGAGAAATACACCCGCTTTCGTACCCGAGGCCAGGCTTTCGGCGATACGTTTGGCCGCATCACTGACGGTCACGCCAGCCACTGCGCCGCGTACCGCTTCCGGCACCGCTGCGTTTTTGATTTCAGCAGCCGCCTTCACCACCTGTGCCAGCGTCTGCGGCAGCAATGCCGGCGCAACAATGGCCTTGTTGGCGACGCGCATCAGCAGGTCGTCATCGGCGGCGTGAATCAGATTGAGCTGAGTCTGCTTTTTGGTCGACTGGCGCAGTCGGTGCGCGAGCAGCGGATGATCCTTGCGCAGCGTCGAGCCGACCACCAGCACGCGGTCCAGGGTCGCGATGTCGGCGATGTTCATGCCCAGCCAGGGAATGCCAGCGAGTTTGCCGTCGGCGCTGAAGTCCGCCTGACGCAGACGGAAATCGACATTGCCCGAGCCGTAGCCGCGCAGCAGTTTTTGCAGCAAATGCAGTTCTTCCAGCGTCTGGTGCGGCGTCGCCAGCGCGCCGATGGCATCAGCGCCGTGCGCAGCCTTGATGCGCTTCAGTTCGGATGCGATGAATTCCAGCGCCACCGGCCATTCGACTTCCAGCCAGCGGCCGCCCTGCTTCAGCATCGGTTTGGCCAGACGTTTATCCGAATTCAGCGCTTCGTAGGAAAAACGGTCCTTGTCCGACAGCCAGCATTCATTGATGGCTTCGTTGTCGCGCGGCAGGGTGCGCATCACGCGGTTCTGCTTCATCTGCAGCGTCAGGTTGGAACCGAGGCCGCAGTGCGGGCTGACCGAAGGCTTGCGCGTCAGCTCCCAGGTGCGGGCGCTGTAACGGAAGGGTTTAGAGGTCAGCGCGCCGACCGGACAGAGGTCGATGACATTGCCTGACAGTTCCGAATCGACGGTTTTGCCGACGAAGGTGATGATTTCCGAATGTTCGCCGCGGCCGATCATGCCGAGCTCCATGATGCCGGCGATTTCCTGGCCGAAACGCACGCAGCGCGTGCAGTGGATGCAGCGCGTCATGTCGGTGGAGATCAAGGGGCCCAGGTTCTTGTTGGCAACGACGCGTTTGTCTTCTTCGTAACGCGATTCGCTGCTGCCATAACCCACCGCGAGATCCTGCAGCTGGCATTCACCACCTTGGTCGCAGATCGGGCAGTCGAGCGGATGGTTGATCAGCAGGAATTCCATGACGCCCTTCTGGGCGTTCACGGCGCCGTCCGAATGCGTCCACACCTTCATGCCGTTGGTCACCGGCGTCGCACAGGCTGGCAGCGGCTTCGGCGCCTTCTCCACCTGCACCAGACACATGCGGCAGTTGGCGGCAATCGACAGTTTCTTGTGATAGCAGAAATGCGGCACGTAAATGCCGGCCTTGTTGGCAGCATCCATCACGGTGCTGCCTTCGGGCACTTCCATCAATTTACCGTCCAGCTCAAGTTCTAGCATGGCACATGCTCACGAATCTCCCCTCGCCCATTGATGGGAGAGGGGTCGGGGGTGAGGGGCGATCGCACGGGCTTATACATAAGGTGCGACCAGGCACTTCTTGTGGTCGATGTGGTATTGGAATTCGTCGCGGAAATTCTTGATGAAGGCGCGCACCGGCATCGCCGCGGCATCACCCAGCGCGCAGATGGTGCGACCCTGGATGTTGTCGGCCACCTTGTTCAGCATGTCCAGATCTTCGGGCCGGCCCTGGCCGTGCTCGATGCGGTGGACCATCCGGTACAGCCAGCCGGTGCCCTCGCGGCAGGGTGTGCACTGGCCGCAGGATTCTTCGTAATAGAAGTACGACAGGCGCAGCAGCGACTTCACCATGCAGCGCGTCTCGTCCATCACGATCACCGCGCCGGAACCGAGCATCGAGCCGGCCTTGGCAATCGAGTCGTAATCCATGTCGGTGGCCATCATCACGTCGGCGGTCAGCACCGGCATCGAGGAGCCGCCGGGAATTACGGCTTTTAATTTACGGCCGTCGCGCATGCCGCCGGCCATTTCCAGCAGTTTGGGGAAGGGCGTACCGAGCTTCACTTCGAAATTGCCCGGTCGCGCCACGTCGCCCGACACCGAAAACAGCTTGGTGCCGCCGTTGTTGGGTTTGCCAAGGTTGAGGAAGGCATCACCGCCGTTCATGATGATCCATGGCACCGCGGCAAAGGTTTCAGTGTTGTTGATGGTGGTCGGCTTGCCGTAGAGCCCGAAGCTCGCCGGGAACGGCGGCTTGAAGCGCGGCTGCCCCTTTTTGCCTTCGAGCGATTCCAGCAGCGCAGTTTCCTCGCCGCAGATATAGGCGCCGTAACCGTGATGCCCATGCAACTGGAAGGAAAAATCAGTGCCGAGGATCCTGTCGCCGAGATAACCCGCGGCGCGCGCCTCATCCAGCGCCTCCTCGAAACGTTCGTAGACATCCCACACTTCGCCGTGGATGTAGTTGTAACCCACGGTAATGCCCATCGCGTAACCGCCGATGATCATGCCTTCGATCAGGCTGTGCGGGTTGTAACGCAGGATGTCGCGATCCTTGAATGTGCCCGGCTCGCCCTCATCCGAATTGCACACGAGGTATTTCTGCCCGGGGAACTGGCGCGGCATGAAGCTCCACTTCAGTCCCGTCGGGAAACCCGCGCCGCCGCGGCCGCGCAACGCTGACTTCTTCAGCTCGTTGACGATCTGCTCGGGCGGAATTTTCTCGGCAATGATTTTTTTCAGCGCGGCATAACCGCCGCGCGATTCGTAATCCCTGAGCCGCCAGTTGTTGCCGTTCAGCCCCTTCATGATCACGGCATCAGGGCCGAAGATGTCCTCGGCAAACGGCGGCGTCGGCAAACCCATGAGACCCATTATTTGGCCCCCTCGGTTTTCAGTTTGCCAATCAACTGATCGATCTTTTCCGGGCTCATCGCACACAGCATCAGCTTGTTGTTCTGCAGGATTACCGGCGCGTCGCCGCAGGCGCCCATGCACTCGCCTTCCTTCAGAGTAAAACAGCCGTCGGCGGTGGTTTCGTTGAAACCGATGCCCAGCGTTTTTTTCAGCTGCTCCGCGGCATGGGTCGCGCCCTGCAGTGCGCAGGGCAGATTGGTGCAGATGGTCAGCTTGTATTTGCCGACCGGCTTCATGTTGTACATGGTGTAGAAGGTCGCGACCTCATAAACGGCGACCGGCGGCATGCCCAGGTACTGCGCGACAAAATCCATGGTTTCAGTGGACAACCAGCCTTTTTCGTCCTGGGCGATGGTCAGTGCCGCCATTACCGCCGAATCCTTGCGGTCCGGCGGATACTTGGCCACGGCCTTGTCGATTTTCGCCAGCGATTCCGGAGACAACATCAGAGGCGCGTTCATCGGTCTATTTCCCCGAACACGATGTCCTGCGTGCCGATGATCGCCACCACGTCGGCAATCATGTGGCCGCGGGCCATTTCATCCAGAGCAGCCAGATGGGCAAAACCCGGTGCGCGGATTTTCAGGCGGTACGGCTTGTTGGCGCCGTCGGACACCAGGTAAATGCCGAACTCGCCTTTGGGATGTTCCACCGCCGCATAAGCCTCGCCCGGCGGCACATGCATGCCCTCGGTGAACAGCTTGAAATGGTGGATCAGCTCTTCCATATTGGTTTTCATCGCCACGCGCGACGGCGGCGCAACCTTGTGGCTGTCGGCCATCACCGGACCCGGGTTCTTGCGCAACCAGTCGACGCATTGTTTGACGATGCGGTTCGACTGGCGCATTTCCTCGACGCGCACCAGGTAGCGGTCGTAACAGTCGCCGTTGACGCCCACCGGAATGTCGAAATCCAGGCGGTCGTAAACTTCGTACGGTTGTTTCTTGCGCAGGTCCCACTCGATGCCCGAACCGCGCAACATCGGGCCGGTAAAGCCCAGCGACAGCGCACGTTCCGGCGATACCACGCCGATACCGACCGTCCGTTGCTTCCAGATCCGGTTGTCGGTGAGCAGGGTTTCGTATTCATCGACATAGGTCGGGAAACGCCTGGTGAAATCCTCGATGAAATCGAGCAGCGAGCCCTGGCGGTTTTGGTTCAGGTCCTTGATCGCCGCGGCGTTGTGGATGCGTGAGGCGCTGTACTGCGGCATGGTATCCGGCAGGTCGCGGTAGACGCCGCCCGGACGGTAGTAGGCGGCGTGCATGCGCGCGCCGGACACCGCCTCATAGGTGTCGAACAGGTCTTCGCGCTCGCGGAAGCAGTACAGGAACACCGTCATCGCGCCGATATCGAGACCGTGGCAGCCCAGCCACAAAAGATGGTTCAGCAGGCGGGTGATTTCATCGAACATGACGCGGATGTACTGCGCACGCTCCGGCACTTCGATGCCAAGCAGCTTCTCGATCGCCATCACATAGGCGTGTTCATTGGCCATCATCGACACGTAATCGAGGCGGTCCATGTACGGCACTGACTGGATGAAAGTCTTGTGCTCAGCGAGTTTTTCAGTCGCGCGATGCAGCAGGCCGATGTGCGGGTCGGCGCGCTCGATGACTTCACCGTCGAGCTCCAGCACCAGGCGCAACACGCCGTGGGCCGCCGGATGCTGCGGCCCGAAGTTCATCGTGTAGTTCTTGATTTCAGCCATTTAAAAACAATTCAGCCACAGAGAGCACAGAGGTCACAGAGCAAAAAAGCTCGCAACATCCCGGTTTTCGTTTCTCTCTGTGTTCTCTGTGTCCTCTGCGGCAAACGTTTTTCAGAAAATCTTTCAACTCAACCCTTGCGGAAACCTTCGGAGTCCGCGTAATTCTCTTCACGGACAATGCGCGGCGTAATCACGCGCGGCTCGATGGTCACCGGCTGGTAAATGACGCGCTGCTGGTCGGGGTCGTAACGCATTTCGACGTTCCCCGACAGCGGAAAATCCTTGCGGAACGGGTGGCCGACAAAACCATAGTCGGTCAGCAACCGGCGCAGATCCGGGTGCCCGGTGAACATGATGCCGTAGAGATCGAAGGCCTCCCGCTCGTACCAGTTGGCGGATGACCACAGATCGAGCACTGACGCCACCACCGGGAAACTGTCGTCCGGCGCAAACACGCGCAGCCTCAGGCGCTGGTTCAGCGCGATGCTGAGGAGGTGATACACCACCGCGAAACGCGAACCCTGCCAGGCGCCTTCGCCGTGATCGCTGTAATCCACGCCACAGAGGTCGATCAGTTGTTCAAATTGCAGCGACTTGTCGTCACGCAGGATCGCGCCGGCGGCGAGCAGGTGTTCCGCCTTCACCACCACGGTCAACTCGCCCAGCGCGGCAGTGGCGCTGACCAGTTTGTCGCCAAGCGCGGTCTGCAGCGCGGCGGTCAGGGTTTCGAGGCGGGTGGTCATGAAGATGGGCTGGCGGCTGATGAAACGGCTAGCGGGAAATGGTATTGGTGCGCTTGATCTTGTTCTGCAGCTGGATGATGCCGTAGAGCAGTGCTTCGGCGGTCGGCGGGCAGCCCGGCACGTAGATGTCTACGGGCACGATGCGGTCACAGCCGCGCACCACGGAATAGGAGTAATGATAATAACCACCGCCGTTGGCGCAGGATCCCATCGAGATCACCCAGCGCGGCTCGGCCATCTGGTCGTAGACCTTGCGCAGCGCCGGCGCCATCTTGTTGCACAGCGTGCCGGCGACGATCATCACATCGGACTGGCGCGGACTGGGGCGGAACACAATGCCAAAACGGTCGAGGTCATAACGCGCAGCACCGGCGTGCATCATTTCCACGGCGCAACAGGCGAGACCGAAGGTCATCGGCCACAAGGAGCCGGTGCGCGTCCAGTTGACCAGATCATCCGCCTTCGTGAGCAGAAAGCCCTTGTCGTTAAGATTTTCGTTGATGGTTTCGATGGCGCCCATGATTTAGTTACCTCGAACCTGTGGTGAGGAGACGGCTCTTGTCGGCGCCTCCGAACGGTTTTGGCAAGCAATAACCAACCAGGCGTCGGCGCCCGAAAACGCTCGCCTGAGCGTCGATCCCCGTTCCCTCACTCCTGACCTCTCTCCCAGAGGGAGAGAGGAAACATATGCCTCCCTTCTCCCTTCGGGAGAAGGGCCGGGGATGAGGGACCGGGGCCCCTGCTCGGTGGCTCGCCGTGGCTCCTCCGACAATTTCTCGCAAGATAATCGCCGCCCCGTGTCGGCGCCCGAACTCATTCGCCTGACTCGCATCCCCGCGCAAGCGCGGGGCCCCTGCTCGGTGGCTCATTCGTTCACTCCCACTCCAACGCCCCCTTCTTCCACTCATAGATAAAGCCAACAACCAGAATGGCTAGGAAAATCATCATGGAAAAGAATCCGAACAGGCCGATTTCCTGCAGCACCACGGCCCAGGGAAACAGGAAGGCGATTTCAAGGTCGAACAGGATGAACAGGATCGCGACGAGGTAGTAACGCACGTCGAAACGCATGCGGGCGTCTTCGAAGGCCTCGAAGCCGCACTCATAGGGAGACAGTTTCTGTTCGCCGGGACGGTGTGATCCGACAACACGGCTGGCGATCCAGCCGGCGGCAACCGGAGCGACGCCGAAGGCGAGGCCGACGGCGATAAACATCAGAATCGGAAAATAACCTTCCAGCATCTGCTGCCTTCTGCAACGTTACGTGAAACTTTACGACCCGCACCGCGGGCACCCCTGCACTGCTGCACACCACTGCCACTTCAGTATGGTGTCGACGGAGAGACTCGAACTCTCACGGCTTTCGCCACCGCCCCCTCAAGACGGCGTGTCTACCAATTCCACCACGTCGACTTATGTGTTGCTGTGATGAACCCGGCTGCCCGGCTTCACCACCCTTGCTTACTTTTTGGGTACATCCCCAGCTTTGGTGTCACCGGCGGCGGCCGGCGCCGAAGGCACCGGTACCGTGGAAGCCGGTGCTGATGCCGGCGGTGTCGGAATCTGCCCGGGCAGGGACTGCGACGGCTGCTCAATCGGCTGCGCCATCAGGCCCTTGTCGGTGGTTTTCTTGGTCGAAAATATGGTCAGGCCGATGCTGGTGACAAAAAATATCGTCGCGACCACCGCCGTGGTCCGGCTGAGGAAATTCGCCGAGCCGGACGAGCCGAACACGCTGCCTGCGGAACCGCTGCCGAAGGCCGCGCCCATGTCCGCGCCCTTGCCATGCTGCAGCAGCACCAGGCCGATAATGGCCAATGCTGCAATCACGTGTATTACCAAAATTGCGACTTCCATACCGTTTCCGCCTTGTTTACCGCGTTAATGTTTCTGCGCCGCCGCCCGGCAGATCGCAGCAAATTCTTCAGCCACCAGCGCGGCGCCGCCGATCAGGCCGCCGTCAATGTCCGGCATCGCAAACAACTGCCCGGCATTGGCCGCCTTGACGCTGCCGCCATACACAATACGCACTGCATCAGCCACCGCAGGATCCGCATTCGCCACCTGGCCGCGAATGAAAGCATGCACGGCCTGCGCTTCCTGCGGTGTTGCCGTCTTGCCGGTACCGATCGCCCACACCGGTTCATAGGCGATCACCGAATTCCGCAACGCCGCCGCACCGGAACGCCCGATCACGGCCTGCAACTGCCGCGCCACCACCGCTTCAGTGTTGCCGGCTTCACGTTCCGCGAGCGTTTCACCGACGCACAGCATCGGCATCAATCCCGCCTGCTGCGCCACTGCAAACTTCTCCGCTACCAGTTCGTCGGTCTCGCCGAACAACGCACGCCGCTCGGAATGTCCAACGATCACGTGGCTGCAACCCAGATCCTTCAGCATCGCCGCCGAAACACCACCGGTGTAGGCGCCATTGCCGTACTGACACAAGTCCTGTCCGCCCAGCGCGGTTTTCGCACCACGGAGCAACGGGCGCACCTGTGACAGATAAACATAAGGCGGACAAATTACGGTTTCGACAGCTACGGTTTCGGCAGCGGCAATGTCGGCCAGAGCAGGCACCAGAATCTGCAACAAGGCCTCGTTGGAGGCCAGATTGCCATTCATTTTCCAGTTGCCTGCGACGAACTTGACCCGCATTTCCGGTCCAGCCTGAGTAAACCGTCGGATTTTACCGATTGCACCGAATCCGGTCAATTTGAACCGGTGGTTGTTGCGCCGCGAAAGTCGTATGAATTAAAAAGGTTTTTCGCCGATTACGCCGGCCGTGACCACGGCGCAAATGCGCTGCACCATGGCCGGCCTGGGCTGCTCCACATACAGATCCTCATAAGCCACCACCCGCGCCGCACCGACGGCACGCAGCAATTCACCCCGCTGCAGCAGGAAATCCGGGTTGGTGGGGCGGCCGTAGGCCGCGTTGCCCTGCGCAAAAGTTTCGTAAATCAGCACACCACCCGGGGCCAGCGCCGCCATCAGCGTCGGAATGAGCGGCCGGTGCAGGTAATTGGTGACCACGATGGCGGCAAACTGCCGTCCGGCATAGGGCCAGGGACCGTTCTCGATGTCTGCGCAAAGGGCTGAAACAGCGGGTTGCCCTGCCAGCGCGGCAATCGCGGCGGGATCACGATCCACCGCAGACACCGGATGACCGCGCCCGGCAAAAAACAGCGCATGGCGGCCGCTGCCGCAGGCCACGTCCAGCACCGCGGCGCCGGCGGGCACCAGCGGCGCCCAGCGTTCGACCCATGGCGACGGCGGACCCGCGCCATGCGAGGCAATCATGTCCTCAGCCACCCTTCATGCCCAACACATTGACGTAGGCGTGATGCCGGGTGCTGACGTGGCGGTCGCGGAATTCGACCGGTGTGCCGTCATACGTTGTCGCGAGGCGCTCAATGGCGAGCAGCGCTTCCCCGACCGGCACACCCAGCAGCCTTGCAATCCGCGGCCCGGCGTTGCTTGCGCGCAGGCGCTCCACCAGCCGCGCCACGGTGACGGCGTGTCGCAGCTGGTAAAAACGGAAAATCGTGGTGTCACGTTGCCGGAACGCGGCTACATCGAAATCCGGAAACACCGCGCGCGGCACCCGGATACGATCAAAAATCACCACCTCGCCGCGCAGGCTGAGCAGATTCTCGATCTGGATCAGCGGCGCGCCGCGCGCCACATGCAGTTGCTGCGCCATTGCCGCGTCGGCCGCCACGGCGCGGCAGGACACCATGCGGCTTGCCGGGAACTCCTTGTGTCCGTCATCGCCGACGATGTGGAAATAGGCCTCCAGCATCGAATCGCTGTCGTGGCTCACGGCAAAAGTGCCGCGCCCGGCCTGGCGTACCAGGATGTGCTCGTTGACCAGTTCACCGATCGCCTTGCGCACCGTGCCCGGGCTCACCGCATAACGCGCGGCAAGCTGCGCCTCGCTGGGCAAGGACTCACCCTGTCCCCACTCGCCGGCCATCAGGCTGCGCGCAATGCGCCGCTTCACGGCGAGATAAAGCGGGCCATCGAGCAGTGCGCCGGGTTGCAGCGCATCACGCGAACCGGAGGCTGTTTTGGGTCGGGAGAGGTCCATGGAATCAGCAGTTTACGCCAGCAGGCCCGCTGGCGCGCGCTGGCTGCACATTGCCGTGCGGCATGGCAACCCGGGGCGATTGAATAAGGCCATAAGGATAACTCATATAGATTACCTACAATAAGTATCAAAATTATCGCATAATCCGCGGAAACCACGCTGCCGAGTCCGGGCTCGGCATGCGGTGACAGGAGAGGGGAGTCCACCATGAAAGCCGTCCGCATCAGCCGCTTCGGCGGCCCCGAGGTGCTCGAATACAGCGACATCGCGCAGCCCGCGCCCGGACCCGGCGAGGCGCTGGTGCGGCTCGACTACTCCGGTGTCAACTACACCGAGATCTACCAGCGCTCCGGGTTTTACGCCCGATCACACACCTACCAGACGCCGCTGCCGATGGTGATCGGCTCCGAAGGCGGCGGCACCGTGGTTGAACTCGGCGAAGGCGCCACCGGCGTCGCAGTCGGCGACCGTGTCGCCTACTGCATCGTGCGCGGCAGCTACGCCGAGTACGCCGCGGTGCCGGCCTGGCGCCTGATCAGGATTCCCGACGCGATGCCGACGCCGGTCGCGATCACGCTGATGCTGCAGGGCCTCACCGCACATTATCTGAGCCATTCCTCCCACCCGCTCAAGCCCGGCGACATCTGCCTGGTGCATGCCGGCGCAGGCGGCGTGGGGCAGTTGCTGATTCAACTCGCCAAGCTGCGCGGCGGCGCCGTGATCACCACGGTGGGCAGCCGCGACAAGGCCGAGCTTGTCAAAGCGCTGGGCGCCGACCATGTGGTGCTCTACCGCGAGACCGATTTCCGGGAAGCAGTGATGCAGGCGACCGGCGGCCACGGCGTCGATGTCGTTTACGACGCGGTGGGCAAGGACACCATTGCCAAAAGCCTGCGCAGCCTGCGCAAACGCGGCCTGTGCGTGAACTACGGCGGCGCCTCCGGCCTGGTACAGACGATCGAGCCGCTGGAACTGGCCGAGGCGGGCTCGGTGTTCTTCACCCGTCCTCACCTCGCCGACCACGTGGCCACGCGCGAGGAATTGGCGGGCCGCGCCGATGACCTGTTCGCGGCCTGGGGCGCCGGAAAACTCAGGGTTGCGATCGACCGCGAATTACCGCTCGCGCAGGCGGCCGAGGCGCATCGCTGCCTGGAGAGCCGCGGCAGCCGCGGCAAGCTGCTGTTGAAGATCGCCTGACCCGCCGCCGGAGAACCGCCATGCCCGCAGCCGATACCCGTCCGCACTTGCCGCAGCACCAAAAAACCCTGGTCACCGGCGTCATCGGCTCGGACACGCACATTGTCGGCAACCGCATCCTGTCCATGGCGCTGGAGCAGGCCGGCTACAAGGTGGCGACTCTCGGCGCACTGACCCCCGCTGCAGACTTCATCAAGGCCGCGGTCGAGACCGCGGCCGACGCAATCATGGTGTCATCCCTCTACGGCCAGGGCGAGCTTGACTGCCGCGGCTTCCGCGAACTGTGCATCGAAGCCGGACTCGACGACATCCTGCTCTACGTCGGCGGCAATCTGGTCGTCGGCAAGCACCCCTGGCCCGAAATCGAAAAGATTTTTCTCGATATGGGTTTTGACCGTGCCGCCGCGCCGGGAACGCGGGTGGAGACCGTGCTCGACTGGCTCGCGCGCGATTTCGCGGCACGCGAACAGGGACTGCGCCGCGCCGCCGGCTGACCGCGATGACAAAGGCCGCGCTGCTCATCGATTTCGGATCGACCTACACCAAGCTGCGGGCGATTGATCTCGGGGCGCGGCGCGTGCTGGGCAGCGGACAAGGCCCGTCGACGGTGACCAGCGACATCAACATCGGCATGCGCGCGGCGATGGACGATCTCGAGCGCCATCTCGGCGGACTGCCCCGTTTCCGTTATCGCTTTGCCTCCAGCAGCGCCGCCGGCGGGCTGCGCATGGTCACGGTGGGGCTGGTACGCGAGTTGACGGCAGAGGCCGCGCGCCGCGCCGCACTCGGCGCCGGCGCCAAGCTGGTCGGCACTTTCAGTTATCGCCTGACACAAAAAGATATAAATAAAATCAATGAGTTAAAACCAGACATCGTGCTGCTGGCCGGCGGCACCGACGGCGGCAACAGCGCCGTGGTGCTGGCCAATGCCGGGCTGCTCGCCGCCAGCGCGCTGGCCTGCCCTGTGGTTTATGCGGGCAATCGCGCTGCCGCCGACGATGTAAGCACCCTGCTCGCCGGGTGTACGCTGATCGTCACCGAGAACGTGATGCCGGAGTTCAATACCCTGAACATCGAGCCGGCCCGCGCAGTGATCCGCCAGGTGTTCATCGACCGCATCGTTCACGCCAAGGGCATCGACCGCGCGCGCGCCGATTTTGACGCAGTGCTGATGCCCACCCCGGCCGCAGTGATGGAGGGTGCGCGCCTGCTCGCGGATGGTGTTGCCGGCCACGACGGGCTGGGTACGGTGATGGTGGTGGATCCCGGCGGCGCGACCACCGACGTGCACTCTGTTGCCGACGGACGCCCCGCCTCCGGGCAAGTGGTCGCCGTGGGTTTGCCTGAACCGCGGATCAAGCGCACCGTGGAAGGCGATCTCGGCATGCGCCACAACGCGGCAACGATTGCTGAAGTCGCCGGGATCGAGGCCCTCGCCGCCGATGCCGGCATCGATCCCATGCGCGCCCGGGCGCTGCTCGCGCAGCTGGCCACCGACGTCGGGCAGCTGCCGCAAAGCGCGGACGATATCGCGCTCGACCAGGCCCTGGTGCGCGCCGCGGTGTTCCAGGCGGTGGCGCGCCACTGCGGTACTCTCGAAACTGTGTACACGGCGCATGGTCCGGTTACCGTTCAGCACGGCAAGGATCTCTCCGAGCTGGACGCTGTCATCGGCACCGGGGGCGCCATCGTGTCGAGCCCCGATCCCGGTGCGGTACTGGGCAAGGCGCTTGCCGATAACACCCTGCCGCTGTCCCTGCGCCCGCGTGCGCCGTCGCTATGGCTGGATCGCGGTTACCTGCTCTACGCCTGCGGCCTGCTCGCCGCAGCCGAGCCCGAGGCCGCGCTGGAACTCGCGCTGGGCCATCTGCAAAGGCTGGACCATCAACCCCGCTCCATGGAGACCGGCAATGCCAGAATCCGCTGCGCCTGAAACAGCCGCGCCGCCGCTGTCCGAGGCCGCCCTCGCCGAAGATTTTTTCCAGGCAGAACGCAAACACAACCTCGCACGCTGGCCAACCGGCGCCGACGTCGATTTCGAAGCCGCGGTGGAACTGCATCGGGCGCTGCCGCGCCACAAGCAGCTGGCCTGGGTCATGCGCGAGGCTGACCGCGAGCGGCGCTGCCTGACCCAGCCGCGCGGCGGTTTCGGCACCTTCGAGATGCACCGCGACCTGATGGTGACCCTCGACCGGGAGGGTCTTGCCGACGTGGTGCCAACCACCACGGACAGCTACACCCGCAACGAGCAATGGCAGCTCGCGCAGCGCGGCATCGAGGAGTCGGAAAAGGCCGGCCGCTCCCTGCTCAACGGCTACCCGATGGTGAACTATGGCGTGGCGAAGGCGCGCGAACTGATCGCCTCGATCGACAAACCGGCGATCATGCTCACCGGCACCTCTATGCCCAAACTCACGGGGGAAATCAGCTATGCGGGCGGTTACACCGGCTATCTCGGCTCCGCCATTGCCTACACCACCTCGTACACCAAGGAACTGAGCATCGAGCAAGGCATCCGCAACTATCAGTACCTCGATCGCCTGGTCGCGCAGTATCAAGCGCAGGGCATCGAGCTGCACCGCCGCCAGCCCGGATTCCTCACCGGCACCAACATTCCGCCGTCCATCGCCATCGTCACCTGCGTACTCGACTGCCTGCTTGCCGCCGCCCAGGGCGTGCGCAACTACGGCCTCGAAATGGGCGAGACCCTGCACCTGGTGCAGGATGCAGCGGCCGTTGCCGCCTGCCGCGAACTGTGCCAGGAGTACCTCGCACGCAAAGGCTACCGCGACGTGTTCACCCCGGTGACGCTGCTGCACTGGATGGGCGCATGGCCGCAGGACGAAGCGCAGTGCGCGGCAATGGTGGCCTACGGCGGCACGCTGGCTGCCATCGCCGGGGCCAACAGCGTGACGACCAAGAGCACGCACGAAGCCTTCGGCATCCCGACGCCGCAGGCCAATGCCGAAGGTCTGCGGATCACCCGCACCGCGGTGTACATGGCGCGCAATATCCGTCTCGACTCGATGCCGGAGTTCCAGTTCGAGCGCGACCTGATCAAGCGCGAAGCGCGTGCGATCCTCGACAAGACGCTGGAGATGGGCGACGGCGATACCGCGGTTGGCACCGTGCGCGCCTTCGCCGCCGGCGTGCTCGACATTCCCTGGTCGCCAAACCGCCACGTCAAAAGCCGGGTGATGCCGGCGCGTGACGGGGACGGCTGCCTGCGCATCGTCGATCCCGGCCTGATGCCCTTCCCGCGCGAGGTCATGGAAATACACCGCGACAAGCTGCAGCGTCATGCCAGGCGCACCCGGCAGCCCTTCGGCCATGAACTGGCGGTCGCGAGCGTCTACGAAATGGCCGAACCCATCGCAAAACTGTTGCCCGACCGCCCCCGCGGGTGACATGCTATGCCGAACAATAACAACAACCTTCGGGCCCACCCCTCATCTTTGAAGGAGGAGTCATCATGCTGTCACGTCTGCTGTTGCTGCTGATAATGCTCGCTGCCGCCGGACTTGCGCCGGCGCAAACCTATCCGGTCAAACCCATCCGCATGATCATTCCCTACCCGCCCGGCGGCGGCACCGACGTACTCGGCCGCCCGATCGCCAAACTGCTCGGCGACAAACTGGGGCAGCAGATCATCATCGACAACCGCGGCGGCGCCTCGGGCATGGTCGGTGCGGAAATGGCGGTACGCAGTCCCCCTGACGGCTACACCATCCTGATGAGCGCCTCCGGAGAGGTGTCGCTCAATGTGGCGCTCTACCCGAAGATGAACTACGACCCGATCCGCGACCTGGCGCCGGTGACGCAGGTCGGAGTGTCGCCGCTGGTGCTGGTCGCGCATCCGTCACTGCCGGTGAAAAACGTCAACGACTACGTGGCGCTCGCCAAAAAGCAGCCGGGCGCGATCAGCTACTCCTCGATCGGCTCCGGCAGCGCCCAGCACATGGCCGGCGAATGGATGCGGCTGCTGACCGGCATCAACATCATCCATGTGCCGTACAAGGGCGGCGGACCGCAGATGACCG
The DNA here is from genome assembly GCA_019749945.1 of Burkholderiales bacterium. Classification (GTDB taxonomy): domain Bacteria; phylum Pseudomonadota; class Gammaproteobacteria; order Burkholderiales; family SG8-41. The sequence continues at coordinate 41,449 of JAIEPF010000018.1, forward strand.
ACCTGCTGGGCGGTCACTCCCCGAGCGGATTCCTCGCGCTGCCGGTCGCGGCGCCCAACATCAAGAACGGCCGCGTACGCGCCATCGGCATGACCTCCGCCAAACGTTCTCTGGCCTTCCCCGACGTGCCGACCTTCGCCGAATCCGGCATGCCGGGTTTCGAGGTCAGCCAGTGGTGGGCGGTGCTGGTGCCGCGCGGCACGCCGAACGACATCGTGACCCGGCTGCACGCGGAGATTTCCGCCATCGTCAAAACCGCGGAAATGAAAGGGCGCATGGCCGATCTGGGCGTCGATCCGGTCGGCGGCACGCCGGAACAGCTGGGCGAGCTGGTGCGCACGGAAATCGCCAAGTTCAGGAAGATTGTCGCTGACGCAAAAATCACACTGAACTGATACGGGAAAATCCGTTCGTACTCCGACACGCCCGGGACGAACGGATTAACCTATCGTGCTTCAGGTCACGCGGATGTTTTTGAACTGCCAGGGATCCGAGACATCGATATCCTCGGGGAAGGGGTGGTTGCTGCCCTGCAGCGGCGTCCAGTCGGAATAGGCGCCGACCACCCTGCCCAGATAGGGATTGGCAACTTCGAGGACGCGGCGGTAATCCATGTCGTCGGGATCGATGATGCCGGCGTGCGGATTTTCCATCGCCCACACGATGCCGCCGAGGACCCCGGCGGCCACCTGCAGGCTGGTTGCATTGTTGTACGGCGCCAGCCTGCGCGCCTCGTCGATCGACAGCTGCGAGCCGTACCAGTAGGCGCCCTTCTTGTGGCCGAGCAGGAGCGCGCCGAGTTCATCGGTGCCTTCGGTGATCTCGTCGCGATACAGCCTGCGCTGCTCCTGCCCCACCCAGTTGCGCCCCGCCAGTTCGTGCACCGACAGCACGGTGTCGTCACAGGGATGATAGGCATAGTGGCAGGTCGGCCGGTAGAGCACCTGATCGCCTTTTTTCACGGTCAGGTAATCCGAAATCGAAATCGCCTCGCCGTGCGTGATCAGGAAACCGTGGAACGCGCCGGCATTGGGCGTCCAGGTGCGCACCTTCACCGAGGCGCCTGGACGGTTCAGGTAAATCGCCGCCTTGCAGCCGTAATCGTGATTCATGCCTTCCGGCGGGAAATGTTTTTCGTGCGAACCCCAGCCCAGCTCGCAGGGCTGCGAACCTTCGCCGATGAAACCGTCAACCGACCAGGTGTTGACGAACTCGCCGACACGTTTGCGCGGCAGCGCATACTGGGTGTCGCGCTCGGAACAATGGATGCTCTTCACGCCCAGATCCATCGCCAGTTGCGCCCATTCCGTTTTCGACTGCGGAATCGCGGTCCGGCCGAGGATGTCCTGCCCCAGATTGACCAGCGCCTGTTTCACCCAGTGCGAAATCAGCCCGGGATTCGCGCCGTGCGTCGGGATCACCGTCGGCCCGGTGGGGAATTTCCTGCGCAGCTCGAGCACTTCCTCGCGCTGGCCGTAGTTGGAACGGCGGGAGGCCGAAACCGATTGATCGGTATAACCGCCGGCCCAAGGCTCGATGCAGGAATCGGTGTAGAGAATGCCGCGTTCGCAGCAAAACTCGATCAGCGCGGAACTCGCGACGTCGACCGACAGATTGATCAGCAGATCGCCCCGCTCAAGCCTCGGGCCGAGGATCGCGCGATGGTTTTCGCGCGTGAGGGGGTTTATTTCGTAACGGATGCCGAACGATGCCGCCTCGGCGCGGCCGCGGTCATGCGCGGTAATGATGGATATCCGCTCTCTCGGCATGTCGATATGGCGCAACAGGAGCGGAAGTACGCCCTGAGCGACGGAGCCGAAACCGATGAAAACGATTTTTCCCTGGAATTTGAAATACTTTTGGTCTGCCATTTCATAAACTGGTGTTGTCGTTTTTCGGGAACCGCGAGTCTATCAATTTTTGTCCGGCGCGCACAGCAAAACCGGTCGTGCTCCGGTGCTGGCTATAATGTCCATCAAATCAACATGACGCCGGCCGAGAGACCGACGCAAACCCGGGAACCGACATGGCTGAAACCCATCCGCAATCCGCGCCGTCGCCGGCCGCACAGACTGTCGCCGCACTGGTCGCCCGCGCGCGCAAGGCGCAGGCCGCGATCGCAAAACATACCCAGGCGCAGCTCGACGAGCTGGTCACCGCCGCCGGCTGGGCGATCATGGAACCCGGCCGCAACCGGATGCTCGCCGAGATCGCGGTGCGCGACACCGGCCTCGGTAACGTCGCCGACAAGATCAACAAAAACCACCGCAAGACCCTCGGCCTGCTGCGCGACCTGCAGGGGGCGATCTCCACCGGCGTACTTGCCGAGCACCCGGAACTGGGCATCACCGAAATCGCGCGCCCGGTCGGCGTCGTCGCCGCGGTCGTGCCCTCCACCAATCCGGGCGCGACACCGGCCAACAACATCATCAACGCGCTGAAATGCGGCAATGCCGTGATCCTGTCACCCTCGCCCAAGGGCTGCTCGACGGCGGCGAAACTGCTGGAGTTCATCCATGCCGAATTCGCGCGCATCGGCGCACCCGCCGACCTGGTGCAGACGCTGCCGCCGCCGGTGACCAAGGAACTGAGCCAGGAACTGATGAAACAGGCCGACCTGGTGGTCGTCACCGGCTCCCAGGCCAATGTGCGCGCCGGTTATTCCAGCGGCACGCCGGCGCTGGGCGTGGGGGCCGGCAATGTCGCGGTGATCGTCGATGAATCGGCCGACCTTGCCGATGCCGCCGGAAAAATCATGCGTTCGAAGATTTTCGACAACGCCACCAGCTGCTCCTCCGAAAACAGCCTGATCATCCATGCCGCCGTGTATGAGCGCATGATCGAGGCACTGACGGATGCCGGCGGAGCGCTGCTCACGGCGGAAGAAAAAGCCGTGCTGCAGGCCGCGATGTTCCCCGGCGGCAAACTCTCTCCGGCCGTCACCGCGCAATCCGTCGCCAAAATCTGCGCAGTTGCGGGCCTCACCCGCCCCGCGCTGGTCAACGCGAAGTGCCTGATGGTGGAAGAAAAAAATACCGGAAAGGCCGCACCCTTCTCCGGCGAAAAACTGTCGCCGGTGCTGACGCTCTACAAGGCCAATGATTTCGACCACGCCTTCAGCACGCTGCGCGCCATTTACGACTACCAGGGCGACGGCCACTCCTGCGGCATACACACAAAAAATAATGAACAAATTCAAAGGCTTGGAATGGAAATGACAGTCTGCCGCGTGATCGTCAACCAGGCCCATGCCATCGCCAACGGCGGCAACTTCGACAACGGCCTGCCGTTCTCGCTGACCATGGGCTGCGGTACCTGGGGCGGCAACAGCTTCTCGGAAAACCTGAACTACAAACACTTCATGAACACCACGCGCATCGTGCGCGTGATCCCGCCGCGTGAACCTTCGGTGGATGACATCTTCAGCGCTTATCGCAAAAAATACGGGGCTTAAAAACAAGATCTTTAGCCACAGAGATCACAGAGGACACAGAGAACTGCAAAAACCATGGCCTCGCAATAACCGAAGTTCTTGAACTTGATTTCCTCTGTGCTCTCTGTGACCTCTGTGGCTCGCTTTTGACTTTAGGTTTTTGATCTTTTTCTTCCCTCATGCGAACTATCCGTCATTACGTAGACCTGCGCGCCGCGGAACAGCCCGCCGCCACCTGGCTGATCGCGCCCGAAACCGGCGCGACGATGAGTTACGCGCAACTGCAGCGCGATTCGCAGGACCTGACCCGTTACCTGCTCGGCATGGGCCTCGGCAAGGGCGACAAGGTCGCGCTGATGCTGCACAACAGTTACCAGACCGCGCGGCTGCTGATCGGCGTGATGTACGGCGGCTTCATGGTCGCGCCGCTGAACCTGCTGGCCCAGCCTTCGCAACTGGCCTATGTGCTGGAACACTCCGACACCCGCGTCGTGTTCACCAGCGCGGAATTCGCCGAACGGCTGAAGGCTGCGCTGACCGGGATCAACCGCGACATCGGCGTCATCGCCATCGACCCCGATGCCAGGGAAATTTTCGACCGGGCCGCGCTGCCCGAGGTGAAGCTGCCGGAAGTCACCGAAACCGACGACGCGCTGCTGATGTACACCTCCGGCACCACCGGCAAACCCAAGGGCTGCGTGTTATCCAACCGCAGCGTCTGCGCCGGTGGCGAATTCACCAGCGCCGCGCATGAACTCAAGGCTACAGACCGCGTGTTGTGCGCAATGCCGCTGTACCACATCAACGGCCAGATCGTGACCGCCGTAGCCCCCCTGGTGCACGGCGGCAGCGTGGTGATGCCGCACCGTTTCAGCGTCAGCAATTACTGGGAGTTGGTGGCCATGCATCACTGCACCTGGATCAACGTGGTGCCGACCATCATCGCCTACCTGTTGAACGCGCCGACACCGAAGGACAAAGGGCTCGATGCCTCAGGCGTCAAATTCTGCCGCTCGGCTTCCGCCCCGCTGCCGCCGGAGCTGCACCGCGCCTTCGAGGACAAATTCGGCATCGGCATCATCGAAACCTTCGGCATGACCGAGACCAACGCACCCTGTTTCACCAATCCGTACGACCCGGCAAAACGCAAGATCGGCAGCCCCGGCACCGCCTTCGGCAACGAAGCCAAGGTGATCGATCCAGTCACCGGCAAAGAGCAGCCGCGCGGCACGCCCGGCGAACTGATGATACGCGGCGACAACGTGATGACGGGTTACTACAAGGATCCGGAAAACACCGCAAAGACGCTGGAGCCCGACGGCTGGATGCACAGCGGAGATCTGGGTTACATGGACGAGGACGGTTTCGTCTTTGTCACCGGCCGCATCAAGGAACTGATCATCAAGGGCGGGGAGAACATCGCGCCGCGCGAGATCGACGAGGCGCTGCTGAAACATCCCGCCGTGCTCGAAGCCGCCGCGGTCGGCATACCGGATGCCCACTACGGGCAGGAGATCATGGCCTGCGTGATTTTGAAGCCCGGCGCGGAGTGTTCGGCGGAAGCGCTGGCGGCGTTTTCACGGCAGGAACTCGGCAAATACAAGACGCCGAAGATCATCAAGTTCGTCACCGAACTGCCGAAGGGGCCGTCGGGGAAGGTGCAGCGGCTGAAGTTGCTGGAATAAGCCCGGCAGTAAGTGATGACGGTGATTCAAAAACCGGTTCAGCGCGAATACGGTTTCAACCTTTCAACTCCGCCGCCACACTCCGCAACTGTTCCAGTGCACTCTCCAGATCGTCGATGATCTCCTGCGCCAGCACATCCGGCTCTGGCAGGTTGTCGGAATCTTCCAGGCTTTTGTCCTTCAGCCAGAAGATGTCGAGGTTCAGCTTGTCGCGCTTCAGCAGTTCGTCGTAATCGAAGCAACGCCAACGCCCTTCCGGATTCTTGTCGCTCCACAGCGCCTTGCGCTCATGGCGATTCTTGACGTTGTAGCAGGCGACGAACTCCTCAAGGTCTGCAGGCTTGAGCGGATTGGTCTTCAACGTGAAATGCATGTTGGTGCGCAGGTCGAACACCCACAGCTTGTTGGTCCACGCCGCCTCCTGCGCGGGCTTGGCATCGAAGAACAGCACATTCGCCTTGACGCCCTGCGCGTAGAAAATACCTGTCGGCAATCGCAGCAGCGTATGCACATCGAATTGCTTCAGCAGATTGCGGCGCACGGTTTCGCCCGAGCCGCCTTCAAACAACACGTTATCAGGAACCACCACTGCCGCGCGGCCATTCACCTCCAGCAGCGTCTTGATGTGCTGGAGGAAATTAAGCTGCTTGTTCTTGGTCGACGTCCAGAAATCCTGTCGCTCGTACGAGGTATCTTCCTTTTCCAAATCGCCTTCTTCGTTGACGATGGAAATACTGCTTTTCTTGCCGAAGGGCGGATTGGTCAGCACCATGCTGAAACGGTCGCCGGGATCGGCGGCCAGGCTGTCCACGCCCGAGCGCACCGGGCACGGATCGGCATTGATGCCGTGCAGATACATATTCATCACGCACAGTCGCCCGGTCCCCGGCACCAGTTCCCAGCCATGTACAAATTTCTCGCGCAAGTGCTTTTTCTGATCGGGGTCGAGCTTCTTGCCGTATTGCCGCGACACCCACTCATGCGCCGCCAGCAAAAAGCCGCCGGTCCCGCAGGCCGGATCACACACCGTTTCATCCGGCCTGGGCTGCATCACCTCCACAATCGCCTTGATTAATTCACGCGGCGTGAAGTACTGACCCGCGCCCTTGGGTGACTCCGCAGCGCTCTTCGCCAGCAAGCCTTCGTAAATGTCGCCTTTGACATCCGCCTCCAGCGACATCCACTGTTCCGGCTCGATCAGATCAACGATCAGCCGCTTCAGCGTCGCCGGGTTCTGGATGTCCTGCCGCGCCTTCTTGAAAATCTCGCCGAGCATCCCCGGCTTCTTGCTAAGTTCTTCCAGCACATGGCGGTAATGCACCTCCAGTTCATCACCGTCCTTGGCCAGCAGACTCGCCCAACCTAATTTCGCAGGCACTATGGCAGGGCGGTTAAATGGCGGGAGCGTCTGCTCATGTGCCATCTTCAGGAACAGCAGAAAGGTGATCTGCTCCGTGTAGGCCATGTACGACAGCCCGTCATCGCGCAGCACATGCGCAAAATTCCAGGCCTTGTTGACGATTTGCTGTGAGGTATTACTCATTTATTTAATAAAAACAAATAGTTATTAATTTTTTTCCACAAGGAGACACCGACCACCATGTCGGTAGTGTGCGCCTCCCTTAACGGCATGCTGGTCATCATCATGATGATGATCTAACCGACACACTACCCATCTATCCGCGACAGCACATCCTCAAGTTTGCCAACCGCATCAGCATGCTTGTCCGGAGACATTTGCCCAAGATTTCTTAACTTCCATTGCACAGCAGGCAAATCTTTCGCGTGCGGCACACCCAATAGCCCCCAATCAGGATTCATTTTCTTGAACGACACCAGAAACCGTTTAGCGCCGTCATCCAACATTGAATGAATCACGGAAATCAGGTCCTGCCTGGCTTTTTCCAGATAATCAACCGTAACCGGTTCGACCGTCATCCCTTTGAATTGCTTCTCATACAAATCGCCAAGCGGCTTGTAAGCGGGATTGATCAAACGGGCGAGCGAGCCATCATGGCTGATCAGATAGACCAAAAACGCCTTGAACAGCCGGTCCGAGACCCCTTCGTTTTCCAGCAACTGCGCCACATCAAATAAATCGCGCGGGTGCTGCCGGTCAAGCGCAGCGACCAGCTTGCCAGCATAGATATTCTCAAATGAAAGCGCCGGAGTCTCAGCGAAACCAAACGCTTTTTCCGCATTAGGCACTATGCGCAGATCAGTCTCCGAATAAACACTCCCACGCAATACGGGGGTCACTTCAATCTTGATCTCGGCCAAACTATTACGCACGATTAATCCATAAGCACATCCATCCACGCGCTTTGAAACGCGAACGCCATATGCCGGCGAGCCACTCTCCAATATTCCCTTGATACGCATCATCGCGGCATCAATCTCGCGCAATGCACTTTGGCGATCCGACAAAGGTACATAAGCCAGATCGATATCGACGGACAACCGCGGCATATCGCGCACAAAAAGGTTGATTGCCGTCCCGCCCTTCAGTGCAAAGCAACGCTCGGCCGCCACATAGGGCAGCACGATCACCAGTAGGCGCACCTGCTGGAAATAAGGATTATCGGGCGTGATCATCGAGATCGGCAGGCAACGTGATCCGGTATTTGGGATGCAGCTTCCCGCCTCTGACCAGCATGCGGTTGCCTTTGCCAAAATCAACCGCCTCAGGGTCAAGGTGCTTGAACCAGGCATGACCATGACGCTCGGCCAGCGCGAAGAACAGCCGCTTGACCTTGATGCTGCTGCAAGCTTGCAGCAAGGCCATCAGCCGCGATGGTCGCAGGTTCACCAGCCCCTGCATCAGCACATGAGCCTCGTACACCGACTCGCGTTCGGGCACATCCTGCAACACTTCCAGGATCGCGCGCTCCTCCGACGAATACAGCAGCATCCAGTCACCGTCACCCCAGGTCATCGGGCTCAGACCCTGCGCCTCCATCTCCGCGGGCTGTAGAGACTGTCTCTCTCCCTGCGCCGCATTTTGCTGACCGCCTGATTCGAGCAAGGCATGAAACATCGCGTCGCTGCGCCACTCAAAACGGACCGGCACCTCCAGCCGTCCTACCCAAGCCACCGGATGATGCGCGCCAAACAACAGGATGGTTTCCGGGCCGCTCATCTGAACGTAATGACCCAGCCCTCGATGCACCAGCGCAGTCCGTCCGCCGACATGAATCTGGTTTTTCAGCAGCCTTTGCAGGCTCAGCACCACCTGCTGCCACTTCAGCGGCGATCCAGGACGGCGGTAAACCCCCCGCGCCGGCGATTCGAGCCAGCCGCTGCTGACGTAATGGCTCAGCAGTTGCCGGTAATAGCCGCGCGCCTTCAACCAATCCGCGGTCGCCAGCAGCCCCGCCGGCAACTCGCCCTGCAGGCGACTCAGCTTGGGTTTATTTGCATTTATGTCATTTTGTCCAGCCATACTGGACTTTCTACAGAATTATCAAATTAGAAGCAAGTTTAATAAATCACTAATTTATCCAGTCATACTGGACTTATTGTAAGAATCACAAACTAATGTGAGCGAGCGCAAACCGATAATAATTAGTAAGTATTTGTTTTTATTAATATTTTAAGAAATCCCCAGTATCCACCCCTCACGCCCGGCAATCCGTCGCTCCTCGATCGTCAGCGGCGGATTCCAATACCGCTCCAGCGCACCCCGCACCGCCATCTCCTGCAGCCAGCGCGCGACAGCCCAGGCATCGTGTTCATCGGCCGTCCGCCCGTCTTTCGGATAGCGGTTGCGGAACACCGACGGATACACCTCGGCGATCACTGATTTTCCCGGCGGCGGCAGCCAGCCATCGAAGGGCCAGAAATGCACCCGCTCGCCCACCGCATCGCGGACGCGCTTCAGCCACGGTATCCCGGCATGCGTCGATTTCGCCACCGAACCCTGCACATCGAACTGGAACACGCTTTTCGCCGATGACGTCCAGCGCTCGCACAGGCGGAACTCCCTGCTGCTGCCGGTACGCATGCCCGGCGGCGGCGCGCGGCCCTTGCGTTCGAGATTGCCGTCGCGCACGAAATCGACATACACATGGTCGCCATCGGTCGGCCAGTGCTGCGTGAAGTCATCGAGAAACTGCGGCCAGGTCGCCAGCCCGTAACGCTGGAAATAAGCCTCGGGCAACGAAAAGCCGTGGTCAATGCCCGCAACAAAACACTGCCCGTCTTCCACCAGACCGATCAGCCAGTGCGCGATCTCGTTGCGTGTCCAGTAGCGCGGCAATGAGTGGCCGACAACACCCGCCGCGCGCGCTGCGGCAATTGCCGGGGTAGCCACGCGCTCGGGCAACCGGCCCGGCGTCGCGGCATACACCTGCAGGGTTTTCAGGCGCGCGGTCGGCGTTTCAGCGCCGGAGTAGTCAATGCCAATGAAATAATCAAAAGGCATCACCCACCTTTTGCAGACTGTCGAAACCACTCATCCAACATCGCCTCACCCAAAACCTCACGCCAAGGCCACTCTTTCCCCTGCCTTGGTTTTTTAAGCAGGTCACGTGCGCACAACGCTTCAAAAACATCAATCTTTACCCGGTCAACTCTGCTGAACGAATAAAACCCCGCACTGACAAGACGCTGCTTAACCAACAGCGGAATAACGAAACTTCCGAGCAGAAGATGTTCTTTGAGCGCCCAAACTGAAGGGTAATTTCCTGCATTTGATTTATGCGCCACATGCCCGCGCAGCGCATAAAAATCTCTGATCCAGGCTTCCCGCAATGACTTGGCCTTCTTAAAGCGTCCGTTCCCTTGCGCGCGCTTAATGGCAGCCTTGGCTGTTGCCGGCATGGACGAAGCCGGCACTAAAGCATTACCAAACTTCTGAGCAATATCGTCCGCATTGGAAGAAGCGTCCAGAATCTGCTCAATTGACGAGCTCAACAGGATAGCCTCGACGTTCTCCCTAACTTCGTCGCTGTCAGTGTTGGCTAAATTGAACGCCGATATACCGCCAAATAGACCTTCCCACTCTTGATGCTGCAACCGTGCACGCGCCTCGACCAGACCACCAAGCAACTTCAGGTCAATGACAGGGCGCAATGGCGCATGCACGTGCTCAGGCTTAAAAACCCTGTACGCATCGGATGAAATAAATGT
>JAIEPF010000030.1 GCA_019749945.1 Burkholderiales bacterium
CTTCTCGTTTGGCCATGCAAAAAACGTAGCACGGCCTTTCTGAAAAGTACAGAACCCATTTATGAAATGACTTCTAGCAAAAGTGGCTCGGAAGAATTCCATTGGACTCTGAATCCTGAAGCTACAAAGCCCGTGGCGTTTTCACCGCGGCCCGGTATAAAACTCCGGCCACCGCTCCAGCACTGCCGGCGCATCCTCCTTGTAGATATGACAGGAGCCGATCTGATACGGTTTTTTGCCGGTGGCCGGTTTGCGCGCGTTGTGCGCTTCACGCGCGCGCCCCGTGGCCTGAAACGCGGTGGTGCCCAGCGGGCCCAACAACTCGACCAGGTGGGTGCAGCCGAGTACGCCGCCGACGCGTTCGGCAATCGCCTTGCGCCAGCCGGGGCCGATGGTCAGGCCGACCAGTTTTTTGAAATTCACCGTGATGTTACCGCAGGTTTCGTACGGGCCGTCGTCGGTGATGGCCTCAACGTCATGGATTTTCAGGTCGAGGTCGATGGTCAGGCGCAGCCACATGTTATGCACCGGCTGGCCGGGCTGGCGTTCGCGACCGCCGTCGCGGCGCGAATGGACATAGGTTTTGGTGTCGATGAGATGGCCCTCGATATCCCACAAGCCATCCTCGCGTTCATAACCTTTGCATTCGACGGCGCGAGTGTGTTTCAGGGTGCGGGGGGCGGGGTGTGGCAAGGGCATGACGCGGACTCCGGTGATTCAGGTGGGTGTGGAATGGGTGGCACGGCGGGTTTCGATCTCGGCCAGCACCGCATGTTTCTGTTCCGGAAAGTAGCGGTGCCAGTCACTGATTTCCCGGAGTGTGCGCCAGCAGCCGAGACAGAAACCGTGGTTCTGATCGACCACGCAGGACATGATGCAGGGTGATTCCACCGCCTGCCGCGCGTCCGTTTCCATCGTCATGCCGCTTTGGCGCGGATTGCGCGTGCGACGCGCGAAAGGGTCTGCCGGCCGAGCACGCCGCAGATGTAATCGCCGGCAGCCATCAGTTTTTGCATGTCGATGCCGGTTTCGATGCCGAGGCCGTCGAGCAGGTACAGCACATCCTCGGTGGCGACGTTGCCGGTGGCGCCCTTGGCGTACGGGCAGCCGCCGAGCCCGGACACCGAGCTGTCGAAAGTCGCGACGCCGCATTCCAGCGCGGCGTAGATATTGGTCAGCGCCTGGCTGTAGGTGTCGTGGAAATGTCCGGCCATGCGTGCGACGGGAATGTGTTTCGCCACGGCTTCGATGACGGCGCGGGTCTTGCCGGCGGTGCCGGTGCCGATGGTGTCGCAGACGGTGATTTCGTAGCAGCCCATCGCATCCAGCGCCCGGGCGACATGGACCACGGCGGCGGGATCGACTTCGCCTTCGTACGGACAGCCGAGGCAGACGGAAATATCGCCACGCACCTTGATGCCCCGGGCGATCGCGGCTTTTGCGACTTCTGCAAAACGCGCGAGGCCTTCATCGATGCTGCAGTTGGTATTGCGTCTGGAAAAACTCTCGGTGGCGGCGCCGAACACCACGACTTCTTCAGCGCCGGCGGCGATGGCGGCCTCGAGCCCCTTCATGTTCGGCACCAGCACCGGGTAGGTCACGCCGGGTTTGCGGCGGATCCCCGCCATCACGTCGGCGTTGTCGGCCATTTGCGGCACCCATTTCGGCGACACGAAGGCGGTGGCCTCGATGATCGACACGCCGGCATCCTGCAGGCGATGGATCAGTTCGATCTTGACGGCGGCCGGCACCGGCATGGCTTCGTTCTGCAGCCCGTCGCGCGGGCCGACTTCGACGATGCGTACTTTTTTGGGTAGGGTCATATCAACAAACTCCTTCAAGCCGCTGATCAACTCCCTCCCCTTCAAGGGGAGGAACGTACTAACTAACGTTTCTTTTTGTTTTTCGCGGCTGCTTTTTTGGCCTTCGGCGGTTCGGTCCACGACGGTTTGCGTTTTTCGAGGAAGGCGGTCAGTCCTTCCTGTGCTTCGGGTGTGGCGCGGATGTCGGCAATGACTTTGGAGGTTTCGTCGATGATGCCGGGGCCGATGGCGCTGTGCGCGCTTTTCGGGATCAGCTGTTTGATCGCATGCACCGCTTTCGGGCCGCTGCTATAGAGCTGGCCGAGCATCTCGCCGACACAGGTCGCCAGGTATTCTTCTTCGACCAGATCATGCACCAGACCGATGCGCCAGGCCTCGGCGCAGTCGAATTCCTCACCGGACAGCATGTAACGCCGCGCCTGGCGTTCGCCGATGGCGCCGATCACGTACGGGCTGATCATCGCCGGGACGACGCCGATTTTGACTTCGGACAGGCGGAAGGTGGCGCTGCGCGAGGCAATCGCGATGTCGCAGGCGGCAACGAGGCCGCAACCGCCGCCGCGTACGGCGCCATGCACCGCGGCGATGGTCGGTTTGTTCAGCGTGTACAGCGCATGGAACATGCGCGCGGATTCGCAGGCGGCCTTGTAATTCTGCGCCTTGGTGAACTTGGCGCTCTGGCGCATGTGGGAAATATCGGCGCCGGCGCAAAAACTTTTGCCGGCACCGGCGATGACCACGGCGCGGATGGAATCATCGGCGGCGATATCGGCCAGTGTTGCGGTCAGCGCATGAACCATCTCCGGATCGAAGGCGTTGTGTACTTCCGGGCGGTTCAGCGTGATGGTGACGTTGCCGTAGTCATCGCGGTTGGTCAGCACCCGCGCAGCGGCGGTCGATTTGCTCATGGCGGTTCCTTGAGGCTGGATCGGAATTTTTATCCGGCGCGTTGCAGCCTATGGATCATGGGTGGTGCGGGCCGCGCCCGATGGGACTCGCTGCCGATTATACGCAGGGCGCCTGCGATTCAGCCGTCGTGCGTCACCCGTTGCGCGTCACTTTATGGACGCCGGATTTTGCCGGCTTGCCAATTGCCCCGGCTTGCCATTTCCCCGACTCACCATTTTCCTTTAGCCAGCCACTGCTCGATCTGGTCCAGCCGGTCCGAACCCCAGAACGGTTCGCCATCGACGATGATGTACGGTGAGCCGAAAATGCCGCGCTCGATCGCGGCATCGACTTCGGCCTTCAGCCGCTCCTTGACCGCCGGGTCATTGATGGCCTGGGTTACGGCGTCCTTGTCGTGGCCGAGTTTGGCGGCGACATTGGCGGTGACTTCCGGGTTGGAGATGTCGCGGTCCTCGGCGAAGTAGGCGCGGTAGAGGGCCTGGGCCAGTGTTTTCGCGGCGGCCGGGTCGCGGTCATGCAGCCAGTAATAGGCGCGGCAGGGCGCGGTGGAGGAAACCGGAAACTTGCTCGGCAGTTTGAACGTTACGCCGAACCAGCGCGCGGAACGGATCAGGTCGTGCTGGGCGTAACTGCCTTTGAGCGGAATGCTCACCAGTGGCTGCTGGCCGGTGATCTTGAACACGGCGCCAAGCAGCATCGGCCGCCAGCTTGTGCTGCGATTGTATTTGGCGGCGAGGGCCTCGATTTTTGCCGCCGCAAAATAACCATAGGGGGAAGAAAAGTCGAAATAGAACTCTATGGGCTGGGACATGCTGCGCTCCTCGCTGGGCGGTTTGTGCCGGTTGTCCGGGTCATGTTACCGGGCACGGAACTTCGGGCTTTGCCATTGACAAAATGGGGCTAATTCTCTGTTTTTATTGAGTATTTTGAATATCATTTACGTAAACGTAAGCTATGCTGCACTGTCTGATGCCGGGGCTTTGCTGGGATCTGCTTCGGCCAGGCGGCGCTGGCACTGGGTGGCGAAAAAGCGGATCTCATTGAGCATGACTTCAACATCTTCACGCTGCTGTTCGAGCTGGGCACGGCGGCGTTCCAGCTTGACCGAGAATTCCTCGAGCTGGCGGCGTTCGCTGCCGGCGAGGTCGTGGAGTTCGAACAGTTCACGGATTTCGCCGAGGGAAAAGCCGAGGCGCTTGCCGCGCAGCGCCAGTTTCAGTCGGACACGGTCGCGATGGCTGTAGATGCGGTTGATGCCCTCGCGCGCCGGGGTGACCAGGCCCTGGTCTTCATAATGGCGCAGCGTGCGGGTGGTGACGCCGAACTCCTGCGCCAGCTCACTGATCGTGTAGGTTTTACTCATTGTGCTCCGCAGCAGCAGCAGGTAACATGCCGCCACACCATATCATCGCTTTTACGTAAACGTCAATTTAGTTTTATAAAGTGGCCCGGCCATGGATCGGGTTGCTAAGGGCTGCAAATGAGGAATTCCCGATGACTTCGAAACCCAAGCCCCAGGCGGAGACCCCGCTCCTGGATGCCGAGACACTGGCCAAACTGTATGCCGACATCGCTGAAAAAAGCAGCGAGCTGCTGAGCAAATTCATGGCCCGCAGCAGTGGCGGGGCGCCTGCCTTCAACGATGAACTGGGCATTGCCAAGGCGTTTTATGAAGCCTGGCAGCACATGCTGGCCAATCCCAGGCGTATTGCCGAGATGCAGATGAAGCTGTGGCAGGACTATACGGCGTTGTGGCAGGGATCGATGCTGAAAATGTTCGGTCAGGAAGCGCCGCCGGTGGTGCAACCCGACAAGTCCGATCGCCGTTTCCGCGATGAGGACTGGGAAAACAATTTTGTATTCGATTACGTCAAGCAGGCCTATCTGATCGCCGCCCGCCATTTTCACCAGTCGCTCGGCGGTGTCGAGGGCCTGGATGAAAAGACGGCGAAAAAAGTCGATTTTTACACCCGCCAGTACGTCGATGCGCTGGCCCCGACCAACTTCCTGCTGACCAATCCGGAAGCCCTGCGCGAAACGGTCAATACCGGCGGCCAGAATCTGGTGAAGGGTTTGCATAACCTGCTGGAAGATCTGGCGCAGGGCGAAGGCGGGCAGCTGCGCGTGCGCATGACCGATACCAATGCATTCCGGCTTGGCGAGAACATCGCCGCAAGCAAGGGCAAGGTGGTGTTCCAGAACGACATCATGCAGCTGATCCAGTACGCGCCGCTGACCGAAAAAGTGCATGCGACGCCGCTGCTGATCATCCCGCCGTGGATCAACAAGTACTACATCCTCGACCTGCGCGAGAACAATTCCTTCGTGCGCTGGGTGGTGGAGCAGGGGCATACGGTATTCGTCGTGTCCTGGGTCAATCCCGACGGCAGGCTCGCGCATAAAAGCTTTGATGATTATCTGATCGAAGGCTCGCTGGCGGCGCTGGATGTGATCGAAGACATCACCGGCGAAAAGCAGGCCAATGTCATCGGTTACTGCCTGGGCGGCACGCTGCTCGCCTGCACGCTGGCGTGGCTGACGGCAAAAAAACAGCAGCGCATCCGCAGCGCGACTTTTTTCGTGTCGATGATCGATTTCGAGCGGCCCGGGGAACTCGAGGTGTTCATTGACGAGCAGCAGGTCAGCGCGCTGGAGAAAAAAATGGAGGAACGCGGTTATCTCGAGGGCTCCGAGATGGCGACGACCTTCAACATGCTGCGCGCCAACGACCTGATCTGGTCGTTCGTGGTCAACAACTATCTGCTGGGCAGGGATCCATTCCCCTTCGATCTGCTGTACTGGAACGGGGACTCGACGCGCATGCCGGCGGCGATGCACAGCTTTTATTTGCGCAACATGTACTTGAAAAACCGGCTGCGCGAGCCGGGCGGCATCACGCTGGCGGGGGTGCCGATCGATGTCACCGCCATCAAGACCCCGGCGTATTTCATTTCGACCGCGGAAGACCATATCGCACCCTGGCAGTCGACCTATGCCGGCGCGCAACTGCTGCGGGGCCCGGTGCGTTTTGTGCTCGGCGGTTCCGGCCATATCGCCGGCATCATCAATCCGCCGGCCGCCAACAAATACTGTTACTGGACGAACGACAAACTGCCTGTGCAGGCTGCGGACTGGCTGGCCGGCGCCGAACAGCATCCGGGTTCGTGGTGGACCGACTGGTCGCGGTGGGTTGCCGGCCATGCCGGGCAACAAGTTGCTGCGCGCCAGCCCGGCAGCAAACGTTATCCCGCGCTGGAAGACGCGCCCGGTTCCTACGTCAGGCAACGCATCGCATAATCGGCAATCACCACTGCACGGAATCCCCGCATGTCCCATCACAACCTGCTGCTGGAACAACCCGAACCCGGGATTTACCTGCTGACGCTCAACCGGCCGCAGGCCTTGAATGCCTTGAACGCGGCGACGCTGAATGAGCTGGCGCAGGCCGTGGCGCAGGTGGCGGCGGACGCGGCGGCACGGGTGTTGCTGGTGAGCGGCGCGGGTGACAAGGCCTTTGTCGCCGGCGCCGATATCGGCGAAATGCAGCACCTGACGGCGGATCAGGCGCGGGCATTTTCGGAAAAAGGCATGCAGGTCATGCACGCGCTGGAGGCGCTGCCGGTGCCGGTGATCGCGCTGGTGCAGGGTTATGCGCTCGGCGGCGGCTGCGAGCTGGCCATGGCCTGCGACTGGATCATCGCCTCGGAACATGCGGTGTTCGGCCAGCCCGAGGTCAATCTTGGCATTCCGCCGGGTTTTGGCGGCACACAGCGGCTGGCGCGGCTGGTCGGCCGCGCGCGTGC
Organism: Burkholderiales bacterium; assembly: GCA_019749945.1. Lineage (GTDB taxonomy): Bacteria > Pseudomonadota > Gammaproteobacteria > Burkholderiales > SG8-41. The sequence continues at coordinate 6,536 of JAIEPF010000030.1, forward strand.
CCTGGAACTGATCACCACCGCAAGGCAGGTCAGGGCCGATGAAGCGCTGGCCATCGGTCTGGTCTCTCAGGTGGTGCCGGCAGCGGAACTGGGTGAGCGGGGAATGTCTGTTGCGCGCACCATCGCCGCCAAAGGGCCGGTGGCGGTGCGCCTCGCGAAACAGGCCGTGCAGCGCGGCCAGGATCTCGATCTGGGCAATGCCTGCGCCTATGAAACGGCGGCGTTTGCGCTGGCCTTCGCGACCACCGACCGGCAGGAAGGCATGCGCGCCTTTCTCGAAAAACGCGCGGCGAAATTCAGCGGGCGCTAGACCATCGCAGTGCGGTTGCAATGCTGCACTGCATCAGCGGCAATAGCTGTCCCCGGGTTTCAGCACAGACGTTATAATTATTCATCCCATCGTGGCAGCGATTCAGGCACCATAAGTGCCGGAATTGTCGCGCAAAAAATAGCCTCAAAAAGGTATTGTCCATGGATATGAATGACCTCCAGCGAGATCTGGATCCCGAGGAAACCCGCGAGTGGCTGGAAGCCTTGCGCTCAGTGCTGGAGCGTGAAGGGCCGGATCGCGCGAATTATCTGCTCGACCGGCTGGTCAATGAAGCGCGCCGCGCCGGCGCCTACATTCCATACAACGCGAACACCGCGTATCTGAACACCATTCCGCCGGAGCGCGAGGAACGTTCGCCGGGCGACCCCGAACTCGAACACAAGATCCGTTCGCTGGTGCGCTGGAACGCGATGGCGACGGTGATCCGCGCCAACAAGGAGTCCTCGGAACTCGGCGGCCACATCGCGAGCTTCGCCTCGGCGGCCACGTTGTACGACGTCGGCTTCAATCATTTTTTCCGCGCCGCCAATGAAAAATTCCTCGGCGATCTGGTCTATATCCAGGGCCACTCGGCGCCCGGCGTCTACGCCCGGGCCTTTCTCGAGGGCCGCATCAGCGAAGAACAGCTCAGCAATTTCCGCCAGGAAGTCGATGGCAAGGGCCTGTCGTCCTACCCGCATCCCTGGCTGATGCCGGATTTCTGGCAGTTCCCGACGGTGTCGATGGGGCTGGGGCCGCTGATGGCGATTTACCAGGCGCGCTTCATGCGTTACCTGAAGGATCGCGGGCTGGTCGAAGGCCAGGGTCGCAAGGTGTGGGCGTTCATGGGCGACGGCGAGATGGACGAGCCGGAATCGCTGGGCGCGATTTCGCTGGCCGGCCGCGAGAAGCTCGACAACCTGATTTTCGTCATCAACTGCAACCTGCAGCGCCTCGACGGACCGGTGCGCGGCAACGGCAAGATCATCCAGGAACTCGAATCCGATTTCCGCGGCTCGGGCTGGAACGTGATCAAGGTGATCTGGGGTTCGTACTGGGATCCGCTGCTGGCGAAGGACAAGACCGGCATTCTGCTGAAGCGCATGGAAGAATGCGTTGATGGCGAGTATCAGGCCTTCAAGTCGCATGACGGCGCCTTCGTGCGCAAGCACTTCTTCGGCAAGTATCCGGAGCTGGCGGCGCTGGTGTCGAACATGTCCGACGACGACATCTGGCGCCTGAACCGCGGCGGCCACGACCCGCACAAGATGTACGCGGCCTACGCCGCGGCGATGAAGCACACCGGCCAGCCGACGGTGATCCTGGCGAAAACCGTCAAGGGTTACGGCATGGGCGAGGCCGGTGAAGGCCAGAACATCACCCACCAGCAGAAAAAGATGGGCACGGCTTCGATCCGCGCCTTCCGCGACCGTTTCAACGTGCCGATCCCGGACGACAGGCTGGAAGAAGTGCCGTTCTACAAGCCGCCGGAGGATGCCCCGGAAATGCAGTATTTGCGCGGCCGCATCGAGGCGCTGGGCGGATCGCTGCCGGCGCGTAAACGCCGCGTCGAGCCGCTGGAAGTGCCGGCGCTGTCGGCCTTCGAGGCGCAGCTGAAGAGCAGCGAAGACCGCGAGTTCTCGACCACGATGGCCTTCGTGCGCATCCTCAACACCATCATCCGCGACAAGAAAATCGGCAAACGCGTGGTGCCGATCGTGCCCGATGAATCGCGCACCTTCGGCATGGAAGGCATGTTCCGCCAGCTCGGCATCTACTCCCACGTCGGCCAGCTCTACACGCCGCAGGATGCCGACCAGCTGATGTTCTACAAGGAAGACAAGGGCGGCCAGATCCTGCAGGAGGGCATCAACGAGCCGGGCGCGATGTCGTCGTGGATCGCCGCCGCGACCTCGTATGCCAACAACGCGCAGATGATGATCCCGTTCTACATCTTCTACTCGATGTTCGGCTTTCAGCGCATCGGCGACCTGGCCTGGGCGGCCGGCGACCTGCGCGCGCGCGGTTTCCTGCTCGGCGGCACCGCCGGGCGCACCACGCTGAACGGCGAAGGCCTGCAGCACGAGGACGGCCACAGCCATATCCTGGCCTCGACCATCCCGAACTGCGTGTCCTACGACCCCACCTTTGCCTACGAGCTGGCGGTGATCATCCAGGACGGCATGCGCCGCATGTACCAGGAGCAGGAGGATGTGTTTTATTACATCACCGTGATGAACGAGAACTACACTCATCCGGCAATGCCGGAAGGTGTGGAAAAAAACATCCTCAAGGGCATGTATTTGCTGAGCGAGGGCAAGGCAAAGAAAAACCAGCCCAAGGTGCAGCTGCTCGGCAGCGGCACCATCCTGCGCGAAGTGATCGCCGGCGCCGAACTGCTGGAAAAGGATTTCGGCATCGCCGCCGACATCTGGAGCGTGACCAGTTTCAACGAACTGCGCCGCGACGGACTGGACGTGCAGCGCTGGAACATGCTGCATCCGGAACAGGCGCCGCGGCAAAGCCACATCGAGCAATGCCTGAGGGACCGCAGCGGCCCGGTGGTGGCGGCGACCGACTACATGAAGCTGTTCGCCGATCAGGTGCGCGCTTTCCTGCCGACACACAACTTCATCACACTGGGCACCGACGGTTTCGGGCGTTCCGACACGCGCCGCAAGCTGCGCCAGTTCTTCGAGGTGGACCGTCACTATGTCGCGGTCGCCGCGATGAAGGCCCTGGCCGACCAGGAACTCTTGCCGCGCAAGACCGTGGCCGAGGCGGTGAAAAAATACGGCATCAATCCCGAAAAACCGAACCCGACAACGGTGTAGGTCAGGCAAAGTCACAGACATGGCAAACGCAATCGAAGTCAAAGTCCCGGATATCGGCGACTACAAGAACATTCCGGTGATCGAGGTGCTGGTCAAGGCCGGCGACACCGTGAACGCCGAAGACCCGCTGGTCACGCTGGAGTCCGACAAATCGACCATGGACGTGCCGTCACCGGCGGCAGGCGTCGTCAAGGAAATCAAACTCAAGGTCGGCGACAAGGTTTCAGCGGGATCGCTGGTGTTGATGCTGGAATCCGGCGGCGCAGTGGCGGCCGCGCCGGCGCCGGCCCAAACGGCTGCGGCTGCGGCTGCGGCGAAAGCGGCGCCGGCGACCCCTGACAAGGTGAGCAGCCCTCACCCTCAATCCCTCCCCCAAGGGGGGAGGGAAGCGTCGAGCGCGCCTGATGGCGCGGCGGCTGGCATGGAATCCGGTTTCGGCAAATCCCACGCCAGTCCTTCGGTGCGCCGATTTGCGCGGGAGCTGGGGGTTGACCTGGCGCGCGTCAAAGGTTCGGGCCCGAAGGACCGCATCGTCATGGAAGACGTGCAGGCTTACGTCAAAGCCGAACTGGCGCGCCCGCGCGGCGAAGGGGCCGGCGCAGGCGGCGGCCTGGGTTTCAACCTGCCGCCGATGCAGCCGGTGGATTTCTCGAAATTCGGCCCGGTCACCACGCAGCCGCTGTCGCGCATCAAGAAACTCTCGGGCGGTTTCCTGCACCGCAACTGGGTCAGCATTCCGCATGTCACGCAGCACGAAGAGGCGGATATCACCGAGCTCGAGGCCTTCCGCAAATCGCAGGCTGAAGAAGCGAAAAAAAGCGGCATCAAGTTCACCATGCTCGGCTTTCTGATGAAGGCCTCGGTGGTGGCGCTGAAGCAGTTTCCGGAATTCAACGCCTCGCTGTCGGCCGACGGCGAAAGTCTGGTGCTGAAGAGCTACCACCACATCGGTGTTGCCGTGGATACGCCCAATGGTCTGGTGGTGCCGGTGATTCGCGACGTCGATAAAAAAGGCCTGCTGGAAATCGCCAAAGAACTGGGCGACGTCAGCGCGCGCATGCGTGCTGGCAAGATTTCCCCGGCTGACCTGCAGGGCGGCTGTTTTTCGATTTCCAGCCTCGGCGGGCTCGGCGGCACTTTTTTCACGCCGATCATTAATGCGCCGGAAGTGGCGATCCTCGGTGTCGGCAAGGCCTCGATGAAGCCGGTATGGAACGGCCGCGAATTCGTGCCGCGACTGATGCTGCCGCTGTCACTGTCGTACGATCACCGCGTGATCGACGGCGCACTCGGCGCGCGCTTCAGTTCCTTTCTGGCAACCGTGCTGTCCGACATCAGGAGACTGGTTCTTTAGTGATGAAAGATGAATGCGGAGCAATGATGGACCAAGGCGCTGTCCAGCAGTTCGCTCATCGCTCATCACTCATCACTCATCGCTGCCATTAATGTCCCCGATCGGCATCCTCGGCGGCACCTTCGACCCCATCCATTACGGGCATTTGCGCCTGGCGCAGGAAGTCGCCGACCAGTTGCGGCTCGCCGAGGTGCGGTTCCTGCCCAGCGGCACACCGCCGCATCGCGCGGCGCCGGTGGCGTCCGCAGCCGACCGGCTGGCGATGGTGCGGCTCGCCACGGCCGGCAATGCGCTGTTTACCGTGGATGCGCGGGAGTCGGCGAGCACCGTGCCGGGCTACACGGTCGATACCCTGACGGCGATCCGCGCCGAAGTCGGGCCGGCACAGTCGCTGGTGCTGTTGCTGGGCGCGGATGCTTTTCTCGATCTGGCGACCTGGAATCGCTGGCACCAGTTGTTCCGGCTCGCGCACATCGCCGTGGCCTACCGCCCCGGTTTTCCGGTGGATACCTGGCAGTCGCGGATGCCGCAGCCGCTGGCGGCGGAGTACAACGCGCGGCTGATGCACCAGCCGTTTGCAGTGCATGTGACCCCGGCCGGCGGCATCGTCGTGGTGCCGATCGCCGAACTGGACATTTCAGCGACGATGATCCGCGACGCAACGCGTCGCGGCCGCAACAGCCGGTATTTGTTGCCGGACAGCATTTATCAATATATACAAGAACATGAAATTTATACTGGAAACTGATGTCACCTGACAAACTCGCAAAAACCGCCGTTGCCGCTCTCGAAGACATCAAGGGCCGCGATATCGTCGTGTTCAACGTCACCAAGCGGACCGCGATGTTCGACAAGGTCATTGTCGCCAGCGGTGACTCCAACCGGCAGGTACGCGCGCTGGCCAATAACGTCTGCGAGGAAGTGAAAAAGGGCGGCGGGCGGGTGTTCAGCACGGAAGGCGGGCAGACCGGCGAATGGGTGCTGGTGGATCTCGGCGCGGTGATCGTGCATGTGATGCAGCCGGCGATCCGCCAGTACTACAATCTCGAGGAGATCTGGGGCACTCCGCAACGTCCGGTTGGTGTCAAAATTGCTGCGGGCAAAGAAGCGGCGCGTAAAACCGCGGCACGTAAAGCTGCACCGCGCAAAACTGCCGTGCGCAAGACAGTCGTCCGCCGCGCCCCGAAGTGAAGCTGTCAGTGCTCGCCGTCGGCCACCGCATGCCGGCCTGGGTGACGGCGGGTTTCGAGGAGTACGCGCGGCGCATGCCGCGAGAAATGCCGCTGCAGCTGAAGGAACTCAAACCCGCGCAGCGCAGCAGTGCCGCCGGCGACACCGCGCGCTGGCTGCAGACGGAAGCGGAGCGCATCAACGCCGCAGCGCCCGCAGGCATGCTGCGCGTGGTGCTTGACGAACACGGCCGCACATTTCCGAGCCGCGTGCTGGCCCAATATCTGGAGCGCTGGCGCGGTGACGGGCGCGACGTGGCTTTTATCATCGGCGGCGCGGACGGCCTGGCGCCGGAAATAAAAAAAGCAGCCGGCCTGCAGTGGTCCTTGTCGCCGCTGACGCTGCCGCACGGCCTGGTGCGCGTGGTGCTGGCCGAGCAGCTGTACCGTGCAGCATCCATGCTGGCCGGCCATCCCTATCACCGGGAGTGATTCGCCGCCCCGCACTGTCAACTGATTTTCCAACATGTCCGATAAATCCATTTACCTCGCTTCACGCAGCCCCCGCCGGCGCGAATTGCTGCGCCAGATCGGCGTGAGCTTCGAGATCGTTCCCTTGCGCGAAGCGCCGCGCCACCCAGCCGATGTTGATGAAACTCCGCGCACCGGCGAGACAGCTGACGCCTATGTGCTGCGCGTCGCCCGTGAAAAAGCGCAGGCCGCCGTGGCCATCACCAGTGTCAGGCGCCTTGCCTTGCGTCCGGTATTGGCGGCAGACACCACCGTGGTGCGCGATGACGCGATACTCGGCAAGCCGGCAAATGCCGCCGCTGCGGCAACCATGCTGGCATCGCTGGCCGGCCGCGGGCACCGCGTGTTGACCGCGGTTGCGGTGACCTCGGGGAATGAAATCGAAACCCGTGTTTCCGAATCGCAGGTGTGGTTTCGTGCGCTGACGCCCGAGGAAATCCGCCGCTATGTCGCGACCGGGGAGTCGACCGACAAGGCCGGCGGGTACGCCGTACAGGGCCGTGCGGCCGCCTTCATCACGCGAATCGAGGGCAGCTATTCCGGTATCATGGGTTTGCCCCTGGCCGAAACCGCCGAGCTGTTGCGCAGCCACGGCATCTGCCTTCCCTAAGAGCGCGTAACAGAATGAAACACGTGTGCGTTACAGCCAGAATCGGTTCTGACGCGAAGCGCGGCGCAGCTCATATCGCGAATATGAGCAAGCCGCGCGACAAAGTCAGGGCCGATTCTGGCTGTAACCCGCTAAAGTCATTGAATATTTCGAGTCATCACCGGGCCGGCGCGATTTTGGCCGGAGGCGGCGTCCCAGCCCTTGCGAATATTCCCGATATTCGCTGCGGACTGCTCCTTGCCCCCAGCCAAAATCGTGTCAGCGCATCACGCGTTTCATTCTATTACGCGCTCTAAATTCGCCATGAGCGAAGACATACTGATCAACATCACCCCGCAGGAAACCCGCGTCGCCGTGATCGAACACGGCGTGACGCAGGAACTGCATATCGAGCGCTCCTCATCGCGGGGCTTTGTCAGCAATATCTACATGGGGCGCGTCGTGCGCGTGCTGCCCGGCATGCAGTCGGCGTTTGTCGACATCGGCGGCGAACGCGCCGCCTTCCTGCATGTGGCCGACATCTGGGGCAATCGCGTCAACGGCGAGCCCGGCCTGCCGATCGAGCGGCTGCTCAACGAAGGGCAGAGCCTGATGGTGCAGGTGATCAAGGATCCGATCGGCACCAAGGGGGCGCGGCTGTCAACGCAGATCAGCATAGCCGGCCGGCTCCTGGTCTACCTGCCGCAGGAATCGCATATCGGCATTTCCCAGCGCATCGAGGATGAGGAGGAGCGCGTCCACCTGCGGGAAAAACTGCAGCAGCTGCTGCCTCCCGATGAAAAGGGCGGTTTCATCATCCGCACCATGGCCGAGGCCGCTTCCGATCGCGAGCTTGCATCCGATGTCGAATACCTGCGCAAGCTGTGGCACGATATCCGCGAGCAGGCACGCACCGCACCGCCGCTGGCGCTGCTCTACCAGGATCTCAACCTCGGTCTGCGCGTGCTGCGCGATTTCGCGCATGAAGACACCGGACGGATTTACGTCGATTCGCGCGAAACCTACCAGACGATGACCCAGTTCGCCGGCCAGTTCACGCCCAATGTTCTGTCGCGGCTGACCCATTATCAGGGCGAACGGCCGCTGTTCGACCTGCACAATGTCGAGGACGACATCGAACGCGCGCTGGCGCGCCGCGTCGACTTGAAGTCCGGCGGCTACCTGATCATCGACCAGACCGAGGCGCTGACCACGGTCGACGTCAACACCGGCGGTTTTGTCGGCGGCCGCACTTTTGACGACACCATCTTCAAGACCAACCTCGAGGCGGCGCAGGTCATCGCCCGCCAGCTGCGCCTGCGCAACCTGGGCGGCATCATCATCATCGACTTCATCGACATGGACACCGAAGAGCACCGCAATGCCGTGCTCAACGAATTCCGCAAGGCGCTGGCGCGCGACCGCACGCGGATGACCATCAACGGCTTCACCCAGCTCGGGCTGGTGGAGATGACGCGCAAGCGCACCCGAGAAAGCCTGGCGCACGTGCTGTGTGAACCGTGCCCCACCTGCACCGGGCGCGGCGTGCTGAAAACGGCGCAGACCGTGTGTTATGAAGTGCTGCGCGAGCTGGTGCGCGAAGCGCGGCAGTTTGAGGCCCGCGAATTCCGCATACTGGCATCGCAGCAGGTCATCGACATGTTTCTCGACGAGGAGTCGCACAATCTCGCGATGCTGTCGGACTTCATCGGCAAGCCGATTTCGCTGCAGGTGGAGTCAGCCTACAATCAGGAGCAGTTCGATATCGTGCTGATGTAACGGGACTGTTTCCCGTTCCGCATTTTTCGTTCCGGTTCTGGGCCGCACCATGGAGACAACCACAGCATCGCAACCCCGCGTCATCGCGCCTTCCCGCCGCGCCAGCCCCGAACTGCGCCGCCTTGCCGAACAGGTGTTTACGCGCGCCGCCGGCGCACCGCTGGTCGGTGGCAACACGGTGCGCGTCCTGCGCGACGCCGGCGAAAACTATCCGGCCTGGCTGGCCGCGATTGCCGGTGCGCGCCGCTCGGTGCTGTTCGAGAATTACATCATCGCCGACGATGCCGCGGGTCGCGAATTTGTTGCGGCGCTGACCGCGCGCGCGCAGGCGGGGGTCGTGGTGCGGTTGATTTATGACTGGATGGGCGCCCTGGGCGTGGGCACCCGCAGCCTGCTGCAACCGCTGGTCGATGCCGGTGGTGTCGTGCGTTGTTTCAACACACCGCAACTGGACAGCCCCTTCGGCTGGCTGACGCGTGACCACCGCAAGATGCTCAGCGTTGACGGGGTGGTCGGTTATGTCAGCGGACTCTGCGTCAGCAGCAAATGGCAGGGTGATGCGCAGCGCGGCATTGATCCCTGGCGCGATACCGGCATCGAGATTCGCGGTCCGGCGGTCGCCGACATCGAACGGGCCTTTGCCCAGACCTGGGCCGCTGCCGCCGGTAACGATGTCGATGAGCTGGATATTGACCCGGCGCAGGAAGCGTTGCCTGCGGGAGACATGCTGGTGCGGGTGCTGGCCAGTCAGCCCACGACCGCCGGCCTGTACCGTCTCGACCAGATGATTGCGGCGATGGCGCGCGACAGCCTGTGGCTGACGGATGCCTATTTTGTCGGTGTTGCTCCTTATGTCCAGGCACTGCGCGCAGCCGCGCTGGACGGCGTCGATGTGCGGCTGCTGGTGCCCGGCAACAGCGATGTGCCGCTGCTGTCACGGCTGTCGCGCTCGGGATACCGGCCGCTGCTGGAAGCGGGAATCCGCGTGTTTGAATGGAACGGCGCGATGCTGCATGCCAAAACCGCGGTGGCCGACAGGCGCTGGGCACGCGTCGGTTCCACCAATCTCAACATAGCCAGCTGGATCAGCAATTACGAGCTTGACGTGGCGGTCGAGGACGAAGGCTTTGCGCATTGCATGCAGGAGATGTACGAGGAAGACCTGGAGCATGCGACCGAGATCGTGCTCAGTGACAAGCGGCGCGTGCGTCCCTCGGTCGTGCCGCGGCGCCACGCCGCCGGCTCAAGCGGACGTGCCTCACGGGCTGCGGCCGGCGCACTGCGCATCGGCAATACCGTGGGCGCGGCCTTTACCAACCGGCGCATGCTGGGGCCCGCCGAATCGGGATTGATGTTCAGCATCGCGCTGGGATTTTTGCTGTTCACGGTGATTGCGGTGGTGGCACCGCTGGCGATTACCGGTCCGCTCGCCGCGCTGGCGCTGTGGATCGCCTTGACACTGCTGGTACGTGCCTGGCGCCTGCGCAAACACGGCGCCGGGGTCCGGCAGACCGGCGGCGATTAAGCGCTTACCGCAGCAGGCGCAGCGCTTCGCTTTCCAGCCAGGCCACCGGCAGCATCAGCAGCAGCTGGCACACCACCAGCAGGAACAGCGGCGACAGGTCGACATTGCCCACCGGCGGAATGCGGCGGCGAAACAGGCGCAGGAAGGGGCGCGTCATTGCGTCGAGCAGGGGGGCCACCGGGCTGCCGGGATTGATCCACGACAGCAGCGCCTGCAGAAGCGTTGCGCCGAACACGATGTAAATCAGCATTTTGAACACCGCCACTGCGGCGAAGACCGCGATGCCGATCACGGCCAGTCCGATCTCGGCGCCAAAGCGGTAACCGCGTACCTGCATCACGATCAGCAGTTCGAGGAATTGCATCAGCCAGGCCAGCAGCAGCGTCGGCAGGTCGAGTCCCCACAGGCCGGGAATGACGCGGCGCGCGGGGCGGACCATGAAGTCGGTCAGCGCATTGACAAAATCCGCCAGCGGATTGCGGTACGGCGCACGCACCCACTGCAGGTAGAAGCGCAGCAGCAAGGTGAATGTCAGCAGGCCGAACGTGACCTCTGCGATGAAAATCAGTGCGTCAGCCAGCATCTTTGCCCAGGGCCTCACCCATTTCGGCGGCGCGTTCGGCCGCTGCACGCACTGCGCGGATAAACGCCGCTTTGACCGCGGTCTCGTCCAGCACGGCGATTGCACGTTCTGTGGTGCCGCCTTTTGAGGTCACCCGCGCGCGCAGGGTTGCCGGATCGGCGGCGTCCGCGGTCGCAAGCTTGACCGCACCGGCGAAGGTGGCCAGTGCGCTCTGCCGCGCAATCTGCGGAGACAGGCCGAGGTCACGCCCGGCCTGTTCCAGCGCCTCAATGAAATAAAACACATAGGCGGGGCCGCTGCCGGACACCGCAGTGACCGCATCGAGATCCTTTTCTCGGTCCACCCAGAAGGTGGTGCCGACGGCGCCGAGTATGGCTTCGGCGGTGCTGCGCTGGGCGCTGCTGACGCCGGGCATCGCATAAAGCCCGGTGATGCCGGCTGAGACCAGCGCCGGTGTATTGGGCATTGCGCGCACGACCCGCACGGCCGGCCCCAGCCAGCGCGCCAGATCAACGCTGCGGATGCCGGCGGCGATGCTGATCACCAGTTGTCCCTTGAGCGCCGGGGCAAGCGCAGTGGCGACTTCGCGCATCTGCTGCGGTTTGACTGCCAGCACGATGCAGTCGGCACCCGCTGCTGCCGCTGTGCCGTCGGTGGAGGTCCCGATGCCGAACTGCCGTTCCAGACGCAACAAGGCCTCCGGCAGCACATCGACCGCGTGCAGGGACGATGGCGCCTGGCCTTGGGCAACCAGGCCGCCGATGATCGCGGCCGCCATATTGCCGCCGCCGATAAAAAGAATGTTCATTTGCTATCAGGGATTGCTATTTGGTGAGCGGTAAACGGTTAGCGGTAAGCGGTGGAAAATCGGACGGGTTTGTGAGTATCGCCGCATTATACGGTTCACCGCTAACCGCTTACTGTTCACTTTTCACAGTCTGTCGCTTACCGAATATTGCCGTTCCCACGCGCACGATGGTCGCGCCCTCGGCGATGGCGGCTTCGAGGTCGTCCGACATGCCCATGGACAGGGTGTCGATGCCGCTGTCATCGGCCTGCAGGATTTCCTTGAGACGGCGCAGCAGCGCGAAACGCGCCCGCTGCACGGCGGTGTCCGGGGTCGGTTCGGGGATGGCCATCAGGCCGCGCAGCCGCAGCCGCGGCAGGCGGCGGATGGCCGCGGCCAGATCGCGCTCCATGCCGGGCGCAACCCCGCTTTTGCTGGCCTCGCCGCTGACATTGACCTGGATCAGCACGTTCAGCGGCGGCAGATGCGCCGGCCGCGCGTCGTTCAGCCGCTGCGCGATTTTTTCACGTTCAATGCCGTGCACCCAGGCAAAAAGTTCAGCCACCGGCCGCGTCTTGTTGCTCTGGAGCGGGCCGATGAAATGCCATTCGATGTCCAGATGCGCGAGTTCGCGCGCCTTGTCGAGGGCTTCCTGCACAAAATTCTCGCCAAAGGCGCGCTGGCCCGCCTGCCAGGCGGCGATCAGCTGCGCGGCCTCGCAGGTCTTGCTGACGGCAAGCAGCTGCACACTGTCCGGCGCGCGATTTGCCGCCCTGGCGGCCCGCGCGATCCGGTCGCGCACTGCTTGCAAGTTGTCAGCGATTATGGCCATAATTTCAGCGCTTTCCGTTGCAGGCGTCGCGGTGCATTATTTGATTTGTATTTGATTCGATCTGATCCAGAAGTCAATCCGATAGTGCACGAAAACGACGGCGTCCTGGCCCGCGACGTTCTGCCCCACTCCTCAGGGAATTATAAATGGACATCTCCGAACTGCTGGCCTTCGTAGTCAAGAATAAAGCTTCCGACCTGCATCTGTCCTCCGGCCTGCCGCCGATGATCCGCGTCCATGGCGACATCCGCCGCATCAACCTGCCGGCGCTGGAGCACAAGGACGTTCATGCGATGGTCTACGACATCATGAACGACGGCCAGCGCAAGTTCTACGAAGAAAACCTGGAGTGCGATTTTTCCTTCTCGATTCCCAACCTTGCCCGTTTCCGCGTCAATGCCTTTGTCCAGCAGCGCGGCGCCGGCGCGGTGTTCCGCACCATTCCGTCCAAGGTGCTGAGCCTGGAAGACCTGAAGGCGCCCAAGGTGTTCGTCGAAATCGCCAACCAGCCGCGCGGCGTGGTGCTGGTGACCGGCCCGACGGGTTCGGGCAAATCGACCACCCTGGCCGCCATCGTCAACCACATCAATGAAAACGAGCAGGGCCATATCCTGACGGTGGAAGACCCTATCGAATTCGTCCACGAATCAAAAAAATGCCTGATCAACCAGCGCGAGGTCGGTCCGCACACACTGTCGTTTGCCAACGCGCTGCGTTCGGCATTGCGCGAGGATCCGGACATCATCCTGGTCGGCGAGATGCGCGACCTGGAAACCATCCGTCTGGCGCTGACCGCCGCAGAAACAGGCCACCTGGTGTTCGGAACCCTGCATACCAGTTCCGCCGCCAAGACCATCGACCGGATCATCGACGTGTTCCCGGCCGAAGAGAAGGAAATGATGCGGTCGATGCTGTCGGAGTCGTTGCGCGCGGTGATTTCGCAGACGCTGCTCAAAACCAAGGACGGCAGCGGCCGCGCCGCGGCGCATGAAATCATGATTGGCACGCCGGCGATCCGCAACCTGATCCGCGAAAACAAGGTGGCGCAGATGTATTCGGCGATCCAGACCGGCGCCCAGCTCGGCATGCAGACGCTCGACCAGAACCTGCAGGATCTGGTCAAGCGCAACATCGTGTCGGTCGATGAGGCGCGCGGCAAGGCGATGAACAAGGACGCGTTCCGGTAAGTTTCCGGCGCGGGTTAGGCAACATCAAAGAAGGAGCCAGGCATGGAAAGAGAACAGGCAGTCAAATTCATGCACGATCTGCTGCGGGCGATGGTCGCGAAAAAGGCCTCGGATCTGTTCATCACGGTGGGTTTTCCGCCGGCGATCAAGCTCGACGGCAAGATGACCCCGGTCGCGCAGCAGACGCTGACGGCGCAGCACACGGCGGAACTCGCGCGCGGCATCATGAATGACAAGCAGGCGGGCGAATTCGAAGCGACCAAGGAATGCAATTTTGCAGTCAGCCCCGGCGACATCGGCCGCTTCCGCGTCAACGCATTCATGCAGCAGGGACGGGTCGGCATGGTGCTGCGGACCATCAACACCTCGATCCCGAAGTTCGACGACCTGAAGCTGCCGCCGGTGCTGAAGGATGTGGTGATGACCAAACGCGGCCTGGTGATCATGGTCGGCGGCACGGGCTCGGGCAAATCGACCTCGCTGGCGGCGATGATGGGTTACCGCAACGAAAACAGCTACGGCCACATCATCACCATCGAGGATCCGATCGAATACGTGCACGACCACAAGAATTGCGTGGTCACCCAGCGCGAAGTCGGCGTCGATACCGATTCCTGGCACGCCGCGCTGAAAAACACGCTGCGCCAGGCGCCCGACGTGATCCTGATCGGCGAGATCCGCGACCGCGAAACCATGGATCATGCCATCGCCTTTGCTGAAACAGGCCACCTGGCGATGGCGACGCTGCATGCCAACAGCGCCAACCAGGCGCTGGACCGGATCATCAACTTTTTCCCGGAAGAGCGGAAACAGCAACTGCTGATGGATCTGTCGCTGAACATCCGCGCGCTGATTTCGCAGCGCCTGATCCCGAAAAAAGACGGCAAGGGCCGCGCCGCCGCGGTCGAGATCCTGCTCAATTCGCCGTTGATCTCGGACATGATCTTCAAGGGTGAGGTGCACGAAATCAAGGGCATCATGGCCAAGTCGCGCGAGCTCGGCATGCAGACCTTCGACCAGCATCTGTTCGATTTGTACGAGGCCGGCGAAATCAGCTACGAGGATGCGCTGCGCAACGCCGACTCGATGAACGAGCTGCGGCTGATGATCAAGCTGAACAGCAAGGATGCCAAGGACAAGGACGTGATGACCGGCATCGAGCACCTGAACCTTGTCTGATCCGCGTTCTGGCGCAGGACAACGCCGGCCGCAGCGCCGGCGTTTTTCTTGATGGATATCCCCTTCAACATCCCGTTTGACTGGGCGACGTATGCCGCCTGCGCCGCCATTGTCGGTGGGGCCTATGTGATTTTCGGCATCACCGCTTTCGGCGCCGCGATGTTCACGGTGCCGGCGCTGTCCTATTTTTTTCCGCTCGCTTTTGTGCTGCCGATGTGCGTGCTGCTCGACGTCTCCGCGGCGCTGGCTCTGGGCTCGCGGTTTTCGCAGGACGCCGACCGCGGCGAACTGAAATGGATGGCGCCGTGTTCACTGGTTGGCGCGGTCGCCGGCGTCACCGCGCTGGTCACCATTCCGCAGCAGGCAACCATCGCCGCGTTCGGCATTTTTCTCTGCACCTACGGCCTGTATTCGCTGTACGCCGGCGCGCCGCAGATCGGCATCGCGCGCCATCCCTGGGCGGTGATCTCCGGATTCTGCGGCGGCGCCGCCGGCACGCTGTTCGGCGTCGGCGCACCGCCCTATGCGATCTACCTGTCGCGCCGCCTGCCGGACAAGGCGGTGCTGCGCGCGACGCTGTCGAACATGGTGCTGCTGTCGACCTCGATTCGCGCGCTGGTGTTCCTGTTCGGCGGGCTGATCCTGATGGACCGCGTCATCGGCGCAGTGCTGCTGCTGCCCTTCGCGCTGGGCGGCATCTGGGCCGGGCACCACATCCAGTTGAGCGCCTCGCGCGAGACGCTGCTCAAGGTGATCGGTGTACTGCTGTTGCTGATCGGGACTTCGCTGATCGTCCGGGTGCTGCGTTGATTGCCGTCCAATCTGTAAACTATTGTTTTTATTGAATAAATAGGCATTTATTCCGGCGCGACGGAATTTGAAGTCCCCTTTTTCTGGAATCTCCAGGATGAAATGATGAAAAAGTCGAACGCGAGCCCAGACCAGCCAGCATCAGAACTCATCTCAAAAAGAATCGCCGAACTCGGGGACTGGCGCGGGAAAACCCTCAGCCGAATACGCAAACTCATCAAGGCGGCAGACCCGGATGTTGTCGAGGAGTGGAAGTGGAGCATTCCGGTCTGGTCGCACGACGGCATCCTCTGCACCGGCGAATCCTACAAGGATAAAGTGAAACTTACCTTCGCCAAGGGTGCGGCTCTGAAAGATCCGTCCCGTCTCTTCAACTCGAGTCTTGACGGAAACGTGCGTCGCGCGATCGACATCCACGAAGGAGAGGAAATTGACGAACCCGCCTTCAAGGCGCTCGTTCGCCAGGCAGGCGCTCTTAACAGTTCCGGCAAATCTAAACCTTCGAAGAAAGCGAAGTCCTGAGGGATTTCGCTCCTGAACGGGGCCGACTAATCGTCAGCCGTTCGCCTGAGGTTTCCGCATGCTCCCCGCCACCAGTTCATATCTGAACAAGCGGCACTCCAGCGCACCGTTGAACAGCGGCGTGCGCCGCGAAGGCTGCAGGCGCATGATCTTGGCCAGGCGCAGATCCGCAGTGAGGATATAAGCGGTCCAGCCGCTGTAACGCTGCTTCAGGATGTCGCCGAGTGTCGGGTACCAGGCGGCGAGGTCGTCGAGTTCTTCCATGCGCACACCGTACGGCGGATTGGTGATCAGCATGCCGGCGGGTGCCGGCGGTTTTGAATCCTCGAAGCTGCATTGTTTGAGTTCGATACGCTGCTCCAGCCCCAGCGCTGCGACGTTCCGGCGCGCGTCGGCAATCGCATCGCCGCTGCGGTCATATCCGTAAATATTTGTTTTTATTGACTTATTTTCCTGTGCCGCAACCTGCCGATGCAGGGTTTCCCAGGCTTTGGCATCGAAGTTGCGCAGTTTTTCAAAGCCGAATTTGCGGTTCAGCCCTGGCGCGCGTTTCGTGGCTATCAGCGCGGCTTCGATGAGGAAGGTGCCGCTGCCGCACATCGGATCGAGCAAGGGCTGCTCCGGCGTCCAGCCGGCCAGTTTCAAAATGCCGGCGGCGAGATTTTCGCGCAGCGGCGCATCCCCGGTGGCCGTGCGCCAGCCGCGCTTGAACAGCGCGTCTCCCGAGGTGTCGAGGTAAAACATCGCTTCGTCGCGGTTCAGGAAGACATGGATGCGCACATCGGGCTGGCGGGTGTCGACGTTGGGGCGGTCGCCTTCGGTTTCACGCAATACATCGCAGACAGCATCCTTGACGCGCAGCGTGACGAAATCGAGGCTGCGCAAGGGGCTTTTGATCGCCGCGGTGTCGACACGGATGCTTTGCGCGGGACCGAACCACTGCGACCAGGGCAGTTTGCTTGCCACCGTGAAAATGTCGTTCTCGTCACGGTAGCGGCATTGCCCGATACGCCATAACACACGGCTGGCGATGCGGCTCTCGAGATTGATGCGGTAACACAGTGCGTACGGGCCGCGGAAACCGGTGCCGCCCTCGACCGCGCGCACATCCTGCGCGCCGAGCGCGGTCAGCTCTGCGCCGAGTACGGCCTCAAGGCCGCGCGGGCAGCTGGCGAAAAAAGTTTCCATTCTAGAAGCCGGCGACTGGCCGTTCAGGCCGGTTGCCGCAAATGTCTCCCCTCCCCTCTCGGGGGAGGGGGCGGGGGTGAGGGGGGTGGAACAGTCATTTGCCGGATACCGGTGCCAGTTCGACATAGACCTCGAACTCGATGCGTTGCCAGGGATTGCGCGCTTCCTTCAGTTGCACGATACGTGCTTTCACCGCTGCGCCGCGATCCATCTGCCGCGCAACATCACTGTTTTCGCGGCGCGGGATGTAACCGAGCATTTCATTGCGCCAGAGTACGCGCACCGCATTGGCATCGTGCGGATTCTGCGGTTCCCGCGACAGTTGCAGCGTGTCGCCGACGCGCATCATGTTCCACAAATCGCGGCCCTCGTAATACTGGAAACCGGCCAGCGGCGATTGCTGGACGATGATCCGTGCGTCGGCGGCGCAGGCGGGAGCGGCCAGCGCCATCAGCAGCGCGAGGAGTGCGGCGGCGTGGTACATATCCGATTTGAACGATAGAGTCAGAACGGCTTGACGACGGCGAGGATGATAATCGCCAGCAGCAGCAGCACCGGGATTTCATTGAACCAGCGGAACCAGACATGGGAACGGGTATTGCGCCCCTGTTCAAATTTGCGCAGCAGGCTGCCGCAGGCATGGTGATAAGCGATCAGCACCACCACCAGTGCCAGCTTGGCGTGCAGCCAGCCGCCGCTGATGCCGTAACCCAGCCACAGCCAGAAACCAAACAGCAGCGCCAGTCCGGACAGCGGGAACATGAAACGGTAGAGCTTGCGCGCCATCAGCAGCAGCCGGGCGCGTGCGGTGGCGTCCTCCTCCATCGCGAGATTGACCAGGATGCGCGGCAGGTAGAACAGCCCGGCGAACCAGGAGATCACGAACAGCAGGTGTAGGGATTTGATCCACAGCATGGGGCAATCTTACTGCAGCAGCCGGCGCCGGGTCAGGGCCAGTGCCACATAAAAACTGACAATGGCGTAAACGGCGAGCACGGCGATGTGCAGCAGCCATGACGGCGGCACTGTGCCGTTGACCAGGGGGCGGGCGAGGCTGACGGCATGGGTCAGCGGCAGCAGTTGTGCCGCGACCTGGGCCGCGGCCGGTAGCTGGTCGAGCGGGAAAAACACGCCGCACAGCAGCATCATCGGCGTCACGCACAGCGTGAAGTAGTACATGAAAAAATCGTAGCTCGGCGACAGCGCGGTCATGATCAGGCCGAGCCCGGCAAAGGCCAGCCCGGTGAGGAAGATCAAGGGCACCACGGCCAGTGCCAGTGGCGAGGGCACCAGTCCAAGCACGGCGGCGACGATCAGCACGGCGCTGCCGGAAAGAAAACTTTTGCTGGCGGCCCACACCAGTTCGCCGAGCACGACATCATCCAGCGTCAGCGGCGCGTTGAGGAGGGCTTCCCAGGTTTTCTGCATCTGCATGCGCGAAAACGCCGAGTACATGGCTTCGAAGGACGCGCTCATCATGGTGCTGGAACAGACGATGCCCGCGGCAAGAAATGCGATGTACGACATGCCGTTGACGTCCTCCAGCATGCGGCCGAGGCCGTAGCCGAGGCCGAACATGTAGAGCAGCGGATCGGCGAGGTTGCCGAGCATCGAGGGAATGGCCAGCTTGCGCCACACCAGCCGGTTGCGCCGCCACACCTGTGCGAAACGCAGGCTGAATTGCGGCAATGCCCAGTGATTTCTGGCGCTCATGTCAGTCGCGCAGCTCGCGGCCGGTGAGTTTGAGGAACACGTCCTCCAAGCTGGCACGGCGGTGCAGGTAACGCAGGTCGCCGCGGGCGTCGAGGTCGGCAATCAGCGGCGCAGGGTCATGGGTGTAACAGAATATGGTTTCACCGGTGGCTTCGCAGCGTTCGGCATGGGCGCGGCCAAACCGGTCGGCCCAGTCCGGCGCGGCTTCGCCGTAGACCTCGACCACATGCGGTTCGATGTGCTGCGCGATCAGCGCACGCGGCTCGCCTTCGGCGATGATTTTGCCGTGATCCATGATCGCGATGCGGCTGCACAGACGTTCGGCTTCTTCCATGAAATGCGTCGTCAGCAGCAAGGTCTTGCCCTGTTTCAGCAGATTGCGCAGCCGCTCCCAGATCACGTGCCGCGCCTGCGGGTCGAGCCCGGTGGTCGGCTCGTCGAGGAACACCAGTTCCGGATCATTGATCAATGCCCGTGCCAGCGTCAGCCGCCGTTTCATGCCGCCGGACAGGGTCTGGATGCGCGCATCGGCACGGCTGGCCAGTCCGGCAAAATCCAGCAGTTCGGGAATGCGCGCGCGCAACACGGCATTACTGATGTCGAAATAACGGCCGAAAATCAGCAGGTTTTCGCGGATGGTGAAATCCGGATCGAGGTTGTCGAACTGCGGCACGACGCCGATGCGCATCCGTGCTTCGCGTGCCTGTCGCGGCACCGGTTCGCCGAGCACGGTGATGCTGCCGGCGTCGGGATCGGTCAGGCCCAGGCATAGTCTGAGTGTGGTGGTCTTGCCGGCGCCGTTGGGACCGAGCAGGCCGAAACATTCGCCGGGCCGCAGCGCAAAATCCACGCCGCAGACCACTTCGCGTTCGCCATACGTTTTACGCAGCCCGGTGGCTGCCAGCGGCGCAGCGGCGTTCATGCGCAATGGCGCTGGACGATCTGCGCGAGGATGTGCAGCTTGCCGTGGAAAAAATGTTCCCCGCCGGGCACCACCACCAGCGGCAATTGCTGCGGCCGTGCCCAGTCGAGCACCGCGGCCAGCGGCACGACGTCGTCGACTTCACCGTGCACCACCAGCGTGCCGGGCGGTACGGTCGCAGCCGGGAAACGGTTCACTGCGGGGCCGACCAGCACCATTTTTTCCGGCGACAGCGTCTGCGCAACCCGCGTCTGGACAAAGGCGCCGAAGGAAAATCCCGCGAGCAGCAGCGGCAGATCACCGAAACGCGCCTGGGCGTAACGTGCCACGGCAAGGATGTCCTCGGTTTCGCCGATGCCCTGGTCAAAGCTGCCGGCGCTGGCGCCGACGCCGCGGAAGTTCGGCCGGATCGCGACATAACCGATGCCGAAAAAAGTCTTGGCCAGCGTGGTGACAACCTTGTTGTCCTTGGTGCCGCCCTGCACCGGATTGGGATGCGCGATCAGCGCGATGCCGCGGCGCGGTTCACCCGGATCATTGATGTCGGTTTCCAGCGCACCGGCCGGGCCGTCAACGACCAGACGTTCCAGTGTCGACGGCGGCATGGGGCGGAGGTCGGTCAGGGGCATGGGATGTGGCGTGAAGGGGTGAAGAGGTGAAGGAGTGAATGAGGCGCCCCGTGTTCGCTCCCTCGCCCCCGGCAGGGGGAGAGGGTTGGGGAGAGGGGGCTTTACCCATTCACGCCTTCACCTCTTCACAGTTCTTAAAATTCAGATCTTCAACCGTTCGACAACGCGGCCATTCTGCAGATGTTCGCCGACGATTTCGTCGATGTCTTCGCGGTCGATATAGGTGTACCAGACGGCTTCGGGATAGACCACCAGCACCGGACCCTCGTCACAGCGGTCGAGGCAGCCGGCCTGGTTGATGCGCACCTTGCCGGGGCCGGACAGTTTCAGCGCCTTGATTTTCTGCTTGGCGTAGTCGCGCATCTCCTGCGCGCCATGGTCGGCGCAGCAACGCGCGCCGCCTTCGCGCTGATTGCAGCAGAAAAATACATGGTGTTTGTAATGGCTCATGGAAAGGCAAACAAAGTGCGGTGCACTTGCGGATTATACCCGCCGGCGTCCGGAGTACTTGCGCGCCGAGCCCTTGGCCACGGATACCGGATATTTGCGCGCGTTGACGGCAATTTTCCGCTGCGCGGCCTGCAGCGGGTCGATGTCGAGCACGTCGCTCAGGCGCAGCAGGTAGAGCAACACGTCGGCGATTTCCTCCTCGACCGCGCGGCGTTCGCGCCCGGTGAGCCGCATGCTTTGTTCGGGCGTCAGCCACTGGAAACATTCCAGCAGTTCCGCCGCTTCGACGCTGAGCGCCATCGCCAGATTCTTCGGCGTGTGGAACTGCGGCCAGTCGCGGGCTTCGGCAAAGCGGCGCTGTCGGGCGCGCAGGCTGGCGATGGTGGGGCGGGCGGGAGGCGGCATGGCGGGTATCCGGGAGTGGCTTGGCAATCAGTAGGAGGAGGGCCGGCGGCCGGCGAGGCTGAACAAAGCGAACAGCAGCGCGAGGAAGGGCCACAGGTCCGACAGTGCGCGGGTCATGCTGGTGAACCCGAGGATGTGGCTGGCGCGGCCCAGCAGCAGATAGGGCGGCACGGGCCGGTAAGGGTTCTCCGGAATGATGTTGACCAGGATCACGGCACCCGCCAACGCGAGCACGGCCATGGCCGCGCGGGCACGGTAAGGCAGTCTTGTCAGCAGCAGCAGCAACAGCAGCGCCGCGACAAATCCGATGCCGACGCCCGGCGTCAGCCAGCCCCAGGGATTCGGCGCGCGCAGCAGCAGGGTGGCGGCTGCTGTTTTCAGCGCGCAGGCGCCGGCGAATATCAGCGCCATCGCGCGCCAGTAACCGGCCGCCGTGTCGCGCGTCGCGCAGGCGAGCAGCAGGCCGAGGGCGGTCAGGTTGAGCGCGACCACGCCCGCTTCGGCCGTCAGATACGAACCGGGGGTGTGGGTAAACCACCGGGTCATGTCCAGGCTGCCGCGCAAATCACCGTTGCCGAACACGATCAACGTGGCATGCAACTGGGTGATCAGCCACAGTCCGGCGAGAACCAGCGCCGCATCGCCACGTACGCCGCCGACAAACCAGCGCCGGCGCAGCTGCGCCACGATCCGGCCCAGGCGGTGTCCCGGTGAAAACAGCATTGCGATCAGTGCGCCGACGGCGCCGCCACTGCTGTTGACCAGCAGGTCCACGTTCGAGGCGATGCGCGCCGGCAGGTATTGCTGCGCGGCTTCGAGCGTGAAACTCAATAACATGCAGGCGATGGCGGACAGCACCACCGCGACCTGCGTACTCCAGCGTGCGCTCAGCGTCAGCGTGAGCAGAAATCCCAGCGGCAGGTAGGCCGCGAAATTGAACAGCACATCATCAACGGTGATCCAGCGCGGCCGCGGTTCGAACAGAAAATCACCAAAGTTCCCGGACAATCCGCGCCAGTCGATGAAAGGCTGCAGGCTGGCGTAGACGATGACCAGAATGTAAGCTAGCGCCGCCATGCCGGCCAGGCGCAGACTGCGCGGCGCGGCTGATGGTGAATCTGATGGGAAATCCGGCAGCATCCATGAAATTTTACGACATCTTCAACGGCGACGCCGATGGTATCTGCGCGCTGCATCAATTGCGGCTCGCAGAGCCGCGCGCCGCGGAACTGGTGACGGGCGTCAAACGTGATATTGAGCTGGTCGGAAGGGTCGCGCCGCAGGCGGGCGACCAATTGACGGTGCTTGATGTGTCATTGCGCAGCAATGCGGGCGCCGTGCAGCGCGCACTGGCGTGCGGTGCGGGCGTGCAGTATTTTGATCATCACGCGGCCGGTGACATCCCGCAGCATCCGCGCTTCGAGGCGCATATCGATACCGCGCCCGATGTCTGCACCAGCCTGCTGGTCGATCGTCATCTCGAGGGCAAACACCGCCTGTGGGCGGTGGTCGCCGCGTTCGGCGACAACCTGGTGGAGTCCGCGGTGCGCGCGGCGCAACCGCTGCAGCTCGATCACACCGAACTCGCGCGCCTGCACGAGCTGGGCGAGGCGATCAACTACAACGCCTACGGCGAAACGGTGGACGACCTGCATTATCATCCGGCGGATTTGTACCAGGCCATCGCGCCGTATCAGGATCCACGGCATTTCATTTTTGATGAACCGGTGTTCGAAGTGCTGAAACAGGCCGGCGCCGAGGATCTGGCGCATGCCGAAGAGTTGCGGCCGGAGTTTGCGACGGATACCGCCGCACTTTATATCCTGCCGGATGCGGCGTGGAGCCGCCGCGTCAACGGCGTATTCGGCAACCGCCTGGCGCAGGCCGGGCCGCAGCGCGCACATGCGGTGCTGGTGACCAAACCCGATGGTTCTTATGTGGTCAGTGTGCGTGCACCGCGCAGCAAACCGCTGGGTGCGGATGTGTTGTGCCTGGCGTTCGCCACCGGCGGCGGACGCAAGGCCGCTGCGGGCATCAACCGCTTGCCGCCGCAGGAGCTGCCGCGGTTTATCGAGGCTTTTCGCGACACTTACAAATAATTCAATAAAAACAACAGGTTAATGCTCATCTGCGCGGCGATTTACAGTCGGGCGCAGCAAATCCATTTCGATCAGCGCAAACGCGGTGATCCACAACAAGGCATCGTAGCCATCAAGCCACTCGCCGCGCGCCAGCCAGGCCAGCGCGACCACGGCCAAGGCGCTGTATAACAAAAGTGATGCGGCATTGAAGCTGCTGCGATGGCGGGCCACGAACAATGGCGCACGCACCTGCAGTTCGAGCACGGCGACGACCCCGATCCACAACCAGGAGTTGGCGGCGTCCAGCCATTCGTTTTCGCGAATGAAACTGAAGGCGGCGATGACGACCCCGGCCGCTGCGACGAGCCGCAGCAGGTCGAGCACAAGGGCATTCTGTGGAATACGCGTCCAGCGCGGATAGCGGGTTTCGATCTCGAACAGCGCGAGCAGGGAGAACCAGGCGAAGGCGTCCAGCCCTTCGGAAAAACGCCCGGTGACCGCATAAGCGCCGGCATTGATCGCCAGCAGCGCAAAAATCGCCGGCTTGATGAATGTGGCGCGCGTTGCCGGCGCCAAGACTCAGGATGCTTTCGTGTGGTGGTGATGCGGCGCGACGCCGTAACGCTGCGGCAGCAGGGAGCCGATGACCATGCCGGCGGCAGACACCACGAGTCCGATCAGTTGCGGCGGAACCGGGCTTTTTGCACCGATCAGCAGTTCGATCAGGATCCATGAGGTGAGGCCGCCGAGCGTGGCGGCGAGGGCGCCCTGGGTGGTCGCGCGTTTCCAGAAAGCGCCGACCACCAGCGGCACAAAGGCGCCGGCCAGCGTGATTTTGTAGGCGGACTCGACCATGTGGAAAATCGATGATTCGGAATTGAGCGCGAACAGCAGTACCACGCAGGCAAAGACGACGATGGTGACGCGCATGATCCACAGGAATTTGCGGTCCGACAGGTGCGGGAAATAACCCTTGACGATGTTTTCCGCGAACATCACCGAGGGTGCCAGCAGCGTGGCGGATGAGCAGCTCATGATCGCCGACAGCACGGCGCCGAAAAACAGGATCTGCGCGAACAGCGGTGTGTGCTGCAGCACCAGTGTCGGCAGGATCAGCTGTGAATCCTTCTCCAGCAGCTCGGTGAACAGCTTGGGATCGATCAGCGTTGCCGAATAGGCGATGAACATCGGCACAAAGGTGAAGCAGAAATAGATGCCGGCGCCGAGCAGCGAGCCGATGATGGCGATGTTCGCGGATTTTGCCGAAGTCACGCGCTGGAACACGTCCTGCTGCGGCAATGACCCCAGCATCATGGTCAGCAGCGCGCCGAGGAAGGTCAGCCACATCCAGGGATCGGGCGGCGGGAAGAATTCGAATTTGCCGGCCTGCGCGGCGTGGTTGATCACCACGTCGGCGCCGCCGGTCATGCCGCTGATGAACCAGGCGATATAGAGCAGCCCGCCCATGCTGACGCTCATCTGCACAAAATCGAGGATGGCCACCGAAAACATGCCGCCAAAGGTGGTGTAGAGCAGCACGATCCCGGCGCCGATGATCATGCCCAGCTCCGGGCTCACCGCGCCGTTGGTGATGATGCTGAAAATCAGGCCCATGGCCTTGATCTGCGCCGATACCCAGCCGAGGTAGGAGCCGACGATGCACAGCGAGGTGATGACTTCCACCGTGCGGTTGTAACGCATGCGGTAGAAGTCGCCGACGGTGAGAATGTTGAGCTTGTAGAGTTTTTTCGCGAAAAAAAGGCCGGCGATGACCAGGCACAAGGAGGAGCCGAAAGGGTCGGCGACGACGCCGGAGAGCCCGTCCTTGACGAACTGGGCGGAGACGCCGAACACGGCCTCGGCACCGAACCAGGTGGCGAATACCGTGGCGGTGACCACCGGCAGCGGCAATGAGCGGCCGGCGACGGCGAAGTCCTTGGTGTTATGGACGCGGGTCGCGGCCCACAGGCCGATGCCGACCGACACCATCAGGTAGGCAATGACAAACCACAGCAGCATCGCAGTCTCCCTTTTGGTGGGAGATTATAGCTGCGGGTCAGTCTTTTACGACAGTAGCTCGAGGGTAATCAGCGCTACCAGCAGCGCGGCAACGATCGCCAGCAGCCAGCCGTTGCGCCGCTGCAGGCGCAGCAGTTCAACGGCCTGCTCGCGCAGCGCGGCATCCTGGTCTCGCGACAGGTATTGCTGCACCAGCCGCGGCAGCTGCGGCAGCAGTTCGCTCCAGAACGGCAGCTCGTCACCGATGCGGCGGGCGAGGCCGCGCCAGCCGACCTGTTCCGACATCCAGCGCTCGAGGTAGGGTTTGGCCGTGC
The DNA here is from genome assembly GCA_019749945.1 of Burkholderiales bacterium. Lineage (GTDB taxonomy): Bacteria > Pseudomonadota > Gammaproteobacteria > Burkholderiales > SG8-41. The sequence goes on from JAIEPF010000030.1 coordinate 32,248, forward strand.
TCCACAGGTCGAGGTCCGGATCAAGGTCGCGGCCGAGACCCTCGATGTTGAGCAGGGTTTTCTGCAGCAGCACCAGTTGCGGCTGGATTTCGATGTTGAAGCGGCGCGAGGTCTGGAACAGCCGCAGCAGCACGCGGCCAAAGGAAATTTCCTTCAGCGGTTTGTCGAAAATCGGCTCGCACACGGCGCGGATCGCGGTTTCGAACTCCTCGACGCGGGTACCCGGCGGCGCCCAGCCCGACTCGATGTGGACCTCGGCGACGCGGCGGTAGTCGCGGCGGAAAAAGGCGAGGAAATTGCGCGCGAGGTAGTGTTTGTCGGTGTCGGTCAGCGTACCCATGATGCCGAAATCGAGTGCGACATACTGGCCCGCCGAGGTCACCAGGATATTGCCGGGATGCATGTCGGCATGGAAAAAACCGTCGCGGAAAACCTGGGTGAAAAAAATCTCCACGCCGGCGCGGGCGATGCGCGGGATGTCGACGCCCTGTGCGCGCAGGGTGTCGACGGCAGATACCGGTGTGCCGTGCATGCGCTGCATGACCATGACTCTGGTCGAGCAGTAATCCCAGTGGATTTCGGGCACCGCGAGCAGCGGTGAATCGAGGAAATTGCGCCGCAGCTGGTTGGCGTTGGCGGCTTCGCGCATCAGGTCGAGTTCATCGTCGAGGTGGCGCGCGAATTCGGCGACGACTTCGCGCGGCTTCAGCCGTTTGCCGTCGGACCACAGCAGCTCGAGGAGTGCTGCGCCGGCATCGAGCAGCGCGACATCCTTGGCGATGACTGCGGCGATGCCGGGGCGCAGCACCTTGATCGCGATTTCGCGGCCGTCGGGCAGCGCGGCGAAATGCACCTGGGCCACGGAGGCACTGGCCACCGGCTCGATATCAAAATGGTTGAATACCTCCGCCACCGGCTTGCCGTAAGCTTCCTGCAGGATTTGCAGGACTTCGGCGCCGGGGAACGGCGGCACATGATCCTGCAACTGGGCCAGTTCTTCGGCGATGTCCGGCGGGATCAGGTCGCGGCGCGTCGACAGCATCTGGCCGAACTTGACGAAAATCGGCCCCAGCGTTTCCAGCGCGCGGCGCAGGCGCACCGCGCGCGGCGCGGACAGGTCGCGCCAGAACAGCAAGGCGACCAGTGCGACGCGCAGCGTGCGCACGCGTTCATGCCCGAGCAGGAACTCGTCGAGCCCGAAACGCAAAGCGACGCGCAGGATTTTCAGCAGGCGGAGGATGCGCACCCGCGCATTCTAACCGGCCGTGAATAAAGGGAGGAGACTCAGGGTAGGAAATTCAGGGCAGGAAATGCAACTGCCAAAACAGGCGGCCGGTCAGCGGCTGCGCAGCAGTTCGATGCGTTTTTCGAGGCGGGCGGTGTCGTCGCGCAGCTGATCGACGTCGGCGGTAAAACGCAGGACATCCTGTTTTGCCGCGATCAGCGGCTGTTCCTCGGTCCAGTATTCGGCGAAGGAATGCGCCAGGTTGTCGCCGCCCGACTGCGCCCAGCGCTGCAGCGTGCGGCCGGATTCGGCGATGCGGTGCGCGGCGACATCGCCGACGACTTTTGACAGGTCCTCTTCCGCATCCCAGCGCAGGTGCTGCCACAGGTGATGGATCACGCCGGCAAAGGCGGTGTCGCCGTCGATGATGACGTCGCGCCATGCAGTGACGTCCTTTGCCGCGACGCGCAGCATCAGACCCGGGGTCAGCGTCAGCGTGACTGCGGCGGCGGCTTCGGCCGCGGCGGGCGTCACTTCGCCGCTGTCGAGCACGGTGAGACGGGTGATAAAAGGTAAACAGCGAAACGCAACGGTTTTGCCGGCGTGGGGTTTCAGTGCATCCCGTGCCCAGGCGTTGGCCCGCAGCAGATGGTTGAGCGGCGCGCCGGCAACAATGTCAAACATGAACGATGATCAAACAACAAAAAAAGCGGGGCGGCGTCACGCCGCCCCGCCCGCTCATCATGCCTGCTGAATGCCCGAGACCAGCCAGCCCGTCGCACCGCGCAGCGGTTTTTCGAGATGCCAGATTTCGGCAAACGCCTGCGGCTCGGCGTCGGCGCTTTCGCGGATCAGGCCGGAGAAATGGACGCTGACGATGTAGAGCAGGCCTTCGGTACTGACATCGAGTATTTCGGATTCCAGTGTGACCACCTCGGTTTTGCCCTGGGCCGCGCCTTCGGCCTGCCACTGCTCCTGGACGCCGGCCAGCACATCGGGTGTCAGGAAGTCGGCCAGCGCCGCGCTGTCGCGGGCATCGTTGGCTTCCTGCAGGCGCACGAAATTCAGCCGTGCATGGCGCAGGAACTCGGCCGCGTTGAAATCCGCGGGCCAGCGGCTGTTGGTGGCTGTTGCCGTTGCCGTGGTGGCCGCCACCGAATGTGCTGCTGCGCCGCTGCCGGGCAGCGCTGAAAGGGGCTGCTGTTCATTGCCCTGGCCGCCGGCGTACTGCAGAGGCGGATTGGCACGCCCGCGCAGCGCGCGGAAGGCCATCAGCGCGATGCCGGCGATCGCGGCGAGCAGCAGCACGCCCATCAGCGCTCCGGCAATGCCGTTGTTCATGAACAGCGCCATCAGTCCGGCGCCGAGTGCCAGTCCGGCCAGCGGGCCCAGCCATTTGTTGCCGGTGGCGGCTGCTGCCGGTTGTTGTGCGGGGGCGCCTGCCGCTTGTTGCTGCTGCTGTTGTTGCGCCGGGGCTTTGGGGGCGGCTTGCTGCGTTGTGTTGCGCTGCATACCCAGGCTCTTGCCGCCGCCGAGACGCTTGGCCTCGACATCCGCGACGATCAGCCCCAGACCGCAGGCTGCAATCAATGCCATCAGAATTTGTTTCATGGTGTCCTCCTGTTCACGTCGACCCGCGGATTATAGCGATGCGCCGCCTCGGCCAGCATTAAGATAAATAATAAATAAAATCAATATGTTATAAACGGCCCGCGACGGGAAAAACCCTTGTGGATCAAGCGCTTGGGCGGCTCACCGGAGGGATCAGTACCGGATGCCGCGATGCAGGGCGACCACGCCGGCGGCGAGATTGAAATATTCGACGCGTTCCAGGCCTGCGTCCTGCATCATTTTTTTCAGCGCTTCCTGGTCCGGATGCATGCGGATCGATTCCGCGAGATAACGATAGCTGTCCGCATCATTGGTCACCAGCTTGCCCAGCCGTGGCAGCACCTGGAAGGAATAAGTGTCATACAGCGGCGCCAGCGGCTGCCATACGCGCGAAAATTCCAGCACCAACAGGCGACCGCCCGGGCGCAGCACGCGGTGCATCTCGGCGATCGCGCTGTCCTTGTGCGTCATGTTGCGCAGGCCGAAAGCGACGCAGACACAATCAAAATATTCGTTTGGAAACGGCAGTTTTTCCGCATCACACTGCACGGTCGGCACGATCAGTCCGTCGTCGAGCAGGCGGTCGCGGCCGCGCTTCAGCATCGGGCCGTTGATGTCGGTGATGACCACCGAGCCGCGCGGGCCGACGCGCCGCGCGAACAACCGGCTCAGGTCGCCGGTGCCGCTGGCGACATCGAGTACGCGTTCGCCGGGGCGGGTCATGCTCTGTTCGACGGCGAAACGTTTCCACAGCCGGTGCAGGCCGGCCGACATCAGGTCGTTCATCAGATCGTAACGCGAGGCGACCGAATCAAAGACTTCGGCGACCCTGCGCGCCTTTTCGTCTTCGGCGACCTTCTGGAATCCGAAATCAGTGGTTTTGGTCATTGGATGCGTTTGGTGACTGGTGACTGGTGACTGGTGACTGGTAATTGGGATAGATGCGGGATCTGGCATTCAGGATCGTTTTTTTGCCACTTAACAATTACCAGTCACCATTTACCAGCTAAGCCTCTCTGGAGGCGCCGGCTTCCTGCAGGCGGGCCAGATATTGCTGCCACATTTTTTCCTGCTCCATGCCGTAGTTGTGCAGCAGGTCCCAGGAATAGATGCCGGTGTCGTGGCCGTCGGAAAACCGCAGTTGTATGGCGTACTGGCCCACCGGTTCGACGGCGGTGATGGTGACGTCTTTTTTGCCGGTCTGCAGCGTTTCCTGCCCCGGTCCGTGGCCGCGCACCTCGGCGGATGGAGAAAAGACGCGCAGGAATTCGCAAGGCAGGCGGAAGGTTTTGCCGTCGGCAAAGGAAATTTCCAGCGCGCGCGTGGCCTGGTGCAGGGTGATTTCGGTGGGTTGCGGTACGTTTTTGCTGAGTCCAGCCATATCTGCCATTTCCGGAAACAGGGTGGTCGTCACATCATAACCGAGAGCGGCAGCAGGATAAAAATCCGCTGTAAATGCAGCAGCTTAGGCGGTTTCATTGCTGCGCTGTCATGTGCCTGTAACAACAGGGTCATAATATCGTGAGCATGAAAACCCGCAGGGAGCGCGCATGGCCGCAACGATACTGGTAGTCGAGGACGAGCCGGCGATACAGGAACTGGTGGCCTGCAACCTGGAACTGGCCGGTCATCGCGCGTTGCGCGCCGAATCCGCCGAGCAGGCCTTGCGCATGGTGCGCGAGGAATTGCCCGACCTGATCGTGCTCGACTGGATGCTGCCCGGCATCAACGGCATTGAATTTGCGCGTCGGCTGCGCAGTGACAAGCGCACCCAGGCCGTGCCGCTGATCATGCTCACGGCGCGCGCGGAGGAACAGGACAAGCTGGCGGGTCTCGAAACCGGCGCCGACGACTACATCACCAAGCCGTTTTCACCGCGTGAACTCAATGCGCGGGTCAAGGCGGTGTTGCGGCGGCGTTCACCGGAAGTCACGGATGATGTCATCGAAGTGGCGGGCCTGCTGCTCGATCCCGCCAGCCACCGCGTGACCGGCAACGGCACGGCGCTGCCGCTGGGCCCCACCGAATTCCGCCTGCTGCATTTTTTCATGACCCACGCCGAACGCGTCTATACGCGCGTGCAGTTGCTGGATCAGGTCTGGGGCGACCATGTGTTTGTCGAGGAACGTACGGTGGATGTGCATATCCGGCGCCTGCGCAAGGCGCTGGAGCCCTCGGGCCATGATGCGTTGATCCAGACCGTGCGCAGCTCGGGATACCGCTTTTCAGTGAACTGAGTCAGCGAATCCGCGACAAATCACCGTGCGATAATCGGCGCTCAAAAGGATGCGCGGTTGAATACTATCTGGCTTCAGTCGGCGTTGCGCCTCGCCGTGGCGGCAGGTGTCAGCCTGTTGTTATGGCCGGTTGCCGGCGTGACCGCGGCGCTTGGTTTGTTTGCTGCGTTGCTGCTTCTCATGCTGCTGTATCACCTGCGGCATCTGGCCCGGCTGTCGCGCTGGCTGGCCGATCCAAGGCCCGAGACCCTGCCCGAAAGTTCCGGCCTGTGGGAGGACGTATTCGCCGCGTTTTACCACCTGCTGCGCCGCCAGCGGCGCAGCGAATCCCGGCTTACCGCGACACTGCAGGATTTTCGCCAGGCCGGCATGGCGATGCCGGACGGCCTGGTCATCGTCGACGGCGCCAACCAGGTTGAATGGTGCAATCCCAAGGCCGAACTGCATTTCGGCCTGGACGCGGTGCGGGATGTGGGGCAGCTGGTGACCCATCTGGTGCGTCAGCCTTCGTTTGCCGCAGCCCTTGATGCCGAAGGCTACGCCGAGCCGCTGACGCTGCGCAGTGCGCGCGGCGGCGATTTGATCCTGTCGGTGCTGATCGTGCCCTACGAAGCCAACCGCAAGCTGATCATCAGCCGTGACGTGACCGACCGCGAGCGCGTCGAGACCATGCGCCGCGATTTTGTCGCCAATGTATCGCATGAACTGCGCACGCCGCTGACGGTGATCGGCGGATTCCTCGAAACCATTGCCGATCTGGAGACGCCGAATCCGGAACTGATCCGCCGCTCGGTGCCGATGATGAGCGAACAGGCAAAACGCATGCAAAGCCTGGTCGAGGATCTGCTGGCGCTGTCGCGGCTGGAGTCGGCGGGCAACCCGGCGCGCGAGGAACCGGTCAATGTGCCGGACATTGCGCGTGCGCTGTATCACGATGCACTGGCGCTGTCGGCGGGCCGCCACAAGGTGACGCTGCTGCTCGACAGCACGGCCTGGGTCAGCGGTGCCGAGGATGAGTTGCGCAGTGCCTTCGGCAACCTGGTCAGCAATGCGATCCGTTACACCCCCGCCGGCGGCGAAGTGCGCCTGTCCTGGAAGTCGGACGGCAGTGACGGTGCGGTGTTTGCGGTGCGCGACACCGGTATCGGCATCGCGCCACAGCATGTGCCGCGCCTGACCGAGCGTTTTTACCGCGTGGATCGCGGGCGTTCGCGCGAAACCGGCGGCACCGGTCTCGGCCTGGCCATCGTCAAACACGTGGTCAACCGGCATGCGGCCAAACTCGAGGTGACCAGCGAGCCGGGGCGCGGCAGTTGTTTCAGTGTGGTGTTTCCTGCCGTTCGCGTCATTGCCCGCAGTTCGACAGAGTTACCGGCCGAAGTGCGGTCGGCCTGATTCCGCTCAGCCGGACTGTTTCAATTCCGCGGCCAGCGCCAGCGCCAGTTCTGCGGCATCCGCGCCGCGCCGCGCGGCAGGCCCCGGCCGCTGGTGCACACCCCAGATCGGCTGCGGGAAGTGCGGGTCATCGACAAAACGCGGGATCACATGCCAGTGCAGATGCGCCACCATGTTGCCCAGGCTGGCGAGATTGATCTTGTCCGGATGCATCGCAGCGCGCAGCACCCGCTCTACGGCGAACACGATGCGCATGCAATGTTCGCGGTCGGCGGCGGCGAGGTCGGTCATCTCGCGAATGTGCGTGTTCCAGATCACGCGGCAGAAACCCGGATAACCCGGTTCTTCAACATGAATCACGCAGCAGCGCGCATCCTGCCACAGCACCGTGCCGCCCGGCGCGGCGCAAAGCTCACATTTCATCAATGCTCTCCGTGGAACAGCCAGGTCGCTGCCCGGTACACCAGGTCCGTGGCGGTTGCGACCGCAGCTTCGCGCCAGGCCGGCGCAGCCGGACAAAGGGCTTCAAGCAGGCGCCGTTTCGCGGGATGTTCGGTATGGCCATCGCCATAATGATGCCAGCGATTTTCTTCGCGCAGTGCATGCAGCACACGCAGCGCTGACTGCGTGCCGATTTCCTGGAGAACGAATTCGATGCGTGTATCGGGAAGCAGGCGCGGCAGCGCGGCACCCAGGCTGCCGCGCACCGTGTAGGCGCCCGGCGCAGTGCCGCCGCCGGCGAGCGGGCGTTGCAGCGCGCGGCTCAGCACCGGCATTGCCGCCGTGCCGACGCCCGGTTCGACCAGAAGCGTATCCCCGGCATGCGGACCCAGCCCGGTGTGCAGGTCGATGGCAAAAAGTTTTTCTGCATCGGCCAGTTCTGCGCGCAGCCAGTCGATGAACAGGCGCGGACCGGGTTGCAGTTCAGCGCCGCCGTAAAACAGGCCGCGTGGATAACGATGTTGTCCGTGGGCGATGGCCTGGCGCACCGCGCGCACGCCATGGCGCAGTCCGGCCGCGCCCATGCGCAGCGCGAAGGCATCGCGCTCAGGCGGCGACGCCGGATTGAGCAGCGCGTCGAGGCGTTTGTACAGCGGCGGGGCACCGGTCCAGATTCCGTTGTCGAGGTGAAAATTGCGGTTGAGATCGACGTTGTGCTCGTTGGCGCGCCGCAGCCATGCCATGCCATAGGGATTGAGCACATGCAGGAGAATCAGTGCGCCATCGGCGGGCAATGCCGGCGGCGCGGCGAGCAGGGCCAGTTGCGCGGCTGAGCCGGCGAAAGCTTCGACGCCGTGTACGCCGCTGATGTGCAGCAGGACATTTCGCGGATGGCGCGCGCCGAGCCACGCGATATCGATGGTCAGCGATTCGTCATGCGGGCCCCGAGCGGCAAGGGGCAGGGCATCGAGAGCCGCACCGGTGCGCAGCGCCGCTGCGCGGAAGCGGATGCGTGCGCCGGCATAGTCCGGCGAAAAAAAACCGCTGCCGGCGGCGCTTGCCCGGGCCGGGGTCCGCTCAAGCGGCAGTGTAGGTTGCGCGCTCGAAATTGGAGCCACTGTCGATCAGTCCGGTAAGGCGGATGCGGTGCGGCCTGCCGTCGTTGAACATGTCGAGCACACGACTGGGTGCGTAGGTGCCGGGGCTTACAACGATGGACGGTGCTTCGCTGCCGGAACCGCCATCGAGCAGCAGCGCCCGGTCATAGGGGGTATCGATGTTCGCAACCCGTGCCGCGACGGCATGGGCTTTGGTGCGCAGCAACTGGAATCCGAGCAGGGTTGAACCATCGGTTTCGATCACCAGTCTTTGCGCGACACCGAGAAAGGTTTTCCCGTTGGGGGCGACCAGACCCAGCAGCTGATTGTGGGTTAATCGCGTCGCATTCGACGGGTGGTTGCATTTGCCGAGGATGCCGGTGGTGCTCTGATTGACGACGGTCCATGTTTCCAGCGTGCGGCTGCGCACCGAGGCTTCGCCCACCGTGGGGCCGTCCACCCGCTCGAATCCCGCCATGTCAAAACGCGCCCGTGACGACAGGCCGGCGTCGGGCGGCGCGAACGGTTTGCCGCTGATATTGAAATGCATGGCGGCGATGGTGCCCGACATCAGTACATTGAATCCGGCGGTTTTGCGCTCGTCGCCCCGTCCTGTCCCCGCCGCCAGCCAGTCGGTGTGCAGGCTCAATATCAGTTTTGCGCAGATGTCGCGCGGCACCATGCCGAGGCCGAGTTTGTCCGGGCTTTGTGTTTTGAGCGCAATCGCGGTTTGCCGCAGCTGGACGCCGATTTTTTCGATATCGAGATAGCGCAGGTTGTCGCCGGTGAGGTTTTTCAGGCGGCGCGCGCCCTGCGCCGATCCGAGATCCACAGCCAGCGCCATGTCGCGATCGGCGACCACGGGTGTTTTGGACAAGCGGCCCAGCGCCACCCATTGTGCGAGCACGCGGTCCACTGTACCCATCTGCAGCAGTGACAAAGAATCCGGATTCGCGCGTTGCGCAAGCACAATTTGCAGGTAGGCCAGGTTGACGGTGCTGTGACCGTCACCTTCGCTGACCGGCGTGTCGGTGACTTCCGCGCTTTCGGCGAATGCGTAAAGGCGATGCAGCTGTTCCCACAGCGCACCGGGCACCGCGTGATAGGCGCGATTGTGCGCAGTCATTGCAAAACCCGTGCAACGCAGCGCGCGATAACAGATCAGTTCGGCCTGTTCGGCGAGTTCCGGCGCTGCTCCGGCCATATCGGCAATCAGGGATTCGTAGGCATCGGCCAGCGCGCGCCACAGCGCGATGCTGCGCTCGAAGATTTCGCGGGTGTCCGGGTCAAACGGCACCGGTTGTCCCCAGTACTCCCTGCTGCGCGCATGCTGGGTTTCCAGCGTGACATTGCGCAGCGCTTCCAGTATCCGCAGCCGCTCTCCGCCCGGAATCCCGGCGTCGACCAGCAGTTTCAACTGGGTCAGCAGCTGTGCCTGGCGCTGTGCGGGCAGGGCGGCAGCGATCTGCGCGAGAAACGTTTCCGTTCCCGCGAGGCTGGCAATTTTGAGGAGTCCTGGTGTGGCGCTCAAGACGGTGGCCATGGCGTATCCCGTTCAGATGGGGTACGCATTATTCCGATTGAAAGAAAAGTGCGGCAAGTGAAAATGTCACATGTCGCCAATTCACGACAGCACACACGTTTTTTCACCTGCAACGTGTGCCAAATCACACGCATTACAGCAGCACCCGTTCGATACCGCCGTTGTTTGCCTTTGCCACGTAGCGCTCCATCCAGTCGGCGCCGAGCAGGTGGCGCGCCATTTCCACAACGATGTAATCCGCTTCAATGTCCGCATCCTGATTGTAGCGCGCAAGACCCTGCAGGCACGAGGGGCAGGAGGTCAGGATTTTTACATTGGCTCCGGCATCATCGCCACGCAGTTGCGCCGCGCCGCGCCGCAGCTCTTCCTCCTTGCGGAAGCGCACCTGCGTCGAAATGTCGGGCCGGGTAACCGCCAGAGTACCGGATTCGCCGCAGCAGCGTTCGCTCAGCGCCACCGGTGCGGCCATCAGCGTGTTGACCACCTTCAGCGGCGCATGGGTTTTCATCGGCGTGTGGCAGGGGTCGTGATACATGTACCGCGTCCCGGTGATGCCTTCGAGTTTTACGCCGCGTTCAAGCAGGTATTCGTGGATGTCGAGCAGCCGGCAGCCCGGGAATATTTTTTCGAATTCGTATTTCTGCAACTGATCCATGCAGGTGCCGCAGGACACGATCACGGTTTTGATGTCGAGGTAATTCAGTGTGTGTGCGACGCGGTGGAACAGCACTCGGTTGGCGGTGGTGATCGCCTGGCCTTTGGCCTCCTCGCCTGCCGCGGTCTGCGGGTAGCCGCAGCACAGGTAACCGGGCGGTAGTACGGTCTGTACGCCAAGGTCGAACAGCATCGCCTGCGTGGCGAGGCCGACCTGGCTGAACAGCCGTTCCGAGCCGCAGCCGGGGAAATAGAACACCGCATCGGAGTCTTCCGTGACTTTGGCTGCATCACGGATCACCGGCACCATGCGCGCGTCTTCGATGTCGAGCAGCGCGCGCGACGCTTTTTTCGGCAGCTTGCCGGGCATCGGTTTGTTGATGAAGTGGATCACCTGTGTTCGCACCTGCGGCTTGCCGGTGGTGGCCGGCGGGCGGCGTGTCTGCCGGCCGGCGAGGCCCAGCGCGCGGGCCACGCCGTGACCGGCGCGCTGTACTTTGAATCCCCAGTCGATCATCAGCTTGCGCGTGATGTTGATGGTGCGCGGGTCAGTGGCGTTGAGGAAAAACATCGAGGCCTTCGCCCCGGCGTTGAAGCGCCGCTTGCCGTGCTGGCGCAGGAAGTTGCGCATGGCGATGGACACATCGCCGAAGTCGATGTCCACCGGGCACGGGTTGGCGCACTTGTGGCAGATCGTGCAGTGGTCTGCGACGTCGCCGAACTCGTCGAAATGTTCCAGCGAAATGCCGCGCCGCGTCTGCTCTTCGTACAGGAAGGCCTCGATCAGCAGGCTGGTGGCAAGGATCTTGTTGCGCGGGCTGTAGAGCAGGTTGGCGCGCGGCACATGCGTTGCGCACACCGGTTTGCATTTGCCGCAGCGCAGGCAGTCCTTGACCGAGTTGGCGATGGCGCCGACATCGGAATGTTCGAGGATCAGGCTTTCCGCGCCGAGCAGCGAAAAGCTCGGCGTGTAGGCGTTGGCCAGGTCGGCGCCGGGGAGCAGCTTGCCCTTGTTGAAATGGCCGTGCGGATCGACCTGCTGTTTGTACGTCTGGAATGCCGCGACTCGTTCCGCCGGCAGGAATTCAAGTTTGGTGATGCCGATGCCGTGTTCGCCGGAAATGACGCCGTCCAGCGATTCCGCGAGCCGCATGATGCGCGCCACGGCATCGGCGGCTTCCTGCAGCATCGTGTAATTGTCGGAGTTGACCGGAATGTTGGTATGCACGTTGCCGTCGCCGGCGTGCATGTGCAGCGCGACGAACACGCGGCCGCGCAGCGTCTGGCGGTGGACGGCGTCAATGGCCTCCAGCACCTTGGCGAACGGCCGGCCGCTGAAAATGTCGGCCAGGTGCGCGCGCACCTCGGTTTTCCACGATACGCGCACGGCGTGGTTCTGCAGCACGTTGAACAGCGACGAAGACAGTGATGAGTGATGGGTGATGAGTGAGGAGTAAAAGCCCCATGACGCACCCTGCTTTTCACGCAACTCCGCCAAGGGCGTATCGATGTGATCGAGCAGCCATTGCCAGCGTCCGCGGGTTTCGGCGATCAGCGATTGTGCGCGCTCCGTGCGGTCACCGATGACTTCCGCGGCGGCCACCGGCGGATCCTGCGGCATTACCGGAAGTTCCCCCGCCAGCAGCGTGGCGACCGCATCCAGAATGCGCAGCTTGTTGCGGATCGACAACTCGATGTTGATGCGCTCGATGCCGTCGGAATAATCACCGAGCCGTTCCAGCGGGATCACCACGTCCTCGTTGATCTTGAAGGCGTTGGTGTGGCGCGCGATCGCCGCGGTGCGCGCGCGGTCGAGCCAGAACGTCTTGCGCGCCTCGGCCGAGACCGCGATGAAACCCTCGGCGCCGCGCGCATTGGCGAGCCGCACGACCTGTGATGCGGCCGCCGCCACTGCGTCCTCGTTTTCGCCGACGATGTCGCCGACCAGCACCATTTTCGGGCGGCCGGCGCGACGTGACTTGGTGGCGTACCCCACCGCTTTCACATAACGCTCGTCGAGATGTTCGAGGCCGGCCAGGATGGCGTCGGGATTGCTGTCGAGGTAACGCTTGATTTCGACGATCGAGGGGACGGATTCGCGCACCGGACTGAAAAATTCCAGACACACGGTGCGGATGGCCGGCGGCATTCGATGCAGCACGAAAGTGGCCTCGGTGATGATGCCGTCGCAACCTTCTTTCTGGATGCCGGGCAGGCCGCCCAGCACCTTGTCGGTGACGTCCTTGCCGAGACCGCGTTTGCGGAACGTGGCGCCGGGGATTTCGAGGATTTCCGCCGCGCCGTCGGGTGTTTTGCCGTCACGGGCATAACGCGTGACGCGGAAACGCGCGACGGCGATGTCATGAATCTTGCCGAAGTTGTGGTCGAGGCGTTCGACCAGCATCCACTGCGCGTCCGGTGTCACCATTTTCCACGACGCCAGATTGTCCAGTGCGGTGCCCCACAACACGGCTTTTTTGCCCCCGGCGTTCATCGCCACGTTGCCGCCGATGCAGGAGGCATCGGCTGAAGTCGGATCACAGGCGAATACCAGTCCTGCGGCTTCGGCGGCTTCCATCGCGCGGCGCGTGACCACGCCGGCACCGCATCTGAGCACGGAAACGGGTTTGCCGGTACCGGGCAGGGCGGCCTGCTCGATGGCGGCCATCGCGTCGAGTTTTTCGGTGTTGATGACCGCCGAGAGGCGGGTCAGCGGAATGGCGCCCCCGGTGTAGCCGGTGCCGCCGCCGCGCGGAATGATGGTCAGGCCGAGTTCGATGCAGGCAGCAACGATGTCAGCGACTTCGTCCCCGTGGTCCGGATTGATGACGACAAAGGGATATTCAATGCGCCAGTCCGTGGCGTCGGTGACATGTGACACCCGCGCCAGGCCGTCGAATTGCACGTTGTCGCGGCGCGTCACGCGCGTCAGGCGCGCGAGGGCACGGCGGCGCAGGGCCAGTGTTTCTTCAAACTCGGCTTCGAAAGCATCGACCGCCGTCTGCGCCGCGGCCAGAAGTTCGGCGACGCGCCGGTCCGGTTGATCGCGCCGCGCCTCGATGCCGGCGAGCCGCTTGCGCATGCCTTCGACCAGTGCGGCGCGGCGCTTGCGGTTGCCGAGCAGGTCGTCCTCGATGTACGGATTGCGTTTGACCACCCACATGTCGCCGAGCACTTCGTAGAGCATTTTTGCCGAGCGCCCGGTGCGGCGCTGCGTGCGCAGTTCGTTGAGCAGATCCCAGCGCGCGGCGCCGAGCAGACGGACCACGATCTCGCGGTCGGAGAACGAGGTGTAGTTGTAGGGGATTTCCCGGAGACGGGCGGTCATGGTGGCAGTGCGGAATGCAGAGTGATGGATGAGGAGCGGAAACCCGCAGCGCGCCGATTGCGCAACGACTGGAAAGCGCACGAAAAGGGAATATTAGCGCAATGCAGCAATGACGGCATTACAAGGCGAATGCGGCGACCGCCCAGTACCGCGCAAATTTGCCCGCGGCGATGAACAATGTGCACCACCAGGCATTGAGCCGCAGCCAGCCCGCGGCCACGCACAGCGGATCGCCCAGCAAGGGCACCCAGGACAGCAGCAGGGCCGGGCTGCCCCAGCGTTTTACGGCGTCCAGTCCCTTGAGCGCTTTGGTCGGCGGGATCAGGCGGCCGATCCAATAGGAAGACAGACCGCCCAGCGTATTGCCGAGGGTGGCCACGGCCAATGCGGGCCAGAACTGGTCGGGGTGCAGTTTCAGCACGCCGAACAGCACGGCTTCCGACCCCCCGGGCAGCAGGGTGGCGGCGAGAAAACTGCTGACAAACAGCGCGCCTAGGCTAACGGGGGCATCCACCGCTTGAAATCCTGATTTGAACAAGGGCGCCGGGTTCTTTAAACTCCCGTGTTCCCCGTCCGGGCAAGCTGACCTGATCAAACGCGGGGCCAAAGGCCGACCGACATGAGTGCATTGATCTCCGAAGAATACCGCAAGATGCAGGAAGAGCTGCATCGCAACCCCAATTACGGGGTGGCTTCCGTGCAGTACGCGCCCATCGTGGCCCAAGTTCTCGATCAGGTGCGTCCCGCGGAATTGCTCGATTACGGCGCCGGAAAAGGGCGCCTCGGTGAAACCCTGAAGACGCTGATGCCGAATCCGCCGCAGATCCGCCACTACGATCCTGCGCGCCCGGAATGGGCGGCGACGCCGCAACCCGCACCTTTCGTGACCTGCATCGATGTGCTGGAGCACATCGAACCCGAACTGCTCGACAATGTGCTTGACGACCTGCAGCGCGTGACTTCGGGCCACGGGGTTTTCACGGTGCACACCGGGCCTGCCGTCAAGGTGCTGGCCGACGGCCGCAACGCGCACTTGATCCAGCAGCCGCCCGACTGGTGGCTGCCCAAATTCATGAGCCGTTTTGATCTGGTGGTGTTTCAGGCCATGCCGCAGGGATTCTGGGTGGTGGTCCAGGCCAGCCAGGACGAGGCCAAAAAATTCCGCGCGCCCGGCGCCGGTAAATCCGGCGGTTTGCTCAGAAACGCGCTCGGATCCGTTTTTCGTTCGTAGTTTTGTCCGCAGTCACTGCTTCCCCCAATCAAGGAAAAACAAGATGAGTTATGCCATTGATTTCCCCGGCGTGATTACGCTGCCCGTGGTCGAGAGCAACAATGCGTTTCCGGTCGGGCGCATTTACTGCGTCGGCCGCAACTATGCCGAACACGCCCGGGAAATGGGCCACGATCCGGATCGCGAGCCGCCGTTCTTTTTCATGAAACCCGCGGATGCCATCGTGCCCAACGGTGCGACCATTCCCTATCCGCAGGCCACCAAGGATTTGCACCATGAAATTGAAATGATTGTCGCCATCGGCAAGGGCGGCTCGAACATACCGGTGGAAAAAGCGCTCGATCACGTGTTCGGTTATGGCGTCGGCCTCGACATGACCCGCCGTGACCTGCAGGGTGAGGCAAAAAAAATGGGCCGGCCTTGGGAAATGGGCAAGGCATTTGACGACTCCGCGCCCTGCACCGCGCTGAAAACCGTGGCCATGGTCGGGCATCCGGCCAAGGGCGCGATCTGGCTGAAGGTCAACGGCCAGGTGAAACAGAAGGGTGACCTGTCGGAATTGATCTGGAATATTCCGGAAACGATTTCCTATCTTTCAAAACTGATCACGCTGCGTCCCGGCGACATCATCATGTCGGGCACGCCGGCGGGCGTCGGTCCCGTGCAGCGCGGCGACAAGCTGGAAGGCCATGTTGACGGTGTTGGCGACCTGACAGTGACTTACGCCAAGTAATGAGGGTAATCGGTGAGCGGTAAGCAGTAAGCGGTAAACCGCGGGGAAGTCGCGGGCGTTTTGTGGGAGATCGGGCCTTCAGAGGATTCTCGGGTGAGGTCTCCCAAACCGCATCACAGGTTACAGGCGTGGCAGGATTCCATGGCGCTGGTTCGTAGCGTCTATGACCTGACTCGCCTGTTTCCCAAAGAAGAAACCTATGGACTGGCCTCGCAACTGAGGCGCGCGGCGATTTCGGTGCCGAGCAATCTGGCAGAAGGGGCCGCCAGAGATGGTCCGAGGGAGTTTGTGCGGTTTCTGAGCATTGCCCGCGGCTCATTGAGCGAGATGGAAACGCAATTGTTGATTGCGGTCGATCTCGGATATCTTTCGCCGGATCACGGCGCATTTTCTCTGTTGGAGAAGGTTTCGCGGCTTATTTCGGGGCTGCATCGGAAAATGGGGAAAGTGGTAAGCGGTGAGCAGTGAGCAGAAAGCGGGAAAACTGAACAGATATCGCAGTTCGAGGTCCATTCGCTCACCGCTCACAAGGAGGAAACAGATTGCACAAACGCAGACTTGGAAAAAATGGTCCCGAGGTTCCGGTGCTGGGCCTGGGTTGCATGGGCATGTCGATCAGCTACGGCGAGCCGGATGATGTGGAGTCGATTGCGACCATGCACCGCGCGATCGAGCTCGGCTGCAACCTGCTGGTGACGTCGGATGCCTACGGCAGCGGCATCAACGAGTCCTTGATCGCGCAGGCGATCAGGGGCCGGCGTGACCAGGTGCTGCTTGCCACCAAGTTCGGCAACGTCGGCCTCGGCGGCGGCGTACCCGAAGGGCTTTCCGGCGGTCACCCCGACTATGTAAGGCTCGCGTGCGAACGCAGCCTGCAGCGCCTCGCCGTCGATGTCATCGACATCTACGGCCTGCATCGTGTCGATGCGACGGTGCCGATTGAAGACACCGTCGGCGCGATGAAGCGCTTGGTCGAACAGGGCAAGGTGCGTCATCTCGCCCTGTCGGAAGCCGGCGCGCAGACCATCCGTCGTGCGCACCGGGTGCATCCGATCATTGCGGTCGAGACCGAATATTCGCTATGGAGCCGCGATGCTGAAAACGACATCCTGCCGGCCTGTCGCGAACTCGGTATTGGTTACATGGCGTACGCGCCGCTCGGCCGCGGTTTCCTGACCGCCACGATCAAGAGCGTGGATGCCTTGACAGCCAAAGACCGGCGCCGTGAACACCCCCGGTTCTTGCCAGAAAATATAAATAAAAACAATAATTTACTAAAATATCTGGAGACGATAGCGGGTGCTCACCAAGCGACGCCGTCACAGGTCGCGCTGGCCTGGCTGCTGGCGCAGGGCCCGGACATCGTGCCCATCCCCGGCACCAAGCGGCGCGCCTATCTCGAGGAAAATTGTGCGGCGGCTGACCTGCAATTGAGTGCCGCAGAAATCGCCGGACTGAGCACAGCTTTTGCGCCGGGCGTCACCGCCGGCACGCGTTATCCGGAAAAACAGCTGAAGGCGCTGGGAATTTAGATATTGTGCGCAGTCAGAACGCCGCTGTGCCCGCATGCAGCATGGCGTCGCGTGCAGTAAACCATTCCTTTGAATATTCGCAGTCGCTGTATTCGGCGTAATACGGCCCGCCGAGTGTGTAGTGCACCAGCGCAGCGTCCTGGCGGCGCGCGTCGTAACCGACCAGATGGTTCCAGCGTGACGGCAGTGCGCCGATCAGATCATCGTTGCCCAGCCATTTGAACTGGTGCAACTCGAGCCCCGACGCCGTGTTCACGTAATCCGCGGTCAGCGCGCGGCAGCGCGCGTTGTTGAACAGCATCACGCTGGACCAGTTTTTCTTTTCATACTTGGTCTGCGGCTCGTTGAGAAATTTGCGTTCTTCCTTCGGCACATGTTGGTGCTTGACCACCATGACCGCATAACGCTCGTCGCGCAGGGCCCAGAGCTTTGCCACGTCATCGAGCATCAGCATGTCGCAATCCATGAACAGCGACCAGCCGCTGTAATCCGACAGGTAAGGGGTCAGGAAGCGCGAAAACGAAAAATCCGTGGATTGCAAAACATGCCGTTCACGGACGAAGATTTTCTTTAATTGAGAAAGCATGATGGGTGCAATCCCTATCGGACATGAAGCCCGGGCGTGGATGCTATGCGCGAGTACATGGAAGGCTACGCTCTCTCGGGCATCATAACCAATGTATATGCTGATCATAAGCTCTTGTTTTTCTGATTTTAAAGTCGATGTTGCGCTTTGCCCAGAAGAGGTCATGGGGATATTTGGCGGCAGGGTAACGTACGCCGCGTCATGCGCTGAAGATCAGTCGGAATGTCGTGATCCCATTCGGAATACTTTCAACCTCAACGCTTCCACCATGTAAATCCATAATGGACTTTACGATTGCCAGTCCAAGGCCGGATGACGATTGCGATTCGCCTCTCGATACGTCAATCCGATAAAAACGGTCAAAGAGCCTTGTCAAATGCCCCGGTGGAATACCATCACCGGGGTTACCTACTTCGATTACATATTCACCGACTGAACGTTGATATCCGCGAATAGTAATGCGTTGCCCCGGCGCTGTGTGGCGGATTGCGTTAGTCAAAAGATTGCTTACCGCACGCTGGAACAGAATGGTATCGGCAATCAAATCACCGCGCGCGTCAACGTCCAGGACTATGCCCGCCTCTTCGGCCATGCCCTCAAAATATTCGGCTATATGTTTTAACTCCACGTCAATGGAGATTGCGCTCCTGCGCAGTGCGATTTGGGCATTGTCCGCGCGTGCGAGAAACAGCAGGTTCTCGATCATTCGGGTCAATCGCTCGTACTCTTCGATATTCGAGGAAAGCAACGCCTCGTACTCCGCGGCAGAGCGTGGCTGTGTGAGCGTCACCTGCGTCTCTATCATGAGGTTGCAGATCGGTGTTCGCAGGTCATGGGCAATGTCTGAAGAAAATTGCGTGAGCCGCTGGAATGAGTCTTCGAGACGATCGAGCATACGGTTAAAAGCATGCACCATTTCTCTAAGCTCCGAGGGGGCATCCTCAATCCGGAGTCGTGCTTCAAGTTTATTAACGGTTATCCTGCCCGCCATTTTCGCCATTGTGCGCAATGGCCGCAATCCGCGGTGCGCCATCATGTAGCCGAGGAGCATGGTTGCAAATATTCCAGCCAGCGTTGTCCACAACAAATCTTCGCGGTAAGCTTTCAGCAAGGCCGCGCGCCCCAAGTCTTCAAAAGCCAAAACAATTAAAATGCGGCTGTCGGGCTCCTGGCCGATTCGAGCCCACGCGGTGACCGCGCGCCCCCGTTTCCCATCGCTGCCGCGCCAATCGCGGATGGCGGTAGGGTCCGGGTTGCTACTCACTGCAACAGGATACTCGGTGGGCAGCAACGCGGCACCTCCAGAGCTTGCCGCGAGCAAAGTGCCCTCATGATCCCTGAGGGCCAAGAACATGCCGTTTTGCCCCAAGACGACGTCCAGAAGCCGATGCGGATCCGCGCGAATGGCCTCCACTCCTCCTTCAAGCTCTTCCAATTGATGTCGCAGGAGATCGACGGTACTCAATAGCGTTTCGTCGTCCTGCGCCTGCAATTGCTGAATCAATGACTGGTATAAGTGAAAACCAGCAAGACTGAAAACCAGCGCAGTCGTTGCCGCAAAGAGAAAACCTAGAAGGGTGGCCAGGGAGACGGGTTGCAGCGATCTCATCCGCGATCCTCAATCACATAGCCCATGCCGCGAATCGTATGCACCAGCTTACACGTGAACGGATCGTCCACTTTGGCGCGGAGCCGACGGATCGCAACATCGACTACGTTCGTGTCGCTATCGAAGTTCATATCCCACACTTGCGATGCGATGAGGGTTCGCGACAATACCTCGCCCTGACGGGTGGCCAGCAAATGCAGTAGCGCAAACTCCTTCGCGGTGAGGTTGATCCGGATGCCGTTCCGGGTGACTCGTCGCTTGAGGACATCGACTTCCAAATCAGCGACTCGGACGAACTCCTGTTCCTGTCGATGGCCTCGTCGCAGAAGCGTACGAACGCGGGCCAGCAATTCCGTGAACGCGAACGGTTTGGCAAGATAATCGTCTGCGCCCAGCTCCAACCCTTTGACACGGTCTTCCACCGCATCCCTGGCTGTCAGAAATGGCTCTTCAGGAAGTCGAGTGGGTGAATTGTGGGGGTAAATTGAGCTTTTACCGAATGAAGAAAGGTGTTTCCAGG
>JAIEPF010000020.1 GCA_019749945.1 Burkholderiales bacterium
GGGTAGTGTCTATGCGTGGCTCAAATTTCAGTGAAAACTAACCCCGAAAGTGGCTCAGTTTTGGGTGGAAATCAACACCACCTACACCATCACCCATGCCCAGGGCACGACCTCTGTACAAGTGAATCAGCAACTGAACGGGGGTGCCTTTAACCTGCTGGGGACGTTTAACCTGAACGGCAGCAGCACGATCACCCTCTCCGACCAAGCCAACGGGTATGTGATTGCGGATGCGATCCAGCTGATTGCGTTGACCACGGTGCCGAAGATGTACTTCGTGCACACCGACCACCTGAACACCCCGCGGCTCATTGCCAGCGACACCGGGCAGGCCGTGTGGACATGGAACAATGATGATCCCTATGGGAACAATACGCCGAATGAGAATCCAGCGGGCGCTGGGCAGTTCACCTGCAACCTACGACTCCCGGGGCAGTACTTCGACTCGGAAACCAATACCCACTACAACTACTTCCGCGATTACGACGCCAGCACAGGACGTTACGTGGAGAGCGACCCAATCGGGTTGCTCGGGGGATTAAATACTTATGCGTATGTTGACGGAAATCCTATACAGGGGATTGATCATCTAGGCTTAACAAATTTTTATCAGAAAAGGTATCAAGCCACTGCAAAGGCCCCAACCTCATTCGTTCCTGTCGATGATCCGTGCGTCAAAAAATATATATATGATAATTATGGAGGTTTGGGTGGCTTCATTACTGAAATCGGCAATTTGCAACAATTCCTACCCTCATCAAATCCAAATTATCTTTCGTCAGTGCAAGAGGGGTTAATAATTCTCGATGAAAAGTTGATTGCATCGAAAGTACCTCAAGCCGCTGGGCGGGCTTTGATGACTTACGGAGGAGGAAACCTGTCACTTGGCTATGTTACCGGGTCCGGATTAGCTACATTTGGCAGCCTTGCTTCCGGAGCCTTTGAATTTGCAGGTGCAGTTATGACTCCATTCGCAACAGCCGCTATGTCAAAAGCCAGGGATGCATGTACCTGCGCAAAATAATTGATTACGGAAGCTTGTTATTTTGATATCGTGTGATTGAGAGATGAAGTTAGAAGGATCTTGGAGGTAAAAATGTCAGGTGCTGGATTAGGCTTTCTTCCATTAGAAAAAATCCCAATATTTATTTGGGGTCTCATATTGCTGGCAATCGGTGGATTTCTATTCTTCCAAGAAGATTATTTTTCTTGGGGGCAGGCAAAATCGGGGTTTATCGCACTCGCTGGAATTTGCGCAATCATCTATGACATAAGAAAAAGATATCTAAAAGCAGGGACCGAAGCAGGCGGACAAGACGATTAATCTCTCTGTTAATCTCTCGGGATCAACCTACCTTCACTCAGAGATTGTACAAACCATTGCATCGCATTTCATTTTATTGCGCAATTTATGTGGGATAAATTGTTGGATAAAAACAATTTAAATTATTATTTAACTTATAAATCAATAAGTTAAAAATAATAATGGCGGAGAGTGTGAGATTCGAACTCACGAGGACCGTGAGGCCCTGCCGGTTTTCAAGACCGGTGCATTCAACCGCTCTGCCAACTCTCCGTATTCCTGTACATCCACGCTGCCGGTTTTAGCTCCGGCCGCGCCTCCGGCGCTTAACTTGCGTGGCGGCAGCCGAAATGCCCGGCGGCCCGAACCCCGGCCACCAAAGCGGGCGAATTGTAGCCCCAAACCGCCGCTATTGGCACCCTCCTGGCCAAGGTTACGGAAAATAATGTCATGTATTATCAAATGCTTGCGTAATCCCGGTACCTCGAAAAACGACTGATATTGATTGCAACTTTAACCGCCTTTCAGTAGTCTTACATCCTGCTTACACCAGCTTTTTGGTGAACCTTTTGGAGACCCATCCATATGCAACCTGAACTGCGCACCGGGGCAACCTATTCTGCCGGCACGTCCGACATTGCCGTCGAGCAGAACAAGGTTCTTCGCAACACCTACCTGCTGCTCGCGATCTCGCTGATCCCGACGGTGATCGGCGCCGTGGTCGGCACCAATTTCATCAATTTCAGCTTCATGCGCGCCAGCCCGATCATGTCGATGCTGGTGATGCTGGCCGTGTTTTACGGCTGGATATTCGCGATCGAGAAAAACCGCGACAGCACGCTCGGCGTCGGGCTGCTGCTCGGCTTCACCGCCTTCCTCGGCCTGATGCTGGCGCCGCTGCTGCAAAACATCCTGTCGCTGCGTAATGGCGGACAGCTGGTAATGATGGCTGCCGGCGGCACGGCTGCGGTGTTTTTTGTGCTGTCGGGCATTGCTGCGACGACCAAGCGCGACTTCAGCTTTCTCGGCAAGTTCATGCTGGTCGGTTTCGTGGTGATCATGCTGGCGGTAGTCGCCAACATCTTCCTGCAAAGCCCGGTGGTACAGCTGGCGCTGTGCGGTGCCTTCATCATCTTCTCATCGGCGATCATCCTGTGGCAGATCAACTCGATCGTCCGCGGCGGTGAAACCAACTATGTATCTGCGACGCTGACGCTGTATGTGTCGCTGTACAACATCTTCAGCAGCCTGCTGCAGATCCTCGGCTTTACCAGCGGAGACAGGGACTGAGATCGCGCAACTTGAACGAAGTAAAAAGCGGCCTGCGGGCCGCTTTTTATTGCCCGAATTCCTCCCCCGAGCCGCTTTTTCCACCTTATTCCCGCTCAAACAGCGCCATCGACTCGACATGCGCCGTATGCGGGAACATGTTGATGACCCCCGCCGCGCGCAGCCTGTAGCCATGCACCGCCACCAGCACCTCGGCATCACGCGCCAGCGTCGACGGGCTGCAGGACACATAAACGATGCGCCGCGGGCCGTCGGCGCCGATCAGCTTGATCAGTTCCATCGCGCCGTCCCGCGGCGGATCGATCAGCAGCTTGTCGAAGGGGCCCAGCGCCGCCCATTGCGCGGCATCGATCTTGAACAGATCCATGGTCAGGAAGCGCGTGTTGCCGGCGAGCCCGTTGCCCTTCGCGTTCTCCTCCGCCCGGCTGATCAGGCCCTTGCTGCCTTCGATGCCGGTGACCTCTGCGCCGCTGCGCGCAATCGGCAATGTGAAATTGCCCAGCCCGCAGAACAGGTCGGCAATGCGTTCACCCGGCTGCGGATCGAGCAGCTTCAGCGCGCGGCGCACCAGCACCTGGTTGATGGCATGATTGACCTGGGTAAAGTCGGTCGGACGGAAATGGATGCGCACATCGAATTCGGGCAAGGTGTAATACAGCGTGCCGGTATCCGGCGGATAAAACAGTTCCGCTGATTCCGGACCGGAGGGCTGCAGGTAAAACACCACGCGGTGCGCGTCGGCAAAAACCCGCAGCCTGTCTTCATCGTCCGCTGTCAGCGCATCGAGGTTGCGCAATACCAGCACGTCGGCCTTGTCGGCGATCGCCAGTTCGATCTGCGGCAGCCGCGCGCGCAGGCTCAGGCTGTCGACCAGCTGCCTTAGCCGCGGCAGGAGATCCGAAATCCGCCGCGGCAGCACTTCGCAACTGGTCATGTCGGCGACATAGCTGCTGCGCTTTTCATGGAAACCGACCAGCGCACCGCCCTTTTTGAACACATGGCGCACCGTAAGGCGCGCGCGGTGGCGGTAGCCCCAGGCCGGACCGTAAATCGCCGGCAGGATCTGCTCGGGCTCTACCTTGCCGATATGGCGCAGATTGTCTTCGAGCACGCGCTGCTTGGCGGCGACCTGGATGCGTGCATCCATGTGCTGCAGGCTGCAGCCACCACAGAGACCGAAGAACTTGCAGTCCGGCGTGGTGCGCGACGCGCTTTCGTCAAAAATCTTTGTCGCAAACGATTGCTCGAACGCCGGTTTTTTACGATACACCGACGCCTCGACCCGCTCTCCGGGCAGCGCGCCCTCGACAAAAACAACCTTGCCGTCACGGCGGGCAATGCCGCGGCCCTCCTGGTCCAGGGATTCGATGTGCAGAAGATTCATTGGGATTTTTCAGACTGCGCACAATGGCGCAGTCGATGCGTTATGCCGGCCAGCGCTTCAGGAATTCCTGCCAGTGCGGCTGCCCGGCCTTTTCCAGCGCAGCGCGCACGACCTTGATCTGCGCATCGTACTGCTCCTCAGTCAGTGCGCCGCGCATCAGCTGAAAGCGCAGAAACACCAGGTGGGTGTTGACGACGTCAGTCTCGCAATAACGCCAGATGTCTTCCAGTTTGCCGTCCTGGTACGCGCCCCACACCGCGGAGCCGTCCATGCCGAGCTTACCGGGCAGGCCCATCAGCTGCGCCAGTGCGTCAAGCGGCGCATTGGCGCGGCCCTGATACATTGCCAGCAGGTCCATCAAATCGAGATGGCGCTGGTGGTAGCGGCTGATGTAATTGTTCCATTTGAATTCGCGGTCATCCTCGCCCATGTCCCAATAGCGCGCCGCCTTCACGCCATGCATCAGCCCGCGGTAATGCAGCACCGGCAGGTCGAAACCACCGCCGTTCCACGACACCAGCTGCGGCGTGTATTTTTCGATACCGTCGAAAAAGCGCTGGATGATCTCGGCTTCGCTTTCACCGGCCGCCCCCAGCGACCACACCTTGAAGCTGTCGCGATCGTGCAGCGCACAGGAAATCACCAGCACGCGATGCAGGTAATGCGGCAGGAAATCGTTGCCGTGGCTCTGCCGCCGCAACTGGAAGGCCATTTCGGCAACATCGCGATCAGAGACAGTGGCGTCGATGCCGTGCAGCTTGCGGATGCCGGCAACGTCGGGCACGGTTTCGATATCGAACACCAATACGGGATTCACTAAAACACCTTTAAAATCAAATACTTATAGCTTTAAGCGCGTACAGCTAGGCAAAAACGCCGGTCGACAGGTAACGATCGCCGCGGTCGCAGACGATGGACACGATCACCGCGTCGCGCAGCTCAGCCGAAATCTGCAGTGCCGCCCACAAGGCGCCGCCGGAGGACACGCCGGCGAAGATGCCCTCTTCGCTGGCCAGCCGCCGCATGGTGTTCTCGGCATCGGCCTGGGTGACTTCGATGACCATGTCGACCTGCGACCAGTCGCAGATTTTCGGCAGGTACGCCGCGGGCCATTTGCGGATGCCCGGAATCTGCGAACCGTCCGTCGGCTGGCAGCCGATGATCTGCACCTGCGGATTTTTTTCCTTGAGATAACGCGACACGCCCATGATGGTGCCGGTGGTGCCCATGCTCGAAATGAAATGCGTGACGCGGCCGGCAGTGTCGCGCCAGATTTCCGGGCCGGTGCCCTCGTAATGCGCCAGCGGATTGTCGGGATTGGCAAACTGGTCGAGCATGACGCCGCGGCCCTCGCGCACCATGCGTTCTGCAACATCACGCGCGCCTTCCATGCTCGCCGTCTTCGGCGTCAGCACCAGTTCGGCGCCGTAGGCACGCATGGTCTGCTGCCGTTCCAGCGACTGGTTCTCCGGCATCACCAGCACCATGCGGTAACCCAGGATCGCCGCCACCATCGCCAGCGCAATGCCGGTGTTGCCGCTCGTAGCCTCAATCAGCGTGTCGCCTGGTTTGATCGTGCCGCGCTCCTGTGCGCGGCGGATCATCGACAGCGCCGGACGGTCCTTGACCGAGCCTGCCGGATTGTTGCCTTCGAGTTTGACCAGAATGGTGTTGCTGCTTGCACCGGGCATGCGCTGCAACTTCACCAGCGGCGTATTGCCGACAAAATCCTCCAGCGTCCTGTACATGGCCTAGGCTTTCGCCAGCAATTGCTGGCAGTAGCGCGCCACACCCTGCTCCACCGTCAGGAACGGCGCCGCATAACCCGCCGCGCGCAAAGACGTCAGGTCGGCCTGGGTATAACTCTGGTACTTGCCCTTGAGGTCGCCGGGGAAAGGGATATAGCGGACAATCCCTTTACTTTGCAACTCAGCCAGCGCCAGCGCCGGCTCTCCCGCCGCGGCACGGCAAGCGTTCACCGTGGTGACCGCGACATCGTTGAATGACTGCGCAGCGCCGCTGCCGCAATTGAATATCCCCGAGCAGCCTGCATTCTGCAGAAAATACAGATTGACCCTGACCACATCCTCGACCGAGACAAAATCGCGGCGCTGCTCGCCGTTGCCGTAGCCGCCACTGCCTTCAAACAGCCGCACATGACCTTCGGCGCGGTACTGATTGAAAAAGTGATAGGCCACCGAGGCCATGCGCCCCTTGTGCTGCTCGCGGTCGCCATAGACATTGAAATAACGCAGCCCCACCACCTGCGGACCGCCGGGCGGCAGGCGTCGTACACGCTGGTCGAACAGCAGCTTCGAATAACCGTAGACGTTGAGCGGGCCTTCGCAGTCCGCCTGTTCGCGAAAACCGGTCAGCGCGCCATAGGTCGCCGCCGACGAGGCATAAATCAGCGGAATCATCTCTGCCGCGCAGAAATCGAGCAGCGTGCAGGAATAGGCGTAATTGGTATCCATCACATAACGGCCATCACTGGCCGTGGTGTCGGAACAGGCGCCCTGATGCAGGATCGCCTTCACACCGCGGCGGAAGGCGCCGGTCTTCACACGCGCCAGGAATTCGTCCTTGTCGAGGTAATCGCTGATCTGGCAATCGACCAGGTTGCGGAATTTGTCGCCCTGCGTCAGGTCGTCCACCGCGAGGATGTCGGTGATGCCCCGCGCATTGAGTCCTTTGACCAGGTTGGCACCGATAAATCCGGCTGCGCCGGTAACCACATAAACCATGGTTTATTCCCCCTGCGCCGGTGGAAACAGCTCGTCCGGACGGACCACGGCGGTGCCGAATTTGCCGACCACGATGCCCGCCGCGCGGTTGGCAATGCGCACCGCGTTTTCCAGGTCCTGCCCCGCCGCCAGCATCACCGCAATGGTTGCGATCACCGTGTCACCGGCGCCGCTGACGTCGTAGACCTCGCGCGCCTGCGCCGGCACATGCAGCCGGCTGCCGCGGCGGTACAGTGTCATGCCTTCTTCGCTGCGCGTGACCAGTATCGCGTTGATGCCCAGCCGCTGGCGCAGATTCTGCGCCTTGGTGGTCAACGCCGTTTCGCTGCTCCAGCCGCCGACGACAGCCTGCAACTCGGCGCGGTTGGGCGTCACCAGCGTTGCACCACGATAACGCGAATAATCCTCACCCTTGGGATCGACCAGCACCGGTTTGTTGTGGCGGCGCGCCAGCGTGATCATGCGTGCAATGTGCGCGAGACCGCCCTTGCCGTAATCCGAAAGGATCACCACATCGCAGCTCTTCAGCAGGCGTTGAAAGTCTTTCAGCTTCGATGCCAGCACTTCATGGCTGGGCGGGGTTTCGAAATCGGCGCGCAGCAACTGCTGGCGACGGCCGATGACGCGCAGTTTGACCGTGGTGGAAATCGTCGGATCGTCGTGCAGGCTGCTTATGACGCGGTCGCGCTTCAGCAACTGGCGCAGGCGACGTCCGGCTTCGTCACGCCCCACCACCGACAGCAACGATGCTTTCGCCGACAGCGCCGCCACGTTGCGCGCGACATTGGCCGCGCCGCCCGGACGCTCCTCGACCCGATCGACCTTGACCACCGGCACCGGGGCTTCCGGCGAAATCCGGCTGACCTCGCCGAACCAGTAACGGTCTAGCATCACGTCGCCTGCCACCAGCACGCGCGCGCGACGCACCTGTGATGGCAGGCGACCGGATGGCGATTTTTTATGGCCCGAAGTTTTCATCGTCAGGATTTTAATGCAGCGGCGATGTCGGTATTGATCCGCTCCAGCACCGCCAGCGGGTCGGCGGCACGGGTGATCGGGCGACCGACCACCAGGTAATCAGCCCCGTCGGTAATCGCCCGCTGCGGCGTGACGATGCGTTTCTGGTCATCCTGCGCGGCATCGGCGAGGCGGATGCCGGGCGTGACAAGGCAGAAAGACGGCCCGCAGGCGCGGCGCAGCAGCGCCGCTTCCTGCGCCGAGCAGACCACGCCATCCATGCCGCTGGCTGCGGACAGTTTCGCCAGGCGCTCGACCAGCACCGGCGGCGCTTCCGTCTGGCCGATTTCACGCAGGTCTTCCGCGCCGAGGCTGGTCAGCACCGTGACCGCAATCAGCATGGGCGGACGCGACAGGCCGGCCAGCGCCTCACGCGCGGCCTGCATCATCGTGCGCCCGCCGCTGGCATGCACATTGATCATCCATGCGCCCAGTGCCGCCGCAGACTTGCAGGCCGAGGCCACGGTATTCGGGATGTCGTGGTATTTGAGATCGAGGAAGACGTCAAAACCGCGTGTAACCAGTTGCTCCACCAGTGCCGGGCCGGCAACGGTGAACAATTCCTTGCCGACCTTGACCCGGCAGCGCCTGGGATCCAGCTGCTGCGCCAATGCAAGCGCCTCGGCGGCACTGGCGTAATCCAGTGCGACGATGACCCGCGGGCCTTTGTTGTCGGCGCTCATGCGGGGAGTGCTTTCTCTTCAGTCCGGCGCGGCGCATAGGTTTCCCATTCGCCACAGGCCGGACAATGCCAGTAAAACTGCCGCGCACGGAAACCGCAGTGTTCGCATTTGTACATCGCCAGGCTGCGTGTGTGCTGGTGAATCAGCTGTTTAATCAGTTCCAGGTCATGGCGGCGCTCCGCGGGCACCTCCAGCAGCTGCGCTTCGAGCAGCTTGTCCAGCCCGAGCAGCGTCGGTGTACGCCGCACCTCGTCACGCATCAGCCGATAGGCTGCCTGCGCGCCGCTGCCGGCCAGCGTGGCCCGGTACACGGTATCCAGCAGGTCCATCGACGGGTATTTCTCGAGGAAACCGCGCAGCAGGTTCAGCCCCTCTTCGGCGCGCCCTTCTTCGCCATAAACTTCCAGCAGACGGTCCGCGACCAGCGAGAGATAAGCCGGATTCTGCGACTCGATGCGCTGCCAGGCCGTAATGGCCTCGGGTCGCTTGCCCAGGCCGCGCTCCAGATCGCCGAGCAGCAGGTTCGCGCGCACACACAGCCGGTGGTGCGCCAGCGCTTCGGCAAGCAGCGGCCGCGCATCGGCAGGCCGTGACTGCATCAGTTCGCGTGCCGCCATTTCGCAGTAGAAGTTGGCGATTTCCTTCTGGAAGGAACTGCCGTTGAGGACTTCGAGTTTTTCGGCGATCACAATGGCCTTGCGCCATTCCTTTTCCTGCTCGTAGATTTCGAGCAGGAAACGCAGAGCGGCTTCGGCATGGGCCGTGCCGTCGAGCTTCAGGAACAGTTCCTCGGCACGGTCGAGCAGGCCCGCCTTCAGGTAATCCTGCGCCAGCTCCAGCACCGCCTGCAGTTTCTGCTCCTGGCCGAGGTCTTCGCGCTCGGCCAGGTTCTGGTGCATGCGGATCGCGCGTTCGACTTCGCCGCGACGGCGGAACAGGCTGCCCAGCGCGAAGTGCAGCTCGATGGTCTGCGGATTGACCTTGGCCACTTCGATGAAGGCTTCAATCGCCTTGTCGGGCTGCTCATTGAGCAGGAAATTGAGGCCCTTGAAATAGGATGCCGGCAGCAGCCGGGATTCGGTGACGATCTGGCGGATATCGACACGCGCCGCCATCCAGCCCAGCGCAAAAAACAGCGGCAGGGTGAGCAGCCACCACAGTTCGATATCCATTATGCGCGGCGCTTCAATTCAGGATTCGCGGCATGTTTCACAACAGGTCCGACGGCGGCAGGACGGGCGCGTCGGACTTCCGCGCGGCCGCCAGTTCGCGTTTCAGCGCGGCAATCTGCCGGCGCAATTGCAGGGTCTGAAACAAACCCGCAAGCAATCCGACCAGCACACCGGCGCAGACCGCAACCAGCAGCACCACCACCAGCGGCGCCTCCCAATGGTGTCCGAGGTAATACCGCACCGTGACCGGATCCGTGTTCACTATCGCAAATGACAGGATCAGGAGGAACAGCGCCAGCTTGAAAATCAGCATCAGGTATTGCATGGCCCGTCGAGAATATCATGCTCCGCAGCACATAAAAAAGCGGCATGGCCGTGGAGCCATGCCGCCCAAAGGAACGATGCCTGATCGTCCGTTATTTCTTGATGTCGACGCGTTCGCGCAATTCCTTGCCGGCCTTGAAATGCGGCACGTATTTCGCGGGCACCTGGACACGCTCGCCCGATTTCGGATTGCGCCCGGTACGCGGCGGTCGGTAGTTGAGCCCGAAACTGCCAAAACCCCTGATTTCGATGCGTTGCCCCTGCGACAGGCTTTTTCCCATTGCATCAAGAATCATCTTCACTGCCAGTTCGGCGTCCTTGGCCACAAGCTGCGGATAGCGTGCTGCCAGTTTCGCAATCAACTCCGACTTGGTCATG
Source organism: Burkholderiales bacterium (assembly GCA_019749945.1). Classification (GTDB taxonomy): domain Bacteria; phylum Pseudomonadota; class Gammaproteobacteria; order Burkholderiales; family SG8-41. The sequence goes on from JAIEPF010000020.1 coordinate 10,296, forward strand.
ATGCTCCCTTACCTTTATTGTTGAGTATTGGCTGTATCCAGCTTGGCTTTGAGCAGGGCGCCAAGATTGGTAGTCCCCGAACTCGCCTGCTTGTTGTCCGAAGACATTTTCTGCATGGCTTCGGTCTCCTCCGCAAGGTCTTTCGCCTTGATCGACAGGTTGATCGTGCGGTTCTTGCGGTCGACGTTGATGATCATCGCGGTCACCGAATCGCCTTCCTTCAGCTTGGTGCGGATGTCTTCCACGCGGTCACGCGAAACTTCCGACGCGCGCAGATAACCTTCCATGTCGCCTTCGAGGTGGATCACGGCGCCCTTGGCGTCGATCGCCTTGACCGTGCCGGTAACCACCGAGTTTTTCTCGTGGCCGCCGACATAGTTGGTGAACGGATCACCTTCAAGCTGCTTGACGCCCAGCGAGATACGCTCGCGCTCGACATCGATCGACAGCACCTGGGCTTCGACTTCCTCGCCCTTCTTGTAGTTGCGCACGGCTTCTTCTCCGGGCACATGCCATGACAGATCCGAGAGGTGCACCAGGCCGTCGATGCCGCCGGGGAGGCCGATGAAAATGCCGAAGTCGGTGATCGACTTGATCTGACCCTTGACCTTGTCGCCCTTCTTCGAGTTCATCGAGAACTCTTCCCACGGATTCGCCATGCACTGCTTCATGCCCAGCGAGATGCGGCGGCGGTCCTCGTCGATCTCCAGCACCATCACCTCGACTTCATCGCCCAGCTGCACGACTTTGGAGGGATGCACATTCTTGTTGGTCCAGTCCATTTCGGAGACATGCACCAGGCCTTCGATGCCCGGCTCGATCTCGACAAACGCGCCGTAGTCGGTGAGGTTAGAAACCTTGCCAAAGAGACGGGTGTTGGGCGGGTAACGGCGCGACAGGCCGACCCAGGGATCCTCGCCCAGCTGTTTCATGCCCAGCGAGACGCGGTTTTTTTCCTGGTCGAACTTCAGCACCTTGGCGGTGACTTCGTCGCCGACATTGAGCATTTCCGACGGATGTTTGACGCGGCGCCATGCGAGGTCGGTGATGTGCAGCAGACCGTCGATGCCGCCGAGGTCGACGAACGCGCCGTAGTCGGTGATGTTCTTGACGATGCCCTTGACGGTCGCGCCTTCGCGCAGGTTCTCGAGCAGCTTTTGCCGTTCTTCGCCCTGGCTCGCTTCGAGCACGGCACGGCGTGACACCACGACGTTGTTGCGTTTGCGGTCAAGCTTGATGACCTTGAATTCCATTTCCTTGTTTTCGTACGGCGTCGTGTCTTTGACGGGACGCGTATCGACCAGCGAACCGGGCAGGAAGGCGCGGATGCCGTTGATCATCACGGTCAGGCCGCCCTTGACCTTGCCGCTGATCATGCCGGAGACGATGTTGCCCTTCTCGAGGGCGTCTTCCAGTTCGTGCCAGGCCGCGAGGCGCTTGGCCTTGTCGCGCGACAGGCGGGTCTCGCCATGGCCGTCTTCGAGGGATTCGATGGCGACGCTGACAAAGTCGCCGGGCTTTACTTCGATCTGGCCGCGGTCATCTTGAAATTCTTCGACAGCCACATAGCTCTCGGATTTCAGACCGGCATTGACCACCACAAAATTGTCATCAATACGCACGACTTCGGCGGTAATCACTTCGCCGATGCGCATTTCTTTCGTCGCCAGGCTCTCTTCAAAGAGCGCGGCAAAACTCTCGGCAGGAATACCGACAGGAGCAGCTTGTTGGGTTGTTTTCATCATTGGAATCAGGAGGTTATCACACCCGTTTGAGAAACGGGAGGGTAGTTGAAAAAAGCCATGGTCCTGGCGGCCCATGACACCTGTTTACTGCCTTTATTACGTTTTTTGCTGCTTTTGATACAGATGCAAGACCTGCGCCACCACGGCAGCCACCGGCAGGCCGGTGGTGTCTATTTCAATGGCATCAGCACACTTCAACAGGGGGGCCGTGGCGCGGTTGCTGTCGCGAAAATCGCGGTCGCGGATGTCCTGCAAAAGGGTCGCCATACTAGCATCGGAGTCCTTTTCCATCAACTGCTTATGTCGCCTCCGGGCCCTCTCCTCGGCGGTCGCGGTCAGGTAGATTTTAAGCCGCGCATCGGGGAACACCACCGACCCCATGTCGCGGCCGTCGGCCACCAGGCCCGGCGCCTGGCGAAAGCCGTGCTGCAACGACATCAGGGCCCTGCGCACACCCGGCAGGGCCGCCACCCGCGACGCGGCGGCTCCGGCCACCTCGCCACGGATCTGCTCCGACACGTCCCGGTTATCGACAAAGACTCGGTCTCCATTAAATTTTACCTTTAAATTCAATGTGATATGAGTCATTTCTGAGTCATTATCGAGATTGGCTTTACGCTCTCCGCCGACAAAACCGACAATCCGGTACAGCGCCCCGCTGTCCAGATAATGAAATCCCAGTTGTTGCGCGACAGCCACCGCAATGGTGCCCTTGCCCGAAGCCGAGGGACCGTCGATGGCGATGACCGGGGGCAGGCTCATGCCGCAATGCCTGCCAGTACCTGGAAATAATCGGGGAAGGTCTTGGCCACGCAGCCCGGATCGTTGATGCGCACCGGCACCCCGCCCAAGGCCGCCAGTGAAAATGACATCGCCATGCGGTGGTCGTCATAGGTGTCGATGGTGGCGGGCCGCCATTGCGCCGGCGGCGTGATTTTCAGGTAATCCGCGCCCTCTTCCACCGTCGCGCCGAGTTTGACCAGTTCGGCAGCCATCGCCGCGATGCGGTCGGTTTCCTTGACCCTCCAGCTGGCGATATTGCGCAAGGTCGTCGTGCCGTCGGCAAACAGCGCGGCCACCGCCAGCGTCATCGCAGCGTCGGGTATATGGTTGCAATCGAGATCCACCGCGCGCAGTCTGCCGCTTTTTTTTGCCGCGGCACCGGCGCCGGCTTCAATCCAGTGTTCGCCCAAGCTGACCGCGGCGCCCATCTGCTCCAGTGCCTCGACAAAACGCACGTCGCCCTGGGTGCTGTTGCGCCCAACGCCTTCGACACGCACCGGACCGCCACCGCTGAGGCCGCTGATCGCACCGGCGGCGAGGAAATACGAGGCCGATGAGGCATCACCTTCGACATAGAGCTCGCCCGGACTGACATAACGCGCAGCAGCCGGCACCGTGAATGCGACCCAGCCGTCGCGCTCGACCGTCACACCAAACTGGCGCATCGCATTCAGCGTGATCTCGACATAGGGTTTGGAAATCAGCTCACCGTCAATGCGCACCCGCGTTTTTGTGCCGAGCAGCGGCAGCGCCATCAGTAATCCGCTCAGGTACTGGCTGGACACATTGCCGCGGATGCTCACCTCCGCCTGCGCCTTCAATTTGCCGGCATGGATTTTCAGCGGCGGGAATCCCGGATTGCCCAGGTAATCAATCTCTGCGCCCAACTGGCGCAAAGCCTCGACCAGGTCACCGATCGGCCGCTCGTGCATGCGCGCAACACCGTCGATGCCGTATTCACCGCCGCACAGCGCAAGCACCGCAGTCAGCGGCCGCACCGCGGTGCCGGCATTGCCCAGAAACAGATCAGCCTTCTTGCCCGGGAAAACGCCATTGACGCCTTGCACGGTCATTGCGCGCGGCCCTGCGGCTTCGCAACGCACGCCCAGCGCGCGCAAGGCTGTCAGCATGTAAGCCGTGTCATCGGAATCCAGCACTTCGCGCAAGGTCGTCGTGCCCTGCGCCAGCGCCGCCAGCAGCAGCGTACGGTTGGAAATGCTTTTCGAGCCGGGCAGGCGTACCGTGCCGCGCACCGCGCGGATCGGCTGCAGATCCAGATATTGCTGTTTTGGCGCACTCATCAGTTGCGCTTGATCAGCCACTTTGCCCGCGCTTTTTGCGCGGCACTGAACATCTGCTCAAGCGATTCTCCGTCGCCCGCCGCCAGCGCCGCGCGCGCGGCTTCCAGTTCGCTGATGTAGCCGTCGACTAGCGGCACCAGCGCCGCACGGTTGGCAATGCAGATGTCACGCCACATTTCCGGCGAACTGCCGGCGATGCGCACCGTGTCGCGCAAACCGCCGCCGGAAAAACCGAGCAGCCGTTTGGCATCGCGGCGCCGCCCCAGCTGATTGACCAGCGCAAACGCCACCACATGCGGCAGATGACTGACGGCGCCGAAAATTTCATCATGCTCCGCGGCTTCAAGGCGCACGATGCGCGCGCCGCAGGCCAGCCATGCCGCGCGCACCAGGCGTACTGCAGCGGCCTTGGTTTCCTGCTGCGGTAAAAGAATCAAATTACGGTCGCGGAACAATTCGGGAAATGCCGCGCCGGCGCCGCTGTGCTCGGTGCCGGCAATCGGATGCGCAGGTACGAATTGCGCAAAATGCGCGCCGAGGTGGCGGCGCGCCGCGGCAATCACGTCCTGCTTGGTGCTGCCGGCGTCCGTCACCACCGCATGTTTGGGCAAAGCCGGTGCGATTCGCGCAAAAATACCCGGCATCTGCCCCACCGGCGCGCCGATCAGCACCAGGTCGGCATCGGCCACCGCGCGTGCGGCATCGGTCTCGGCCTTGTCGATCACACCAAGGCGCAGCGCCAGCTGCAGGTTTTTGCGGCTGCGGCCGACGCCGACCACCTGCTTGACCATGCGCGCTTTTTTCAGCGCGAGCGCAAACGAGCCGCCGATCAGGCCGACACCGATGACGACGAGTTTATTGATGCGCTTATTGACGTGTTTATTGGCGGGCATGACTGTTCCGTTTGGACTTGCTGCGCTGGTTCCTTACCTTACAGCTTTCCCGCGCCCACGCAACCGCCGGCGCGATCAAGCAGACAGCGTCCGCTGCAGCACTTCGAGAAAACGCGCGTTTTCGGATTCCAGCCCGATCGACACGCGCAGATGGTCGGGCATGCCGTAATTGGCGATGGGCCGCACGATGACCCCCGCTTTCAACAGCTTCTGGAATACAAGCGCCGCAGCCGGCACCTTGAAGGTGATGAAATTGCCGTAGGACGGGATGTACTGCAGCGAGAGTTGCTGCAGCCCGGCGACGATCTGCCGCATGCCGCGGCGGTTGAGATCATGGCTGTCGCGGACAAAAACTTCGTCATCGAGCGCTGCGGTCGCCGCCGCCAGCGACAGGCTGTTGACGTTGAAGGGCTGACGCACGCGGTTCATCAGGTCAGCGACACCGGGTGCTGCCAGCGCATAACCGACACGCAGGCCGGCGAGACCGTAGACCTTGGAGAAGGTGCGTGTGATCATCAGATTCGGATATTTTTTCAGCCAGCTGATGCTGTCGTAGCGGAATTGCGGCTCGAGGTATTCGTTGTACGCCTCGTCGAGCACGATCAGCACTGTCGACGGCATCTTTGCGATAAAGGCTTCGAGCGTTGCCCCGTCGATGAAGGTACCGGTCGGATTGTTCGGGTTGGCAATAAACATCAGCCGGGTATCAGGACGCACAGCGCGCGCCATCGCTGTAAGGTCGTGGCCGAATTCGCGTGCGGGCACTGCGATGCCCTGCGCACCCATCGCCTGCACCGCCAGCGGATACACCGCGAAGGCATGCTGCGAATAAATCGCCGACAAGCCCGGGGCAAGGAATGAACGCGCCGCCAGTTCCAGCACGTCGTTGGATCCGTTGCCGAGCACGATATTGTCCTGCTCGACACCAAAGCGCCGCGACAAGGCCTGCTTCAGTTCAAACCCGTTGCCGTCGGGGTAACGCGCCAGGCCGTCGAGCACGGCGCGTATCGCCAGCGCCGCTTTCGGGCTGACGCCCAGCGGATTTTCATTGGATGCCAGTTTGACGATGCCGGCTTCCTCGAGTCCCAGCTCGCGGGCCAGTTCGGAAGTCGGTTTGCCCGGCACGTAGGGGGCAATGGCCCGGATATAACCGGGCGCGAGGTCGCAGACACTCATGCTGTTTTTACCAATAAAAACAAATACTTATGAATTATGGTGTCACGTCGACACATTACGCCGGTTCAACGCGCCGCCGGATAGGAGCCCAGCACTTTCAGGAATGAAGCCTTGCGCGCCAGCGCGGCAAGCGCACGAGCCACGCGCGGCTCCTGCTGGTGGCCTTCGATGTCGACGTAGAACACGTACTCCCACAAACCGGTGCGCGCCGGACGCGATTCCAGCCGCGTCATGCTCACGCCATGTTTCGCCAGCGGCGTCAGCAGGTCGTGCACGGCCCCCGGCGCATTACGCGTCGACAGCACCAGCGAGGTCTTGTCACGGCCCGACGGTGATACCTCTTCCGCACCGATCACCGCAAAACGCGTGGTGTTTTTCGGATCGTCTTCAATATTGCGCGCCAGCAGCTTGAGCCCGTACAGGGTCGCCGCGGTACGACTGGCAATCGCCGCCGAGCGCCGATCCTTGCTCGCCAGTCGCGCCGCTTCGGCATTGCTGACCACCGCGATGCGCTCGGCCTGCGGCAGGTTGCGCGACAGCCATTGCTGGCACTGCGCCAGGCTCTGGGTATGCGAATACACCTTGAGTATGCCGTCACGGCGTGGTGCCACGCTCATCAAACACTGTCGCACCGGCAGCATGACCTCGCCGCAGATGCGCGCCGAGGTGTTCAGCAGCAGATCCAGCGTGCGTCCCACCGCGCCTTCGGTGGAGTTTTCCACCGGCACCACGCCGTAACCGGCAGCGCCGGTTTCGACGGCGCGAAACACTTCATCAATGGATGCGTGCGGCTGCGATCCGGTGGCCGCACCAAAATGTTTGACCACGGCTTCCTGGCTGAAGGTGCCTTCGGGGCCGAGATAGGCCACGGCCATCTGCTCTTCCAGCGCACGGCAGACCGACATGATTTCGGTGAACAGCCGGCTCAGCGCCGCGCCCGACAAGGGGCCTTTGTTCAGTTCGCGCACCCGGCGCAGCACCTGCGCTTCACGTTCGGGTTTGTAGGCTGCGGCACCGCCCTTGGCCTGCCAGGCCTGCTGCGCCAGCCTGACGCGCGCCGACAGCAGCTGCACCAGACGCTCGTCCAGCGCATCGATCTTGCCGCGGATATCCTTCAGCGAATCAGCCATGGGCGGAGATTGGATCCAGAATCGCGTTCACGTTAACTCGTCGGCAGGTATCTTACCGCGAGCACGCCCTTGATCGCCGCCAGTTCCGCAATCACCGCATCCGGCACCGCGCTGTCGACATCGACCAGCGTGTAGGCCAGGTCGCCGCGCGACTTGTTCAGCATGTTGTGAATGTTGAGGCCGGCGCGGGCCAGTGCCGTGGAAATCTGCCCGACCATGTTCGGCACGTTGGCGTTGGCAATCGCCACGCGCCAGGCCGACTCACGGTGCATCACCACGTCGGCAAAATTGACCGCGTTGCGGATGTTGCCGTTTTCGAGAAAATCACGCACCTGGTCGGCAACCATCACCGCGCAGTTGTCCTCCGCCTCGCGGGTCGAGGCGCCGAGGTGCGGCAAAGCCACGACCTGGGGATGGCCCGCGAGTTTCTGCGCCGGAAAGTCGCAGACGTAAGTGCGCAGGCGCTTGGCGGCCAGCGCCTCGATCACGGCATTGTTGTCGACGATGCCTTCGCGCGAAAAATTCAGCAGCACAGCGCCCTTTTTCAGCAAGGCTGCGCGTTTTGCGTCAATCAGGTTGCGCGTCGCCGGCACCAGCGGCACATGCAGCGTGACAAAATCCGATGCCTTCAGCACTTCCTCGATGGTATGCGCCTTGCGCACCTGAGACGGCAGGCTCCACGCCGCATCGACGGTGATCTCCGGGTCATAACCCAGCACATCCATGCCGAGCTTGATCGCGGCATCCGCCACCAGGCTGCCGATCTTGCCGAGTCCGATCACACCCAGCGTGCGTCCCGGCAGTTCGAGACCGGCAAACTGCTTCTTGCCGTCTTCGACCAGCTTGTGCAGCGTCTTGTCATCCCCCTGCAGGCCTTCAACAAAACGCGCCGCCGGCAGCAGGTTGCGCGCCGCGATCAGCAGCGCGGCAATGACCAGTTCCTTCACCGCGTTGGCATTGGCGCCGGGCGCGTTGAACACCGGCGCGCCGCGCAGGTTCATCCTGTCGACCGGAATGTTGTTGGTGCCCGCACCCGCGCGGCCGATGGCCTTGACGCTGGCGGGGATGTCCATCGCATGCATGTCGTGGGAGCGCACGAGGATGGCGTCGGGTGCCGCGGTATCGCTGCCCACCTGGTAAAGCTCCGCCGGAAAACGCTGCAGGCCGACGCCGGCAATCGAATTCAGCGTCAATATCCTCAAAGGCTCGCGCACTTTCAAAGATTCAGCCATGCTTGCGCTCAAACTCGCGCATGCACTGCACCAGCGCCTGCACGCCTTCGATCGGCATCGCGTTGTAGATCGACGCACGCATGCCGCCGACCGAACGATGCCCTTTAAGCTGGGTCAGGCCGGCCGCTTCGGTGGCCTGCAGGAAGGCCTTGTCCAGATCGGCGCTGCGCAAGGTGAACGGAATGTTCATCAGCGAACGGTCGTCCTTCGCCACTGGCGAACGATAAAACTCGGTCTGGTCGAGGTAATCGTAGAGCAGCGCGGCCTTGGCGCGGTTGACCTGCTCCATTTTCGCGAGGCCGCCCAGTTGCTTCAGCCACTGGAACACCAGTCCGGCGACATATATGCCGTAGGTCGAAGGCGTATTCGACATCGAGTCGTTTTCCGCCTGCACCTTGTAATCGAACACCGTCGGCGTCACCGGCAGCGCCTGCCCCAGCAGGTCGTCACGCACGATGACGATGGTCACACCCGCCGGGCCGATGTTTTTCTGCGCACCGGCGTAAATCAGGCCGTAACGCGAGACGTCCATCGGTCGCGACAGGATGTGCGAGGACATGTCGGCGACCAGCGGCACATTGCCGGTCTCCGGCACCCAGTGGAACTCGACGCCGCCGATGGTTTCGTTGGTCGTGACATGCACATAGGCCGCATCGGGATCGAGCTGCCACCGCGCCTGCTTCGGCGCATGGGTGTAATTGTCAGCCTCGGAGCTCGCCGCGACATTGACCTTGCAGTATTTTTTCGCGTCGGCGATGGCCTTTTTCGACCACTGCCCGGTATTGATGTAGTCCGCTTTTGTTTTCCCGCGCAGCAGATTCATCGGCACCACCGCGAACTGCGCGGAGGCGCCGCCCTGCAGGAACAGCACCTTGTAGTTCTTCGGGATATTCATCAGTTCGCGCAGGTCGGCCTCGGCCCGGGCGTGAATCTCGATGAACTCCTTGCCGCGGTGGCTCATTTCCATGACCGACATGCCGCTGCCGTGCCAGTCGAGCATTTCCGCCGCTGCCTGCTGCAACACCGGTTCCGGCAACACCGCCGGTCCGGCGCTGAAATTGAATACTCTGGACATTTTTCAGGATTGAGGATTGAGGATTGAGGATTGAGGATTGAGGGGGTGGTGTAAACCTGTTGCATTGCGGATCGCCAAAAGAGGATTTACTCAATCCTCAATCCGCAATCCTGAAGTTCACTATTCTTCGTCACCGGTGTCGACGATGGTCTCCAGGCCGACCAGGCGCTCACCGTCATCGAGATTGATCAGGCGCACGCCCTGCGTCGAACGGCCCTGCTCACGCACTTCAGCCACCCGCGTGCGGATCAGTACGCCGCCGCTGGTGATCAGCATGATCTCGTCTTCCTTGGTCACCAGCTGCGCGCCGACCAGTTTGCCGTTGCGGTCGCTGGCCTGGATTGCGATCATGCCCTGCGTGCCGCGGCCGTGGCGCGTGTATTCCGCCACCGGGGTGCGTTTGCCGTAACCGTTTTCGGTCGCCGTCAGCACCGACTGGGTTTCTTCACCCGCCGTGAGCAGCGAGATAACCTTTTGTTTTCCTTGAAGTTTCATGCCGCGCACACCGGCCGCCGCACGCCCCATCACGCGCACTTCCTGCTCATTGAAACGCACCGCCTTGCCGGCATCGGAGAACAGCATGATGTCCTGCTTGCCGTCGGTCACCGCAACACCGATCAGGTAATCACCGTCGTCGAGGTTGACCGCGATGATGCCCTTGGCCATCGGCCGCGAAAACGCCGACAGCGCGGTTTTTTTCACGGTGCCGGTGGAAGTCGCCATGAACACGAAATGTTCGTCGTCGAATTCGTTCACCGGCAGGATCGCGGTGATTTTTTCGTGTTCCATCAGCGGCACGAGGTTGACGATCGGCTTGCCGCGGGAGGCACGGCTGCCCTGGGGCACGGCATACACCTTGATCCAGTACACCCGGCCGCGATTGGAGAAGCACAGGATGTAGTCGTGGGTATTGGCAATGAACAGCTTTTCGACAAAATCGTCGTCCTTGGTCGTCGTCGCCTGCTTGCCGCGTCCGCCGCGTTTTTGCGCGCGGTAATCCGCCACCGGCTGTGATTTCATGTAACCGCCGTGGGACAGCGTGACCACGACGTCTTCCGGCTGGATCAGGTCTTCGGTGCTCAGGTCCTGGGTGCTGGTGACGATTTCACTGCGGCGTTCGTCGGCGTAGAGCTTTCTGACGTCGCTGAGTTCCTGCGCAATGATCTTGGTCACCCGCGCCGGCTTGTCGAGGATGTCGAGCAGGTCGGTGATCTTGTCCATCGTTTCGCGGTATTCGGAAACGATCTTGTCCTGCTCCAGCGCGGTCAGGCGCTGCAGGCGCAGTTCGAGGATCTGCTGGGCCTGGGCATCCGACAGCCGGTAACCTTTTTTCTGCAGGCCGAATTCAGCCGACAGTCCGTCGGGCCGGTATGACGCGCCCTCTGCGGCGCGTTCGAGCAATTCCTCGACCAGCTTGGAACGCCAGAAGCGCGCCATCAGTTCGCGTTTGGCATCCGCCGGCGTCGGCGCCGCCTTGATCAGGGCGATGACTTCGTCGACATTCGACAGCGCCACCGCCAGGCCTTCCAGCAGATGACCGCGTTCGCGCGCCTTGCGCAGTTCGAACACCGTGCGGCGGGTCACCACCTCGCGCCGGTGGCGCAGGAAGGCCTCGAGGAACTGTTTCAGGTTGAGCACGCGCGGCTGGCCGTCGACCAGCGCGACCATGTTCATGCCGAAACTCTCCTGCATCTGCGTGTCTTTCCACAGATTGTTCAGGACAATTTCCGGCACCTCGCCGCGTTTCAGCTCAATGACAGCCCGCATGCCGGACTTGTCGGACTCGTCGCGGATGTCGGAGATGCCTTCCAGCTTTTTCTCGCGCACCAGTTCGCCGATTTTCATCAGCAGGTTGGCCTTGTTGACCTGGTACGGCAGTTCGTCGATGACGATCGATACCCGGCCGCCCTTTTCCGACTCTTCGAAATGGGTGCGGGCGCGCATGATCACGCGGCCGCGGCCGGTGCGGTAGCCGTCGCGCACCCCTGAAACGCCGTAAATGATGCCCGCGGTCGGAAAATCCGGCGCCGGCACGATCTCGATCAGTTCATCGATGGTGATTTCGGGGTTTTTCAGCAGCGCCTGGCAGGCGTCCACCACCTCGCCAAGGTTGTGCGGCGGAATGTTGGTGGCCATGCCCACGGCGATGCCCGAAGAACCGTTGACCAGCAGGTTCGGCACCCTGGTCGGCAGCGTGACCGGCTCTTTCTCCTTGCCGTCATAGTTGTCGACGAAATCGACGGTATCCATGTCGATGTCGGCGAGCATGTCGGAGGTGATTTTTTCAAGCCGGCACTCGGTATAGCGATAGGCCGCGGCGGAATCACCGTCGACCGAACCGAAGTTGCCCTGGCCGTCGACCAGCATGTAGCGCATCGAAAAATTCTGCGCCATGCGCACCAGCGCCTCATAGGTGGCGCTGTCGCCGTGCGGGTGGTATTTGCCGAGTACGTCACCGACCACGCGGGCGCATTTGACGTAGGGCCGGTTCCACACCGTGTTGGATTCGTGCATCGCGAACAGGATGCGGCGATGCACGGGTTTGAGCCCGTCACGGACATCGGGCAGGGCGCGCCCGACAATCACGCTCATCGCGTAGTCCAGATAGGAGCGGCGCATCTCCTCTTCGAGGCTGATGTTCAGTGTTTCTTTGGCAAATTGATCCATGGATTCCGGAGGCTTGTTTTTATGATCAGCGGGCGGATTGCGCCGCTGTTTTGGCTGTCGTTACAAAGCGTGGAATTCTAGCATGCTGCAATGCGAGTCACACCCCGGCGGGAACCCCTCACCAACGGGGCAATCGGCGAACAAGCCGGCTCCGAATGATATGCAGCCGGGCAGTCCGGCCGGGGACTCATGCCGGCGACATCACACACCATGCTGCGGGGGAAATTTTCCGCCTGCGACCGGCCGCATGCGGTGTTCCACAAAGTGAAATACCCCCCCGGCGGTTGTGATGCGCAGGAACAACAGTTCCGTGCTTTTTTTTTAAAAAACATGCTAGTATTCAATCCAAGGTTTACTCGGATATCGGGGATGTGGTATCTAGTGGCCTCGGGGAGCACCAAATTTCCTTTATTACCGGCTATCCGGCACGTCCCTATTTTTCGCAAAACAGGAGGATCAAAAACATGCGTTCAGCACTCAGAATTACGTTAGCAAGCGCCATCGTTGCAGCCGCGCTTGCACCCGCCCTCGCTTCGGCGCAGGCCAAGGATGGCTATCTGACGGATACCGCGGGTGGTGTCGTCAAGGCCCCCGGCGCCGGCGTCTGCGTCCGTACCAGCCAATGGACCCCGGCTCTGGCCATCGCGGAATGCGATCCGGATCTGGTGAAAAAGCCGGCTCCGCCCGTGGCCCAGAAAGCCGCGCCGCAAAAAGCCGCGCCCGCGCCGCAAAAAGCCGCACCGAAACCGAAACCCCCGGCGCCGCTCAATATCGAAGAGAAAATTGAGCTGCAGGGCATGGAGTTCAACAAGGCTGAAATGACCGCCGGCAACAAAGAGGATCTCGACAAATTCCTTGGCGTTCTCGGCGAAGGCAACAAACAGCGTGGCCCCGTGCAAATCGGCGCGGTTATCGTCACCGGCCATACTGATCGCATCGGCAGCATGAAGTACAACATGAAGCTGTCGGAGAAACGTGCGATCACGGTGAAGGACTACATCGTCTCCAAAGGCATCGACCAGAAGCTGATTTTCTGGGAAGGCAAAGGCCCGAAACAGCCGATCCCGGTCACCAAGTTCTGCGACAACAAGATGAAGCGCAAGCAGCTCATCGAATGTCTGGCGCCGAACCGCCGTGTCACCGTGGAAGTGGTTGGCCGTGCCCAGAACCTGGCGAAGCCGAAAGCCAAGCCGCAAGCGGCAAAACCGCAAGCAGCAAAGCCCAAGCCCTAAGCAACAGCACTGTAAAAAGCCCTGCTTCGGCAGGGCTTTTTTTTTGCAATACAATCCACTTCTTGCCCTGATCAGCATCGTCGCCAAGCAACATGCCATCACCGACCGTCATTGAGCCACGCTGGGTAGTCCCGGTTGAACCCGCAGGCGCCGTGCTCGAGGCACATGCCGTGGTCATTGAGGGCGATCGCATCCTTGCCCTGCTGCCCATTGCCGACGCCGCGAACCGCTACCCCGATGCCCCCCGCGTCCACCTGCCCGATCATGTGCTGATTCCCGGGCTGGTCAATCTGCATACCCACGCCGCGATGACGCTGATGCGCGGCATGGCCGACGATCTGACGCTGATGGACTGGCTGCAAAACCACATCTGGCCCGCGGAGGCGCAATGGGTTTCGGATGAATTCGTCTACGACGGCACACTGCTCGCCTGTGCCGAAATGCTGCGCGGGGGCATCACCTGTTTCAATGACATGTATTTTTTCCCGGAAGCCGCGGCCCGTGCCGCGTTGCAGTCCGGCATGCGCGCGGCCCTCGGCATCATCGCCATCGAATTCCGCTCGGCCTATGCCAGCGACGCCCAGGATTATCTGGCCAGGGGCATGGCCCTGCGCGACGCCTTGCGCGACGAAGCGCTGCTGTCGTTCTGCCTCGCACCGCATGCGCCGTTCACGGTTTCTGACGCCACGTTCGTGCAAATCGCCACCTATGCCGGTGAACTGGAACTTCCGGTGCACATCCACATACACGAAACCGCGCAGGAAATCACCGACAGCCTGGCGCAGTACGGTGTGCGGCCGCTGGTCCGGCTTGAAAAAGCCGGCCTGCTGGGTCCGGGGCTGATCGCGGTGCACAGCGTGCATCTGGATGACCGGGAGATCGAACTCTTCGCCCGCCACGGCTGCTCGGTTGCGCACTGCCCGTCGTCGAATCTCAAGCTCGCCAGCGGCATCGCACCAGTCGGCAAATTGCTCCGGGCCGGGATCAATGTCGGCCTCGGCAGCGACGGCGCCGCCAGCAACAACCGGCTCGATCTCATTGCCGAAATGCGCCTCGCCGCCCTGCTCGCCAAAGGCGGCAGCGGCGACGCCACCACCATGCCTGCGCACCAGGCACTGTCCTGTGCCACGCTGAGCGGTGCGCGCGCACTGGGCCTGCAGGACAAAATCGGCTCGATTGTCCCGGGCAAACTTGCCGACCTGGTTGCGGTGAACCTGGCAGCCTGCGAGTTGTCTCCCTGTTATAACCCGGTTTCACATCTGGTCTACGCAGCCGGACGCGAAAAGGTCAGCGACGTCTGGGTCGGCGGAGAGCGGCGGCTGGCCGACGGGCAGCTGGTCAACCTCGATGAATCCGCGATCCGCGCCAAAGCCCGGCAATGGCAGAAAAGGATACGTCCGTCATGAACCCCAATGTCGATCCCGCCGAGCTGGATAAGTTCAGCGAACTTGCCCACCGCTGGTGGGATCCCGAAAGCGAATTCCGCCCCCTGCATGAAATCAATCCGCTGCGCCTCGATTACATCGACCGCATTGCGGCGCTGCGCGGCAAGACGGTTCTCGATGTCGGTTGCGGCGGCGGCATCCTTGCCGAGGCCATGGCCGCGCGCGGCGCGCGGGTCACCGGCATCGACCTCGCCGACAAGCCGCTGAAAGTCGCCCAGCTGCACCTGATGGAATCCAGACTCGACGTGGTTTACCGCAACATCGCCGTCGAAGTCCTTGCACAGGAGGCGCCGCACAGCTTTGATGTCGTGACCTGCATGGAAATGCTCGAACACGTGCCCGATCCGGCATCGGCGGTGCGCGCCTGCGCCGCGCTGCTGAAGCCGGGCGGCCATGCTTTTTTTGCGACGCTGAACCGCAATCCGAAGTCATACCTCTACGCCATCATCGGCGCTGAATACGTACTGAACCTGCTGCCGCGCGGCACCCACGATTACTCCCGTTTCATCAAGCCCTCGGAGCTGTCGGCCAGCTGCCGCAGCGCAGGCCTCGAGATCAGCGGCATCATCGGCATGACCTACAACCCGTTCAGCAAAACCTATGCGCTCGAAGCGGACAGCAGTGTCAACTACATCCTTTGCGCCCGCGCGCCGCAAACATGACCGCGGCAGTCCTGTTCGACCTCGACGGCACATTTGCCGATACCGCGCCCGACCTCGGCCGCGCCGTCAACGCCATGCGTGCCGCGCGCGGCCTGCCGCCGGTGCCGCTGGCGGACACCCGCCGCGTGACATCACTGGGCGCGCGGGGTCTGCTTGGCGTCGGGTTCAACATCACTCCCGACCATGCCGACTATCCGGTGATGCGTGAAGAGTTCCTGCGCATTTACGAGAACAATCTCTGCTGCGACACCGTGCTGTTCCCGGGCATTGCCGATCTGGTCGACCGGATCGAAGATCTCGGCATTCCCTGGGGAATCGTCACCAACAAGGCGGAACGTTTCGCCCTGCCGTTGTTGCAGCAACTGGGTTACGGCAAACGGGCCGCCTGCATCATCGGCGGCGACACCACGCCCCACATGAAACCTCACCCGGCACCGCTGCTCGCCGCGGCAAAGGCTGTCGGCTGCGCACCGGAGCAATGCCTCTACGTCGGCGATGACGAGCGGGACATCCAGGCCGGCAGAGCCGCGGGCATGAGAACCGTTGCCGTGCGTTTCGGCTACCTCAATGGCAGCAACCCTGACGCATGGGACGCCGATGGCGTGGTCGACTCACCCGCCGAGATTCTGCACATCATCAACTGACCGCTTCCCGGTTTGCACTGACACAGGTCTCGAATGTGCGACATTCGGTCATGGGACGGTAGTTTGACTGCCTCAGCCGTGGGAGCATCCGCAAGTGATGCGATACCTTCCATGGCAGTTTTCCGTCTGTTCCGCTTTATTCGCGCTGACCGGCCCGTTTTCGCAAGCCGCCAAACTCGATCAGCCGGCGGTCCTTACCGCCCCCGCCAGCCTGACCGGTATCCACGCCGTCACCAATGTCGCTGATGGCCAGGCCGGTTATGTCCACTATTTCCTGATCACACATCCGGACGGCACGCCCGAAGACCAGGTCGGCATCGAACTGGAAGACCAGCGGATTGCGTGGTCGTTTCCGGGCGCCGGCGTAATCGTTTCCGAGTTCGTCAGAAACGGCGCCCTGGATATCGCCGGCAAGACTTTTTTTATTGAACATCTGCACGGCATCCGCCCCTTCCGGACCGCAGGCGAAATGCAATCCCTGCGCAAAGACCTGTCGCGCCGGGTGGCGTACTGGGTGGACGAGGAAACGCCCTACTGCATTTTCCGCCAGCCCGGCGAACGACTCTGCCTGAACTGCGGCGATTTTGTCGCACACATCCTGTTCCCCGCCACCAATACACTGATGGCCGGACTGCCCGCAGAATTCACCCGTAACCCGGGAAACATGGTCACTGCGGACGACCTGCTGATCTACATGCTCGGCCTGCATAAACTGCCCGACGCAAAAACAAGACTCCAAAAGCTTGCCACAATGGATCTGCCCTACAGCCTTCGCCGGGACGTCGCCGAGATGCTGCAAGCGGATCAGCCGGCGCTGGCCGCCGCGACAGAGGCATCCACCGCGGGGCCGGCCCCCGCCAGAAAACCCGTTTCCCGCATCGCCATCCGCAGAACCCAGAGCAGACGGTTGTAGCCATCGGGCGCCGCGACAACGGGAACCAAGCCGTATGCGATAATGTCTGACCAACAGGAACCGGGGGCGACTTGGTTTCGACGTGGGTCACAAAGCAGCACAGGGCATGCCAAGGTCCAGTCACCTTGTAAATCCGCTGGAAATTCTTTACACGCCAACGACGAGCGTTATTCTCTCGCCGCCTAATACCGGCGAGACGCTGCACTGACCTGCTGATGGGTCAGGCTCCCGAACAAGGGCAACCTTGTCTGGGAGTGCAGTGTCATTTACATCAGCCCCTCTGCAGGGTTTGGTCGCTTGGCCCTGCGGATCCGTCGAAGCGGCTAGCCAAACACCAGCCTGCCGGCTGGCGGGTGCGAGGCGAAATCCAAATAACCAGGCTAAGCATGTAGTCCTGACTGTGGAGGGCTTGCGGACGCGGGTTCGATTCCCGCCGCCTCCACCATTTTCGTTTTCGGCCTGGACCAGTCCAGTCCACTTAACCTCATGATTTATATGGGTTTTCTTAGTGACCTGCCTTGTCGCCTGTCTGGCACATCACCCCAATCAGTTCAAGGTGAGTACGCGTTGCGCCCAGGCTGCATGCTGGAAAAGCAGCGAATCACTGGCGAAGGGTGCGATTAGCTGGACACCGAGAGGAAGGCCGCCCGGTCCCGATCCGCAGGGTAATGTCATGCACGGCAGTTGCAGCAGGGTCCACATCAGGCCGAAGGTGGGCTCTCCGGTATTGGAAACGTCGGGCGCTTCGCCTGGGGTGCTGGGCGACATGATCAGATCGTATTGACCGAATGCACCGGCGATCCAGGTTCGACACTTCAGCGCGAGACCAAGCGCCGCCTCATATTCCATGCGGGTCACCCTGCTGCCGGCCGCGATGCGGCTGGTTAAACTTGGCGAAATCATTTGGGGGTGACGCGTACGTTCGTGCGACAGCGCCCGGTAAAACTCGTACGAGCTGATCGTAATCTGCACCTCGTTCATTTTTGCGAAGTCTGACGGCAGCGTCAGTTCTTTGACCCGGGCGCCCGCACGCGCAAAGATCGCTGCGACCCGCTCCAGCGAGGCTTGAACGGCAGCATCGGCCTGATCCCACCAGGGAGTGCGGCAAAGGCCGATGCGGAGGTTTGACGTCATGATTTCGCCGGGAACCGGCAAAGCGATGCCTGACAGCTCAGAAGCAAGAAGCGCGGCATCCTCCACTGTCCGCGACAGCACACCGATGGTATCGAGGGACTCCGCAAGAAATTTGAGCCCTGCGCGGTTGATCAGGCCGAAACCCGGCTTGTAACCGACGACGCCACAATATGCCGCCGGCCTGATGATTGACGAAGAGGTCTGAGTACCCAGGGCGATTGGAACCATGAAATCGGCAACTGCGGCCGCCGACCCGCTGGACGAACCCCCGGGGGTTTGGGTCAGCCGATGGGGGTTGCGAGTCTTGTTGGGATGACGGGTCGCAAACTCCGTGGACACGGTCTTGCCCAAAATGACACCCCCCAATTCCCGAATCTGTGAGACGCATGCGGCATCTGCTGCCGGACGATGTCCATCGTAAATGGGGGAGCCATAACCGGTAGGCATGTCGCAGGTGTCGATCACATCCTAGATACCGATGGGAATACCGTGGAGTCCGGAGCGCGGTCTGTTGCGGTCGCATGCCCGCGCCTGCGCAAGCGCCTGCTCGGGATCGATCCACGCCCAAGCCTGGACATCGGACTCGCGCCGGAATATCCGTTCGAGGCAGGCTCCAACCAGCGCTTCCGACGTCAATCGACCCGTACGGATTGCAGCACCGGCATCGACAGCCGAGAGCCGCGCAAATTCAGGAACCGAACTGAACTCCGCACCTTTGCCCGTTCCATCCATCGCCCGCTCATTCGCCCTTGATGTTTGCCGCCTTGATGACTTTGGCCCACTTCTCCTGCTCGGACTCCATATACTTTGCAAACTGGGCTGTGCTCATCTTCTCCACGATAATGCCCTGTTCGTCAAGGCGCTTCATCGTGTCCTGGGTTGAAATCGATTCGTTGACCGCGCTGTGCATGGCGGATACCAGGCCGCCTGGAAGTGCCTTGGGACCGAAGACACCGAACCAGATCTGGGTCTCGTAACCCGGCACCCCGGATTCGCTGATGGTGGGCAGATCCGGCAGCGTGGGGTTGCGCTTTGGGCCGCCGACTGCGATCGCCTTGAGCCGCTTCGAACGGACATGGCTGATCACGGTAGGCAGAGAACCGATCTGCAGCTGGGTATTGCCCGCGACGGTATCAACGATTGCAGGACCACCGCCCTTGAATGGCACATGAGTCAGGTTGACGTCCGCCATGAGTTTGAAGAGTTCGGTATTCATGTGCGGAAAACCGCCAACGCCGGATGAGGAATACAACAGCTCGCCAGGCCTCTTCTTGGCCAGTGCAATCAGGTCCTTCACCGTATTGACCGGCAGGTGGGGGTTCACCACCAGAACGCTGTCGGCCACACCGATCATCGAGACCGAGACAAACGAGTTGACGAAGTCCACGGGCGCCTTGCTGATCAAGAAACCGTAACCGGTCGAAGTCAGCAGGAAGGTATATCCGTCCGGCGGCTGTTGTGCAGTGAATTGCATGCCGACGATAGCCCCTGCGCCGGCCCGGTTTTCCACAATGAACTGCTGTTTCAGTCTTTTGCTAAGGTCGGCGCCGATAATTCGCGCTGCGATATCCGTGCTGCCGCCCGGCGCCCAGGGTACGATCAGCCGGACCGGTTTGTCCGGCCAGGGTGCCGCCGCCACGGCCGGTGGCGCAAACCATATTCCCGTCATCGCACATAACAATGTCCCCATCGACAAGATTTTCTTGAACATCACAGCCCTCCGGTCATCGGTTAAATTTGTCAATGCAATACATGCCGGCCCGACAAAACCCGTTGCGGCCCGCCAGTCAGTTGCAGCAAAAAACGGGCCGGCCCTCCGGGCTTAGGCATCGAAGCGCATCACCTCAGCCGCCGTCCCTGTTACTGAATCGGCGGATGTTGTTTGGTCCACGAGGTCGCGGCTTCGTAAGCCGCACCAACGCGATACACCAGCGCCTCATGATGGGGCGCACCGACAATCTGCAGGCCCAGCGGCAATCCCGTACTGCTGAAGCCCGTGGGTATCGCCATTGCCGGACTGCCGGTGATGTTGAACGGCGCCCTGGCCTGCCGCCCGTAGGTATACTCATTGGCCTCCGTGTCGTCGATTCGGCAGGCCGGATCCATCGCGCTGGCCGTGACCACCACATCAACCTCTTCAAAGAGCTTATGGAAGTCCCGAGTCAGACGCGCCCGAAGGCGGGTGGCATTGATATAGTCCGCTGCGCTGAGTACCGCACCATTAAAAAAACGCTCGCGCGTGATTGAACCGTAGTCCTGTGGACGTTCGCGCAGCCACTTCTGGTGGATGGCATAGGCTTCGGCCGCCAAAATGATCCGGTTACAGACGCCGAACTGCTGCAGCGGCGCCGTTGTCACCTCGCGCACATCAGCACCAAGGTCCGCGAACACAGCGAGTGCGGCCTCAATCGACGCAGCCATTTCCGGATCGGCCTGCATGTCCTTGACAAAGAAATGGCGTAATACGCCGATACGCATCCGCTCGACCCCGCGCCCGATCTGGGCCGTAAAGTCGCTGTGCGTGGCGGCGACGCTGCCGGGGTCTGCCGCGTCGTGCCCGGCGATTATGTTCAGCACCACCGCATTGTCTCGGACAGTCCGTGTCAGCGGTCCGACATGGTCGAGGGAATACGCCAGCGGGAACACGCCACGGCGGCTGACCAGACCGTAGGTTCCCTTCATGCCGGTGACCCCGCACATCGTTGCGGGATTACGGATCGAACCCCCGGTATCGGATCCTATGGCCATCGGCACGAAACCCGCCGCGGTCGCGACACCGGAACCGCTGGAAGAGCCGCCGCAGAAGTGATCCCGATTCCAGGGGTTGCGAGCCGGAGGCCAGGGCAGATCAAAACACGGCCCGCCGGTTGCGAATTCATGGGTCGACAACTTGCCCATGAAGACGCCGCCGGCTGCGCGCAGCTTCTGGGTGACAAATGCGTCGGAAACGGCGATGTTGTCCTTGAGGATGGCGGAATGGGCCGTGGTGGGCAGCCCGGCGTAATCAACGATATCCTTCAGGCCGTAGGGAACACCATGCATTGCGCTGCGCCAGTGTCCCGCCATGATCTCGGACTCCGCCCGTTTTGCATCGGCCAGCGCGATCTCGGGCGTGAATCGCAGAAAGGCATTGAATTTCGCGTCATAACGCTCAACACGCGCGATCAATGCTTTTGTGTATTCAACCGGTGACAGTTTCCTGCCGCGGATAAGCGTCGCGGCATCGGCAATGCTCAGATAGGCAAGCTCGTCCATCGGGGCGCCAGCTCACGGAAGGCGGAACAGGTGGGCGGATTCATCCGCAGGCGACAGGCTGTCGGTATCAAGCAAAGACCGCCGGACATCAGCCACTCTCATCGCATTGAGCAGCTGCTGCAGGTGTTTCTCGGTGAGTTTGTCCAAGCCCAGGGCATCGGCCAGTTTGCGCGCCTCCGCTTCATCATAACGCTTCATTTCCATCCACTCCTCCTACGATTGCCAACAAAGGCTCCAATGCCCGACTATTCCCGGCATGAACCGCACCGGCTCTTATCGCAACAACAGAAGAGTGACCGCAATCATCACGGGTTGCCAATCATCTTAATGCATCGAATTTGATTGTAAAACACCCGGCTCATGCACCCCGCCACTTATCAAACGATTGATTTAAATAAATATTTTTTCAGCAGCAGCCCCGATTGCCGCCGCCCAACCGTTTAAACGGAAGCCGCCTGCGCCGCAGTCACCACGATCTCAATCCGGTAATGCGCATCCGACAACGCCGCCTGCACAGTGGCGCGCGGCGGCGCCGAGCCCGGGCTGACCCAGGCATCCCACACCTCATTCATCGCCGCGATGTCCTTGATATCGGCAAGAAAAATCTGCGTGCGCAGAATGCAGGTCTTGTTGCTGCCCGCCTCGGCCAGCCGCTGGTCCACCTGCGCCAGCACATCGGCTGTCTGGCTGCGGATATCGGCCGCCTTGCATTCCGGCACCATGCCTGCCAGGTACACCACGCCGTTGAAAATGGCGGCCTCGCTGTAACGCGCCGCGACATGCAGTCTCTGCAAACCCATGGATTGCTCCTGTTGTTGATTTCCTTTACAACACGCCGGCAATTGTCGACGTACGCCGGCCACCGCGCAACGGGCACTGCGCCGCTGCCTGTGCTTTAATCCCGCCCATGCTTTCCTACCGCCATCAATTCCATGCCGGCAACGTTGCCGATGTGTTCAAACACGCCCTGCTGACGCGACTGCTGGCCGGATTGGCCAAAAAAGACAAACCTTTCGCCGTGCTCGACACCCATGCCGGCATCGGCCGCTACGACCTGACGCACGCCTGGTCGCAGAAGACCGAAGAATGGCGGCACGGCATCGGCCGCGTCTGGGCGCGCAGCGATGCGCCGGCGGGGCTGATGCCCTACCTCGACGCCGTGCGTGCCGACAACCCCGACGGCCATCTCAAACATTACCCCGGCTCACCGCGCATCGCACGCCGGCTGATGCGCAATGACGACCGGCTGGTGTTGTGCGAGCTGAACAAGGACGACTGCGCGGCGCTGAAACTGGTGTTTGCCGGTGCGCGCCGCACCGCAATCCACAACCAGGACGGATTTCAGGCGCTGAAGGGATTTCTGCCGCCGCCGGAACGGCGCGGCCTGACCTTTATCGACGCATCGTTCGACCAGGCCGATGAATTCAGCCGGGTCACCCGCGCCATCAAGGAAGCACACAGCCGTTTCGCCACCGGCATGGTCGCGGTGTGGTACCCGCTGATGGCGCCCTCGGCGATGCAGGCCTTCGCGCGCAGCCTGCAGGCGATGGGCCTGCCGAAAACGCTGCAACTGGAATTGTCGGTTTATCCGGAAGACTGGACAGCCCACATCCGCGGCAGCGGCATGATCGTGGTCAACCCGCCGTTCGGGCTGGACCGGGAAGCGCCGCCGCTGCTCGACTGGCTGTGGCAGGCGATGTCACCCGACAAACAGGGCGGCACGCGCTGCGAGTGGCTGGTGCCGGAATAAAAAACGCCGCAGGAGCACTGCGGCGTTTTATCGACTGCTGACGACTTAGCCTTTGGTGCGGCTGCGGTATTCGCCGGTGCGGGTATCGATTTCGATCTTGTCGCCGGTGGCACAGAACAGCGGCACCGGAATTTCGAAACCTGTGCTCAGCTTGGCCGGTTTCAGCACCTTGCCCGAGGTGTCGCCGCGCACCGCGGGCTCGGTGTAAATGATCTCGCGCACCAGCGTCTGCGGGATTTCCACCGAAATCGGACGGCCTTCATACAGCGTGACTTCGCAGGCCATGCCGTCTTCGAGGTAATTCAGCGCGTCGCCCATGTTTTCCTTGTCCACCTCGAACTGGTTGAACTCGGCATCCATGAACACATAGGACGGTTCGGCAAAATAGGAATAGGTGACTTCCTTGCGCTCCAACTGCACGACGTCGAATTTTTCGTCGGCGCGATAGACGGTTTCCGTGCCGCCGTTGGACAGCAGGTTTTTCAGCTTCATTTTGACCACCGACGCGTTGCGACCCGATTTGCTGAATTCTGCCTTCAGCACCACCATCGGATCCTTGCCGACCATGATCACATTGCCCGCGCGGATTTCCTGTGCGATTTTCATACCCAAATACCCTTGATTAGCCGGAGTAAAAAAGGCGCTATTTTACCCTGTTGGCCGCAAATCCGACCAGTTGCCGGGCCATGTCGGCATGAGCAGCCAAATCCCGCGTCCAGCGCTCCGCATGCCGCCCGATTTCCGCCTGTGCCGCCCGCAATGCCGGCCATGCCGCCCCCAGCCCCGCCGCGTCACCGTTCCAGCAGCGCCAGAACCCGCCCAGGGCTGCGGCCGCCGACGGCGCCAGCCCCGTGCAATAACGGTCGAGGAAAGCCTGCAGCTTGCGCTGATGCGCGCCCTCGTCCTGGCGATAGGCTTGCCAGACCAGCGGCCGTGCCGCCCATTGCGCGCGCACGAAGGAATCCTCGCCGCGGACAAAATTGAGGTCGCAGGCCCATAACAATTCGTCATATCGCATCTGTGACAAAAACGGCAATGCACGCGCTTCCAGCGCACCGCGCCGCCATGGACCACGGTCATCAGCCGTGACGCCAAAAAATGCCTGCACTGCCGGCAACAAGGCAGGACCCGGCACCGCGACCAGCACCGGTTCTGCACCCTGCGCCATTGCCGCCAGCAGTTCGGCAACGGGCGCATCGGCATACGCAAACAGCGATACCGTCAGCACAGTCTCAGCGTTATCCGCAAAATCCATCTCATGCCAGAACGCCGCAGCATCAAAAGCCGCCCTGCGCGACAGCAGATCCGCCTCACGCAACAAACCGCCGGTGGCGGACGTAAATCCGGGAAAGAAAAAATAGCGTGGCAAGGGCAGGCGTGGATGCGGCGAAGACAAGCCGTGGTGTTGATCGACCCAGGTTTCGGCACTCAGGTATTCGAGCACGATCCACAGCGGTGGCCGGGGCTTCGCCGCCATTGCGGCGACATAACCCTCGGGCAAACCGCAGCCGAAGGCCTCGACGACCACCGCCGCATCACCCGGCAGCGGCGCCGCACCCTGCCAGCAGCAAACGGTGATGCCGTCGACCTGCTGCAGCGGCACTGTGGCATCGAGGGCGGGATGCAGGGCACGCAATGTAGGCAGGTCATCAATCCACAGACGGACATTCAGACCATGCTCGCGATGCAAGATGTTCGCCAGGCGCCAGCAGACACCGGCATCGCCGAAATTATCGACAACCTTGCAGAAAATATCCCAGGTGGGCGGAATGGAATTCGCAGCGGCCATAAACGGATGCGATTATGCAGTGCCATGCCGCAACGGTGTTGGATCGACAAACTGCAGACGAAAAAAAACCGGGCTCGCGCCCGGTTTTTCTGGAGCGTCCGGCTTAGGCAGCCTGGATGTTGCTCGCTTGTTGCTTGCCCTTGTTGCCGGCGGTGATGTCAAACGTCACCTTCTGGCCTTCTTTCAGGGTTTTGAAACCGTTCATGTTGATGCCCGAGAAATGGGCAAAGAGGTCTTCGCCACCGCCGTCCGGGGTGATGAAGCCGAAACCTTTAGCGTCGTTGAACCACTTAACAGTACCTGTTGCCATGATGTTGTCTTCCTTTTGAGGATGGATAATTTCCGGCTTGCGCCGGGCATCGTATTTAAATCTCACAGCCCCAAAAGCACGAACACCGACAACTGCAAAACGCGGGAACCGCTGACTTTCAAGTACTTAGAAACCAAACACGCGCTGCCGTTATACGTAATGCCCGTGACAGCGTCAAGCGCATTGTGGAACCTGATAGTCGCCTAGAATAAATATAAATAAAATCAATTACTTACAAATAAACACCGGAGATCACTCACCGCCCTTCCGTCGCAACTTTTTTATCCCGCACCGAAATACCCGGCACAAACCCCGGGCTGCCCGGGGATCGCTGTCGCGCAGCCCGGATCCGCTTGCCCGCATGGCCCGCTCGCGCGGCCATAACCATGGTTCTGCCACTGCTTATGCCACGCACCATCCTTGGCTGGTTATCCCCGTAGACTCACAGAGTTAGCCGCGGGTCATGCGGCAAGGCAAAATGACTCTATCGCTGCCTTTTTTCATAATACGAAACAATAAAATCCAGTTTTCACTCAGCACATAAGAGTTTTTTATCCATAGTTACTTAATTTTTCTATAGACATGACTGAATATTTTTGATTACATGCTGCATAACAGCATCCGTATTATGGTCTGCGGTGCGTATGCTGCGCAGCGACAATGCCGCATGACCAGTCAACCGTGCAGGAGCACAACATGAAAATCTGCGTCGTGGGTGCGGGATCCATCGGCGGCTATCTGGCCGTGCTGTTTGCAGAAGCAGGACACGAGGTCACCGTCTGCGCACGTGGCGCCCACCTCGCCGCCATCCGCAGCCGCGGCCTGGAGCTGTTGCTGGAGGATGGCTCGCGCAAAATCGCGTGCAATCTGCGCACCCCCGATACCATCCGCGACGCCGGCCCCCACGACCTGGTCATTCTCGCCGTCAAGGCGCATCAGGTCGAGGCCGTCGCCGACGAACTGCCGGCGCTGTTTCACGACGACACCGTACTGATCCCCATGCAGAACGGCATACCGTGGTGGTATTTCCAAAGGCACGGCGGCCCTTACGAAGGCCAGATCGTGCGCACTGCGGATCCCGCCGGAAAAATTGCGGCAACCATTGATCCCGCGCGCATCATCGGCTGTGTCGTATATCCGGCGGCAACCATCGCCGCACCCGGCATCATCCGCCACATCGAAGGCAACCGTTTTCCGCTGGGCGAACTCGACGGCACGGAAACAGCACGCATCCGGATGCTGTCGGATCTGTTCATCGCCGCCGGCCTGAAAGCGCCCATCCTCACCGGAATCCGCAATGAAATCTGGCTCAAGCTGTGGGGCAATCTTTCCTTCAATCCGATCAGCGCCCTCACCCACAGCACACTGGTTGACTTATGCCGTTTTCCGCTGTCGCGCAATCTTGCCGAGGCCATGATGCTCGAAGCGCAGACTGTCGGCCACAAACTCGGCGTCGAATTCCGCGTGCCGCTGGACAAACGCATTGCCGGCGCCGAAAAAGTCGGCAAACACAAAACGTCGATGCTGCAGGACGTGGAGGCCGGACGTGATCCGGAAATCGACGCGCTGGTGGGATCGGTCATTGAACTGGCGGCACTGACTCAAACACCGGTGCCCCAGATCAGCGCCGTTTATGCGCTGGTCAAGCTGCTCTCGCACACCATGTCGCAGGAACAGGTCTGCGTACGCGCCAGCCCGCCTTCATTGTTTGAGGCAATGAAACGCACGGTCGAAACGCATTTGCCGGCGGGTATGACACCCGCCGCGGCATAGGGATTTATCCGCCCAGCACCAGCGCGCGCAGCGCATCGCGTTTGGGCAGGGCCTTGCGCGACAGTCGCAGATAACGAATGTCCGCCCCGGCCAGGCTGCGGGACTTGAAATCCTGCTCCGGTGTCGGCGCAGCCGCTTCCTGCAGCGGCAAGTCAATCACCGCCACCGGCTGCAGCGCCTTGTTGCAGATCACAAAGTCGACCGTATGCCGGGCAAGCCCGTTCAAACGCTGCTCCCTTGCACTGCCGCTGATTTCCGCCGGCACCTCCAGCACGCATGCCAGCCCGACCTGCGGCATCACCTCATGATCAGGCAGGCTGTTCTTCAGCAAATAGTAGAGCACGGTCTGCACCGGATCGAGCGTGCGTGCTCGGCGCAGATAAGCGGCACGGGTCTCAAGCGCGGCGACTGCGGTTGCTGCGGCCGCAGGATCCGCCCTGGCAGCGCTGACCAGTTTTTGCCAGCGCGCATCGGCCACACTTTCCCGCGCGGCCACCTTGCGCCGGTAACTCCACCACAGAACTGGAATGGCGATGAACGGCGCCAGCACCAGCAAGTACCAGATCGCGGTCATCTCAGGATTGAGGCGGTGCCGGCGCCCGCACGCGCGTGCGGCGGCGATCCAGCCACCAGGCGAACACCGGCAGCATGAAAAATCCCCCCGGCATCACCACCAGCACCAGGTAGGGACTCAGCCGTGACAGGCGGCGGAGATGATCGCGCAGTTGCGCCCGCTCTTCCGGCGTCCAGCGCTGGCCGTTGCGCGGCTTCATCAGGATGGGCATCATGCCGCGTGTCTGCTGCATTTCTTCGAGCAGGCGCTGCTTTTCACGTTGCGTCAGCTTGCTGACGGATTGAAAAGTGCGGCGGGCGTGGTTGCGGATGATCTGGAGCGGCGGCATCGAACTGCTGGCGTCAATGGGTCGGGAGATCGCCCGATAATAAAGGTTTTGCGGATCGCCGGCTTGGGCAAAAAAACCGGCCACCGCGGGGCTGCAGATGCCATATCAGCGCGTCCATGAAACGCAGCGGCCCGGCCCTACTGCTGGGTAAGCACGCTCAGCAGTTCTTCACTCTCGATGTGAATACGGTGATTGTCCATCGACAACACGCCCTGCCGTTTCAGCGCCGACAGTGTGCTGGTCACGGTCTGGCGCGATGTTCCAACCATGTCCGCGATCTCCTGATGCGTGAGCGGAATATTCAGGAAAATTTCCCGGCCGACACGTGTGCCGTAGCGAGCGGACAGCCGCAAAATCAGTTTCGCGATGCGGGTATTGACGTCATCAACCACCAGATTGACGAACATTTCACCCAGCACGCGCAGGCGCGAAGACAGCACTTGCATGCTGAGCAGCGCAGCCTGCGGATGGTTCTCCAGATAAGCCTTGAAATCTCCCTGCGACACCGCCAGCACCTCGGACGCCTCGCAGGTCATCGCATGCACGACGCGACCGCCGCCGCGCGCCACTTCGGCGAGGCCGAAAATTTCGCCGGGGAAACAGAACCAGAGGATGGTCTCCCGCCCCAGCGGCGAAATCTGGCAAATCTTGACTTTGCCGCTTTTCAGAAAATAGACATGATTGCCGGGTGCTCCCGCACGAAAAACAAAATCTCCCCTGGCAAATTGCTGGCTGCGCGCGATAACCGTCAGATCCTCATGATCCCGGGAGTCCAGCTGGGCCAGGAAATTGGAAGGCGCGACAAGTTGCAGCGCAACATCGGCGTCTGCGGTCAAAGAACTTCCGGTCAAGGTTACCGGCTTGGCGGGCATGAGATGTCGGCTGGCTGACAGCGGATGGGGAAATTTATTGGTTCAATGCTAACCGACCTCCAATTGGGGGTAAAGCGCCGCGGCGATCGCCAAAAAATAACCCGCCGTGCGATAAGTGCTCACTGGAGGATGACCATGAACCACTGCCTTTGCCTTGCCTGCAGATACGTACGCCGGCCCCGGCCGTTGTGCCCGCAATCGACACCGGGAGACCGCCATGACTGAACTGAGACAGCCCGCACAGACAAACACCGGCGCCGGCGGCAGCGCGGGGGGCGGCAGCTTCCTGGCCGGATTTCGCAGCAACATCACCGCCACGGGCTTGAGTCCGCGCAAAACCACGATCGGTTTCGTACTCGCCTGGGTCCTGTTCTTCTACATCCTCTACTGGATGCCGCAGCCGGCGGGTCTGTCGCTGTCGGGCAAGGCGACCCTGGCGGCCATGGTATGGGCCTGCACCATGTGGGTTTTCGAAGCCATGCCGGTCGGTATCTCCGGATTGATGATCCCGATGCCGCTGGTCATGACCGACGCCATCAAACCGTTTCCCAAGGCAGCCGACGGCTTTACCACCCCGGTCGTGTTCCTGTGCCTTGCGGCATTCCTGTTCGCCGCGATCATGCAGGCCGCCGGACTCGACCGGCGCATTGCCCTGTCGCTGCTCAAGTGGATGAAGGTGAAGACGGTGAACGGCGTGATCTGGGCCATGTTCGTGGTCAACATCGTGCTCTCCTTCATCATTCCGGCCGCCAACGCCCGCGCCGCCACCCTGCTGCCGGTGATCAACGGCATCACCAATTTTTTCGGCGACACCGAGGCTGAACGCAACGGCAAAAAAGCCATCGTCATCCAGACGCTGGTGTACGGTTCGATGATCAGCGGCATGTGCATACTCACCGCGCACCTGCCCAACCTGGTCATCGTCGGCCTGTTCGAGAAACAATTGGGACTCAAGCTCTCGTACGTGGACTGGTTCATCATGCAATGGCCCTACCTCGGCATGTTTGTGCTGACCCAGTGGTGGGTGCAGTACTACTTCAAGACCCGCGCCGTGAGCATGGCCGGCGGTTATCAGGCCGTCGAAAAACAGCATCAGGAACTGCCGCGCACATCACAAAGCGAATGGCTGATCCTCGCCGCGTTCGCGCTGGTGGCCATCGCCTGGATGACGGAAACCTTCCACAAGGTCGCCGCCCACAACGTCGCGCTGATCGGGCTGGCTGTGCTGTTCATTCCCGGGGTACTCGGGTTCAAATGGAAGGAACTGCAGGATCGCACCATCTGGGGCACCTTGCTGCTGCTTGCCGGTGCCCTGTCGCTGTCTTCGGCGATGTCGGGCTCCGGACTCGCCAAGTGGCTCGCCGACGTGCTGCATCCGGTAAGCGCAGGGCAGTCGTGGTGGATGATCCTGCTGGTGTTCATGGTCGGCACCCACATCATGCGGCTCGGCATGCTGTCCAACGTCGCGGCCATCACCATGATCGCGCCGATTCTGCTCGCCCTCGCGCCCAAGCTCGGGCTGCACCCGGTCGCATTCACGATGCTGGTCGCCGATACCGACACCTTCGCCTATCTGCTGCCGACGCAGATCACCGCTGCGGTGATCGCCTACTCCAGCGGCACCTTCACCATGACCGATTATTTCAAGGTGGGCTGGGTTTCGGTGCTGATCGCCATTGCCTACGGCATTCTGGTGATGGCTCCGTGGTACGCGTTTCTGGGCGTGCCGCTGTGGGATCCGGCCGCGCCCTGGCCGTTTGGCAAAGTTTGATAATTTATTAATTAAAATCAAGGACTTATTTAAATGAGCTCGCAAAAATCCCTCTCCACAAAAAACGTCAAGCCAAAGTACAGCGAGAAGGACTTGCGCAAAAAACTCGGCGCGTACCACGCCCCCGAGGGCCTCTATGAAAAAACCAAAGCGATGTCCTTTCTGGGCAACGTCACCTGCAATGTGTCGGAACTGGTAGCGGGCTGCTGGACTGAAATCGTGCTTGACTACACGATCGGCGCCTCCGGCATGGCGGACGGCGCCTGGTTCAAGGCCACCTTCAAGTTTTATTCCGATTGGGCACTGTTCCAGACCACCGACCCTGTCGCGCCCAACTATGTTTCGGCGGAATACCAGGCGGGGCCGCTGGTACCGGGACAAAGCCCGGCAACCGTGCAATCACTGAAAGTCCGCTTCGACCAGAAAGGCCACGAGCGACCATTCCAGAAAGCCATCATCGTTGACACCGTGGACGGCTACCTCAAGGCCGGCGATCACATCATCGTCCGCCTCGGTGACCGCCGTTTCGGCGGTCCCGGCACCCGCGTCCAGACTTTTGTCGAAGAAGGATTCCGCTTCCGCTGTTACGTTGATCCTCTCGGCACTTCGCGGTTCGCCGCCGTGCCCGGCGACATCAAGTTCGACATCGTTTCCGGAGCCCCTTCGCATCTGGTTGCAACCGGCTCCCGCCTGGTGCGCAAGGATGAACGCTTTGTGCTGCGCGTACGCGCCGAGGACGAGTGGGGAAACACCTGCTGGAACCGCAGTGAAAAACTTGCCATCCGCGCCACCCGCGAGGGCCGGGAAGTCTATTCGAAAACCGTTTCACCTTCCTCCAAGGGCTGGTGCGTGGCCGAGATCACGGACCTCCCGACCGACAAGCCCGGCGAACTTGCCGTCGCGGCCCGCCTCGAAGGGCATCCGAATGTCGACGAGCACCTCTTCTACGTCAATGTCGACGAGAAATTGCAGGTTTCACGCGTCTACTATTGCGGCCTGCACGTGCACTCGGACGACACCATCGGCACCAACAGCACGACCTACAACCTGAACTACGGCCGCGATGTCTCGGGGCTTGACGTGCTCGCGTTCTCGCACAACGATTTCAACATCACCACCGATCGCTGGAACCGCACCGTCGAACTGATCGACGCAATCAACGAAGACGACCGCTACGTGGCCTATCCGGGTACGGAGTGGTGCGGCAGTTCCTGCGCGGGTGGCGACCACAACGTCGTGTTCCTGCACGGCCAGAAACCGGAGTTCCCCTACCTGAAAGACGGCACCCACGTGCGTTCTTTCGAATGGAATGAGGACATGACCGGAAAGGACGGCGTGGAACCCGGAGCCTGGCCGCTTGAAGAGCTGTGGCTCGCCTATAACCATGATCCTGAGGGCCACCTGCTGATCCCGCATGTCGGCGGCCGGCGTTGCATCATGGACTGGCACTACCCCACGCTCGAACGGCTCGTGGAGATCGGCTCGGCCTGGGGCCACTTCGGCTGGTTGTACGAGGAAGTCATCCGCCGCGGCTACAAGCTCGGTGCCTCCGCCGCCGGCGACGAGCATCGCGGCCGCTGCGGCGGCGGTGTGCCGGGCACTGCCGTGTTCGGCACCAAAGGCTGCGTCACCGGATTGCTTGCTCCAAAGCTGACGCGAAAGGCCGTCGGCGAAGCCCTGCGTGCGCGTCACACCTGGGCTACCACCGGGGAGCGCACCGTCGGCCTGACCCAATGCGGAAAACACATACAGGGTGACGAATTTGATCACAAGGGGGCGGCGAAGATCGATTACCGTTTCCTCGGCTACGCCGGCTGGGATGAAATCGCGGCCTACGACCACAGCGGCCGCATCTGGCATCGCGACCTGCAGAAGGAAGCCGGATACTCGGAGCGAAAAATCCGCATTCGTTGGGGCGGCGCGCGCATCAAGGATCGATATCGCTGGGCAGCCTGGAACGGCAAGGTAACCGTCAGCAACGGAGTCATCAACTCTTTCGTCGGTCGCGGCTTTGAACACAAGGAGGAAACCTGCTGGCGCACCGGCGCCACCGAGATCGGCTTTCGCGCCGACACCTACGGAGATGCCGAGTGCATTGACATCGATGTCAGCAACCTCGCCAATGCCCGCATCCGCATCTCCGGCACCATCGACGGCTACGTCAAGGTCGGCAATCCGCTGGACGGCAATCCCTGGCCCCACTGCCCTTCATTCGACTGGGAAATCAGCGGCGCGGAACTGCTCGCGAGCGACGGTCGCATCCGCAAGGAACTGGGCGGCACCGAGGTCTTCCTTGCCATCGAGCGGCTGTCCGACGCACCCATGCCGCGGGAAGTCACCGGCACGCTGAAAGTGGAGCCTGACAACGGCCCGCAGGGTTTCAGGCCGGTCTTTTTCTTTGCACGCCAGATTGATGACGCCAAGGTCTGGACCTCGGCGATGTTCATCAACTTCAAGTAGCCGGCAAACCTAATCTTCTACCGGCACCAGGCCATGGTGCCGGTAGATGGCGGCGACCCGTTTGCCCGTCATGAATTCGAGCAGACGCGCGCCCCAGGCGCCTCCGTCGCCGACGAGACCGATGTGCACGCGGCTGCGCTCCTGTCCGGGATCGTTCTCGCCCTCGGGAGTCAGCGGCATCAGCTCGAATATTCCGGGAAAGATGCGCGTGTAACGCAGCGCCAGATGGTAAAAAACCACGGCCGCATCCGCCCGCCCGTCGGCAACCGCCTGCGGCGCCTCGCGGTGATGAATGCTCTCGCCATGAACCACACGCGGGTGCGGTTTGGCGTCGAGAAAATCGGCGGTCAGTCCCAGCCGCTGCGCCATCGCCCGCAAAGTGGCGGCATAAGTTGCGTAACTGACCGTCTCGGTCAGCGGATTGGACAAAAAGACCTTCACGTCCTCACGCATGAGATCGGCGATGCCGTGAATGCCCCGGGGATTGCCCTTGCGCACGATCAGCGTGTTGCCGCGGCTGCCGGCGAGCGGCAGATGCGCCTTCATCAACCCGCGCTGCACAAGTGCGTCGAGCACGCGGGGCGGGCTGATGAATACATGCGGCCTCGCCGTCACCGTCAGATTGCCCATGGTGATGCCGCCCTCATGCAAGGCCTCGACCACCACGCGCGGCGGTGTTGTCGCGTAAAAAATATCAATCACATCGGGATGATCCGC
Organism: Burkholderiales bacterium; assembly: GCA_019749945.1. Taxonomy (GTDB): domain Bacteria; phylum Pseudomonadota; class Gammaproteobacteria; order Burkholderiales; family SG8-41. The sequence continues at coordinate 43,927 of JAIEPF010000020.1, forward strand.
GAGGAATGCCTGCAGCGCAGGCTCCAGCGCCATGTGATGATTGCCGTCGGAGAATACGACCAGCTTTGCCGCCTGCGGATCGCCATGCAGATCCAGGCAGATATTGGAGAGGGATTGCACGAACGGCGCCCGCAACCCGGCGGGATGCGCACGTTCGCCGGGCCAGTCAAGAACCGTCACGACGAATCTCCTCCAGCGGTGATGGATCGGACCGTGCAGCCACTCCAAAAGCATCCGTCATACGGACGAATGCCTCAGGAGACCGCCTGATAATAAAGGTTTTGCGGATGGTTGGCCTGGGCAAAAAAGAACCAGCGCTCGGCCACCAGCCCGCAGAACTGCACGGCGCAGGCCGCCACCAGCAGCGCCGGCGCCCCCGCTTGCAGCCCCGCCGACGCCAGTGCCGCCGGGATCACGAACGCTCCGGCGATGAACAGCCATTTCACCGCGCGCAAGGTGCCCGGCGTACGACCGTGAAAAAATTCGCGGGTATTGAACGAACCGCCCATGAAACCCTGCGCCTTCTGCACGATGCGCGGGTGCTTGATGCCGATCGCCGTCTGCAGGTTGGAGCGCGGTTTGAGGCGCGCATTGCGCCACAGCGATGCGATGCGCGACACCATGCCCGCCACCGTCAGCAGCACCGCCCAAAGGCCGACGACGAAGGCGTTCGGCTCGCCGCGCAGCGCCGCCAGCGCCGCGGCCAGCATCACCCCGGAGGCGCAGCCGAGCAGCACGAAATTGATCAGCGTCAGCGGCGTTGCCCACTCCTGCAGGAACTTGATGCAGGCATAGATCATCGCTGTGCACAGGAACAGGAGCAGGCACACCGCGGCGCCGATCACGCCGATCAGCAGCGTGCCGGGCCAGCCCTGCCAGTGCGCCCAGCCGTAGGCGGCGACCGCCGCCATGAACGCCGGCAGCACGATGACTTCGCGCGACAGCCAGGACGTGCGCCACATCGCCGCTGAACGCCAGGCGCGCTCGGGATGGCCGAGATGAAAAAAAGACGCCAGCAGCCCCGTCGCCAGCAGCACCACGGCAATCGCGCTGCCGAGCGGATAAAAGCCGGTCGAGGGCGCCGGCAGCAGGCCTGTGGCGACACGGACCTCGATCACGAACAGGGCGAGGAACAGCCCCTGCCCGGCTCCGAGCAAAGTGGTCAGGAATATGACCGAAAAAGCGGGATTCATGAAAAGACAGTACTGGATGAAAAGACCGTGCCGCGCGATGGGTGATGCGTGCCGGGCGGGCGGCAAGAACACCCGGCCGCGGCACTTGCGGGCCGCGACATGGATGGTTTTGTCATCGCCGCCGCTACCATGACGTCACGTCGTCCAGCGACGGATCCTTGGCGCCGGGCTTGGGCAGGCGGCCGTCGATCTTCAGCGGGTTGTCGGCCCGTTCGAGTTCGTCCTCATGGATGCGCATCTCGGTCTTGCGCCGCGGCAGATAGTGATTCGCCGGCTGCGTGCCCCATTCCGGCATCAGCGCATAACCCGCGCTCTCGCGGATCGCCTTTGACACAATCGACTCCTCGTCGTGGATGTCGCCGTAGAGACGCGCGCTGGTCGGACAGGCCAGCACGCAGGCCGGCTTGCGCTCCGACTCCGGCAGTTTCGCGTCGTAAATGCGGTCCACACACAGCGTGCACTTTTTCATCACCTTCTGATGTTCGTCGAGCTCCCGCACCCCGTACGGGCAGGCCCAAGAACAGTATTTGCAGCCGATGCACTTGTCATAGTCGACCAGAACGATTCCGTCTTCGGGCCGCTTGTAGCTGGCGCCCGTCGGACATACCGGCACGCAGGGCGGATCCTCGCAATGCAGGCAGGACTTGGGGAAATGCACGGTCTGCGTATTCGGGAATTCACCGACCTCGAAGGTCTGCACGCGGTTGAAAAACGTGCCCGTGGGATCGCGGTCGTACGGGTTGTCGTCCGACATGAAGCCGGCTTCACCGGAAGTGTTCCACTCCTTGCAACTGGTGACACAGGCGTGGCAGCCCACGCAGACATTGAGGTCGATCACCAACGCGAGCTGGGTCATAGCAAGCCCTCCTGCTGACTCCCGGGGATTTTCATAACGGGTGACAAACCAATTCCGTTCGCCCTGAGCTTGTCGAAGGGCGGCAGGGCTTCGACAGAGCCTGTCCTGAGCCCGTCGAAGGGCTCAGCCCGAACGGTGTGGTGTGCTTTATATGATTGGGTCATTTGTAATCCCCCTTACCCGCCACAAACGCCTGCCACAGTTTTCTCACCTTGCTGGTTCCGGGTGCAGCTGGCACCGGCGCGAACTGCGGCGAGGTTTCCGCCGGTTCGTCGGCGCCGGCTTTGCTGACGCGCACGCGCACGTCGTACCAGCCGGCCTGGCCGGTCACCGGATCGGAATTGGAAAAACGCGCGCCGCCCGCCGTCTGCAGTTCTTCGGAAATCATGTGATTGAGCAAAAAGCCGCGCTGCGATTCGTTGGCGTCCGGTGACAGATGCCACGCGCCCTGCGCCTTGCCGATCGCATTCCACGTCCACACCGTGCCCGGTTCCACCGCCTCGCTGCTGCGGCACATGCAGCGCACGCGGCCGTGGGGCGACTCCACCCACACCCAGTCATCGTCGGCAACACCCAGAGCGGATGCCGTTTTTACGTTAATAAACAAATAGTTATGTGCATGTATCTGGCGCAGCCAGGCATTCTGCGAATCCCAGGAGTGGTACATCGCCATCGGCCGCTGGGTCACCGCCGCCAGCGGATAACGCACGGTGTCGGTAGCCTGCACTTCCAGCGGCGCGTAATAAAACGGCAGCGGGTCGCAGTAGGTGGCGATGCGTTCGCGCAAATGCGCCGGCGGACGCCGCGGCGATTCGCCGCGGCCCTGCGCAGCCATGCGGAACTTCTGCAGCACCTCGGAATAAATCTGGATCACGATCGGATCGGTGTAGCGCCGGACGCGCGTGCGTTGCGCCCATTCGTGATAACCCTGGTTCCAGTTGCGCATGTACTGATAGGAGCGCGGCAGCACATGGTGGAAAACGCAGTTGTTTTTTTCGTACATCTCCCACTGCCGCGGATTGGGTTCGCCAACCATCGCCTTTTCACCGCCGCGGCCGCGCCAGCCGGCGAGAAAACCAATGCCCGAGCCGGGCTCGGTCTGGTAATTGACGATGAAATCCGGGTAATCGCGGAATTTGCGCGCACCATCCGCCGTGACGAAAGCCGGAAACTTCAGCCGTGAGGCGAGCTCGATCAGCACTTCCTGGAACGGTTTGCATTCACCCTTGGGCGGCACCACCGGTATGCGCACCGAATCCACCGGTCCGTCGAATTCCGAAATCGGCCGATCGAGCATCGACATTACGTCATGCCGTTCAAGGTAGGTCGTATCCGGCAGCACCAGATCGGCGAAGGCCGTCATCTCCGACTGGAAGGCATCACACACGATCAGGAACGGAATTTTGTATTCGCCCTGCTCGTCACGGTCGTTGAGCATCTTGCGCACCTCGACCGTGTTCATCGTCGAGTTCCACGCCATGTTCGCCATGAAAATCAGCAGCGTGTCGATCCGGTACGGATCGCCGCGCCAGGCATTGGTAATCACGTTGTGCATCATGCCGTGCACGGCGAGCGGGTACTCCCAGGAAAACGCCTTGTCGATGCGCACCGGTCCGCCCTCGGCATCGACGCTCAAATCATCCGGGCCCGCCGGCCAGCCCAGCGCCAGACTGGCCAGCGGTGTATCGGGTTGCACCGCTTCCGGCCCCTTGGGCGGTTTGGCCACCGGCGGAATCGCCCGCGGAAACGGCGCCTTGTGGCGGAAACCGCCGGGCCGGTCGATGGTGCCCAGCAACGACATCAGGATCGCCAGCGTGCGGATGGTGTGAAAACCATTGGAATGTGCGGCCAGCCCGCGCATCGCATGAAACGCCACCGGATTGCCCGTCACGGTGTTGTGTTCCTTGCCCCAGGAATCGGTCCAGGCGATCGGCAGTTCGATTTTCTGGTCGCGCGCGGTAATGCCCATTTCGTGCGCCAGGCCGCGGATGCGCCGCGCCGGAATGCCGGTGATCGCCTCCGCCCATTCCGGCGTGTATTCCCCGACCCGCTCCATCAGCAGCTGGAACACCGGCTTGACCGGAGTACCGTCATCCAGGCGATAGTCGCCGAACAGCGCCGGATCGGCGTCGGGCGCGTGATTGGGCACGGCACGACCGCTGTGGCGATCCCACCACAGCTGGTCATGGTGATGATCGGGGTTGTCGCCTTTGGGCGGCACGCCGGCGCGCACCGGCATGCCGTACTGCGCACTGGCCGGATCCTGATTGATCAGATGGCCGGAGTCGCTGTAACGGGCGAGAAAACCGCGGTCGTACAGCCCCGTGTTGATGATTTCATGGGTCAGCGCCAGCAGCAGCGCACCGTCGGTGCCGGGGCGGATGGGGATCCATTCATCGGCAATCGCCGAATACCCGGTGCGCACCGGGTTGATCGAAATGAAGCGGCCACCGCGGCGCTTGAATTTGGAGATCGCGATTTTCAGCGGATTGGAATGATGGTCCTCGGCGGTGCCGATCATCACAAACAGTTTGGCACGGTCGAGATCCGGCCCGCCGAACTCCCAGAAACTGCCGCCGATGGTGTAGATCATGCCGGCAGCCATGTTTACCGAGCAGAAACCGCCGTGCGCGGCGTAGTTCGGCGTGCCGAATTGGCGCGCGAACAGGCCGGTCAGGGCCTGCATCTGGTCGCGGCCGGTGAACAGCGCGAATTTTTTCGGGTCGGTGGCGCGGATTTTGCGCAGCCGCTCCTCCATCAAACCAAAAGCTTCATCCCAACTGATCGGCTCGAACTCTCCGGCGCCGCGCTCGGCGCCCGCCTTGCGCCGCAGCGGCTGCGTCAGCCGCGCCGGCGAATACTGCTTCATGATGCCCGATGCGCCCTTGGCGCAGATCACGCCCTGGTTCAGCGGATGCTCGGGATTGCCCTCGATATAACGCACCTCGCCTTTTTTCAGGTGCACGCGGATGCCGCAGCGGCAGGCGCACATGTAACAGGTGGTGTTCCTGGTTTCAACCTGGTCGGGCGCGGCTTGCAGGCGGGCATTCATGGGTGGTGATTGCACTCAAAAAAGGAGTGTCCATTTTAGTTGTGCCGCCGCGCCCGTTGTCTTGAAATTATTTATAAGGCCATTATCAGGACTTGCGGTCCATCCACTTGCTGACTTCAGGCATGGTCCAGTTGCCCAGCCGGTCAAGCAGGCGCAGGGGATCGGTCTCCACCACGATCATGCCGCGATGTTCGGCACGGATGAAACGTTCATCCACCGCATGGTCGAGGAAGTCCACCAGGCGGTCATAAAACCCGGCGACATTGAGCAGGCCGCAGGCCTTGCGATGTACGCCCAACTGGGTCAAGGTCAGCACCTCGAAAGTTTCGTCCAGCGTGCCCATGCCGCCCGGCAGCACGATGAAGGCGTCGGACAATCGGGTCATCAGCACTTTGCGCTCATGCATGGAGTCGACCACGTGCAGCTCGGTCAGCCCCTTGTGCACCACTTCGTGCTCCAGCAGGCGGCGCGGCGTGACGCCGACCACATGCGCCCTGGCCGCGATCGCCGCTTCCGCCACCACCCCCATCAGGCCGACCTTGCCGCCGCCGAAGATGATCTTGATGCCGGCCGCCGCGAGGGTGCGCACCAGCGTGCGCGTGGCTTCGGCATAGACAGCATCCCGGCCGGTGTTGGAACCGCAGAAAATGCAAACGCTCTGAATGGGCATGTTTATCCTTGGATACTGAAGCGCAGGCGGCCGATTGTAGACCATCTTTTTTTGCGCTCCGGCTCCCGCTTTTATCCTGCTTTTAACCCTTTAATCGGGTACAACACGTTTATACCGGCTGACCGACATTTAAAGGAACCCCCATGAAACCGTTTACCCCCGCCTTGCTTGGCGCCGCCATCCTCGCCGCGCTGCCCCGGATCACCATCGCCCAGAACGACAGCGGCGGCAATGCCCTGACCATCTACAGCAACGCCCGCCCCGGCGCCATCAGCCCGGAGCTGTACCGCGGCGGTGGTCATGGCCAGCCCGTGCCGGGTTATGCCGTGGTGCGCCAGCAGCGCGAGCTCGCCCTCAACCGCGGCCGCAATACCGTGCGTTTCACCGATGTCGCCGGATTGATCGACCCGACCACCGTCAGCTTCCAGTCGCTGACCGATCCGGCAGGCACCAGCGTCATCGAACAGAACTTCCAGTTCGATCTGGTCAACACCAAAAAACTGCTGCAGAAATACGTCGACCGCCGCATCAGTGTCGACCAGGTGCGCGGCAACGGCACCGAATCCTTCGCCGGCACGCTGCTCTCGACCAACGATGACGGGCTGGTGCTGAAACGCGATGACGGCATCATCCAGACCCTGCCCTACAACGCGGGAGTGCGCCTGCCCGAACTGCCCGGCGGCCTGATCACCCGCCCGACGCTGGTGTGGGACGTCAACGCCAACCGTGCCGGCACCCACAACGCCCAGGTCTCGTACCAGACCACCGGCATTACCTGGTGGACCGACTACAACGTCACCTACCGGGAAGGCGCCAACGCCAACAGTTGCACACTCGATGTCGCCGCCTGGGTCAGCATCATCAACCAGTCGGGCGCCAGTTATCCCGACGCAAAACTGAAACTCGTTGCCGGCGACGTGCAACGCGCGCAACCCCAAGGCCGGGTTTACGCCGCACCCGCCGCGCAACGCGCCATGGCGAGCGAAATGAGCGCCAGGGGTTTCGAGGAAAAAGCCTTTTTCGAATACCACCTCTACACCCTCGGCCGGCCGACCACGCTGCCCGACAACTCGACCAAACAGATCGAACTGTTCCCGGCGGCCCGCGCCGTGCCCTGCGAAAAAAACCTGGTCTACTACGGCGCTGCCAACGCCCGCCCCTACGGCAGTCCCGCCACCGACCGCAACTACGGTGTACAGAGCAACAAGAAGGTCGACGTCTACCTCGGCTTCAAAAACGCCAAAGAACAGAACATGGGCATGCCGCTGCCCGCGGGCCGCATCCGCGTGTCCAAACTCGACGACGCCGACAAAACCCTGGAATTCATCGGCGAAGACGTCATCGACCACACCGCGCGCAACGAACAGCTGCTGATCAAACTCGGCTCCGCCTTTGATGTCGTCGGCGAACGGCGTCAAGTCAACTTCAGCGTCGATACCTCACGCAAAACCATGACCGAGGAAATCGAAGTCAAACTGCGCAACCAGAAAAAGGAATCCGTGAATGTCATGGTCAAGGAAAACCTCTATCGCTGGAGCAACTGGCAGATCACCGGCAAGAGCCATGACTATCGCAAGGATGACGCAAGGACCGTGACGTTTCCGGTGAAGATTGCTGCGGGGGCGGAGGCTGTTGTGCGGTACAGCGTGACTTACACGTGGTAAGGTCCGTACCGGACAAACACCTGCCACAAACAATAACGGGGACCTGCCTTGAGCCCGACCATCTTCCGCGAAGACGGATTCCGGTTCTTTTTCTTCTCCCGGGAGGAAACACGGCTGCATATCCATGTCCACCATGCCGATGGCGAGGCCAAATTCTGGCTTGAGCCCGCCATTGAACTGGCGCAGAATTATGGCCTGAACGACCGGCAGTTACGCTCCGCCGAAACACTGATCCGGAGACACGAACATGACATCCGCTCTGCATGGCACCAGCATTTCGGACGTTGAAGTCACCAACGTCTCGACCCACGGCTTCTGGCTGATGCTGGATGCCGAGGAACTGTTCGTCCCGTTTGCCGAGTTTCCGTGGTTCAAGGAGGCGCCGATCGCCAAACTCACCCGTGTCGAGCGCCCGCAACCACATCATCTCTATTGGCCCGATCTCGATGTTGATCTGGCCATCGAGTCCCTCCGGCATCCCGAGCAGTTCCCGCTAAAGGCAAAACCCCGGATCTCGTAGGGCACATGAACGAAGCGTCATGCGCCGCATGAAAACCAGATCCGTGCGGAAAATGCACTATCCCCCACATCCCGGCGAAACCCTGCGGGAAGACGTGCTGCCCGCGCTTAGATTGACCGTAACCGAGGCGGCGGCACAACTAGGCGTCACACGCGTGGCGCTGTCGCGGGTGCTCAACGGCCGCGCCGGCATTTCACCGGAGATGGCGTTGCGCATCGAGAAGTGGCTGGGAGTAGAAAACGGCGGTCGCGCGGATGTGTGGTTGGCAGAACAGGCTTCCCATGATCTGCTGCAGGCCAGGAAAGCATTCAAGTCCAAAGTGAAGCGCGCGTCGGCGATGGCAGTTTGAGTGCAATGGCTAAAAATTGAGAATAATCGATTCGCCCCCCTTTTTTTTAACGGTCATTGAATGATTAACCGACTTCTCTTAGTTTTCTGCGTTCTAATCGGTCCAATACTTTTAGGAAGTGGCGTTGCTTCTGGAGATGTATTGCGACCAACTCCGCCAATGGTATGTCCTAATGATCAAGAGTCACCCTGCGATCTTATTCGTGGAACTATTTCCGCTGATGACTATCGTCAAGTCAAGGCGATTGCGGATCGCATGGTTACGAGCAAAGCGATGAAGCGCTCATTGTTTTATCTTGATAGTCGCGGAGGCGATGTTGAGGCGGCTATTGCTATCGGACGCGAACTACGGCGACTCTCCGCAGAAGTTATCGTCAATGGGGACTGCTTTAGTGCCTGCGTCTTCATTCTTGCGGGCGGCACACGCCGGACCATCGGTAGAGGCGATAGGGTCGGAATTCATCGGCCGTATCCCGTAAGCACCGACCGCCGAGACTACGCTACCGCACAGCGGGAACATGAGCAGCTACGCAAACAGGCCAGAGCATATCTTGACTCTATGAACCTACCTACCGCACTTTTCGACGCCATGCTCCGAGTTCCACCCCAAGAAATCAAGATTCTATCTAATGATGAGTTAGCCAGATATGGACTGAATCAAGACGATCCTATAAGGGCCGAACTCGAGGACGCCGAAGATGCGAGAACCTACGGCATCACCAAGAACGAGCTTTATCGGAGAAGAGCAATCGCAAAGGCAAAATGCACTCCGTTGCCATCGGTCGTTGCGCGCTCCATCTGCTACGAGGAAGAAATGAAGAGTGGCGCGCCGTAAAACGCCACCTGAAATGTCACAGTGCGTAAGTTGCATCAATCAATACCACCGAACGCCGTTCATACGCCATCGACCTATCTCCAGCAAACCAGAGAAATTATCGTTATGAGCACTTTCGAAGTTCGCTTTATTATCAATGCTTCGGACGAACACTCCGAACATGTCGTCGTTCAAGTCGATGCCATCGATCATGAGCACGCACTGTCGAAAGCCCGCGCGGAAGAAAATGATGCTCCATCTATTGCCACAAACGTTTTCTGGTCTGTAGAGATCGTCAAGCTCTGATGGCGAGCGGCGAAAAGCCAATGCGCTCCCGTCAAAATACCCCCTTATCCGTGGCTGCGACCTAACCAGAACTCGTAGAGCTCAATAAGCGCAGCCGCATGCAAAACCCCGTAATTCGCTACGCTACTTACGGGCTACGGCTACCGCCCCACCACCACGATTCCCATGTGAGCCGCCGAGCAGCGCAGCCGGTTCAGGGGTAGTCGGCGAGGACTGTCTGAGTCCTTGCCGCAGGCAAGGGCGAGTTCCGCAGCCGCCTGAATCGGCGAGCAGCACAGGGAAGTCCGAAGGACCGGCGAGCCTGGGCCGCCTTCTTTTGGTTACTTTTCTTGGCGGAGCAAGAAAAGTGACTAGCCGCCGGGCTACCCCCGGCGAACTTAAAGCACGGAAACCGGACTGGTAGCGACACGCCCTTCGACAGGCTCAGGGCGAACGGTGGTTTGCCTTGATGCATTGCATCCGGCGGATGGCACCGCTGCGCGGCTTCCCCCAAGAGGACTTCCTTAGGGCGTATCCGCCCTACGCACCCCGGCCCCTGCTATACAATCCCCTGCAAGCACCCCCGATAAAAAATCAAAGGGAGAAACACCATGGGCATCGGCACAATAATCACACTAGGCATCCTGATCATCATCGCCGTCTACGGCGTAACCATCTACAACGCACTCGTCCAGATCAAGCACAACATCACCAAGGCCTGGGCCAACATCGATGTGCTGCTGAAACAGCGCCACGACGAACTGCCCAAACTGGTCGAAACCTGCAAGCAGTACATGAAATTCGAGCAGGACACCCTCACCCGCGTCATCGATGCGCGTTCCAAGGTGTTCACCGCGCGCGAAGCGCAGAACGTCCCCGCGCTGGGTCAGGCCGAAGGTGGCCTGCGCGCAGCACTCGGCAGCCTGTTTGCGCTGGCCGAGTCCTACCCTGACCTCAAAGCCAACCAGACCTTCCAGCAACTGCAGACGCGTATTTCCAGCCTCGAAAATGCCATTGCCGACCGCCGCGAGTTCTACAACGAGTCGGTGAACGTCAACAATGTGCGCATCGAACAGTTCCCGGACGTGATCATCGCGCGCCTGCTCAACTTCAGGGAAGCACAGCTGCTGGAGTTCTCCGAAGAAGAGAAAAAGGACGTCGACGTCAAACAGCTGTTCAATTCCTGAAACCGCGCTGACCCGCACCAGCGCGCGACATGTTCGGTAAAACCCGGATGCACGGCCCGTGGTGGCTCTCGGGCGCCGCGCATTTCATCATCATCGTCATTGCGCTCAAGCTGGAGACACCCGCGGCCTGGCCCTGGGCCTTGCTGGCGATGTGTGGCGTCAGTTTTTTTGCCTGGCTGGGCAATTACCGCCGTTACCGCCAGATTCACGACCTGCCCACCTCCAAGGTCGCTTCCGCCGCGCAGGGTTATGTCGAACTCGTAGGGCGCGGCGAACTGCTCGACGGCACTCCCGTCATCAGCCGGCTGGGCGGGCGGCACTGCTGCTGGTATCACTATCAGATCGAGGAGGAAAAATCCGACAACAAATGGGAAACCATTGAACAAGGCAGCAGCGTCGATCATTTCCTGCTGGTCGATGATACCGGCCGCTGCGTGATCTCGCCCGAAGGCGCGGAAGTCGTCACCGGCGATCATCGTTCATGGCGCGAAGGCCGCTACCGTTACAGCGAATGGCTGCTGCTGCCGTCGACGGTGCTCTACGCGCTGGGCGAATTCGTCACCCACAGCGGCAATGTCTCGGCGCAGGCGGATGAGCGCGAAGAAATCCGCCTGCTGATCGATGACTGGAAACGCGACCGGAAAACGCTGAACGAACGCTTCGACCTGAACCGCGACGGCACCATCGACCTCAAGGAATGGGAACTGGCGCGCCTGCAGGCGGCGCGCGAAATCCGCAAACAGCGCGCCGGACAGATGAACAACAAGGTCGAAGGCGTGCACCTCTTGCGCCAGCCGCGCGACAAACGCCTGTTCCTGCTCGCCAATGAAATGCCCGACGCGCTGGGCCGACGCTACCTGCTGTGGAGCCTTTTCCATCTGGCTGTCATGATCGCGACCGGCGTCGGCAGCCTGATCTTGTTCGGCGTAAAATAATATAATAAAATCAAATACTTATAATGGGCGCACTGATGAACGATCACCATATCACCGGCCTCAACAGCCGCGGTTTCCACAAACTGCATTACACCGACTGGGGCGACCCTTTGAGCCCGCGCGTGGTGATCTGTGTACACGGCCTGACCCGTCAGTGCCGCGATTTCGATGCACTGGCCGCGGCGCTGCAAAACGATCTGCGCGTGGTCTCAATCAGCATCGCCGGCCGCGGCAAAAGCGACTGGCTGCCCAATGCCGACGATTACAGTTATCCGCAGTACATGGCCGACATGACGGCCTTGATGGCACGCGTCACCGCCGCCGGAGCCGGCGATATTTCCTGGGTCGGCACCTCGATGGGCGGCATGCTCGGCATGCTGCTCGCCGCGCAGCCCAACACCCCGATCCGGCGCCTGGTGCTGAACGACATCGGCGCCGTCATCCCGAAGGAATCCATGGCACGCATCGGCGCCTATGTCAGCAAGATACTGCGCTTCCAGAGCCTGCAGGAGACCGAAGCCTGGCTGCGCGTGACCCTCGCCCCGTTCGGGCCGCTGACCGATGCGCAATGGCGGCATCTGACCGTACACAATTCAAAACAGCACGACGACGGCAGCTGGAGCATGAACTACGATCCGGCGATTGCGCTGCCTTTCCAGAAAGCGCAGTCCCGCGATATCGAGCTGTGGAATTACTACGATGCGATCCGCTGTCCCACGCTGCTGCTGCGCGGCGAGCAGTCGGATGTACTGCCAAAAGACATTGCCGTGCAAATGACCCAGCGCGGACCGCGGCCGGCACTGGTCGAATTCGAAGGCATCGGCCACGCGCCGGCGCTGATGAGCGATGACCAGATCCGGGTCCTGCGGAATTTCCTGCTGCAGGATCAGGCTGCGCTGACCAGGAGATAAAAGGGGGTAAAGGGCATGTTGCTGCTGCTGCGATGGCTGCGGAAATTGCTGGGCTGGGTCGATTTCATCCTGGTCAGCCTGCTGGTCTATCTGCTGGCCTGGCTGCCCTGGCCCGGCAAACATCCGGTGGCGCGCCTGTTTCCCGTCTGGTGCAGGGCTTTCGTGCGGGCGCTTGACGTCGACATCCGCGTCCATCAGAAAAATCGCCGGCGCCTGCCGCAGCACTACATACTCATCGCCAATCATCCCTCGGCTTTCGAGGACATCGGCATCCCTGCGGTATTCAACGTGGTGTCACTGGCCAAGCTCCAGGTGCAGGACTGGTTCATCGCAGGGCGCATCGCCAGAAAGGCGGGCACGCTGTTCGTGGATCGCGACAATCCGGAATCGCGGCAGCAGGTCATCCAGACCATGGTGGAGGCCGTCAACGCCGGCCGCAACATCGCGCTCTACCCTGAAGGCGGCTGCAAGGGACGGCGCCTGTTCAAGGAATTCAAATCCGGGGCCTTCGATGTCTCGATCCGCACCGGCGTCCCGATCCTGCCGGTATTCCTGCACTATGAAGCGCAGGACGATTTCGAGTGGCAGCCCCCCTACACGCTGCCGGACAAGATCCGGCACTTCATTTCTGCGGCAAACAACCGCGCCAATTACTATGTGTACGACCCGCTGGATCCCAAAGACTATGCCGACAAATATGCGATGAAGGCGGCGGCGTATGCCTTGTACGTCCGCTGGAATGCACAGTACCTGGAGTAAGTAAGGCAGCCTGCTCAGCGCGGCGGCACCGGGCGCCGTCCCTCCTGCTGCATGCGCCGCAGATCGGCGAATTCCTGCGTCGAGATGCGCCCGTCGCCGTCGCGGTCGACACGGCTGAATTCGCGCGTTATAAACGGAAAACGCCCTTCCACTTCCGCCGGCGACAGATAACCATCACCGTCGCGGTCTGCCGCACGGAAATCCGCCCGCACACGATCCGGCACCAGCTCCGGCCGCGGCGGTCGTTCGCGCGGATCGGCATCGGGTGTGACTTCACGCGACTGCAATACATCGCCGCTGCGCGGTGCTGCGGATTCCACGGCCGGTGCGGCTTCTGCTGCCGCTGCGGGGGATGGCTCGGCCGGCGTCTGCGCCGGGGGCGGCGTCACTGCGGTTGCGGTTTGCGGCGGGGCTTGCGCATTGCGCCTGTGCCAGTCGATGCCCACCAGCAGGGCCAGCACCAGCAACAAGCCCAGGCCCAGATGGCGCCAGCCCGCGCCCGGATCGGAGCGCGGCTGCAGGGGGCGCGGCGGAGGTCGGGTAACGGCGGCGGGTGCGGCCGCCGACGCCGCAGCTCGCGGCGCAGCGGCTGTCGCCGGCAGCAGTTGCGCCTGCGCTTCGAACGCCGCCCGCCATTCCGCAACGTTTTGCGGGCGCAGTTCCGCCTGCACCTTCATCCCCCACTCGATGGCGCGCAACAAGGGTTCGCTGTAACGGCCGCGCGCGCCAGCCAGCGCCTGCGCCACGCTGTCATTCTGCAGGCGGCTGACGGCATCCGGCGGATTTTTGTCGGTCACCACGCGGAACAGCACGCCGGCCATGGCGTAGAGGTCGGTCCACGGCCCCTGCCTGCCGTCGGTCGCATATTGTTCCAGCGGCGCGAACCCCGGCGTCAGCACGGCGGTCATGCCGTGGCTGCCGCCGATGTTGGCGCGCGCCGCGCCGAAATCGAGCAGCACGGGGCTGCCGTTGCTGCGGATGAAAATATTGCCGGGCTTGATGTCGCGATGGAGGAATTTCGCGGCATGCACCGCCGCAAGGCCATCGAGCAGCGGCAGCAGGATGCGCCGCAAATCGGCCTCGGGCGGCTGCGGCGTGCGTTTCAGCATCTCGCTCAGCGATACGCCCTCTTCGTAATCCATCACCATATAGCCGGTGCCGTTGGATTCGAAATAGCGGTTGACGCGCACGATGTGCGGATGGCTGAAACGCGCCAGCGTGCGCGCTTCCTGGATGAACCGGTCGAGGCCCCACTGGTAGTCGTTGCGGTGATCGGTGGACACCGGCACCACGCTGCCGTCGAGTGCGCGCACCGCGAGGTCGCCGGGCAGGTATTCCTTGATCGCGACCTGTTTGTCGAGATGGCTGTCCCGCGCCAGATAGGTGATGCCGAAACCGCCGATGCCGAGCACCGACTCGAGCCGGTATTCGCCCAGCGTCGTGCTCAGATCAAGCGCATTGCGGTAGACGGTCGCGTCGCTCATGGCTGCCGGGGATCACCGCTGTGTCATGTGCCCGGGACTCTATCACGCGCCTGCTGCATCGCCTGCAGCAGGACTTCCGGATCCTGCGCCCCCGACAGGCCGATGGTTCTGTTGAAAATAAAAAACGGCACGCCCTCGATGCCGGCCTGGCGCGCCTCGATGTCCGCGCTGCGGATCACGTCGGCATCCGCTCCGCTCACCAGATATTTCAAGGCTTCGTCACGATCGAGCCCGGCCTGTGCCGCGTAATCGGCGAGCACGGCGTTGTCGGTCAGGTTGGCGCCTTCGATGAAATAGGCCCGGAACAGCGCTTCCGCCAGCGCATCCTGTTTGCCAAGTTCACCGGCATGATGCAGCAGGCGATGCGCCTTCACCGTGTTCGGCTGCACGGTGATTTTTTCAAACTGCATGTCGAGCCCGATGCTTTTGCCGACCTGCGCCACGCGCTGGTAACGGCTGTGGTCCCTGTCGCCAAACTTGCGCCGGATGTATTCCAGGCGCGGAATGCCGGATTCCGGCAGGTCGGGATTCAACTGGAATGGCAGCCAGCGCACGGCCGGCGGCTCTTCATCGGGATACAGTTCAGCGAACTGTTTGAGCGCGGCTTCCAGCTTGCGCTTGCCGATGAAGCACCAGGGTCAAACCACGTCGGACACGATGTCGATGCTGATGCGCTTGTTCATGATGACTCCTGAAAACCGCGGGATCAGCCCGCGGGTAAATTATAAACCATTGTTTTTATTATTGTTTTAATCCGGGCGACAGACATCAGTTGCGCAGACGGCTGAGGTCGGGCCGCCCGGCAAAAAATCCCGGCACCGACTGCAGGAAACCGGCGCTTTGTTTTTCGCTCCAGCCGCCGAACTTCGCGTTGCGGCGGAACTTGTCCTCGATGTCGGCGCGCGACAGCGGCTCCTGCACCCCGCCGCGGATATGCGGCTGGCGTTCCTCGATCACGCGGCCGTCTTTCAAGGTCATGCGCACGTGCCCGGTGTAGGCCTTCGGGTACGGATTGTTCGGATCCACCACATAACGCACCTTGGCCGCCAGCGCGAGGATGCGCGGATCGCGCACCGTCTCTTCGGTGAATGCCGCGAGCCCCGCGCCGCCGGTGACAAAGGCCACCGCGATGTTGAACGGCGCGCTGAATTTGGCCGCGTATTCGTTGGCCGGGCGGTGTTTCGACGGCAGCGGATCCCACAGCCGGTGCACATAACCTTCCGCGGTTTCGCACAACACGTCGACCACATCCTCTGCGGCAAATCCTTTTTTCGCCAGGCGCAGCGCGCAATCGACATAGGGCTGGTTCATGGTGCCCGTGGCATAGGGCTTGAAGGTGATGCGCGAGGTGTACCAGTCGCTGCCGAAATCGTGCGTCAGCACCTCGTAATTGCCCGCGGTGGCGCGGGCAAAGCCGTTGAACAGGCCGTGGGTGCCCTCGAACACCGTGCGCGGGCCGAGAAAACCCTGCGCGCCGAGGCGCGCCGCCTGGATGCCCACCTGCGCCGCCCAGCCGGCGTGCAGGCGTTTGGTCCACGCGCCTTCGGCCAGGTACTCGATGATGCCGCCGGCCATGCTGCCGGCGATGCCCAGCGCATCCACGGTCTGCTTTTTGTCCAGCCTCAGCGTGCGCGCCACCGCCAGCGTCGCCGCCATCGCGCCGAGTACGGCGGTCGGATGGAATCCGGATTTGTGGATCGCCTTCGGAATCACCATCGACATCCGGCACAGGGTTTCAACGCCGGCGACAAACCCCGCCAGCGCATCACGCCCGTCGCAGCCAAAACGTTCAGCCGCCGCCAGCACCGCCGGCGCGATCACCGTGCTCGAATGCACCGGCCCGCCTTCAAAGGTGTCGTCAAAATCTTCGCCATGGGTCGCCGTGCCGTTGATCAGCGCCGCGGCCTCCGCCGAAAATGTATTCGCGTGTCCAATCGCCGTGCACGGGCCGCCGGCATCAACGCCGGCGATCACCGCTTTCACATAATCGGTGTTCCGCGCCGCCACGCACAGGCCGACGACATCGATCAGCAGTTCCTCGGCGCGGGCGCGCAGGGCTGCCGGCAGTTTTTCGGCGGTCAGCGCCATGGCCTGATCGGCCAGTTTTTCGGCTACGGCTATTTCGGGCAGTTTCGCAGTCATCGGTATTCAGCCAGTCTGATGCAATTAAAGAAAACGGGGGTTCACACCCCCGCTGGAACCGCCTCCGTTGCCGGAGGCCCGTTACGGCCGGTGTTTCAGCGCACGACCTTGGCGCCGGCCTCGATCAGAATTTTGCGCATCTGGTCGGTATAGGTGTCAAAAAATTTGGCCAGTTCTGCCGACTTCTGGAAACCATCCTCGAACTGCTGTTCTTCCAGATACTTGCGCCAGCTTGCGGTCTTCGACAGGCGCAGGAACAGATCCTCGTAATAGGCCACCACATCCGGCGCGACACCGGGCGGCATCAGGATGCCGCGCACCTGCGGCACGTTCGGGATGTCGTAGCCGGCTTCCTTGATGGTCGGTATGTTCGGGTAGCCGGCGAGCCGTTTGTCGGAAACCTGGGCAATCACCCGCATGCCGCCGGACTTGATGTGTTCACCGGCTTCCTGCGGCTCGATCACCATCATGTTGACATGCCCGCCGAGCAGTGCTGCGATGCGCTCGCCGCCGCCCGGGAACGAGATATAGGCCCAGTTGGCGCCGGTGTCATGCATCAGCAGCTGGCGCACCACATTGTCGCGGCTGGTGATCGAACCACCGGACTGCTTCATGGTGCCCGGGGCTTTTTTCGCCGCCTCGATGAAATCCTTCAGCGTCTTGAACGGGGCATCGGCCTTCACCGCCACCAGCGCCGGCTCCAGCACCAGGCGCACCACCGGCGTCATGTCCTTGACCGTGAATTTGGCTTCGGCGCGGGTCAGCGGATTGGTCAGCCAGTTGCCGGTGAACACGGCGATGGCATGGGTATCGCCCTTTTTCTCCGCGACATAGGCCATGGCGCGCAGGCCGCCGCCGCCATCGCGGTTGTTGACCTGGAAGCGCACCGGCGCGAGGTTTTCCTTCTCGATGACCTGGGCGATGAAACGCGCCAGCACGTCGGCGCCGCCGCCGGGGCCGGTGTGGACGATGAATTCAACCGGCTTGGTCGGTTTGAACTGGGCCCAGACCGGTGCCGCAGACAACGCGGCGACACAGGCGGCGATGATGATATTGGTGCGAACCTTCATTTTTATTCCTCCTCGTTTGGCAAACTCATTGAACAAAACCGGTTGACAAATTCAAACCATCAAAATCTGTGATTGCCGCACCGCGCAAAGGTTCAGCCGCTTAGGGTCTGTTAACCATTTTCCTCAAGCGCCTTGACCCGCCAGGCATTGGCGCGGCGGAACAGCGGCAGGCACAGCAGAATGACGGCCAAGATCAGCATCGTCGCCGATATCGGCCTCGACACCAGTATGCCAAGGTCGCCCTGCGACATCATCAGCGACTGGCGCAGCGCACGCTCCATCGAGTCACCGAGCACCAGGCCGAGGATCAGCGGCGCCGACGGATAATCCAGCCGCCGTATCACGTAACCGAGCAGACCGAAGGCCGCCAGCATCCAGCAGTCGAACAGGCTGCTCGACACGGCGTAAACGCCGACGATCGAAATGCCGAAAATGACCGGATACAGCACGTACTCGCGCAGCTTGAGAATCTGCGCGAACAGCGGAATCAGCGGCAGGTTCAGCACCAGCAGCATGATGTTGCCGACATACATGCTCGCCACCAGCCCCCAGAACAGGTCCGGATTTTCCTGGATCATCAGCGGTCCCGGGCGCAGCCCCCACAATATGAAGGCCGCGAGCAGGATCGCCGTGGTGCCGGAACCGGGAATGCCCAGCGTCAGCAGCGGCACCATCGCGCCGCCGGTCTCCGAATTGTTGGCGCCCTCGGGCGCGGCGACCCCCTCGGGCACGCCGGTGCCGAATTTCTCCGGATGTTTCGACACAGCCTTTTCCAGGCCGTAGGAAATGAACGATGCAACCGTTGAACCCGCCCCCGGCAGCACACCGATGATGAAACCGATGATCGAGCCGTTGACAAAGGCAAAACGGCAGGCCTTGAGTTCGGCCATGGTCGGCAGCAGGTTGCGCAGCCCCTTCGGCACTGGCAGCATGGTGCCCTCGCCGCGTTTCTCCATGTTGCCGATCACCTCGCCCAGCGCAAAAACGCCGATGGCGACAATGACGAAATCAACACCATCCAGCAGTTCCGACTGGCCGAAGGTGAAGCGCGACGCGTCGCTGAACAGATCGATGCCCATGCTGGCGATCCACAACCCGACCAGCATCGCCAGCAGCGCCTTGATCATCGATTTGCCCGCGAGCAGCACCACCATCGCCAGCCCCATGACCATCAGCGCAAAATATTCCGGCGAGCTGAACGACAGGCCGAATCTTGCCAGCGGCGGCGCCAGCAGCATCAGGCCGACGACACCGACCGTGCCCGCGATGAAGGAGGAAATCGCGGCGATGCCCAGCGCCGCACCGGCGCGCCCCTTGCGCGCCATCTGGTAACCGTCGAGACAGGTCACCACCGACGCCGATTCGCCGGGTACGTTGAGCAGGATCGCCGTGGTCGAGCCGCCGTATTTGGCGCCGTAATAAATGCCGGCGAGCATGATCACTGCCGTGGTCGGCGGCATGCTGAAGGTCAGCGGCAGCAGCATCGCGATGGTCGCCGCGGGGCCCAGGCCCGGCATCACGCCCACCACCGTGCCGAGGAATACACCGACAAAACACCAGAACAGGTTGAGCGGCTGGAAGGCGACCGCAAAACCGTGGCCGAGGCTGGTCAGGACTTCCATGTCAGAAGCCGAGCGGCCCGGCCGGCAGGCTGAGCTGCAGCGCCAGTCCGAACACCAGGTAAAAACCGGCGGCATTGCCGACGGCGGCGGCCAGCGCCACCTTCAGCGGCCTGCCGTACATCACGGCCACGATGAACAGCGTCAGCAGCGCCAGCGCGGTCAGGAAACCGAGAAATTTCATCAGCACGATGCACAGGGTGAACGCCGCCCATACCGTCAGCGCCCGCCCGATCCCGACCCAGTCGGTGGTTTTGCCGTCCTGCTCCGCAGCGGAAAACGCCGTGCGCAGCATCAGCACCAGTGCGAGCACCAGCATCGCGATGCCGTACCAGGTCGGGAAAAATCCGGGGCCCGGGCCTTCCGCGGTGCTGTAATCCCAGCGCCAGGCTTCGCTGACGATGTACGCCCCCAGCGCGGCCAGCACTGCGCCGGACACCACATCACCCTTGATCCATTTCGATTGCGCCACCCGCTCCTCCTGCCATAACCCGGCACTGAAATGCCGTTGTACGACCCGTTGTCAGTCGCGTTTTGTCCGCTGGTAACGGCCCACCGGCACGATTTCCGCGGTGGTGCCGCCGGGGGCGCGGAATTTCACCGGGATCACGCCGGGGTCGCTGATGATGGTGCAGCCGTATTTTTTGATTTCTTCGGTGTATTTCTCCACATCCTCGACTTCGATCGCGAAGTGATGGATGCACGGGCCGGCGCCCGAAGCCCTGGATTCCGCCGACTGCGTGCCGGCATCGTATTTGATCAGCGTGAAATCGAGGTCGCCGTCGGTGAGGTGGCAGGAAATGTGATCCCGCGTCTTTTTGGTCACGACTTCCTCGAAACCGAACACCTTCTGGTAAAACTCGGTGGTTTTTTCAAGATCTTCTACTTTCAGCGCCAGATGCACGATGCGATTCATGGATGCTCCTCTCCGGTTCAAGCGTTGGTTGTCGGTTCAGTTGTCAATCTCGTAGCCCGCGGCGCGCAGGCTGGGCCGGAATTCCGCCGCGGTCAGGCGGCGCACAAATTCCCGCGCCGGTTCGGGTTGCGCCGCGCGGGCGGCGATGCCCGCGGTATAGACGGTTTTCATCTGGAACTCGTCGGGCAGCGGGCCGACATAAGTCACGCCCTTGATCGGCAGGATCTCGGTGTTCTGGGTGATGCCGAGCTCAAGATTGCCGCTGCTCGCCGCCAGCCAGTTCATCGCCGCATTGCCGTTGGGAAAAAACTGCATGCGGTCCTCGATCTGCGAAGCCACGCCGAGGCGTTCCATCAGTTTCATCACGATCTTGCCCGCCGTCGCGGTGGCCGGATCGGGACAGACGATGACCGAGGCGGCGAGGATGTTGCCGCGCAGCGCTTCACGGCTGCGCACTTCGGGCAGCGGTGTGCCGGCGCGCACCGCGACCCCGGTGCCGACCTTGCCGATGTCGGTCACCGAAGACACGGCGACCAGCCCGCCGGAAACCAGGTCCTGGATCAGCTGCGCGCTGAGGATGATGACGTCGACCGGCTCGCCGCCGACCATGCGCGCCTTCATCGCGCCGACGGCGCCATAGGCCGCCTCGACTTGATAGCCGTCGCGCCGCATTGCGGCGATCACCTGCTCGCACACCGCCTGTGCCGCCCCGGCGCTCAGCACGCGCAATACCGCCATGACTTTGCTCCCCGCGGATGGATAAACGTCCGATGTTACCAGCAGCCCCTGCGAACTCCTACCCCGTGGATTCCGCACCGGCGCCCGGGTTTCCACGGCGCGCGGGCTTGCTGCGCTGCAGTGCCTGGCATACGCTGGAAGCAATGAGTGACAAGCCCTGACCACATCATGAAACGCGTCCACAACGCCCGGCACATCACCGAGGCCCACCTGATCCGCGGCATTCTCGAGTCGCATGGAATAGACGCCCTGGTCCGCGGCGATTTCCTGACGGGCGGCTGGGGCGAGTTGCCGGTGGATGTCTGCGCGGTGTGGATTACCGATGACACCCGTTTTGCCGATGCCGACCAGTTGCTGAAGGATTTCCTCAAAGGCGCGCCGGCGCGCATCCACGGCGGCAAAGGCTGGTCATGCCCGCATTGCGGCGAGGCGATCGAGGGCCAGTTCACCGCCTGCTGGCAATGCGGCGCGGAGCGGGCGCTGCCGGCGTGAGCATCGGGGATCAGCGCGCGAGAAAATCGCGCACTGAAGCTTCTTCGTGCAACTTCCAGATGCGCGCGATCAGCTGCTTCATTTCTTCCGCCGTCGCCGCACCCGAATAAGCCGCCAGCCGCTGCGCCTTGTCCTCGAGTTCGGGACGCGTCAGCGTGTTGCCCGGATCCCCCTTCGGCGTCTCGACGCGGCATTCCAGGGTGCGGCCATCCGTGGTCTGCACCGTCACGCGACCGATCCAGCGCCGCGGATAGGCGGCATCAATGTCGGCATCCAGCACCATGGTCACACGATCATGGAATTTACGTAAGTTATTGTTTTTAATAGATATTTCAGTAAAGTCCGGGAGTGAAGCCCGGCCCAGCGTGGCAATCAGCGCCAGCACAAAACCCATCGAAAACTTGGACTGGTGCACGGTCTGCGGGTCGGTCACCGGCCCCAGCACGTCGATCGCGCCCTGATGCACATGGGCGGTGACCTTCACGATGTCATCGGCCTTGAGTTGGTGTTGCTGCATCAGGGTCAGCAGCGCATCCGCGGCGGGATGGGTGTGGCGGCAGGAGGCATGGAACTTGAATGAGGTCTCCGCCGTCGCCCAGCGCGTGCCGAGGCCATCGGTCAGCCAGCGCACATCGGCATCGCTGGACATGCCGGCGGCCATGCCCTGTTTGCCTTCGAAAATTTCGCGCGCACCGGTAAAACCGTCGCGGGCAATGTACGCCGCCATCAAACCGTCGGCGGCGGCCTTCGCGGTGTGCAGCTGTTTGGAATCCGCGGCGTCGCGCAGGAATTCCCACAGGCCGGCAGCCATGGTGCCGGCGGAACCCAGGCAATGCTGCATTTGGTCGGCGTCGAGTTTCAGCACATGCGCGACACCGGCGGCGGCGGCCAGTTTGCCTGCGGTGCCGGTGGTATGAAATGTCTTGTAATGCGAACGGCCGAGGAATTCGCCGACACGGATGCCGCATTCATAACCGGCGACCGATGCCGCGATCAGTTCCCTGCCGCTGGCGCCGACATCCTGTGCCGCCGCCAGCACCGCGGGAAACACCACCGTGCCCGGATGCAGCACCGAGCTGTTGTGCAGATCATCCTGTTCGACAAAATGCGAGGCCGCGCCGTTGACCAGCGCGGCAAAAATGGGCGATGTGCGCTGGCGCGTCAGCAGGTTCTCTGCGCTGCCGTTTTTGGGTCCCATCGCCGCGGCAAATGCAGCGATCGCGGACACCGGCCGCGCGCCCTTGCCCGCCAATGCCGATGCGAACCAGTCGAGAAACAGGTCCTCGGTGCGCGCCACCACGGACTGCGGCAGGTCTTCGTAACGGATCGCCGCGAGGAAGGTGCTGAGCACCTTTGACGGACTGGCGACGGGCGCCGATTCTTTTTTGACGGGCATTTGCATGGTGGACTCCGGTATCAGCGCTATTTTAAAACAAACCCCGCGTTTTACCCGGAGGAAATCCGCGGTGTTAAGCTCCCCGCAATCAAATTTACCGGGGAATCCACATGGCAAAACGCAAATCCATCCGCACCGACATCGCCTGGAGCGCCGTCGACCGCATCACTGTCAAGGGCCACGACCTGTGCAGTGAAATCCTCGGCAAGCTGTCGCTGGGCGACATGGCTTTTCTTGAGATGACCGACCGCCTGCCGACGCCGCGCGAATCGGTGATGTTCAATGCCATCGCGGTGACGCTGGTCGAACACGGCCTGACGCCGAGCTCGATCGCCGCGCGCATGACCTACACCGGCGCCCCCGAGGCGATGCAGGCCGCGGTCGCCGCCGGCTTGAGCGGGCTGGGCAGCGTATTCGTCGGCAGCATGGAAACCGCAGCGCGCATGCTGCAGGAAGCACTGCCCGACCCGAAGGCGGATGCCGACCTTGATGCGCTGGCGGTGCAGATCATCGAACGTTTTCATTCGCGCAAACAGATCGTGCCCGGCATCGGCCACACGCTGCACAAACCGGTCGATCCCCGCGCGCCGCGACTGTTCGCGATTGCCGCCGAACAGGGCTACGACGGACCCTATGTCCGGTTAATGCAGAAAGTCGGCGCGCAGGCGGAAAAGGTTTACGGCAAATCCTTGCCGGTCAACGCCACCGGCGCCATCGCCGCGATTGCGAGTGAACTGCAACTGCCGTGGAAAATCGTGCGCGGCATCGGCGTGCTGGCGCGCGCCATCGGCCTCGTCGGCCACATTCTTGAGGAAATGAAAAATCCGATGGCCTACGAGATCAAACAGCGTGCGGAAGAGGAAGCCACGGCTCATTTCCGCAATCAATGATTTTTCCAAATAACATGACGGCCTCGCCAGAGGCATGTTTTTGTCATTATTTGTGCGATTTTCAATCACATCACTCCCGCAGCGCAGCATCAAACGATGGTTGACAACGTCATGCAGCGGCGCAGAATCGCCATTCCTGACGATCGTCCGATCGCCGGAAATCCGGGAGGAGAACAAGATGAAACGACTGTATGCCATTGCCCTGGTCGCCGCCGCACTGCTGGTTGCCGGCTGCGCCCATGGCCCCTCACAGGGCTGGACCACGCTGATCGACGGCGAAAAAGGCCTCGAAAACTTCAACCGCATCGGTGACGCCAACTGGCGCGCGGAAGGCGGTGCCATCGTTGCCGACAAGGGCAAGGGCGGACATCTGGTGAGCAAGGAGTCCTACAGGAATTTCGAGATCTATGCCGAATTCTGGGCGGATCACAGCACCAACAGCGGCATTTTCATCCGCGCCTCCGATCCCCAAAAAATCGGCGCCGACAACGCGTACGAGGTCAACATTTTTGACCAGCGCCCCGGACAGGAGTACAGCACCGGCGCCATCGTCAATTTCGCCCAGGTCAGGAGTCCGCCGCCCAGGGCCGGCGGCAAATGGAATACCTTCTTGATTTACGCCAACGGCCCGGAATTGACGGTCAAATTCAATGGTGACGTCACGGTCAGCACCAGCAACCCGCAGTTCGCATCCGGACCGTTTTCGCTGCAGTTCGGCAACGGCGCGAAAGATGCGCCGGGCGGCGCCATCAAGTGGCGCAAGGTGATGATCCGGCCGCTGTAAGCCGCAACAACAAACCAAAAAGGGGCGCGGTGCGCCCCTTTTTATTGATGCGCGCAAAGGCGCTGTTGCGCCCTTATTTGTTCGCCTCCTTGGCGGCATCCTGGATTTTTTCACCCGCCTGCTCGATTTTTTTCCCGGCTTCCTGCACGGCATTGTCGAGCTTCTTGCCGGCACGTTCGGCCGGGCCCTCCTCCTTCTTGCAAGCCGACAATCCCGCCATCAGCACACCTGCCGCCAATGCCATTGCGGCGCTCTTTTTGAAATTCATCATGCTCATCTCCGGTTATGGTCTGTAATGGTTTGATCGAAACCCCATTCAGCCGCCATCTTAACCGGTCGCCGACATGAAATCCGGAATAATCCCCAGCCGGAGATAACGGCGCAGCGTCGCCGCCGGCAGTCTGCTGAAACTGCGCACCACCTTCCGGCAGCGGGCTTCGCCGCAGTTGCATTTCATGCTCCAGACATCATCCGCGCCGAGCAGGGTTGAATAGTCGTGCGTGACCTCATCACCTGCCGCAATCGGCCTGATCGCCTGCAGCAGCAGCCGGCGACCGGTTTTGACAATGCCGGTATTGGGATTGCAGGAATGGTTGGCATAGGCGCCGATTTCGCCTTCGGGGTCGAGGTAATGATCGGCGTCGTAACGGAAACAGTTTTCGCCGCGCCGGGGATCAATGTCCCAGTAGCGCCAGACCGCCTCGGCGCTGACCACCCTGCCCCTGATCCGGCAAACGGTGACGCCACGTGCAAACGCCTTTAATGCGACGATACCGCGGCCGTTGCGCACCGCTTGTACGGCAAGATATTTTTCGGAACTCACGACGCCGATTTTAACTGCACAGCACAGCCCTGGCCCAACATCAGCTGCCCAGCGCATTGCGGATCTGCTCCAGCGCCGCCGGATCCTCGATGGTGGTGAGATCACCCGGATCGCGTCCTTCGGCCAGCGCCTGCAAGGAACGCCGCAGCAATTTTCCCGAGCGTGTTTTCGGCAGCAGATTCACGAACAGCACGCGCCGCGGCCGCGCGATGCCGCCGAGCTGGTGATCCACCGCCGCCATGATTTCCTGTTCCTGCGCGGCGCGACCGGCCTCGGTATCGATTTTCGATGCATCCTTCACCACCGCAAACGCCAGCGGCATCTGCCCCTTCACGGCGTCTGCAACCCCGACCACCGCAACTTCGGCGATATTGGCATGCGACTGCACGGCTTCTTCGATTTCACGGGTGCCGATGCGATGACCGGCAACGTTGATCACGTCGTCGGTGCGGCCGAGGATGAAGGTGTAACCGTCGTCATCCCGCACACCCCAGTCAAACGTCGAATACAGCAACTTGCCGGGGAAAGTGCGGAAATAGGTTTCGACAAAACGCGCATCATCCCCCCACACCGTGCTCATGCAACCCGGCGGCAAGGGCGGCGTGATGGTCAACACGCCCTTTTCATTTGCAACAGTTTCGCCGGCATCGCTTTCGCGCAGCAGCTTCAGATCATAGCCATACACCGGAAAACCCGGGCTGCCGTATCTGACCTCGGCCGGCTCGACACCCGGCGCCAGCGACAGGATCGGCCAGCCGGTTTCGGTCTGCCAGTAATGGTCGATCACCGGTTTGCCCAGCGCATCTTGCAGCCAGCGGTGCGTGGGTTCATCCAGCGGTTCGCCGGCGAGGAACAGGTGACGCAGCGACGACAGGTCGTATTTTTTCAGGTACGCCGGATCCTGTTTTTTCAGCACCCGCGCCGCGGTCGGCGAGGAAAACATCACGCTGACTTTTTTGTCGGCGACGATTTTCCACCAGATCCCCGCATCGGGCCGGATCGGCAGGCCTTCATACAGGATGGTCGTCATGCCGTGGATCAGCGGAGCGTAGACGATGTAGGAATGGCCCACCACCCAGCCGACGTCCGAGGTGGTGAACATGGTTTCGCCGGGCTGGCCGCCGTAAATGCGCTCCATCGAACTCGCCAGGGCCACCGCGTACCCGCCGGTGTCACGCTGCACGCCTTTCGGCTTGCCGGTGGTGCCGGAGGTATAGAGGATGTATGAGGGTTCGCTGGATTCCAGCCAGCTTACGGCTATTTGCGCGCCGGCATGCTCGCGCGCCAGCATCGCGTAATCGAGGTCGCGTCCCGGCACCGGGGCCCAATTCTTGTCGATGCCGCGGTTGACCACCAGCACGCGCTGCGGGGGATGCCGCGCCAGCCGCAGTGCTTCATCGACCAGTGGTTTGTAGTGTATGGCCCTGCCGCCGCGCAGCCCCGCATCGGCGGTAATCAGCAACTTCGGTTTTGCGTCGTCAATGCGTGTTGCGCAACTCGCCGCGGCAAAACCGCCGAACACCACCGAATGCACCGCGCCCAGCCGCGCGCAGGCCAGCATCGCGATGACCGCCTCGGGAATCATCGGCATGTAGAGCAGCACGCGATCGCCGCGGCCCACGCCCTGCGCGGCAATTATTGCGGCCATCACGTTCACCGCGGCATGTAACTCGCGGTAGCTGTAGGTCTTCTCGCTGTCGGTTTCGGTGGAAATGTAGACCAGCGCCGGCTGATCACCGCGCGCCGCCAAGTGGCGGTCCAGCGCGTTATGGCAGAGGTTGGTCAGCCCGCCGACAAACCAGCGCGCAAACGGCGGCCGGCTGTAATCCAGCACTTGGTCGAAACGCCGCTGCCAGTGGATGCGCCGCGCCTCTTCGGTCCAGAATGACTCCCGGTCAGTGATCGACCGGCGATGCAGTTCTGCGTACGCGCCCATATTCCCCTCCAGAAGTTGCTGCGGCCCCCGTTTTTTTATGGTGGGTACCGCATGCAGGCATTATCGCCCGCGGCGACTTGCAGAGTCTTACGAAATCCTGACCACGGCCCGGCCGCGGATGCCGCCCTTGACCATGCGCGCAAAATAATCCGGCAGGTCGGCGAGGCCGATCACCTGGGCGATATCGGCCAGATGCCGCGGTTTGAGGTCCCCCGCCAGTCGTGCCCACACGCGGCGGCGCATGGGCATGGGTGTCAATGCCGAATCGACGCCGATCAGGCGCACCCCGCGCAGGATGAAGGGCAGCACGCTGGTTTTGAGTTCGATGCCGCCGGCGTTGCCGAAGCTGGCGATCAGGCCCTGCGGCTGCATGGTGCGTGTCAGCCAGGCCAGATGTTCGCCGCCGACGGAATCGAAGGCCGCGGCCCACAGGGGTTTTTCCAGCGGCCGCGTACCGAAATCGATGTTTGCGCGATCGAGGATTTCGGCGGCGCCGAGCCTGCGCAGGAAATCATGCCCCGCCGCCTTGCCGGTCACCGCCGTCACCGAGTAGCCGAGCGCCGCCAGCATGTCGATGGCGAGGCTGGCCACGCCGCCGGTGGCGCCGTTGACCAGGACCTTGCCGTTGTTCGGCGCCATGCCGTTCAATTCCAGCAGTTCCACCGCGAGACCGGCGGTATAACCCGCCGTGCCCAGCGCCATCGCATCAATGAGCGTCAGTCCCTTGGGCAGCGGCACCACCCAGTCGGCAGGCACACGGCACACCTCGGAAAATCCGCCGTCATGCGCCACACCCATGTCGTAACTGGTGCAGATAATGTCGTCGCCGGCCTTGAAGCGCGCATCGCTGGAGCTGAGCACCGTGCCGGCGGCATCGATGCCGCCGATCAGCGGAAAATTGCGGATGATTTTGCCGCCAGTGCCGGTGGCGGCCAGCGCATCCTTGAAGTTGACGCTGGAGTAGGCGGTTTTGAACAGCACTTCGCCGTGGCCGATGTCGGCCACCGGAACGTCACAAACACGGCCCTCTATCTTGTTGTTTTCATTGAATATTCTGTAGGCTTTGGCGGTTGTCATGGGGCCTCAGGGCAAATGGGGTAGTGACAGGTACTGCCGCGTCTGCATCTCCGTCAGCCGGCTCGCCAGGCGCTCCTTCAGCGAGGCATTGAGATGCGCCTGGAAACCGTCGCTGTCGACGGCATCGGCCACCAGTTCATCCACCGGCACCGCGGCCGCCAGCATCAGTTTCACCCGCCGATCATAAAACTCATCGACCAGCCACACAAACCGCCGCAACTGGTCGCCGTCGGCCTCGGTAAAACGCGGCACGCCGGAAATCAGGATGGTGTGATAACGCCGCGCGAGCTCGATGTAATCGGGTTTGCCGCGCGGCCCCGCGCACAATTCCGGAAAATCAAACCAGGCGATGCCCGGCGCCTGGCGGCGCACGCGGATCAGCCGGTCTTCGATATCGAGAGGCGCATTGTCATCGGCGCCGCCGGCGATATGGCTGAAGGCCTCATTGATGCGGCGTTCGGCATCGGCGCCGATGTGATAGGTGCCGGCCTTTTCCAGTTCGCGCAGCCGGTAATCGGTGCCGGCATCGACATTGACCACCGTCATGCGCTCGAGAATCAAGTCGATCGCGGGCAGGAACTGCTTGCGCTGCAGTCCGTGCATGTACAGTTCCTGCGGCGCGAAATTGGAGGTCGTCAGCAGCACCACACCTTCGGCCATCAGGCCTTCCAGCAGGCGACGCATCAGCATCGCATCGGTGATGTCGGTGACGTGGAATTCATCGAGGCACAACAAGCGCACTTCCGTCGCGATGTCACGCGCCACCAGCGCCATCGGCTCTTCCTTGCCCTGGTGGGCAAACAGCGACTTGTGGATTTCCTGCATGAAGCGGTGGAAATGCACGCGTTTTTTGCTGACGTCGGGGACGTAGGCAAAAAAGCTGTCCATCAGGAAACTCTTGCCGCGGCCCACCCCGCCCCAAAGGTATACGCCGCGGATGACGCGCTTGCGGCTCAGGAAGCTGAACAGGCCCCGCGACTGCCGGCTGCGCAGGTTGGCCTGCACCCGCTGCAGTTCGCGAGCGGCAGCCAGCTGCGCCGCATCCGGCGTAAAACCGTGTTCCGCAGCGCGTTCGCGAAGGAAGGTGAGGAAATCCGGTCGGGACATTGCGCTCATGCCACGGAAACCAGATACAAACGGACGGGGAGGATTTTCACCCGTTCACCCGTTCACTTGTTCACTCGTTCACTCATTCACAGATTCAAAGTCCGGTTATCGACCGCCAGCGCCGCCTCCTTCATTGCCTCGGACAGCGAAGGATGGGCATGGCAGATCAGCGCAATGTCCTCGGACGAGGCGCCGAACTCCATCGCCACCACCGCTTCGGCGATCAGCTCGGAGGCCATCGGCCCGATAATATGCACGCCGAGGATGCGGTCAGTGCGTTCATCGGCGAGGAATTTGACGAAACCCGTCGTGTCGCCCAGCGCGCGGGCGCGGCCGTTGGCCATGAAGGGGAAGGATCCGGCGCGGTATTTGACGCCTTCCTGCTTCAGCTGCTGTTCGGTCTTGCCGACCCAGGCGATTTCCGGCGAGGTGTAGATCACCCAGGGCACGGTGTTGAAATCAACATGACCGTGTTTGCCGGCGATGCGCTCGGCCACCGCCACGCCCTCTTCCTCGGCCTTGTGCGCCAGCATCGGCCCGCGCACCACGTCGCCCACCGCCCACACCCCCGGCAGGTTGGTCTTGCAATCAGCATCGACCGCGACAAAGCCGCGCTCGTCGAGCTTGAGGCCCACCGAATTGCCGTTCAGGCCGTTGGTGTTCGGCACACGGCCGATGGAGACGATCAGTTTGTCGACGACCAGGGTCTGCGCGGCACCCGCACTGTCGGTATATTCAACGGTGACATTTTTCTTCGCCGTGATCCTGCCGACCTTGACCCCGGTTTTGATATCCAGGCCCTGTTTGGTGAACACCTTCAGCGCTTCTTTCGCCACCTGCTCGTCCACCGCGCCGAGGAAGGCCGGCAGGGCTTCGAGTACGGTCACTTCCGCGCCCAGCCGCCGCCATACGCTGCCCATTTCGAGACCGATGACACCGGCGCCGATGACGCCGAGTTTTTTCGGGGTTTCGGCAATCGCCAGCGCGCCGGCATTGTCGAGCACCAGCTTGTTGTCGAAGGGCACATCGGGCAGCGCGCGCGGATTCGAACCCGTGGCAATGATCACCTGCTTGGCGGTCAGCACTTCCGCGCTTTTGCCCGACACCTGGATCTGCCAGGCCCCCGAACCGCCGCCGGCAAAAGCCCCCTTGCCGTGGAAAAACGTGATCTTGTTTTTCTTGAACAGGTAGAGGATGCCGTCATTATTCTGTTTGACGACCTTGTCCTTGCGCGCCAGCATCTGCCCGACGTCGATCGACAGGCCCTTGACCGAAATGCCGTGGTCGGCAAAGGCATGGCCGGCATGGTCGAAATTTTCCGACGACTGCAGCAGGGCCTTCGAAGGTATGCAACCGACATTGGTGCAGGTGCCACCCGGCGCGGGTTTGCCCTCGGGCGTGCTCCACTCGTCGATGCAGGCGACCTGCAGGCCCAGCTGAGCCGCGCGAATCGCCGCGATGTATCCGCCGGGACCGGCGCCGATTACCACTACATCAAAGGATTTAGGCATGGGATATGGGTGATGGGTAAAGGGTGATCGGTGATTAAGTAATTAGAAGTCATTTCATAAATGGGTTCTGTACTTTTCAGAAAGGCCGTGCTACGTTTTTTGCATGGCCAAACGAGAA
>JAIEPF010000019.1 GCA_019749945.1 Burkholderiales bacterium
TTAAAGCGCCTAACAAAATGGTTTTTTCCCTCATCCCAACCCTTCTCCCGGAGGGAGAAGGGCTTTTCATCCCTCTCCCTCCGGGAGAGGGACCGAGGGTGAGGGAGATTTTAACGGAAGCTTTTATTCATTTTGTTAGGCGCTCTTAAAGTCCGACTTTGCAATCGACCGGCCCGCGTGGACGAAAGGAGACGGTCGGAACGGGGCGAATCAAACCAAAGGTTGGCCCTCAGCGTGGGACGCATTTCTCGGAAAGCCGCCCCAAGTCGACAGGATCGGAATTTGGGAATAGCTTTTGCAATTGCTCCGGCGTAATTACGTTGAGAGCACGAGCGAACTCACGGACACGGCGCGCAGCCACAAAGGGACCGCCAGGAAGCCTGCGAACTAATTCAAGTGCCTCGAAGTATGGTCCTGATTTAGGGGCCTGAATCTGCTGGAGTTTGCACAAACTTTGCGCATGAACCGAGAACGCAACGGCTACACCTTCTTCGAGCCAGTTTGTATGACCTACAGTCGGATTTAGGAGATGTATTGTCTCATGCGCCATCTCGTACACAACGGTCGGCCAGTAGACTTTGCTACCTCGGCCGAGCTCAACGAAAGCGCCGTCGAGTGTAGGCGTGTTGCGCAGATGGGGGCCGTCGTCGTGAAAAGACGGCTGGTAAATCGTCTTCGTCCGATCTCGTTGACCGAGAAGCCGCTCGGCTAATGTCATTAGCTGCTGCTGAAGCACCCAGAGGCCAGATGGATCGTTCTCTGGAATCGTTGTTGGGAGCCGCATCGTGAGGCATGTTGACATTATTCGTTGCAAAACTTAGGTGCCGTATTTGCCGATAGAAATATCCATCATTACCAGCGCTTCCTATACTCCGTTCGAGTTCAATGTAGCTTTCAAACTCAGGGCTTGATCCCCGAGGCCCTCACCACCTTGCCCCAGCGCTCGATTTCCTCGGCCAGCATCTTGCGGAAATACTCCGGCGACTCGGCGATCGGATCCGCCCCCATCTGCGCAAGCTTGTTGCGGAAATCCTCACGCTGCACGGCCTTGACGATGACGCTGTTCAGTGTGGTGATCACCGGTTGCGGCGTGCCGCGCGGCACCAGCACGCCGTACCAGGTCTGGGTGATGAAACCCGGCAGCCCGCCTTCGGCCATGGTCGGCACCTCGGGCATCAGCGGCGAGCGTTTTTCGCTGGTGATGCCGAGCACGCGCATCCGGTTCAGCATCGGTTGCGCCGCGGGGATGTTGCTGAACGAGAATTCCACTTCGCCGCTGATCAGCGCCGTCAGCGACGGCCCGGTGCCCTTGTACGGGATGTGCGTGAAGTCACCCTTGATCATCAGCTTGAGCATTTCCCCCGACAGGTGCTGGGTGCTGCCGCTGCCGGACGAGGAAAAATTCATCTTGCCCGGGTTTTTGCGGATCACCGCGATGAATTCCTTGACGGTTTTCGCCGGCAGTGACGGATGCACCACCAGCAGATTGGCGCTGGTCGCAAACACCGCCACCGGCGCAAAATCCTTCACCGGGTCGTAATTGAGCTTGGGATAGAGGCTGGCGTTGACGCCGAGTGCCGCCGAACTGAGGAACAGCGTGTAGCCGTCGGCCGGCTGGCGGATGATGAATTCGGCGGCGATGTTCTGTGCCTGGCCGGCGCGGTTCTCGACGATGACCTGCTGGCCCAGCGCCTCGGTGATCTGCGGCGCGATCAGCCGGCCCATGATGTCGCTGCCGCCGCCGGGGGCATAACCGACGATCATGCGGATGGGTTTGACCGGGTATTTGTCCTGCGCCAGCGCGTATCCGCTGCCGCCCAGCACCAGGGCCAGCGCGGCGATCATCAGCTTGTCCATGACGTCCCTCCAGGATAATTTATAAGTTATTGATTTTTAAGTACTTTTTAAGGATTACCCAGATAGTCGCGTTTGCCCACCGGCACACCGTTGCGGCGCAGGATGTTGTAGGTGGTTGTGACATGGAAATAAAAGTTCGGCAGCGCGTGGCCGAGCAGGAACTGCATGCCCTTGTAGGTGGTGCTTTTTTCGCCGCGGCGCAGCGTGATGTCATTGTCCTCGGAGCCGTCGATCTGTTCGGGCTGGATCGACTGGATGAAGGCGATAGTGGTGGCGATGCGTTTTTTCAGCTCGGCCAGCGTCTGCTCGGTATCTTCGTTGACGGGGATGTCCACCCCGGCCAGCCGCGCCACCGCCCCCTTCGCCGTATCGCAGGCAATCTGCACCTGGCGCGCCATCGCAAACATGTCCGGATAAAGGCGGTAGGAAGTGAGCGCCAACGGGTCGATCTTGTGCGCGTCGGCATGGGCCTGCGCCTTGTCGAGGATCGCGGACAGGTTGCTCAGGGTGTTGATGAAACGCGGCACGCTGACTTGGTACATGGAAATGGTCATGACAAGCTCCCGGGATATCTGGTTGAACAACGGGGTGATTGATCAGTATGCGCGAATTTACCCGAAAGCCGGCGCGCTTTTGCCGGCGAACGGTCAGCGCGGCGCGGCAACCTCCACCCAGGCGGCGATTTCATCGAGCAGCGCGGTCACCGCCACGTTGAACGCCTGCACCGCGCCCGGCGCGTCGTAGGTCGCCGCCGGAGCCGATCGCTCGAAGCTGCGCCGCGCCAGCAACACCCGCCGCACCGGATCCGTCAGTTCCGCGGTCACCGTGACCCTTACACTGCCGGGTGCCGCGGCCGCATCGTGGTAAAACTCCGCGAGGTGGGTGCCGAGCACCAGCTGCCCCTTGACACCGCTGACCACCGTGGCCACGGTGCTGAACGATCCCGCACGCTCGAGGCGCATGACCAGCAGCTCGGACAGCCGGCGGCCCGGACGTTCCGTCCAGGTGTGGAGCTGGTAATAGGCGCGCATGCCTGGCGCGCGGCTGTAGACGATGTCCTGGGTTTCGTAAAAACCGGACACCGTGGCGGGCGCGACAAGCAGCGTCGCCGCGCGCGGTGTCGCAGCCGCCTTTTGCATCACGTTTGGCGCTTCGAGCACGTAATAACGCTGCGCCTCCTGCGGCCCGAGGGATGCGCAGCCGCCCACCGCCAGCAACAGGCCCGACACCAACACCGCCGGCACGAATGGTTTCATCGGGACGCCTCCCCCGGCCCCATGCTGCCCTTCGCCGGCCCGAACAATGCCCGGCCCGGATCACCGAGCCGGCGCGCCGCGGCACCCAGCGCGTCGGCCGTGCTGCGCAATTCCTGCGCGGTCACCCGCAATTCAACATTGCCGTCGCTGATCAGCGCATCCATGCGTCCCGACAACTGCGCAACATCCACGCTGATCTGCCGCACCGCCGCCGACACCTCCCTGACCGCGGTGGTCGATTCCTCGCCCAGCGCGTCATAACGCTGCGCCAGCTTGTGCGCGTCATCGCGGATCACGGCGCTCATGCCGCGCACTTCATCGGCGGCATGGCCCAGCGCAGCCAGCGTCTTGTCCAGCCCGGCCATGCTGCGGCTCATGCCCCCGGAAATCTGGCGCAGGTTGACGAGGATCTCGCTGAGCGCGACCTGGTTTTCATCCGACAGCGCGAGGTTGATGCGCTGCATCGTCTCATCGGCGCGCAGCGCCACCTGCGATACCGATTCCGTGAGCTTGTACTCGGATTCACCTTCGGCAATCAGCGGATAGGGTTCGTCCTGCGGCACCTCTGTCAGCGGCGGGCTGTTCTCGTCAATATTGGCCAGCCGGATGCTGGCGATCCCGGTCAGCAACTGCCGCTCGACG
This sequence comes from Burkholderiales bacterium, assembly GCA_019749945.1. Classification (GTDB taxonomy): domain Bacteria; phylum Pseudomonadota; class Gammaproteobacteria; order Burkholderiales; family SG8-41. The sequence goes on from JAIEPF010000019.1 coordinate 3,756, forward strand.
GCGGCGCGGGTGCTCTGGCGTATGGGCGCGGAGCCGTCCACCCGGATCACCACTTCCACCGAGCCCGGGCGGCGGGCGGAGATGCGGAATGCCGTCACCGAACCGACCTTGATGCCCTGCATCTTGACGTCGCTGCGGATCTGCAGGCCTTCCAGCGACTGGCGCGCAAAATAAATCTTGTACGGCCGGTCATCACCCTCGCCGCCGGAACCCTTGAGCCACACGGCGGCAGCCACGATCAGCGCGAGCAGAGTCAGCACGGCGGCGCCGACCAGCGTGTATTTCGCTTCCGGTTCCATCAACTCCCTTTCCGCACGGCCGGGACGCGCGCCGAAAAATAGTCCCTGATCCAGGGATCACCGCCCTGCATCACCTCATCCACCGTGCCGTCGGCGATGACTTTGCCGCCGGACAGCACAATGACCCGGTCGATGATGGAAAGCAGTGTATCCAGATCGTGGGTCACGATAAAGACCGTGAGACCGAGGCCGTCGCTCAGCACCCGTACCAGATGGTCAAAAGCACGCGCGCTGATCGGATCCAGCCCCGAAGTCGGCTCGTCGAGAAACAGGATTTCCGGTTCCAGCGCCAGTGCCCGCGCCAGCGCAACCCGCTTGCGCATGCCGCCCGACAGTTCGGACGGCATCTTCGCGCCCGCCTCCGGTGGCAAACCCACCAGCGACAGCTTGAACCCGACCAGCGGCGGAATCAGTGCGGCGGGCAGATCGGTGTGTTCACGGAAGGGCACGGCAATGTTTTCCGCGACAGTCAGCGATGAAAACAATGCGCCATCCTGGAACAGCATGCCGAAACGGCGGCGCAGCGCGCTCAGCGCCTCGGCGTCGCTGCTCCAGACATCGGCGCCGAGCAGGCGCACGCTGCCGGCAGTCGGACGCAGCAGACCGATGACCTCTTTCACCAGCACCGATTTTCCGGTGCCGCTGCCACCGATCAGCGCCACCACCTGGCCCCGCCCCACGCTGAAACTGACACCATCGTGGATCGTTGCCGGGCCGAAACGGGTGACGATGCCGTCCACCTGCAGCACCACGTCCTGCTGCGCAACACGGGGATTGGCGGCGGTGTCCATTCAGATATCCAGGTGCTGGAACACGATGGCAAACACCGCATCGAGCACGATCACCCAGACGATGCTTTGCACGACGGTGGAGGTGGTGTTCTCGCCGACGCTGCGCGCATCGCGCGCCACCAGCATGCCCATGCGGCAGGCGATCATCGCGATGAACGCCGCGAACACCGGCGCCTTGACCAGGCCGACGACCGGCGCGCTCATCGGCAGCACGCCGTGCAGCCGCTCGAGAAACGTCGGCACGGAAACATCGAGCTGCCAGGCGGCGATCAGCATGCCGCCGGCGATGCCCGCGAGGTCGCCGACAAACACCAGCAAGGGCAGCGCCGCCATGATCGCCACCAGCCGCGGGATCACCAGCACCTGGACCGGCGACAGCCCGAGCGTGCTGATCGCATCGATCTCATCCTGGACTTTCATGGTGCCGATCTGCGCGGTGAACGCGGCGCCGGAACGCCCGGCGACGATGACCGCCACCAGCAATGGCGACAATTCGCGGCAAACGGCCAGTCCCACACCGTCGACAACAAAAATGTTGGCGCCGTATCGCTGCGCCTGCAAACCGAGCAGATAGGTGAAGACCACGCCGATCAGGAAGGTCACCAGCGCCGCGATGGGAATGGCGTCGAGGCAGATGGTTTCAAACTGCGACGCGGTTTCCTTGAAGCGGAACAGCCCCGGGCGGCGCAGCAGCGCCAGCAGCTCGGAGGCCACCGTGCCGATAAAAGCCACGTGGATCTGCAGCAGCCGCCACAGCTTCAGTGTCGCCGCGCCGATGCGCGACAGCGGATCACGGCGCCGGTTTTTCGCGGCAGCGGGCGGACAGCTCATGCGCTCGCAGACCAGATCGAGCAGACGTTCATGGCGCGGGTCAAAGCCGCGCCGCGTCACCATGGATTCGGTGCAGCCGACACCCGCCAGATGCCGGTAGAGCATGAATGCAGCCGCGGTATCCAGTTCCTGCAGGCCGCCGCCTTCCAGCACAAAATGTTTGCAGGCACTCAATCCGGACGCCTGCAAAGCGCCGGCGATCGCGGCCAGGTTCGACAGGCGCCAGACGCCGCCCAGGCGCAGGACGCTCGTCCCGTCCGCGGACTCCAGCTGCAACAACCCGGATGCCGTGTTCATCATTGCCATGATACAGGCCAAAGACCGCGGTTCATGCATCCGCTGCAGCCATTGCGCGGCGTGACGGATACGCGATAAATTGGTTTGAACCCCCGGGGCCGCACATGCAGAGAATGGAACAGGACATGCCGAAACACGATCACACCGTACTGGTGCTGCAGGGCGGCGGCGCGCTGGGCGCCTACCAGGCCGGTGTCTACGAAGGCATGACGGAACGCGGCATCGCGCCGGACTGGGTGACCGGGGTGTCGATCGGCGCCATCAACGGCGCGCTGATCGCCGGCAATCCGCCGCAGCGCCGGCTCGAACGCCTGCGCGAATTCTGGGATCGCCTGTCCTCCGGCATCCCCGTGTCAGGCATCCCGCTCGCGGGCGGACTCGAACAATTCGATCCGCTGCGCGTCGGACTGAACCGCTTCAGCGCGCTGGCCGCGGCGACGTTCGGCGTGCCTGGATTTTTTTCGCCGCGCCTGCCGCCGCCCATGTTCGCGCCCGACGGCACGCCCGGCGCGCTCAGCCTCTATGACACCTCGCCGCTGCGCGACACGCTCAACGAACTGGTTGATTTTGATCTGCTGAACCGGCACCAAGGCGTGCGGCTCAGCGTCGGCACGGTGCAGGTGGACAGCGGCAACTCGGTCTATTTCGACAGCCGCGACGGGAAAATCTGCGCGGATCACATCATCGCCAGCGGTTCGCTGCCGCCGGGTTTTCCCGCCGTCACCATCGACGGCCGGCAATACTGGGACGGCGGCATCGTGTCCAACTCGCCGCTGTGGTACGTGCTCGACGATGCGCCGGACATCAGCGCGCTGATCATCCAGGTCGACCTGTTCAGCGCCCGCGGCGATCTGCCGGAAAACCTCGACCAGGTGCTGGAACGCGCCAAGGACATCCAGTATTCGAGCAAAACGCGCTTCAACACCCGGCGCGGCCAGGAACTCGAAAACATGCGCCAGGCGCTGGACCGCCTGCTGAAAAAAATTCCGCCGCAACTGCAGACGGATGCAGACTACAAACTGCTGCAGGAACAAATCGGCAGTAAACGGCAAATCACCATCGCCCACCTGATCAACCGCCGCTTCGGACACTCGACCCATTCCAAGGATTACGAATTCTCCCGCGCCACGGTGCGCCAGTTGTGGGAGGCCGGGCTTGAGGATGTGCGTCGCAACTGCGCCCACACCGACTGGGCCCGGGCGCTGCAGCCCGTCGACGGCATGCGCATTTTCGACCTGACGCGCTGAGATCGCCCCGCACTAAAAATAATTCAATTAAATCAATAACTTATATAAAAACAGCCGGGATACCCCGGCTGCTTTCAGCACTGCCCGGCGCTGCAGTTACTGCTGCTCGATGCCGACCTGCGCCGCGACCTTGCGGTAACGCTCCAGTTCACTGCTGATGCGTTTGTTGAATTCGGCGCTGCCCATGGTCGTGGTTTCCGCGCCGCCCACCGACGCGTAACGCTGCTTCACATCTGGCATGGACAACACGTCGGCCGAAGCCCGGTAGAGTTTGGCGACGATGTCCTTCGGCGTGCCCTTGGGCGCGAACAGCCCGACCCAGATCGAGGCATCAACGCCGGGAATGCCCGCCTCCTGCGCCGACATGTAATCCGGCACCTGCGGCGAACGTTTCGCCGTGGTCACACCGAGCACCTTCACCCGCTTCGCCATCAGGTGCGGCAACACGCCGGGCAGTCCGGCAACGGTGAACACCACTTCGTTCGCCGCCACCGCGGACACCGCCGGCGCGCCGCCCTTGTACGGGATATGCAACGCCTTGGCGCCGGCCGCGGCCACCAGCCATTCGGTGGCCATGTGGTTCACCGAACCGGTGCCAGGCGAGCCGAAGGTGAGTTGTCCCGGTTTGGCCTTGGCGCCGGCGATCAGGTCCTTCAGGTTGTTGTACGGCGACTGTGTATTGACCACCACCAGCATCGGCGCGTCGCTGATCATGATGATCGAGGTGAAATCGCGCTCGAAATCATAAGGCACGCTCTTGAACAGTATCGGGTTCACCGAAAACTCGCCGGTATGCGCGGCGAGCAGCGTGTAACCGTCGGCGGTCGCGCGCGCGGTGATGCCGACGGCGATGAAGCCGTTGGCCCCCGGCCGGTTGTCGACGACGAACTGCCAGCCCTGCTTTTCCGTGATCTTGTTGGTCAGGATGCGGGTGGAAGTATCGACCACCCCGCCCGGTGCGAACGGCACCAGCACGCGGATCGGCTTGCTCGGGTAATCCGCGGCGTGGGCCGTGGTGGCAAGGACGGCTGCAGCGAGCAGCGCGGCGAATTTATTCATGTTGTTCCTCCGTGAGGCAGCTTGTTGTTCAGAACAGGTCTTTCCACTTGGCTTTCACTTTTTCCTGCAGTTCCTTGCTGGCTTCGGCCACCGCGGGGAATTCGTGCAGGTGGTCGTACGGCCGGCAGGCGTCGATGATGGCCTTGGAGTTGTACGGCGCGTTGTAGCGGTAGGCGACGAACATCGGATCATTTTTCGAACCCATGCCGCGCTTGATGATATCGATGTCGATCTCGGGATCGCTGCGCGTCGCCACCGCCCACATCACTTCCTGCAGGTTCGACGGATCAATGTCCTCATCCACCACCACCGTGTAGCGTGACATGTAGGCGCCGACGCCGCACTGGTTGAGAATGTGCCCCGCCTGGCGCGCATGGCCGGCATAACGCTGCCTGATCGCCACCACGTTGAACATGCGCGCGCCGCCGATTTCATGCGCCCACACGCTGTGCACATCGGGCACCCCCGCGGCGAGCAGCGCATCAAACAGCAGCGCCGAGCGCATCACCGCCTTGGAATAGGAGTAATCGTTCGGCGGTTTCGCCGGCGGACTGCCGACGATGATGGGGTCATTGCGGTAATACACGCGCTCGATGGTCACCACCGGCGCGGTGCCCTCCTTACCCGGGTAATAACCGTGGAATTCGCCGAAGGGTCCTTCGGTTTTGACGTCCCCCGGATGACAATAACCTTCGAGTACGATTTCCGCAGCCGCCGGTATCGGGAGGCCGGTCAGCTCGCCATGCACCACCGCCACCGGTTCGCCGAGGATGGCGCCGATGTAGTTGTATTCGCACATGCCGAAGGGCACTTCGATGCCGGAGATCAGGAAACCCAGCGGATCACAGCCGATGACGATGGCCACCGGGAAAGGTTTGCCCGCCTTCATGTACTTGTCGTACTGGATCGCGCCGTGTTTGCCGGGAATCATGTCGAGGCCGACATGGTTTTTGTCATGCGCCATCACGCGGTAGGTGCCGACGTTGACCCAGTCGGAATCAAAGTCTTTGGTCACCACGCAGCAGCCGGTGCCGATGTACGGCCCGCCGTCTTTTTCATGCCACAGCGGCGAAGGGAAAATATGGATGTCGACGTCCTTGCCGGTCTGGATGTTTTCCAGCACCGGTCCGGTCTCGACGACGACAGGCTCATATTTCGGCGCCGCCGCCTGCCAGCCCCTGGGTCGCCCGCGCAGTTGCTGCACCAGGTCATGGTGCCTGCGCTCGACCGGCAGACGCAGGATGGACGACAGGCGCGCGGGACTGGCCGTGGTGCAGGTCACTACGCGAAAACCCTTGGCATAACCCTGGATGTCGTCGAAGAGCAGCGCCGGTGCACCGTCTATCTTGACGTTGAGTTCGCTGATCGCACCCAGCTCCAGCTTGGCGTCCGCGCCACGCACGTCCTTCAATTCACCGAGGAACCGGGCAGTGTCCAGCCAGGCGCGCAGATCGAGAGGATTGCCGGCAGGACGTTTCATGATCAGCCCTTGCGTTTTTTCGCCGCGAGCCGCACGGCCTTGATGATTTCAGTATAGGCCGCGCAGCGGCACAAATTGCCCGCCAGATAATGGCGGATTTCGTCCTCGGACGGATTCGGATGGGCATCCAGCAGTTGCCGCGCCATCAGAATGAAGCCGGGGGTGCAGAAGCCGCACTGGAAGGCCCCGGTTTCGATGAAGGCCTGCTGCACGGCATCCAGCTCACCATCGGCACTGTCCTCGATGGTGCGCACATCGGCGCCATCGACCAGCGTCGCCATGGTCAGGCAACCCGTTACCGCCGTGCCATTGACCAGCACAGTGCAGCAGCCGCACAAACCCTGGCCGCAGCTCTCGCGCGCACCAAACAGGCCCTGCCCCTGCAACAGCTCGACCAGGTTCTGATGGTTGCCGGCATGCACCGTGACCGGGCGGCCGTTCAGTTTGAATTCAATCGTGCGATGTGTAGTCATTTTAAAAACCAAGGTCTTTAGCCACAGAGGTCACAGAGTTCACAGAGAAAACCCAAACCGAAACAACGAGAACATTTCGATTCTGTTTCTGCTTTTGCAGTCCTCTGTGTTCTCTGTGACCTCTGTGGCTCATGTTTTTGAAGTTAGCTCTCTAAAGGCCTGCCAGCATTCGCGCGCAAGCCGCGATAAACCGCTTCCGCCGTCAGCGGCAATGTTGTCAAGCGCACGCCGACCGCATCATCAATGGCGTTGGCAATCGCCGGCGACACGCCGAAGGTGCCGCTTTCACCAACCCCCTTGGCACCGAAGGGTCCGGATTTCTGCACCATGTCGACCGCTTCGTTTTCCATGACCGCCGGAATGTCGCGGATGCCGGGAATCTTGTAATCGGCCAGCGAGGCATTGGTCACCTGCCCGGCGTCGAAATCCATGCGTTCGGACAGCGTGAAGCCCAACTGCATGATGGTCGCGCCGGAAATCTGGGTTTCGACGATGGCCGGATTCACCGGACGGCCGACGTCGACCAGGTTGACCAGCCGCGTGATTTTGAATTCGCCGGTTTCGGTATCGACTTCGACCTCGGCGCCGGTGGCGCCGATCATCCAGAACGGTGTTGCATCCGTGGTCAGCCCGGTGCCCGGCTCCGGCGGCGTGTACGGCGGAATGAAACTGCCGATGCCGACGATGTTGCCGGCCTGCATGCCGTATTTTTTGCGGAATATATCCGGAATCGGTGTGGTTTCCGCCGACAGGCCGACATCGCGCGCAAGGGCCAGCAGCTTGTCGCGCGCATCCTCGGCGGCGAGTTTGACGGCATGACCCATGTGGTAGGTCGAGCGCGAACCCAGGGTCGCCATGTCGTAGGGCGTGACATCGGTATCGGGATGCACCAGCGTCACCGAAGCCACCGGGATGCCCAGCGCTTCGGCGACAATCTGCGCCATGGCGGTATCCGAGCCCTGCCCCATGTCGACCGTACTGCAATGAACCATGCAGCTGCCGTCGGCGCCGACGTTGACAATGGCCACTGAAGTGGTCGGCGAAATGCTCGCCTTGAAACCGATGGCGATGCCGCGACCACGGCGCACAGTGCCGTTACCCTTGTCGAAGGGTTTTTCCCAGGCCATGCGCTGCGCCAGCCGCTCCAGCACCGGTTCGATGCCCGCATCGCGCATCAGCGTACCGGTCGCCTGCGGCCGGCCTTCGCGCAGGATGTTCTTGCGGCGAATCGCCAGCGGATCAATCTTCAGTTCCCGCGCGATCATGTCGGTATGGCTCTCGTAGGCCCACACCAGTTGCGGAATGCCGAAGCCGCGCAAGGCGCCGGCCGCCGGCAGATTGGTATACAGCGCGTAGGAATCGATGCTGACATGGTCGATGTCGTACGGCCCCGCCGCGGTAAAGCCGGATTTCTGCGTGACCCGCGGCCCGATGTCGGCATAGGCGCCGCCGTTCCACCAGACCTCGCATTCGCGGGCGATGATTTTTCCGTCCTTGCTGACACCACTCTTGATGCGCAGTGTCGTCGCGTGTTTGGTGATCTGGTAGAACTGCTCTTCCATGCTCAGCGCGATTTTCACCGGCCGGCCGGCAAGCAGCGCCGCCGCCGCGACCAGCGCTTCGAGCTTGATGTAGAGCTTGGCGCCGAAACCGCCGCCCAGGTACGGCACCTTGACCCGCACCCGGTTCTCCGGCCAACCGAGGAGCCGCGCGATTTCGATGCGCACAAACGACGGGCTTTGCGACGCAGTATGGATCACCAGCTGATTGGGCGTGGGATCGGCCACCGTGACAAAAGGTTCCAGCGGCAGGTGCAGCACCTGCTGGGTGCGGAAGGTATGCTCGAATACATGGTCAGCCCCGGCGAAGGCCTTTTGCGCGTCACCGCGGCGCAGATGAAAATCCAGCGCGATGTTGGTATCGCGCTTGTCCTTGAGATGCTTCAGGTCGGGAAAAGTCCCCGCCGGCTTCAGCACTTCATGCACCACGGCTTTCGAGGTCATCGCCTCGATTTCATCGAACACCGCGGGCAATTCTTCATAGTCGGCCACGATCAGCTGCGCCGCCGCCTCGGCGACATGCGGATCAGCCGCCAGCACCAGCGCCACCGGCTCGCCGACATGACGCACCTTGTCCACCGCGAGGATCGGCTGGTCGTGGAAGGCCGGGCCGTAATAAGGCTCGGCGATCAGTTTAATAATGTCGGCAGCGGTATACACGGCATGCACACCGGGCAGCGCGCGTGCCGCGGCAACATCAACACCCAGGAGGCGCGCATGCGCCACGGTGCTGCGATACACCTTGCCGTACAACATGCCGGGCAGCCGCAGGTTGTGCACATACTCGGCGCGGCCGGTGACCTTGGCCCTCGCCTCGACGCGCGGGATCGACTGGCCCATGGCGGCGCCGTTGTTGGTTTTGCCTAATATCGTGGCCACGATGATTCCTCTGAATTCGGGTCAGGCAGCCAGCGCCTTGCGCACGGCACGCCCCGCATACACCCGCAGCAGTTCGGTTTTGTACGCGGCCGAACCGCGGGCATCACCGACCAGTTCCGTTTCCGCCGCGGCCGCTTCACCCACCTGCGCCAGCAGTGCATCGCTGACGGTCGCGCCGCGCAGCACCGCTTCGGCCCCGGGCAGCCGCAGCGGTTTTTCAGTGGCGGCGCTGACCACGAAACGCGCATCCTCGATGACCTTGCCGTCGGTTTGCAGCGACACCGCGATGCCCAGCGTCGGCCAGTCGTCGGCCGCACGCGTGGTGAGTTTGACATAAGCCGAACGTCGCCCGGCCTGGGACGGCACGACGACTTCGCAGATCAGCTCATTGGGCGCCAGCGCTGTTTCGTAATAACCGGTGTACAAGTCGGCCACCGCCAGCGTACGTGTACCCGCGGTCGCCGCGGTCACCACCCGCGCATCCAGTGCCATCAGCACCGGCGGCAGGTCCATATGCGGGTCACCATGCGCGAGGTGCCCGCCCAGCGTGGCAACATTGCGCACGCGCACATTGGACAGTGTGCGCAGGGCATCGATGATCACCGGCGCGCGTTTTTTCACCGCCGCCGCGCGGCCCAGCGCGCTCAGCGTCACCAGCGCGCCGATGCGCAGTCCGCCGTCTTCAGCGGATGCCACCCTGGCATAACGCTTTTCGATGCCGCGCAGGCTGATCAGCCGCGTCGGCTGGAACACACCGGCCTTCATCATCAGCATCAGCGCCGTGCCGCCGCCGAACACCCGTACCGACGGGTCATTGGCATCCAGCAGTTTAAGTGCGGACTTCAGCGACCGCGGCTCGACCAGATCAAAAGGACTCATGCCGCCCCCCGCGCCGTCGCAAAGGCCGCGCCCAGATTTTTCGCAAACTGTTTTTCCATGTCGCGGGCCTTGGATTTCAGCACCGGCTGCCCGATGCTGCCCAGCTTGCCGGTCAACGCGGTGTCGATTTCATACTGGATCGTGGTGTGGCCGCCCGCCGCAATCAGCCTTGTCGAAGAAGTCGCGCTCAGCCGCCCGACCAGACCCATGGGCGTACCCTCGATTTTTGCGGCGATCAGTTCCGGCGCCACCACCTCGGTCAGTTCCACGGTGACCTTGAACTTGAAACTCATGTAGGCCACCTTGGTTTCGAGCACGGCATCGAAACGTTTTTCGTCCAGAGGCACCAGGTCGCGCACGCCGTCCATGCACGATGCAAAAAAATGGATGTCCTGCAATTTCGCGAATACCGCGTCGCGCGGCGCAGCAACCGCAATCTCCCCGCTGAATTTCATTTTTTTATGCTGTCGTGAAAGCGGTCTACTGTAATGGCAGCATGGACGGAAATCAATGCGCGCAGACAGGTGATGACGGAAAAAATCCCCCGGCACCTTGCGGCGGCGGGGGATTCAATGTGCGATGCGGCGATCAGTCGGCGTAGACGCCGGCCTTCTTGATGATCGGGCCCCACTTGTCGATTTCGGCCTTCAGGTGTTTCGCCAGCGACTCCGGCGTCGCACGATCCGGCGTCACCGCCTCGGCGCCGAGTTTCGCCAGCGACTCCTTGAACTGCGGATCCTTGATCGCGGCCACCAGCGCCGCGTTCAGTTTGTCGAGCACCGGCTTCGGCGTGCCCTTCGCCGCATAAAGCCCGTGCCAGACGGCAACCTCGAAATCCTTCAGCCCCTGCTCCTGCAGCGTAGGCACGTATTGAAGTGCGGGAACGCGTTTTTTCGTCGTCACGCCGAATACCTTCACCCGCCCGGACTGGATCGCGCCCGTGGTGTTCGTGGTCTGGTCGCACATCAGGTCGATCTGGTTGCCCATCAAGGCCGACATCGCCGGACCCGTGCCGTTGTACGGGATGGTCTGGATGTTGGCTTCAATGCGCGACATGAACAGCAGGCCGCAGAGATGCGAAGCGGCACCGAGGCCGGCATTACCGAGATTCAGCTTGTCCTTGTTCGCCTTGACGTAGGCGACAAAGTCCTTGTAATTGTCGGGCGGCAGGCCGGTGCGCGCAATCAGCGTCATCGGCACGTCGGCCACCTGGCCGATGTACTCGAAATCGGTCAGCGGATTGAACGGCAGCTTGCGGTACAGCGCAGGCGCCGTGGACATGCCGATATGGTGCAGCAGAATCTGGTAGCCGTCGGGTTTTGACTTGGCGACGATACCCACGCCCAGTGTTCCGCCCGCGCCGGCACGATTGTCGACGATGACCTGCTGCTTCAGTGTTTTGGACATGTGCTGGGCCAGATTGCGCGCCAGCGTGTCGGTCGGACCACCGGCCGCGAACGGCACAACGATTGACACCGGTCGTGTCGGATAGTCCTGCGCGACGGCGCCGGTCATGGCTGCCAGTATTGCTACAAACACAGCGATTAAACGTAACATATTGATTCCTCTGGGGAAAAATGAATTATATTAATCGATTCCCTGTCTGCTCCGCCATTGTAAAACGACGCGCAACAAACCGTCTGTCGCGCGCCGCCGCGGCAGGATAGACACCCCGCCACAATACTACTGATAAGGACCGCCGCAGCGTTCAGCGCGAACTGCCGGCACTGCGCCGGTTGCTGTCCGAACGGAAGCCGCCGCGACCGCGTGCATCACGCGAGGGCGGCGCGCCGCGGCGCGGTGCCGGGCGTCCGCCGCGTTTGGCGCCACCGCCGTCGCTGCGGATCGGGTTCTTGGCTTCAAAACCCGGCACGCTCCAGCGTTCGATGGCGCGGCCGATGTAATGCTCGATCTGTTTCAGCTGGCGCACGTCCTCCGACGACGCAAACGAAATCGCCGTGCCTGAGGCGCCGGCACGGCCGGTGCGGCCGATGCGGTGCACGTAATCCTCGGCCACTTTCGGCAGGTCGTAGTTGAACACATGCGAAATGCTGGCGACGTCGATGCCGCGCGCGGCGACGTCGGTGGCCACCAGCACCTTGACCGCGCCGCTGCGCAGGCGCGCCAGCGTGCGGTTGCGTTGCGACTGGTTCATGTTGCCGTGCAGGGCGGCGGCTTCATGCCCGGCGTGGAACAGCTTGTCCGCCAGGCGATCCGCGCCGTGTTTGGTCGCGGTGAAAACAATCGACTGCGCCTGGCATTCGTCGGAACGCAGCACGTGGTCGAGCAGGCGGTGTTTGTGGCTGCCGTCGTCGACATAATGCAGGCGCTGCACGATGTTCTCGTGCTGCGTTTTGGGCGCGGACACCGCGATCAGCTTCGGATCGCGCAGCAGTTCACGGCCGAGTTTGGCGATGTTGCCGTCGAGGGTTGCCGAAAACAGCATGGTCTGGCGGCTGCCCGGGGTTTTTGAGGCAATGCGCTTGACCGGCTCGATGAAGCCCATGTCGAGCATGCGATCGGCCTCGTCGAGGATCAGCAGTTCAAGGCGCGAAAAATCAACCTTGCCCTGGTCGATGAAGTCGATCAGGCGGCCGGGTGTCGCCACCAGCACGTCGAGCGATTGCTCGAGGAGCCGCCGCTGTTTCGGGTACGGCATGCCGCCGAGGATGGTGCCGGTGCGCATGTGGCGCAGGAACTTGCAGTATTTGTCGACGGCATCGGTCACCTGCACCGCGAGTTCGCGGGTCGGCGTCAGCACCAGCACGCGCGGACCGCGGCCGTTTTTGACCGGCGCCAGCGCCAGGCGCTGCAGCGCGGGCAGCACGAAGGCTGCGGTTTTGCCGGTGCCGGTGGGAGCGGAGACCATCAGGTCAAAGCCGGTCAGCGCGGCCGGGATCGCCTGCGCCTGCACGGGTGTGGGTTCGGTATAACCCGCGGCGGCCAGAGCCTGCACGAGGGCGGGATTCAGATTCAATGAAGCAAAAGACATGAGTGTACTTTCAAAAAAACACAGCAATTGCAGAAAAGCGTAGCCACAGAGGTCACAGAGCACACAGAGAAAGGCACAGGTCAAAGGATCGCTGGCGCGGCCAAGCCGTCGCTGCGTTCTTCCTCTGTGAACTCTGTGACCTCTGTGGCCAACAGCTTTTAAGCAGTAAAAACGCGCAGGAAATGCCACTGCTGCTCAGGCGAGCCTGCGACTTCAAGTCGCGGCTGCGGCCACCGGCGCACGGGTATCGTCGCTAACCGTGGCGGAAGCAGCTATTCAGAGAAGGGAGCTGAAAACGAAGGGGTCAGGGACAGATGCATCTTGCAACGCACAACGACTGAAACGTCGCTGCAAGGTGCCGGCACTATACCTGCAAGTATCGGAAATGGCGAGGTTTTTTGCCATCCCCCCGAGGAAAAGCCTACATTCCGCCGGCCGCCATCTCGGGGAAAAGCCAAAAAATTCAAGGCAATAGCCGGGTGTGCGTGCTACAATCCGCCCCTTTTTTCAAGGCTCCATCCCGTGTCCGCCACCGAGCAACGCCCGCTACGCAACATCGCCATCATCGCCCACGTTGATCACGGCAAAACCACGCTCGTCGACAAGCTGCTGCGCCAGTCCGGCACCTTCGCCGCACATGAACAAATTGCCGAACGCGTGATGGATTCAAACGATCTCGAGCGCGAGCGCGGCATCACCATTCTCGCCAAGAACTGCGCGGTCACCTGGAAAGACACGCTGATCAACATCGTCGACACCCCGGGACACGCCGACTTCGGCGGTGAAGTCGAACGCGTGCTGTCGATGGTCGACGGCGTGCTGCTGCTGGTCGATGCGGTCGAAGGCCCGATGCCGCAGACCCGTTTCGTCACCCGCAAGGCGCTGGCGCTGGGCTTGAAACCCATCGTGGTGATCAACAAGATCGACCGTCCCGGCGCGCGCGCCGACTGGGTGGTCAACCAGACCTTCGACCTGTTCGACAAACTCGGCGCCACCGAAGAGCAGCTCGATTTCCCCGTGGTGTATGCCTCGGCGCTGAACGGTTACGCCGGCACCGAACCCGATGTCCGCAGCGGCACGCTGGATCCGCTGTTCGAAGCCATCCTCAAATATGTGCCGATGCGCGAAGATGATCCGGACGGTCCGCTGCAACTGCAGATCTGCTCGCTCGACTACTCGAGCTACGTCGGCCGTATCGGCATCGGCCGTGTCAACCGCGGCCGCATCCGCCCCGGCCAGCAGGTCGCCGTGCTGAAGGGTCCGGGCTCGACCCCGGTGATGGCCAAGGTCAACCAGGTGCTGGGTTTCCGCGGCCTCGAACGGGTGCTGATCCCCGAAGCCCAGGCCGGTGACATCGTGCTGATCAACGGCATCGATGAAGTCGGCATCGGCGTCACGCTGACCGATCCCGCCAGCCTCGATGCACTGCCGATGCTGAAAGTCGACGAGCCGACGCTGACCATGAATTTCCAGGTCAACACTTCCCCGCTCGCCGGCCGCGAAGGCAAATTTGTCACCAGCCGCCAGCTGCGTGAGCGCCTGCAGCGCGAAGTCATGAGCAACGTCGCGCTCAAAGTGGTCGAAACCGCCGACGCCGACGTGTTCGAGGTTTCGGGACGCGGCGAACTGCATCTGACCATCCTGCTCGAAAACATGCGCCGCGAAGGCTACGAGCTCGCAGTATCACGGCCGCGCGTGGTCATCCGCGAAGTCAACGGCGAAAAGCAGGAACCGTACGAAATGCTGACAGTGGACGTCGATGAGGCCAACCAGGGCGCGGTGATGGAAGCCCTGGGCACGCGTCGCGGCGACCTGCAGGACATGCAGCCCGACGGCAAGGGGCGGGTGCGCCTCGACTACCGCATTCCGGCACGCGGCCTGATCGGCTTCCAGTCCGACTTCATGACCATGACCCGCGGCACCGGCATCATGAGCCACGTGTTCGACGATTACGGCCCGATGAAGCCCGACATGGAAGAACGCCGCAACGGCGTGCTGATCTCTGCTGAAGACGGCACCGCGGTCGCCTACGCGCTGTGGAAACTGCAGGAGCGCGGACGCATGTTCGTCAGCCCCGGCGACCCGCTCTACACCGGCATCGTCATCGGCATCCACAGCCGCGACAACGACCTCGTCGTCAACCCGATCAAGGGCAAACAGCTGACCAACGTGCGCGCCTCCGGCACCGACGAAGCCGTGCGCCTGGTGCCGCCGGTGCAGGTCACGCTGGAATCGGCGATCGAATTCATCGCCGATGACGAACTGGTCGAAATCACGCCGAAGTCGATTCGCATCCGCAAGCGCCACCTGAACGAACACGACCGCAAGCGCGCGAGCAAGACCGAACAGGCCAACGCCGCCTGAGGCCATGAGCAGTAAGGCGCCGGCAGACGACACGCCGTACCGCCTGCTCGGCGGCGACGCCGGTGTGCGCCGCCTCGTCGACCGCTTTTACGACCTGATGGACGAGGTGCCGGAATACCACGGCATCCGCAAGCTGCATCCGCAGGATCTCGCCGGCTCGCGCGAAAAGCTCTACCTCTTCCTCTCGGGCTGGCTCGGCGGCCCGCCGCTGTACGTCGAAAAATACGGCCATCCGATGCTGCGCGCCAGGCACCTGCCCTACGCCATCGGCGTCACCGAGCGCGATGCCTGGCTTGCCTGCATGCTGCAGGCGATGGAAGATACAAGTGTGGCGGAACCGCTGCGTGACGCGCTGCTCAAGGCCTTCTTCGGCACCGCCGACTGGATGCGCAACCGCGAGGAATCCCCTACTCCGCCCACCTGAAATCCGCCGATTGCGGAGCCCTCCCTCGCCGGATATACAAGCGCCGGCAAGTTCCATAAAATGGGCCACCACATACCAAAATCAATCGGAGGAGATCATGTTGGAGAAAATGGAGAAGAACCGGAAGTTGCTGGTCTTGGGCCTGGCGGCGGCCACCGTTGCCGCGTTGCCTGGGCTGTCTGCGGCACAGGAAACCTGGCCGACCCGTGCCGTGCGCATCATCAATCCCTTCCCCGCCGGCGGCGGCACCGACGCCTTCGCGCGGCCGCTGGCTGCGGTCATGCCCAAAGACCTCGGTCAGCAGGTGTTGATCGAAAATCTCGGCGGCGCCGGCGGCACGCTCGGCGCCAACGTGGCGGCGCGCGCACCGGCGAACGGCTACACCTGGTTCATGGGCGCGGTGCACCACACCATCGCCGAAACGCTGTACACCAAGTTGAACTACAGCCTGGTCAAGGATTTCGTGCCGGTCACCCTTGCCGCCTCGGTACCCAGCGCGGTTGTGGTGCACCCGTCGGTTCCCGCCAAGACCATCAAGGAACTGATCGCGCTCGACAAACGCACACCCGGCCAGCTCAATTACGGTTCCGCCGGTTACGGCACCACGCATCACATGAACGGCGAACTGTTCAACCTGATCACCGGCACCAAGCTGGTCCACGTGCCGTTCAAGGGCGCCGGTCCGCTGACCCCGGCGCTGCTCTCCGGCGAGGTCGCGATGGCCTTCGACGGCATGGGCACTGCGGCACCGAACATCAAGGTCGGCCGACTGCGTGCGCTGGCGGTCACCACGGCGAAACGTTCGGAACTGCTGCCCGAAATCCCCACGCTGCAGGAATCCGGCATCAACATGGACGTCACCACCTGGTATGCGCTGTGGGGCATCAGAGGCACGCCGCAGCCGATCGTCGACCGCATGTACCAGTCCGTGTCCAAATCGCTGCAACTGCCCGAGGTCAGAAAGGTGTGGGCGAGCCTTGGCGCAACAGCGGGAGGACAGCCGCCGGCCGAGTTTGACAAGTTCGTCAAACAGGAAATCGAAACCTGGGGCAAGGTCGTCAAGGCATCCGGTGCCAAAGTCGACTGATATCGCCACCGTTCCGGCGGCGGGCAGCATGATCGCCCGCCTCTGGCGCGGACTCGCCCAGCGCGGCCGCTCGCTGCGCGAGCGGCGCATCCAGCAATGGCTTGCCCAGGCGGCCGAAACCCTGCGCTCCGAACTGGGTGAGGCCTCGGGCGCCGCACTGGCGCGGCGCATCCTGGAGCGTTACGCGACGCTGCCACCCCAGGGCAAGCTCGATTTCCTGCTTGAACTCGCGACGCGGTTTTCAGTCGACGGCGCGCGGCTTGAAGCCGCGATCCGCCATTACACCGCGCATCCCGGCCCGGCGGCCGCCCGGCAATTGCATGCCGCGGCCGAGTCCCGCCGCCAGGAAGTGCTGCGCCGGCTCAATTTTGCACCCAGCGGCACCGCCGGCCTGCTGCGCATGCGCGAAGACGTGCTCGAACTGCTGCGCGAATACCCGGTGCTCAGTGAAGTCGATGCCGACTTCGAGCACCTGTTCCATTCCTGGTTCAACCGCGGCTTCCTGCAACTGCGCCCGATCGACTGGCACACGCCGGCGGTGGTGCTGGAAAAAATCATCCGCTACGAAGCCGTGCATGAAATCTCCGGCTGGAGCGATCTCAGGCGGCGTCTCGATCCGCCGGACCGCAAATGTTTCGCATTTTTCCATCCGACGCTGGCCGATGACCCGCTGATTTTTGTCGAAGTCGCGCTGACCGTGGACATCCCGGATGCGATCGCGCCGCTGCTCGCCGACGGACGCCCGCCGCTCGACATCAAATCGGCGCGCACCGCGGTTTTTTATTCGATCTCGAACTGCCAGAAGGCGCTGAAGGGCGTGTCCTTCGGCAACTTCCTGATCAAGCAGGTCGCCGCCGACCTGAAACGCAACTTCCCGCAGTTGCGCAATTTCGTCACGCTGTCTCCGGTGCCTGGCTTCGTGGCCTGGCTGAAAAACACGCACCCTGGCGCGTCCGAACTGCAGCAGATTCTGCAGCCCGGATGGCAGGCCGACCCGGCAGCCGCGGCCGAACTGCGTCCACGCCTGCAGAATCTGCTGGCGACCTACCTGTTCGAAGCCAAAAATGCCGCGGGCCGGCCGGCGGATCCGGTCGCGCGCTTCCACCTCGGCAACGGCGCCTGCATCGAACATGTGCGCTGGCTGGGGGACGTTTCTGAGAAGGGTCTGCGCAACGGCGCCGGCTTCATGGTCAATTACCTCTACGACCTCGACAACATCGAGGCCAACCACGAAGCGCACATCAACCACGGCACCATTTTTGCGTCGCGCCAGGTGCGCGCGCTGCGCCCCGAAGGAAGTCACCTTGGGTGGCGCCCTGAAAGAAGTCCCCTTGGGGGGCGCCCGGAAAAAAATTCCCCCGGCTGATCAGCCGCGGTTTCCCGTCAGCGTTTATTCCCGAGCAGGGTGTGGCGGCATTTGCGCGCGCCGCAATGGCAGGGATGTTCGCGTTTCTGTTTCGCCGTGTGCCGCTCTTCCAGCACCAGGTTGTAGTCGTACGACAATTCCTGGCCCGGCTTGATGGAACGAATGGCATCGATGAACACCCGGCCGTCTTCCTCGTTGGCTTCGCAGTTCGGCGCGCAAGAATGATTGATCCAGCGCGCCGGCCCGCCGCGTCTGGTGGCGTCGATCACCACCTTGTCGTTGGCCGCGAACAACATGGTGCGCGAAGAACCGTCATGCAGATCGCCGTAAAGCCGGTCCGCTTTCGCGTGCGACATGCGCTCGCCGGTGTATTCGAGGATTCGCGTGCCCTTGGCAATCGCAGACACTGCAAATACGCCGCGGCCGTGGATCGGCGAATTGCGCACGACCACCTTCGGCGCGGCCTTTTTGACCGCCGTTTTTTGGGCGGCGGCTTTCTTGATTAACTTATTGTTTTTTAACGTTTTTTACTTTTTTTACGGGTGCTGCTGCGGGTCTTGTTCTTGGCTGGAGTCATCGCTTGCGGGGAACCTGTGTGGTGATTTCGGGTTGCAAAAAGGTGAAGTCGCAGCCCTCGTCGGCCTGCGTGATCTGGTCCATGAACAGTTTGCGATAACCGCGGCCGTCGTCCTTGCGCGCCGGCGGCGCCTTCCAGCGTTTGCGCCGCACGGCGAGTTCGGCATCACTGACCAGGAGCTCGAGTCTGCGTGCCGGCACATCGAGCCGGATGCGGTCGCCGTTCTGCACCAGCCCCAGCGTGCCGCCCAGTGCCGACTCCGGCGTTACATGCAGCACGATGGCGCCGAACGCGGTGCCGCTCATGCGCGCATCGGAAATCCGCACCATGTCCTTGACGCCCTTCGCCGCGAGTTTTTTCGGTATCGGCAGATAACCCGCCTCCGGCATGCCCGGTGCGCCCTTCGGTCCGGCATTTTTCAGCACCAATATGTCATTCGCGTTAACGTCGAGTTTGGGATCATCGACGCGGTTCGCCATGTCTTGCAGCGATTCGAACACCACCGCGCGGCCTTCATGGCGCGTGAGTTTCGGATCCATCGCCGCCTGCTTGATGATCGCACCGCCCGGCGCCAGATTGCCGCGCAGCACCGCGATGCTGCCGCCGGCAAACACCGGATCCTTGAATTTGCGCACCACCTTCTGATCCCAGGCCGGCGGTGCTTCGGCCAGATCTTCGCCCAGGGTTTTGCCGGTGACGGTCAGTGCCTTCAGATTCAGCTGGTGCTTCAGTTCGCGCAGGATCGCGGCCAAACCACCGGCTTTGTATAAATCCTCCATATAACCCTGGCCGGTCGGCTTCAGATCGACCAGCACCGGCGTCTCCCGCCCCATCCTGTCGAAGGCGTCGAGATCGAGCTTGATACCGAGGCGCCCCGCCATGGCCGTCAGGTGCACGATGGCATTGGTCGAGCCGCCGACCGCAAACAACACGCGCAGCGCGTTCTCGAAGGCCTCGACCGTCATGATCCTGTCTGGCGTCAGTTTTTCCCTGGCCATCGCCACGGCACGCGCGCCGCTGGCTTCGGCCTGGCGCAGGCGGTCGGCCATCACCGCCGGCACGCAGGAACCGCCGGGCAGCATCATGCCCATCGCCTCGGTGCACAATGCCATCGTGCTCGCCGTGCCCATCACCATGCAGGTGCCGGCCGACGGCGCCAGCTTGTTGTTGATCTCGCCGATTTCCTGCTCGGAAATCTCGGTCGCACGGTATTTGCCCCAGAAGCGGCGGCAATCGGTGCAGGCCCCCAGGCGCTCGCCCTTGTGGTCGCCGGTGATCATCGGGCCGGTCACCAGCATGATCGACGGCACGTTGGCGCTGGCCGCACCCATCAGCAGCGCTGGTACCGTCTTGTCGCAGCCGCCGATCAGCACCACCGAATCCACCGGCTGGCCGCGCATCATCTCCTCGGTGTCCACCGACATCAGATTGCGCAGGTACATGCTGGTCGGATAGGCAAACGATTCATGCAACGTGATCACCGGGAATTCCACCGGCAGGCCGCCGGCGAGCATCACGCCGCGTTTAACCGCCTCGATCAGATCCGGCACATTGCGGTGGCAGGCGTTGAATCCGCTGAAGGTATTGGTGATGCCGACGATGGGCCGGTCCAGCGCGTCATCGGTATACCCCATCGCCTTGATGAAGGCCTTGCGCAGGAACAGCGAAAACCCCTCGTCGCCGTAGGCGGTGAGGCCCTTGCGCATGCCGGTTTTGCGGGGAGCGCTTTTCGGTTTCTTTGCAGCCATGGGAGGTTGGTCAAATCGGGAGTAAAAATCAGGAACGCACGATAGCTGAAGGGCCTGACCGAGGCAAGGCACACTGCATTAACCTGTAAGCGAGTCAGGCCTGTGCTAGCATCATTTTCGCTACCGGAGCCGGGATCCCCATACCGAATGGCAACAACGCCCCTTACAGCGCAGAACCCGTGGCCCCCGGAACGGGTTCAGGAACAGACGCGGCGCTTTTACGAGATCTACACCCGTGATGCCGCCGCGATACGCGCCCGGCACGCCGCGCAGACCACGGCGGAGGCCGCAGCATTGCGGCACAAGTACCTGCAGCCGGTGTTCGGCGAAATCCCCACCTGGTCGCTGTTCGAAATGATGGCGCGGGTGATCGATCCCGCCGACGACCGCCTGTATTGCACCAGCCAGGAAATCCACATGCTGCAGGTCATCGAGGCGATGGCGGCGGACGGCATGGCCGGCGAGGAGTTCGTGCTGGCGGCACTGGTGCATGACCTCGGCAAGGTCTGCATGTTGAAAGGCGAACCCGCCGAAAACGTGACTTACATGAACAGCCTGCTCGCTACCGGCGCACCCGGCGCCGGGCTCGACCAGTGCACGCTGCAATGGAGCTGTGACGACCTCGCCTGGTCTCGGCTCAAAAACCACCTGCCGCCGGCCATCGCCTGGCTGGTGCGTTACCACGGCATCACGCCCGCGGACTGCGAGCCGTACATGAATGCGCAGGACCGCGATTACACCGAACGTTATCTGACACCGTTCCGGGTGTACGACCTGCAGAGCAAATCACCGTTTGCGCGGCCGCGCTGCCGGATCTAGGATTTCCGGCCCATCATCGACAAATACCTGCCGCCGCGCATCGTGTTCTGAAATCAGGCTCCGCGAAACACCGGCGGCCGTTTTTCGATGAAGGCGCGCAGCGCTTCTTTTGTGTCCTCGGTACCGCGCAGTTTGTTGTTCATGTTGTTCTGCATCTCCAGATGCTGCTCCACGCCCTGGTCGAATGCGCGGCGCAATGCCAGCTTGGTCATGCGCACCGCCAGCGGCGCCTTGCTGTTGATCTTGGCCGCCAGCGCCAGCGCTTCCGCCATCAGTTTTTCGTGCGGCACCACCTTGTTGACCAGCCCCCAGGCCTTGGCCTGCGCGGCATCAAAGGGTTCGCCCAGCAGGCAAATTTCGGCGGCCGCGGCATGGCCGACCAGCCGCGGCAGATACCAGCTCGAGGTTTCCCCCATCAGCCCGCGCTCGACAAAATTGACGCCAAAGTTGGCCTGCTCGCTGGCAATGCGGAAATCGGCGGCAAACGCCATGTTGCAGCCGGCGCCGCGGGTCACGCCGTTGACCGCGGCGATCACCGGCTTGGTGATTTCGCTGAAGGCGATGGCGTAGTAATACCGGGGCTCGAACAGCGGCTGCGGCGCAGTGCCACCGCCGCCGGCTTTCTCGGCCTCCGCGCGCGCCTTCAAGTCCGCACCGGAACAGAAACCGCGGCCGTTGCCGGTGACGATGATGGTCCACACCTCGGGATCGGCTTCCGCGGCGCGCATGACTTCCTCAAACTCGCGGCGCATCACGTTGTCGATGGCGTTGAGCCGTTCCGGACGGTTGAGCGTCAATATGCCGGTATGGTCGCGGATTTCCCACTGGATGGTCTGGTACATGGCGGCGCCTTTCTGTATCGTGGAGTGCCGGCACCATACCGGTGGCAAGCCGGGTGCGCAACCCGGCACGGCGTATACTGATCGACCACCGATCCAATTCGCAGCATGAAAGGGCAGCAATGAACGAAGCAGTGACCGGCGCCGCATTGAGCGCGCCCGCCGAACAGGAAATCAGCCGCGACACGCTGATCGAGAAATACGCCAAGGGCAAGGAAACCAGCATCACCGAGGTACGCCGCCGCGTGGCGCGGGCACTGGCCCAGGCCGAAGCCGAGGATCAGCGCAGCGTCTGGGAAAAACGCTTTTTGCAGGCGCAGGAAGACGGCTTCATCCCGGCCGGCCGCATCAACTCCGCCGCCGGTGTGCAGCTCGCGGCAACACTGATCAACTGTTTTGTGCAGCCGGTCGGCGATTCGATCTCGGAAACCGTCGACGGCCGCCCCGGCATCTATATCGCACTGCAGGAAGCCGCTGAAACCATGCGTCGCGGCGGCGGTGTCGGTTATGACTTTTCGGCTATCCGCCCAAAAGGCGCTGCGGTCAAGGGCACGCAGTCCAATGCCAGCGGCCCGGTGTCGTACATGCGCGTGTTCGACCGCTCCTGCGAAACCGTGGAATCCGCCGGCTCGCGCCGCGGCGCACAGATGGGTGTGCTGCGCTGTGACCATCCGGACATCGAGGATTTCATCCATGCCAAGGACAAGGGCGACCTCAGCAACTTCAATATCTCGGTTGGCGTCACCGACGTATTCATGGAAGCCGTCGAGCAAAACAAGGATGTCGAACTCGTCCACCGCGCCAAACCCAATGCCAAGCAGGTGGCCGCGGGCTCGTACCAGCGCGAGGACGGGTTGTGGGTCTACCGCAAGGTACCGGCGCGTGATCTGTGGGAACAGATCATGCATTCGACTTATGACCACGCCGAACCGGGCATCCTGTTCATCGACCGCATGAACCGCGACAACAACCTCAATTATTGCGAAACCATCGAGGCCACCAACCCCTGCGTGACCGCCGACACCTGGGTCATGACCAGCGAGGGCGCGCGCCAGGTACATCAACTGATCGATACCCCATTCGACGCCATCGTTGATGGCAAGCCCTATCAGACCGAATCAAACGGATTTTTCGCCACCGGCACCAAACCCGTGCTCAAACTGCGCACCCGTGAAGGCCATGCGCTGCGGCTGACTGCGGATCACCCCGTCCTCTCGGTCTCCGCACTGACCCGCTATCGCCGTGAAACGGAATGGCGCAAGGCCGGAGACCTGCGGCCGGGCGACGAGATCGTGCTGCACAACCATCACGACATCGCCGAGTGGGCAGGCCCGCATTCCGAAGCCGAGGGTTATCTGATCGGCCTGCTGCTGGGCGACGGCACGCTCAAGACCGACAAAGCGATACTTGGCGCCTGGGATCCGCTGGCCGTCAAAACCGCCAATGGCGAAACGCTGCAATCGCAGGGCGTCAGCGCGATGATGAAAGCCGCCCATGAGGCCGCGCTGACGCTGCCGCACCGCACGGACTTCACGGGATGGCTGACGGTTGCCGGACAGCCGGGGCATTACCGGCTGGCGCTGGGCGCACTGAAATCCCTCGCCCATGAACTGGGCATGGCTCCCGGCCACAAAACGCTGACGCCGGAAATCGAGCGCTGCTCGTCGGCCTTCTATCGCGGCTTCCTGCGCGGCCTCTTCGATGCCGACGGTTCGGTGCAGGGCGCGCAGGCCAAGGGTGTTTCCGTCCGGCTCACACAGGTCAGCCTCACCGTGCTCGAAGGCGCCCAACGCATGCTGGCGCGGCTGGGTATCAACTCGACCATTTATCGTAATCGCAGAACCGGCGGCCCGCGTTCGCTGCCCGACGGCAAAGGCGGCAGCAAAGACTATCCGACCCAGCCTTTGCATGAGCTGATCATCAGCGGCGTCAACCTCGCGACTTTTGCAGCACGCATCGGTTTTGCCGATGCCGACAAGGCAGACCGCCTGAAGCGGTCGCTCGGTGCTTACCAGCGCACCCTCAACAGGGATCGCTTTGTCGCAACCGTCGACAGCATCGATGCAGACGGCATTGAAGCGGTCTACGACGTGACCGTATCCGCAGTCCATGCCTTTGATGCCAACGGCCTGTATGTGCACAACTGCGCCGAACAACCCCTTCCCCCCTACGGCTGCTGCTGTCTGGGTTCGATCGACCTGACCAAATTCGTCAAACAGCCATTTGCTGAAAACGCCAGCTTCGATTATGAACACTTCGGCCGCGTGGTGGCTGTCGCCACCCGCATGCTCGACAACGTGCTCGATGTCACGGCCTGGCCGCTGAAACAGCAGCATGAAGAGGCCATGAACAAACGCCGTGTCGGCCTGGGCTTCACCGGGCTGGGGGACGCGCTGATCATGCTGCGCCTGCGTTACGACACGCCTGAAGCGCGGCAGATGGCGGCCAAAATTTCCGAAGCCATGCGTGACCACGCCTATCGCGCATCCAGTGAACTCGCCCGCGAAAAAGGTGCGTTCCCGCTGTTCAACGCAGACTTGTATTTGAGCGGCAGCAGTTTCGCCGCGCGCCTGCCGGAAGACATCAAGCAGCTGATCCGCAAACAGGGCATCCGCAACAGCCACCTGCTGTCGATCGCGCCCACCGGCACCATCAGCCTGTCCTTTGCCGACAATGCCTCGAACGGCATCGAACCGCCCTTCTCCTGGACCTACACCCGCAAAAAACGCATGCCTGACAACACCATGCGCGAATTCGCGGTGGAGGATCACGCCTGGCGGCGTTACAAGGCGCTGGGCGGCAACACCGACAATCTGCCGCCGTGGTTTGTCACCGCGCTGGAAATCTCGGCGCGCTCGCATGAGGAAATGGTCGCCGCAGTCGCACCCTTCGTCGACACCAGCATTTCCAAGACCGTGAACGTGCCGGAAGATTATCCCTACGCTGATTTTCAGGATCTGTATTTCCGTGCCTGGAAATCAGGACTGAAAGGGCTCGCCACCTACCGTCCGAACAACATCCTGGGTTCGGTGCTGTCCGTGGAGCCCTCCGAAAAAGACAAGGCGCCGCAGGATTTCCGCAACGATGACGTCAACCGCCGCATCCTGATGCAGAACCTGCCCGCACCGGTACTGTCCAGCCTGCGCTGGCCGGGCCGCCCGGCGATGAGCGCGGGCAATCCGGCCTGGACCTACATGATCGAACATCCGCACGGCGCCTTCGCGGTGTTCGTCGGCCACGTCGAAAGCAGCGTTGAAAGCGGCAACAAACGGGCCTTCGAAGTCTGGGTCAACGGCAGCGAGCAACCGCGCGGCCTCGGCGCCGTCGCCAAGACGCTGTCGATGGACATGCGCGCCTGCGATCCGGGCTGGCTGCAACTGAAACTCGACACCCTCGCCAAGGCCGGCGGCGATGAACCCTTCGACATGGCCTTCCCGCCGCTGGGCGAGATCAAACGCATGCCCTCGGTGGTGGCCGCCTTCGCGCAGGTGGTGCGTTGGCGCGTCGATCAACTTGGCGGCCTGACGCCGCCCGGCGCACCGCTGTTCGGCCAGTCGCTGACCCCGGTATTCGACGCCATGTTCTCGCTGAAGGAACCGAAGACCGGCACCGACGGCACGATGTCGTGGACGGTCGACGTGCTGAACCCGCGCACCGGCGATGATTTCGTACTGGGTCTCAAGGAAATCACGCTGCCCGGCGACGGCAAAAACCCCGGCGTCACACGGCCGTATTCGATGTGGCTGTCGGGTGAATACCCGCGCGCCCTCGACGGCCTGTGCAAAATCCTGTCGCTGGATATGCGGGTCATGGATCCGGCGTGGATCGGAATGAAATTAAAAAAATTACTCGACTTCCCGGAGCCGCTGGGCGACTTCATGGCCTTCGTGCCGGGCCAACGCAAACAGGCCACCTTCCCGTCGACCGTTGCCTACGTCGCGCGCCTGATCCTGCATCGTTACACCATGCTCGGCATCCTCGACGCCAGCGGCGCACCGCTGACGCAGATGGGCATCCTCGAAACACCGGAGCGCAGCACAGCGCCCCAGGTGATGAAAGGCCGACGCTGTGATGAATGCGGCAACCACACGCTGATCCGCAAGGACGGTTGTGACTACTGCACGGCCTGCGGATTTACCGGGGCCTGCGGCTGACGTTCCAGTCTGACGTTTCCAATAACTCTTCCGCAGTTTTCCGGCAGTCCACATGATTGGGTCACTACGCGCCGCCGCCACGGCGCGTAGTAATATTCCCCGCTTACCCGGAGGAAACATGCCCAAAACCACCCTCGGCAAACTGCCGCGCGATGCCATCCGCATGCTGGAGTTGCCGCGCGTCGCACCCGAAATCCTCGAAGGATTCCGCAATCTGGTCGACTTGACCGGCACCTTGTCCGATGCCTGCGATGAACTGGGCATCGTCGCGGTGATCCCCGGCTACATACTGCCGCCGGTCAACACCGGCAAACGCATCGTCGGCCCGGCGCTGACGGTGCGCAACATCGCCCACGCCACGCAGATCCACAAGGCGGCAACCGACAAAACCAGCGGCCAGGGCGAAACCGAAGCGCACAACCTCGCCGAACCCGGTGACGTGCTGGTGATCGAAGGCGTGATGGGCTGCTCGAACATGGGCGGCCAGTCCGCGACCATCGCCAAACGCCAGGGTTTCATCGGCGCCATCGTCGATGCCACGGTGCGCGATCCTGAACAGTACCGCGGCATGGACTGGCCGGTGTGGTGCAGGGGTTTCACGCCGATCACCGGCAAATGGCGCATGCAGACCGTCGAGGTCAACGGCACGGTGCAGATCTGCGGCATCCAGGTCAGGCCCGGCGACATCGCCTGCGCCGACGAAGCGGGCGTTGCCTTCATCCCGCGCGAAAAAGCCGCGCAGGTGCTGGAAGCCGCGCGCAAAATCGATGCCGGCGACAACAAACGCAAGTCCGACATCGACGCCGGCGCCAGCGTGGCCGATCTGATCACCAAAAAATACAAATAATCATCTGTTGCGAGGAGCACGAAACACCATGAGCGAAGCCACCAACCTGATTTTCATCACGTCCGACGAGCACAACAAACGCGTGCTCGGCTGTGCCGGACATCCGATGATCAAAACCCCCAACCTCGATGCGCTGGCTGCCCGCGGCACGCGTTTTACTTCGGCCTATACCAACTGCCCGATTTGCGTGCCGGCGCGCGCCGCCTTCGCCACCGGGCGTTATGTGCACGACATCCGTTACTGGGACAACGCCATCGCCTACGACGGCAAGATCCCGACCTGGGGCCACCGTCTGATGGCGCAGGGGCACCATGTCACCTCCATTGGCAAGCTGCATTACCTCGATTCGGACGCGAAACGCAACGGCTTCGACGAGGAAATCCTGCCGCTGCACATCGTCAACGGCGTGGGTGACCTGCTGGGGCTGATCCGCGAAGAACTGCCGCGGCGCCCGGGTTCGGCCAATCTCGGTCCCGAGGCCGGCAAGGGCGAATCCGAATACACCCAGTACGACCGCAGCATCGCCGCTGAAACCATTAAATGGCTGAAACAAAAAGCGCCGGCGTTTAAAGCCAAACCCTGGGCGCTGTATGTTGGTTTTGTATCGCCGCATTTCCCGCTGATCGCGCCGCCGCAGTTCTACGACCTGTATCCGGAGGACGCGGTGCCCTGGCCCGACATGTACGAAAAAGACCAGCGGCCGCAGCATCCCTTCACCGATGCCATGCGCAAATGCCTTTGTTACGATGATGCCTTCGATGCACCGATGGTACGCCGTGCGATCGCCGCTTACTTTGGCCTGACCTCCTTCCTTGACGACAACATCGGCCAGATCCTGCGCACGCTGGAGGAAACCGGGCTGATGAACAACACCCGCGTCGTGTATTCGTCGGACCACGGTGACAACCTCGGCACCCGCGGCATGTGGGGCAAATCGACCATGTACGAAGAATCTGCCGGGATTCCGATGATCATGGCCGGCCCCGGCGTGCCGAAAGGCAGTGTCTGCGACACCCCGGTGACGCTGGCGGATGGTTTCCCGACCTTCATCCATGCGCTGGGCGCGCAGGCGCATCCCGATGACGCCAAACTCCCGGGCAATTCGCTGATCGACATTGCGCAGGGCCTGGTGCCGGCGCGCACCATCCTCTCCGAGTACCACGCTGCCGGCGCGGTATGCGGCGCGTCGATGATCCGCCACGGCCAGTGGAAATACATCCATTACGCGACACTGCCGCCGATGCTGTTCGACCTGAAAAATGATCCCTACGAACGCCGCGACCTCAGCCGCGATCCGGCGCATGCGGCGGTGATCGCCGAATGCGAACAGGCGCTGCGCAAGGTGGTCAACCCCGAAGCCGCCGACCGGCTGGCGAAGGCCGACCAGAAAGCGATGATCGAAAAATTCGGCGGCGAAGAAGCGATCCTCAAGCGCGGCACCTTCCGTTATTCGCCGCCGCCGGGAGCCAAGGCCTCATACTATTGAATACAAAAAAACAAAACGACAAGGAGGAGATCATGCATCACGTCCTGCGTCACCTCATCACCGGCATCGCGCTGCTGCTCGCAACGAGTCTCGGCTTCGCCCAGGCTTATCCGTCAAAACCGATCCGCTTCCTGGTGCCGAGTCCGGCCGGCGGCTCTCCGGACATCCTCGCGCGCATCGTCGGCGCCCGCCTGTCGGAGCAGATGAAGCAGCAGGTGATCATCGACAACCGCTCCGGCGCGAGCGGCATCATCGGCGTCGAAATCGTCAAAAACGCGGCACCCGACGGCTATACGCTGCTGCTGGCCACCTCAACCATATTTGCCTCGCTGCCGGCACTGAAAAACAATCTGCCCTACGACGTCGAGCGTGATTTCGCACACCTGTCGCGCATCGCATGGGTGGCGAATGTCGCCACGGTCAACGCCAACCTCGGTGTCAATTCCGTCGCCGACCTGGTGAAACTGGCCAAAGACAAGCCGGGCGGCCTCAACTACGGCTCTGCCGGCAACGGCTCACCGGCGCATCTCGCCGGCGCCATGTTCAACGTGCTGGCCGGTGTAAAAACCACGCATATCCCGTACAAAGGCGCCGCTCCGGCGATGTCCGACATGATGGGCGGCCAGATCCAGTTTCTGATCACCTCCCCGCTGGTCGCGATGCCGCTCGGCCGCACCGGCCGCATCAAGGTGCTGGCGACCACCGGCGCGCAGCGCGATCCGCTGCTGCCCGAACTGCCGACGATGGCCGAAACCGTGCCCGGCTACGAAATCGTGCAGTGGTGGGGCGTCTCCGTGGCCAAAGGCACTCCTGCGGCAATAACCCAGCGGCTGCACAAGGAATTGATGACTGCGCTCAATGCACCCGAGGTCAGGGCCCTGATGAGCAAAAACGGCGCGACCTCCAACCCGGAGAGTCCCGCCGAATTCATCGCTTTCATGAAAGCCGAACGCGGCCGCATCGCCAACGTCGGCAAACAGGCCGGCATCGTGCTTGACTGAAAAATTTGACCAAGAGTGCATAACAAAACGACCTTACCGAGGCCCCTCACCCCAACCCTGCTTTGCTTCAAGTGTTCCCTTGTCTCCCCGCATGCGGGGAGAGGGAGACTCTTATTTTGATACGTGCTCTAAAAATGCCATGACCGAGCCCGCCAATCTGATCCTGTTCCAGTCCGACAACCACAACGGCCATCTCGCCGGCTGCTACGGCCATCCCCTGGTCAAAACCCCGACCATGGACCGCATCGCCGCGGGTGGCGTGCGTTTTGCCAGCGCCTATTGCAGCAGCCCGCTGTGCTGCCCGTCGCGCTCCAGCCTCGCCACCGGCCGTTATCCGCACCAGACCGGTTACTGGGACAACGCGCTGACCTACGACGGACGGATGCCGACTTGGCACCACCGCCTGCGTGAACAGGGCCACAAGGTGACGGCGGTGGGCAAACTGCATTACCGTTCCAGCGAGGACGACAACGGTTTCACCGAGGAAATCGTGCCCATGCACTTGCATGAGGGCAAGGGTGCGATCAAGAACCTGCTGCGCGGCTACGGCACCGAACCGGCCAAGGACGACGGCAGTTTCTGGAAACTCTATATCGAGCGTTCCGGCGTCGGCGCCACGCATTACCAGGACTACGACCGCGACATCACCGCCAAGGCCGTGACCTGGCTGAAGCAGCATGCCCATGCCGGCGGCAAACCCTGGGTGCTCTATGTGTCCTACATCAGCGCGCATCCGCCGTTCACGGTGCCGCAGCGTTTCTGGGACCTGTATCCGGAGGCGAAGATGCCGCTGCCGCCCGCGTTCCGCCCGGGGGAACGCCCCGAACATCCCGCCGTCGAGTTCCTGCGTTTCATGGACGGCATGCGCGCGATGACCGATGAAGCCGCGCTGCGGCGCATCGCCGCCGGCTACTTCGGCCTGATCACCCATCTCGACGAACAGATCGGCGAAGTCCTGAAGTCCGCGGAAGAACTGGGGCTGCTGGGCAATACGCGCATTGCCTACACCAGCGACCACGGCGAACTGTTCGGCGCGCAGGGTGTGTTCGGCAAAAAAAACCTCTACGAAGGCGCCATCCGCGTGCCGCTGCTGATCGCCGGTCCGGGCGTGCCGCGGGGCCGCGTGGTGCGGCAGCCTGCGTCCCACGTTGACCTGTTCCCGACCCTGGTCGCCGGCGCCGGCGCCCGACTCGACGCTGCGGATCACGACCTGCCGGGGATCGACCTGTGGCCGGCGATCGGCGGCACGGAAATCCGGCGCACCGCATTCGCCGAATACCATGCGCAGGGCTCCAAGGCCGGCGCTTTTGTGCTACGCGACGGCGCAATGAAACTCATCTACCACGTCGGCATGCCGGCACAACTGTTTGATCTCGAAAAAGATCCGGATGAAATCAGCGACTTGTCTGCGAACAATCCGGCTGTCGTTCGGGCACTGGAACAAAAACTTCGTGCCATTTGCGATCCGGAAGCCGTCGATGCACGCGCCAAGGCCGATCAGCGCAAAGCGGCGGATCGTTGGGGAGGTGCTGCAAAACTGCTGGGCGAAACCCAGATCCTGTTCACTCCACCGCCCGGTGTGTCCAAGGAAGAAGCCTGGAAAATTCCCTCTGGGCAAGGCAGCTAAGGCCCCGCCAAAAAAATGGGCGCCGGGGAAGCGCCCATGAGGATCCTGCATGCGTTTGTGCGCGTTTTACACAGGCCATTGATTTTGCGGGGATTTCAAAACCAAACGCGGCCCGGCACGACGCTCACCATAACTAGACTCGGGGTTTCCGGTAAAGTTCCGCCGCCATGACCCTCACTGAACTGCGCTACATCGTCGCCGTTGCCCGCGAAAGGCATTTCGGCCGCGCGGCGGAAACCTGTTTCGTCAGCCAGCCCACCCTGTCCGTGGCCGTCAAAAAACTCGAGGAAGAACTCGGCGTGCAACTCTTCGAGCGCGGCCCGGCCGAGGTCACGGTGACCCCTGCCGGCGGCCGGGTCGTTGAGCAGGCGCAGCGCGCGCTGGAGGAGGCCGAAAAAATCCGCAACATCGCCAAGTCCACCGGCGATCCACTGGAAGGCACGCTCAGGCTGGGCGCCATTTTCACCATCGCACCCTACCTGCTGCCGCAGCTGATTCCGCTGCTGCGCCGGCGCGCACCGAAGATGCCCTTGATGCTTGAGGAAAATTACACCGCGACCCTGTCCGAGCGGCTGAAACGCGGCGACATCGACGCCGCCATCGTGGCACTGCCGTTCAGCGAAGCCGGCATCACCGTGACGCCGCTGTATGACGAACCCTTCGTCGTCGCGCTGGCCAAGACCCATCCCTGGGCCGCGCGCAAAACCGTTGCCGCCGATGAACTCGCGCGTGAAAACCTGCTGCTGCTCGGCAGCGGCCACTGTTTCCGCGACCAGGTGCTGAATGCCTGCCCGGCGCTGAACCGCTCCAGCGCCACGCCGGGCTCGCTGCAAAAAACCGTCGAGGGCTCCTCGCTGGAAACCATCCGCCTGATGGTGGCCTCGGGCATGGGACTCACCGTGCTGCCGGCATCCGCCGTGCCGGTGAAACGCGCCGCGTCCGACCTGCTGACCTACGTCCCCTTCTCGCGCCCGGTCCCCGACCGCCGGGTGGTGCTGGCTTCGCGTTCGAGTTTCCCGCGCAGCGCCGCGCTGGACGCCATCCGCGATGCAGTGGCGTCCTGCGAATTACACGGCGCCACCCCGATCAAGAAAAAATAACGTTTAAAAACAATTATTTATGGTTATTTCTCATTTATAGCTAATTACTATCAATTTAGTTAAAACAATCAATTAGATTAATCATTGGCCGGCGGCCAGAATGCACTCCATGCGTTGCGAGACGCAGCCTTTTATCAACCACAGGAGATGCAGATGAAAGCCGAATCAGTGACCATCAAGAACATCGAAGCCGCGTTCGCCGGCGAATCCATGGCGCATATCAAGTACATGTACTTCGCCAAAATCAGCCGCGAGCAGGGCGATATTGAAACCGCCAAGGTGTTCGAGGAAACCGCCGCGCAGGAAGTGCAGCACGCCTTCGGCCACCTCGACCTGCTTTACCCGAAAACCGAGCTGACCCCGGCCAAGGCGCTGGACATGGCGATTGCCGGCGAAACCTACGAGTACAGCGAAATGTATCCGCAGTTCCGCCATCTCGCCGAACAGGAAGGCAACGCCGCGGCAGTGAAGGAAATGGACGAGCAGATCGAGGAGTCCAAGGAACACGCCGCACGTTTCCGGCAAACCCTCGCCAAGGCGGCCAAACGTTTCGCCGCACTGGCCAAGGTCGAGGAACGCCACGCCAACCACTACCGTTCGGTGCGCGCCAAAGTCGCGGCCTGAGCTGACACCCACATCAAGGAGACAAGAACATGACCACCGAACTGCGCATCTGGGAATGCATCGTCTGCGGCTACGTTTACAACGAAGCCGAAGGCGATCCGGAACACGGCATCAAGGCAGGCACGCGCTGGGAAGACATCCCGGCAGACTGGACCTGCCCGGAGTGCGGCGTGGCCAAGGCCGACTTCGAAATGGTGCTGAAGGCGGCATAATCAACGTGACATCCCGTCCCGCCGCAGGCGGGACGGGCGCCATACCCTGCAACACAGCACAGCAGATCAGGGCGCCGTTTGATACCATCCGCGCTGATTTTCAACGGGAACACCATGAATCCGATCATCATCATCGGCAGCGGCCTCGCGGGTTACAACACCGCCAAGGAGCTGCGCAAACTCGACACCGCCACTCCGCTGCTCATCATCGCCAACGACAGCAGCCCGTTTTATTCCAAACCCATGCTGTCCAATGCGCTGACCTCTAAAAAAACCCCGGAAGCCATTGCGCTCAATACACCGGAGCAGATGGCGACACAACTGAACGCCACGGTGCGCGCGCACACCCGCGTCGATGCCATCGACACCGCCGCGCATACGCTGCGCATCGGGGACGAAACCCTGGCGTATTCAAAACTGGTGCTGGCGCTGGGCGCCGACCAGATCCGCCTGCAGATCAACGGCAGCGGCGCCGACAACATCCTGACCGTCAACGACCTCGACGACTACGCGCGTTTCCGCAGCACCATCGCCGGCAAAAAACGCATCGCCATCATCGGCGCCGGCCTGATCGGCTGTGAATTCGCCAACGACCTCGCCACCGGCGGCTACGGCGTGGATATCATCGACATCGCGCCGCAGGCGCTGGGCCGGCTGCTGCCGCCCGAAGGCGGCGCGCTGCTGCAGGCCAGACTCGCGGCACTCGGCGTGCAGTGGCATCTCGGCACCAGCGTGCAGACCGTGGATCGTGCGGAAAATGGTTATGCCGTCAAGCTGGCCAACGGCAACGTGCTGCGCGTCGATGTCGTGCTCTCCGCGGTCGGCCTCAAGCCGCGCACTGCACTCGCGGCAGCCGCCGGCATCCAGGTCAAGCGCGGCATCGTCGCCAACCGCCACCTCGAAACCAGCGCGCCCGACGTCTACACGCTGGGCGACTGCGCCGAAATCGAAGGCCTGGTGATGCCCTATGTGATGCCGATCATGCACGCCACGCGCGCGCTGGCGCAGACGCTGGCGGGCAAACGCACCGCCGTCACTTTTCCGGCGATGCCGGTGATGGTCAAGACCCCCGCCTGCCCGACCATCGTCTCGCCGCCCGCAACTGGTGCCGCAGGTACCTGGCAAGTCGAAGCCACAGCCGACGGCGTCAAATCATTATTCATCGCCGCCGACGGCAAACTGCTCGGCTTCGCGCTGAATGGTACAGCCACCGCGGAACGCGCCAAACTCGCAGCGCAATTGCCACCCGTACTGGCCTGAGTCAACACAGGCAACATCAGCAAGCACGGCAACTGCGCGGTTGCTGATACCATTGTTGAATCTCACCGAATACAAGACACCGTTCGGGCTGAGCCTGTCGAAGCCCAGCCGCCCTTCGACAGGCTCAGGGCGAACGGAGTTGATGTTTTCATATTTTAAAAGTTCGTTATTTCCATGTTCCTGCCGCCCATCACCCGCCTGCTGCTGATCACCAATGTCGCGGTCTACCTGCTGCAGCAGGCGTTTGGCGACCCGCTGATCATCTGGTTTGCGTTGTGGCCGTTCCACACGCCGTCATCGTTCGTCTCCAGTTTCATGCCGTGGCAGGTCTTCACCTACAGTTTCCTGCACGGCGGGCTGCTGCATATCGCTTTCAACATGCTGGGGCTGTACATGTTCGGCGGCCAGATCGAACAGGTGTTCGGATCCCGGCGTTTCCTGATCTATTACCTGGGCTGCGTGTTCGCTGCGGCGCTGGTGCAACTGGCGATGTCGGCCTTCAGCGGCGGCCCGGCGATGCCTACAGTGGGCGCCTCGGGTGGCGTGTTCGGACTGCTGCTGGCCTACGGCCTCATTTTTCCGAAACGCACGGTACTACTGATTTTTCCGCCGATCCCGATGTCGGCATGGCTGTTCGTCACGCTCTACGGCCTGGTCGAACTCTATCTCGGCGTCACCGGCACCCAGGCCGGCGTCGCACATTTTGCGCACCTCGGCGGCATGCTTGGCGGGTATATTTTGATCCGGCAGTGGCGTTCGACGCGGTGATTAAGGGCGTGATTAGGTAACTAGGTGATTAAGTGATTGAGGCTCCAATCACCTAATTACTTAATCACTTAGTCACTTAGTCACCCGCACTTAATCACCAGCATTTCAAAAGCAGATCACGAATCCACGCGCAATCCGCATCCAGCGTCGAATATTCCAGTGTATCGGTCGCGGCAAGTTCGCTGCGCAAACGGTGCAAACGCGCCGCACGCACATTGGCGTCACGCACCGTGTAGCCGTAACGCGCGTAACGGTCGATTTCGATCGCATTGTCCGCAGCCGGCGCCGCACGCAGCCAGAACCATTCCGCGACAAAATCCTGTGCCAGCTGCTCCAGCTCCGCATACAACGCCGGATCCACGGGCTGCGCCAGTGCCGCCGGCTGCGGCGTGTCATGGATTCCGCTCAAGCGCCAGGCATGAGCCCATTCCGCAGCGCCTTCAGTGGCGCGCAGCTCGATTGCATCATCGTTGCGCGTGACGAGGAAAACCGCATCGCGTTCGTGATTCAGCGCATACCCCGCCCATTCCCCGCGGTCGCGCCGCAGCAGCGCAAACGCCAGTTGCAGCGTGGCGTCGGGCGCGGCCAGCAGATAACGGTTGCGGGTTTCGGCGCCGCCGGCGGCAATGGCTTCCTCGACATGCTCCGCGATGGCGCCGTTGGTGAGCAAAGCGCGGCCCTTGCGGCCGGCGGCGACATTGACCCATTCCGCGGCAATCTTCAGCTCCGGGAATTCCATCGAAGCCGCGGCGAAAGCCGGGAAAGGAATGCCGCCGCGGACCTTGAAGTCATAGGACAGGGCGTCGTCGCCGTGATGCTCCTCGAATTCGCCGGCAAAGATTTCCTCGACCAGCAGCGCCTTGATGCGCGCGTCGGCCGCCGGCAGCTGCTCACGCGCGCCGGTGACGGTCAATGTGGCATGGATCAGCAGGTCCATGCCCTATTTCCCGGTCTGCGCCGGGCGGAGATAGATGACGTGATAGACCAGCGCCACCAGCACGCTGCCACCGACGATGTTGCCGAGGATCACCGGCGCCAGATTGCGGAACATCGCATACACGGTGATTGCCTCGGCGCCCGCCGGCAACACCGCGCCGCCCGCCTTCAGCAGCAGCGCCAGCGGAAAAAAAACATATTGGCGACCGAATGCTCGAAGCCCGCGGCGACAAACGCCGACACCGGCAGCACGATGGCAAAAAACTTGTCGGTGACGCTCCTGCCGGCGAGCGCCATCCACACTGCCATGCATACCAGCACATTGCACAACACGCCGCGGAAAAACAGCTCTCCGAGCGGCATGGTGCTTTTTGCCGCCGCGATCGCCAGATAGGCGCGGCCGACCGCGCCGCCATTGGCGCCGGCATGGCCCGACAGGTACACCAGCACCGCGAGCAGAGCGGCGCCGATGAAGTTGGCCACACACACCACCATCCAGTTGCGCAACAACTCCAGGGTGCTGACCTGGCCGCCGGCCCAGGCCATCGCGAGCAGGTTGTTGCCGGTAAAGAGTTCTGCACCGGCGACCACGACCAGCAGCAGTCCCAGCGAAAAACACACCGCTGCCAGCACGCGCCCGGTCGCGAAAGACAGCTGCGGGTCGCTGACCACCAGCGTGTAATAGAGGGCGCCGAGGCCGATGAAGGCGCCCGCCAGCAGTCCCAGCATGGCCATTGACAGCAGCGGCAGCCGCGCCTTGACGATGCCGATGTTGCGTACCCGCTCGGCGATCTGCTGCGGCGAAAACGCGTCAGATCCGTAAACTTCGGACATTTGCAGCCTCCCCCCGCTGTTCTCCAGCCGCCAGTGTAAGCGCAGCCTGCCGAATCAGGTAATCTTCCGCCCCATGCCCGCACGCAAACCTCATCCCGCGCTGAAACTCGCCGATTACTACATGGGGCGCGACAAACTGCATCGCAAGGAACTCACGCGCGAACTGCGCGCCAACGCACGCGAGACGCTGCGCCGCGTGAACCGCCTGCTCAGGCGCGCCGGCATGATGCGTAAAGTCAGTTCGGGCTGGCGACCGGCGGCGATCAATGACACCGTGCCCGGCGCCGCCCGCGGCAGCAAACATCTGAGCTGCCTCGCGATTGATCTTGAGGACCGCAACGGCGCGCTCGACGCCTGGTGCATGGCGCACCTCGACGTGCTGGAGGAATTCGGCCTGTGGCTGGAACACCCCGACGCGACACCCGGCTGGTGCCATCTGCAGACCCAGCCGCCGCGTTCGGGTAATCGCGTGTTTTATCCGTAAGCTATTGTTTTTATTATATTTTTATCAGTCGAGGAAAACCGCGTATTGGTCGAGCGCAATACGCGACGGCTGGAAGGTATTGACCACCGCGTCAGCGTCGGCATAACCCATCGCCATGCCGCAGATCACCACCCAGTCGCGGCTCAACTGCAATTCCCGCCGCACCACATCGGGATAACTCGCAATCGAGGCTTCAGCGCAGGTGTGCAATCCCTTCGCGCGCGCGGCCAGCATCAGCGTCTGCAGGAACATGCCGTAATCCAGCCAGCTGCCTTTTTCCAGCCTGCGCTCGATGGTGAATATCAAACCGGCGGGCGCGCCGAAAAATGTGTAGTTGCCCGCGCGATACGCTTTTGATTTTTCGTGGTCGCCGCGGGTTATGCCCAGTGTGCCGTAAAGCCCCCAGCCGCACTCGCGGCGCCGCTGGAGATAGGGTTCGAACACCGGATCGGTGTAATAGTCATAATCGCGTTTGTGCCCGGGCTCGTCGTTCAAGAATGCCGACTGGATCGCCGTGCCGACGCGCTTCAAAGCCGCGCCTGTCAGCACATGCACCCGCCACGGCTGGATGTTCGAACCGCTGGGCGCATGACGCCCGAGTTCCACAATGTCGCGCAGGGTCTGCGGCGGCACCGCATCGGGCTTGTAGGCGCGGATCGAACGGCGGGTGCGCGCAGCGCTGAATACGTCGGGCGCGGACTGGTTGATGTCGGTCATGGGTGTTCCTCGCTACATTGATCCCGGCAATGATGTTAACAAACCGCCGCTGATTGACCGCCGCGACGCGCTTGGTCAAACTGCCGGCGCCACCATGAACCCGATCACCCGACGCGTCGGCCTTTATTTCGCCCTGCTGCAGCTTTTTTTCACGCTGGCGTGGACGGTCTATGTCATTTTCCTGCCGCGGCTCGCCGCCGAAGCCGGCATACCCAGGTCCTGGATCCTGTGGATCCTCATCGCCGACCAGCTGGTGTTCATGATCGCCGACTGGCTGATGGGCGCAAAGGCCGATCACATGGCGCGCATCACCGGCAGGCTCGGCCCGCGGCTGGCGCTGATCACGCTGTTCTCGGCACTCGCCTTCCTGCTGCTGCCGTTTGTCGCACCACTCGCCAGTCCGCTGCTGTTCCTTGCCCTGACCTTCCTCTGGACCGTCACCTCGTCGGCGCTGCGCGCGCCGCCCCTGATGCTGATCGGCAAATACGCCGGTGCCGGCGCACAACCGGCCATCGCCGGGCTGTGGCTGTTCGGTTTCGGCATCGCCGGCGCGATTGCGCCCTACCTCACCGGCGTGTTGCGTGATGCCGATGCCCGGCTGCCCTTCGCGCTGGCCTCGATCGCCGTCGCGGTTGCGGCATGGGCGCTGGCCTGGGCGGAACGCCATCTCGCCGCGGCTGCTGCGCCGGCAACAGAAACACCCGCGCACAAACCGCTGCCGATGGCCGCCTTCCTCGCCATCGTCGCGCTCAGCGCGCTGGGCTTCCAGGTGCATTTTTCGCTGAGTTCGGCGCCGCAGTACCTGCGTTTTGTGCCGCCCGCCGACTTGGGCCAGCTGATGCCCGTGTTCTGGGTCGGTTTCAACCTGGCGATGCTGCCGATCACTTACCTGATCCGCCGCCATGGGGATTTCAAAATACTCGCTGCGGGTGCCGCGGTCGGCGCGCTCGCCGTGGCTTATGCCACGCAGGCCGGATCCCTGGGACTGCTGATCGCGGCACAACTCGCCGCGGGCGCGGCATGGGCTGCCGTGATGTTCGGCGCCTTTGGCGCAGCGATCCTGCTCGGCCGCAGCGGCCGCGAAGGTTATGTCACCGGCGGCATGTTCTCGATGTTTGCCTTCGCCGCGATGCTGCGCATCCTGATGATCGCGACGCAACTCCACCAGGATGCCGGTGTGCAGCAGACATTGGCATATCTGCCCGCCGCCTGCTGGGGCGCGGCTGCACTGTTGCTGGTGATGCTGCTAAGTCGCAGCCGTCGTGCGACTGCCGCCTGATTTCAAAATCAGCGCGAGTTTTTCCGTGCGGCTCAGTTGCTTGATCTGGTACTCGCGTTTGCTCGCTGAAGAACGATCCTCTGCCGGCTCCTGATACACCAGCACCACCGGACGCCGTGCACGCGTGTAATTCGCGCCAGTGCCTTTATCGGCATTGTGTTCGGCAATGCGTTTTTCGACATCCCGTGCAATGCCGGTATACAGCGTCCCGTCGACGCAGCGCGCGATGTAAACCTGCCATGAACCCAAATCCAACTCCGCTGTCTGAACTGATATCCACGTATCATGACGCCAATGAAAATATTCCGCCATCTGCTCATCATCACGCTGCTGCTGGCTTCCACAGCAATCCACGCCGCCGATCCCGCCAAAACCATGTTCGGCATCGAACTCGGCAGCCGTTTCGCGATTCCGGTCTGCGCCCGCGGCGAAGACACCATGGCCAAACGTTATTGTTACGCCGAAGCACTCAGCACAAAAACCGCCTGGGGCAGCGAGGAACGCCATGTGTTCTACCCGCGTGCCGAAACCGTGCCCTGGGCGCGCGGCGAAATGGTCGTCGACGTCATCAACGGCGTCATCGAGGCCATACACGTCAACACCTGGGGCATCGAAGCGCAGACCCTTGCGCTCGACGAAATGACCAGAAAATACGGCCCGCCCAGCCGCAGCCGCAGCGAAAAAATCAAGGGGCTGCGCTCGCGCTGGCCGACCAAGTACGCCGAATGGGATCTCAGGGACTTTTCGGTCAGGCTCGACGGCACCACCGGCAGCGTCGACTGGGGACGCGTCACGCTGGCGACGCCGCGTTACCATAAAATACTCAAGGATCACGCCGCCCGGCGCTGAACGGGCATGGGCGCACAGGGCATACGCACGCGGCTATAATGCGGCCTCAATCTGAACAAGGAAGCCCCATGGCATCGACCACCACCGCAAGCGGACTGATCATCGAAGACCTCGTCACCGGCGACGGCGCGGAAGCCACCGCCGGCATTGAAGTCACCGTGCATTACACCGGCTGGCTCACCGACGGCAAAAAATTCGATTCGAGCAAGGACCGCGACGATCCCTTCGTGTTTCCGCTGGGCGGCGGCCGCGTCATCCGCGGCTGGGATGAAGGCGTACAGGGCATGAAAATCGGCGGCAAACGCAAGCTGACGATTCCGCCCGCGCTCGGTTACGGCGCACGCGGCGCCGGCGGCGTGATCCCGCCGAACGCAACACTGGTGTTTGAAGTCGAACTGCTCGCCATCGATTGACCCTGCCCATGGCCGGAAAAACCATCAAGGTCCGCTCGCGCAACAACGGCGAATTCGACTGCTACATCGCCAAGCCGGCCGGCAACAACAAGGTGCCGGCCATCGTGCTGGCCTCCGCGGTGCACGGCGTCAACGCCGACATCTGCGGCATTGCCGACGAATTCGCAGCAGCGGGTTATATCGCCGCGGCACCCGACCTGTTCTGGCGCACCATCCCCGGCCCGCTGCCGCGCAGCGATGAACGCGCCGGACAGCGCTCGCAACCGCGCATGCCGGTGCTCAAATCCGGCGAAACCGACATGGCTGACACGCTGCTTGCCGTGCGCCAGCTGAAACAGCACAACGGCCGCGCCGTCGCGATGGGCTTCTGCTTCGGCGGACCGTTCGCGATCCTCGGCCCGAAACGCCTCGGCTACGATGCAGGCATCGGCTGCCACAGCACACAAATGAAGGATTTCCTGCAGGAATTCGACGGCCTCACCAAACCGGTCTGCCTGATCTGGGGCGACAAGGACAGCGCAGCCCCGCCGGAGGTGCAAGCCGCATACGTCGAAAAAGCCAAAACCCTGGCCAGCCTGGAAGTGCACATTTTTCCCGGCATCCTGCACGGCTACATGATGCCGGAGAACCCCCAGGCCTACAGCCCGGAGACGCGCAAATTCTCGATGGACAAGGCCTTGGGATTGCTCAACGCACTGAAATGACAGTGATGAGCGATGAATGATGAGTGATGAACGAAAAGCGGTTCTGCTTGTGTTCCGCATTCATCACTCCGCACTCATCACTCCGCTTTAATTCCCGCCTCCCGGATCACCCTTCCCCACTTCTCCGACTCATTGCGCCAGAACGCGGCGAACTGCGCCGGTGAATTGCCCACCACGTCGGCGCCCATGCCGGCGATCCTGTCGCGGATGTCCCTGTCCTGCAGCACCCGGGTGAAATCGCCGTGGATGCGCGTGATCAGCTCTTTTGGTGTCGCCGCCGGCACCACCAGTCCGAACCAGTTGGTCAGCTCGTAACCCTTCACACCCTGCTCGGCAATGGTCCGCACGTCCGGCAGCGCCGCGGCGCGTTTGCCGCCCAGCACCCCCAGCGCCACCAGCTTCTTGTCGCGGATATAGGGCAGGGCCTGCAGCAGGCTGTCGTAGGTCAGTGACACATGACCGCCCAGCAGGTCGGCAAAACTCGGCCCGCTGCCCTTGTACGGCACATGGGTGATTTTGACGCCGGCGAGGCGGTTAAACAACTCGCCGCCGAGGTGCGGCGCGCCGCCGGCGCCGGAAGACGCAAAGGTGATGTCACCCGGCCGGGATTTTGCCAGCGCAATCAGTTGCGGCACGGTTTTCGCCGGCAGCGACGGATGCGCCACCATCACAAAATGCACATCCACCACCTGCGTCACCGCCGCCAGGTCTTTCAGCGGATCCACCGCCATTTTCGGATACAGGTGCTTGTTCGCCGCGAGATTGCCCAGCGTCGCAATCGCCCAGGTGTAACCGTCGGGGGCGGCACGCGCGGCAAATTCGGTGCCGATGATGCCCGCCGCGCCGGCGCGGTTCTCGACGATCACCTGCTGGCCGTATTGCACGGAGAGTTTGGGCCCGACCAAGCGCGCGACGATATCCACACCGCCGCCCGGCGGGAACGGCACCACGATGCGCACCGGCTTCGCCGGAAAATTCTGCGCCGGCGCGGCGCAGGACGCCACGGCGAATACAACACCCGCCACCGCCCTCAATACAAAACCCATTGTCACTCCCCCGGTTATTTTGCTCATGCCGCAACCGCGGCTTTTCCCGTCAGCACCCGCTCCGCATGCCAGGCCGTCGCCTTGATCGACGACCACACCGGCCTGCCGAATTCGCGTTCGAGCCGCGGCATGAGGTCGCGGGTCGGCAATTGCGAACAGGCGATGAACAATGCATCGGCATCCGGCGTCATGGTTTCTCGCGCCAGCGCCGCGATCTGCTCCGCCGTGATCGCCGCAAGCTCATCGGTGGTTTCCGCCTTGAAGCTCGCCAGCCTCAGCACCGTAATGCCGGATTGTTCCAGGTAAACACGCAGCCGCTCGTTAACGAGGTCGAGATAGGGCGTCACTACGGCAATACGTTTGGCGCCGATATGACGCAGCGCCTCGATCATCGCACCGGCGGTGGTCACCACCGGTTTGCCGGTGATCGCGGCGAGTTTCAGCTGGATTTCCGCGTCACGCACCGGGCCGCCGATAAAACCCGCGGCGGTGCAGCCATAGGCCACGATGTCGGTCTGCGCCGGATCGTAATCGCGGGCAAGCGCCAGCGCCTGTTCCACATAAGCGGGAATTTCCGCAGGCCCGAGCAGTCCCTTGCCGCGCGGAATGCGCAGCGTGCGGCACTGCGAACCGGGCAGCCAGTCGAGCAGTTCCGGCTCCATGGTCGTGTTGTTGGCGGGCACCATCAGCCCCAGCTTCAGCGTCATGCTCCCTCCTCCGGGAACGGGTGCAGTCAGTGCATTCTAACCGGGAACAAACACCGGTTTCAGCGCATCCATGGCACGATGTCGAATCGCTTGCCGGCCTTCAATCGAAAAACAGCGAAGTCTTTTTCATCAACTGTCAGTATTTCACGCAAGCCCGATTCGAGTGCCAGCCAGACCAGCGCAGCATCCGTGAAATCAATATCGCGATCCGCATACTTGCGGATCAATACCTCGATTGACGCATAAGCGGCAACGGGGATATCAACAACTGCGATACCGCCACGCTGCACCCATTGCAGCAGATCGCTTTTACCCCGGGGATCCAGAAAAAAACACGCCTCGACGATTACTGCAGAAACAGTCATCAGCGGATGCCGGTGCGCAATCAGGTAATCGCGGGCAGCCGCACGCTGGCGGTCGTTGCGGCGAAACAAAGCCGCCAGAAAACCGGTGTCGACCAGAACCTTCTTCACTTGCTTTTGCCGCGGAAACGTTCACGCAACAGGCGCTTGGTATTGCGGGCAACGTCCTCGGTGGGGCGCTCATCCGTATCAGGTGCAATCAAATCCCGGGCCAGTTCGTACGGCGAACGGTCACCTGCCTTGATCGCCAGGAATTCATCCAGCGCCTGCTTTACCGCATCACTTTTTGAAACCCGATGCTTGACGCAGTATTCGGCAAGCTCTTGCTCTACCGCTTGTGGGATACGTACTGACAGTGGCATGTAAACACCTGTGTATGACAAATTGATGTGAAGTGTAACACATCACCTGCGTCAACATGCCGCCATATTCAGACCACGCGCAGATCCGTAACCTATTGTTTTTATTATTTATTTTAACCACCCGCCTGCTGCTTGCGGATCAGGCACTGCAGCATCGCGCGCTGCGCCTCGCTCAATCCCTGGCTCGCATCCTCCGACGACCAATGGCGTTTGAACGCCGCCACCGCCGTCCACGGCACCGACACGTCATAACCCAGCGCGCTCAGCAGCGTTGCATCATCAGCGCCCGTCGGCAAAACGTCGTACGGCGGCTCGCACCACAGGCCGAAGCCCGCCGCGGCCAGGCGCCGCCATGGAAACAGGGCGCTTGGATCAACCTTGCGCCCCGGCGCGATATCGCCATGCCCCAGCACGTTCGCCGCCGGGATGGACCAGCGCGCTTTCAGATCACCCAGCAGCGCCATCAGCGCAAGGATCTGCGCCTCGGCAAAGGGCTCACGCCCGTTGTTGTCGAGCTCGATGCCGATCGACGCGGAATTGAGGTCGCGGTTGCCGCCCCAGTACGAGTCACCGGCGTGCCAGGCACGTTTCAGTTCATCGACGAGGTAAATGATCCGGCCATCCCGCGCGATCAGGTAATGCGCGCTGACTTCGCGCGCCGGGCTGGTCAGCGTCTCCAGTGCGCGTTCCACGCTGTCGTTGCTGGTGTGATGGAGAATCACGTAATT
Organism: Burkholderiales bacterium; assembly: GCA_019749945.1. Classification (GTDB taxonomy): domain Bacteria; phylum Pseudomonadota; class Gammaproteobacteria; order Burkholderiales; family SG8-41. The sequence goes on from JAIEPF010000019.1 coordinate 48,266, forward strand.
CGGCCGCCGCTCGCCGACATTGGGCGAAGGCCGCAGCTCCACCGGCAGCGTGGTGTAGACCGGCAGCTGCGCGCAACCGGCCAGCAGAACCATCGCCGCCAGACCTGCCCACCACCGGATCATCCGCCCTGCCATGCCGCTTCCACCCCGTCGCCGCGGATAATCACTGTACCACGCGCCCGCCACCTGTTACCCTCGAACCCTGATGAATACGCCCGCCCCGCAACCCGGAACCGCACGCGCGATCTCGCGCGATGACCTCAATGTACTGCCGGTGCGCCGCTACGAAGGCCCGGTGACCTTTGTCGACACACCGGCGCTGCTGTTCAGCGCGCTGACCGACATCCGCGGCGAACATGTGGTCGGCCTCGACACCGAGACACGCCCCGCTTTCCGCAAAGGCGAAAGCTACCTGCCGAGCATCGTACAGGTGGCGACTGCAAGGATGGCCTACATCTTCCCGCTGCGTTATGCCGACACCCACGCCGTGATCAGCGAGATGCTGCAGGCGCCGGGCACCGCCAAGGCCGGCGTTGCGCTGGCCTACGACCTGCGTACGCTGAAACAGGTGTTCCCGTTCACCGAAAAAAACGTCGTCGACCTCGGCATCGTCGCCAAACGCCACGATTACGGACAAAGCGGCGTGCGCAACCTCGCCGGCATATTCCTCGGCTACCGCATTCCCAAGGGTGCCAAAACCACCAACTGGTCGGCGCCGCAACTCACACCCGCGCAGATCATTTATGCCGCGACCGATGCCTGGGTCTGCCGCGAGCTGTATCTGAAATTCGCAGAAAACGGTCTGGTGCGCTGAGCATCCCGCTTACTGCGAATCGGTGCCTCCCCGCTTCGTGACTTGTTGCGTCTCCTGCTCCATCCAGTACGCGGCCCGCTCCGGAAAAATCCAGCGCACGCCGCCGCGCGGATCGACGGCATCACCGGTATAGCGCGGGATCAGGTGCAGGTGCACATGCATCACCGTCTGCCCCGCGACTGCGCCGTCATTGAGACCGAGGTTATAGGCGGCGGGCCTGTGTTCGCGCTCGAGCACCGCCTTGGCAGCATCAAGCAATGCCATCATTGCCGCGCGCTCTTCCGCCGCGCAATCAAAAAACGACGCCACATGCCGGCGCGGAACCACCAGGCAATGCCCGGGTGACAGCGGGAAGGCATCGCGCACCACCACCGCGAGTGGATTCGCGGCAATGAGTTGTCCGGATCCCAGATTGCAAAAGGGGCAGGGTTTTACCGCAGACTCCAAACCCGCCCGGCTCTCGCTGACCGGATCATGTCGCTGTGTTTTCATGGATTCATTCGCCTTTGCCAGCCGTCTTCGCCACCATCTCCAGGCCCTGGATCATCCGCCGCAACTGATCGCCGGCGATGAGTTCGATGTCGATGCGGTTTTCCTCGACAAAGCGGCGCGCCTCCTCGGTAAAGGTGCCGGAAGTCACCACAAACACACCCGCCGCGTTTTCGGCGGCGGCCACACTGCAGATTTCACGCACCACTTTCACGCCCACGCGCTGCACCCGCCAGTGTTTGCATTGCACCAGGTAACGGTCTTCGCCGATGCTCGCCACCAGATCGACGCCGCTATCAGGCTCATGGCCGCCGCGCCGCTCGACCCTGAAACCCTTGCGCCGGAAAAATTCGCCGACCAGTTGCTCGAACTCGCGCCAGGTCAGCAGCTCCAGCGCGACATGTCCGCGCTCACCGGCAACGTCGGCGTAATTTTTATATTGTTTGTAACGCAGCCAGGCCGACAAGGCCGCAATGGCGAGGAACACCGCGGGCAGCAGATACTGCAGCCCCATCGCCAGGCCGCGCAACACCGGCAGGATCACTACATCCGACGGGAATGAAAAAGGCGGCGGTATACGCAGCAACACATGCAAAACACCCCAGGCCGTCAGCGCCGCAGTCACACCGATCCACCACGGCAATCGGGTCGTCAGCTCGACGAGGTCTTCAATCAGATTTTTCCTGCGCCCTGCCATGCCCCCTCCAATGCAGGCATTTTGTCGCTTTCATCGCCTGGACACCAAAGCAATACCGCACACTCCCAGACCCAGACCCAGTCACCAGTTACCCCAGCGGCGCGACCCCGATCAGCCACAGGTGCAGCCCCGACACCAGCGCCGCCCACGCAGCAACCCCGGCAATCACCGTCAGCACCGTGCGCAACACCTGCCCCGCGGCATGCACCGTGCCGGCCGCGCGATCGCGTTTGCGCGACACCACAAAACCGGCGATCGCCCACAGCAGGAAAGCGCCAAACAGAATCACATCGACCAGCCGGCCGTTCGAAATCAGGTGGGCAAAGGCCCAGATCTTGATCCCCGCATACATCGGATGGCCGAGCGCCGCCTTGATGTGATTACGCGGCACATACGCCGCGGCCACCAGCACCAGCGACACCAGCATCAGCAGCGCGGCCGCATGACGCATGAACAGCGGCGGGTTGTAGAGCACGGCGGAGGCATGACGCGACTCGCCATAACCCCAGACCAGCAGCACGAATCCGGCAATCGAGGCCAGTGCATAAGCGCCCTTCCATGGATACTGGCCGATGCGGGAAATGGTGCGCGTACGCCAGCCGTCGGCAACGATGCGCAAGGAATGCACCCCGAGAAAAAGCACCAAACCGAGTATGAGATAAATCATGCGCGCTCCTGGATCACCCCTGAAATCAGCCCTTGCCCTGCGGCTTTGCCTCCCTGGAAGGAGGGCCCCACACCACCCAGGCCAGCCAGGCGACGATGATCAGCAGACCGATGACCAGCACCAGCAAACCATTGTTGAGCAGTGAATCCTGACTTGACGCGCGGCGCGGCGCGGATTCGGCGGGTGCCGCGGCTCTGTCCTGCGCCGCCTGCGCGGGCGGCGACGCTGGCGCAGCAACCGGTGCCGCTTGGGCTGCGACTGCCTCGAGTGCGGATGGCGCCTCTGCCGCCGCCCGCAGCGCCGCGGGTTTTTCCCACTGCCGCTGCAGTTGCGCGACCGCCGCCTCCAGCGCCGCAACACGTTCGAGCATGGCCGCCAGCGTTTTGGCATCCGCGTCGGCCAAGGGTTCCCGGCGCGGCGCCGGCGGCACAGGGGCCCTGCGTTTGTCGGCTGCCGGCCTGCGCACGGCCGCGGACATCGGCACAGGCGCCGCGGCGGGAATCACCGCCGGCAGATATTCCGCCGCCCTCGCGCCCGGCGGCGCAGGATAACCGTACGGGTCGATTAATGCGGTATAACCGCGCACCATGCGCGTCGCCTTCGATTCCAGCTCGACCAGCAGGTGCACAAAAGGCTCGTTCAGCGGCTGCACGGAGACGAGTTCGATCACCTGACGGCCGTTTGCCGGCGCGCGGATGCTGAGGCGGCTCCCGCTGAGCGCCGGGTTGTAACGGAAACCCGACAGCGGGTAGAGGTCGGGCGACGCGAGACGCGGCGTCAGGGTGCTGCGTTCGTCCGGATCCTGCAGCAGATCGATTTCAGCGCGGAAGGGTTCCCCCATCGCCGACAACACGACGAGTTTGCCGAGGCCTGCGGCGTTTGCCGCCGACGCAACCACCAGCAGCAGCGCCGCTGACCAGTCACGCCATGACAGGATGGATCTAACGATGCCGCCTCCCGATCCACAAATTACGCCGAAAGGTACTCCCTTGACGCCAGAAAGGCAACTAACCCATTAAAAATATTGAAGAATTCAGGGGCGCAGCCGCCAGTTGCGCCGCGCCACGGCACCACCCCGGCAGCGCAGCGGGCAAGCATTGCGGACTGAGCCGGGATAACATGCCGTGCAACATCGAATCCGATGCACCATCGACCAAAATCGGACATGTGAAAAAACAGGGGCGGGCGCCCCGCGATCACGAATACAAGGTGCGCCTATGCATTCTCGGAGGGGAGAACCGAAGCGCCGCGCGGCGAAACCCGCCAGTGGCGGTGCTGCGTCTGCCGGTGCTGCCGCCGCAAAAAAAACCGGCGCCGGGCCGGGGAAGGCAGGCGCCCGCCTGCAGTCCCTGTTCGACCAGATTGCCGTCGGCATCGCCTACACCACCACCGACGGCAGGATCCTCGGCAGCAACCGCAAGCTGAGCGAGATGCTGGGTTATTCCGCCGCCGAACTGCTCGGCATGACCACGCGCGACCTGACGCACCCGGAGGATCGCGACCAGCAGGACCAGATGCGGCGCGAACTGCTCGACGGCACGCGCAGCCATTTCTCGGGCGAAAAGCGTTATGTGCGCAAGGATGGCAGTGATTTCTGGGTATCCCGGACCGTTGCACATGCCCAAACCCCCGACGGCGAGCCGTACCTGATCCAGACCATCGACGACATCAACGACCGCAAGCTGGCAGACCAGCGCTCACGGGAAAACGAAAAACGCTTCCGTGAAATCTTCGAGCAGGCGGCAGTCGGCATCACCAGGGTCGATCTCGACGGGGTGCTCATCGACTGCAACCAGAAATTCTGCGACCTGCTCGGTTTTTCCAGGGAAGAACTCCTCGGCAAGCCCATGAGGGGGATCACCCACCCCGATGACTACGGATCCGGCGCGCAGTACCGCACGCAGCTTGCCAGGGGTGACGGCGGTTCGCGGACCAGCGAAAAACGCTTCATCCGCAAGGACGGCTCGCCTTTATGGGTGCGGCGCACCATGTCCACGGCCTGCGACGCCGCCGGCAAGCCGCAATACGTCATCAGCATGGTCGAGGACATCACCGACAAAAAGGAACTCGAACAGCATCACAAGGAAACCTTCGATCAGGCCGCCGTAGGCATCGTGCACACCTCCGCCGACGGCCGCTATCTGCGCGTCAACCGCAAGTTCTGCGAAATGCTCGGCTACAGCGAGGCGGAACTGCTGGGGCGCAAGGCCTCCGATTTCAGCCGGCCGGGCGACCGCGAAAACGAAGCCGGCAACCGGCAACGCATGTGGCAAGGACAACTCGGCAATTTTGCCGAAGAAAAACAATACGTCCGCAAGGACGGCAGCATCGTCTGGACCAACCGCACGGTGTCCCTGGCCCGCGATGCTTCGGGCAAACCGCTTTATTTCATCAGGGTCATCGAAGACATCACCGCCCGCAAGGAAGCCGACCTGCGTTACCGCGCGACCTTCGACAGCGCTCCGATCGGCATCATGCACACGGCGGTCGATTCTTACCGGATCCTGCACGTCAATCCCAAACTGTGCGCGATGCTCGGTTACACCGAAAACGAATTGCTGAACATGAGCAGCACCGACATCGTCCATCCGGATTACCGGTTCACCGACGGTGCCAAATACCAGAAACCGATGCTGAAGGGCGAAGCCTCCTCCTATTCCTCGGAACGGAAATTCCTGCGCAAGGACGGCTCCGCCTTCTGGGTCAACCGCACGGTGTCGCTGGCGCGCGATGCGTCTGGCACGCCGCTCTACTACATCCGGATCATCGAAGACATCACCGAGCGCAAGCAGGCCGAAGAAGTCATCGTCCGCGAACGCGCCCTGCTGCGCACCATCATCGACACCCTTCCCGATCACATTTACGCCAAGGACAAAAACGGGAACTACCTGATCGCCAACAAGAGCTGGCTCGGCGCCCGGGGCACGCAGGATACCGATGTATCCGGAAAAACCGTCAATGACTTTTTCCCGCCAAAACTGGCCGAAATCCTGGCCAGCCAGGACCGCGAAATCATCCAGACCGGGAAACCGTTGCGGAACCCCGAACACAAACTGATGATCGAGCACACGGAAAATCAAAACGAACCGGGCAAAATCCGCTGGGGTTCGACGCTGAAAGTGCCGTTGCGGACTGCCGACGGGGAAATCATCGGCACCGTGGGCATCAGCCGCGAGATTACCGAAGAGAAGGAAGCCGCAGCCAGGCGCACCATGTCGCATGCGGTGACGCAGGTGCTGGCAGAGTCGCTGACGGTCGCCGAAGCCATGCCCCGGATCATCGGCACCATGTGCGAGGCGATGGGATGGGCCTATGGCGCGCGATGGGCGCTGGACGACACAGGACAGCGACTCTCGCGCATTGAATACTGGTGTGCATTCGAGCCGGAATTCGACCCGGCTGACCGGGAGCTGTGGCTGAGCGTCGGCAACACCGGCAGCGGACGCCTGCTGCGGCGTGCCTGGATCGACAAAACCGCCTCCTGGCTGGCCAACCTGCACGACGACAAGCCGTTTCGGCGCAGGGCCAGCACCATCAGATTCGGCTGGCGCAGCGCCTATGCCTTCCCGATCCTGATCGGCAGTGATGTGGTCGGCATCATGGAATTTTTCGGGCCCGACAGCCGGGAACCGGATGAAGCGCTGGTGCAGACCACGGTCTCGATCGGCAGCCAGATCGGGCAGTTCATCCAGCGCAAACAGGCCGAGGACAAACTGAGTTTTCTGGCGCGTTTCGACACCGTCACCAACCTGCCGAACCGGTATCTGTTCACCGACCGTCTGGGCCAGATGCTGGCACAGGCAAAGCGCAACAACTGGTCGACAGGCGTCCTGTTTGTCGATCTCGACCGCTTCAAGGCAGTCAACGACACCTATGGCCATGCCGCCGGCGACCAGTTGCTGCGCGAGGCCGCCGCGCGCATGCAGGCCTGCGTGCGCAACAGCGACACCGTCGGCCGGCTGAGCGGAGACGAGTTTGCGGTGATGCTGTCGAACCTGGCGAAAACCGAGGACGCCGGCATGATCGCGCAGAAAATCGTGGAGGCGCTGGCGGCGCCGTTCGACATCAACGGCAACCAGGCCCATATTTCAGCCAGCATCGGCATCGCCCTCTATCCGAGCGATGGCAACGAACCCGACACCCTGCTGAAAAACGCCGACACCGCGATGTACCGGGCGAAATCGCAGGGACGCAACGGTTATCAATTCTTTCTGCCGCAAATGAACGAGCGGCTGATCCAGCGCCAGCAGCTCGAAGCACAACTGCACGGCGCGCTGGAGCGCAGGGAATTCCTGCTGCATTACCAGCCCAAGGCCGAGCTCGAGAGCGGCTCGGTCACCGGATTCGAAGCCCTGCTGCGGTGGCAGAACGGCGACACGCTGGTTCCGCCGGTCGAATTCATCGCCGTCCTCGAAGATACCGGCCTGATCGTGCCTGTCGGCGAATGGATCCTGAACAGCGTATGCGCGCAGCTCAAGCAGTGGGAACAGCAGGGCGTCGCCCTGCGCCCGGTTGCAGTCAATCTTTCAGCCCGCCAGTTCCAGGTCAAGAACCTGGTGGAGGTGGTGGGACAGGCCCTGCGCAGCCACAACGTCAATCCCGCCCTGCTCAAACTGGAACTGACCGAATCGCTGCTGATGAGTGATGCGCAGGAGTCCGTCGAGACCCTGCATCAGCTGAAGGAACTGGGCGTGCAGCTTTCGGTCGACGATTTCGGCACCGGATATTCGAGCCTCGCCTATCTCAAACGTTTCCCGCTGGACGAACTCAAGATCGACCGTGAATTCATCCGCGATGCGATCAATGACCCCGATGACGCCGCGATCACGGTCACCATCATCAACCTCGCCCACAGCCTGAAGCTGCGCGTCGTGGCCGAAGGCGTGGAGAGCGAAGGCCAGCTCAATTTTCTGCGGTTTCACGGCTGCGACGAAATCCAGGGCTTTTATTTAGCGCCCCCCCTGCCGGCGGATGCCTGCGCGCGCCTGCTTGCGGAAGACAAACGCCTGCCGCAGCTGCAGCACCCTGTGACCCGCGAACCCTCGCTGCTGCTGGTCGTCGAAAACGAAAACGAACTGCGCTTGCTGATGCAGGCTTTTTCTTCCGGCGGCTTCCGCGTCCTGAGCGCAAGAAACGCCAGTGACGGCTTTGAAATCCTCGCCGGCAACCGGATCGATATCGTGATCAGCGACAACGACATGACGGGGATGAGCGGCATCCAGTTCCTGACGCGGGTGCGCAAACTGTATTCCAACACCCTGCGCGTGCTGGCCTCGAGCGGTGACGACACCCCCACCCTGACCCGCGCCACCAACATGGCCGGCATCCACCTGTTCCTGCCCAAGAACTGGACCGCGGAACGGCTGCGCATCGAGGTGCGCAACGCCCTGCAAAATTACATGGATGTCACGAACACCAGCGGCCCGCATCCAATACTCAAATCAAAGAAAGATTAGCCCGGCCCGCCACATTGGGGTTTTCGCTTTTCCATCCTCACTCCTCAATCCTCAATCCTCACTCCTCACTAGCAGTTACCCCCCGCCGCAACCCCCGAAGCCCAGGCCCACTGGAAGTTGTAGCCCCCCAGCCAGCCCGTCACATCGACCACCTCGCCGATGAAATAAAGCCCCGGCACGCTGCGCGCCTCCAGCGTCTGCTGTGACAGCGCATCGGTGTCCACGCCGCCCAGCGTGACCTCGGCCTTGGCGTAACCCAGTGTACCCGAGGGCTGGATCGGCCAGCCCTTCAACGTCTGCGCGATGGTGGCGAGCGTTGCGTTCGACAGTTGCGCCAGTGGCTGGGTCCAGCCGTGGAGTTCGGCAAAGCTGATCGCAAAGCGCCGCGGCAGATGCTCCGCCAGCAGCGCGCCCAGCGCCTGCTGATCCCGGCGATGTTCATTGAGCCACGCGCCCGCATCCAGATCGGGCAGCAGATCCATCGCCACCGGCCCGCGTGCACCACCCTGCTGCCAGTACGAAGACACCTGCAATATCGAAGGCCCCGACAGACCGCGATGGGTGATCAGTGCCGCCTCGCGAAACGCCGGATAGTCCGCGCCGCGCGGCACTTCGACACAGGACATCACCGCATCGAACGACGAACCGGACAGGGCACCGAACTGCGCCAGCCACTCCGGCGGCAGGGCCAGCGGCACCAGCGCGGGTTTGGGCGGTACGATGTTCAAGCCGAATTGTTCGGCAAGACGGTAACCAAAGGGAGTCGCGCCAATTTTCGGAATCGACAGCCCGCCGGTGGCCACCACCAGCGCATGGCTGCGGTAAGTACCCTGCGTGGTTGCCACTGCAAACCCCGGCGTATCGCCTGCGATACGCGTCACCTGCGCCACCGTCACCGGCATCGCCCACTGCACACCCGCGGCATCACATTCCGCTTTCAGCATGGCGATGATCTGCTGCGCGCTGTCATCGCAAAACAGCTGGCCGAGGTTGCGCTCGTGATAGCTGATGTTGTGGCGCTCGACCAGCGCAATAAAATCGCGCGGCGTATACCGCGCCAGGGCGGAGCGGCAGAAATGCGGATTGCGCGACAGGAAATTGCGCGGCCCGACGTCGCGATTGGTGAAATTGCAGCGACCGCCGCCGGAGATGCGGATTTTTTCAGCGAGGGTTGTGGCGTGATCGACTAGCAATACGCGCCGCCCGCGCTGCCCGGCCGTGGCGGCGCACATCATGCCGGCGGCGCCGGCACCCAGAACGATGACATCAAAATCCATGTGCGGCCTGCGGCTGAGGGGAGCGCATCATACCGCGCCGTGTCGGTCCGGCAAGTTTTGCCCGCACCCTGAGCGGGTGGCTCCATTGATGTGTCAACACGAACAATTGTTGCAATAATTTCAATTTACTCAAGAGTTTGCGGGCCGGATAATGGCATGCAAATCGCGGGCACAGCCTCATCACAAAAGCAGCCGCCGCAAACCCGGAGGAGTTTTGATGAACATCACACGCACGCTGCGGCCCGCACTGATGGCCGCCCTGCTCATCGTGCCGCCCGCCGCAACCGCCGCGGCTTACCCGGAGCGCCCGGTGCGCATCGTGGTGCCGGTTTCGGCCGGCGGTGGTGTCGACAGTCTGGCGCGGCTGATCGGCCAGCACTTCAATGCGGTGTGGGGCCAGCCCTTTATTGTCGACAACCGGCCCGGCGCCGGCGGCAGCCTGGGTGCGGAAATCGCCGCGCGCGCAGCCCCCGACGGCTACACGCTGATGGTGAGCAGCAGCAGTTACATCACCAATGCCGCGATCCGCAGCGTGCGTTATGACCCGATCCGCGATTTCCAGCCGATCACCAAACTCACCACCAATCCGTACATCATCGTGGTCACGCCCTCGCTGCCGGTGAAATCCGTCAGTGACCTCATCGCGCTGGCCAAGGCCAAACCCGACACGGTGACCTACGCCTCGTCGGGCACCGGCGGCATCCTGCACATGGGTGCGGAACTGCTCACCGCCCTCACCCATACCAAAATGACCCATGTGCCGTACAAGGGTGTGGCCGATGGTTATCCCGCGGTGATCTCCGGCCAGGTCAACTGGATGCTGGGCAGCCCGATCTCCGCGCAGCCGTTGATCAAAGCCGGCCGCATGCGCGGCATCGCCGTGACCACCGAGAAACGCTTAAAGGCATTACCTGATCTGCCGACCATCGCCGAAACCGTGCCCGGTTATGAAGTCAGTGCCTGGTTCGGCCTGTTTGCGCCGGCGAAACTCCCGGCCCCTATCGTCGAGCAGCTGTACAAGGAGGCGGCCAAGGCGGTCACCGAGCCGAAGGTGCTGGCGCGCATGGATGCCGAAGGCACCGAGATTGTCGCCAACCCGCCGCAGGAATTCACGCAGCAGGCGAAAAACGAATTCGACAAATGGCGCGGACTGGTCAAAAAGACCGGACTGAAACTGGAATAATCACCATGAACAAAACCATCGCCCTGCTCTGCACACTGCTGCTCGCCGCAACGGCAGTCCACGCGCAGACCTTTCCAAGCAAACCCATCCGCTTCATCGTGCCGTCCTCTGCCGGCGGCGGCAACGATTACCTGGCGCGCCTCTTTGGCGCCAAGATCACCGAGAACTGGGGCCAGCAGGTGCTGGTGGATCTGCGCCCGGGTGCGGCCGGCATCCTCGGCTCCGAGATCGTCGCCAAGGCGCCGCCCGACGGCCACACCATCCTGATCGTCGCCACCGGTTACGGGTTGAACCCCAGCCTCTACGCCAAGCTGCCCTACGACACCATCGAGGATTTCGCGCGCGTGAACCTGCTCGCGTTTTCGCCCAATGTGCTGGTGGTGCATCCTTCGCTGCCGGTGAAATCGGTCAAGGAACTGATCGCGCTCGCCAAGTCGCGCCCCGGCGAACTCAACTACGCGTCCTCCGGCGCCGGCACCGGCGGCCACCTGTCGATCGAGCTGATGAAGTACATGGCGAAGATCAACATGGTGCATATCCCGTACAAGGGCGCGGGCGACGCCACCATGGCCGTGGTCAGCGGCCAGGTGCACATGCTGATGACGGCGCCGGGTGCCGCGATTCCATTCATCAAGGCCGGCCGCCTGCGGCCGCTGGCGGTGGGCTCGGCGAAACGCGTCAAGGCGCTGCCCGAGGTGCCGACCATGGCCGAGGCTGCGCTGCCGGGCTACGAAGTTGACGGCTTCTACGGCATTCTCGCGCCGGGCAAAACACCGCGCACCATCGTCGACAGGCTGTATGCCGAATTCGACCGCATCCTGAAGCTGCCGGATGTGATCCAGCAACTGGAAGCTCAGGGCTTTGAACCGGTCAGTTATACGCCGGAGAAATTCACCGAATACGTCAAAAAAGAAATGCAGAAATGGCCGCCGGTGTTCAAGGCGGCGGGGATCAAGGTTAATAATTAAGAGCGCGTAACAAAATCGAGGGTAAGCGTAGTTAACCACCCCCATCCCCGCCTTCCCCCTGAAGGGGAAGGAGTATCCATGGAATTCCCTCCCCTTCAGGGGGACAAGGGCACACTTGGAGCGAAGCAGGGTTAGGGTGGGGGTGGTATGAGCACAAGTCAATCAACGTCATCAAAAGCAATCGTAATAAACTGGCAGCACATTTTCTGAAGGAGCAGTCATGGCCAAGATATTCCTGGTGGTACCGGATGCGCCGGTTGAAGCGGCCGCAGAACTCAAATCCAGTCGCACGCTCGGCAACGCCGGCATCCGCCTCGGCGTGCTCGACAACAGCAAGGGCAATGCCGACCATCTGCTGAACCTGATCATCGAAGGCGTCAAAAAAGATTTCAAGGTCGATTCGGTGGTGATGACGCGCAAACCCTTTTCCAGCAAACCCGCGACGGATGCCATCCTCGACCAGCTGGCGAAGGAGGCAGACCTCGTCGTCAGTGCCATGGCCGATTGAGGGTCGTGCACGTCGTGGAGTGTCCACGACATGGCGCAGTTGACCAAACGCGGCCTCCTGGCCGCCGTGGTGGTTTCGGATTCATTCATGAAACTGGGCAAGGCGCAGGCCAAGGTGTTCGGCGTGCCTGATCTGCCTTTGCTCGAGATCAAACATCCGCTGGGCGGGCTCAACATGGACCAGGTGCGTGAACGCGCGGCCGTGGCCATGCCGCAGTTGCTGAAGTTCATCAATACGGCCAAAGAGAAACAAGCATGAGCGCCATCACCACCCTGCTGCAAAAACCCGGTGCACTGATCGAATGCGACGACGACCCGGAAGCAGTGTTCGACCTGCTCTGCGCCAAAGGCTGGAGCGACGGCTTCCCCGTGATCCCGCCGACACCCGAGCGCGTCGAACGCATGCTGGCTTATTGCGATCGCGACTTCGACGAACCCGTGATCAAGATCCCGCCGCGTTTTGGCGCGGCCACACCAATCCGCATCGCCGCCAATGCAGTGATGGCCGGCTGCAAACCGGAATATTTTCCGCTGGTGCTGCTGGCGCTGGAGACGCTTGCCGAAGATCAATACAACCTCTACGGCACGCAGGCGACGACACACCCCTGCACACCGCTGCTGATTTTCAACGGCCCGGTGGCGCGCGAAGTCGGCATCAATGCCGGCCACAACGTGATGGGCAATTATTTCCGCGCCAATGCCACCATCGGCCGCGCGGTGCGCCTGGCACTGGTCAACATCGGCGCCGCCATCCCCGGCACCGGCGACATGGCCACGGCGGGCACGCCGGCGAAATGGAGCTTCTGCGTCGCCGAGAACGAAGCCGCCAGCCCCTGGGAACCGCTGCACGTGGAAATGGGCTACGCCAAAGACACCACCACCGTCACCGTGGTTGCCGCCGAAAGCCCACACAACGTCAACGACCACGAAAGCCTGACGCCGGAAGGCATCCTGCGCATGGTCTCGGGCACCATGGCCACGACGGGATCGAACAACGCCTATTACGCGGGACAGCCGGTGCTCGCCTTCGGCCCCGAACACGCCGCCACGGTCGCAAGCCGCGGCATGACCAAGGCCCAGGTCAAACAATGGCTGTACGACGACGCCGTGATCCCGCTGTCGCGATTCTCCGAAGAAACCATCGCACGGCGCTTCCGCCGCAGAAACGCCGAACAATACGCCAACGCCCCGCTCGACACACCCGTGCACATGTGGCAGAAACCCGATGACCTGATCATCATCGTCGCGGGCGGCGCCGGCAAACACTCGCAATACATACCGACCTTCGGCATCACGCGTGCCGCGACCCGGCCGCTGAAACGCGCGGATGGCGAACTGGTGAAATCAATCGAGGAATTGAAGCGCGGATAGCGCGGAAGGCGCGATCCACTACGTTCCCCCCGTCCTGCAAAAATCTGCACTGCTACCTCGTAGGGCGGGTGATTACCCGCCGGTCCGCCGTTGTCATGCACGACGCAGTCGTGCCCTGCTGATTTCTTGCCAACAAACATCCGGCGGATAACGCCGCAAGGCGGCTCATCCGCCCTACGCACTCCACGCATCAACAATAAGGGCGGCGCATCACTGTGATGCACCGCCCTCAGATTATTTATAAGTATTTGATTTTATTGTATTTTTAGACAAATACTCTATACCCGGATCCAGCGACTTACTTCCTGATCGGATCCATCGGCTTGGGCTTGAGAAACCCGCCCGCCACCGGCACGGCTTTTTTGTCCTTCTTGGGTTTTTTCTGTTCCTTGTTGCTGCGTTGCTGACCTTTGGCCATGGTGTTCTCCTTGTGGTTACTGCATGTTAAGGCAATTCACAAAGCGAAAGGAGGAAAACGCAGAAATGGGTTTTACAGCGGTTTGAGTTTTTTCAGCGCAGCGGCCACCGCTTTGCTTGCCGCAAGCAAATCCGCAAGCAGGCGATCATCAATATTCAAATCGCCCTCGTATTCGCCAAGGTTTCTCACCTCGTGGCATTTAGCCAGTACGCGCCAGACCTCAGCGCCCAAACCCAAGGTATGCGGTAGTACCTGAAACACGATGTAACGATTGGCAGCACGATAACCATGCCACCGGAGTGCGGCCAGGCACAAGGCATGCGCCGCGTTGTAAGCGAGATCGAAGCGCCCTTCCAAAGAAAGCCCTGTATTGGCAGCGTCATCCAGACGCGCCAGCCCCGAACGCTGCAAGCCTGAAAATTCCTTCGCATCCGGCGGCTCCAGCCGCAAGGGTTTGCCCGAACCGCTGAGCAACTCAAGCGGCGAGGCCAACCAATTCTCCAATCACCGGCAACCGGGGTTGCGACCACACGCGCCGGACAAAAGCATTGTCCGCGCGCACCCGCTTGTCGAGCTCCTTGCGGGTATACACCGTCGGATTCACCTTGCGCCCGAGCCGGCCCTCCGCTTCCTGCAGCGCCGCATACAGATCAGCGTGAGACAAGGCATCACTCACCACCATCAGGTCAATATCACTCGCGGCAGTGTCTTCACCCTTGGCCACTGAGCCATACACAAACGCACTCTCAAAGCGCGCTGCCAATGGCTGCAAGGCCGCACGCAGCACATCCACCAGCCCCGAGGTCTTCAATACCAGCCCGCGCAGTTCGGCATAAACCGCCGACGCGGCATTGGCCTGATAGTGTTTCTGGTTGCCCACGCGAGTGGCCGTCACCAAGCCGGACGCCTCGAGTCGTGCAAGCTCGCGCTGCACCGCGCCGGTACCCGACTCTGCGAGAACGATGATCTCGTTGGCATAAAAACTCCGCCCCGGATTGCCAAACAGCACGGCGAGCACCCGTTGCTGCACCTTGGTGAACAAGGCATCGGCCACGCCCACAGCGGCTGGGGCCTTGGTCTTGAGTGTTTTCTTAATTCCCATATTGGGTATGATAAACCCCAATATGGGTATCTTCAAGTCGCCTGGCGAACCGGGCGCACATTCTGACTGGTTATAAATTTATAAATTAAATCAATAGCTTATAAACTTGAGGTCGCAATTGGCGACCTCAAGTCAGACCCTGCCGTTCAATCGACCGTAATCCCGGTCGCCTTCACCAGCTTGGTGAAGCGCTCGACCTCGCTCTTGATGTGCGCGGCGAACTGCTCCGGCGTGCCGCCCACCGCATCGAAACCCATCTTTTTCAAGGCGCCACTCACATCAGGCAACGCCAGGGCTTTCGCGGATTCGGCATTGACGCGGCTGACGATGGCCGCAGGTGTACCCGCGGGTGCCAGCAGGCCGAACCACGACGTCACCTCAAAACCCGGATAACCGGCCTCGGTCATCGTCGGCAGTTCGGGCATCAGCGGCGCGCGTTTCGGCGTCGTGACCGCGAGCACCCGCGCCTTGCCCGATTTGGCGTGCGGCTCGATGCCGACCACGGTAAAGAACATCACCGACACCTCGCCGCTCAAGAGCCCGGTCAGCGCGGGGGTGGTGCCCTTGTACGGCACATGCACCAGCTTGATGCCCGCCATCATGTTCAGCAGCTCGCCGCTCAGGTGATGGGTGCTGCCGTTGCCGGCGGAACCGTAGTTGAGATCACCCGGCCGCTTCTTGGCCAACGCGACCAGTTCCTTCACGTTCTTCACCGGCAGCGACGGGTGCGCCGTCAGCACATAGGGTGTGGAGGCGATCAGGATGATCGGCGAGAAATCCTTGATCGCATCGTAGGGCAGCTTTTTATACACCGCGGGGTTGGAGCCGTGCGTGGAATTGTTGGCCATGAACAGCGTATAGCCGTCGGCCGGCGAGCGCGCCGCCGCTTCAGTGCCGACCGCACCGCCGGCGCCCGGCCGCGCCTCGATCACAAACTGCTGGCCCATCTGCCCAGCGAGCTTGGCAGTCAGCACCCGGCTCACGTTGTCCGTTGCGCTGCCCGGCGCCTGCGCAATCAGGATGCGGATCAGTTTTGTGGGATAAGTCTGAGCCACAGCGGGTTGCGCCATCAGTGCGGCGATGCAGGTGAACATCGGGAATTGAATACGCATTGCTCCTCCTTTTTTATAGAAAATTTGCGCCATGTTATCCGGAATCCGCGGCAAGCGCCGCGATTGCCTCAATGCGAGCACGAACGCGACGAACCCGATCCCCGTGAATCTCGTCATAGGTCACCAGGCCCGGCAGCGTATTGGAAAAATCCGCATGCTGCGCAATCTCGCCGAAACGAGCGGACAGGTAATGCATCAGATCAGCTGCGGCAGCAGCCACCTCAGCTTCGATACCGGGGCGACCATCCAGCACATGGATGATGTCCTCGAAATCGTGACTCGATAACAGATCGCCCCGGCCGCGCGTTGCAAACGCTTCGAGCTTGGTTGCCAGAAAAGCGGGCGCCGGGATCAGGCGGATCAGCCGACCACTGGGCAGCGCGACGCGCAAAGCACCCGCGATGGCATGCGGATACCAGCGATTCGAAAACCCGAGAATTTTTTCCTCGCTCGGCATCAGGTCAACACACAGATCCCGCAAGCGCCAGCGGCAGATCGGCGCATCCTGCGAAACATCGCGTGTGAAGCCCCGCTGCTCGAACCGCTTTTCCAGCGCGTAATACTCGGCCAGCGCAGCTACCTCGGCCACCACATCCACATCAAAGGTCACGCGCGGCGGCGCAGCAGCGAGCGACGTACACAACAGCCCTGCAGCACAGCCACCGACCAGCACCACCTCATCACACAAATCGCCCAGCGCCTGCGCGACCACCTCAACCGACTGAACATTGGGATCGAGCGGATTCAAAACCGTTGCCCGAACAATTCTTCAGCCAGGCTGCGCTCGCGCGCGTTGCCCATGCGCAAGGCATCAAACAACGCGAGATTTTCGTACAAGGCAGGATTGCGCAACGCGGCAGCCGGCGCGCTCGGATACAAGGGCACCAGGGCAAGGCCACGCGCATTGCCTTCGGCATGCGGCCACACCGGCGGCGGATCGGAGGACGGCGCGATCGATGCGTTAAGCGGCGCAGCCGCATACGCCGTTGGCACGCCACCCACCATCCCGCCACGCGCGGCCGGAAATGCATAACGCGCGCCATGAAACAGAAACTCCTTGAACGCCGGCTTGATCAGGCCTGGCTTGCCATCGACGAACGACAGCAGTCGCGCCAACTCGGCGCGCCTTAACGCGCCATGCACTTCAGAGATCGACACCCCCGCAAATGCCGCAAGCTCGGGATAGGTCACCGGCTCATCCCGACGCGTGAGCAAGGCCAGCAGCAGATACAAATCCTGCGGCTTCAGAGTGGGCTGACGATTGACCGGGCGTCGCATGGGTAATCCCTGCAGCATTTTCGCAATTCGCGAAAAGAGAAATTATCATTAAATACAATGATCTGCAATGATATATGGCCGCCTGCCTCGCCTTCCGCAAACCCGCCAACAGCCATACTGAGAGCGGAGTAATTTATTCAATAAAAACAATTACTTATAAAACGGCACTTCGCGCGCAACCAGGACGACCATGTCAAGAACATCGCCTTCCTGATGGACCCGCAGGGCCGCTGGTCACTGGCGCCGGCATTCGACATGACCTACAGCTACAACCCCGCCGGCCTGTGGACCGCCACGCACCAGATGACCATGAACGGCTAACGCGACGGATTTACGCTGGCGGATTTTGAAGCCTGCGCAAAATCAGCGCAGATGAAACGCGGGCGTGCCGCCGTGATCCTTGATGAAGTGCGAGCTGCCGTGGAGACCTGGGCGGCATGTGCAGAGGCTGCCGGTGTGGATGAAGTGCGGCGGGAACAGATCCGCGGGGCGCATCGGATGGCGTTTGCAGAGAAGTAAGTCGGCGGTTCTTGCCATTGGTTAAGCGACCGAATCAGGCCCTTTCACGATATTGAAGAAATTAAGTTGCCGAGTGAAAAACTAACCGACCCTCAACTAAACATATCGAAAACGGCATTTCATTGACACCGAGATCTTTTCAACGCCTGCGCCTGAGATGTGACTCGTATTCTGAGACTAGTTTACTAATGTCATTAACCAGCCCCTCGAATTCGCGCACCTGCTGCGTCGCACCGCTAAGGTGTGTCTGAATAAAATCCCCGCGAGAAAACGGCATAACATATGCCGATCCATCGGGAACACTTTTAAGAAGCCACCAAAGACTAGGCCCTGCTCCAAAATCGAAAAAAACTGGCGCGTTACTACTCCCCCAATCTCTTAGGATTGCGCATTCGCCGGGGAACGTTCTCCGAATCTGTGAATTGGAACCAACGCCGATGCTGCGATTCAACGCGCTCTTAAATTGCTGCACATCTCGCTTACGCCTTGTTCCATTCACTACCCAAGCCAGCTTCGGATAAAAAGTATCGCGTGACCGGCGTTCTTCAGGATTGATATACGAATACTGAAACTCAATGACCCAACCCTGATCAGTCTTTACATCCGCGATATGCTTTTCTCCGTTCTCGGCCTTATGAACAATCTCTTGCCAGCCTTCCGGAAAATGCCTTTTCCAATCGCGGTGCCATTCGGTTTCATTTTCCCACCAAGGATCACAAGTGCGATGCCCTTTGTGAGCCCAGTGCCAAATCTTTATCTCGCCACACTTTGCAACCGTAGCCTGATCGCAAACCGGACATTTTCCTGAAAGTTTCGGCTGCGCCTCTTGGCGTTGCCCATTAATTAGTGAAAATTTCATGCTCGAATCTCGCCACTACCCTTCTACATTTAGCCCCAATCCCCCCGCGAACTACAGCCGATCCAGCTTGAAAGCTGTGCGAACCTCACGCAGCCACGCTTCGGTGAAATGATGTCGAAGATTGGGGCGCGCTCCAGCGGCTCGGGCAATGGCATCCAAGGAAACCAGACGACCCTCAAATCCCATGGCTAGTGCCGCATTAACCGCAGCACGATCAGCGCAGCTCACCAACCAGACACCGGGCCGACCAAGCAAGTGGGCCAGAAGATCACGTTCGCCCGCGTCCAGCGCATCCGCGTTTTCAAGATTGAGTGAGAGCGCAGCACGTTCGACATCCGACACAGTATTTCTGTCGGCCAGACCTTGCCTCAAAATCCCCGGATCAACAGCAACGTATCCGGGGCGCAGCAGATCCCCGGTCAACGTTTCTTCGTAACATTTTTCGACTGTCGCCACCGAAAAATGGACGGTCACGGCATTCCAGCAATTGGTGCGGTAAGCCTCGATGATCACGCTCGTGTCCATCAAAATGACTTGTCCGCGCTGCATGCTGTTGGCTCACAGATCAAACGGAACCGGTAGCTGATAGTCCCGGAACAACTGCGCCAGATCATCAAGCGTCAATTCGAGCAGCACGGCGGCACGTCGCACCGACAATTGGCCCTTTGCAAGCGCCATGTGCAGACGCCGCACAAACGCCTCGCTGAACAACCGCGGCGTCTGTTGATCTGCTTTGGGCCTGCCATTAGCAGTCAGCTTGGCATCATTAATGGAATCCAGTTCAGCCTTGGTAAGCCAGCCCAGATTGATCAGCCGCCATTTCAATGCCATCGCGCTCACGAGAAATTCTGCTGCCGTCCTATTCAACCAGGCGTGGATATCTCCGCCGTTACGAGCCTGCCACAGTGGCGCAAGTGCGCGTTCCGGCATCAGTAGTGCGGCGGCAAAATTGTCGGCCAGTTGCTCTATGCGTTTGTAACGGCCTTTGCCACGACGATCGCCGTCGCTCAACTCCCTGTGCTCAGGCGGCATCTGCTCCCAGGTCAGTACATGGAATATCTCGTGCGCGAGATCGTAGTGGCGGCGACCTTCCGACTCGTTGCGATTGATCAGGATGGTACTCAGGCCGGGCACCTGACAGGCAGCGCCCGAAATACCTTTTGGCGCATTGACGTACAGGATCAGCGCGCCAAGGCTGGCCTCTGCGGCGCGCTCCAGTGCCAAAGCGGGCTTATCGCCCAGTTTCCATTCGAGACCGACAGCCTCGCCCGCTGTGACAGCCTCCTCAAAGGTGCTTTGTTCATTCAGCGGCAGATGGCGTTGCAAGACAGCGGTTTTGATGCCCTGGATATCACCGAGGCGGCGGTACGTGGCAATCCACCGACCAGCGCGCGCCTCAAATGTTTTGAGTAAATCATCACTTGCGCCCTTGTCTGCACGCCAGGAAAACCGGCCCTCTCCATCCAGACGGAACCCGTCAGTAAAGTAATCCAGGTCCACGCCAAGCACCTGGATCGCCCGCAGCAATTCCTCGGCGCTGATCTTGCGCTGCCCGGCCTCGATCGCCGCCAGTGTCTGGCGATCTTTGAAACCGAGTTTTTCCGATAGTTGAGCCTGAGTAAGATCGAGCTTCTCACGCGCGGCTTTCAGACGCCGGCTGATCAGATCATTCATGTGGTTCCCCCGCAGTTGCTGCGCCACACGCCGCGAATGCGGCCTTGTTAAGCGGAATAGAGACTAACATTGCAAATTGCATTTTGCAAGAATTACTTGCTTTTGAAATTAATACTTCGTAGCCTTTTCTCATAAAATATTGTTTTAAATCAATATCTTAATTGGGTTGACCAGTCTCGAATTGAGGCCATGGCCAGCCTGAGCAAGACTTTTCAGAACTCGAAGTCACAGCGGGATAGATTTCCCGCATCACCGGGCATGTCCACACAAAAGGAATCGACTCCGGTTCAGATAATTCCCCGCCTACCGCCCCAACAATCCCAATATCCCGGAAACAATGCCTTTACTGGCCCCTGGCTTGGCCGCCTGACTGACCTGCTGAATCCGGCTGACAAAGGGCGACTCCTTGCTGGATGTCAGTATCAATTGGTCCATCGCCCGCGTCATCGCCACATACAGCAGCTTCGCTTCCTCGTGAATGCCGTAATCCCGGTGCGGCATGTAGCCGAGCCCGGGAATCGCCACCACCGGAAACTCCAGGCCCTTGCTGCTGTGCATCGTGATCACCTTGACGCTGTCCTCTGCAGGATCAAAGCGCTTCTTGCCACCGGGGCCGCCCAGCCATTGCACGGGGATCTTGGCCATCTTGAGTTGCTTGGCCATTTCCTCCCCAATAAAAGCCGTGCGATAAACAATCGCCATATCCCGCCATGGCCGACCTGAATGATTGTGCCGGCGGAAGTGCTCCGCCAGATAAGCGCCTTCCTTGGCCAGCGTCGGAAATTGCCGCAGTTCCGGCGCTAAGCCGCGGCGGCCGGCGCTTTCGGGCTGGATCAACGGCACACCATCCTCCTCAGCCTGCTCGGGGCGGATGTATTCCCTGGCGAATTCGTAAGCGGTGCCGAGGATTTCGGCGGTGTTGCGGTAATTCAGCCGCAGAATGGTCGTGCGCCCCTGCGCCTGGACACCCAGGCTGGAAAAACTGAATTTGCGCCGGGTCTTGCCGCCATAGATCGACTGCGCATCGTCATAGAGCAGCAACAACGAGTTGGTCTCGGGATCCACCATCTGCGTCACCAGCTTGAGCCACTCCGGCTGAAAATCATGCCCCTCATCGATCATCACCGCGCCGTATTGCGCGCGGGGAATCTGGCCCTTATCCACGCTACGGATCACCGATTCGACGAGCTGATCAAAAAACTGCTCGCCCTTGGGCGGCATCGCCACGTTGTAGAGCCGCAGCTGGTCATAACACCAACCATGAAAGGTGCGCACACTGACCTTCTGGTCGAGCTGCTTGAGCTTGATCACACTCTGCAGCTTGGCGGCGAGCGCGGCGTTGTAACAAAGCACCAGCACCGGCTTCGCCAAAACCGGCGCCAGCCGCTCACAGCGAAACCCGAGAATCAGTGTCTTGCCCGAACCCGCCACACCGTGGATGACCCGGTGCCCCTCGCCCAGACTGCGCGCCAACTGCTCCTGCTGCATGTCCATCACCCGCAGCAGATCCGGCAGTAGCGACGGCTCCTTGCGGCCGTCCGGCGCTACAAGCTCGACATCATCCAAGCTCAATTGCTCGGCCTGCACGCGAATTTCAGGAAACAGATGCCAGCGCACGCGGTCGATCTGCGGCATGGTCAGCGCCGTACCGAATTGCACCGAGAACATGCCCCAGAGCCGTTTCTGAAAATCCTCAGCCTCGACGTTCTCCAGCATTTCATCGCGGCAGATCACCCGGTGCGGTTCGATCACCTCATCCAGCCGCGACGATTCAAACTGTTTACGGGTGATATTAGCCAGCACCACGCCATAACCAAAGGGCACGCAGAGCCGCCCCTTGTATGGGCCATCGACCTGCTGCAACTGCGAATCCTGCTGCAGCACGTTGACCACTGCATGCGCGTATTGGCGCGCCTGCTCAAAAGGATTGACTACTTTTTTAAGACCCGATTCGGTATGGATCGTGAACTGCGACTTATCAGCACGATCAATAGTCTCGTACTTCCAGTCCTTGACCTCCAGAATCAGCACCCCACGCCGAGGGCTCAACAACACAAAATCGGGATGCCGGGTAGCAACACCGATCGGCACGTCATACCAGCAGCAGTAGTCGTCTTCGAGCTTATCGACCAGGCGCTGGGCAAAGCGCTTCTCACCGCCGGTCATGCGGCGGAGGCTGGCATTCAATGACGGGATTAATGTCGCCATAAACTAAGACCCACCAACCTGCGCAGCGAGCAAAACACGATTTCGATGAAACTCCAGAAATTGACGTTGCCCCTCCGAGAAGGCGCCAACGTTCAAGGTTTCATCCACCGGAATCCCCATGCGCACCAGCGATGCTCGATGTGCGACTGGAGATATCAGCAACCGCCCATTGTTCTCAAACGAAATAAACCCGCGATCAAACAGATGATCAATACTCGGCGTCAGTAATAAGCCGTTTTCACCATTCAAGCGCTCATCTGCCGACTGGCAGTCCCGCCAAGGCTTGCAATGGCTGGCACGTAAATGTTCAGGCTGGTCGACGCGAGTCACCCGGCAACGCTGCTCCAGCTGTTGCACGTTTTTCCGAAATTGACCCTGCCCGCGGCGCGCCAGGATCAGTTGCTGTTTTTCAGTTTCACTGAGATCAGTACGCGCGGAAATCTCGTCGCGCAGGTGCTCTTCCCACTCGACCAAACCCTGGCCATATGAACCAACCGGCTCGGCCATACCTGTCATCCGGAGGAGATTGGTAGCTTCGGGTCCGATAAGGCCAGCCAAGGCTTCCATGAAATCCGAAGATACCGAAGTCAGGTATATCCCCTGCAACCCTCTGCCATCACTTTGCAGGGGCGCATATTTTTCGGCGATATGCGGCGCAAGAACCTGCATGTGATCCGCAGGCCTGACCTGATGTCGCAGCACGTGATAATGAACATCGACTTTCCAGCCGATCAAATCCCAGTTGGGGCCAGCAGCGCCGAATTCAGGCGGCTTGGGACATTCATAACAATGCGACTGAATAACACCGATCGCACGGATATAAGTTCCCTCGAAGGACAGCACCAAATCACCCGGCGACACCTCGCGCATGAACTCGTAGAACGGATTGCGCGCGCCGCCTTGCTTGAGTTTTGGCGACCACAGATAGCCCCCGGCAGTCTCCTGCCGAAAGGTCTGATTCTGATTGACCCACCAATATCTCATTAAGTATTTGTTTTTATTGGTTTTTTTAATTTTACCCAAGAAACCTGTCGTTGTGCCAGCGCAGCAACTCAGGGTCTGGACGCAGGGCAATTGACCGCGGAACGGCAATCTGTGCCCCATGAAACGGATAGTAGGTCTTCCCGTTGCTGAAGTGCGATTTCAGTTGGGAACTCACTTCCATTCTGTAATCCGGCGTCACCGTCACGTATCCGCGGTCAAACAAGCGATGAAGATCCGAACGCAACAACAACCCGTTGCTGACCGCATGGGGTCCATCTTCGGCATAAGGCTTGATGTGTGCTGCTTCCAGTGCGGGTAGTGAATGTTCACCGGTAACCGCACACGCGCGCTCATAAGCCTCCGTGACTGCCACACGAAAGGTGCCTTGTCCCCTACGCGGAATAACCAATATCGGCGTACCGTATCGAGCACCCGTCCCCTCGCTAGCCGGCAGCCCACTCATCAATTCAGGGATCACAACTGCCGCGCGCTCCAGGCATTCCTGCCAAACCCTTTTCCCCTCGCCCACAGTCAGATCGTAGGATTTGTAACGAAGGTTTTGCTTGCCCCAGTCCGCAGGCTGTTTTACCCATGCCCCCTCAGGGAAAAATACTGCGTTCTGCAGAAGAATACAGCCAATTTGCTGTAGCGCACTACCCGTCACCATTCCATTTTTCTCGCGGATCGCGTTCAGCCGACCTTGCATTTCAGAAAAACTTGCGGCCCCATTCCCCTCACCGAAAGATTCCCAAGCGAGCCACTCCGGCAGCCGCGCGAAACCGGACACCAATCCAAACCCGCCGATCGCATTGCGCGGTGATAACAGCCGGAAGAAAAACGGCGAGCCAGGCGCCCCACGAAAAGCAAAGTAATCGGAAGGATTCCAAAAATTCACCTCCTCCCAGCGCACCTTCGTGGCAAGGAAATCAAACCAGTCCGAATGTGTGTTGGCTACATAGCCATTCAAGTCACGCACCCTATCGCATCTTAAACACCAGCTTCCCCCGCAAATGCCTACCCTCACTCACCCGATGCGCAGCCGCCGCATCCGCCAGCGCATAGTTGGTGATCTGCGGCAGCTTCACCGCCCCGGAGGTCACCAGTGAAACAATGCGGTCGAGGTGCGCGCGCTTGCGCGTGGCGTCGGGCTTCAGCGATGCAAAGTCCGCGCTGGGCGGTGTCGGTGCCGGGCCGTTGATGAAGGCCGCGCGGCCGCCGCTGCGCAGTACCTTGAAGGCGTTTTTCGCGACTTCGCCGCCCACGGTATCGAACACGGCATCGCAGTCTTTCACCACTTGGGTGAAATCTTCTTTGTTGTAATCAATCACCTGATCGGCGCCGAGGCTTTTCACATAGTCGGCGTTGGCCGCACTGCAGGTGGTGATGACCCGCGCGCCCAAGTGTTTGGCCAGTTGCAGCCCGAAGCTCGCCACACCGCCCGCCCCGCCCTGCACCAGCACGGTCTGGCCGGCCTTGACCTGGAGCGCGTTTTCAATCGAGACAATGGCGGTGAGTCCGATCAGCCCCAGCGCGGCGGCTTCAACGTGGCTCCATTGCGCGGGCTTTTGGGTGATGATGGCGGCGTTGATCGCCACCTTCTCGGCGTAGCAGCCTTCGTCGCTATGCAGCGCCACGCCGAACACGGCGTCACCCGTTTTGAAATCCGTAACCCCTGGCCCGACGGCGCTGACGATGCCGGAAAAATCCCGCCCCGGGATGTGCGGAAACTTTTGGGTGGGTGCGTGGTAGCCCGAGCGGGTTTTCCAGTCGGCGCCGTTGACGCTGGCCGCATGAATGTCGACCACGACCTGGCCGTCACCGGCGACGGGGTCCGGCTGCTCGCCGTATTGCAGGACTTCGGGGCCTCCGTTTTGCATGAAATAAACGGCTTTCATTTTTTTATTGTTCCTTGTCGGGTGCACTGTGATGACAACGGCCCGCCGCTGCGCAGACGAAATTTGTTTGTAACACAGCACACGCGCGGGCTGATTCCTTTTCTCAATAGGTGGATATAGATTGGCAGCAGAGCGAGAAATTATATAAATATTTGTTTTTATTAATATTTTTATAACTCGCGCAGCTGAAAGTCAGCTCACCGGAACATGTCGGGTAATTCGACATGTTTTCGTCTTATGTCGAAAAATTTAAGTTTTTTCGACATATGGGGGTAACACCCCCCCCTTGTCACCCAAGCACGAAAACCAACGACCAGCGCACCCTAACAGCCGACGCCGCCGCCTATGCTGGTCCAGCCGCTCTTGCAGAGTATCGATTATTTGTGCGGCCGCATCGTTTTGATCATCCGCCACGCGGCCTGCCCCGGTGTGCGGCATTCCCAGAAGGTCCAGCCGTTCACCGGGCTTTTGGTGATCGCCATCGCCGCCGACGACGGCGTGTCATATCGCTTGCCGCCAAGCACCAGTGCGCCCTTCTCCACGCGCGCGAGATGGGTTTCTCCTTTGTAATGCGCACGGAATTCCGTGCCCGCAGGGAAACGCACCCCCTTGCTGAGCCAGCTATCCGGATCGAGAGGCGGCACAATGACAGAAGCCATGCGGGAAGCGTTCGGACTGCGATGTGCCGGCGACAGCCCCAGCAGTTCACGCAACACGTCGTTTTCCGTGACGCTCTCTGCCGGGCGGCGCAGCGTCAAGGCCTTGAATACGTCGAAATCGACTTCGATGGTTCTCATGGTTTCGTCCTCGGAAAGTGGATTACGCCAATATAGTGCTATAGTTCTATTTTAAATGTCAAGTAACCCTGCCTAGCTCTACCAGACCTCTTGAAATAACCCCGGATTTCATTATGATGTTCAATATATTTAACATTTTGGCAAACGCCTATGCGTTTACAGGAAATCGGCTTTCGCTTGCGTGCGGCACGGCTTGAGCAAAAGCTCACCCAGGCGCAGCTCGCCAAAACCGCCGGCGTATCGCGCACCACGCTGAACCAGCTCGAAAGCGGGCTGGTGCTGGATCTCGGCGTACAGCGGCTGCGCGCGATCCTGCGCGAGGTCGGCCTTGATCTTTTGCTGGGGCAAAGCAACAGCGAACCCGCACCGGACTTCATCCGCATGGCGGCCGACAGCGCCAGCGTCAGTTATCGCACGCCCTTGTCCGAAGACGAACTGATTCGCGCAATACTCACCGGCAAAGTACCCGCGAGTCGGCGCCCACACTTTCGTACGCTGCTCGAAGAGGCATCACCCGCCCTGCTGCAAGGCTTGGTGCAGACGATCGGTCAGTGGACCAAACCCGGCCGCATTGAAAAAAATCTGGTCAAGATCGCTAACGAGATCAAAGCCAAACGCAAGGTTGAGGAATGGCTGAAGAGCGCCTGAAATCCTGGGAAACCTTGTTCCAGCGTGCGCTGGAGCTCATTGATTCTATCGGTAGTGCCGGCGGCATACTCGACGAGTGGACTTTCGGCGGAGGGACTGTGCTGATGCGCCGGCATCGCCATCGTTTCAGTAGAAGTCATTTCATAAATACCGACGCATGAGGATCATGGCGCAGGCGAGATGGACGAAGGCGTTGAAATGATCAAT
>JAIEPF010000009.1 GCA_019749945.1 Burkholderiales bacterium
GCATGGGTATTGCAAGCTGTGTCAGCGCATGTCGCGCCGGCACTCGTGCCGGCGCGTGGATTGAAACGTGGCCGGCTGGCGCCCCTTCTTTGGCTGGGCGGGGGTCGCGCCGGCACTCGTGCCGGCGCGTGGATTGAAACAATACGCGCAGGACTTGCCGCCACATCTCAACGTGTCGCGCCGGCACTCGTGCCGGCGCGTGGATTGAAACGCTGCCGGCGCCGACGCCAATGCCCTGGTGGACGCGTCGCGCCGGCACTCGTGCCGGCGCGTGGATTGAAACCGTTGCACATTCGGGCCGTCTTAATTTTTTCAATGTCGTGCCGGCGCGTGGATTCATAATATCACTGCTGCTGCAGTTTGCCGTCCACCACCACCTTGGTGTACTTGGCAATCTCGGACTTGATGTAAGCGCCGAAATCGGCGGCACTGCCGCCCAGCGGATCCGCACCGAGGCTGGCCAATCGCTGCTGAACATCAGGCAACTGCAAGGCCTTGTTGATGTCGGTATTGAGGCGGTTGATGGCGACTGCCGGCGTACCCGTCGGCATGATCGCGCCATACCAGACAATCATGTCGTAGCCGGCGACACCGGACTCCGCCACCGTGGGCACGTCGGGCAGCGCCGGATTGCGCCTGGCGCTGGTCACCGCCAGTGCGCGCATGCGCCCGGACTTGATGTGCGGCACCGCCACCGGCGCGGTGTTGAACCCCGCCTGCACTTCGCCCGAAATCAGCGCCAGCGCCCCCGGCGCGCCGCCCTTGTAGGCGACATGCGTCATGGGAATTTTCGCCATGCCCTTCAGCAGTTCGGCCGCGATATGTTCGGGGCTGCCGTCACCGGAAGACGCATAGTTGATCGATTTTGACTTCGCCAGCGCGACAAGGTCGGCGACGGTTCTGGGCGAAGACGACGGCGGCACCACCACAAACATCGGCACCGAGGCCACATTGATCAACGGCGTAAAGTCGCGCAGCAAATCGTAGCCCAGTTTTTTATACAGCGGTTTGCTGATGGCATGCGACACCGAAATGAACATCACCGTGTAACCATCCGCCGTCGCCTTCGATGCAATTTCGGCCGCCAGGTTGGCGTTGGCGCCCGGCCGGTTGTCGACGATGACCTGCTGGCCCAGGCTGTCGGTCAGTTTGGCGGCGACGACGCGCGCCATGATGTCGGTGCCGCCGCCCGGTGCGTAACCGACCAGGAAACGGATCGACTTGCTCGGATAGTTCTGTGCCGACGCGGCGCCGGCCGATATCGCCAGGGTCAGTGCTGTCATGCAAATGATGCATCGCTTCATGGTTCTCCTCCGTGTCCTGGTTTGCCTGGTTTTGTTTTTTATTGCCCGGGGCAACCGCCGGCATTCAGCCGGCAGCCACCGCCTGCAACTTCGGGTTGCGCAAATGACGCACCACCGTGTCGGCAAAGGACCGGGTGCCGCCCTTGCCGCCAAGGTCGCCGGTGCGCGCATTGGCATCGGCCAGCGCGGCATCCACCGCCGCCTGGATCGCCTGGTACGCCTGCTGGAACGCCGGTTTGCCGTGGCGTAATCCCAGCCACTCGAGCAGCATGCCAGCCGACAGGATCATGCCCGTCGGGTTTGCGATCCCTTTGCCCGCGATGTCCGGCGCCGAGCCGTGGCCGGCGTTGGCGATGGCGTGTCTGTCGCCGGCATTGATCGCCGCGGCAAGGCCAAGGCCGCCGGACAGCGCCACCGCGAGGTTGGACAGGATGTCGCCGAACATGTTGCTGATCAGGATCACGTCATGGCGTTCGGGACGGGTATAGATGTCGGCAGCCATCGCGTCGATGTCCATTTCGCGCAGGGTGATGTCCTTGTGCTGCTTCGCCAGTTCATAGGCCGGCGCCATAAAGAGGCCGTCCGTCATCTGCAGCACGTGGCGCTTGCCGACCACGGTGACACGTTTGCTGCGGCGCTGCGCGTATTCAAAGGCGACTCTGGCGATACGCTCCGAACCCCGGCGCGTGATCTTGCGTACCGACAAGGCGACGTCTTCGGTGGGCATGAATTCGCCGTTACCCTGGAACATGGTGCGGTCGGAATAAAAACCCTCGGTGTTCTCGCGCACGATCAGCGCGTCAAGCCCCCTGCGCGCATCGGGCATTCCGGCGCGGCTGCGCGCCGGGCGCAGATTGGCGTAGAGGTCGAGCCGTTTGCGGATGGTGCCGGGGATGTTGATGCCACCCTCGGCCAGCGGCGGGTAATCGGTCATGCCGCAGGGGCCGACAATCACGCCGTCGGCATCGGTTGCCGCCTGCAACGCGGCATCGGTCAGCGTGGTGCCGTTTTTGCGATGGCTCGCCATGCCGACCTCGATGTCGGTGAAACGCAGCCCCAGCGAAAACTCGGCGTCCGCCGCCTTCACCACCGCCATCGCCGCCGCGATGATTTCCGGGCCGATGTCGTCGCCGGCCATGACCACCAGATTCATTTGAATTCCCTTGAAGTGGTTGCTGAATGTCGGGGCTGCAACGGCGCATCCGCGATGCAGCATCTTTCGGCGCAGTATTGCATAATTTTCAAATAATATGCAATCTTGCGGAATGGGAATGCTTAAATCCGCCAATGAACCGCCGACCGCGCTTCAATTGCGGGTGGCCCGGGAAATCGTGGCATTGGCGCGCCGCGAAAACTGGCCGGCCGGGCGCCATCTGACCAAACTGATGCTGGCGAAAACCATCGGCACCTCGCACAACCCGGTGGAAGCCGCGCTCGCCCACCTCGCCCGGATGGGCATCGTCCGTCACGAAATGGATCGCGGCTATTTCCTCGCGCGCAGCGCCGAGCACCTCGGCGCCGGCGCACGCAAGCTGGCCCCCTCGGGCGACGACCCGCTGTACCGGAAGATCGCCGACGCGCGGCTTGATCACCGTCTGCCGGACACGGTGACCGAAACCGGCCTGATCCGCCGTTTTGCCGCAACCCGCAGCGCCGTGCGCAAAGTACTCGCGCGTATCCAGCAGGAAGGCTGGGCCGAGCGGCGCGCCGGTCATGGCTGGGCATTCCTGCCGCTGATCGATTCGGTGGCCGCTTACGAGGACAACTACGAAATCCGCCGCGTCATCGAGCCCGCCTGCATCCTTGGCAGCAGATTTGCCCCCGATCCTGCCGAACTCGCGGCGTTAAAACGGCAGCAGGCCTTCATGGCCGGCGGTGGATATGGCGAAATGACGCCGGTCGAATGGGCGGACATCAACGCGCGCTTTCACGAAACCCTTGCCCGCTGGTCCGGCAACCGCTTCATGCTGCAAACCATGCGCCGGATCAACCAACTGCGCAAACTGGTCGAATACCGCGCAGTGTCCGGCAATCCCGCGGCGCGCGCGCGGCAGGCCGCCGAACACCTGCGCATCCTTGAGGCCATCGAGCGCGGCAACCACAAGGCGGCGGCACGATTACTGTGCAAACACCTGGACGGGGCGCGCCTGCAGAAAGTACAACCGGACCATTTCGCCGCCACGGCAAAAAAGAGCCGGTCATGAAACACATTCTGATCACCGGCGCCGCCGGCGCCATCGGCAGCACCCTGCGCACGGGACTGCGCGGATGTTACCCGCTGCTGCGGCTGAGCGACGTGAACACCATGGCTGCCGCAGGGCCGGGCGAAGAACTGGCGCCCGCCGACCTGCGTGACTGCGCCGCAGTCAAAGCTGCAATGGCCGGTATTGACTGCGTCGTGCACCTGGGCGGCATTCCGCGCGAAGCACCTTGGCCCGCCATTCTCGAGGCCAACATCATCGGCACCTACAACCTGTTCGAGGCCGCCCGCGAGTGCGGTGTGAAGCGGGTGATCTTCGCCAGTTCAAACCATGCGGTGGGATTTCACCGCAGCAGCCGCACCATCGGCATTGATGTCGAGCCGCGTCCGGACAGCCGCTACGGCGTGTCCAAGGTTTATGGGGAAGCGCTGGGCCGACTGTATGCCGACAAACACGGCATCAGCGTCGCCTGCCTGCGCATCGGTTCGTTTCGCGAACAGCCGGCGGATATACGGCAGCTGTCGACCTGGATCAGTCGGCGCGACATGGTGCAACTCGTGCGCTGCTGCATCGACGCGCCGGAATACCGTTATCTGGTGTTGTACGGCGTATCGAACAACAGCCGCGCGCGCTGGACAAATCCGCATGCAGCACGCATCGGTTACATGCCACAAGACAATGCCGAGGACTATGCCGCGGCGCTGGCCAACCGCACCGCGACCGGCGCTGCTGCCGAGTTCCATGGCGGCAGCTTTTGCGACATTGAATTAACCAATAAAATCAATAACATAGATTAAATCTCCGGGCGCCAGATCAAACCCGGTATTTCTCGATGGCCTTCCAGTCGATCTCGAAACCGAAACCGGGCAGATCGTTCATGTGCACGCGGCCATCCTTGACCTCGGCGCGTTCGGTGAACATTTCAAACCACAGCGGATCGCGGTCGGCGTTGCCATGCGATTCCACACCGAAACCGAGGCGCGGGAAGGCTGACACCAGGTGCGCATGCACCTCCGGCACCAGATGCGGCGCAATACGCACGCCCTGCTGCTCGGCGAGATGGCTGACACGCAGCGATTCGGTGAAGCCGGCAAAACGTGTGGCATCGAACTGCATGAAACCCAGTGCACCGCTGTTGATGAAATCGCGCGCGGTGAAGCGCGTCATCTCACGTTCGCCATGCGCCAGCGGAATCACGGTGTTTTTTGCCAGCACGACAAAATCCGCCGGCTGCAGATACCAGTGCAAGGGCTCTTCCAGCCAGTAGATGTCGTAGGGCTCAACCGCATGCGCAAACTTGATGCATTCCTCCAGATCGTAGGCCGCGTTCATGTCCAGCATCAGCCGCACATCGGGCCCGATCGCCGCGCGCGTGAGGCGAATGCGTTCCACTTCCTTCTCGATCGACAGGCCCGCGGTTTTGAGCTTCACCGCCTGATAACCGCGCTTGACGAAACCCGCCAGCTCTTCGGCGCAGACATGCAGCGGCGCGTCGAGTTCGTAATAGCCGCCAGTGGCATAGGTAAACAGCGGCTTGCCCTCGCCGCCCAGCAGCTTCCACACGGGAACGCCCAGCGCCTTGCCCTTGATGTCCCACAAGGCAAGGTCGATGCCGCCAATCGCCGCCATGATCTGCGGCCGGTCACCGCGCGGCATCGGCTGCGGCAAACCATCCCGCCCGCCCATGCCGGTCGCCCGCGGCGAAGTCAGCGACAGCATTTTTTCCCAGACCACAACCTGCTCCGTGGCATTCATGCCCTTGATGACCTCGCCGAACTTTTCCACGTATTTGCAGATGTCCTTCATCGGCGAACCATGGATCTGACCAATACCCGTCAACTCGTCATCGGTCTTGATCTCCACCAAAATCACGCTCGAGCTGTGCAACTCCTCATGCGCCGTCCACAGCGTATGTTTGAGTTTGGCGGAAATGGCATGGGCTTTGACTGAAGCAATACGGGGCACGGCAATATCCTTAAAAAGTGAAAATAAAAGCTACAAACGCCACCATTAACCCCCTTGTAAGCCGCCGAGAACTACAAGGTCGCCGGGGGTAGCCCGGCGGCTAGTCACTTTCTCTTGCTTCGCCAAGAGAAAGTAACCAAAGAGAAGGCGACCCTGGCTCGCCGGTCCTTCGGACTCCCCTGCGCTGCTCGCCAGGCCGGGCGGCTGCGGAACTCGCCCTTGCCGCTGCGCGGCAAGGACTCAGACAGTCCTCGCCGACTACTCCCGGCCTGGCTGTGCTGCTCGGCGGCTCACAAGGGGAGCACAAAACCATCGGCATGCATGCCGAGTTTCAATGGCGAAGTTCAATTCCGCCGCCAGGTAGTCCCGGTAGCACTATCTTCCAGAACAACCCCCGCCGCCTTCAACTCATCCCGAATCCGGTCCGCCTCAGAGAACTGTTTGGCCTTCTTCGCCGCAGCCCGCGCAGCTATCGCCGCCTCAATCCGCTCCGGTGTCCAATCCCCCTGCGTCGTTCCTGACTGCAGGAACGCTTCAGGTTCACGCTGCAGTAAGCCGAGCACTCCGGCCAGCGATTTCAGCAGCCCGGCATCCGCCGGTGAACGCGACTTGTTGACCTCATTCGCCAGTTCAAACAACACCGCCACCGCTTCCGGCGTATTGAAGTCATCATCCAGCGCAGCCTTGAAGCGCGTCGCGTAAGCATTATTCCAATCCACCGGAGCAGCAACAGCCGCAACACCTTTCAGCGCCGTGTAAAGCCGGCTCAGCGCCTGCTTTGCATCGTCCAAATGTGCATCGGAATAATTCAGCGGACTGCGGTAGTGCGCGCGAATGATGAAAAACCGCACCACCTCTGCATCGTACTTTTTGAGTATCTCGCGCACGGTGAAAAAATTGCCCAGCGACTTCGACATCTTTTCGTTGTCGACGCGCACAAAACCGTTGTGCATCCAATAATTGACAAAAGTGCAGCCGTGCGCGCCCTCGGACTGCGCGATTTCGTTTTCGTGATGCGGGAACTGCAGGTCCTGGCCGCCGCCGTGGATGTCGAAGTGTTTGCCCAGCAGCGCACCCGACATCACCGAACACTCGATGTGCCAGCCGGGCCGGCCGGCGCCCCAGGGCGATTCCCATGCCGGTTCGCCGGGTTTGGCGCGTTTCCACAACACGAAATCCAGCGGATCCTGCTTGGCATCCGTCACCGCGACACGTTCACCGGCGCGCAGGTCTTCCAGCGATTTGCCGGACAATTTGCCGTAACCGTCAAACTTGCGCACCGCATAATTCACGTCGCCGTCGGCGGCCTGGTAGGCGTAACCGCGGCTTTGCAGCAGGCTGATCATGTCAAGCATGCCCGGCACGTATTCGGTGGCGCGCGGCTCGGCATCCGGTTTCTGCACCCCCAGCGCCGCGGCATCCTCGTCCATGGCGCGGATGAAACGTCCGGTCAGCGCCGCCATGGTTTCACCGTTCTCCTGGGCACGCTTGATGATCTTGTCATCGATGTCGGTGATGTTGCGCACGTAGGTGACGTCATAACCGGAGCTGCGCAACCAGCGCTGCACCACGTCGAAAATCACCATCACCCGGGCGTGCCCGAGGTGGCAATAGTCGTAAACCGTCATGCCGCAGACGTACATGCGGACCTTGCCGGGCTCGAGGGGGGTGAAAACCTGCTTTTCCCGTGCCAAGGTGTTGTAGATTTTGAGCATGTTCAGGTCGTGGAAAAGGCGATGAGCGAGTGCTTGGCGAACCCAGTGACCAAGGGCAGACGCTTACAAGAGCCTGATTTAATGAGTGTCGGTAAATCTTGGTCCGTTGACAATGGCCGTGGTTTGGTTTTTTTAAGACTTGTCAGGCTGTCAGGTGCCCCGGAATCCGGGATGAAAATGCGGGGGTGTGAATCCCGCAAAAAGAGCCATTTGAATTAGTGGTTGTTCTTGGTAAAATCCCGAAGATTCAAGGACTAATGTTGTTGTCTTCAACATGACTGAGACATGACTGCAGTTTCAACAACAACCATCGGAATCATAGCACGATGACTTTCAAACCGGCCGCCGCCCTCCTCGCCACCATCCTCTTCTGCATGGGGCTCACCGCTCCGGCGCTGGCGCAGACTGACGATCTGCAGGAAGCCCAGCAGTTGCTGAAACAGGGGCAGACCGATCGCGCGATGGAGCGCGTCGAGCAGTACCTGAAAACCAGGCCCAAGGACGCACGCGGCCGGTTCCTGCGCGGCATCCTGCTCACCGAGCAGAACAAACCCGCTGATGCGATCCGCGTCTTCACCGAGCTGACGCAGGACTATCCGGAACTCCCCGAGCCGTACAACAACCTCGCGGTGCTTTATGCCTCGCAGGGTCAGTACGACAAGGCGCGTGGCGCGCTGGAAATGGCGATCCGCACCCACCCGAGTTATGCCACCGCGCACGAAAACCTCGGCGACATCTACGCCAAGATGGCGAGCCAGGCCTATGACAAGGCGCTGCAGCTCGACAAGGGCAACCAGGCGGCGCAGACCAAGCTCAACCTGATCAAGGACCTGTTCACCGGCGGCACGCGCCCGCCCAAGGTCGCGCTGGCGCAAACCACGCCGAAAGCCGCGCCAACGCCTGCACCGGCGCCGGCGGCACGGCCGATCACCCCGGTGCCGGCAACTCCGGCGGCCCCGCAGGCGACCGCGCCCAAACCCGCGGCTGCGCCGGTTGTCGCCGCCGCAAGCAAGGAGCCGGCCAAAGAGCCGGTGAAGGAAACGCCCCCCGCCAAGGCTGCGCCGCCGGCCAACAACCCGGAAGCCGTGCTCAAGGCCGTGAACAGCTGGGCCGCGGCCTGGGCCGGCAACGATGTCGACGGTTACCTGGCGCGTTACGCCCCGGGTTTCAAGACACCGGACGGCGAGCCGCGCAAGGTCTGGGAAAACGAACGCCGCGCCCGCATCGCCAAGCCGCGCAAGATCGAAGTCCGCGTCGA
This sequence comes from Burkholderiales bacterium, assembly GCA_019749945.1. GTDB lineage: Bacteria > Pseudomonadota > Gammaproteobacteria > Burkholderiales > SG8-41. The sequence continues at coordinate 8,444 of JAIEPF010000009.1, forward strand.
GTCGCCCAAAGTCATCTTCAATGACGATAACCGCGCGACGGTGACTTTCCGCCAGCATTACCGCTCCAACACCCTGAAAGTTTCCGCCAGCAAAAAGCTGGTCATGGTCCGGTCGGGCAACCAATGGCTGATCCAGGAAGAAATCGTCGGCGGATGAAACGCCCGCTGTTCGCCTGCGCGCTGGCCGCGGCCGTTGGCGCCACGGCGCTGACGCCGTCCTCCACCACCCTTGCTCTCGGCAACCGCCCCCTGACCTCCGGCGCGGGAGCGCTGCTCAGTCCGGGCGGCGGTGCCGTCGCCGCGACGGAAGCGTTGCTGGTGCAGACGCTGCAGGCCATCGCCAGCGCGCAGTTCGACATCGCACTGGCGGAAATCGACAAGGTGCTGCAGCAAAATCCGAATTTCCGCCTCGCCCACCTGATCCGGGGCGACCTGCTGATGGCGCGGGCGCGCCCGATCAGCAGCATCGGCAGCGCCTCGGATGCACCGGCGGAACGCATCGCCGACCTGCGCGATGAAGCGCGGGCACGGCTGGTGCGCCACAGGCAGGAACGCCCGCTGAACCGGGTGCCGCGCTCGCTGCTGCAGATGGATCCCTCACAGAAATACGCCTTCGTCGTCGATACCTCGAAATACACGCTCTATGTATTTGAAAACGACAAGGGGACGCCGCGTTATGTCGCCGACTACTACACCACCATCGGCCGCAACGGCATCGAAAAACTGCGCGAGGGCGACAAAAAAACGCCGCTGGGCGTTTATCACGTCACCGGCAACCTGCCGCGCGAACAACTCACCAGGACCTACGGCACACAAAGCACGCTCTACGGCGACGGTGCGTTCCCGATCAACTACCCCAACGAGTGGGATCGCCGCCGCGGCCGCAACGGTCACGGCATCTGGCTGCACGGCGTGCCCTTCGACACCTACAGCCGGCCGCCGCGCGCGAGCGACGGCTGTGTCGCGCTGACCAATGAAGACCTGTTGACGATTTCAAAAAAGGTGCAGGTCGGCGTGACGCCGGTGATCATCGCGCAGGATGTGGAATGGGTCGAGGCCGGCAGCGCAAAAACCACGCGCGACACGCTGCAGCAGTCGATCGAAAGCTGGCGCCGCGACTGGGAAAGCCGTGACACCGAGCAGTATCTGCGCCATTACTCGACGAATTTCGCTGCCGGCAAACAGGACCTCGCGGCATGGGCGGCGCAAAAACGCAGCATCAACGCCGGCAAATCCTGGATCAAGGTCAAGATCGACCGGGTCAGCATGTTCCTCTACCCGGGCGACGAAAACCTCGCCGTGGTGACCTTTGAGCAGGATTACGCCAGCAGCAACACCAGCGGCAAGATGCGCAAGCGCCAGTACTGGCAGCTGGAAAAAGGCGGCTGGCGCATCGTTCATGAAGGCGCCGCCTGAGTGCGGCAATAAATCATAACCTGTTGTTTTTATTGAGAAAATAATGACCCACTTGCTGCCCCGTTTATTGCCGCTACTGATTGCTTTGCTGCTGGCCCCCGCCGCCTTCGCCGCCAATCCGAAGGTTGAAATCAAAACCACGCTGGGCGTCATCGTCGTCGAGCTGTATCCGGAAAACGCGCCGAAAACCGTCGAGAATTTTCTGCAGTACGTGAAGGACGGTTTTTATGACGGCACGATTTTTCATCGCGTCATCCCCGGTTTCATGGCCCAGGGCGGCGGCTTCACCCCGAACCTGCAGCAAAAAACCACGCGCCCGGCCATCCGCAACGAAGCCGGCAACGGCCTGCGCAATGCCATAGGCACCCTGGCCATGGCGCGCACCGCGGACCCACATTCGGCCACCGCGCAGTTTTTCATCAATGTCGCCGACAACGATTTCCTCGACTTCAAATCGCCCGACGACAAGGGTTATGGTTATGCCGTGTTCGCCCGAGTGACCTCGGGCATGGATGTGGTGCAGAAAATGCTGCAGGTGCCGACCACCACCGTCGGTCCGCATCAGAACGTGCCGCGCCAGCCCATCGTCATCGAACGCGCGCGACTGCTTGAGAACAAGAAGCCCGCCGCCAAACCCGCAAAAAATAAATAACCCGCACCCAAGGACCTGCCATGATCAAGCTGCACACCAAATTGGGCGTCATCACCCTGGAACTCGACGCCGCGAAAGCGCCCGACACCGTCGCCAACTTCATCCAGTACGTGAAGGACGGCCACTACAGCAACACCATTTTCCACCGCGTCATCGACGGCTTCATGATCCAGGGCGGCGGCTTCGAACCCGGCATGAAACAGAAACCGACGCGTGAACCGGTGCAGAACGAAGCCAACAACGGCCTGAAAAACGACATCTACACCATCGCCATGGCACGCACCTCGGCGCCGCATTCGGCCAGCGCGCAGTTTTTCATCAACGTCGGCGACAACGATTTCCTCAACCACAGCGCGCCGACGCCGCAGGGCTGGGGTTACTGCGTGTTCGGCAAGGTCGTCGATGGCACCGACGTCGTCGACAAGATCCGCAAGGTCAAGACCGGCAGCAAAGGCATGCACCAGGACGTGCCGGTCGAAGACGTGATCATTGAAAAAGCCGAAGTGGTTTAGGGAAGCGGTGAACGGGTGAACAGTGAACGAGTGAACGAGTAACCCCATCACCCCCTCCTCCGTTTCACAGGGGAGGGCTGGGGAGGGGGTATTCTGCTTCGCTTCAAGTGTGCCCTTGACCCGTTCACCAGCTCACCAGTTCACTCGTTCACGCTTTTGCATCTTCGTGCCTTGACCCACACCCTCCTCATCTCCGATCTGCACCTGGCGGCGGAACGGCCGCAGATCATGGCGCAGTTCCTCGCATTCACCAGCACTATCGCGCCCCAGGCTGCGGCGCTGTACGTCCTCGGCGACCTGTTCGAATACTGGGCCGGCGACGACGACACCGATGTGCTGGGCGCACAGACCGCCGCAGCACTGGCCGCCCTCGCCGGCCGCGGCACCAAGGTATTCCTGATGCAGGGCAACCGCGACGTACTGATGGCCGGGGCGTTTGCCGCACGCAGCAATGCGACACTGATTGATGACCCGCTGCTGATCGATCTGCATGGCACATCAACACTGCTGACCCATGGCGACGCACTGTGCACGGACGACGCCGATTACCAGCGCTTCCGCGCCTATGCACGGGATGCAGGCAACCAGGCGCGTTTTCTCGCCCAGCCGCTGGAGACGCGGCGCGAGCAGATGCTCGGCATGCGCGCGCAAAGCGAAGCCAGCAAGCAGCAGAAAACGGAAACCATCATGGATGTGGCACCCGCCGCGGTGGAAGACCTGTTGCGGCGCCACGGTTATCCGCGCCTGATCCACGGCCACACCCACCGCCCGGCGCGCCATGTCCATCAAGTCGATGGTCATGGCTGCGAGCGCTGGGTGCTCAATGACTGGTACAAACGCGGCGGCTATCTGCGCGTTGATGCCCAAGGCTGCGCCGCGGTTCTACTCTGACGTTAAGACAGCGCCTGGGTGAAATCCGCGATCAGATCCTCGACATCCTCGATGCCGATCGACAGCCGGATCAGCGAATCCGCAATGCCCATCTCGGCGCGGCGCGCCGCCCCCATCTCCCAGTAAATCGTCTGCGCGACCGGGATCGCCAGCGTCCGGTTGTCGCCGAGATGGCTGGAGGAGATCACCAGTTGCAGGCGGTTGAGAAAATCGAGGCAGTCGATGTTGTCGGCCAGCTCGATGCTCATCAGGGCGCCGTAAGTCCTGAACAATTCGCCGGCAAGCTTGTGCTGCGGATGGTTGTCGAGCCCGGGGTAATAAACTTTCGTGACCCTGGGATGTTGGGCAAGAAAACGCGCCAACTGCAGGCAATTGGCGGACGCCCGCTCCATGCGCAGCGCCAGCGTCTCCGCACCCATGGCCAGCCGGTGTGCTGCTTCGGCCGCCAGCGTGGCGCCCACGTCGCGCAGCCCCTTTTTGCGGATCTGCAGGATGCCCCAGTTCGCCGGATTGGCGGTTTTGTAGTTGTCGTAGATATTCGGGAACGACTTCCAGTCGAACAGGCCGGTGTCGGTGACTGCACCGCCCAGCGCATTGCCATGGCCGCCGATGTACTTGGTCAGCGAGTTGATGACCAGGCTGGCTTGCACCTGTTTCGGCCGGAACAGCCAGGGCGAGGTCATCGTATTGTCGACAAAATAGATGATCCCGCGGCGCGCGCACAACTCGCCGATGCGTGCCAGATCGGCCACCTGGGTGCGCGGGTTGGCGATGGTTTCGACAAACACCATCCGGGTATTGGGCCGCAGCGCCTTTTCCACATTCTCGACACGGGTGGCGTCGACATAACTGATGTCGCAGTCGAACTGCCCCAGGGTTCCGAACAGGCTGTTGGTGTTGCCGAACAGGAAGGCGCTCGACACCACATGGTCGCCGCCGCGCAGCAGCGCGATGAAGGCCGAGGCAATCGCCGCCATGCCCGTCGCAAAGCAGGCTGTCGCAATGCCGTCCTCCATTTTGCTGATTTTTGATTCCAGCGCCGCCGTGGTGGGATTACCCTGGCGGCCGTAGGCATAACCGGCCATTTCACCCTTGAACACCTTGACCAGGTCGCGCGCATCCGGATAACCGAAGGCCACCGCGGTATGCATCGGTTTGAGCACGGAAAAATGCTCGATCGGTGCTTCCAGATCGGAGTGCAGTATCTTCGTGGTAAAGCCGTTTTTCATGTTCTTGCTCCGTCAAATAAAAAACCCGGCCAGCTAGCGCGGACCGGGTTCTTCCGTCGCTTTAGCGGCATTTTTAACGCGCCCGCAAGCTGTTCTTCAAATCGGCGCAACTGAAGACTACCGCAGGCCCGCGGCCGGCGTCAAACCGGGCCTTGTTGGCCACCCCCTTGTTTGCCGGACTCCGCCACCAGCGCGGCCATGGCCTGCGCCTGCGGGTCATTGCGCCGGGCCAGGCCGGCGGCAACCCCCGCTCGATCGGCATCCGCCTTGTTCTGGCTGACTTTCCATTTGCCTTCAATGCGGGCCACCGGAATCTCGATGCCGACGATGGCGCCCAGCATGCGCTCGATGTAATCCGCCGGCGCATCGCTGATCGCCCAGGGCTGCGGCAGACCGGCCTCCTGCCGGTCGGTCAGGCGCGATACCAGGTCGCGCAGCCAGTCGCGATCATCATGAATGATCAGCGGCCCGCGGGCGTGCACCACCGCGTAATTCCAGGTCGGCACCACCTTGCCGCTCACGCGTTTTTCCGGGTACCAGGACGGCGTGACGTAAGCCTGGGGGCCCTGGAAAACCGCCAGCACCTCATTCTCCTGCGCCTGACGCCACAGCGGATTGGCGCGGGCGACATGGCCGCGCAGCGTGCCCCGCGGCGAGGGCAGGGGATCGATCAGCAGGGGCAGATGATTGGCTTCGAGGGTGCCGCCGGCACTGGTCACCAGCACCGCCAGCGGATGCGCACGGATCAGCGCATGCATTACGTCGATACGCTCCTCGCGGAACGCGGCAACCTGGTACATGGCCACGCAGCCTAGTCGACGAGTTCCAGACCGAGATCGAGTTGCGTCGCCGCCGTCGCGGCATCAGCCTTGGTGCTGTCGCGACGCTGCGCCTCGACGCCGTCAAGATAGGCCTGGGTCACGTCGCCGGTGATGTAGTGGCCGCTGAAGCAGGAAGCCTCGAAATTGGTGACCGCGGGATTGACACTGCGCACGTCACCGATCAGCGCGTCGAGTTCCTGGTAGATCAGCGCGTCACAGCCGATCTCGCGGGCGATTTCCTCGTGGGAACGGCCGCTGGCGATCAGCTCATCACGCGACGGCATGTCGATGCCGTAGACGTTGGCATAACGCACCGGTGGCGCCGCCGAAGCGAAATAGACCTTGCGCGCGCCCGCATCGCGGGCCATCTGCACGATCTCGCGGCTGGTGGTGCCGCGCACGATCGAATCGTCGACCAGCAGCACGTTTTTGCCGCGAAACTCCATGCCGATGGCGTTCAGCTTCTGCCGCACCGATTTTTTGCGGATGGCCTGCCCGGGCATGATGAAGGTGCGGCCGATGTAACGGTTCTTGATGAATCCCTCACGGTAACCGAGGTTGAGGTGATTCGACAGCTGCATCGCCGCCGGCCGACTTGAATCCGGGATCGGGATCACCACATCGATGTCGAGGTTGGCAAAATCCTTCTCGATCTTCCGCCCCAGGCTCTCGCCCATGCGCAGCCGGGTTTCGTACACCGAGATGCCGTCAATCACCGAATCCGGGCGCGCCAGGTAGACGAATTCGAACAAACAGGGATTCAGCGAGGGATTGTCCGCGCATTGGTGACTGTAAAAATTGCCGTCAAGGTCGATGAAGATCGCCTCGCCCGGCGCCACGTCGCGCACCAGCTTGAAACCGAGGCCGTCAAGCGCGACGCTTTCTGACGCCACCATGTATTCGGGCCCTTGCGCCGTATCAGCCTTGCCGAATACCAGAGGACGAATGCCATACGGATCGCGGAACGCAAGCAGGCCGTAACCGGCAATCATCGCAACCACCGCATACGCGCCGCGGCAGCGCCGGTGCACGCCCGATACCGCGGCGAAAATCGTCGCCGGATCGAGTTTGTAGTTGGTGGCGTTCGCCGCCAGTTCATGCGCCAGCACGTTCAGCAGCACCTCCGAATCGGATTCGGTGTTGACGTGGCGCAGGTCGAGGCGGAACAGGTCGTTTTTCAGCTGTTCGGCATTGGTCAGATTGCCGTTGTGGCCGAGCACGATGCCGAACGGCGAGTTGACATAAAAGGGCTGTGATTCGGCCGCGGAAAACGCCGAACCGGCCGTCGGGTAACGGGTATGACCGATACCGGCAAAACCGGCGAGGCTGCGCATGTTGCGGGTGCGGAACACGTCGCGCACCATGCCGCCACCCTTGTGCATGTGGAAACTCGCGCCGTCCGCGGTGACGATGCCGGCGGCGTCCTGACCGCGGTGCTGCAGCACCAGCAGCCCGTCATACAGCACCTGGTTTACGGGACTGCGGGCAACAACTCCGACGATTCCGCACATGACGTTTCCTCAGCGATACCGGATATGCTGGCTCACCGCGGGCGGCAGCCAGCTCTTGACCACAATCGCAACCCGCTCCAGCACCGGCCGCAATGCCGCCTCGCGCCAGAACGGCTGGTTCGGCAATGTCGTCGTGCCGGCCAGCAGGACCAGAACCGTCACCACTGCAAGGCCACGCAACAGACCGAATATGGTGCCCAGCAGGCGATCTTCAAGTCCCAGACCGGCGCTTTTTACCAGTTGTGACACCGCCATCGCGACCAGGCTCATGACCAGCAGGACCACGAAAAACAGCGCTGCAAAACCGGCCAGCAGGCGCAGTTCCTCGCTGGGGATTTCCGCCGGCATGAGCGCGGCCAACTGGCCGCCGAACAGCCAGGCGACGATGAACGCGACCGCCCACGCCGCAAGCGCGAGGACTTCCCGCACCAGGCCGCGAATGACGCTGAGGAGAACTGAAAATCCGATAATGGCAAGCACCGCATAATCAAGCAGGGTCATCGGTTATCGGGGAATGACCTTGCCGTCGAGCTGCAGTTTCTGCAGCTGCGGACGCGCCTTCTCCGCCGCTTCACGACTGGCATAGGGACCGACCCGCACACGTGTCACCGGGCCTTTCGCCGTCTGCACGACTTCGGTGTAGGACTTGAGACCGCCGCCGGCGATTTTCGCCTGCAATTCCCTGGCCTTGGCGGCATCGGACAATGCCGCCACTTGGATCACGAAGCCGCCGCCGGCCGGCGCCTTGGCTTTGGCAGAACTCTCGGTTTTGGTCACCGCTTTTGCCGGCGCGGGTGCGGACTGTGGTTTCGCTGCGGCTTCGGCCCCGGTTTCAATCTTGGGTTCGGCCTTGGCGACCGCTGCGGCTTCCGGCTTGATTGCTGCCTTGGCTTCAAGCCTGGGTTCGACTTTGGCTTCAGCTTTCGCCGGCGCCGGTTCTGCAACAGCAGGCGCGGCAGCCATCGCCGGTTTTTCCGCAGGCTTCAACGGTGCCGGCTTTGCCGTCAACACACCGGCTTCCGGAGAGGGAATCTGGATATTGATGCTTTGCGTGGCCGGTTTGGGCTCGGAATCGAGGATCATCGGCAGCACCACCGCCACCGCGGTCACCAGCACAATCGCGCCGACCAGGCGGCGGCGCGCGCGTTTCTTCAGCTGGAGTTCTTCGTCGCTAACGTTTCTCGCCATTCCTGATACGCCGTAAGCGAAGTAAAGTATTGATTTTAAACGATTTTTACCGCTTTTTACCGATCCCGGCGAGTGCGGACTGCAGTCATCGCGGCGGCCACGGCAAGAAACGATCCGAAGGCCAAAATTCTATCACCATCTCCCGCCATCTGATACGCGCGGTCACAGGCTTCGGCGATATTTGCACAGATGGTGATGGGCACGGTCACACCGGCTGCGCGTAATTGCCGCTCCAGTTCCGCGACCGGCAGTGCACGCGCACCTTGCAGCGGCGCCACCAGCCAGTGGTCGACATGGCCGCGCAAAACCCGCACCACCTCGCCGACATCCTTGTCCTTCAGCATCGAGAACACAGCCAGCGTATTGCGGTAACCCGTCATCTGCGCGAGGTTGGCGGCCAGTGCCGCAGCGGCATGCGGGTTGTGCGCCACATCGAGGATCATCGTCGGCCGCCCGGGCAAAACCTGGAAACGTCCGGGATTCTCGACCCGCACCAATCCGTCGCGGATATTGCCGCTGGTCACCGGCAGGCGCCCGCGCAAGGCATCCAGCGCGGTGATGCAGGCGCTGGCATTGGCCAACTGGAAGGAACCGCGCAAGGCGGGCGGCGGCAGGCCATGACGATCACCGCCGGGTCCGCGATAACTCCATTGCTGCGGCTGGGCCTGATAACTGAAATCGCGTCCGATCAGCAGCAGCTCGGCACCGATGCCGGTCGCATATTCCGTGACCGTTGCCGGCGGTTCGGCATCGGCGCAGATCGCCGGCCGGCCGGCACGAAAAATATGCGCCTTCTCGAAACCGATGGCCTCGCGCGTGTTCCCCAGATAATCCATGTGATCGAGGCCGACACTCATCAGCAGGGCCACGTCGGCATCGAAGGCATTGACCGCATCAAGGCGCCCGCCCAGCCCGATTTCGAGGATCGCCGCATCGACCTTGCTTCGGCAGAACAGCCACAATGCCGCCAGCGTGCCGAACTCAAAATAAGTCAGCGGCACCTTGCCTGCGGCGCGCGCCGCCTCCACCGCGGCAAAGGCGCTCACCAGATCGGCATCGCCGGCTTCCCGGCCAGCGATGCGCACGCGTTCGTTGTAATGCAGCAGGTGCGGCGAGGTATAGGTGCCGACGCGATATCCGGCAGAGCCGAGTATCGCATCGAGCATCATGCACGCCGAACCCTTGCCGTTGGTGCCGCCGACGGTGATCAGCGGAAACACCGGTTGAAGCCCCAGTACGTCACGCACCACCCTGACGCGATCCAGGCCGAGGGCGATCGACTGCGGATGCTGGCGCTCAATGTATTCCAGCCAGCCGGCCAGTGTTGCGGGCAAGGTCATCAGGTGCGGAGGAAAGGCCGGAGCGCCCTGCGGAAAGAGGCGGGAAAAATCAGGAAGACGCCGGCGCCGGCGTTTTCAGCATCAGCGCCAGCAGCCGCGCCAGCGTGTCGCGCATCTGGCGGCGATCGACGATCATGTCCAGCGCGCCCTTCTGCATCAGGAATTCAGCGCGCTGAAAACCCTCGGGCAGGGTCTCGCGCACCGTCTGCTCGATCACCCGCGGCCCGGCAAACCCGATCAGCGCATTCGGTTCGGCGATCACCACATCGCCGATCATGGCAAAACTCGCCGACACCCCGCCCATCGTCGGATCGGTCAGCACCGAGATGAACGGCAGGCGATCATCGGCGAGACGCGTCAGCGCGGCACAGGTCTTCGCCATCTGCATCAGTGACAGCAGCCCCTCCTGCATGCGGGCGCCGCCGGTGGCGGTAAAACAGACAAAGGGCAGCCGCTGCTCGACACAGACCTGCACACCGCGGACAAAACGTTCACCGACCACGGAGCCCATGGACCCGCCGAGAAAACCGAATTCAAACGCTGCGGTGACCACCGGGATTTCGCGGATCGCCCCCTGCATCACCACCAGCGCGTCCTCTTCTCCGGTTTCCGTGCGCGCCTCGGCCAGGCGGTCAACATAACGTTTGCTGTCGCGGAATTTAAGGCTGTCGACCGGTGTCACCTCGACACCGATCTCGTAGCGCCCTTCCATGTCGAGCAGCCAATCGAGGCGCTCGCGGGCGGAAATGCGGTTGTGGTGGTTGCACTTCGGACAGACGAACAGGTTTTTTTCGAGGTCCGTACGGTACAGCACCGCCTCACAGGAATCGCATTTGCTCCACAGCCCTTCCGGGACGGCTTTTTTGACCGTGCCGGCATCGCGCTTGATGCGCGGCGGCAGCAGTTTCTGCAGCCAGCTCATGCCGCTCGACCCTTGATATCCCGATCCATCGCAGTACGAATGCCGCTCAGGAAAGCCCGCGCCCGATTCACGGCATCCTTGGGCGCAGATTCAATTTCCTGCACCAGCCGGCTGCCGATGACCACGGCATCGGCCACCTGGGCGATATTGCGCGCGGTCTCGCCGTCGCGAATGCCGAAACCGACACCCACCGGAAGTTTTGTGTAACTGCGGATGCGGGCGAGGCGCTGTGCGACGTCGGCGACGTCGATGTTTGCCGCGCCGGTCACACCTTTGAGCGATACGTAATACAGGTAACCGCGCCCCAGTTCGGCAACCTGTTTCAGGCGTGCGTCGGACGTGGTCGGTGACAGCAGGAATATGGTGTCGAGGGCGGCCGCATCCAGCGTGGCCACCAGCTGCTCCGCCTCTTCAGGCGGGTAGTCAACCACCACGACGCCATCAGCGCCCGCGGCTTTGGCGGCTTTGACAAAATTCTCCGGCCCCATGGCCTCAATGGGATTCGCGTAGCCCATCAGCACCACCGGCGTGTCGCCATTGGTCTTGCGGAACTCGGCCACCCAGCCGATCACATCGCGCAGCGACACACCATGCTTCAGCGCGCGTTCGCTGGCGCGCTGGATCACCGGGCCGTCGGCCATCGGATCCGAAAACGGCACGCCCAGCTCGATGATGTCGGCGCCTCCGGCGACCAGCGCATGCATCAAGGGCACACAACTGGCCGGATCAGGGTCGCCGGCGGTGATGAAGGGGATCAGGGCCTTGCGCCCTTGCTGATTGAGGCGCGTAAATGTGGCGGTAATGCGGGTGGCGGCAATGCGTGACATCTATAAACCCCGTGAAGAGTGAAGGGTGAAAAGTGAAAGGTTGCAAACCATTATTCGCACCTGATTTTCCCCTCACCCGTCACGCTTCTCTCCCACCTAAAATTTGAGGCCGGATTTTTCAGCGACGGTATGCATGTCCTTGTCGCCACGCCCGGAGAGATTGACCAGCAGGATCTGATCCTTACGCATGCGCGGTGCAATTTTCGCGGCGTAGGCCAGCGCATGACTGGATTCCAGCGCGGGAATGATGCCTTCGAGCCGGCATAGTTTGTGAAAGGCCTCCAGCGCCTCGTCATCGGTCACCGCGACATATTCGGCGCGCCCGCTGTCCTTCAGCCAGGCATGTTCGGGACCGACGCCGGGATAATCGAGGCCCGCCGAAATCGAATGAGTCTCGATGATCTGGCCATTGTCGTCCTGCAGCAGATAGGTGCGGTTGCCATGCAGCACGCCGGCGCGACCGGCACACAGCGTTGCCGAGTGTTTGCCGGTTTCCAGGCCATGCCCTGCGGCTTCGACACCGATCAGGCGCACTTTCTCGTCTGGGATGAAGGCATGGAAAATACCGATGGCATTGGAACCGCCGCCGACGCAGGCCAGCACCGCATCGGGCTGGCGCCCCGTCATCTCCGGCACCTGCTCGCGCGCCTCGCGGCCGATCACCGACTGGAAATCACGCACCATCATCGGGTACGGGTGCGGTCCGGCCACGGTGCCGATGATGTAGAAGGTGTTCTCGACGTTGGTCACCCAGTCACGCATCGCCTCGTTCAGGGCATCCTTCAGCGTCTTTGAGCCGGATTCCACGGGCACCACAGTCGCGCCCAGCAGTTTCATGCGATAGACGTTCTGCGCCTGGCGCTTGACGTCTTCCGAGCCCATGTAGACCACGCATTCCATGCCGTAACGCGCGGCGATGGTCGCGGTGGCGACACCGTGCTGGCCGGCGCCCGTCTCGGCAATCACCCGCGGCTTGCCGAGGTGACGCGCCAGCAGCGCCTGGCCGATGACGTTGTTGATCTTGTGCGCGCCGGTATGGTTCAGATCTTCGCGCTTGAGATACACCTGCGCGCCGCCGAAATGTTCGGACCAGCGCCGCGCGTGATACACAGGGCTCGGCCGGCCGACATAGTGCTTCAGTTCGTATTCGTATTCCGCGACAAAGGCCGGATCGTCCTTGTAGCGGGCGTAGGCCGCCTTCAGTTCGTCCAGCGCTGAAATCAGCGTCTCTGAAACAAACACGCCGCCGTAAGGCCCGAAATGGCCTTTGGCATCCGGCAAGTCATATACCCGCATTACGCACTCCAGTCATGAATGCTTCCATTTTCCGCACATCCTTGATGCCCTTCGCCGACTCCACGCCGCTCGACACGTCCACAGCCCAGGGCCGCACCTGCCGCACCGCCTGCTCCACGTTGTCAGGGTTGAGTCCGCCCGACAGAACCACGGGCGCCGGCAAATCGCGCGGAATCAGCGACCAGTCAAACACGGTGCCGGTGCCGCCGCGCGCGCCCTCGACCCAGGCATCCAGCAACAGGCCCTTGGCGGCACGAAATTCCCGTGCGTATTGTAACAAATCGGTCTCCGCCCTGACCCGCACGGCGCGCAGGTACGGCAGCGAAAACCCGGCGCAGAATTCCGCCGTTTCGTCACCGTGGAACTGCAGCAGCTGCACCGGCGTCTCGTCCAGGACAGCGCGAACTTCCGCTGCGGCGGCGTTCACGAACAATCCCACCGGCACCACAAACGGCGGCAGCGCATCGATGATGATGCGCGCCTGCGCCGGCGTCACCGCCCGCGGACTGGCGGCATAAAACACCAGGCCGATGGCGTGCGCGCCCAAACGTGCCGCCGCCAGTGCATCCTCGACGCGGGTGATGCCGCAGATTTTGACGCGTGTATTCATATCATCTTCATAACACAGCGGCATGGGCCAGTTGCGGCGCATCCAGCCGCGGCGCCGGCAATGCCCATTGGTTTTCGTAATCCACCCGCATCAGGTACAGGCCTGACGCATCAAAAGTCGGCGCCGCCTGCGCCCGATCACGCCCCTGCAGCACTTCAGCCAGCCATTGCGGCGCCTGTTTGCCCTTGCCGACATAAACCAGACTGCCGACCAGATTGCGCACCATGTGATGCAGGAAGGCATTGGCGCGGAATGCGAACATCACATACGGCCCCGCCTGCTCCACGGTGACTTCGTGCATGGTCCTGACCGGCGACTGCGCCTGGCACTCGGCGGCGCGAAACGCGGTGAAATCATGTTCGCCGACCAGACAGGTCGCGGCAGCGCGCATTTGCGGGACATCCAGCGGCAGGTGAAACCAGCCGACGCGGCCATGATCGGCAGCGGGCCGCACCGCACTGTTGAGCAACACATAGCGGTAAGTCCGGGCCCGCGCCGAAAACCGCGCGTGAAAATCCTCCGCCACCGGCTGCGCCCAGGTCACCGCCATCGCCGGCGGCAGCAAGGCATTGACGCCGCGCACCCAGGCGCTCAGCGGCCGCTCAACCGCGCAATCAAAATGCACGACCTGGCCCAGCGCATGGACACCGGCATCGGTGCGTCCGGCGCAGATGGTCGCCACCGGAACGCCGGCGATCGTTGCCAGCGCCGCTTCCAGGCGATCCTGCACGGCGCAGCCCGAGGGCTGGGTCTGCCAACCGCAGAAACCGTTGCCGTCATATTCGATGCCGAGCGCCATTCTCACGGGCCTGAGCCTCCGGTTCTTGCAATACAAGGTGCCGCAGAAAAACAAACCGCGGCAGGAGCGCTGCCGCGGTTCGATGAATTACGCCGGGCAATGCGGCTAGCCGAGTGTAGCGAGCAGTTTCTGTGCCTGGTCCTTTTGTTCGTTGTCGCCTTCCTTCAGCACTTCCTGCAGGATTTCCCGGGCGCCGTCGTTATCGCCCATCTCCTGATAAGCCTTGGCCAGATCAAATTTCTGCTGGACGTCGTACCAGTGGCCGTCCTTGGCTTCGGCAGGCGCTGCCGCAGTCGAGGGATCATCCAGGTTGATGTTGAGGTCGCCGACATCGATTTTGAAATCCAGTCCGGCATCCGCGGCCGGAGCCGCGGGTTCGGGAGCAGGCGCCGCAGGCGCATCCACCGGCGGCAGCTCAAAATTGAAATCTATGCTGCTCGCTTCAGGCGGTGAGGCCTCAAGCGCGATATCGGTCTGCGCACCGGCATCCAGATTGAAATCGGGCTGCGCTTCAGCCGGTGGTGCGACACCGGCATCCGCGGCGGCGGCCAGCTCCTGCATGCCGCCCATTTCCGTGGCCTGTCCCGCCGGATCGGCATCCAGCGCGATATCCGGCGTGCCGGCCGTGTCGCCACCCAGGTCAAAGTCGAGATCCGTACCCGTGGGGCTGTCGTCGGCCAGCGGCGCCGGCGCGGCATCCCTGCCCGCCTCATACAGCGGATTAGCCGGATCCAGCGCATAACCCAGCGCGGCAATTTTGAGCCAGTTGTCGCCGACACCGCCGGTCAGACCGCGCATCGAATCAGCCACTGCGCCAAAGGCCGCGGCATCCTTGCGCGCCGCATAGACTTCAGCCAGCTTCACCTGCACGTCTTCACGCGCCGGATCGCGGCTCATGGCTTCCTTGAGGATTTCTTCGGCCTGTCCGTCGCGGCCATAGGCGATATAAACCTCGGCTTCGGCCACCGGATCAACGTCATCACTTGCCGGCGCGGCAGCAGCGGTCGCCGTGGTATCCGACAGGTCCGCCGCAGCCGCGGCAACCGCAGCGGCGCCCATGGTCGGCGCCACCGGCGTCAGCTCATCATCATCCTGGCTGCGAGCACGACGACGGCGCAGGGCGGCAATACCCACGCCACCCAGCACCACGGCCAGCGCCCCCCCGCCGATCAGCGGCAGGTTTTCCATGGCCATATCCATCAGGCTCGGCTCGGGCGGCGGCGGGGGCGGTGCAACGAACTTGGGCTTCGGTTTCGCCGCCGGCTTCGCTTCATCGGCCGGTTTGTCGGTCGCGGCCACATCCTTCTTCGCTTCATCCGCCGGGGCCGCATCGGGTTTGGCGGCCGGCGCGGCATCCGGTTTGGCTTCTGCCTTGGCCGGCTCTGCCGGTTTCGCGGCTTCCACCGGCTTGCCCGGTTCGGCTTTGGCTGCGTCCGCCTTGGCGGCCTCGGCTTTTTGCTGTGCCGCAGCCATGCCCGGGCTCTTCAGTTCAGCCAGCTTCTGGCCGTCCTTGACGGTTTTCTCGAGTTGCGCGATGCGATCCTTGGCTTCCGCCAGTTCCTGCTTGCGCGCGGTCTTGTCTTCGGCCGCCGCGGTCTCGCGTGCAGCACCGCTCAGCGGCTTGCCGCCCTTGCCCGGATCCCCCTTGGACAGCTTGACCACATCCTTGCCTTCGGCGGCAGCGGGATCATCAACCTTGGCGGTAATACGCCCGCGGGCCGTGGCGGCGCCTTCGGGTGCCTGCGCGGCGGCATCGGCGACGCGGCCGCTGTAAGCGCGCCAGTCGGCAACCTGCGCGCGATATTCCTTCATCGCCTCGCCCTGGGTGATCGCCGCGAGTTCCTGTGCATCGGGAATGCGCAGAATCTTGCCCGACTTCACCAGATTCATGTTCTTTTTGATGAATGCATCGGGATTGCTGCGATACAAGCCGACCAGCATCTGCTCCAGCGACACGCCCTGGGGTTTCAGGCTGGCCGCAATCTTGCCCAGAGTTTCACCCTTGGCAATCGGACCGTACTCCTGCGCTCCTGCCGCACTGGCCGCCGCAGGCCTGGTCACAGGTTTCGGCGCCGGCGCAGCGGGTGCCGCCACGATGGGGCGCGACTCCGGGGCCGCCGCAGGCGCGGCAGGCGCCGGCTGTGCAGCCTGCTGGCCATATCCGGGCGGATCCAGCAGCGCGGTGTATTCACGCACCAGTTTGCCCCCGGTTCCGCTGGTCAATTCAATCAGCAGATCGACAAAGGGTTCATTCACCGGACGGCTGCCGGTGATCTTGATGTACGACTGGCCGTTGGGGCGTTTTTCGATGCTGAGTCTGAGGCCGGTCATGCCGGCGTTGTACTGAAGATTGGCGCGCTGATAATCATCCGGGGATGCCAGCCTTGCCACCAGCGTGGACGCCTCGTCACCCCTGACCGCAACCAGATCGATCTCCGCGCTGAGGGGCTGCCCGAGGCTCGATTGCACGTTAAGCCGCCCCAGGCCGGCGGCATGCGCGAACAAGGGCGTGAGCAGCAGTGCCACAGCCAGTGCTTTGCCAAGAGTGAATGTGCGCACGAACCGCTCCCGTATCATTTTTTTGTGGGACAAGAAAGTTAGCATCAATCAGTTAGGCATGCAAGCTAACAAAACCTCGAATGTTGCCGTCCAACCACATATTTCTTAAAGGAAATTCCGCATTCCGGCCCGGCCCGGCCGGCACCGGCCGCAGGGCCGGTGCGCCCCGTCCGATCAGGCACTGACCGGGGTCTTGCCAAGCGCTTTTGCCCGCGGCGCAGCATCGGCTTCGAGCACGATGCGCAGCATGCGGCGCAGGGGCTCAGCCGCTCCCCACAACAGTTGGTCACCCACAGTGAAGGCTGCGAGGTATTCGCCCCCCATCGGCAGCTTGCGCAGGCGACCGACCGGAACGCCCAGCGTACCGGTCACCGCGGTCGGGGTCAGCTCGCGCAGCGTGGCCTCGCGCTGGTTGGGAACGACCCTGACCCAGTCATTGGCCTTGGCCAGCAACTGTTCGATTTCGGCCAGCGGCACATCGCGGGTCAGTTTGACCGTCAGCGCCTGGCTGTGGCAGCGCATCGCACCGATGCGCACGCACACCCCGTCGATCGGCAGCGGATTTGCCTCCAGACCGAGGATCTTGTTGGTCTCGGCCATGCTCTTCCATTCTTCCTTGCTCTGGCCGTTGCCGAGATCCTTGTCGATCCACGGCAGCAGGCTGCCGGCGAGCGGATGGCCGAACTGCTCGGTCGGCACCCCGCCGCTGCGCAGCGTATCCGCCACCTTGCGGTCGAGTTCGAGAATCGCGGACGCGGGATTGTCGAGCAGCGGTTTTGCCGCGGCATGCACCGCGCCCATCTGCGCCACCAGTTCGCGCATGTTGGCGGCGCCGGCACCCGAAGCCGCCTGATAGGTCATCGCCGTCATCCATTCCACCAGCCCGGCCTTGAACAGACCACCCATCGCCATCAGCATCAGGCTGACCGTGCAATTGCCGCCGATATAATTCTTGATGCCTTTGGCCAGCGCCGCGTCGATCACGTCGCGGTTCACCGGGTCAAGGATGATCACTGCATCCGCTTGCATGCGCAGCGCCGAGGCGGCGTCGATCCAGTAGCCGTCCCAGCCCGCAGCACGCAGCTTGGGGAATATCGCGTTGGTGTAATCACCGCCCTGGCAGGAAATCAGGATGTCCATCGCCGCCAGCGCGTCGATGCTGTTGGCGTCGGCGACCTTGCCGGTGTCGCGCCCGATATCGGGCCCGCGGCCACCCGCCTGGGAGGTTGAGAAAAATGTCGGCGCGATCAAATCAAAATCCCGCTCTGCCCGCATCCGCTCCACGAGCACCGAGCCGACCATGCCGCGCCAACCGATGATACCGACCTTCTTCATGAAAACACCTTTTAAAACAATATATTACAACAAATCAAAGATTACAGCGCGGCGACCACCGCATCACCCATTTCCATGGTGCCGACTTTACGCGCACCGGGCTCGTCGATGTCCGGCGTGCGGTAACCCGCCGCCAACACGTTTTTGACCGCCGCCTCGATGCGATAAGCCCACTCGTCCTTGTTGAACGTATACCGCAACATCATCGCTGTCGAGAGGATGGTGGCCAGCGGATTGGCAATGTTTTTTCCGGCGATGTCAGGGGCAGACCCGTGGATCGGCTCATACAGCCCGCCACCACCGGAATTGAGCGATGCCGAAGGCAGCATGCCGATCGAACCGGTCAGCATCGACGCCTCATCGGACAGGATGTCGCCGAAGATGTTGCCGGTGACGATGACGTCAAACTGTTTGGGGTTGCGCACCAGTTGCATCGCCGCGTTGTCCACGTACATATGCGACAACGCGACCTGCGGATATTGTTTTGCAACGTCGGTGACGATCTCGCGCCAGAAACGGCTGGTCTCGAGCACGTTTTCCTTGTCCACCGAACACAGTTTTTTGCCACGCTTCAGCGCAGTTTGAAAGCCCACCTCGGCGATGCGGCGGATCTCCGGCTCGGAATAAAGCATGGTGTCGTAACCTTCGCGTTCGCCGCGCGCATTGTCGCGCCGGCCGCGCGGCTCGCCGAAATAAATGTCGCCGGTGAGCTCGCGGATGATCATCAGGTCGAGTCCGGACACCACTTCCGGCTTCAGCGTCGACGCGCTGACCAGTTCCGGATACAGCACCGCCGGGCGCAGATTGGCAAACAAGCCGAGTTCCTTGCGGATGCGCAGGATGCCCTGCTCCGGACGCTGCGGCCGCGGCAAGGCGTCATACTTCGGGCCGCCGACTGCGCCGCACAACACCGCATCGGCTTCCTTCGCCAGCTTCAGTGTCGACGCCGGCAAGGGATCACCATGCGCATCAAACCCGGCGCCGCCGAAGGGTGCCTCTTCGAATTCCAGCTTGAGGCCATCCGCCGCCAGCCGGCGCAATACCTTCAGCGCCTGGCCGACGATTTCAGGACCGATGCCGTCACCGGCGAGAACTGCGATTTTCATTTCAGAATCCGTGATGAGTAATTGGGAGATGGGTAATGAGTGATTAGTCATGGGTGGAAAGCCCCCCATTACCCCTTACTCATTACCCATCACCGGCTAATCAAAACAGCCAGGGCTGCGCCGTCTTGTGTTTCGCCTCGAAGGCGCGAATCTCGTCGGCATGCGCCAGCGTCAGGCCGATGTCGTCCAGCCCGTTCAGCATGCAATGTTTGCGATGCGGGTCGATGTCGAACTTGTAGCTGTCGCCCGCCGGTGTGCTCACCGTCTGCTGTTCGAGGTCGATCGCCAGCCGGTAACCCTCATGGGCTTCGGTGTCGCGAAACAGCTGGTCGACGATCTTCGGGTCGAGCGTGATCAGCAGCAGGCCGTTTTTCAGGCTGTTGTTGTAAAAAATATCGGCAAAACTCGGCGCGATGATGGTCTGGATGCCGAACTGCAGCAGCGCCCAGGGCGCGTGTTCGCGCGACGAACCGCAGCCGAAGTTTTCCCGCGCCAGCAGCACTGTGGCGCCCTCGAAACGTTTGCGGTTCAACACAAAATCGGCGTTCAACGGACGTCCGCTGTTGTCGGAATCCGGCTCGCCGCGGTCGAGATAGCGCCATTCATCGAACAGGTTCGGACCGAACCCCGTACGCTTGATCGATTTCAGGAACTGCTTGGGGATGATCGCGTCGGTATCGACGTTGGCGCGGTCGAGCGGCGCGACCAATCCCTCTTTGCGTACAAACTTGTCCATCGGCTATTTGTCCGCCTTGCGCTGAATGGCCTCACCGGTTTTTTCGATATCCTTGCCGAGGCCGTGCATGGTATTGCAGCCGGCAAGAACAACGCTCAACAACACAAAAATAAATGCAATGCGTTTCATGTTTGTCTCCTTCATTTTTGTCTCGTCAGTCAAACTCATTATTCCAAAGTACGCACATCGACAAAATGCCCGGCAACCGCCGCTGCCGCGGCCATCGCCGGACTCACCAGATGTGTTCTGCCGCCGGGACCCTGACGGCCTTCAAAATTGCGGTTGGATGTCGAAGCACAACGCTCGCCCGGACTCAGTTGATCCTCGTTCATGCCGAGGCACATTGAACAACCCGGCTCGCGCCACTCGAAACCCGCCTCCTTGAATATCCGGTCCAGGCCCTCCTGCTCGGCCTGCGCCTTCACCAGTCCCGAACCTGGAACCACCATCGCCAGTTTCACATTGCCCGCAACCTTGCGCCCCTTGGCCACGGCCGCCGCCGCGCGCAGATCCTCGATGCGCGAATTGGTACAGGCGCCGATGAACACCTTGTCGATGCGGATTTCAGTGATCGGCGTGTTCGGTTTCAGGTCCATGTATTTCAGCGCCCGCGCATAACCTTCACGTTTCACCGGGTTGGTTTCCTGCGCGGGGTCCGGCACCCGGCCGCTGACCGTGGTCACCATTTCCGGCGAGGTGCCCCAGGTCACCTGCGGCACGATGTCCTCGGCGCGCAAGTTCACCACCGTGTCGAACTTCGCATCCGCATCGCTGGTCAGGGTGCGCCAGTAAGCCGCCGCTTTGTCCCACATCGCGCCGGTCGGCGAAAACAGGCGGCCCTTGCAGTATTCGATGGTCTTTTCATCGACGGCAACCATACCCGTGCGCGCGCCGGCCTCGATCGCCATATTGCACAGGGTCATGCGCCCTTCCATGCTCAGACCGCGGATCGCGCTGCCGGTGAATTCGATGGCATGGCCGGTGCCGCCAGCAGTGCCGATCTTGCCGATGACCGCCAGCGCGATATCCTTCGCCGTGACGCCGGTGCCGAGTTTGCCCTCGACCGCGATGTTCATGTTTTTGTACTTTTTCATCACCATGCACTGCGTCGCCAGCACGTGTTCGACCTCACTGGTGCCGATGCCGAAAGCCAGCGCACCAAATGCGCCGTGGGTGCTGGTATGCGAATCGCCGCAGACCACCGTCATGCCCGGCAGGGTCGCGCCGTTTTCCGGCCCGATCACATGCACGATGCCCTGACGTTTGTCGAGAAAGGGGAAATAGACCTTGGCCTTGAACTCCTTGATGTTCTTGTCCAGCGTCTCGACCTGCAGCCGCGACACCTTGTCGGTGATGCCGTCGAGGCCCTTGTCCCAGTTGCGCGTCGGCGTGTTGTGGTCGGCCGTCGCGACCACCGAATCGGCGCGCCATACCTTGCGACCGGCGAGTTTCAGCCCCTCATAAGCTTGCGGGCTGGTGACTTCGTGCACCAGGTGGCGGTCGATGTAGATCATCGCCGTCCCGTCCGCTTCTTCGCGCACGAGGTGGCTGTCCCAGAGTTTGTCGTAAAGCGTTTTGCCTGCCATGGAAATACCGTTTGGTGTCCAAGCTACTGAAACCATGGATTATCTCACAGCAGCACAGCCGCTTCAGCCGGTTTCCCTCAGCCCGCGCCACAACACAAGTGACGCCAGCAACGCACAGCCCGCCGCCAGCGTAAACGTAGCCCCGGCACCCAGTCCGCCCCAGGCATACCCGCTGGCCAGCCCGCCGGTCGCCCCGCCGAGTCCGTACGCCAGACTGCCGTAAATCGCCTGGCCGCGCGCCTGGTGGCGGCCGCGGAACAATTTATGCACCACGCCGATCGCCGCGGCATGGAAGGATCCGAAACTCGCCGCATGCAGGGTCTGCGCCGCCAGCAGCAACCAGAGGCTGTCCGCACCCCAGCCGATGACGACAAAACGCAGCGCCGCCAGCACGGTGCTGGCGATCAGGATCTGGCGCAGCGTGAACGCGCGGTAGAGATGCGACATCCACACAAAAATGCCGATTTCGCTGATCACGCCCAAGGCCCACAACCAGCCGGCCAGCGATTTGCTGTAGCCATGATCCACCAGATGAATCGTATAAAAGGTGTAGTACGGCCCGTGCGCCGCAGCCATCAGCGCCGAAGCCGCGACGATGGCGATGACCGCGGGCTGGCGCACGACATGCCATACCGTGCGGTCGTCCCCCGGATGCGGCACAGCAGGCGCCTCAGCCACCACGCAGGACAGCAGCAGCATGCACGCCATCAATCCGGCAATCACCCACAACACGGCGCGCGGACTGAAAAAATCCAGCAGGTAACCGACGGCCACCACCGCGGCAATGAAACCCACCGAGCCCCAGACACGGATGCGGCCGTAACG
Organism: Burkholderiales bacterium; assembly: GCA_019749945.1. Taxonomy (GTDB): domain Bacteria; phylum Pseudomonadota; class Gammaproteobacteria; order Burkholderiales; family SG8-41. The sequence continues at coordinate 30,605 of JAIEPF010000009.1, forward strand.
CGCGGTTTCATCACCGAGATGGGACAGCGTGGTCGCCTCGACCAGCGGCAGCGCCGCGCTCCAGAAAAACGTCATCACCAGCAGCACCGCGCACAGCAACGCAAAACTCTCGCCGGCAAATACGCCCATGAAAACCAGCGTGCCAACGGCGCCGGACCAGCGCACAACCTGAATGCGCCGCCCGCTGCGATCCGCCAGCCAGCCCCACAGATGCGGCGCAAAAATGCGCGTCAACTGCGGCAAGGCCATCAGCATGCCGATCTCGACGGCCGTCATGCCGACCGAATTCAGGTACAGCGCGAAAAACGGCGCGAAGGCGCCGAGATAGGCGAAATAGAAAAAGTAAAACGCGGAGAGATTGAGGTGGATCGGCTTGGGCACGGGGAGCACCGCGCCACTTGCGCACGGCATTTATAACCTATTGATTTTAATAGGTTATCTAAGCTTCGTCGGGATCCGGATTTTCCGCAGCAGCCGCCGCCCGCAGCGTCTCGATCACCGACTTCGGCGCCTGCGCCGCAATCACCGGCGTCCCGCTATTCACATTCGCGTTCTGCGCGCGATGGCGCAAGGCGTGATCCATCAGTGTCAGCGCCAGCATCGCTTCACAGATCGGCGTCGCACGAATGCCGACGCAGGGATCGTGGCGGCCGTGGGTTTCGATCATCGCCGCTTTACCAGCCGTGTCGATGGTGTGGCGCGCGAGGCGGATGCTCGAGGTCGGTTTCACCGCGACATTGACGATGATGTCCTGACCGGTCGAAATGCCGCCGAGTACGCCGCCGGCGTTGTTCGTGACAAAACCCTGGGGCGTCATTTCGTCGGAGTGTTCGGTGCCCTTTTGCGCAATCGCGGCGAAACCGGCGCCGATCTCGACACCCTTCACCGCGTTGATGCTCATCATGTTGTACGCGATGTCGGCGTCGAGCTTGTCGTACACCGGCTCGCCGAGGCCCACCGGCACGCTGGTGGCGACCGTGGTGATCTTCGCGCCGACGGAATCACCCGACTTGCGCAGCTTGTCCATGAAGGTTTCGAGCTCATCAACGATCTGTGCGTTGGGCGCAAAAAACGGATTGTTGCCGACTTCATCCCAGGTTACGAAAGGAATCTCGACGGGACCCAGCTGCGACATATAACCGCGGATCAGCGTGCCGTATTTTTCGTGCAGCCATTTTTTGGCGATCGCGCCCGCCGCCACACGCACCGCGGTCTCGCGCGCCGACTGGCGCCCGCCGCCGCGGTAATCGCGGATGCCGTATTTCTGCCAGTAGGTGTAATCGGCATGGCCCGGACGGAACAGGTCCTTGATCTTGCCGTAGTCCTTGCTGCGCTGGTCGGTGTTGCGGATCAGCAGTCCGATGGGGGTACCGGTGGTTTTGCCCTCGAACACGCCGGAGAGGATTTCAACCTTGTCTTCTTCGCGGCGCTGTGTGACATGGCGCGAAGTGCCGGGCTTGCGGCGGTCGAGCTCCAACTGGATATCGGCCTCGCTCAGCGCCAGTCCCGGCGGACAGCCGTCGACCACGCAGCCGATCGCCGGCCCGTGCGATTCGCCGAAAGAAGTGACGCAGAACAGGGTACCCAGCGTGCTGCCCGACATGATGGAAAAACTCCATTAAAATCAAGCACGAAGTTTAACATAGCCGTTACGACCATCGAGGCGCGATATGAGCGAAAAAACCGATCCCGAAAAAATCAAAGGCCCAGGCGGGCTGAACATGCGCGAACTGCATGAACTGGTGAAACAAAGCCACGCCCGTGATCAGGCCGGCCGTGCGCCGAATGCACTCAAACAGCCGCAGAGCCGCTGGCAGCGGCTGGCGCGCTATGTCTGGGACAAGAAAAAAGGCTGACCGGCAGCCTTAACGGCTTTTCAGAAACGCCACACCCCAGGCCACACCAAAGCCGGTGCAGTCCGTCGCCACCGCACCCAGCCCGCCCTTGTTACTGTGCGCCGACAGATCCATGTGGATCCACGGCGTTTTGTCGGTGAAACGCTGCAGCAAGCGTGCCGCGAGGATATGGTCGGCTTCGCCATCCAGCGTGCACTGCTTGACGTCAGCCACCGCACTGTCCAGCGCGCTGTCGTAATCCTCGTCCATCGGAAACGCGCAGAGTCTTTCCCCGGAGACGACACCGGCCTTCAGCGCCTGCCCGGCCAACTTGTCATTGGTCGCAAAAATACCGCTGTAACGGGTGCCCAGCGCGACATGCATGGAACCGGTCAGCGTCGCGAAATCGACGATCACGCCGGGCTTTGCCCTGGCCGCCAGCGTCAGCGTATCGGCCAGCACCATGCGGCCCTCGGCGTCGGTGTGCACGATTTCGATGGTGGTGCCGTTCAGCGCGGTGACAATGTCGTTCTGCTTGTAGGCGCGCGGGCTCAGGTGGTTTTGCGCCAGCGCCAGCCAGCAATCGATGTTGACCTTGAGTCTGGCTGCTGTAGCCGCGGCGAGGATACCCAGCGCCACCGCCGAACCGTTCATGTCTTCATGCATGCCTTGCATGTAACGCGCCGGCTTCAGGTTGTGGCCGCCGGTGTCGAAGCAGATGCCCTTGCCGACCAAGGCCACCGTTTTTTTCGCGCCGCGCGGCCGGTAACGCAGGCGCACGATGGCGGCGTCCTTTTCGTCGCTGCCCTGCGCCACCGCGCAGAACGCGCCGGCGCCCATGCGTTTCAGCTTGCTGTAGTCATACTCTTCGCGCGACCAGCCGTAATCCCTTGCGATCCCGCGCAGGCGCTGGCGATAGGCGCCGGGCGTCAGCTCATTGGGGGCCAATACCGTCAGTTCGCGGCACAGCTGGTTGCCTTCCGCCGCCGCACGCGCCTCTGCAAATCCGTCGGCAGCCTTATGCCCCCACATCAGAATCTTGCGCAAAGGTTTTCCTGCGGCTTTTTTCTTGCGCTGGGGCAGCGGCTTGCCGTTGACCCACAATACATAGGCCGCCAGTTCCGCCAGTGCGCGCCGCGAAGTAGCGGGGCCGGAGACCAGCACTGTGATCTCCTCCGGATGTTCAGCGAGCAGCGTGACTACCGCCTTGCGCAGGGCGGTCTGCTGCTCGAATGCGGATTTTTTCAGGTCCGGCGCAACCCATACCGCCAGCGCGCCCTCCGGTGTCTGCGCACTGACGGTCGCATCCAGGTTTTTTTTGCCGCAGCGGGACATGGCGTGGGCCAGCGTATCGCCCAGCGGCAGCGTTGACGGCGCGGTGCCGGCGGGCGCCACGATCAGCAGGTGTTTTGCCTTTGCGAGTTCGCGCGCGACGGGCAACCCGCCCTGGGTCTGCAACTTGGCCAGCATGGTGGAATTTCCCGTGATGTATTTCAAACCGATTATAGCGGTCACGGCCTGTTAAAATCGGCGCAGAGACCATCAACGCCACGCTCATGCTTCAATATCCGGTCCGGCATATCTGCAGCTTTGTCCCTCACCCCCGACCCCTCTCCCGGCGGGAGAGGGGAAATATCTGCGTCCCATCGCCTGATGACGATGGAACGAATGACTGGTAATCCAATGCGCCCCTACCTCGACCTGCTGCGCCATGTGCTCGAAAACGGCACAAAAAAATCCGACCGCACCGGCACCGGCACGATTTCCGTGTTCGGCGCCCAGCTGCGTTTCGATCTGAACGCCGGTTTTCCGCTGGTGACCACCAAAAAGGTGCACCTCAAATCGATCATCCACGAACTGCTGTGGTTCCTCAAAGGCGAAACCAACACGCGTTACCTGAAGGAACACGGCGTCACCATCTGGGACGAATGGGCCAAAGCCGACGGCGAACTCGGCCCGGTCTACGGCCGCCAGTGGCGCTCCTGGCCGACCGCCGATGGCCGCCACATCGACCAGATCAGCCAGGTGCTGGAACAGCTGCGCAAAAATCCGGATTCGCGGCGCATGATCGTGTCGGCGTGGAACGTCTCCGAGCTCGAGCAGATGGCATTGATGCCCTGCCACGCGTTTTTCCAGTTCTACGTCGCCGACGGCAAACTGTCCTGCCAGCTCTACCAGCGCAGCGCCGACATGTTCCTCGGCGTGCCCTTCAACATCGCGTCCTACGCGCTGCTGACCATGATGATCGCCCAGGTCTGCAACCTGAAGCTCGGCGATTTTGTGCACACCTTCGGCGACACGCACATCTACCTGAACCACATGGATCAGGTCAAAGAACAGCTCTCCCGTCAGCCGCGGCCGCTGCCGGTGATGAAACTGAATCCGGCGGTCAAAGACCTGTTCGCCTTCAAATACGAAGACTTCACGCTGGAAAATTACGATCCGCATCCGGCGATCCGCGCGCCTGTCGCCGTATGACCGCAGCTGCAAAGCCGCGCCTGTCGATGATTGTCGCCATGGCGAAAAACCGCGTCATCGGCGCCGACGGCAAAATCCCCTGGCACCTGCCCAATGAGCTGCAGCTGTTCAAGTCGGTGACCATGGGCCACCACATCATCATGGGCCGCAAGACCTGGGAGTCGATCAAGCGGCTGCTGCCCGGCCGCACCACGGTGATCGTCACCCGGCAGAAGGATTACACGATACCCGGCGCAAAAATCGCGCACACGCTGGATGAGGCGGTCGCGTTGTGCGCCGGCGACAGCGAAATCTTCGTCATCGGCGGCGGCGAGCTCTACCGTGCCGCGCTGCCCAAAGCCGACCGCATTTACCTGACCGTGGTCGATGCCGAGCCCGCCGGCGATACGCAAATGCCCGAGTTCGACGCTGCGCAATGGCGCGTACACAGCACGCAGCGTTACAGCAAGGATGAGCGCCATGCCCACGATTACCGTTTCGAAATCCATGACCGTATGCCGGGCTGATTTCTCGGCCAACGGCATCAGCCGTTGCCCGCTGATACCTCCCTTCCCCCTCCGGGGGAAGGGTCGGGGATGAGGGAAAACCGTGTCAAACCTGACCCGGAGAATCACCAAATTCACGGCGCTGCTGATGTTCTGCGCGACCTGCGGCACCCAGGCCGCCGAGCAGGTCAGCATCGCCGACCTGACGCTGCGCGCCGATGCCGGCGACCGCACGGCGATGCGCGCGCTGGCCGACGCCTATTACGCCGGACAGGACGGCGCGGAACAGGACTTCAATAAAGCCGCGGACTGGTACCGGCGGCTCGCCAAAACCGGCGACCCGCGCGCGCAGACCAGCCTCGGCCTGATGTATGCGCGCGGCTACGGCGTCAGCAAAAACATGGCCGAAGCCCACCGCTGGTGGAATTTCGCCGCCGCGCAGAATGATCCCGGCGCGCAGTACAACCTCGGCCTGACTTATGTGCAGGGTGAAGGCGTCGCGGCGGATCCCGCCCGTGCCGCGCGCTGGTTCCGCGAAGCGGCGCGCCGCGGACATGTGCAGGCCCAGTACAATCTGGCCCTGCTGCTGCATGAAGGCAAAGGCATCGCGCGCAATCCGCAGGAGGCCTATTTCTGGGTCAGGGTGGCGGCGCTGCAGGGCGACGAATACGCGCAGCAGAATATCGCCGCGCTGGCCGCCGGATTATCCGCGGCGCAAAAACAGGAAGCCGACAGCCGGGCCGCGGAGTGGATGAAACAGTGGCGGAAACAGTCGCCGCAATAAGCACGGGCTTCACTCCACCGCGCAGATGAAATCCTCGTACTTGCCGCCGGCACCCGGCGCAATCGCATCGACGCGACGCAGCGTGATGCGGAACGGGTAATTGAGGCAGGTCTGCAACGCCGCGATCAGACGCTCGCCCTCGTCACCGGCAAGATCGCGCGCCATCACCGCGCGCACCTCGATATGGTCGGCCGCGTCCTGCACCAGTTGTATCTGCATGACAGGCGCAATGCCGCCCCACACTTCCGTCGGGAAACTCGGCCAATGGCGCACGCCGTCGGGTCGCACCAGCATGTTGCGCTGACGGCCGACGATGCGCCGCAGAGCAGGCAGGCCGCGGCCGCACACGCAGGGCGCCGCCACTTCGGCAAAATCGCCGCTGGCATAACGGATCAGCGGCATCGCAAAATTATGCAGCGTCGTGACCACCACCTGGCCGATCGCCCCCGGCGCACACGGGGCGCCGGACTCATCCAGCACTTCGACAATCAGGCTTTCCGCCTGCACGTGATAGTTCTCGCCGGCCGGACATTGCAGCGCGATATACCCGAGTTCCTCCGAACTGTAACTGTCGACGATGTTGACACCCCAGGCCCGGCGCACAATATCGCGCGCCCCGGGCCGCAGCGTCTCGCTGTAGGTCCGGGCCTCCTTCAGCCTGGGCAGCACGATGCCCAGTTCGATGCTGCGCGCGGCAAGCGCCTGGATGTTTGTGGCGTGGGCCAGCACGTAGTCAGGATCCTCGGCAGCCAGCCAGCGCAATTGTTCATCAATGTCGGCCGACAGACTGCGCACCACCGATGGCCCGGTCTGGAACGCTGCAGTGGCGGGCCCCCAATTCGGCACCCGGTCGTCTTCGGTCTTGCTGCGGATTGCGGCCAGCTTGCCGCGCAAATCCCGGCCGTGCCACAGATGTTCGCGCAACAGCAGCGCATGCCACAACAATTGCGTCCAGGCGGTGCCGCGTGTCACCAGCGGGCTGCCGGTCGACCCCGAAGACTGCGTTGTAATCACTCCGCCGTGACCGGAAGGGGGTGCGGCACTGTGCATGTCGGTGCCTGCCTGCTGCACATCGCGACGCGTGCTGACCGGCAGCGCCCGATAGTCTTCCCATGACGCGACACCAGCCGCCCATGGCGCAAAACGCTCCCGGTAATACGGCACCGTCGTCATCGCATGGTGAAAAACCCGTGCAAACTGCTGCAACTGCAATGCCTGCAATCGTTCGGACGGCCACCACTGGCTCTGTTCTAACTGGTACTGCAGCGCCAGCATCTGCGCATTGCGGTCGTCGGGCAGCGCAGGCCAGACCACGCCGGAGCAGACGGAACGCGGCACCAGCGGCATCGCATTCATGACGTGACCTCCGAACGGAAATCCTCGTATTTCCCGTTCGGCAGGCGCGGAATTTCGTCGCGGTACACAAACGACACCAGGAAGGGGTGACCAAGATGCTTCACGATCATCGCACGCAGGTTATCCGTTTCGGCCGCGGTCAGCGGACGCACCACCACCAGCGCAACCTCAATGTCACTCAGCGATTTCTGTACGACCTGGAACTGCCGCACCGCCGTGATATCGCCAAACTGGTATTCACCGAATCGTGGATGACGGATACTGCCGCCAGGCAGGCGCAGCATGTTGCGCGTACGTCCGCGTATCGCCTTGATGACAGGCAGGCCGCGGCCGCAGTCGCAGGGTTCGCCAGCTTCCGCATAATCGCCGATGTCGTAACGGATCAGCGGCATTGCAAAATGAAGCATGGGCGTGACCACTACCCGGCCCAATTCTCCCGGCACGCAGGGCTGCCCCTGTTCATCCAGTATCTCGATATGAACACCCTCCGCTTGGACGTGGTAATGCTCGTGCTGCGGACACTGCAGTGCAAGATAGCCGATCTCGCTGCAGGAATAAATATCGGTCAGCGGCACATCCCACGCCTGCCTCACCATCGCCCTCGTATCGGGATGCAGCGCCTCACCGTAGCTGCGCGCCCCGCGCAATCGCGATGGCCGCAGTCCATGCCTCGCGCAATACCGCGCAAGCTCCAGCAGGTTTGACGCGACGCAAATCAGGTAATCCGGATTTTCATGCATCAGCCATTCAGCCTGCTCATGCACCGGCCGCAATGTATTGAACATCGTCGCAGACCCGGTCGAGAACAGGCCGTCGGTTGCAGGTCCCCAGCCCGGCATCACCGTCTGGCTGACACGTGAACGGATGCTGCCGAGTCGAGCCGAAAAATCACGGCGATGCCAAAGGTGCTCGCGTAACGTGAACGCGCGCCAGAATATCCCGTTCAGCTCGGTATGCAGGAAACGGATGGGCCGACCGGTGGAGCCTGATGACTGCCCTTCGTAAATGCGGCCATGCCCTGCGGGCACTGCGCGGCTGGTCAATGCATCGTAGTGGTCCTGGATATCGCTGCGCGCCAGCAGTGGAATCCGCGCAAAAACAGACTCATCCAACACGCCCTCCAGATCCAGCCCCGCGAGACGATCGCGATAGAACGGAACTGTGCCGCGGGCGTGGCGCAGCAACTGCCTGATCTGTGCGAATTGCATGGCGCGCAACTGCTCCAGAGGCCAGCGTTCGCTTTGCACAAACTGGTATTGCAGCGCCAGCGCACGCGCACCTTCGACGGTGGGCATCGCAGGCCAGGTTACACCGGGCAGTGCGCTGAGCGGCAAGGCTGTATGTGCCAGCTTGTGCGCGGGCGCTGTGCTCATGCCCTCATTTATGTCATCACTTATGTCACCACTCATGCCACAACTTCCGAACGGAAATCCTCGTATTTGCCGCCGGCTGAACGCGGAATGCGGTCGCGGTAGACAAAAAACACCGTGAACGGATGCGCCAGATTCCTGATGATCAGCGCGCGCAGCGTATCTTCCTCAGCGTGCGTCAACGGGCGCGCGACCACCAGCGCCACCTCAATGTCCTGCAGGGTTTTCTGCACCACCTGGAACTGCCGCACCGGCGCGATGCCGCCGAACTGCGCTTCGCCGAAGCGCGGATGGCGCAGGCCGCCGCCGGGCAGCCGCAGCATATTGCGCACCCGGCCGACGATGCGCCGGATCACCGGCAGCCTGCGGCCGCAGTCGCAGGGTTCGCCGGCCTCGGCATAGTCGCCGATATCGTAGCGGATCAGCGGCGTCGCAAAATTGTGCAGCGCCGTGATCACCACGCGCCCCAGCGTGCCCGGCGCGCAGGGCTGCCCCTGATCATCGAGCAGTTCCAGGTACACCCCCTCGGCCTGCACATGGTAATGCTCGTGCTCAGGGCACTGCAGCGCGAGATATCCGGCTTCGCGGCAGGAATACATGTCAATCACCGGCACGCCCCAGGCCGCGTGGATTTCAGCGCGTGCATCCGGATGCAGCGCTTCGCCATAGGTGCGCACCTCACGCAGGCGCGGCGGCCTTAGTCCCTGCCGGCCGCAATGCCGCGCCAGTTCCTGCACGTTGGACGCGACACTGATCAGGTAATCGGGATTTTGCTGCATCAGCCACTGCGCCTGCCGCGCAACCGGCAACTCGGTGTTGCACAGGCTCAGGGGGCCGGTGCGAAAAACGGAATCGGTGGACACGCCCCAGCCGGCACTGTCGCCAGACGTCACGCGGGCACGAATCGCCGCCAACTTGCCGGAAAAATCGCGGCGCTGCCACAGGTGTTCGCGCAGCGTGAAGGCACGCCAGAACACCTCCGTCAGTGGTGTACCCATGAAACGGATCGGCCGTCCGGTGGAACCCGAGGTGTTCCCTTCCCGCATGCCGCCGTGGTCCGGCGGCAACGCGCGGCTGACCAGCGCGTCAAAATTTTCCTGGATGTCCTGCCGCCGCAGCAACGGGATACGCTCAAATGCCGCGGCATCCAGCGGCTGATCCGCCGCAATGGCGGCGAGACGATCACGATAAAACGGTACCGTGGCTTTGGCGTGTTGCAGGAGTTGGCTCAATTGCGCGAACTGCGCTGCACGCAATTCTGCCGGCGACCAGCGTTCACTTTGCGCAAACTGGTATTGCAGGGCCAGCATGCGCGCGCCCTCGGCGGCAGGCAGCGCAGGCCACCACACACCGGGCAGCGCGCTGCCGGGAACAGCGGTGTGCGCCAGCGTGGACATCGCGCGATGATCTCCCGGCAAAACAAAAATAAATCAATAAAAACAAATACTTATATATATTTCACGACTTGCCGGCAGCATCCGACACACAATCGACGAAATAGCGCAGCTGTTCGCCGCTGCCTTCCGCCACCAGGCCGTGAATATCGGTATCAAAGCCGGGGAACTGCCGGTTGAACATGCGCGCGAACTGGAGATAACGCACGATGGTGCTGTTGAAGCGTTCTCCGGGAATCAGCAGCGGGATGCCCGGCGGATACGGCGTCAGCAGCACGCTGGCCACCCGCCCTTCCAGATGGTCGATCTCGACGCGTTCGATCTTGCGATGCGCCATGCGCGCCCAGGCTTCCGCGGGCGGCATCGCCGGCTGCATGTCGGACAGATACATTTCGGTGGTCAGCCGTGCAATGTCGTTGGCCTTGTAGACGCCGTGGATCTGTTCGCACAGATCCTTCAAGCCGATTTTTTCGTAGCGCGGATGGGCTGCGAGGAATTCCGGCAGCACGCGCCACAGCGGACGGTTGTTGTCGTAGTCGTCCTTGAACTGCTGCAGCTCGGTGACCATCGTGTTCCAGCGGCCCTTGGTGATGCCGATGGTGAACATGATGAAAAAGGAATAAAGGCCGGTCTTCTCGACAATGATGCCGTGCTCTGCAAGGTAGCGTGTCACCACCGCCGCCGGAATGCCGCTCTTGGCGAATTTTCCGGTCACGTCCAGCCCCGGCGTGATCACCGTGGCCTTGATCGGATCGAGCATGTTGAAACCGGCCTCGAGGTTGCCGAAGCCGTGCCAGCGTTCCGAGGGGCGAAGCATCCAGTCGTCGCGGTTGCCCACGCCTTCGGCGGCGAGGCGCTCCGGCCCCCACACCTTGAACCACCAGTCCTTGCCGAACTCGGCATCGACCTTGCGCATGGCGCGGCGGAAATCCAGCGCCTCCATGATCGACTCCTCGACCAGCGCGGTGCCGCCCGGCGGCTCCATCATCGCCGCCGCCACGTCGCAGGACGCGATGATCGCGTACTGCGGTGAGGTCGAGGTGTGCATCAGATAGGCTTCGTTAAAGGTGTCGTAATCGAGTTTGCGCGTCTCGCTGTCCTGCACCAGGATCTGCGAGGCCTGCGACAGGCCGGCCAGCAGCTTGTGCGTCGACTGCGTCGAAAACACCACCGACTCCTTGGTCCGCGGCCGGTCACGGCCGATGGCGTGCATGCCGTGGTAGAACTTGTGGAAGGTCGCATGCGGCAGCCAGGCCTCGTCGAAATGCAGTGTATCGATCTTGCCGTCGAGTTTTTCCTTGATCGCGTCGACGTTGTAGAGAATGCCGTCGTAGGTGCTCTGCGTGATGGTCAGGATGCGCGGCTTCGACGTCGATTTGGCGGCAAAGGGATTGGCGCGGATTTTTTTCTCGATGTTTTCCCAGCTGAATTCTTCGAGCGGGATCGGCCCGATGATGCCGAAGTGGTTGCGCGTCGGCATCAGGAACACCGGCACAGCGCCGGTCATGGTGATCGCATGCAGAATCGACACATGGCAATTGCGGTCGACGATCACCACGTCACCGGGCGCCACCGTCGAATGCCATACCATCTTGTTCGAGGTCGAGGTGCCGTTGGTGACGAAAAACAGGTGGTCGCAGTTGAAAATGCGCGCCGCGTTGCGTTCCGAAGCCGCCACCGGCCCCGAGTGATCCAGCAGCTGGCCCAATTCATCGACCGCGTTGCAGACATCGGCGCGCAGCAGGTTCTCGCCGAAAAACTGGTGGAACATCTGGCCGACCGGGCTTTTCAGGAAGGCGACGCCGCCGGAGTGTCCCGGGCAGTGCCAGGAGTAGGAGCCGTCCTGCGCATAATGCGTCAGCGCGCGGAAAAACGGCGGCGCCAGGCTGTCGAGATAGGACTTGGATTCGCGCACGATGTAACGCGCGACGAATTCCGGTGTGTCCTCGAACATGTGGATGAAACCGTGCAGTTCGCGCAGCACGTCGTTCGGAATATGCCGCGAGGTCTGGGTTTCGCCATAGAGAAAAATCGGGATTTCGGCATTGCGGAAACGGATCGCCTTGACGAAGGTGCGCAGCTCGCCGATGGTAGACTCGAGTTCCTGCGCCGAAAAATCATCGTCATCGACCGACAGGATGAAGGCCGAGGCGCGCGACTGCTGCTGGGCAAAGGACGACAGGTCGCCATAGCTGGTGACGCCGAGCACTTCCAGACCCTCTTCCTCCAGCGCCTTGGCCAGCGCGCGGATGCCGAGGCCGCTGGTGTTTTCCGAGCGGAAGTCTTCGTCGATGATGATGACCGGAAAACGGAAGCGCATGATGCCTCTGCTGGTATGGGTAAGCGTCGGGGGGAACTACCGGGGTGTGGAGTGGCAGCGCAGAAGCGATACACACACGATACTGCGCCGCGCCGTCACGGGCGGTTGCGCGCCGGGCAGGCGCATCGGGCGGTAATCGCGGAATTCAGCACGCCGCTATCTTAGCGCCGAATCCCGAGGATTCGAAAGGGTTTCCCCATCCCGGCTATGTGTTTTTTACAACGATTTTCGGGAACGCTGCCGAGTGATCCTGCTGCTTCTCGGCGATTTTCACCGCGACGCGGCGCGCGATCTGGCGATAGATGTCCGCCACCCGGCCGTCGGGATCAACCACCACCGTCGGTTTGCCGGAGTCGGCCTGCATGCGGATATTGATGTCCAGCGGCAGCGAACCGAGCAGTTCGACCTTGTAATCGGCACCCATGCGGCTGCCGCCGCCTTCGCCGAAGATGTGTTCTTCGTGGCCGCACTTCGAGCAGATGTGCAGCGACATGTTTTCGACGATGCCGAGGATGGGAATGCCCACCTTCTCGAACATCTTCAGTCCCTTGCGCGCGTCGATCAGCGCGATGTCCTGCGGCGTGGTGACGATGACGGCACCGGTGACCGGCACCCGCTGCGCCAGCGTCAGCTGGATGTCGCCGGTGCCCGGCGGCAGATCGACGACGAGATAATCGATGTCACGCCATTTGGTTTCATTCACCAGCTGCTCCAGCGCCTGGGTCACCATCGGACCACGCCACACCATCGGCGTTTCGGTGTCGATCAGGAAACCGATCGACATCGCCTGCAGGCCGTGGGCTTCCATCGGCTCCAGCGATTTGCCGTCCTTCGATTCCGGACGGCCGGCGATGCCCAGCATCATCGGCTGCGACGGGCCGTAGATGTCGGCGTCGAGGATGCCGACGCTGGCGCCTTCGGCGGCCAGCGCCAGCGCGAGGTTCACCGCGGTGGTGCTTTTGCCGACACCCCCCTTGCCCGAGGCCACGGCGATGATGTTTTTCACGCCGGGCACCAGTTTCACGCCGCGCTGCACCGCATGCGGCACGATCTTGACCGACACATTGACCTTCACGCTGCCGACGCCGGGCAGGGTTTTCAGCTGGTCCGTCACCGCCTTGCGGATCGGCTCGATCTGGCTCTTGCCGGGATAACCCAGCAGGATGTCCACCGACACGTTGTTGCCTTCGACCTTGATGTTTTTCGCCGACTTGCCGGTGACATAGTCGGTTTTGGTGTTGGGATCGGTCAGCTGCTTCAGCGCCGTTTGAACGTCCTGCTCGGTAATCGGGGAGGTGGCCATGATTTGGGTTCCATTGCTAATGCGTGGTGAGGCCGGGATTGTAGCGGCATCGCACCCCCAGACCAACCACAACCCCATGCCGGGAAAGGTTTTTTTGCATTGACGCCACGGCGCCGGGCGGAAACCGCGTTCAGCCCCTGTCCGGGAACCGGGGGTTTTCGAATAGTTTGTTACAATTCAATCCTTTAGCATCACTCACCGACTCACACCCATGGCTGATCTCCCGCAAACAGCGCGCCGGATACTGGTCACCTCTGCGCTGCCGTATGCCAATGGCGCCATCCACCTGGGCCATCTGGTCGAGTACATCCAGACCGATATCTGGGTGCGCTTCCAGCGCATGCAGGGCCATGAGGTGCACTACGTCGGTGCCGATGACACCCATGGCACGCCGGTGATGCTGCGCGCCGATGCCGAGGGCATTACGCCCAGGCAGTTGATCGATCGCGTCTGGCATGAACACAAACGCGACTTCGACAGCTTCGGCGTCAGCTTCGACAACTACTACACCACCGATTCGCCGGAGAACGAAGCGCTGTGCGCCGACATCTACGGCAGGCTCAAGGCCGCGGACCTGATCGCCACCCGTTCGGTCGAACAGTTCTACGACCCGGTGAAACAGATGTTCCTGCCGGACCGCTACATCAAGGGCGAATGCCCGAAGTGCGGCGCGAAAGACCAGTACGGCGATTCCTGCGAAGTCTGTGGCGCGACTTACGCGCCGACCGACCTGAAAAATCCGTACTCCACGGTCTCCGGCGCAGCTCCTGTACGCAAGGCATCGGAACATTATTTCTTCAAACTCTCCGACAAACGCTGCGAGGAATTCCTGCGCGGCTACACGCAGGGCGCAGACCACCTGCAGGCCGAAGCCGCCAACAAGATGAAGGAATGGCTGGGCACGGCCGGCGAAGGAAAACTGTCCGACTGGGACATCTCGCGCGACGCGCCCTACTTCGGCTTTCCGATTCCCGGCACCGATGGCAAAAAGTTTTTTTATGTCTGGCTCGACGCGCCGGTGGGTTATTTCGGCAGCTTCCTGAACTACGTCAAAAAACAGCAGGCTGCGGGAAAAACCATCGACGCCGACGCCTTCCTCAAGCCGGGCGGCGATACCGAACTGATCCATTTCATCGGCAAGGACATCCTCTATTTTCACGCCCTGTTCTGGCCGGCGATGCTGCAGCACGCCGGTTTCCGTACACCGTCCAAGGTCTACGCCCACGGCTTCCTGACCGTCAACGGCGAAAAAATGTCCAAGTCGCGCGGCACCTTCATCACCGCCGAGAGCTACATCCGGCAGGGCCTCAATCCGGAATGGCTGCGTTACTACTACGCCGCCAAGCTGAATTCGACGATGGAAGATCTGGATCTGAATCTGGATGATTTTGTGGCGCGGGTGAATAGCGATCTGGTGGGCAAGTACATCAACATCGCTAGCCGTTCTGCTGGCTTTATTTCAAAGTTATTTGATGGGCAACTTAGTGTTTTATCTGCATTGGCCACTGCGTCTGATGAGAAATTGAATTTACCAAAAAATGTTGAAGAAATTGTCGATAACCAAACGGTCGAAATTCTTAAAAACTTCCAAAAAAAATCGAACGTAATAAAAAGTCACTACGAAAATCGAGAATATAGCAAGGCCATACGCGAGGTTATGTTGTTGGCAGACATCGCAAATGAGTATGTTGATTCTCGAAAACCATGGCTATTAGCATCAGACCCAGCACCAGAAAAAAGAAAGCGTCTTCATTTCGAATGTTCCATTATCCTAAATTTATTCAAAACGCTTACGGTCTACTTAAAACCAGTTCTACCTAAGCTGGCAGGAGATGTCGAAGTATTCTTTGGAATTGATTCACTTTGCTGGTCAGATGCATATTTGATACTTCCCGCAGGTCATAAAATCAACAACTACAAACATTTAATGACCCGCGTCGACCCCAAACAGATCGAAGCCCTGGTCGCCGCCAACAGGGAAAGCCTGAAACCCGCCTCCCCTCTCCCTCCGGGAGAGGGGTCGGGGGTGAGGGAACAGGGCGCCCCGTCCCGACAAGCCGCCGCAAAAAAAACACCACTGCCAGAAGATCTGCTGACCTTTGCCCGCCAACTTCGCCAAGAACACACCGACGCCGAGCAACTAATCTGGAAATTGCTGCGAAACCGTCGACTCGCACATTGCAAATTTCGCCGGCAACATCCCGTTTCCATCGGTGACAGGAACTACATCCTTGATTTCTACTGCGACGAACTCAAACTGGCCGTCGAACTGGATGGTTCGCAACATCAGGATGCAAAAACAAAGGACGACGCCCGGACTGCGGCATTGCAGGCATCCGGCATCTCGACAATCCGCTTCTGGAACAACGAAGTGCTGCAGCAAACCGAAGCGGTGCTGGAAAAACTGTGGAACACCATTATGGAAAAATCCTCCTCGCAGTCTCCCTCACATCAATCCCTCACCCCCGGCCCCTCTCCCGGGGGGAGAGGGGAGACAACTGGCGCTGATGCGCTGATATCGATTGACGACTTCACCAAGATCGACCTGCGCATCGCCAAGATCGCCAATGCCGAACATGTCGAGGGCGCCGACAAGCTGCTGAAGCTGACGCTCGACGTCGGCAGCCTCGGCACCAAACAGGTGTTCGCCGGCATCAAGGCCGCCTATGATCCGGAGCAGCTCAAAGGCCGGCTGACGGTGATGGTCGCCAACCTCGCGCCGCGCAAGATGAAATTCGGCATGTCCGAGGGCATGGTGCTCGCCGCCAGCGGTGATGCGCCCGGCCTCTACCTGCTGGCGCCCGATTCCGGCGCCCAGCCCGGCATGCGCATCAAATAAAAACAGCGAAAAAACAGCAGCCATCCTCATTACCCGGTCATGAGCAACGACAACCGCACCTTTGTCTGCAGCGTCGCGTTCATCGACATCGTCGAATATTCGAAGAAGTCGGTGGCCGATCAGATGCGCGCCAAGGAGCAGTTCAACCTGCTGCTGGCGCAGGCGCTGGCGGACGTGCCGACCAAGGACCGCATCATCCTCGACACCGGCGACGGCGCCGCGATCAGTTTCCTCGGCGATCCGGAGGACGGCCTGTTCCTTGCGCTGGCGCTGCGCGACGCGCTCGCCGAACGCAGTGACGACTCGCTGCGGCTGCGCACCGGCATCAACCTCGGTCCGGTGCGGCTGGTGAAGGACATCAACGGCCTGCCCAACATCATCGGCGACGGCATCAATGTCGCGCAGCGGGTGATGAGTTTCGCCGCCATCAACCAGGTGCTCGCCTCGCGCTCCTACTACGAAGTGGTGTCGGCGCTGTCGCCGGATTACGCCCACCTGTTCAGCTTCGAGGGCGCGCGCACCGACAAACATGTGCGTGAACACGAGGTTTACGCACTGGGCAATTATCCGGCGCCCCCGCGTCCTTCGCGCCGCAAACCCGGCGCCGCGGCGGTGCATGCCACTGCCGCGCTGGAAAAACTCGGCCACGCCGCCAGCACCGCGCGCGCGCAGGTCATGCGCCGCCCGCCGCTGGCCACCGCACTGGCGGTCGCGCTGATCCTGGCCGTCGCCGCTGCCGCGCGTATTGCAGTCAAAGGGTCTGAAGCGGAACGCCAGGCGGAAACCGCCGCCGCAAAGGTCATCATGCCGCGGCCGCTGCCGCCGAAACCCGCTGCCGTCGAATCGCAACCGCCTCCGGCGGCCAAAACCGAGTCGGCCGCCAAGCCGCCGCCCGCCAAAAAACCGCCGCGCCCCGCCACTGAGGCGGCTGCCACCGGCACCCTGCGCCTCAATGTGCTGCCATGGGGCGAAATCCACATCAACGGCAACCAATACGGCGTTTCACCGCCGCTGCGCGACATCGCGTTGAAACCCGGCATCTACAAGCTCGAGATCCGCAACCCCGGTTTTGCCTCCTACCTGCAGGTGGTTGAGGTGACGCCCGGAGAAGAGATTAAAATCCGGCATCGGTTCCGTTAGGGTTCCCAGGGAGTGGCCATGCGTTTGTTCGTGATCATGCTGTTGCTGTTGCCGCTGCTGAGCGGCTGCGAAACCGTGAAAAAAGGCGTGCAGAGCGTCACCGACTCGCTTGATTTCGACAAGCAGCGCGAAAAAGCGCAGGAATCGCCGTTGCCGAGCGCCGAATCCCGCCTGAAGACCGGCATCGCCCAGTACGAGGACGGCAACTACGCCCTGGCGCAGCGCTCGCTGCAATCCGCGCTGGCCGGCGGACTGGCCTCGCGCACCGACCAGGCCCAGGCCTACAAATACCTCGCCTTCATCTACTGCGTCACCGACCGCGCCGCGCAGTGCCGGCAGGAATTCAACAACGCCTTCAGCGCCGATCCGAAGTTCAGCCTGACCCCTGCCGAAGCCGGACACCCGGGCTGGGGTCCGGTGTATCGCAGCGTCGCCCGCGGCCGCTGACCCGGCAAACCCGGATGGAACAACCCGCAAAAATCGGCCGTTACGACGTCACCTCCGAAATCGGACGCGGCGCGATGGGCGTGGTCTATCGTGCGATGGATCCGATGCTCGAGCGCACGGTGGCGATCAAGACCATCAACATGGCCATCGATCCCGGCGAGATGGAGCACTACGAAAAACGCTTCACCATCGAGGCGCGCGCCGCCGGCGGCCTCAACCATCCCAACATCGTCACCATCCACGACATCGGCCGCAGCGGCGACCTCGCCTACATGGCGATGGAGTTCCTCGAAGGCCGCGAACTGAAAGACCTGATCGCGGGACGCGAACTGACGGCGGACCGCGCGCTGGACATCGCGGCGCAGGTCGCCGACGGCCTCGCCTACGCGCACCAGCATGACGTCGTGCATCGCGACATCAAGCCGGCCAACATCATGATCCTCAATGACGGCCGGGTGAAAATCACCGACTTCGGCATCGCGCGCATGCGCACCGCCGACGTGCGCACCCAGACCGGCGTGGTGCTCGGTTCGCCGCGCTACCTGTCGCCGGAGCAGGTGCTGGGCAAACGCTCCGACGGCCGCGCCGACATTTTTTCGCTGGGCGTGATCATTTACGAAATGGTCGCCGGGAAAACACCGTTCGACGGCATCGACGTCAATGCGCTGATGTTCCAGATCGTCAATTTCACGCCGCCGCCGCCGAGCGCGGTCAATACCGCGCTGCCGCCGATGCTGGACCTGATCATCGCCAAGGCGCTGGCCAAATCCGCCGACGAACGTTATGCCGACATCGCCGAACTTGCCGCCGACCTGCGTGCCTGCCGCCAGCAGGGCCTGGCCGGAGTGACGGCGCCCCTGATCGCCGCCGCGCAACCCGCCAGCATCGCCGATTCACAGCAGTTGCTGTTCGACGACACCACGCTGCCGGCGTCACGCGCCGCGGACCGCAGCCTGACCCCCACCCTGCCCGGTGAAACCATCCCCTCGCGCGGGCTGGCCAAGGAATTCGATTCGATGGCCGCCACCATGCGCCTTGCCGCGAAAACCGGCGCGCTCAGCGATCCCGACGCCTTTGCCGCCACCTTTGGCGTCAGCCGTCACTCCATCGACGCCGCGATCCTCGATGCGGGCGACGAATCCGAACGCAACTGGGGCGCCAATACCGTGATGCGCGCGCCGCCGTGGTCGACCCGCGACCGGCAGATTTTTCTCGGCGCCGTGGGCGGTGCGCTGGTGCTGGGTGTGCTGATCGTTTTCATCTGAAGTGCCGTTTCATCCGAAGGAGCGCCATGCGCATCACCGCTGTCGAAGCCATTGCCCTTGACATTCCCCTCAGCAAAAATTTCGGCGGCTCGACCTACAGCGTGCTCAAACGCTCGACGGTCATCACCCGCCTGCGCACCGACAGCGGCCTCGTCAGCAATGTCTACAACGGCGACAACCGCGCCCATGGTCCACAGATTGCAAAACTGATCGAAAACGATTTATTCAATGTAATCAATGGTTTGAGCATATTCGAGCGGGAACGCGCCTGGGACCGCATGTTTGCGCTGAGCCATTCCGCCGGCGACAGGAAGCTGCTGCTCGAAGCCATCGCCTGTGTCGACTGCGCGATCTGGGACCTGACCGGCAAAGCGCTCGGTAAAAGCGTGCGCGAACTGATCGGCGGCTACACCACCGAACTGCCGCTCATTTCCATCGGCGGTTATTACATGCCCGGCAAAACCGACGCGGACATCGCGCGCGAAATCGTGTCGTATCGCGAAGCCGGCATGGCCGGCTGCAAATTCAAGGTCGGCGGACTGTCGCCGGAAGAGGATGCAAAACGTGTCGCGGTGGCACGCAAGGCGGTCGGCGACGATTTCATCCTCTGCGTCGACGCCAACCGCGGCTGGGCTGCCGAAGATGCGATCCGTTTCGCGCGATTGATCGAACCGCTCAACATCCGCTGGTTCGAGGAACCCTGCCACTGGTACGACGATGCCGCGCAGATGGCGCGGGTGCGGCAGGCGATACCGATGCCGGTCACCGCCGGGCAAAGCGAGATCACCAGCCATGCCATCCGCCGCCTGGTCGATGCCGGCGCGGTGGATCTGGTGAACTACGACGTATCCGAAGGCGGCGGCGTCACCGACTGGCTGCGCGCCGCCGGTTTGTGCCGCGCCGCCGGCGTGGCCATGGCGCACCACGAAGAAGCGCAGATCGCCAGCCACCTGCTCGCCGCCGTGCCACACGGCAGCTATGCCGAATGTTTTGCCGATCCGGCGCGCGATCCCGTCTGGCAGTTGATGTGGATCAACCGCCCGACTATCCGCAATGGCATGATGCAGGTCGCCACCGGTCCCGGTTTCGACATCGAGCTCGATGAAAAAATGGTCCACAAGTTCCGCAGCAACTAGCCACCCCCGCGCGCGATGCCCGCACTGCCCCGCTTCCGTCCGCGCCTGATCGAGGGCATCGGCGAATACAACGCCGCGCGGCTGCGCGGCGACGTGCTGGCCGGCGTCACCGTCGGCATTCTTGCTCTTCCTCTCGCCATCGCCTTTGCCATCGCATCGGGCCTGACGCCGGAATCCGGGATCTACACCGCGATCATCGCCGGCTTCATCATCTCCGCCCTCGGCGGCTCACGGGTGCAGATCGGCGGCCCGACCGGCGCCTTCATCGTCATCGTCTACGGCATCGTCGTCCAGTACGGCGTCGCCAACCTGCTGATCTGCACGCTGATGGCGGGCTTCATGCTGCTGGCCATGGGCCTGCTGCGCATGGGCACCTGGATCCGCTTCATCCCGGTATCGGTGATCAGCGGTTTCACCAAGGGCATCGCGGTGCTGATCCTGCTGTCGCAGGTGCGCGATTTCCTCGGCCTCGACACCGGGCAGCTGCCGGCGCAATTTTTCGCGCAGATCGCCGTGTTGTGGCAGGCGCTGGACACCGTCAACTGGGCCGCGGTCGCGCTGGCCCTCGCCTGCCTCGCGCTGATCGTGCTGTGGCCGCAGGCCTGGCGCATCGTGCCGGCACCCATCGTCGCGCTGGTCGCGGGCACTGCGGCGGTGGCGCTGTTCCATCTGCCGGTGGAAACCATCGGCTCGCGTTTCGGCGGCATTCCGCAGACCTTGCCCGGCTTCGCTTTCCCCGAACTGTCCGTCGCGACCATGCGCCACCTGATCGGGCCGGCCATCGCCATTGCCCTGCTCGGCGCCATCGAATCGCTGCTGTCAGCCACCGTCGCCGACAACATGATCGATGACCGCCACGACCCCAACCAGGAACTGATGGCGCAGGGCATCGCCAACATCATCGCGCCGCTGTTCGGCGGCTTCTGCGCCACCGGCGCCATCGCCCGCACCAGCACCAATGTGCGCATGGGGGCTTTCGGCCCGGTCTCCGGCATGGTGCATGCACTGACGCTGCTCGCCATCGTGCTGGTCGCAGCACCACTGGCAAAACATGTGCCGCTGGCCGCGCTGTCGGCGATCCTCGTCGTCGTCGCCTGGAACATGGGCGAATGGCACGACTTCCGCGAAATGCGCCGCTACACCATGAACTATCGCGCGATCCTGCTCGCGACCTTTGTGCTGACCGTGGTGTTCGACCTGACCGTCGCGGTCGAGGTCGGGCTGGTGATGGCGGCGATTTTTTTCATCACCCGCATGTCGTCACTGACCGGCGTGACTGAAATCAGCGGCGAATCGTCCGGCCGTGTACGCGCCTACGAAATGTTCGGCTCGCTGTTTTTCGGATCCGCCAACAAGCTCGAACCGCTGCTCGCGCGCGCCGACCCCGGCGATCCCTGCCGCGCGCTGGTGCTCGACATCCAGCGCACGATCAATATCGACACCACGGGACTCGACATCCTCGACACGCTGCAGCGCAAGCTCGCCAAGAACGGCAAAACACTGCTGATCACAGGCGCCGGCGAGCAGCCGATGTCGCTGTTCCGGCGCTCCGGCTTCGCCGAGAGAATCGGCGCGGACAGGCTGTTCCCGCACCGCGCGGCAGGTATCGCCCGGGCACGCGAGCTCGCCGGCCCCGCAACGGACTAGGCGGAAGCACTCCCGCCGCTGCCCGCAACGGAGTCCCGGGCCAGCTGCAGGGCCTGCAGCCGCGAGGCCGCCTGCTGCCGATCGCCGAGCAGCGCCATGACCCCGGTGCGTTCCAGCGTATCGCGCACCGGCCCGCGCAGGCCGCAGAGGATGACGGCGTCGTCAGCCTCGCGCGCCTGCGTGATCACTTCCTCCAGCGCCATCGAGGCGCTGGTGTCGATGAAGGGCACGTCCGAGAGGTCGACCACCAGCGCCTCTCGCCCGGCGGTGAAACGCATCATCCGCGAAAGATCCCGTGCGGAACCGAAACTCAGCGGACCTTCCACATGGAACAGCACGATGCGTCCGCCGGCGGCGTCGAGGATGGCCGCCTCTTCCGGTGCGAGATCGGCGACCTGGTCCGAGCTGTACGAAATGCGCGCGCTTTTCATCTGCACGTCGGCCGTTCGCGCCACGAAAATCAGCGAGGCCATGACCACACCGGCGGCGACGGCCGTCATCAGGTCGACAAAGACGGTCAGGGCCAGCGTGACGGCCATGACCGTGAAGTCGGCGCGCGGCGCATGGCGGAACCGCTTCAGGTACGGCCAGTCGATGATGTCATAGCCGACCTTGAGCAGGATGCCGGCGAGCACCGCCAGCGGTATGTGGCTGGCGGCGCCGCCGAAGCCGAGCACCGCCACCAGCAGCACCAGCGCATGGATGGCACCCGACAGGCGGGAGGTCGCGCCGGCGCGGATATTGACCAGCGTGCGCATCGTGGCTCCCGCGCCGGCGATGCCGCCGCACAGCCCGGCGGCGATATTGCCGATGCCCTGCCCCACCAGTTCTCGGTTCGAGTCGTGGTGGGTGCGGGTGATGCTGTCGGCGACCAGCGAAGTCAGCAGCGAATCGATCGAGCCCAGGAAGGCGAGGATCAGTGCGTAACGCAGCACCGTGGGCAGGTCGGCCAGCGTCAGCGCGGGCAAGGCGATCTGCGGCAGTCCTGTCGGGATGTCGCCGATCCTTGGCGCATCAGGCAGCCACAGCATCGCCGCAAACGTACCGGCGAGCACGGCGATCAGCGGCGGTGGCAGCAGTACCGCCAGACGCCTCGGGGTGAAGGTCATCACGGCAAGGCACAGCAGGCACAAAGCGAGGGCCTGGTAGCCCGGGGCCAGCGCCATCCCGGGCAAGGCCGCCAGTTTCTCGACCACCTCGCCTGCCGGCGGCTCGTGCCCGAGGCCGTGGGCGAACTGCAGGATGATGATGATGACGCCGATGCCGCTCATGAAACCCGAGACCACGGGCTGGGGCACCAGCTTGATGTACTGCCCGATCCGGATCAGCCCGAACGCGATCTGGAACAGGCCGGCGAGCACGACCGCGGTGAATGCCAGTGTCAGATTGCCGCCCAGCTGGGTGACGATCAGCGCCATCACCACCGTCATCGGTCCGGTCGGTCCCGAAACCTGGTGGCGTGTGCCGCCGAACACCGCCGCAAAAAACCCGACCAGGATTGCACCCCACAGCCCGGCCAGCGCGCCGGCGCCTGAAGCCACGCCGAAGGCCAGCGCCAGCGGCAGGGCGACGACCGCGGCGGTCAGCTCTCCGAATACGTCGCCCTTGTGTCTCGCCAGCAGGTTCATCGGTTACGTGCGCGACCGTCAGCCGCGGCGAGCGCCACGGGGACGGTCACGAATGCAGGTTCAGGGACGCAGGCAGGCGTAACCCTCGCGTTGCTGCAGACGGGTGATCTCGGCGACGCCCGTAGGCACGAAGGAGGCCTCAGGAATGAACCGGCCACACTAGAGCTTGCCGTTGCGCAGCGTGATCTGGCAGACGTCGAACTGCACGCCCTGCCCCTTCAGCTGTTCGACCGCGATGTTGTAGGGATTGTCTTTGGCATCCTTCGCCCCGTCCATCAGGAAATCGACACCCTGGGCATGGGTCACGACGACAATCTTCGCCTTGGGATTGACCTCCAGGTGATTGCTGATGTTGCGCAGCGCATTTGCCGCCTGCACATTGCTGTCATTGACGCGGTACACCACCCGGTCTTCCGCGATGTTGCGGTCGCCGCCGGTCGCAGCACAACCGCCGGCCAGTGCCGCGATGACTAACAGGGTTCCGGCTGCACTATTTTTCATGGCTTACTCCGCTCCGGGAATTGATTAAAATCAGCGAGTCTCAATCTACCGCCGCAGCCTACTAGCATCAAGGCCTGTTAACAATGAGTGCAACGATCACGCGCCATCTGTCGATCCGCGGCCTGGTGCAGGGCGTGGGTTTCCGCCAATACATGGTGTTCAAGGCGCAGCAACTGGGCATCGGCGGCTGGGTGCGCAATCGCAGTGACGGCAGCGTGGAAGCGGTGGTGCAGGGCACGGAAGACGCGGTCGCCGCCATCGTCGAATATGCGCAGCGCGGGCCGCGCGCGTCCCAAGTCAGCGGCGTTACGGTCAGCGATGTTGAAAATGCCGGGAACTTCAGCGGCCGTTTCGACCCCCGCAGGAATGCATAAAAGTACTTTAAAAACAAATACTTATATCAATTTTTTGCGCTCGCTCCGACACCCTTGTGGATCGCCGCGGCGCGCACCGCGAGTTTGTCGGCCTCCGCCTTGCGGCCCAGCGCTTCCAGCACCTGCGCCAGATTGTTCAGCGTGTGCGCGACACTCGGGCTGTTCGGTCCCAGCGTTTTTTCCTTCATCACCAGCGCGCGGCGCAACACCGGTTCGGCTTCGGCATTGCGGCCCTGCGCATGCAGCGTCGCGCCGAGATTGTTCAGGCTCGCCGCGGTTTTCGGATCGTCGCCCCAGGTTTTTTCGAATATCGCGAGTACGCGGCGGTGCAGTTTTTCGGCCTCGGCATATTTTTTCTGCGCCTGCACCACGTCGGCGAGGTTGTTGACGAGTATGCCCACTGCCGGATCGCGCGGCCCCAGAGCCTTTTCGCGCAGCACCAGCGCGCGGCGGAATTCCTTCTCCGCTTCGGCATAACGCTGCGCAAAACGCAGCACCAGGCCCAGCGTGGCGATGCTTTGGTCATAAGCGCGGTGTTTCCGGCCGAAGCTGCGCTCGGCCTCGGCAATGGCCTCGCGCGCGAACAGCTCCGCCTGCTGCAGGCTGCCGCGCTGCAGATGCAGGTTGGCCTGGTCGGTCAGCATTTTCCATTCGACTTCGCCGGCCGGCACCTGCGCGGCGCACAGCAGCAGGACCGCGGCGAATGCCGCCCTAATTGCCATAATCAATGGTGACGTTCTCCGGCTTCAACCACTCGCTCAAGGAGCGCAGCAGATCTTCATTGAGGTTGACCTGCCAGGCCGGGCCCAGCTTCACTTCGCAGCGCGCGCCATTGCTGGAATATTCAATCGCCACCGTGCAGCGGCCCTGGCGATGCGGCCCGAGCAGTTCTTTTAGCTTGCTGCCCGAGGACTGGCCGTTGCAGGTCAGGCGGATGCCGCGGGCGTAACGGTTGCGCGCCTCGTTGAGATCCATGATGTCCATCGCCTCCAGCCGCAGCGAATTGTCGCCGCCGCCGGAATCCTCGGCGTCGGGACTGCGATAACGCTGGCGGCCGCGCACCTCGATCACCAGCAGTTCATCCTCGCGCAGCTTGTGGCGGTGGCGGTCGAAGACCTCGCGGAATACCACCACCTCGTGTTTGCCAGTGTCATCCGCCAGCGTGACAATGCCCATGCGCCCGCTGGCGGTGTTCTGCACCCGCACCGACAGCACCACGCCGGCGATGTTCGCGGTGCGCCCGCCGATGTCGCTCGCGGTCTGCAGGTCGCCGAGCTTTTTGCCGACCATGCGCCTCACTTCGTCGCGATAGACATTGAACAGGTGGTCGCTGCGGTAATAACCCAGCGCCAGTTTCTCGTTCTGCAGCAGTTCCTTCTTGCTCCAGCGCGGCACATTGGCCGGCGCCACCACCCGTGGCGCATCCGCCGCATCGCCAAAGAGGCTGTTCTGTGTTGCGGCACGGCTCGCCTGCTCGGCACTCTCCAGCGCCAGCCCGACACAGGCCATCAGCTCGGCGCGATTGTCATTGACGCCGTCGAAGGCGCCCGCACGCACCAGCGATTCGACCACACGGCGGTTGACCACGCGTTTGTCGACACGATGACAGAAATCGAACAAATCCCTGAACGGCCCGCCGGCGGTGCGCGCCTCGACGATCTGCTGGATCGCGCCTTCACCGGTGCCCTTGATGCCGCCCAGTCCGTAACGGATGCGCTTTTCATCGACGGGCTCGAAGCGGTAGCCGCCGGAATTGACGTCGGGCGCCAGCACTTCCAGCCGGTTGTCGCGCGCATCATCGACCAGCTGCTGCACCTTGTCGGTGTCGTTCATCACCGCCGACATGTTGGCCGCCATGAACGCGGCCGGATGGTGCGCCTTCATGTAGGCGGTCTGGTAGGCGACCAGCGCATAGGCCGCGGCATGCGACTTGTTGAAGCCGTAGCCGGCGAATTTTTCCATCAGGTCGAACAGTTCGTCGGCCTTGCCCTGGTTCAGGCCGTTTTTCGCCGCACCCTCGCGGAACAGACCGCGGTGCTCGGCCATTTCCTCCGGCTTTTTCTTGCCCATCGCGCGGCGCAGCAGATCGGCGCCGCCGAGGCTGTAGCCGCCGATGATCTGCGCCATCTGCATCACCTGCTCCTGGTAGACCATGATGCCGTAGGTCTCGGAGAGGATGGACTCCACCCGCGGATCGGGGTAGCTGAAACGTTTGCCGTGTTTGCGCGCGCAGAACTCCGGAATCAGCTCCATCGGCCCCGGACGGTACAGCGCCACCAGCGCGATGATGTCGCCGAAGCGGTCGGGCTTCGCGCTTTTCAGCATGTCGCGCATGCCGCGCGATTCAAACTGGAACACGGCCGAGGTATTGGCCCGGGCGAAAATATCGTACGCCGCGCGGTCGTCCAGCGGCAGTTTTTCCAGCCTCAGCGTTGACGAAGAATCCAGCTGCTTGATGTAACGCAAGGTCCAGTCGAGGATGGTCAGCGTGGTCAGGCCGAGAAAGTCGAACTTGACGAGGCCGATCGCCTCGACGTCATCCTTGTCGAACTGGCTCACTGCCGCGTTCGATGCATCGGCGACATACAGCGGGCAGAAATCCGTCAGTTTGCCCGGCGCGATCAGCACGCCGCCGGCATGCATGCCGACATTGCGCGTCAGGCCTTCCAGCCTGCCGGCGAGCTCCAGCAGTTCGGCGACCTCCTCCTCTTTTTTCTCGCGCTCGGCGAGCTGCGGCTCCATCTTGCGCGCTTCTTCCAGCGTGATGTGTTTGCCGGGCTGGAAGGGGATCAGCTTGGCGAGGCTGTCGCAGAAGTTGTAGCCTAGGTCGAGCACACGGCCGACGTCGCGCACGACGGCCTTCGCCGCCATGGTGCCGAAGGTGGCGATCTGCGACACCGAATCCGCGCCGTAACGGGTTTTCACGTAATCGATGACGCGGTCGCGGCCATCCTGGCAGAAGTCGATGTCGAAGTCGGGCATCGACACCCGCTCCGGGTTGAGGAAACGCTCAAACAGCAGGTTGTAACGCAGCGGATCGAGGTCGGTGATGCCGAGGCTGTACGCCACCAGCGAACCGGCGCCGGAGCCACGGCCCGGGCCCACCGGCACGCCGTTCTGCTTCGCCCAGTTGATGAAGTCGGCGACGATCAGGAAATAACCGGGGAAGCCCATCTGCAGGATGGTCTTGATCTCGAATTCCAGGCGCTCGCGGTACAGCGGATCCTGCTTCGCGCGCTCCGCCGCATCGGGATACAGCTCGGCCATGCGCAGATCCAGCCCCGCGCCCGCCTGCTCGCGCAGGTGCTCCTCGAGGCTGACATTTTCCGGCGTCGGGAAATGCGGCAGCCGGCTTTTGCCCAGCGTCAGGCCCAGTGTGCAG
This sequence comes from Burkholderiales bacterium, assembly GCA_019749945.1. Taxonomy (GTDB): domain Bacteria; phylum Pseudomonadota; class Gammaproteobacteria; order Burkholderiales; family SG8-41. The sequence goes on from JAIEPF010000009.1 coordinate 58,289, forward strand.
CGCCTGGCGATTTCAACGCTGTTTTCCAGCGCCTCGGGCACATCGGCGAACAGCTCCGCCATCTCGCGCTGGGTTTTGAAATACTGCTCCGGGCTGAAACGCTTCGGCCGGCGCTGATCGGACAGGATGTAGCCTTCGGAGATGCACACCCGCGCTTCGTGCGCGCGGAAATCCTCGGGTTTGAGGAACTGCACCGGATGTGTGGCCACCGCGGGCAGCCCTGTTGCTGCCGCCAGTTGCAGCGCACGCTCGACATGCTGCTCCACCGGGATGGTCGCGGCACCGCCGGTCATCGCCTGCGGTCCGAGGCGCTGCACTTCAAGGTAATAACGGCCGGGGAACAAGGTGGCCCATTCCTGCGCCAGCCGGCGCGCGGCATCCTCGTGGCCCGAGACCAGCGCCTGGCCGACATCACCGTGATGGGCGCCCGACAATGCGATCAAGCCGTCGCCGCCGGTCTCGCTCAGCCATTCCTTCATCACCTCGGCGCGGCCGCGGTACTGGTTGCTGCGATAGGCCCGGGTCAGCAGCTCGCAGAGACGCAGATAACCCTGATAGTTCTGCGCCAGCAGCAACAGCCGGAAGGGATTGTCGCGGTCCGCACTATTGCTCAACCACAGGTCGCAGCCGATGATGGGTTTGATGCCCTTGCCGCGCGCCGCCTGATAAAACTTGACCAGGCCGAAGACATTGCCGAGGTCGGTCAGGCCCAACGCCGGCATGCCGTCGGCCCTGGCCGCGGCCACGGCTTCATCGACGCGCACGATGCCATCAACGATGGAATATTCGCTGTGCAAGCGCAGATGAATGAACGCAGGCTGCATAAGCCGCTATTTTACGTGCTGACGTCGGCCAGATTAAGAGTACTCGCTGCTTTGTTTAACACCAATAAAATCCGTCACATAGCGTTACCGGCTGCGTACGATGTATGCAGCCGGCAGATTCACCGCCGGTCCACGGCAATTGCCAAATGGAATCCCGCATAATTCGCAGCAAGCCATGCTCCAAGCCCACTCCGCCCCACCGACTCCCCAGCCGGCTATTTGATGCCTCACCCGCCGCTGCCCCGCAAAGGCATTCTCGCGCTGATCGCGCTGTGCGCCGTCTGGGGCTACACCTGGGTCATCCTCAAGGAGGGCGTGCGATTTGCCGATCCCTGGGATTACGCCACGCTGCGCACGCTGCCCGGCGCACTGCTGCTGTTCGCCATTGCCGCGCTGCGCGGGGAGAATCTGGCGCTGCAATCGCCGCGCCATGTCTTCATCCTCGGCCTGTGGCAGACCACCGGTTTCAATGCGCTGGTGTCGCTGGCGCTGGTGTCGGGCGCCGCCGGCAAGACCGCGGTGCTGGTCTACACCATGCCGTTCTGGACCATGCTCATCGCCTGGCCGGTGCTGGGCGAACGCATCCGCGGCCTGCAATGGCTGGCGGTCGTGCTGTCGGCGGCGGGACTGCTGCTGGTGCTGGAGCCATGGAACATGCAGGGCTCGTTTGCCGCCAATGTGCTGGCGGTGCTGACCGGCGTCAGCTGGGCCGTAGCCGCCGTGCTGACCCGGCGCTGGCGCGCCCACTTGGCCGTCGGCACTTTTGCGCTGACCGCGTGGCAGATGCTGCTTGGCGGGCTGGTGCTCGCGGTTGCCGGATTTTTCCTGTCGGCGCGCCCGGTGCAATGGACGCCCTATTTCTGGTTTTTGCTGACTTATGCCACGCTGTTCGGCACCGTACTCGGCTGGGCGCTGTGGTTTTATGTACTCAAACTGCTGCCGGCCGGCGTCGCCGGGCTGGCGGTGATGGCGGTGCCGGCGATCGGCGTTCTGTCGTCACGGCTGCAACTGGGTGAACAGCCGGGTGCCGTCGAATCCGCCGGCATGCTGCTGATCGTCGCCAGCCTCGCAGTATTGTCATGGACCGCATTGCGCAACCGCGCCGCCGCGCGCGGCACCTGAAATAATCAACATGCCTGCGAAAATGAAACCCAGCCACTCCGCCTTCCACGAACTCAACGGCCTGCGCCACCACGTCCGCACCTGGGGCCGGGCCGGCGCACCGCCGCTGTTCCTGCTGCACGGCTGGATGGATGTCTCGGCCTCCTTCCAGTTCGTCGTCGATGAACTGCAGCGCGACTGGCAGGTGATCGCGCCCGACTGGCGCGGCTTCGGCCTCTCCGCATGGTCCGCGCAGGGTTACTGGTTCCCGGATTATTACGCCGACCTCGACGCACTGCTCAACATCTATTCACCGGAACAGCCGGCGCAGATTGTCGGCCACAGCATGGGCGGCGTCATTGCCGGCGCTTATGCCGGCATCCGTCCTGAACGGGTGGCGCGCCTGGTTTCACTGGAAGGTTTCGGCCTCGCCCGCACCACGCCCGCCGACGCGCCGGGACGTTACCGGCGCTGGCTGAGCGAGCTGGGCGAAGAGGCGCGCTTCCGCAGCTACCATTCCTTCGCTGCGCTGGCGGCGCGGCTGCAGCGCGACAATCCGCGATTGAATCCGGAAAAAGCCCGATACATCGCGAGCATCTGGGCCCGCGAGACGGCACCGGGCCTGATCGAGATGTTCAGCGACCCGCGGCACAAACGCGCCAACCCGGTGTTGTTCCGCATCGAGGAACTGATCGCCTGCTGGCGCGAAGTCACGGCGCCGGTGTTATGGGTATTCGGCCGCAACTCCGAAGGCACCGGCTATCTGAAGGACTCGCCGGAACAGCTCGCCGAACGCAAAAGTGCATTCCGCAATTACCGTGAAGCCTGGGTGGAAGACGCCGGGCACATGATGCACCATGACCAGCCGGCGGCGGTGGCGCGGCTGATTGAAGACTTTCTGGAATAAATCAGTGACGAAAACAAGTACAAAAACAAGCGATGGACCGGGGCGCGGGCGCGCCCCGGAACACATGGTCAGTCGAGCAGTATGCTGGGGTAGGCAAAACCGAATGTCAGCAAAAACAGAAATACCTTGCCGACGTATATCGTTTTCTCGAAATGGCTCATATTCCTGAATTTTTTGCTGCCTGCCGTCGCCGCACTCCCCTGCGCAGCTTTGTGCTGATTGGACATCGCTGATTCTCCTGTGGTTGGGTTGGCCAAACTCTGAATCTGAACATCCGCGACGGAACGCCAGCCCCGGCTGTCGCCGGAACCGCGGGAGTAAGCCGCCCCGCCTGCAGACACCCCCAGCATACTCCCAACAACCTGTCGCGAACCTTGCATGGCAGAATTGGCTGACCATCTTTGCCGTCACCCTCCCCCGCTATGAACAAAATCCCCGCTTTCCCGCTGCTCGGCGTCCTCGGCGGCATGGGCCCATTGGCCGCCGCCGATTTCCTGGCCAAGCTGGTCGCCGAAACTCCGGCCAGCCGCGACCAGGACCACATCCCCTATGTCGCTTGGGGCGTGCCGCAGATCCCGGAACGCCCTGCGGCAATCCTCCATGGCGGTGAATCGCCACTGCCGCAGATGCTGCGCGGCATCGCGGCGCTGAAACAGGCCGGCGCAACCGTGGTCGCCATCGCCTGCAATACCGCGCACTACTGGCATGACGACCTGGTGCGTGAAGGCGGGCTGCCGATCCTGCATATCGCGGATGCCGTGTGCGATCTGCTCGCCGAACGCGGCATCACCACGGGCAGCGTCGGCCTCATCGGCACCGACGGCACCGTCAAGGCGGGTTTTTTCCAGCGGCGTTTCGCCGCGCGCGGCATCCAGTGCGTGTTGAGCAGCCGCGCCGACCAGGACCGGCTGGTGATGCCGGCCATCGCCGCAGTCAAGGCCAACGACCTGCCACGCGCCCATCAACTGGCGGTGCAGGCCGTCACCAACCTGCTCGCAGACGGCGCGCAGGTCGTGGTGCTGGCCTGCACCGAAACACCGGTGGCGGTGGATTTCGCCGACAGCCCCGTCAATACCCGCTGCATCGACGCCACACGCGCACTGGCGCGAGCCTGTGTCGCCTGGCATCGCGGGGCCGCCGGCAACGCAGCCGGGGAAATCAAATAAAAACAAATACTTATTATTTTTCAGCCGGGTAATTGGGCCGCGTCAGCGCCTCCGGCCGCAGGATGTCGTCCAACTGCTGCCGTGACAGCAGTTTTTTCTCCAGCACCAGCGCGTAAACGCTTTTGCCCGTCGCATGCGCTTCCTGCGCAATCCTTGTCGCATTTTCATAGCCGATGTACGGATTCAATGCGGTGACGATGCCGATCGAATTTTCGACCAGCGCACGCAGCTGGTCGCGATTGGCGGTGATGCCGGTCACGCAGCGTTCGCGCAGCGTGTTGCAGCCGTGCCGCAAATGTTTCAGGCTCTTGAACAGGCTGTGCGCGATGATCGGCTCGAAGGCGTTCAACTGCAGTTGCCCCGCCTCCGCCGCAAAACTCACCGTCACATCGTTGCCGATCACCTCGAACGCGATCTGGTTCACCACCTCGGGAATCACCGGGTTGACCTTGCCCGGCATGATGCTCGAACCCGCCTGCATCGGCGGCAGGTTGATCTCGTTCAGCCCCGCGCGCGGCCCGGACGACAGCAGCCGCAGATCGTTGCAGGTCTTGGAGAGCTTGACCGCGACGCGTTTCAGCACCCCGGACAACTGCACGAACGAGCCGCAGTCCTGGGTCGCCTCGACCAGATTGGCGGCGGTGATCAGCTGGATGCCGGTGATGCCGGAAAGATAGCGGCAGACCAGCGCCGCGTATTCCGGATGCGCGGTGATGCCGGTGCCGATCGCGGTGGCGCCGAGATTCATTTCGTGAATCAGCAATGCCGCCTCCTTCAATCGCTGCTCGTCCTCCTCCAGCATGATCGCGTAGGTCGAAAATTCCTGGCCCAGCGTCATCGGCACCGCATCCTGCAACTGGGTGCGCCCCATTTTCAGCACATCGTCAAACTCCGCGGCTTTCGCCGCGAACGCCGCACGCAGCCCGGCCATCGCCGCCGTCAGCCGCTGGATGCCGAAATGCAGCGCGACCTTCACCGCGGTCGGGTAGACATCGTTGGTGCTCTGACTCATGTTGACGTCCTCGACCGGATGCAGAAACCGGTATTCGCCCTTTTTCTGCCCCATCAGTTCAAGCCCGCGGTTGGCGATCACTTCATTGGCGTTCATGTTGGTCGAAGTACCGGCGCCGCCCTGGATCACGTCGACCACGAACTCGTCGAGAAAACCGCCGCGGCGCACCTCCTCGCAGGCGCCGGCAATTGCCTGCATTTTTGCGTCATCCAGCAAGCCCAGCTCATTGTTGGCGCGGGCGGCAGCCTCCTTGATGCAGGCCAGCGCGACCACCAGATCGGGATAGATCGAGATCGCGGTGCCGGTGATCGGAAAATTTTCCAGCGCGCGCAGCGTATGCACGCCGTAGTAGGCAGCGGCGGGAACGGCGCGCTCACCGAGCAAATCGTGCTCCCTGCGTTGAGGCTGCGGCATCGGAACTCCCGATGGTTGCAAAGACGGCCAGTTTATGCCCCCTTGGGGGGCTCCGGTTGGCCGGCGAAAAGCCGCCCTGCGAGTTCCGCATACGCTTGATAATCAGCAGCTTAGGCGTTTTGCATCGACGCGCACGAGACCCGTCCACCCAACAACAAAAACCGCGGCCTGTCATGGACATGACACATACTGGACAACTTTATGACGATGCTACAAAATGAAAAATCAGCCCGCACGACTGCGCTGGTTCCCACAAGAATCGAATCCCCCCATTCAGGATAGCTCCATGAAACGATTTTCCACGTTGATGATGTCGCTGGTCGCCGCCGCGGCCCTGCTCACCGCACCCGTGCATGCGCAGGAACTGACCGGAACGCTGAAAAAAATCAAGGATACGGGCGTGGTCAAGGTCGGCCATCGCGATGCCTCGGTGCCGTTTTCCTACCTGGATGACCAGCAAAAACCGATTGGCTACGGCATGGACATCTGCGCGAAAATCGTCGACCGCATCAAGGCCGAACTCAAAATGCCGAACCTGAAGGTCGAATTCGTGCCGGTGACCTCGCAGACGCGGATCCCCGTCCTGATGGGCGGCAACATCGACATGGAGTGCGGCTCGACCACCAACTCGGTGGAGCGCCAGAAACAGGTCGCCTTCGCCCCCACCTATTTCGTCACCGGCACCAAGATCATCGTCAAGAAAAGTTCCGGCATCAAGGGTTATGACGACCTGAAAGGCAAGACCGTGGTCTTCACCCAGGGCACCACCAACGAACGCGCGATGAAGGCCTACAACGACGAGAAAAAACTCGGCATCAATTTCATCCCCGCCAAGGACCATGCCGAATCCTTCCTCGCTGTCGATACCGGCCGCGCCGTGGCTTTCCCGATGGACGACATCCTGCTCTACGGCCTGAAAGCCGGCGCCCGCAACCCGAACGACTTCGAGGTGATCGGCGAATTCCTCTCCGACGACCCCTACGCGATCATGCTGCGCAAGGATGATCCGGCGTTCAAGAAACTGGTCGACGATACGGTTTCCGCCCTCTACAAGAGCGGCGAAATCAACAAGCTCTACACCAAATGGTTCGAATCGCCGATTCCGCCCAAGGGCATCAACCTCAACTTCCCGATGTCGGACGGCCTGAAAGCAGCCATCAAGAACCCCAACGACACGGGTGTCGGCGCCTGCGGCCGGATGAAGTGCTGAGCCCGGCACGGCAAACCATCCATCGGGGGGCTGCGGCCCTCCGATTTTTTTGCGCCGGCTTTCCGGTTGCAGTTACACTGCGTTCATGGACTTCGGCTTTCTGACCCAGCCGGCATTCTCCGGCGGCGGCACCTACCTCGACTGGGTCATCTCCGGCGTCAAGTGGACATTGCTGGTTTCACTCTGTGCCTGGGTCATCGCCTTCACCATCGGCTCCGTGCTCGGGGTGATGCGTACCACCAGGGTGGCCTGGCTCTACGGCCCCGCCACCGCCTACGTCGAACTGTTCCGCAACATCCCGCTGCTGGTGCACATGTTCATCTGGTACTTCGTGGTGCCGGAAATCGTGCCCAATACGCTCGGCACCTGGATGAAACAGGGCATGCCGATGCCCGAGTTCTGGAGCGCGGTGCTGGCGCTCGGCTTCTATACCGCGTCCCGCGTCGCCGAGCAGGTGCGCTCCGGCATCCAGTCCATTCCCCGCGGCCAGACCCACGCCGCGCTGGCCACCGGGCTCACCATGCCGCAGGTTTACCGCCACCTGCTGCTGCCGATGGGTTACCGCATCGTCATTCCGCCGCTGACCTCCGAATTCCTGACCATATTCAAGAACTCCTCGGTCGCCCTGACCATCGGCGTGCTCGAACTCACCGCCCAGGCGCGCACCATCTCCGAATACACCTTCCGCACCTTTGAAATCTTCACCCTGGCCACCGTGGTTTATGTGCTGATCACGATGGCGGTGGTCGTGGTGATGCAGCTGCTCGAGCGCCGTGTGCAGGTGCCCGGCTACATCGGCACCGGGAAATAGCGCATGCTCCCCTTCCCGCGCAACAGCGCCCAGTACCTCCCCTCTCCCGTCGGGAGAGGGGTCGGGGGTGAGGGATAATGTTTTCCGCCTTCGACTTCGACGTCATCCAGCGCGCCCTGCCCTACCTGTGGCAGGGCATGACGACCACGCTCTGGCTGACGCTGCTGGCGATGGTCGGCGGCATCGTGCTCGGCACGCTGCTCGCGCTGATGCGGCTGTCCAGCATCAAGATCATCAGCGTTCCCGCCGGCATCTACGTCAACCTGCTGCGCGCGACACCGCTGATCCTGGTGATTTTCTGGTTTTATTTCCTGGTGCCGATCGCCGTCAAACACATCAGCGGCGACAGCTACGCCCAGGGCATCGGCCCGTTTTATTCGGCGCTGATCGCGTTCACGCTGTTTGAGGCCGCCTACTACTGCGAAATCATCCGCGCCGGCATCCAGAGCGTGCCCGCGGGCCAGGTCAACGCCGGTTATGCGCTGGGCCTGACCTACCAGCAGACGACAAGGCTGGTGGTGCTGCCGCAGGCCTTCCGCAACATGGTGCCGATCCTGCTGACGCAGGGCATCATCCTGTTCCAGGACACCTCGCTGGTCTACGTGGTCGGCCTGACCGATTTCATGGGCGCGGCGAGCAAGGTCGCGCAGCGCGACGGGCGGCTGGTGGAAATGTACCTGTTCGCGGCACTGATCTATTTCATCCTCTGTTTCCTTGCGTCGTATGTCGTCAGGCGGCTGCAGTTGCGCATCACCCCACCTCGTTAGGGTCTGTTAACCAGGGCAATCCATCATGGCCATGATCGAATTCAAGAACGTCAGCAAATGGTACGGCAGCTTCCAGGTGCTGAAGGACTGCACGACCCAGGTCGAAAAAGGCGAGGTCATCGTCGTCTGCGGCCCTTCGGGCTCGGGCAAGTCGACACTGATCAAATGCGTCAACGGGCTGGAACCGTTCCAGTCCGGCAGCCTGATCGTCAACGGCCAGTCGGTGGGCGACAAGGCGACCAACCTGCCGCAGCTGCGCGCCAAAATCGGCATGGTGTTCCAGAATTTCGAGCTGTTCCCGCACATGAACGTCACCGCCAACCTGAACCTGGCGCAGGTCAAGGTGCTGGGACGCGGCGTCGAGGAAGCCACCGCCAAGTCCCACGCCCTGCTCAGGCGTGTCGGCCTGATCGACCATGCGCAGAAATTCCCCGGCCAGCTCTCCGGCGGCCAGCAGCAGCGCGTGTCCATTGCCCGCGCGCTGGCGATGGACCCGATCGCGATGCTGTTCGACGAACCGACCTCGGCGCTCGACCCCGAGATGATCAACGAAGTACTCGACGTGATGGTCGAACTGGCGCAGGAAGGCATGACCATGATGTGCGTGACCCACGAAATGGGATTCGCGCGCAAGGTCGCCCATCGCGTGATTTTCATGGACCGCGGCGAAATCGTCGAAGACGCCACCAAGAATGATTTCTTCGGCACACCGCGTTCCGAGCGCGCACAGCAGTTTTTGTCGAAAATCCTTCACCACTGACCGCTCGCACACAGGTAGAATGCGCGCTTTCCCAGGGAAGCGCCGCGCCAGCGCCGTATTTTTCAAAATGAGCAAGATGAGTTCGGGCAAGACCGCAAAAAAATCCGCCAGCCAGTACGACTGCAGCAAATGTCCCGGCTACTGCTGCAGCTACCCCCTGATCGAAGTCGGCAAACGCGACATCGCGCGGCTGGCAAAACACTTTGACATCAGCTATGCGCAGGCGGAATCCAGCTACACGCGTTTCGACCGCACGGAAAAAGTGCGCTCGCTGAAGCAGCAGGACGACAAACACTTCGGCAGGATCTGCAAGCTGTTCGACACCAGAAAGCGCCAGTGCACGGTATACGAATCACGCCCCGCCGTGTGCCGCGAATATCCGGACGCCAAACGCTGCGGCTACTACGAATTCCTCGCGTTCGAACGCGAGCAGCAGGGCGACGACAAGTTCATCGCCACCACCAGCAACAACTAGCCTGCCGGTGCCCGCTGCGGCTCGATAAAAAAGTCAATAAAAACAAATACTTAACGACCGCCTGCAACGAGGCGCTCAAACAGCCGGCGGAGGAAAGTCTCGCACTGCGCAACCTGCGCCAGCGTGACAAACTCATCGGGCTTGTGCGCCTCGCGGATCGAACCTGGCCCGCACACCACCGTCGGCACGCCCGCCACCTGGAACTGCGAGGCCTCGGTGCCGAAGGACACCTTGGCGATGTCATTGCTTCCGGAAAATTCCTGCGCCAGCGCGGTGATCTCCGCCTCGGCGCCGGTATCAAGCGCCGGGATTTCCGACATCTTGACGATTTTGAAACCGCTCCGCGGATCAACCGCATGCATTTCGGGCTCGATCACCCCGCGTACATGCGCTTCAAATTCCTGCAGCAGCGCATTCGGATCATCCCCCGGCAGGTTGCGGAACTCGAAATCGAACACGCAGTCCTGCGGCACGATATTGAGCGCCGTGCCGCCGCGGATCACCCCGGTGTGCACCGTCGTATAGGCCACATCAAAACCGCGGTCGTAGGGCCCGCGGTCGCGATGCCGCCGCGCCAGTTGTTTGAGGAAGGCCACGGCCTCCGCCGCCGCCTCCACCGCATTGACGCCGTACGGCGCATAGGCCGAATGTGAGGCGAGTCCTCGCACCGTGCAGCGGTAACTCTGCTTGCCCTTGTGCGCGATCACCGGCCGCATTTCCGTCGGTTCACCGACGATGCATGACAGGGGCTTGATGCCCGCCTGCACCATGTCGGCCAGCAACCCGCGCACACCGAGGCAGCCGACCTCCTCGTCATAGGAAAACGCCAGATGCACGGGGGTGTGCAATCCACGCTGCACGAACGCCGGCGCCACAGCCAGCGCGCAGGCGATGAAACTTTTCATGTCGGAGGTGCCGCGGCCATAAAGCCGGCCGTCGCGTTCGGTCACCCTGAACGGATCCGTCGCCCACGCCTGGCCGTCCACCGGCACCACGTCGGTGTGACCCGACAGCACCACCCCGGGCAGTCCGCGCGGCCCCAGCGTCGCAAACAGGTTGGCCTTGCGCCGGTCGTGATTGAAGGTCATGCGCACATCGGCATCGAGCGGCCGCAGCAGCTCACGCACGTAATCGATCAGCTCCAGGTTGGAATCCCGGCTCACCGTCGGAAAGGCGATCAGCGCGCGGATCAGTTTGAGGGTTTCGGCGCCGGGCGCGACTTGCGGCTTCATCAAAAACGTCCATCCGTTAAAGGTTCAGCATAGGCAGGCGCGCCGGCACTGTCAACGCAAGCGACTTTACGCAACTGAGAGTGATCGACAGTGGATTGATACGGTATGCTAGCCGTCAGTTCATCCGCGGAGAAAACCATGAACATGCGCCCCATGGCGGCAGCAGCACTCTGGGCGGCGGCCCTCGCAATCACCCCGGCCTGCGCCGCCGATCTCAGCATCGCACTGGGCGCCGACGTCACCAGCATGGATCCGCATTTCCACAACCTGACGCCCAACAACAATGTCGGCAACCATGTGTTTGAAACCCTGGTCGCCAAGGATCCGCGCGGCCGGCTGAAACCGGCGCTCGCCGAATCGTGGCGCGCGGTGGACGAGCTGACCTGGGAATTCAAACTGCGCCGCGGCGTCAGATTCCACGACGGCAGCGAATTCACCGCCGCCGACGTCGCCGCCACGCTGGACCGCGTGCCCGTTGTTCCGAACAGCCCGTCCTCGTTCGCGACCTACAGCAAACAGATCACCGAACGCATCACCATCGATCCGTACACCATTCGCCTCAAAACCGCGAAACCCTACCCGCTGATGCCCAATGACATGAGCACCATCATGATCATCCCGGCGCGCGCCAAGGGCGCCACCACCGATGATTTCAATTCGGGCAAGGCGGCCATCGGCACCGGACCGTTCAAATTCCTGCGCTGGCAAAAAGGCGACCGCGTCGAACTCGCGCGCAACGACAATTACTGGGGCGCCAAACCGGCCTGGGACAAAGTCACCTTCCGCATCATCACCTCCGATCCGACGCGGGTCGCCGCACTCCTCTCCGGCGACGTGCGCGCCATCGAAAACGTGCCGACCTCCGACCTCGCCAAGGTGCTCAAGAATCCCGAGCTGTCGGTGTATCGCCAGGTCTCGCATCGGGTGATGTACCTCCATATCGACAGCAGCCGCGACCAGTCGCCGCAGGTCACCGACAAGGCCGGTCGCCCGCTCGAGCGCAATCCGCTGAAAGACCTGCGCGTGCGCCAGGCGATTTCCAAGGCCATCAACCGCCAGGCGCTGGTCGAACGGCTGATGGAGGGTGCGGCGGTCGCCACCGGCCAGGTCATGCCCGAAGGCATGTTCGGCCACGACCCGAAACTGAAGCCCGATGCCTTTGATCCCGAAGGCGCGCGCAAACTGCTCGCCGCCGCCGGATACCCCGACGGTTTCGGCCTGACCATCCACGGTCCGAACAACCGTTATGTCAACGACGAGCAGGTGGCGCAGGCCATCGCGCAGATGCTGACCCGCGTCGGCATCGTCACCAGGGTCGACGTGATGCCCTCCGCCGTCTATTTCAGCCGCGCCAACAAGCTCGAATTCAGCCTGATGCTGGTCGGCTGGGGTTCGGATACAGCAGAGGCTTCTTCTCCGCTGAAAGCCCTGCTCGCCACCTTCGACACCGCGAAGGGCATGGGCAACGCCAACCGCGGCCGTTACTCCAGCGCCAAAATGGACGCGCTGCTCGACCAGGCGCTGGCCACGGTGGATGACGCCAAACGCGAACGGCTGCTGCAGGAGGCCACCGCGGTGGCGATGAACGAGCTGGGCATCATCCCGCTCTATCACCAGGAAAGCATCTGGGCCACGCGCAAAGGAGTTGTTTATGCGCCGCGCGCGGACGAACGCACCAACGCCTTCGAGTTCAGGCCGCAGTAGTTGCTAATCGCTCGATTTGCGTTGTGCCGAAGCTGACGACCCAGCAAGTCACCCGCTCCCGCAAGCTGCGCAGCACCCTCACGGATGCCGAGCAACTGCTATGGCATCACCTGCGGCACAGGCAGATTACCGGAATAAAATTCCGCAGACAGCACCCGGTCGGCCGCTATGTCGTCGACTTCGTCTGCCTGGCCAAAAGGCTTGCAATTGAAGTCGACGGTGGCCAACATGCGGAGATGAAACCGCAGGATCAGCAACGCGACGCGTTTCTGGCGCAACAAGGTTTTCGCGTGCTGCGATTCTGGAACAGCGAAGTGCTCGGTAACATTGAAGGTGTCATGGGGAAAATATGGGCAGCCGTGTCGGAGAAATGATCACTGGAACCACCCCCACCCTAACCCTCCCCCTGAAGGGGAGGGAATCCCGCGGAACTCCTTCCCCTTCAGGGGGAAGGTGGGGATGGGGGTGGTTTAAAACACCCCCCTTACTCTGCGCTGCGGTCGTCGCATGCCTCCTGACACCACCAAGCATCCTCGCCGCCGAACTGCGCATCGGCCTCTCCGGCGAAGTCACCTCGCTCGACCCGCAGCTGCTCGCCTCGCAGCCGAACCTCACCGTTGCGCGCCATGCCTTTGAATCGCTGACCGACGTCGATGCACAGACCCGGCTGATCCCCGGGCTCGCCGAAAGCTGGCGTGCGATCGACGCCACCACCTGGGAATTCAAGCTGCGCCGCGGCGTCAAGTTTCATGACGGCTCCGACTTCAGCGCCGAGGACGCCGCGTTTTCCTTGCAGCGCCCGCTGTCGATCAAGGGCAGCCCGGGCGGGTTTGCCGCCTTTGTGCGCGCCATCGCATCGGCCACCGCGGTCGACACGCACACGCTGCGCATCAAAACCAAATATCCGTACGGCGCGCTGCCCGAGGACATCAACTCGATCCTGATCGTCTCCAGAAAAATCGCGCTCAATGCCGGCCCCGAGGATTTTGATGCCGGCCGCGCGATGGTCGGCACCGGGCCGTACAAATTCGTGCGTTATCAGCGCGGCGACCGGCTCGAACTCGCGCGCAACGATCAGTGGTGGGGCAAGGCAGCGGCATGGGACAAAGTCACGCTGCGCGTGATCCCGGCGGATCCCTCGCGCACCGCGGCGCTGCTCTCCGGCGAACTCGACGTGATCGAACACGTGCCTTCGGCGGATATTAAAAAACTAAATATAAACAATAACTTACGAATCATACAAACCACATCCTGGCGCACCATCCTGCTCCACCTCGACCAGTACCGCGCACAGCCGCCGGGCATCACCGATGCCAACGGCAAGCCGCTCGGCAAAAATCCGTTCCTGGACCTGCGCGTGCGCCAGGCGATCTCCAAGGCGATCAACCGCGCCGCCATCGCCGAACGGGTGATGGAAGGCCTCGCGGTGCCCGCCAACAATATCGTGTCGCCGGGGGTATTCGGTCACAACGCCGCGCTGAAAGCCGACGCCTACGATGTCGAAGGCGCGAAAAAACTGCTCGCCGCGGCCGGTTATCCGAACGGCTTCCACGTCACCCTCGCCGGCCCCAACAATCGCTACATCAACGATGAACAGATCCTGCAGACCGTGGCGCAACTGCTGACCCGCGCCGGCATCACCACCCGCGTCGAGGCGATGCCGATGTCGGCCTTTCTCGGCCGGGTGCGCAAGGAAGAAACCGCTTTCGCGCTGCTCGGCTGGGGTTCCTTCGCCGCCGACCTCGCCCTGCGCTCATTGGTCGCCGCACCGAATCCGGAAAAGGGTTACGGCGCGTGGAACTGGGGGCGTTACGCCAATCCCAAGGTCGATGCGCTGATGGAACAGGCCCTCGGCAGCGTTGACCGTGCCAGACGAGAAGCACTGGCACGCGAGGCCAACACGCTGGCGATGAACGACCTCGCCTTCATTCCGCTGCACCACCAGGTGGTGAGCTGGGCGATGCGCGCCGGTTTGAACTACACGCCGCGCACGGACGAGTTCACTTTTGCGCATCACTTCACGCCGCGTTAAGGCCATGGCGCCATGCTGATATCGAACTTTTCCAAAAACATGACAGCCTCGTCAGAGGCATGTTTTTGTCATTATTTATGCAGTTCCCAATAAATTTTGCGCTGCGCCGCCTCGGCCAAAGCGTGGCCACGCTGTTCGTGATGTCGCTGCTGGTGTTCACCGGCGTCTATGCCATCGGCAACCCGGTGGACATCCTGATCAATCCGCAGGCCGACCAGGCGGAAATCGCGCAGACCATCGCGCGGCTGGGCCTCGACCGGCCGCTGTGGGAGCAATACTGGATCTTCCTCAAAGGCGCCTTCAGCGGCGACCTCGGCAAGTCCTTCGCCGCCAGCATCCCGGCGATTGAACTGATTTTCGAGCGCATGCCGGCGACGCTGGAACTCTCATTCGCCGCGATGCTGATCGCCGTCGTGCTCGGCATCCCGCTCGGCCTGCTCGCCGGGCTGAAGCCGGATTCCTGGATCGGCCGCGGCATCATGGCCGGCTCCATCCTCGGTTTCTCGCTGCCCACCTTCTGGGTCGGGCTGATGCTGATCATGGTGTTTTCGGTACAGCTCGGCTGGCTGCCGACCACCGGCCGCGGCGCCACCGTCGATGTCTTCGGCATCCCCGTCAGCTTCCTGACCTGGGACGGCATCCGCCACCTGATCCTGCCGGCGACCAACCTCGCGCTGTTCAAGCTGGCGCTGCTGATCCGCCTCACCCGCGCCGGCACGCGCGAGGCCATGCTGCAGGACTACGTGCGTTACGCCCGCGCCAAGGGTGTGCCCGAGAGCACTGTCGTGCGCGTGCATGTGCTGCGCAACATCCTGATTCCCATCATCACTGTCGCCGGACTGGAGTTGGGCTCGTTGATCGCCTTTGCCGTGGTCACCGAAACCGTGTTTGCGTGGCCGGGCATGGGCAAGCTGCTGATCGACTCGATCAATGTGCTCGACCGCCCGGTGATCGTCGCCTACCTGCTGGTGATCGTGTTCCTGTTCATTTTCATCAACCTGCTGGTCGACCTGCTCTACACCGCGCTCGATCCGCGGGTGCGATTAAAAGGTGCACGATGACCGCGGCGCTGTCACCTGCAAGGGAATTCACCACCGGCTTTGCCCGCGACCGCATCGCGCTCGGCGCATTCTGGATGTTGTGCGCACTGCTGCTTGCCGCCCTGATCGCGCCCTGGATCACGCCGCAGAATCCGTACGACCTCGCGCAACTCGACATCCTCGATGCCAAACTCGCGCCGGGCACGGCCGGCGCCGCCGGTTACACCCACTGGCTGGGCAGCGACGACCAGGGCCGCGACATGGTCTCCGCCATCCTCTACGGCCTGCGCATCAGCCTGGGCGTCGGCGTATTGTCCACCGTGGCCGCGCTGGGACTGGGGCTGGCCATCGGCCTCGTTTCCGCCCGCACCGGCGGCTGGGTCGATGCGCTGATCATGCGCATCGTCGACCTGCAACTGTCCTTCCCCGCCATCCTGGTCGCATTGATATTGCTGGCACTCGCCGGCCAGGGCGTCGACAAGATCATCATCGCGCTGGTGGTCGTGCAATGGGCCTATTACGCGCGAACCGTGCGCGGCGCAGCCCTGGTCGAACTCAAAAAGGAATATGTCGACGCCGCGGTCTGCGCCGGCTACAGCGGCGCGCGCATCCTGTTCCGCCACGTGCTGCCCAATGTGCTGCCGCCGCTGATCGTTGTCGCCACGGTGCAGGTCGCGCATGCGATTGCCCTGGAAGCAACCCTGTCCTTCCTCGGCCTCGGCATGCCGATCACCTCGCCCTCGCTGGGCCTGCTGATCGCCAACGGCTACACCCACCTGCTCTCGGGCAAATACTGGATCAGCTTTTTCCCCGGGATTGCGCTGCTGCTGACCATCGTCGCGATCAACCTGGTCGGGGACCGGCTGCGCGATGTGCTGAATCCGCGCTTGCGATAAACCTTCACGGCGCGGACATTCCCGGACCGATCATGGCTTCTCCCGGGGTTTCGCTTCGTTCAGGATGTCCATGCCGGGACGGTAGGTCGCGGATTCCACCTCGAAGAAACCGAGGATGGTGTGAAACACGTTGTTGTGGGTGAGACGCATGGCGCTTTTCGCCTGCAGCCGCTGCGGGGTGACGGCATGGAAATTCGCGCCAAACCACATCACCGCCGGAACATTGAGCTGGGTATCGGGCGCGACGGCCTTGGGCAGTCCGTGCAGATAAAGCCCGTTTTCACCCAGCGATTCGCCGTGATCGCTGACATAAAACAGCGCCGTCTCGAATCTGCTGTCGTTCTTTTCGAGCAATGCAATGGCCTTGGCCAGAAAATGGTCGGTATAGAGAATGGCGTTGTCGTAGGCATTGCCGATTTCCTCCCGGCTGCATTTACTGAGATCGCTGCTCTTGCAGACCGGCCTGAATTTCTCGAACTCCGGCGGATAACGGCGGAAATAGGCCGGCCCGTGGTTTCCCATTTGATGCAGGACAATCAGGATGTCGCCCTCGGGATGGGCATCGATGTAGCCTTGCAGGCCGACCAGCATGCCCTCGTCCCGGCATTCGCTGTCGCAGACCGGATTGACTTTCGGCGAGCGGAAATCGCGGAACTCGACCCGGGCGGCAACCCCCTTGGAGTCGGAATTGTTGTCCAGCCACAGCACGTTGACGCCGCTGCGTTGCAGTACATCGAGCAGATTCTCCTCGGTCAGGATCGCCGATGAGTGTTTCGAGTCTCCGCCCTGCAAAAACATGCACGGCACGGAAACCGCCGTCGACGTGCCGCAGGCCCGGAAATTGGTGAAGCTGACGACATTTTTTTGCTTCAGCTGCGGGTTGGTCTCGCGCGCATAACCATTGAGGGAAAAGCGGTCGGCGCGGGCGGTTTCGCCCACCACCATGATGACCAGTTCGCGCGACACATCCGAGGCGGGAATCACCGCATCCGCACCGACCGTGGTCACCGGCGCATTCGAAACGGTCCTGAGCCGTTCAGCGGCAAATTTGACCGTCGAATAAATGTAATAGGCCGGATTGGCATGCTGGCGCAGTTCCTTGTGCTCCCTGAAAAACGAGGCATAGAAGCTGCCGAACAGCAGCACAGTACCGGCAACCAGCACGATGGTGGCGCCGAGGAGTTTCAGACGGGAAATGACTTCGCCGCGCCAGCTCTGCCGGCGCAGCGGCACCCTGCAGACCGCAAGCGCGGGCAGGATGCCCAGGACCGCCAGGTAGAGCAGCAGTTTGACATTGAATAACTCGAGCGCTTCGGCGGTGTTGGTATGCGCCACATTGCGCAGCATGTCATCACTGATGATGACGCCGTAACTGTCCATGAAGCAGGCCGCCAGCGAGGACAACAGCAGCACGATGATCAGCACCGGTTTGGTGACGCGCCCGAAACACAGTGCGCCCAGCAAAAACACCGTGACGCCGCCAAAAACGATGATCAGGGACAGCAGCGCCCAGACATTGCCGCCGTCCGGCGGATATGTTTCGAGCACGTTCGCAACAAACGTGGCGTTGCCGAAGAGGCCCACAAACGCGGCGACGAGAAGAATCAGGCTGTTGCCGGTCAGACCGGCATCGGCCATGAATGAACGACCCAGCATGGGATTGTGCGCCCTGTCGGGATTAAAGGATGGAGCCTGGCCATGGCCCCGCCGGATGGCGCCGAACCCGCGCTTGATGCAAAACCGGCCTCAGCCGGATTCGGTGACCTGCGCGGCAGTATACAAAGCGACTTGTGAAGAAAGTGTTAGCGGACCCTACAAACCCTCGGCCGCCTCAGGCAACTCCAAGCGCGAAAATCAGACAAAAGGCCCGATCCTGATCCCTGATATCAGGCCTTAAGCGCACCGACGAATTCTTCAACGGATACGCCAGCCTGCTTGAGCACACCAGCGAGCGTACCGGTTTTCAGTTCGCGATGATTGGGAACAACGCAGCCCTGGGACGCACGACGGAGAATAATATGACTGCCGCGCTGGCGGGCAACGACAAAACCGAGACGCGCCAGCGCACGCACCGCCTCGGCGCCAGACACCACCGGCAAACTAGGCATGCACGGCGACGTGGAAGGTAGTCAGCAGAGAGCGGCCCGTCACGCTTAACGGAAACTCCTCAAGGTAGAGTTCGGTGGCCTCGCGCAGGTTCGCGAGCGCTTCTTCAACAGTTTCGCCCTGGGTGGTCGTCCCGGTTTCCGGATTCAGTGCAACAAAGCCGCCTTCGGCGGCAGGTGTCAAAACGGCAGAGAGTTCCATGGCGTCTCCTTTGGCTGCGCCAGTATAACGCAGTCATTTTTCTTAAAGCGCCTAACAAAATGGTTTTTTCCCTCATCCCAACCCTTCTCCCGGAGGGAGAAGGGCTTTTCATCCCTCTC
>JAIEPF010000024.1 GCA_019749945.1 Burkholderiales bacterium
CTTCAAGGGAACCTCCTCGGGATAGATTACGAGAAAATTCCACTTCTGGCTGATACTGTTTTACGGGGGGATTACCGAAGTACCAATGTATTTGGGAACAACGGGATTTGCGCGAGTGCGTGCGTAATAAGTTTTGTGGGAGGAGTTGCCCGATTAGGATTAGGAAAAGGGCGCATTGGCTTGCATCGCCCCTACACGACCGCCTTCTCAAGTACAACCACAGAAGCTCAATACAAATACGATTTAATTAATACTAAGTTAACGCAATATCTAAAACTGATGAATATCACCCCACGCCTACTTGAGGCCATGAATGCCATACCTCCAGAATCTATGAAATGGCTATCGCTAGATTCACTGTCGGATGAACGCACGTTATACGATCTAAACATTCTCGGCGTAGATCCCGTCTGGCAAGATGGATTCGATTCCAGTCAAGCGAAAAAGTATGGGATAACCAAGAGCGAATACTATCAACGCCGGCAAAAGGCGAGAGCGCTTTGTAATTCAGCGCAGTTCCCTAATCTCAATGAGGCAAACGTTTGCTTTGAACTTATTCTTCAAGGAAAATTCTAGTCACACGTAGGCATTCAGCCAGCGCGATTCAAATGGCCACGCGTTGCATTCGTAATAAATTAACTTCTCCGAATCCAATCTTCTAGCTTGCGCCCAAGCCCAATAAAATGTGCACTTTGCTCCAAGGAATTACCGCTGGTTGCATCGCACATAGTCCCCGAGTTTCTATATAAAACCCTATACGACGACAAGCACCGTTTCCATCAAATTTCTACAGATCCGACTAAACAGAATAAATATAAACAAAAAGGATTGCGCGAAACCCTCCTGTGTGAACCCTGCGAACAACGCCTCTCTGTAACTGAGTCTTACATGAGCAAACTAATGAATGGTGGCGCCCCCGTGCCTATAAAGCATGCCGCCAACAAGATTCATCTCGTTGGACTCGACTATACCAAGCTCAAGTTATTTCAACTTTCGATTCTTTGGAGGGCAGGAGTATCAAAACTTCCACCATTCTCGCAAGTCAATCTTGGACCACATGAAGAAAAGCTTCGCGTGATGCTGCAAAACGGAGACCCTGGTCGTGCCGAAGATTATGGCTGCATCATGTGTATTCTGATGGATGGCAAAAAGTTGCTCACCGACCTCGTAGTGCCCCCAACGTGGGCTCGTCTCGCAGGGTTGAAGGCTTATCGGTTCGTATTTGGTGGATTGGTCTTTGTTTTTGTTGTATCCAAGCAATCACCACCTCTTTTCGTTGTAGAGAACTTTGCGCAACCCGACGGAACAGTTACTTTGAAGCTCCAAGAGTTCTCTGAGATGCAATACCTTGTGGACACCGTCTCTCAACTCCACAGCTTAGGAAAGCTAGCGCGAAGGCAATAAAGGAGCAAATTTAAAAAACACCTAGGGCCGCTTTCGCGGCCCTAGGTGTTTACATCATAAGTATTTGATTTTATTGATATTCTATGGTGCCGCCCGCCGCAATGATCTTCAGCGACTCCACCACCTTCTTGTCCACCAGAATGCCCTCCTTGCGCCGCTGCTCGCGCTCGCGCATCGCGCGCTCCGACGGAATGCGAATCTCCTCAACCCCCGGTTGCTTGGGTGTGTCCTTGATCTGCTGTACATACTCGGCCATGCGTTTCGGAAACTCACCGCCGGGCAGCATGATTTCCGGATCGACGACCCAGAAGAAAAAGGCGTAGTCACGCACCTGCCCTTTCGCCAGATGTGCGCCGGCGAGGATGCCCAGCGCCTGGATCGCGAACGAAAGCCCGTAACCTTTATGTCCGCCGAAAGGCGCAACACCGCCCTTGAGTACTTTCGACGCATCGGTGGACGGACGGCCCTGCTCATCAAAACCCACGCCTTCCGGCATCGGTTCGCCGAGATGGGCGTGCAGCATCACCTCGCCCCACATGAACGATGCCGTGCCCATGTCGACCACCACCGGACCGTTGTCCGACGGAAAACCGAAGCAGATCGGGTTGGTGCCGAGCATCGGCTTGGCCGCGCCGGGCGGCAGCACGCGTGGTGATGCCGCCGAGGTATGGAAGCCGACCAGCCCGGCCTTGACGATTTTCTCGACGAAGTAGGCATTGCGGCCGCTGTAATAGCTGTCGTACACGCCGACGGTCGCCATGCCCGAGGTCTTGGCCTTCTGGATCGCGACCTCGGCGGCGCGGTAGGCAGCGACGTAACCGATGTTGTTGCCGCCGTCGATCAGCGCCGACACCGGCGTTTCGCGGACGATGCTCACCGGCCGGCGCGCCTGCTTGGTCTTGACGTCGGTGGCGATGGCCAGCACGCGCGGCAGGCCGGCAAAGCGGTAACCGCACAGCGAATTGTCGACCAGCTGGTCGATAGTGATGCGGGCGTCCTCGCCGCTGTAACCCACGGCCTCCAGCGCACGCTGGCCGAGCACGGTGGCCTCTTCCGCGGACAGGCGCATGAAATCGGGATGGTCGGCGTCCAGCAAGGTACCGGGTTTAGCGGTGTTTTGCATTTGAGGGAATCTCCGTTGTGTTGCTGGGCACTGTGGCAGCCCCTCTCCCCGGCCCTCTCCCCGAAAGCATTCGGGGAGAGGGGGTAGTTATTTCATAAAGCTTTAGAAATTAACTGAGGCTTATTGCTGCTGAATACCGGCACTCTTGATGATGGTCGCGTAGCGCGCCGTTTCGGTTTTGAGCAGGTCGGCCAGCTGCTCCGGCGTGCCGTACCAGGGGGTGATGCTTTGCGAGTCCAGGGTCTGGCGCAGTTCCTTCGAGTCCAGCGCCTTCTGCGCTTCCTGGCTCAGTTTGCTGATGATGTCGCGCGGCGTGTTGGCCGGCGCAAACATCGCGTACCAGATCGACATCCTGAATTCCGGATAACCCGCCTCGGTCGAGGTCGGCACATCCGGCAGATTGGGCACGCGATTCTCCGACAGCACGACGATCGGCCGCACCCTTTTTTCCTTGATCAGGGTCAGGATCGACGCCACCGAGACGATGGTCTGGTCGACTTCGCCGCTGATCGCCGCGACGGTGGCCAGCGTCGCGCCCTTGTACGGCACATGCACCACGTTGATCTTCTGCAGGTATTTCAGCAGTTCGTTGGCAAGATGATTGGTGGTGCCCGCGCCGCCCGAACCGTAATTGAGCACGCCGGGCTTGGCGCGGGCCAGATCGATGAACTGCTTCAGCGTTTTTGCCGGCACCGAGGGGTGCACCACCATCACGTTTTCGATGGCCGCCAGACGCGCCACCGGGGCGAGATCCTTGAACGCGTTGTAGCTGAGTTTTTTGTACAGCGCCGGACTGATCGCCACCGTGGGCGAGGACACCACCACGGTATAACCGTCGGCCGGGACAGTGGCCGTCAGGCCCAGTGCGAGATTGCCGCCCGCACCGGCGCGATTGTCGGGAAGCATGTTGTGCCCCATCTGCTCGCCCATCTTCTGGCCGATGAAACGGCCCACCAGGTCGCTGGGTGCACCCGCCGGAAACGGCAGGATCATGCGGATCGGTTTGCTTGGATAGGTCTGCGCCAAGGCATGGCTACTGAGGACGGCACAGGACACTGCAATTGCAGCAGCAATGGACAGACGGTTAAAAACAAACATGACGCTCCTCCTGCTTATGGATGTTATTGATCGCGGCCGACGACCAGCAGCGCATCGACCACTTTTGCACCCTTGGCCGGTACGGTCAACGGGTTTATATCGAGTTCGCGGATCTGCGCGCCATGATCATGCGCCAGCCAGGACAGCCGCACGATGCAATCCACCAGCGCCTCGATATCCGCCGGCGCCATGCCGCGCACGCCTTCCAGTATCCTGTAACCGCGCAATTCACCGAGCATTTCCCGCGCCGTGGGCGCATCCACCGGCGGCACGCGGAAGGTGATGTCGCGCAGCACCTCGACGTAAATGCCACCAAAGCCCACCGCGATCAGCGGCCCGAACACCGGATCGCGTACGATGCCGAGCATCATCTCCACGCCGCGCGGCACCATTTCCTGCACCAGCACGCCGGCGATGTTGGCATCGGGCTTGTAGCGCAAGGCCGCAGCGTGCACCTCTTCATAACCCTGCCGCACCGCCGCCTCGCCGCTCAATCCGAGACGGATCGCGCCGGCTTCGGTTTTGTGGGCAATGTCTGCGGATTCGATTTTCAGCGCCACCGGGCCGTTGATGCTGCGGGCATGAGCAGCGGCTTCGTCGGCGCTGGTGGCCAGCAATTCCTTTGGCACCGGCAGGCCGTACTGCGCGAGCAGGCTTTTCGCTTCACGTTCGGTCAACGTACGCTCGCCGGATGCGCCCAAGGCCTTGGCGACAGCCGACTGATCCATGCCCTGCGGCCGCTGCAACGGCGCTTGCGCGCGGCGCGCCTCGAGAAACTCGCGGTAAGCGATGGCCGTGCGCACATAACGCAGGGTATCGACGGTGTTGCGATAAGCCGCTGCGCCCATGGCCACCAGGCTGTCGACGGTCAGGGACTGATCATCATGGCAGCCGCCGGTCACCAGCATGACCAACGGTTTGGCGGCGTCGCGCGACAGCCTTGCGGCATGTTCCAGATCGGCACGCGGCGCGAAGGTGAACACGGGGATCATCACGTCGACGTTGTCGTCTTCGCTGATGATTTCCATCGCCTTGCGGAATATCTCCGGCTGACCGGTGGCCAGCGAGGTCATGTCCGTCGGATTGCCGACCTTGCCGTAACCGGGAATCAGCTCACCGAGGCGTTTGTCGGTGGTCGCCGTGTAGTGATGCCAGCTCAGGCCCAGATGCGTGCCGACGTCGGCCATCTGCACCACATTGCCGCCGGACAATGACATCGACGCCGCGCGCCGCCCTTTGGGCAGCTTCCTGTTGCGCAGCACGATGGCCTGTTCGTAGAGCTCATTGCAGTCCTGCGCGCGGATCACGCCGTACTGTTTGCACACGGCACTGAACACCTCATCCGATCCGGTGATGGCACCGGTATGCGAGGCTGCGGCCTGCTTGCCGGCGTCGGTGATGCCGAACTTGAGCACGATCAGCGGCTTTTCGCGATCCGCCGCGTATTGCGCGAGGTCCATGAAGGCCTTGCCGTCGCGGATGGCTTCCAGCGCCATCATCACCACATCGGTCTCTTTCCCCTCCAGCATGAACCGCGCGAAATCCACCACCGTCAGGTCGGCCTCGTTGCCGCAGCTCGCCTGGTAACTCATGTGCACGCCGGCCTTGATCGCGCGCCACATCACATTGGTCTGCCCCAGCCCGCCGCTCTGGCTGACCAGGCCGACATTGCCCGGCGGCTCGCTCAGGCTCGACACCGCATAACCGGCGGAGAAGGAAAAACGGTCGATGAAATTGACCGGGCCGTTGCAGTTGGGGCCCATCACGCGCAGGCCGGTTTCGCGGGTAAAACGCAGCAGCTCATCCTGCAGTTTTTGCCCCTGCTCCGTTCCGGTCTCGGCAAAACCCGCGGTGAACACGGTGGCGCACTGCACGCCGATGGCATGGCAGTCGCGCAGCACGTCGATCACCCTGTCCGCCGCGATCACCACGCCGACATGGTCCGGCGTTTCCGGCAGCGCACTGACGCTGGGATAACACTTCAGGCCGTTCAGTTCGGTCAGGCGCGGATTCACCGGCAGGATGCGCCCGCCGTAGCCGAATTTGGCGATCTGCCGCATCAGCCGACCGCCGAAGCGGCGCGTGTCATCTGTCGCACCGACCACGGCGACGGATTGCGGGGAATAAAAACGGGTCCAGTTGATGGCTGGTGTCATTGCAATGGCGGCTGCGGCGCGGTTCTTTATTTTGAGTGTTGCGAATATAACCCCGCCGGCTGCAGCCCGACGGCGCATTATCACAATGTGGTTGAATCATTCCCCCGCGGCCGCAATTTATGGACAATGCGGAGCGCGCCCCCTCCAGGAGAATTGCCATGTCACTCGTTGAATACAGGCGTGAAGGCCAGATCGGCTACATCACGCTGAACCGCCCTGAAAAACTGAACGCCGTCTCCGACGAGATGAGCCTGGCGCTGTGCGACGCGCTGTATGCCTTCTATGACGACGAGGACGCGATGGTCGCCATCCTCTCCGGCAAGGGCCGCGCCTTCTGCAGCGGCGCCGACGTACAGCAGCGCCAGCTGCGGCCCAAGGAAGAACTGAAAAAACTGGGCGGCCCTTCCGCACGCGAAGGCAATATCCGCCATCCCTTCTTCAAGCCGCCGCAGGCCAAACCGATCATCGCCGCGATGCACAGCTACTGCTTCGGCGTCGGCCTGCGCATCGCGCTGTACTGCGACATGACGGTGGCGAGCAAGGATGCCAAGTTCCAGGTCACCGAAATCGCCCGCGGCATCGACGGCATACCGTTCTGGATGATGCTGACCCAGCGCGGCGGCGGCGTGTTCGCCGATGATGTCTGTTTCACCGGACGCGCCTGGACCGCCGAAGAGGCCCATCGCAACAACCTGCTGACCCGCCTCGCCGAAAATGGCGAACACATGGCCGTCGCCAAAACACTGGCCGAACAGGTGCTGAGCAATCCACCGCTGGCGGTGCGCGCCATGGTCGAAGCCCGGCGCTCCGATCTGGAACACATCGAAGCCAGGGCCTACGCCATCCGTCCGCGTACGCTGCACCTGTCGGAGGATTTCCGCGAAAGCGCGCTGGCCTTTGTCGAAAAGCGCAAGCCGGTTTACAAGGGGCGCTGAGTGATCGTCGATTCACAGGTTCATATCTGGGCGGCCGACACTCCCGAGCGTCCATGGCCGGCCCGCCACAAGCCGCATCGACCGGAACCCTTTTCCAGCAGCGATCTGTTGCGCGAGATGGATGCCGCAGGTGTTGACGCCGCGGTCATTGTGCCGCCTTCATGGGAGGGGGAACGCAATGACCTTGGACTTGAGGCGGCACGGCTGCATCCGCATCGTTTTGCTGTCATGGGCCGAATGGATACTGATGCGCCCTCGGCGCCCGGCGCGCTGAAGAGCTGGCGCAGTCAGCCCGGCATGCTGGGGCTGCGCCTCGCATTCAACACGCCGCGCCTGTTATCGATGCTGACGGAAGGTCGGTTCGAATGGCTGTGGACCGCGGCCGAAGAAGCCGGGGTTCCCGTCATGGTGCGTGTCCAACATCATGCACTTGCGCATCACATTGATGCCGTGGCCGGGCGGCACCCCGGGCTCAGGCTGGTGATGGATCACCTGGCGATGCCCATGGCGTTGAAGGATGACGAGGCCTTCGCCGAAATCGACAAGCTGCTGATCCTCAGCAAACGGCCCAATATCGCCGTCAAGGCCAGCGGACTGCCTTACTACAGCACTCATCCCTATCCCTACAAAAACATCCATGCGCATTTTCGGCGGGTATACGACGCTTTCGGACCGCAACGGATTTTCTGGGGCACCGACCTGACCAAACTTTCCTGCACTTATCGCCAGGCCGTCACAATGTTTACCGAGGAGATTCCCTGGTTCACCCGGGAAGACAAGGACTGGATCATGGGCCGCGCGCTGTGCACCTGGCTGGACTGGAAACTGCCCGCACGATGAATGGCCGATCCGGGGATTCGTGAAAGGGCCGCGGCGCAGTGCTCAAGCCGCACCGGCGACAGGCGCGGCGGCAACGGGATGTTTGTGCCGCGGCAGCCAAAGCGCCAGCGGGACTGCGAGGAAACCGATCGCGGAGGCAACAAGTATCGCCGCCGTGTAGTTGCCGGCGTGGTCGAACAATGCGCCGCCGAGCCAGCCGCCCAGGGCCATGCCGGTGCTGCCGCCGATCATCTGGAAGGAAAAAATTGAACTGAGGGGCGCCTTGGGGCCGAACATCTGCCGGTTGATGATCGGGAATCCGACCATCTCGCCGCCGTAACATATGCCGAAAAACACCGCGAAGGCGTAGTAGTGCCAGACCTCCGTGGCAAACAGCAGCAGCAGGATCGACAGGCTCTGGCCGAAGATCGCCCCCGAAAGGATGGTTCGCCCGCCGAAACGTTCGGTGAGCAGCGAAAAACTGAAACGGCTGAAAATCGATACACCGGCGATGGTGCTCAGCACACCCGCCGCCTGCAGGCCCGGAATGCCGTGGTGGGTGGCCATCGACACACCGTGCGCGAGGATCACCGCATGCCCGGCGCAGCCGAGATGGTGGCAGCCCATCAACAGCCACACCGGCCTGCTGGAGAGCACTGAACGCAGGCTCACGGGCGCGCGGGAGTCCTGCTTTTCCTTCGCCGCATCCGCGGCGCCATAGGCGGTCAGCCCGATCTCGGCCGGACTCGTCCGGATGAACCAGGAAAAAAACAGCAGAATCGCGCCGAAGGCGAGGCCGAACACCAGGAAGGCCGACTCCCAGCCGCGGTTCTCGATCATCCAGCGGAACAGCAGCGCAAATACCACCGGGCCCAGTCCCAGTCCGGCCCAGTAGATGCCCAGCGCGAGCCCCATTTTTTTGCTGAACCAGCGGGTGATGATGACCGGCAGCAGCACCACGAAGGCCGCATTGCCCAGTGCGCCGACAAACACGCCGTAAATGACATAAAGATGCCACAGCTCCTGAATCATCCCGAGCAGCACCGTGCCCGCGGAAATCATCAGCGATGCGCCGAGCATCAGCGTACGCGCGCTGAAACGGTCGCCGAGCCAGCCGAACACCAGCATCGCCGGCATGCTGCACAGGAAGGCGAGTGAATAGGCGAGGCCGATGTCGCCGCGTTTCCAGGCGAATTTTTCGACCAGCGGATCAACCAGCACCGCGAAGGATGCGGAATCGGCGCGGCTGATGACACCCAGCACACAGGCCGCGGCGAGGATGATCCAGGCGTGATGCACCCCGGTTTTCCGCAGCAAGGTCATCAGCATGTTGTTTCCCAAGGGAGCCGCAGCGGCTCGATGCGCATCAGATCACTAAGTATTTGTTTTTAAACACTATTTTACTCAGGCGCGATTCCAGGCACCGGCCGCCGCCGCTCGAGGTGATAACGCACCAGCGCCGCCAGCCGGTACATGCCGTGCACGAACTTGCCATAGGGCATGGTCAGGAACAGCGCCAGCACAAAACCGAGGTGGATCGCGAGCCAGGTGCCCATCGCGCCGCTTTCACGCCAGATCAACAGACCAAGACCGGTCAGGCTGATCATGAACAGCAGCACCAGGAAGCCGGCATCCATGCCGCTCTGCTCCGGCACTTTGAACTCGGGATCACGCTGGTGTTTGATCCAGAGCAATCCGGCAGGCCCGATCAAGAGACCGATGCCGCCGGCGATGCCGAGCAGCACCGGCAGGCTGGTCACCGGGTACGGCGCCGGCTGGCCCAGCGCGTAGTGGTACACCGTCGCCACGCTGGTTGCGGCAAAACACAGCATGAAACCGTAGAAGGTGAAATGGTGGAAGGTTCTGCGCGCCAGCGACTTCTGTTCGTTCGGATAGGTGCAGCCCTCACCTTCGACGCCACCGCCGAGATTTTTCAGCGTCAGTGCGTCATGCACGCCCTCACTCAGCGGCCCGCCCTTGAAAAAATCCGCCAGTTCCTCGCCCATGTACGGCCAGAAGCGCAGGAAGCCCATCAATAACGCAAATCCCGCGAACAGCGACACCGCGCCGAACACGCCCGCCATCAGGTTATGCGGCATCAGTGCGTAGAAGGAACCCTGTGCGTCGCTGTGTGCGGCAAAAAAGCGTTCCGGGTTCGACAAGGCACCGGCCAGCCAGAACAGCAGCGCGATGCTCAGCGCCGAGATCAGGCTCACCGCCACGCCGTTGTTTTCGTAGAGCTTGCCGAGGAAACCCGGCCAGGCGTAACGACGGTAGGTCTCGCCGCGCGCCTTGGCCATCAGCTTCGGGAAATTGACCTGGAATTCATGCGGCGGCGAAAACTGGCAGGCATACAGGCAGGAGCCGCAGTTGTGGCACAGGTTGCCGAGATACAGCACGTCGTTCTCGGTGAATTCGAGACGGCGCGCCAGTGCCGGGAACACCGAGCAGTAACCTTCGCAGTAACGGCAGGCGTTGCAGATGCGCAGCACGCGCTGCGCGTCCTCGATCAGTTGATCGAGGGTCATCGGTTTGTCTTCAGCCGCGAACATATTTAGCCGCCTCTTCGCCCGCGATGCGTCCGAAGGTGGTGCCGATGGACATGCCGATGCCCGCCAGGTAGCCCTTGCCCAATACATTGCCCGCCATGATTTCCCCTGCTGCGAAAATGTTTTTGCAGGGCTTGTCGTCCTGCAGGATCATCCGCGACTTGTCGTCGACGCTGACCCCGAGATAAGTGAAGGTGATGCCCGGCCGCAGCGGATAACCGAAATACGGGGGGGTATCGAGTTTCAGCGCCCAGTGCGTTTTTGCCGGCGTGATGCCTTCGGTCACACAATCATCCTGGATGGTGTGGTCGAAGGTGCCGGGCCGTACAGCCGCGTTGAATTCAGCGACGGTTTTTTCCAGCGCATCCGGATTGATTTCGAGCTTGGTCGCCAGCTCGCGCAGGGTCTTCGCGCGGATCGGCGGATACACCGGCGGCATGAACTTGCCCATGGCCTTGGCGTCGATGATCGAATAACCGATCTGGTCGGGCTGTCCCGCCACCAGGCGTCCCCAGATCGCGTAACGCTTGGGCCAGAAATCCTCACCCTCGTCGTAGAAGCGCTGCGCGTTTTTGTTGACCACGATGCCCAGCGACACCGCATCGACGCGGGTGATGATGCCGCCGTCGTATTTCGGCGAGCGCGCGTCAATCGCCACACAGTGGCCCTGCATCGCATCACTGATCGGCTTCGCACCCTTGGCCAGCAGCACTTTCAGCACATCCCCGCGGTTGTACGGCGTGCCGCGCACGAGGAAGTTCTTTGCAGCAGGGCCCCAGGCCTCTTCCAGCCATTCGAGGTTGGCCTGGAAACCGCCGCAGGCGATCACCACCGCCCTTGCGCGCACCTGGTGTTCGGCGCCTTCGCAGGTGAAGGTCGCCGACTTGAACTGGTCGCCGTCGATTTCGAGATCGGTGACCTTGGCTTCGTAATGAATGGCGACGCCGAGCTGTTCGGCGGAATGGTAATAGGCATTGACCAGCGCCTTGCCGCCGCCGAGGAAAAAGGCATTGGTGCGCGACAGGTGCAGCGTGCCGCCCAGCGGCGGCTGGAAACGCACGCCATGTTTGTACATCCACGGCCGGCACATGGAGGTGTGTTTCAGCGTGATCCGCGCCAGATGTTCGCTGGTCAGGCCGCCGGTGACCTTCAGCAGATCCTGCCAGTATTCCTCTTCGGGATAGGTGCCGGTGAGGATGTCCTGCGGTTCTTCGTGCATGCAACGCAGGTTGCGGGTGTGACGGCTGTTGCCGCCGCGGAAAGGTTTCGGAGCACCTTCGAGCAGCATGACGCTGCAGCCGGCTTCGCGCGCCATCAGCGCCGCGCACAAGGCAGCGTTGCCGCCACCGACGACCAGCAGGTCCCAGGTTTTGTTGGTATCCAGCATGGATGGGCTTTCGTTCTTGAAATTCAGCTCGCAAAAATGTGCGCGGATTATACCTGCGCACGGCCTTGCGCTCACCCCCGACAAGCTCGCAATCTCACATGTTGAACAGTTCGTCCACGGCAAAACGCCGCGGGATCAGTTGCTGGCGAAACGCATAGTGGATGATCAGGTCGAGGGTGGGCCGCAGCGCCTCGATGCCGAACTGCATCGAATCAAAACCGGGCATGTCCGGCGCCTGCGCAGCACTTTGCTGCAACAGGCGCAGCATCTCCTCTGCCACCCACGGCTGTGCGCGGGCAAGGTCGCGATGCAGCACCACAACATGGTTCAGCGACCGCACCTTGTGGCGTTCGCGCCAGCGCTGCAGAGCCGCCTGCGGTTCGGGGATCACCGGCTGCAGGCGGCCATCCTGCTGGTCTGCCGCCATCACCACGCCGGCATCGAGCTCACCGCCATGCAGCATGCCGAGCAGGGTCTTGCCGGCCGGTGCGCGCGTGACGTTCGGCGGCTCGACACATTCCGGCACATGCGGATCTTCGAAGGCCACCCATTGCACGCGGTCGAGGTCGACGCCGTAATCATGGGCGAGGATGCCGCGCACCCAGGCCACCGTGGTCACCGAATGCGCGCGGATGCCGATGCGTCTGCCGGCCAGATCGGCCGGCCGCAGCACGCCCTGCGCGGTGTTGTACGCCAGGCAGGGATGCGGCGGTATCGCCATCACCACCGCCGGCAGCAGCACCAGCGGTTTGCCGTGGGACAGCGCCTGCAGACAGGTCACGATGGCCAGTTCGGCGACGTCGAACTCCCCCCGCACCACGGCCTTGAAGGCGTTTTGCGGCAGTTTTTCGGCAGAAAAATCAAAGCGCATGCGCGGCGAGACCACCGCGCCCCGTTTGAGTGCGGCGGTGTTGGGGTAGTCGCCCAGCAGCGTGTGCAACTGCAGCACGTCGGAACCGGTCATCGCCATCTCCCTCCCCCGCGTTATCCCGGTATCGGCCCGGCATCGTGCATCCCTCGCGGGGCACTCGTATAATCGCCACAAGGTCGCCGGAGCACATGAGCAGGCCGAACAATAACACTGGAGGAACGCATTGATGACCCGGCACTACACAATCGGAACACCGCTGGCCGCAGCCTGCGCCGCCATGCTGGCATTGGCAGCCGGCGGCGTGGCCGCGGAAGACTATCCGTTACGTCCGGTGCGGCTGATCATCGGTTTCCCGCCCGGCGGCGCCACTGACCTCGTTGCGCGCATCATCGCGCCCAAACTCGGCGAAACACTGAAACAGCAGGTGGTCATCGACAACCGCGCCGGCGCCAACGGCACCATCGGCGCCGAACTTGCCGCGAACGCGACCCCCGACGGTTACAACCTGCATCTCGGCACGCTGGGCGCGCTGGTGATCAGTCCGACCATCACCAAGGTGGCGTATGACCCGCTGAAGGATTTTTCGACGATCTCGATGGCCGTGCAGTTGCAGAACATGTTCATCGT
This sequence comes from Burkholderiales bacterium, assembly GCA_019749945.1. Lineage (GTDB taxonomy): Bacteria > Pseudomonadota > Gammaproteobacteria > Burkholderiales > SG8-41. The sequence goes on from JAIEPF010000024.1 coordinate 12,970, forward strand.
GCACCCGACGGTCGCCGCAAAATCGATCACCGAACTGATTGCACTGGCCAAACAGAAACCGGGCGCGCTCAATTACGCATCCTCGGGGCTCGGCAGTCCCGGACATCTCGCCGGCGAATTGTTCAAGACCATGGCCAGGATCGACATGGTGCATATCCCGTACAAAGGCGGCGGCCCGGCGCTGACCGACCTGGTCGCGGGACATGTGCCGGTTTTTGTCGCTGTCATTTCCACCGGCGTGCCGCCGGTGAAAGCCGGCCGCGCCGTGGCGCTGGCGGTGACCGGCGCCAAACGTTCGCCGGCATTGCCCGATGTGCCGACCGTCGCCGAAACACCGGGCCTCAAAGGTTACGAAGCCAGCAACTGGTACGGCATGCTCGCCCCCGCCGATACCCCGAAGCCGGTGATCGACCGCCTGAACAGGGATCTGGCCGCGGTGCTGAAGTCATCCGACGTGCGCGACGCCCTGCTTGCGCGCGGCATCGAGACCGTGGGCTCGACGCCGGATGAATTCACCGCCTACATCAAATCGGAAATGGCAAAGTGGGACAAGGTGATCCGCGCGGCAAACCTGAAGCCGAACTAAGTTTCCAAAAAGTCCGCCATTCCGGACGCGCGCAGCGCGAGCCGGAATCCAGGTTTTTAAAGGCATCGGCCTGAAGGCCGACTCTGATTAATTAAGAGCGCGTATCAAAATGAAATTCTCCCTCGCCCCGCTTGCGGGGAGAGGGCTGGGGTGAGGGGCCTCGGAAAGGTCATTTTGTAACGTGCTCTAAGTCTGCGGTTTATCCGACCTGACCGCGCGCAGCCAAAGCGCCAGCCCGCCCGCCATCGCCAGTATCGTCAGCGCGAAATAAACGCGCAGCCCGAACACCGGCCCGATCAGGCCTGCGGCAAACGGTGCAACCCCCATCGCAAAAAACTGGAATGCGGTCGAATAGGCAATCGCCCTTGCATCCGTGCCGGCCGGTGCATGAATCCGGATCAGCTGCACGATCGCCGTCGGCATCGCCGCAGCACTGAGGCCGAATGCCGCTCGGACAATGACCAGCTGCAGCGGCGTGTCGATGATCAGCAGCGGCAGGTGCGTGATGATGGTCGCAACCGACGCAAACACCAACACCCTGGCCGGGCCACTGCGGTCGAGCACCCGTCCCCAGAACGGCAGTGCGATCACGGTGCCGACCGCCATCGCCATGGCCGCGGCCCCGACCCAGAAGGCTTCCTGCGCGGCATCGGCGCCCCGCGCCTCCAGGATCTGCAGCACGAACACCGTGATCACTGTCACGCCGCCATACCACATGATCATGAACAGGAAGCCAAGCAGGTACAACAAGCCGATGCGCGGCACGTCCAGCAGGTCGCGTAAACCACCGACCCAGCGCACGCGCCAGGGACCGGCGGCCAGCTGTTTCACTTCGCCCGCAAAAGCGGCCACCAGCGCACCGCCGGTGAACATCAAGGCGGCGCTGATCCAGAACAGGCGGTGCTGCTGGTCGAACAGCGCGATCAGCGCCGCGCCCAGCGCCGGACCCAGCACCTGGCCGATCAGACCGCCGGTCTGCGCCAGGGCCACCACACCGCCGATACGCTGTGGTGGTGTATTGGCCACCAGCAGCGAAACCCCGGCCGGCGTAAACCCGTTGAACACCGCGACCAGCATCAGCAGCGCGGCAAAAGTCAGCGGCGTTTCGGCAAACGGCATCAGCAGCATCGCAACACCGATGCCCAGCATCGCGCGCAGCACCATCAGCTTGCGCCCGTAATGGTCGGCAATGCCACCCCAGATCGGGCTCACCGCAAAACTGACCAGGTAAAATACCATCAGCATGTAACCGACCCAGGTCTCGAGGTTCTCGCGCACACCGAGCCCGCGCACCATCAGCGGCACGAACGGCCACACCAGGTTGAAACCCAGGCCGCAGATCAGGTTGGCGAGCGGCATCACCAGCCGGTTGCGACGCCAGTACGGATACCGCTTCGATTCGTCGTCGGAAATATGGATGCTCATGAAAACAGCAAACGGTGATTACGGGAGCGCCTGCCCGGCTCCGTGGAGTTCTCAGGATTCAGTGGACACGCTTGCGATCCCGTTTGGCCGCCGTTTCGAACTCCTCCGGGCTGACTCCACCCAAGTAGCTGTGGCGACGCGTTCGATTGTAAAACGATTCGATATAGTCAGAGATATCCACCCGTGCAATCTCCCGGCTCTTGTAGATTCGTTTCTTGATACGCTCTTTCTTCAAGCTACTGAAGAAAGACTCTGCAACCGCATTGTCCCAGCAATTGCCCCGTCGACTCATGCTGGGCTCCAAGTGATTGGTTCGACAAAAGCGTCGCCAGTCGTCGCTGCCGTACTGCGAACCTTGGTCGGAGTGAATAATGGCTTGAACTGGATGCCTTTGCCGCACAGCCATCAGGACAGCATCAAGAACAAGTTCGCGACCTATCGTCGGCTTCGTAGACCATCCAATGTTCTTACGGGAGAAAAGATCCATCACAACGGCAAGATAGAGCCATCCCTTCCACGTTCGGATATAGGTAATGTCCGTAACCCAAGACTTATTTGGGCTGGAAACATTGACATTTCTCTCTAGGACATTTGGCGTTAGCGCAGAAGGTTTCTTTGTCGAGGAGTATCTGGTGCGATAGCCGTACCGTGCGCGGATGTTATTGACGCGCATGATTCGTGCGACGCGATGCTTACTGCAAGTCTCGCCGGCTTCACGCAAATCGAGGAACACGCGCGGTGCGCCGTAAACCCCGTGACTTGCCACAAATGACGCACGGATCAAGCGAAGGAGTCGTGCATCCTCCTGCGCACGACGGGAAACTGGTGCCCGCAGCCATTCGTAATAGCCGCTGCGGGCCACCCCAAGCAATCGGCTCATCGACTCAATGCTATTGAGATGTTGGTTCTCTTTGATGAACTCATAAATGCGACGAACCTTCCTGGAATTTACCTGCGTAGTGACCATTGACGTTCCTTATGAATTGCTCAATTCATGTTAACGTGTGTCCACTAAATCTTGGGAACTCCAATAAGCGGGTAATGCGTGACCGTTTTCAAGACATAGCCGAACTACAGTGATTGAGACTCGACGTCTAAAAGCAGACGTTCGCTATCGCTTGCCGAGTGTGCTGGCGACCGACTGTATTGCAGCGACTATGCTCAATCAAACATGCAGGCCGGTTAGCTGGCCAGTCAGGGCGTGCGTGGCGCATGCCGTGCCATCAGCTCCACGATCCAGTCGATGAACACCCGAAGCGACTTGCGGGCGTAGCGGTTGGACGGATACGCCACGTAGAGCGGCATCGGGTCAATCCGCCAGTCCGTGAAGAGCTGCACCAGTGCGCCGTTTGCAGCGTGTTCCTTGGCCATGTATGTGGGCAGCCACAGCACGCCCAGCCCTGAAAGTCCGGCGGTCAGGTAGGCGTTTCCGTCGTCGATCGCCAGCAGGTAGCGCCCTCCCATCTTCACGCGCTCCTCGCCCTTGGTCATCACATAGGGCAGCTTACCGGCCCAGCGGTAGCGAACGATGCGATGGCGGGGATCGTGCAGTTCATCCGGGTGCGAGGGCGTGCCCGCCTCTGCCAGATAGGACGGCGCGGCATACACGCCCAGCTGCAGGTCGCCGACGTGGCGCGCCACCAGCGAACCGTTCTTGACCTCGCCTCCGCGCACCACGCAATCGACGCTCTCGCCGATCAGGTCGACATTGCGGTCGCTCACGCCCATCTCCAGCTGGATGTCGGGAAAGCGGTCGTGGAATGCGGGCAGCGCGGGCACCAGGATGATGTTTGCCAAGGGGCTTGGCACATCCACGCGCAGCAGGCCGCGCGGCGCCGAGGGGGCGCCGGGGAGATTGGCCTCGATGTCGTCGAGCTCCGCCAGCAGGCGCACCACCCGCTTGTAGTAGGCAGCGCCGTCGGTGGTGATACTGACCCGGCGGGTCGTGCGGTGCAGCAGCTTGAGTTGCAGGCGCGCCTCCAACTGTTGTACCAGCTGGGTCACCGTGGTCCTGCTCAGGCCCAGGTTGTCGGCCGCCTTCGTGAAGCTGCCCGACTCAACCACACGCACAAAAGCCCGCATGCCGTCAAACCTGTCCACTGAAAAGCTCCTTGGATTGTGCATATTTTACAAATAATGATGCAGGCGATAGTGGCTTTATTCAAGCAATCACCAGGGCTACAGTGACTGCACCAACCAACCCATGGAGCCCAAAATGAGCAAGCGCAACGCAGTTTTCCCCGCCGGTCGGCAAGACCTCTACACATCGCAGACCTATTCCGCGGCGATCCGATCGGGCGATCTTCTGTTCGTGTCGGGTCAGGTCGGCAGCCGCAGCGACGGCTCGCCCGAGCCTGAGTTCGAGGCGCAGGTTCGTCTGGCATTCGCTAATCTGGTCGCAACGTTGAAAGCGGGTGGATGTGAGCTCGACGACATCGTCGACGTGACGACCTTCCATACCGATCCACAGAACCAGTTTGGTACGGTCATGACTGTCAAGGGCGAGGTCTTCCCCAAGGCGCCGTATCCGAACTGGACGGCGGTCGGCGTCAACTGGCTCGCGGGATTCGACTTTGAGATCAAGGTCATTGCCCGCATTCCCGGCTGAACGCCGAACAACCGGTATCGGGGCCCGATCGATACAGACCTGTACCAGGCTCAGGTCGGCCCGGGGCCTCGGTTCAGGATTTGTCGCCAGCGCCGCGTCCATCGCCAGGATGGTGTCGCTGAAGCCGCACTGGGGCGCGCGCATCCGTCCTGGGACTAGCCGTTACGCGCGGCACCACGCTTCAGGCGGTGCGCATGCTAGCGGCCTGTAAGGCTAACTATTAACCACCTCCAGTTCTATCGACTATGGTTTCCTGATGGCAGAACGCCCCACCGTTTACAAGTTGATTTAAGTCCGTTGGTCTAAAAACAAAAAAGGGCGGAATCTCCGCCCTTTTTCTTCGCCCGCCCCTCTGACGATTAGTCCTTGAAAAAAGTGCTGATCTCTTCGTAAACCATATCCGGCACCTGCTCCGCCGGGTAATGGCCGCAGGGCAAGGGCTTGATGCGCACGATGTTCGCGGCATATTGCGGCCAGGCCTTGCGCGGGTCGAAATGTTTTTCGGTGTGGCTTTTTTCGCCCCAGTACACCGCCGTCGGGCACTGGATCTTGCGTCCGGCATTGAAGTCCTCGGTATCCATCGCCATGTCCACCGACACCGCGGCGCGGTAATCCTCGCACACGCCGTGGATGTTCTCGGCGGTGCAGACGCGGGCGTATTCCTTCAGCGTCTCCTCGGAGAAACCGCCCTTGCCGATGCCGAGTTTGGTCAGCTTCTGCTTGATGTAGTAATCGTATTTGCCTTCGATCAGCTTTTCCGGAATGTCATAGGGCTGCGCCATGAAAAACCAGTGCGAGGAATTGAGCGCCCATTGCCAGGTGGCGTTGCTCAGCATGTGGTGCGTGGGCAGGATGTCGAAGCTGGCGAATTTTTTGATCTTGTCCGGATGGTCGAGCGCCATGCGGAAGGCGGTGCGCGCGCCACGGTCGTGTCCGGCGACGCAGAAATTGTCAAAACCCAGATGCGCCATGACATCGATCTGGTCCTGCCCCATGCGGCGGAAGGAATAATTGCTGTGGTCGGGCAGACCGCGCGGCTTGCCGCTGTCGCCGTAACCGCGGAGGTCGGTGACCACGACGGTAAAGTCTTTCGCCAGCCGCGGCGCGACCAGGTGCCAGTGCACATGGGTCAGCGGATTGCCATGGATCAGCAGGATGGGCGGGCCATTGCCGCCGTAACGCAGATTGATTTTGACTTCGGGATCGGTGGTCTGGACCTGGACATGTTTAAAACCCTCGAACACGGCATTACTCCTTGATGAACAAGCCCCGATGCTACCGCACCACTGCCATTCGCGTTTGCCGCATGCCGCGATATGGACAGACGCGTTGCAAGTCACCGGTAAATCATCACATCTTGCGTGCTAACATCGGCGCGTTTTCCGCCGCAATACGGCAGCAAGCGGCGGCATCGTGACTGCGAATTGCAGTGCAGCAGAAGCAGTCATAAAAATATCAATAAAATCAATTATTTATAATAATTCCTAGAGGGATCATCGCGTCATGTTCAATCCGTTCAAACCGCTGGAACACATCCACGCCGAAGTCTTCACCTCCATGCCCGGAAAATTCCGCAAAAAAAGCCGCAGCAGCTGGTCGGATCCGAATCGCCAGAATGCGGAAGTGGAATGTTTCCTTGAGGCCCCCGCTTTCGACCGCGCCGGCAACCTGTTTGTCTGCGACATCCCCTTCGGCCGCATTTTCCGCATCACACCCAAGGGCGACTGGGATCTGGTGATCCAGTATGACGGCTGGCCCAACGGCATGAAGTTCCACAAGGACGGCCGCCTGTTCATCTGCGATTACAAGGAAGGCCTGCTCACGCTGGACGTGAAGACCGGCAAGCTGGAAAACCTGCTGCGCACCGCGTACAGCGAAAGTTTCAAGGGCCTGAACGACCTGCATTTCGCATCGAACGGCGACCTCTATTTCACCGACCAGGGCCAGACCGGCATCGCCGACCCGACCGGTCGCGTGTTCCGCCTCAAAGCCAACGGTGAGCTGCGCCGCCTGCTCGAGAACGGCCCCAGCCCCAACGGCATCACGCTGTCGACCACGGAAAAACATGTCTATGTCGGTATGACGCGTTCGAACTCGGTGTGGCGCCTGCCGCTGATGGCTGACGGCTCGGTGTCCAAAACCGGCCTCGCGATCCAGCTCTCCGGCGGCGTTGCCGGACCCGACGGCATCGAGATGGACGGTGAAAACGGTTTGCTGGTGTGCCAGCTCGGCGTGGGCATCTGGCGTTTCGATGCCAACATGCTGCCGACGCACCTCATTTCGTCGAAAAGCCACGACAAGCATCACCACCTCGACAACGTCGCCTTCGGCGGCCCCGACCACAAACAGATTTTCATCACCGAAGCGCTGTCCGGCGATGTGCTGACGGCGAAGGTGCCCTTCGCCGGCAAAAAAATGTACGGCCACCAGTAAGCCGGCTGTGCAAAAAAAACGGCGCACTCCCGGAGTGCGCCGTTTTGTTGTGCCGGGTCTACAGCTCAGTGCGCCATCGTCAGGCTGTAGCGCGCAAGCTTCTCTTCGTCGAGATCAATGCCCAGCCCGGGGCCTGATGGCAGGTCTATGCTGCCGCGGCTGATATCGAGCCGGGTCGTGGCCACGGTATCGACCACTTTCAGCGGCCCCACGCATTCCAGTCCAGCCAGGACATTGCGCGAGGTGGCGGCGAGCATGATCTCCGCCGTCGTGCTGAGATCGAGTCCGAAACCGTGGCCCAGTACAACGGGCAGACCTGCCGCCTCCGCGGTGGCCAGCATGCGCGAGGCCTGTAAAAAACCGCCGGCCTGCTTGATGCCGAACTTCACGTAGTCGGCGCAGTCCGCCTTGATCACCCGGATCAGGCTTTGGTGATCGCTGATGGATTCGTCGGCCATGACGGGAATGCCGCCTTCCCGCCGAACCCGCGCCAGGCCCGCAAGATCGTCCCTGGGCGTCGGCTGCTCGAACAATTGCATATCGCAGGATTTGACGGCGCGGCACAAGGCCAGCGCCTGCTCCACGGTGCATTGCATGTTGGCGTCCATGCGCAGCTTCATGCCTTTGCCGACAGCATCCCGCACCGCCATCACCCGGGCGCTGTCCTTGCCGACATCGTTGCCGACCTTGATTTTCAGCGACTGGAATCCGGCGTCCTGCCAGCGCTTCGCTTCGGCCGCCGCCGCATCCGGCGGCAGCTCCCCGACCCAGCCGTTGAACAGCAGCCGGTCATGGACAGCGCCGCCGATGTAATCGTACAGGGCGATGCCCCCGCGCCGGCAGACGAGCTCAATGCAAGCCAGTTCCACGCCCACCACAGCACCGGGCTGCAATGGCGTCAGCTTCGAGGCGATCTCGACGATGCGGTTGACCTGACCCGGATCCTTCCCGATCAGGGCCGGAGCAATACGCTCACGAATGGCTGCGGCCAGCTCCGGACCGGTGTGCGGCGACTTGGCGGTGGACGAGGGATCGATGCTGCTGATGCCGATCGCACCGTCAGCAGCCGTGACCCGCACCACAACACATTTGGTGACATTCTTGGAGACACCGCCGCTGGTAAAGGTGCCCACCAGAGGCATGCCGATGCTGAACACCTCGATTTTGCTGATCGTTGCAGTCATTGCGGATCTGTTCCGTTATCTGATTGAAGAATAATATGCAAATTCAGCGCGGCCTGAATGCCTCAACTGCCGCCAAGCCCGGTCTCCCGGATCAGCTTGCCCCACATCCGGACTTCATTCTGGATATGGATACCGAATTCCTGCGGTGTGTTGCCGACCAGTTCGGAACCTTCCTTTTCCATGCGCGCGCGCACTTCCGGGTCGGCGACTACGGCTTTGACCTGCTGGTGGAGAAACTGCACCACCGGCTGCGGCGTCCTTAGTGGCGCCACGAGGCCGTACCAGTTGCCGACATCGAAGCCCGGCAAGGTCTCCGCAATCGCCGGCAGATTGGGAAAAGCCTCCGCACGTTTGAGCGTGGTCACTGCAATACCCCTGATGCGGCCGGAAGTCATGTGCGGACGAGCACCCAGGGGATTCAGGAACGCAAGCTGCACCTGCCCGGCAGCCAGTTCGACCATGACCTGCCCGCCGCCCTTGTACGGCACATGGACCATGGAAATGCCGGCGCGCTGGGACAGCAGCGTTCCCGCGAGATGCTGCATGCCGCCGGTGGCCGAAGAACCATAGTTCAGGACGCCGGGCTTGGCCTTTGCCAGCGCGATCAGCTCGGGTATCGATTTCACGGGCACGGCATTGGCCACCAGCACCACATAAGGCTGCTGAGTCACCTGCGAAATGGGTGCAAAGTCACGCGCCATGTCGTACGGCAGATCCTTGTGCATCGTACTGCTTGCGGTGGTGCTGCCCGAAATCATCGTCAGGGTATATCCGTCGGGCGCAGCCTGCTTGGTGGTCTCCATCGCGATCCGGCCTCCGGCGCCCGGCCGGTTGTCGACCACAAACTGCTGCCCTGTGCGTTCCGACAGCTTCTGTGCCACGGCCCGGGCCACAAGATCTGTCCCTCCGCCGGCCACAAACGGCACCAGCATGCGCACCGGCCTGGCGGGATACTGCTGCGCCGCTGCGGGCAGCGTGCAGGCGAGCCCCGCGCAAAGCATCAGAACCGTATATGCCGTCCTCAAAACATCCTCCTCGAACTTTCTGCTTGCAGGAACATGAACATGTGCCGACGCCGGCGCCGGCTTAAGACTGCGGATTCAGTGTTGATTTAAGTTCATTCCCCTTTATCCGCGCCAGCCTGCACTCCAGGGAGTGGCTGACATGCGACCGGGCAAGCAACTCCGCGCCTGCGTCATCCCGCGCCTCGATCGCCTCAAGGATGGCGAGATGCTGCAGATGCGCAGCACGGGCATGCGGCTCATCGAGCAGATTGGAATCCCCGAGCAGCGGAATCAGCGAGTACACCGCCGCGATCGCCTTTTTCAGAAACTGGTTGCGCGCGGCCTCAAGAATGAGGTCGTGGAACTGCCGGTTCAGCGGGATCAGCGCGGCAGGGTTGCCCAGCACCTCCGCTTCCCGCCCGAGCACTTCGCGCAGGGCGGCGATTTCGGACCCGGTGGCGCGTAATGCGCAAGCCGCCGCTGCGGCGGGCTCCAGCAGTTCCCGCACCGCGAACATCTGCTGCATGTCCTCGGCATCGAGCCGCATCACCAGCGCGCCGCGGAAGGGCTGATTCAGCAGCAGGCCCTCGCTTTCCAGCCTGCGCATCGCTTCGCGCACGGGGGTGCGGCTCATGCCCAGCCAGCCGGCAAGCTCCATTTCGGTGAGGTGCGCGCCGGTGGGTACCCGCCCTTCGCGGATGGCGCGGCGGATTTCATCGCAGGCCACTTCGGCCAGAGAACGCCCGTCACCCGCCGCCGGCATGCGCCGCGCGGCAATGCGCTCCAGGGCGCCCTCGTCCGGCGCAGTCCTCGAAGGCTTCCTGGTTCTGGCGCGCGTAGCCATCGCTTATGCCGGGATAACGGCTTCGCCGTTGATCACGGTGCGGTGCATGACACGGGCTTGCGTCGAGTCGACCTCCGAACGGTAATGCATCGCACAGCGGTTGTCCCAGAGGATGACGTCGCCGACCTGCCACACGTGTTTCCAGGCATATTTTTCCTGGGTTGCGTGCGCCCACAGCTTGTCGAGCAGCGCCTCGCTGTCTGCGTTGGACATGCCGATGATGTAGTTCGACGGCCAGTCGCGCCGCCGCCCCAGGTACAGGGCAGGTTTGCCGGTCGCCGGATGGATGCGCACCAGCGGATGCGCCGGCCCCGGCACTTCCTCGGGCGTCGTCGGCATTTTCACCGTCGGGCGCAACACGCCGGCGCTGTTGCGGCTGGCGTCATGGATCTGCATGCGGCCCTTGATCGCCGCCTTCAGGTCGGCGGGCAGGTCTTCATAGGCTTTGTACTGGTTGTTGAACCAGGTATCACCGCCGCCGTTGGTCGGGATCACGATTGAATACAGCATGCTGCCGGCCGGCGGCACCGCGACATAGGAATTGTCGCTGTGCCAGACCACTTCGTAGCTGCCCAGCCCGCCATTATCCCTGACCGGGTTGCCGCCCTCATCGAGATTGCTGATCAGCGACAGATGCGGATGCAAGGGCACCATCCTGCCGCCGATCCTGTAACCGCCGGCCACCTGGTACTTGCGCGCAGCCGGTTCCTTGGTGATGCCGAAAATACCCGCCGCTGCCAGAAACGCCTCGTCGGGCAGCGTTTGTTTGCGCCAGAACAAGACCAGATGATCGTACCAGGCCCGGCGCAGCAGCTCGCGTGTCGCATCCGGAATTGGCTGCGCCAGATCGACACCGCGAATTTCCGCGCCGAGCGCGGCTCCGCTGGGTATGACCTGCACCTGCTCCGGGCTGTTCACGGCATTTTTCGCCATGCGTTGCGCTGCTTCCATAGTGCTCTCCCTGGTATCCGGTGTTTTTTGTGCCTGCTGCATTCGTCGAGGATTGTATACAAGGTATACAATCCTCACAAGACCAAGTCATGCTCCTGTGCCCAGTGCAACTGGGTCGATTGTGGAACAGTCAGGCCCGCGGCTGACCCGGCATGCCGACAAAGGCAAAATCCACCTCCGGCGCCTTGCCGGAAACGATGTCGGCAATCGCTTTTCCTGAACCGCAGGCGTGGGTCCAGCCCAAGGTGCCGTGCCCGGTATCGAGATAAAGCTTGGGATATTTTGTTTTGCCGATATACGGCACGTTGGACGGCGTCGCCGGCCGCAGCCCCGTCCAGTAGCCGGCCTGCCGGACATCGCCCGCGCCCGGGAACAACTCCTGCGTGCGGCGGATGATGGCCTGGCAACGCACCTCATTCAGCGCGAGGTCGTAACCGTTCAGCTCGCAGGTGCCGGCGATGCGCAGGCGGTCGCCGAGCCGTGAATACACCAGTTTGTATTCGTCATCGGTCAGGCTGACCTGATAGGCACGCGTCGCATCGGCAACGGGCATGGTCACTGAATAACCCTTGGCCGGATAAATCGACAGCCGGATGCCCAGCGGCGCCAGCAGCTGCGGACTGTAACTGCCCAGCGCGACCACATAGGCATCACCGATGATGGTCGAAGCGCGACCATCCGGTCCGGTGACAGCCACTCCGCTGACCTCGCCCCCGGCCAGCGCAATATGGGTAATGTTGTGGCCATACAAAAACCGCACGCCGGATTTTTCGCACAAGGCTGCCAGCCGCTGCGTAAACAGGTGCGCGTCGCCGGATTCATCCGACGGCGTCAGGCTGCCGCCGGCAATTTTGTGGCGTGCCTGCGCCAGCGCCGGCTCGATCGCCACGCATTCATCCGGCGTTTTCATCTCGAGTTCGCAACCGAACTCGCGCATGATGCGTGCCGGCTCCTGCGCCGCGTCAAAGGCCTCCTGGCTGGTGTAAAAATGCAGGATGCCGCGTTCAAGATGGTCATACTCGATGCCGGTTCCGGCGCGCAGTTCACGCAGCAGGCCGCGGCTGTAGAGTCCGAGATTGACCAACTGGATGATGTTGTGCCGCGTGCGTGCCGGTGTGCATTCGCGCAGGAATTGCAGGCACCACCGCCATTGCCGCAGATCGGCGCGCGGCCGGAACAGCAGCGGCGCGTCTTCTCTGAACATCCATTGCAGCACCTTCAGCGGCGCGCCGGGATTGGCCCAGGGCTCGGCATGGCTGACGGAAATCTGTCCGCCGTTGGCGAAACTGGTTTCGAGCCCTGCCGCCGGTTGACGTTCGATCACGGTGACTTGATGTCCCGCCCCGGCCAGAAACCACGCGGCCGCAGTGCCGACGACGCCGGCACCGAGTACGATGACCCTCATTTGAACCTCTCAGTTTGCAAAAAGACTCAGGACGGAGCTGTTCAGCTCCGCGCCGCCCTCGCTGTCCTTTTACCTGAGAGTTTTGCGAACCAGGGTTCGCGTGCCCCTTCGGTGGACCTTGCCGGTTTCCCGGTGGTCACTCTCCAGATCGGCTGCTGCTGTCTGCAGTAAATGAGCCTGAGCGATCATGAGGGTTTACGCCTTCGGCGGGGATTACGGGAATCCCGCTCTCCTGCAGACCATTGATATTCTAGACGCCGCGATGCAGCACGACAAGACGATCGTGCCGGTTTTACGGGATCAGGGTCACCTCGTCACCGACCCGGATCTCGCCGCCGGCGCCGCGCGTCAGCATGCCGACGCCGAGCACGGGTTCCTTCTGCGCAAACGAACGCATCAACTGCTGCATCACCTGCAGGTCGCGCTCGCCGCTCACCGGGTTGGCGTGTGTGGCCAGGCAGCGCACCTTGGACTTCACCACATCGAATTCGACTGCGCCGATACGCAGGCTGCGCCCGACCCAGGACTGCTCCGCCCAGGCTTCAATGCCTTCGATCGCAATGTTGGAACGGAAACGGTGTTCGCTCAATTTCGGATCGCGCAGCGCCGCTGCGGCCGATGCGATGGTCTCCCGGCTGTGCAGCGTCACCTGCCCCGCTTCGTTGTCCTGGTAACGCGGGGTTACGCCGTCGCCGATCAGTTTCAGCGGCAGGCGGTCGGGATGGTTGCGCAGCGGATGTTCCTTGAGGCTCAGCACATAAGCCGTCAGTGCATCGACCAGGCGCCCGCGTCCGGCGGCATCGAGTTTTTCATCAGCAAGGACCTGGCTGCCCAGCGCAATCTTCAGGCGCAGCTCTCGGTGATCAAACTGCGTGGTCAGCCGCGCCAGCCCCGGCGTGTTGGCGAGCACGATGCCTTCGTATTTGCGGCACCACTGGTCATCGGCGACCGGCGCGTTGGCAAAACGGAAGGCGAGCACGCGGTCGCCCGCGACCCGGCCTTCGGGCAGCACGGTCAGCGTGCTGCAATGTTCGGGGGTAAAACCCTTGAGTGGATAACGGTAGAGGGCGACGACGCGCGGCATGTGGTGGACTTTGGTGGTTGATACGGGCCGGAAGGCATGCCGGAAGTTCCGGCGACACTGCTACAATTCGCGACTCACAATAACAGGTATCGCAATGAAAATCCTCGTATTGCCCGGCGACGGCATCGGCCCTGAAATTACCGCGGCCACGCTCGCCGTCCTCGACCGCGCCAGCGCAAAGTTCAAACTCGGCCTCGAATGGGATACCCGCGAAATCGGTTTTGGCGCGCTGAAAAAACACGGTTCGACCTTTCCCGTCGATATCCAGGAAGCCGCGCGCAAAGCCCCCGGCATCATCCTCGGCCCGGTGTCGCACCTCGACTACCCGGCCAAGGAACAGGGCGGCATCAATCCTTCGGGCTGGTTGCGCGTCCAGCTCGACCTCTTTGCCAACATCCGTCCGGCAAAATCACGCATGGGCCTGGGCCTCACCGGCAAACCGATCGACCTGGTGATTTTCCGCGAATGCACCGAGGGTTTTTACGGCGACCGCAATATGTTCATGGGCCGCGGCGAATTCATGCCGACGGAAGATGTCGCCATCGCCATCCGCAAGGTCACCGCCAAACAATCGCGGCGTATTGCCGAGGTGGCCTTTGAATGGGCGCGCAAGCGGCGCAAAAAAGTCACCGCCGTGCACAAGGCCAACGTGCTGCACATGTCCGACGGCCTGTTCCTGCGCGAGGTGCGCGCGGTGGCGAAAAATTATCCCGACGTCCAGCTCGATGAAAAAATCGTCGACGCCATGGCGGCACTGCTGGTGCGCATCCCCGACCAGTTCGACTGCATCGTCACCGGCAATATGTTCGGCGACATCCTGTCGGACGAAGCCTCGGAACTCTCCGGCGGCCTGGGCATTGCCGGCTCGACCATGACCGGCGACAGCGCCTGCTGCGCCCAGGCCCAGCACGGCTCGGCGCCCGACATCGCCGGCCAGGACAAGGCCAATCCGGTGTCGTTGCTGCTGTCGGCCGCGATGCTGCTGGAATGGCTGGCGGCCAGACACCAGCGTGCGGAGTTCGCTACCGCGGCCCAGGCCATCGAAGCCGCGATCGACGCCGCTTTGCAAGCGCCGGAGACACGCACCGTCGATCTCGGCGGCAAACTCGGTACCAAGGCGTTTACGGCAAAACTCGTCGCCGCGATCTGAGTAATTGGCACCGCCGTTCATGATTCGATACTTCGTCAGGCTCAGCATCACCACGAACGGCTCCAGAAATAACCGTTCGCCCTGAGCCTGTCGAAGGGTGGACGGTTATTTTTTACCTGCCGCCGGACGCGATTCCGGCGGCCCCTTCAGCTCCACCACATTGCCTTCCGGATCGCTGATATACAGCGACGGTCCGTGGCCATCGGCGCCGTAGCGTGATTTGATTTCGCCCGGCACCACGCCGTGGCGGATCAGCTGCGCAGTCAGCGCGCCCGGATCAAAAGGTTCGATGCGCAGACAGAAGTGATCCATGTTGCGCCCTTCGCTGCCGGGCGCTGCACCACCCTTGCGACCGATGGCACCATCGACTGCAACCAGGTCGATCAGTGAATTGCCGGCGCGCAATTGCGTCAGGCCGAGATCCGGCCGCTCGCGCTCCAGCGTGCAGCCCAGCACCTTGCAGTAAAACTGCACCATGCGCGGCACGTTCACCGCGCGCAGCACAATATGGTCAAGGCCGAGGATGCTGAACATGATCCGGTTTCACCAATAAAACCGCCGCAGCAGAGGCTGCGGCGGTGTGGTCGTAGTACAGATAGGCAAAATATTGCGAAAGTATATAAACTATTGATTTTAAAAGAAATTTTTATTAATTACCTGGTTACCTAATAACTTAGTTACTTATTAATATCGCCCATGCACAGATACTTCACCTCGACGAATTCCTCGATGCCGTATTTCGACCCTTCGCGGCCGATGCCCGACTCCTTGATGCCGCCAAAGGGCGCGATTTCGTTGGAAATGATGCCGACGTTGATGCCGACGATGCCGGACTCCAGGCCTTCCGCGACGCGCCAGATGCGGCCGATGTCGCGGCTGTAGAAGTACGAGGCCAGGCCGTATTCGGTGTTGTTGGCCAGTTTCAGCAGTTCCTCTTCGGTCTTGAAGCGATACAGCGGCGCCACCGGGCCGAAGGTTTCTTCGTGGGTGACTTTCATGTCGGTATTCACATTGGCCAGCACGGTGGGCTGGAAAAACTGACCGCCCTTTTCATGGCGCTTGCCGCCAGTGAGGATTTTGGCGCCCTTCGCCAGTGCGTCGGCGATATGTTCCTCAACCTTCTCCACGGCCTTCATGTCGATCAGCGGGCCCTGCAGATTGCCGTCCTCGAGGCCATTGCCGACCTTCATCGCACTGACTTTGTCGGACAGCATCTTGGCGAATTGGTCGTACACACCATCCTGCACAAAAATGCGGTTGGCGCAGACACAGGTCTGGCCGGTGTTGCGGAACTTGGAAGCCATCGCGCCTTCCACCGCCGAAGCCAGATCCGCGTCGTCGAACACGATAAACGGCGCATTGCCGCCGAGTTCCAGCGAGACTTTTTTCACCGTGGTCGCGCATTGCTGCATCAGCAGCTTGCCGATTTCAGTGGAACCGGTGAAAGTGAACTTGCGCACCAGCGGATTGGTCGTCAGTTCCTTGCCGATGGGACCGGCGGAGCCGGTCACCACCGACAGCACACCTTTCGGAATGCCGGCGCGTTCGGCCAGTTCACACAGCGCCAGCGCCGAATACGGCGTCTGCGATGCGGGTTTGATCACCATGGTGCAGCCGGCAGCCAGTGCCGGGCCGGCCTTGCGCGTAATCATCGCGTTGGGGAAATTCCACGGCGTCACCGCGGCGCAGACGCCGATCGGCTGCTTGATGACGACAATGCGCTTGTCCGGCGCATGGGTCGGTATGGTGTCGCCGTAAATGCGCTTGCCTTCCTCGGCAAACCATTCGATGAACGACGCGCCATAGGCGATTTCGCCGCGCGACTCGGCAATCGGCTTGCCCTGCTCGACCGTCATCAGTTTCGCCAGGTCTTCCTGGTTGGCCATCATCAGCTCGAACCATTTGCGCAGGATGATCGAGCGTTCCTTGGCGGTTTTCGCGCGCCACGCCGGCCAGGCGGCATTCGCGGCTTCAATCGCGCGGCGGGTTTCGGCGACACCCATTTTCGGCACCGTGCCGATCTGCGCGCCGGTGGCGGGGTTGTGCACGGCCAGCGTCGACTTGTCATCGGCATCCACCCAGGCACCGTCGACATAACATTGCTGGCGGAACAGGCTCGGGTCTTTTAATTCAACCGCCGGTTTGGCTTTTTGCAGCATGACTTCCACTCCTTGAGCTTGAAAATTAGACCGGAAAATGCACCGTTTTGGACGCCCGTTTTCCTCCCGGACCGAGGCCGCGAAGTATAACAAAGGGCATCCGACCAATCCCCGACCAATGCCCGCGCCCCAAATCCGGGCATTCCCGGGTGCAGAATTGCACTGGACGAACCCGCTCCGCATTTGAGCCTGCAGCGAACCGGTAAACGGTTGTATATAATGCTTAAACCTATTGCTGCACTACACCAATAAGGAACTGAAAATGTTTCACACCGCCTCCCGTTTGCGATTGACCGCAGTCTGCGCTGTGATCAGCCTCGGCGTGCTCGGCGGATGCGCCACCGCCAACGACCCCCGCGACCCGCTGGAGCCGATCAACCGCGGCGTTTACCAGTTCAACGAGGGTGTGGACACCATCCTGCTGAAACCCGCAGCCGAGGTTTATCAGGCGGTGATCCCGCCGGTTGCGCGTACGGGTGTAAGCAACGTGTTTTCCAATATCAATGATGTTGTTGTGGCGCTGAACAACCTGTTGCAGGGCAAGATCAACGAGGCACTGTCGGATGTCGGCCGCGTGCTGATCAATACCACCGCCGGCCTGTTTGGTATTTTTGATGTCGCAACACCCGTCGGGCTGGAAAAACACGAAGAGGATTTCGGCCAGACCCTCGGTTACTGGGGCGTCGGCGACGGCCCCTATCTGGTGCTGCCCATACTCGGTCCGCGCACCACGCGTGATACCGGAGGCCTGGTCGTTGATTTCCTGACCGATCCGGTAAGCCATATCGATCCGTCGCGCGACCGCAACCAGGTGCTGGGCCTGCGCCTGGTCTCACGCCGCGCCGAGTTGCTGGGTGCCAGCCAGCTGCTGTCGGTGGCGGCGCTCGACGAATATGAATTTGTGCGCGACGCCTACCTGCAGCGCCGCCGCAACCTGATCCATGACGGTAACCCGCCGCGCGAAAAAGAAGCCGGCATTGACGTCAAACCGCTGCTGGCGGCGGAACCGGCGGGCGGCGGGGCAGCAGCAACAGAGGCCGTCTCCGGCACCTCAAGCGAGGCGCCCGCGGAAGCGGAAACCGGCAATGACCAGCAGCAAAATGAGCTGTCGCAGTCAAACACCCCCGCCGTTCCCGCACTCGTTGCCGCGCAACCCCGGCCGGTCCGCGTCTGGCTGCCCTAGAACCGGAAACATCGCCGGTCAGGCTGCCGGTGGCGCGCTGCCCGTGGCCGGCATCGTCTTTTTCACATTGTCCATCACGGCCATGGCCGAACTGACCAGCGTCGCCACATCGGCAACGTTGGCCGGAACGATCAGCGTATTGTTGGTGCGCGCGAGATGCGCGAAGGCATTGACGTACTGCTTCGCCACCTCCAGGTTCGCCGCCTGATTGCCGCCCGGCGCATTCAAGGCGCCGGCCACCGAACTGATCGCCGTTGCCGTCGCCTCGGCAATCAGCTGGATGCGCGCCGCCTCACCCTGAGCCCGGTTGATTGCCGCGGTCTTGTCACCCTCTGATTTCAACACCGCCGCCTGTTTCTCGCCGTCGGCCAGGTTGATTTCCTCCTGGCGCTGGCCTTCCGACTTGGCAATCAGCGCGCGTTTCTCGCGCTCCGAAGTGATCTGCGCCTGCATCGCGCGCAGAATCGCTTCCGGCGGCGTCAGGTTCTTGATTTCATAACGCAGCACCTTCACACCCCAGGTGCGCCCCGCCTCGTCGAGCACCGCCACCACCTGACGGTTGATTTCATCGCGGCTTTCGAAGGTCTTGTCGAGTTCCATCTTGCCGATTTCGGAACGCAGCGTGGTCTGCGCCAGCTGGGTCACCGCCGACACGTAATCGGCGGAGCCATAGGACGCGAGCTTGGGATCGGTGACCTGGTAATAAATGATGCCGTCGACACCCAGCTGCGTGTTGTCGCGCGTGATGCATACCTGCTCCTGCACATCGAGCGAGGTTTCCTTCAGTGAATGCCGGTAGGCGACGCGGTCGAGAAAGGGCACGATCACGTTCAGCCCCGGCTCGAGCACGGAATGGTACTTGCCCATGCGCTCCACCACCCAGGCCATCTGCTGCGGCACCTGGCGGATCGATTCGATGGCGACCACCACGCCCAGCGCCACCACGAAAAACGGCACCGCCAGCGAGCGCTGGTCAAACATCACCAGCAAGCCGGTGAGAAAAATGACAACGATCAGTTTCGGAAACATGGCAGCCCCCCCTGTTATCGGTTTATTGCGGTCTGGCCGCGGATACACGCAGCGTGTTGCCGTCGACCGCATGGATGTAGAACACCTTGCCGCCGGGCACCCGTTCCCCGGTGACCTGCGCCTCCCATTGCGCGTTGCGGTATTTGACGCGGGCGAGGCCGTCGGCCTCGCTGATCCAGGCATCGAGCATCACGGTCTGGCCGATGTCGAGCCCCTGGCCCGATGCCGGCTGTGCCGCACCGCGAAACCGCTTGATCAGGATCACGCCCGCCACCGCCACCGCGGCGGTGATCACCGCCTGCACCCAGAATGTATATCCCAGGTACGCTGCGGCAGCCGCAGCCAGCGCCGCAATCCCCAGCACCAGCAGGTAAAACGTGCCGGTCAGCATCTCGACGATGACCAGCACGATGCCGGTGATCACCCACAGCAAATACGCTTCCATTACGGCCCCCCCCCAGTGCGTGATGACGGGAACTAGCATAACAAACCCTGAACCGGGCCTGCCGCCCTCAATTCAGCCGGGCCACCTTCGCCGCAAGATCGGCAATCTGCGCGCGCACGGCTTCGGCGTCAGGCGCACCGGGGCATTGCTTCAAGTAGGTGCCGAAATCACCGAGCGCCGCGCGAAAACATTCCAGTTTCAGGTAAATGCCGCCGCGGTCGCGGTATTCCTCGCCGGCATCCTCCGGCGTCAGCGCAATCAGTCGCTCACTCGCAGACAGCGCCCGCAACCAATCATCCTGCTGGCCATACACACCTTTCAGGTTGCGCAGCATGCGCGCCAGTACTTCCTTGTTGGAGGCTGCGCTCAACAGATGCGACAGGATGGCCTCATCGACATCCGCGGCGCTGCCCGCCGCGCGCAGCCGCTGCTGCAGTTCATCGATGCCGAGGGACACACCGCCGCTGTACGGATCCAGCACCACGACGCCATCGCGCAGCGCACATTTCACCAGGAAATGTCCGGGGAAGGACACGCCGTGCAGGCCGAGTCCGATGCGGCGGCCGATTTCGATATAAACCACGCCCAGCGTGATCGGTATGCCGAGCCGGCGCTCCAGCACCTCGTTGAGGAAGCTGTTGCGCGGATCGTAATAATCATCGGTGTTGCCGCTGAAACCCAGCTCGGAAAACAGGAAATGATTCAGCGCCAGCAGTTTTTCGGCAGTCGCCACATCGGCGCGCAGGCGGCTGCGCAGCTTGTTCGCCATGTCGTCCAGCCGCGCCAGGTAATCATCAACGGCAAGGCCCGGGTATTCGCTCGCGGCGATCCACAACGCACCTTCCGCAAGCGACACATCCTCGTCGGGCATGCGCGTGATGCGCCGCCATTGCTCGGCGGCCAGTGCTTCCGGAGACATTTCGCCGCTCATGCGCGCCTCGCCAGCGGCAGGTTCATCAGCAGGTTCTGCGGTTTGAGGCGCAGATTGCCCTCTGCGGTCATCGCCATGCCGAGGAATACCGGTGCCCCGCGCATCTCTGCCTGCAGCGCGCCGGCATCGGCAAAATCCATGCGAAACAGGCCGACCACGCGCCGCATGCGCTCTTCATCGACTTCGCCGCCGGCATAAATGTCATTGAGCATCGAACTGGCTTCAACATCAAGCCCGACATGCCACAGCCATTCCTCATCGGGAATCTCGCGGATCGGCGTGACTTTCACCTTCGTGCCGTGGAAATGCTCGACCCAGCGCGCCAGCAGTTCGCACAGCGCCAGCGAGCCGGGCAGCCCGGGGTTGACCTGCAGCACGGTGTCGCGGCGTTCGTCGCGGCTGAAATATTCAGCGTGGTTCCTGTCATCCAGCACGCCCAGATCCATGGAGCGCAGCGGTGCGTTGACTTCCTTCAGCATGCGGCCGAGATTGCCGAGCCCGCCGCTTTCGGCATGCAGGTTGACGGTCTCGGCATCGGCCAGCATCACCGCGCCGTCCTTGACGCTGACTTTCTGCTGCCGGAAAAAGGTTTCCGCCGCACGCACCAGCAGGCCATTGTCGCTGCCCTCGAGCATGCCGCGCAGGATGACTTCAGCGGTGTGATAAATGAACGGCGGCGGCACCGCGACATCCTGGCGGAACAGGCTGAAATAAAAGGTTTCCAGGGTCGGCGCCGCCAGCAACTGGTCGCGGAAGCGCAGCATCACCCGGTAATTTTCCCGGGCATCGGGATCTGCCAGCGCGGCAATTTCAGTTTCGCTGACCGCGCGGCGAGGTGACTCGAGCAGGGCGGCATGCAGGTGCTGTTCCGCGGCACAGGATTCCGCCACCGGGGCCAGCTCGGGCCGTGCGTAATAAAGTCTCAGGTAATCGTCAGTGACGAGCAGATGCCCGTCGGCAGCCCGCTCGAGCAATTGATAACCGCTGTGCTGCCAAAAATCCATAATGAATACGATCCCGAGGCCATTATGCCACGGTGTTTACAGCTGCTCACGACAGGATCTGCGCAGAAAACCGAACGTATAATCCCCGCCAAAGCCGGTGACCTGATGACTACACTATCGTTCTCCCCGACCTGGATCGGCATGGCTGCGGCCCTGCTGACCACCGCCGCGTTCGCACCGCAGGCGATCCAGGCCTGGCGCTCCCGCTCAACCAAGGATGTTTCGCTGGCCATGTTTGCCATGATGGTGACCGGCATCACGCTGTGGCTGATTTACGGCATTCTGATCAATGACATTCCGCTGATCCTCGCCAACGCGGTCACGCTGGTATTGGCCGGCGCCATTCTGGTCGCCAAAATCCGCTTTCGCTAGATCCATAATCGATCTTTCCTTTTACTGGAGATGCCACGGTGGCTAAAAAGAAAAACAAGCAGCCCGCTGGACAACCGGCCCTCGGTTTTGGCAACAAGGTGGAAAAGCTGGTGGTTTCCCTGGATCCGGCGATTCTTGCAGAACTGAAGCGTCGCCACGAGGAAACCGGCGCCACGATGGCCGAACTGGTGCGCAGGGCCGTCAAATTCTGGATTGCGGGCACCAAGGCGGCAGCGCTTGAAGCGGATGACGCAAGATCCCTGCATTTGAAAGGGCGACGGGGCAATTAGCAGATGGCGGCATCGCGCCCCAGCGGGCAATCGGACAAGGCACGGGCGTTATAATCCGCGCTGGCCCTGGTAGCTCAGTGGATAGAGCAGTCCCCTCCTAAGGGACAGGTCGGACGTTCGATTCGTCTCCAGGGCGCCACTCTCACCCCGGCCCTGGACTTGAACATGCTGCTCGGCTGCATCGCGGATGACTTTACCGGCGGAACCGACTTGGCCAGCATGCTGGCGACCGGCGGCATGCGCACGGTGCAGACCATCGGTGTGCCCGAAGGCGGGATCGACAGCGCGGATGCCGTGGTCGTCGCACTCAAATCGCGCACCGTGCCGCCGGCCCAGGCTGTTGCCGAATCCCTCGCCGCGCTGCGCTGGCTGCAGGCCCAGGGTTGCCGCCAGTTCTTTTTTAAATACTGTTCGACTTTCGACTCCACGCCGGCCGGCAACATCGGCCCGGTGATCGATGCGTTGATGGATGCGCTGGGCCTTTCCTTCACCATCGCCTGCCCCGCCTATCCGGAAAACGGACGCACGGTGTATCGCGGGCACCTGTTCGTCGGCAACCAGTTGCTGTCGGACTCCGGCATGAAAGACCATCCGCTGACCCCCATGACCGATGCCAACCTGGTGCGCGTGCTGCAGGCGCAGACCAAACAGCGCGTTGGGCTGATCGGCCATGACACCGTGGTCACTGGCGCTGCCGGCATCCTTGAAGCGTGCAAAGCCACATCTGCCGCAGGTCACAACATTGCCATCGTCGATGCCGTATCCACAGCCAACCTGCACGCCATCGGCGAAGCTGCTGCGGAACTGCCGCTGCTGACCGGCGGCTCCGGCATTGCCCTCGGCCTGCCCGACAATTTCCGCCGCAGCGGTGAGTTGCCCGATCGAGCCGCTGCCGGCGCATTGCCACGCATCGACGGCGCCGCCGCGATCATCGCCGGCAGTTGTTCGACTGCCACCAACGCCCAGGTCGCGCGCTGGCTGGAAACACGACCCGGATTTCGCGTCGATGTGCGCCGCCTGCTCGCTGGTGCGGACATTGTCGGCGAAGCACTCGACTGGCAAAGCCGGCAGGCGCGGCGCGATCCGGTGCTGGTCTACGCCACCAGCACACCGGAGGAAGTACGTGCGGTGCAGTCAGAAGCCGGCGCTGAACAGGCCGGACAGCAGGTCGAAACCGCGCTCGCTGAAATCGCCGCCGGCCTGGCCAGGACCGGCACGCGCAAATTTGTCGTCGCGGGCGGTGAAACCTCCGGTGCAGTCGTCAAACGACTGGGCATCCGCGCCTTGCGCATCGGCCCGGCCATCGATCCAGGAGTGCCCTGGACCTGCAGTGTCGCGGCACAGCCGCTGGCCCTGGCGCTGAAGTCCGGCAATTTCGGCAGCGTCGATTTTTTTGAAAAAGCACTGAATAGACTGCAATAAACCGGCTGCAATAGGGAAACCAGAATGAACGAAAACCAGTTGCGCGAAGAAATTGCCACACTCGGCCGCTCGATCTACGAGCGCGGCCTGACCCATGGCAGCACCGGCAACATCAGCGCGCGCTGCAGCGACGGCTGGCTGCTGACACCCACCGGCTCCAGCCTCGGCCGCCTCGATCCGGGACGCATTTCCAAACTCGACTGGAACGGCAGGCTGGTATCCGGCGATGCACCGTCCAAGGAAAATTTCCTGCATCTCGCGATGTACCAGGAGCGCCGGCAAAACGCTGCGGTGGTGCATCTGCACAGCACCCATTCGGTGGCGGTGTCGGTGCTGGCCGATACCAATACCGAAGACGCCCTGCCGCCGCTGACCGCCTATTACGTGATGCGCATCGGCTCGCTGCCGATGGTGCCCTATTACGCACCCGGCGACATGGCACTGGCCGGCGCCGTGCGCAGACTCGCCTCCAGACACCATGCGCTGCTGCTGGCCAACCACGGCCCGGTCGTCGGTGGCAGCACGCTGGCCGCTGCGGCTGACGCCATCGAGGAACTGGAAGCGACGGCCCGGCTGCACCTGCTGTTGCGCGGCGAAAAAATCCGCCCGCTGGATGCAAGCCAGGTGGCCGAACTGAAACGGCGTTATCCGGCCCAGTCATGACCAGGTCTCTGACAACTGCGCCTTAATGGCGGGGAATATCCTGGCTGCGGCAGTGTTTGCGTGATTGAAGCGGATGGACAAGGCGTCCGATACCGTTCATCACGAACCGCCGCGTCGTGCATCATCACCTGTCGTAAAGCCAGGCCATCCGTCAACAGGAGTAGACACCATGCAGGTCATTTCCCGACTCATCGCCACAGGGCTGGTTATCGGAACGCTTGCCGGTTGCGCGCTGCCGTCCTCGATAAAACCCGGAACCACCAGCGCCGACCAATTGCAGCAACAGCTGGGCAAACCGACGGAGATTCATCCGGATCCCCAGGGCGGCGAGTCCTGGGATTATGTGTATGGCCCCGAAGGCGTCCAGACCTGGCGTTTCGGCATCGACCGTGCACGCATGGTGGGCAGCGCGACGCAATTATTGACGCAGGAGCGTCTGTTCAGTGTGCGGCCCGGCCAGACCACCACGGCGCAGGTGCGGGCATTGCTGGGCAAACCGCGGGATATCGTCGTACTGCGCGGCGAAACGGTATGGGAATGGCGCGTCGCCCTGGCGCCGGAGTACGGCGTATTCATCGTGCGTTTCGGGCCCGACGGCATTGCCACCGGCATCAACGTGCTGCGCGACCTCACGTCGAGCGACGACAAGGACAGCGGCCCGTAACCCTGCGCCGGCGCAGTGATGCAATGATGCTCAGATGCCGGCCAGCTTGGAATTCGCGGCAGCGAGGCGTTCGACGAGGATGCGCAGGTAGGTGCGATCAAAATTGAGCCGGCAGATTTCCGAGGCGTGCTGCAGCGCCTTGATGCTGATCTTGATCATGCGCACGTCGGTTGCCGCCACGACGTCGGCGGAGCGCGTACCGCCCGCCTCGCCTAGATAAGCCATCTCGCCGATCGATTCTCCGGCCTTGAGCAAACTCAGCAACAGCCGGCGCTTGCGCAGCACCCGCGCCTCGCCTGAGACCAGGATGCAGAAAAAGTCGCCCGGATCGCCTTCGTTCATGATGACTTCATCCTTCGCAACATCCACCCACTCGGAAAAACGCAGCACCTCCCACAGTTCGACGTCGCCGAAGGACTTGAAAAAAGACAGGGTGCGCAGAATGTTGAATTTCTCGGTATCAAGCACGCCGTGTTTGGGCAGCGGCGCACCGGAAGCAATGGCAGCCAGGTCATTGGCAAACTGCTCCCAGCCCATGTAACGCACGGCCTGGTCGCGCGCCATGGCGCGGCTCACCACCAGATCAAGCTCGGTGGGCACGTCCTGGCGGAATTCAGAAGGCAGCGGCGGATCGTCATTGAGCACCTGATTCGCCAGGCCGGCGATGTTGGTGGCGCTGAACGGCAGGCGGCCGGTGAGCAGCTGGAACATCACCACCCCCAGCGCGTAAATGTCGGTCTGCAGGTTGACCGGTTTGTTCATGTGCTGCTCCGGCGACATGTAGGCCGGTGTGCCGATGCCGTCAACCACCGTGCGTTCGGTCAGCAGCAGCGCCGCGGAGCCGAAATCCGTGACCTTGATGTCGGTGTTGTCCTTGACCAGGATGTTGGCGGGTTTGATGTCGCGGTGGATCACGCCCAGCCGTGACGCAAAATCCAGCGCCTTGGCGCATTTGAACACCACTTCGATGACATCACCCAGCGCCAGCAGGTTGTCGCCGCGGGTGAAACGCTGCAGCGTGCCGCCCGACACATATTCCATCACGATATAGGCGTTGTCCTCGTCGGCCACCGCGTCGTAGATTTCGACGATATGCGGATGGGTCAGCTTGCCGGCCAGCGAGGCTTCGGTGAGGAACAGGTGGTGCAGCAGCTGGCCGCGGGTTTCGTCCTTCAGCGCGCCCTGCGACACCAGCTTGATCGCCACTTCGCGGGAATTGAAGGCGTCGCGTGCCAGGAACACGGTGCTGGTCGCGCCATCGCCGAGTTTCTTGACGATTTCGTACTTGCCGATCTTGTTGACGACCGATTCCGCCATGAACTGCCGCCTTTTTGATTATTTTAGTGCATCGGATGCAGTCCGGCACAAATGCATGCCCTTGCACACAAGCTGCGATTAAAACCCGCCACCTGCCGAGCGTCAACCTGCCAATGCGCTAACATGGAAACAACCCACCGACATGGCCCGCATGACTGCAGCAGACACGATCAACCGGCGCTGGCAATTCTGGATCGACCGCGGCGGCACCTTCACTGACATCGTCGCCCGCCGCCCCGACGGCGGCTTGGTCACGCACAAGCTGCTCTCGGAAGACCCCGCGCGTTATCGTGATGCTGCGCTGGCCGGCATCCGCGACCTGCTGGGCCTGGCCCGCGACGCCGCCATTCCGGCCGGACAGATCGATGCCGTGCGCATGGGCACCACGGTGGCGACCAATGCCCTGCTCGAACGCCGCGGCGAAGGCACCGCGCTGTTCATCACCCGCGGTTTCGGTGATGCGCTGCGCATCGCCTGGCAGAACCGCCCGCATATCTTCGACCGCCATATCGTGCTGCCGGACCTGCTCTACGAGACTGTCCGGGAAGTCGATGAACGCGTCGGCGCGCATGGCGATATCATCCGCGCGCCGGATGCCGCGGTGCTGCGCCACGACCTCGCCGCTGCAAAGGCGCAGGGTTATCGCTCGGTCGCCATTGTGTTCATGCACGGCTACCGTTATCCGGTGCATGAACAACTCGCCGCCGCCCTCGCCCGGGAATGCGGCTTCGAACAGATTTCGGTATCCCACGAAGTCAGCCCGCTGATGAAACTGGTGGCCCGCGGTGACACCACCGTGGTCGATGCCTATCTGACGCCGGTGCTGCGGCGATATGTCGAACAGCTCGGAAACGAATTGCCGGGCACCCGCCTGCTGTTCATGCAGTCGAGCGGCGGCCTGACCGACGCGGGACATTTCCGCGGCAAGGACAGCATCCTATCCGGCCCGGCGGGCGGCATCGTCGGCGCAGTGCGCACGGCCCTGAACGCCGGCTGTGAACACATCATCGGTTTCGACATGGGCGGCACCTCCACCGATGTCGCGCATTTTGCCGGGCACGACCTCGCTGCGCTGGAACGCACCTTCGATGCGCAGGTCGCCGGCGTACGCGTGCGCGCGCCGATGCTGGCCATCCACACCGTTGCCGCCGGCGGCGGATCGATCCCGCATTTTGACGGCGCACGCATGCGCGTCGGCCCTGATTCCGCGGGCGCCGATCCCGGCCCGGCCTGTTACGGCAAGGGCGGCCCGCTGACCATCACCGACTGCAATGTGCTGCTTGGCAAAATCCAGCCGGCGTTTTTTCCAAGGGTGTTCGGCGCCAGTGGCGACCAGCCGTTGGATGCGACCGCAGCCGAAAACCTATTTGCTGCACTGCACGATAAAATTATCAATAAAAACAATAACTTAGTGTCAATCGCTGCCATGGCCGAGGGTTATGTGCAAATCGCCGTCGAAAACATGGCCAACGCGATCAAAAAAATCTCGGTGCAGCGCGGCCACGACGTCACGGGATACACGCTGGCCTGTTTTGGCGGTGCCGCGGGCCAGCATGCCTGCCGTGTCGCCGATGCACTGGGCATGCCGCATATCTTCATCCATCCGCTGGCGGGTGTGCTGTCAGCGTACGGCATGGGCCTTGCCGACATCACGGCGATGCGCGAAGCCGCGGTCGAAGCGCCGCTGGATGCTGCAGCCATTGCGGCGCTTGATGTGCAGGTCACAGCGCTCGGCACTGCTGCGCGCGAAGACGTCATCGCACAGGGGGTTGCGAGTGCAGCCATCCAGTTACACACAAGGGCGCACATCAAATACGCCGGAACCGACAGTACGCTGACCGTGCCCTATGGTTCCGCAGCATCCATGCAGCAGGCCTTCATAGAACTGTATCTGCAGCGTTACAGTTTCCTGATGCCGGAACGCGCGCTGGTCATTGAAGCGATCTCGGCGGAAGCCGTGGGCCATGGCGCCGGCGACACCGAAACCATAACGGCCGCATCCGCAACCCGGGCCCCCGCTTCTGTCGCCCGAACGAAGATGTACAGCAATGGCGCATGGCACGACGTGTCGGTCTATAAACGCGAAACACTGGCGCCCGGCCACAACATCACCGGCCCCGCCATCATCGCCGAAGCCAATGCCACCACGGTGATCGAACCCGGCTGGCAGGCTGAAGTCACGCCGCGCAATGACCTGCTGCTGAGCCGTCGCGAACCGCGCCGCGCGGCACAGGCCGGTACCACCGCGGATCCGGTGATGCTCGAGGTTTTCAACAATCTCTACATGTCGATCGCCGAACAGATGGGTGCAACGCTGGCCAACACGGCTTATTCGGTCAACATCAAGGAGCGGCTGGATTTTTCCTGCGCGCTGTTCGATGCCCAGGGCAATCTGATCGCCAATGCGCCGCACATGCCCGTGCATCTGGGCTCGATGGGCGAAAGTGTCAAAGCCGTGATCAATGCCAACCGCGGCCGCATGGCGCCGGGTGATGCGTGGATGCTGAATGATCCCTATGCGGGAGGCACCCACCTGCCCGACATCACGGTGATCACGCCGGTGTTCGATGCCGGGGGCCGCGACGTGCTGTTCTATACCGGGTCGCGCGGCCACCATGCCGACGTCGGCGGCATCACGCCCGGTTCGATGCCGCCCGACAGCCGCCACATCGACGATGAAGGCGTGCTGATTTCGAATTTTCTGCTGGTGCAGCAGGGCCGGCTGCGCGAGACCGAAACCCGCATGCTGTTTGCCTCGGCACGCCATCCGGCGCGCAACATCGACCAGAACATCGCCGACCTGCGCGCAATGATCGCCGCCAACCACAAGGGCGCGCAGGAACTGGAACGCATGGTCGGGCACTTCGGTCTCGACGTGGTCACCGCCTACATGCGCCATGTGCAGGACAACGCCGAGGAAGCCGTGCGCCGCGTCATCGGCAAACTGCGCGACGGCAGCTTCAGTTACGAAATGGACCACGGCGCAATCATCAAGGTTGCGATCCGCGTCGATGCCCAGGCGCGCAGCGCGGTCATCGATTTCACCGGCACATCAAAACAGGGCGAGGACAATTTCAACGCACCCTTTGCCGTGACCATGGCGGCGGTGCTGTATGTTTTCCGCACCCTGGTCGATGACGACATCCCGCTCAATGCCGGCTGCCTGAAACCGCTGACGGTGATCGTGCCCGAAGGCTCCCTGCTCAACCCGCGCCATCCTGCCGCGGTGGTCGCCGGCAACGTCGAGACTTCGCAATGCGTCACCGATGCGCTCTACGGCGCGCTGGGCGCGATGGGGGCGTCGCAGGGCACGATGAACAATTTCACCTTCGGCAACGAACGCCACCAGTATTACGAAACCATCGCCGGTGGTTCCGGCGCCGGTGAAGGCTTCAATGGCACCGCCTGCGTGCAGACTCACATGACCAATTCGCGGCTGACCGATCCCGAGGTGCTGGAATGGCGTTACCCGGTGCGCCTCGACAGCTTCGCCATACGCCGCGGCAGCGGCGGCGCCGGGCGCTGGCGCGGCGGTGACGGCGCCGTACGTCGTCTGCAGTTTCTTGAACCGATGACCGCCGCCATCCTGTCCGGACACCGCCGCGTGCCGCCGTACGGCATGGCCGGCGGAGAGCCGGGACAGCCCGGGCGCAACAGTGTGCTGCGCGCCGACGGCCCGGTTGTCGCCCTCGACGCCTGCGCCAGTGTCGCCATGCAGCCGGGCGATATCTTCATCATTGAAACGCCCGGCGGCGGCGGCTACGGAACGGTAGAATGACCAAAATCGCAAATCACCAAAAACAAAATCCCATAACAGGTTACCCATGGCCCGTGTCCCGCTGATCGGCGAGGAGCGCAGCGACCTCGCCCCCTTCATAACACGCGTCAAAAAAGAGCGCGGCAAGCTGATCAATCTCTACCGCGTACTGATGAACAGCCCGGCCATCGCCGCGGGCTGGCTCGATTTCAACAGCATCGTGCGTTACAAAACCACGCTGGATCCGGCGCTGCGCGAAATGATCATCCTGCGCGTCTCCATCCTCAACGGCGCCGAATACCAGGCGCGCATCCACGGCGCGAGCCATGCGCTAGAGGCGGGATTGAGCGCGGAGCAGATCGAAGCCCTGGGCGACTGGGTGAACAGCAAATTGTTCAGCACGGCACAACGCGCCGCCCTTGCCTGGACCGATGCAATGACCCAGCAGATCAATGTGCCCGACACGCTGCACAACGAACTGCAGCGCCACTTCGACGATCAGGCCGTGGTCGAAATCACCGTGCTCGCCGGCGCCTACAACATGCATACCCGGGTCGCACGCGCGCTGCGCATCGAATCCGAAACCCCGGGCAAGGCCTGATCATGGGCAAAGCCGTCCTGGTTGTAGAAGAAGACCCCTTCCTGCGCCTGATCGGCGTCACGCTGGACCCCGCCACCAGCGCGGAACGCATCGCCGCCTTTGCCGATTTTTTTGCCCATGATCTGCCGGACTTCGACGGCTGGCTGCGCCGGCTGCGCGGCCGCCTGCCAAAGTTGTTTCCGGCGGAAGTCCGACTGGTCGACAGCAGCGAAGCGCTGCGCAGTGCACTGGCGGACGCCGATTTTGCCGTCGTGGAATCGCTGCCCTTTGGCGCCGCGGAACTGGCTGCCGCACCGCGCCTGCGGGCGGTGCAGAAATACGGGGCCATCCCCAACAACATCGACGCCGCCGCCTGTGCCGCACGCAACGTTCCCGTACTGACCATACGCCGCCGTGCCAACATCGCCTGCGCCGAACACAGCATCGCGCTGATGCTCGGCCTGTCACGACAGTTGCAGAGGACCATCAACCGTATCAGCACACAATCACTGCAAGCCGCAGGATTTTCACCGCGCACCTACGACCGCCGGCATACGGCGAACTCCAACTGGGCGCGTGTGCCGAACATCCGCCTGCTGCACGAAACCACGCTGGGCATTGTCGGTCTCGGTGAAATCGGCCGCGAGGTCGCGACCCGCGCCGCGGCCTTCGGCATGAACATCCTCTACCATCAGCGCAGGCGCCAGCCCGCCAGTGTAGAAACGGCGCACCACGCACACTATGCCGACTTCGACACGCTGCTCGAAAGCAGCGACTGGGTGGTGATCTGCCTGCCCGGCAATGCCAATACGCGCCACTTGTTCGACGGCCTGCGCCTGGCGCGGATGAAACCGGGCGCACGGCTGATCAACATCTCGCGTCCGGAAATCGTCGACCGCGATGCGCTGATCGCCGCATTGCGCTCCGGCCATCTCGGCGGCTTCGCGCTCGATCCCTTGTATGAAGCGCCGGGCCGCGACGACGACGAGCTGCTGCAATTCAACAACGTGCTGATCACCCCGCACATCGCCGCCCAGCCGCGTTTCAACGCACTGGACGACATCACCGACCTGATCACCGGGCTGGAGAAAAAATGGTCATGAATAAAACCTCACTCATAGTCGCCGCTGCCCTGCTCGCCGGTCATTCATTTTCAGTGCCGGCCGCCGACACCTGGCCCAGCCGCCCGATCCGCCTGGTTGCGCCCTTCCCCGCGGGCAGCTCCGTCGATGCCGCCGTGCGCGTGATCACGCCGCGAATGACCGAATCGCTGGGTCAGCCCATTGTCATCGACAACCGCGCCGGCGCCGGCGGCACCATCGGCGCGGAAGTCGGCGCACGCGCCGCACCCGACGGCTACACGCTGGCCGGCGGCACCACCAGCACCCATGCGCTGGCCAAAGTGCTTAACCCGAAACTGGCTTATGACCCGCAGCGCGATTTTGTGCCGATCACGCTGATCGGCCACCTGCCGTACATCCTCGCCGTGCATCCGGGCGTCGCCGCCAACAACATGCAGGAACTGATCGCGCTCGCGCGCACAAAACCGGGCGAGATCCGCTACACGACCGTTGGCGACACCAGCATGGCGCGCTTGGGCGGCGAACTGCTGTCCAATCTGGCCGGCATCAGGATCACGCCGATTGCCTACAAGAGTTCGGCGCAATCCGTGGTCGACACCATCTCCGGCCGTATCGAACTGCAGTTCGGCACCATGGCGCCGGTGCTGCCGCATGTGCGTTCCGGCAAATTGCGCGCGCTGGCGGTGACCGGCGCGAAACGCGCGCCGGCGCTGCCCGAGGTGCCCACGGTGCAGGAATCCGGCATCAAAAATTTCGAGGTCACGCTGTGGCTGGCCGTATTCGCGCCGGCAAAAACCCCGCGCACGATGGTCGAGCGCCTGAACCGGGAATTCACCGCGGCCATCAATACGCCCCAGGTACGCGATGCCCTGTTGCTCCAGGGGCTGCAGCCGGAAACCACGACTTCGGCGGCATTCGCCAAATACCTGGATAGCGAAATCAGCAAATGGCGCGAGGTTGCACAGAAGGCGAATCTGAAGCCGGAATGAGGATGCAAGCACCGGCGGTCGGTGCGTCGCCGCCCTGCGCGGCTTAAAAAACGAGTTGCATCACTGCCGCAAGTTTTGCGCCGCTCAGCCACGCGCCTTCGATCCTGCCATCGGCGCACCAGTCGCCGCAGGTGCCAATGCGACGACCGGCATTCCACAGGCATCCCGTGCCGGTGCCGGGGGTGAGTGCATAACGCCAGCGGTGCGCGATCATCTCCACGGGCGCCGGGACATCCCCGATCAGCGCCCGGAAGGCATTGGCCAGTTGTGTTGCGATGTCGGATGCCGCAGCCTCCAGATGAAGCTGCGACCATTCAGCATTGGCCTGCAGAACCCAGCGCTCTCCGGCTGCCCGTCCCGGCCGCGAAGCATCACGCATCACCCAGCCGAGCACCGGATGCTCGACAAACGCCGCATCGAAGGCAACACCGGGCGCTTCCGCAAAACGGATCATTGCGGTCCAGCACGGCCGGTATTTCACGGCGCCGGCCTGCGCCGCGAGGTCGGGGGCCGCGGCACAAAGCGGCACCGCCTGCACCGCAGGTATTGCAAGAGCAACGGCATCAAATCCGGACTCGCCGCCTTCGTCCCAGGACAGCCGCCAGCCGTATTCCCCGGGGGTGACCGCCGTCACCCGGCATTCCGGTTCGACGTTGATGTCGGCGCCAAGCGCGCGGCAGACCGCATTCATGGCGGGTGTCGCAACAAACCGTGGCTCTGCCGGTGCAAGCAGGCGGACTGCGCCGGCCTTGATCTGCGCAATGCGCCCGGCATAAGGCGCGGCCAGGCCGGCGGCCAGCCATGTTTTCACCTGCGCCTGGAATGCCGGGCTGCGCGCAGTGAAATACTGCGCGCCGTGGTCGTAACTGCCGCCGGCTGTGCGCCGGGTGGCCATGCGCCCGCCCGGCCCGCGGCTTTTTTCGAATACCCGCACCCGGTGTCCGGCATCCATCAACAGCCTTGCGCACGACAGCCCGGCAATGCCGGCGCCCACCACCGCAACCTTAGCCATCTTTTTCCTTGGTTGAAACCGCCTTCAGCGGCAGCCGGTCATGTTTTTTATCCGCATCGCTCTGCGCTCCCGGATCCAGCCCCATCAGGCGCAGCGACCAGGCGGACAAAAACCCGATCACCAGCGGCCACCAGGTATCAAGCAACAGGGCCAGCGCAGCCGCCATGGCGTAAGTCGCCGCGAGCAACAGCGCGCCGGGATGGCGGCGCTGCCACCAGGTAAACAGCAACGCAGCAGCGAGCAGGAAAAAAACGGCGCAGAACAGATAAATGACGATACTCATGATCGATGCGGGATGCAAAAGGCCGATTTTATTGCAATAAACAATTGACGTCGCTGCCACAATCGGCACCCCGCGCCGGTTGTGGCATGCTAGACAGAATAATCATTAAAAAATATACCCGGCCTTGAGCACATCCAGCCCCAAACGCGCATTGACCGCCTGCTGTGCGGCGCACTCGCTGCACGACGGTTTGTCCGATCTCACCTACGTGCTGCTGCCGCTGCTGGCGCAGACTTTCGGCCTGTCGCTGGCGCAGGTCGGCATGATACGCGCGGCGCACCGCACCGCGATGGCGGCATTCCAGATCCCGGCGGGACTGGTCGCCGAACGTTTTGGTGAACGCAATCTGCTGGCCGCCGGCACCTTTATCGCCGGCGCGGCCTTTGTCGGACTGGCGTTTATTGACGTCAATCATGCCTCCGCGTTCTGGATGCTCCTGGTCGCGCTGTTTTTCGCCGGACTCGGCTCGGCGGTACAACACCCGCTGTGTTCGACCATCATTTCCAACGCGTTCCCGGATGCCGGTCGCCGCACCGCGCTGGGCACCTACAACCTGTTCGGTGATGTCGGCAAGTTTGCCTTCGGCGGACTGCTGAGCCTGCTCTTGCTGGGCGGCCTGTCGTGGCAGGGCCCCGTGGTGTTCTACGGTCTCGCCGGCATGGCAACCGCCGCCGCAGTGCTGTTCTGGGTCGCCGGCAACAGCTCAGCAGCCACGGCAACCGCGAAGCACGCCGACACCAAGCCATCAAGCGGCGGCTGGGGCATCCGCAGCAAACGCGGCTTCGGCGCGTTATGCCTGATCGAAATCATCGACAGCAGCACCCGCACCGGTTTCCTGACGCTGATCGCCTTCCTGATGATCGACAAGGGTCTGTCTGCCGGCTGGGCTGCGCTGTCGGTGCCGCTGATCCTTGTCGGCGGCATGGCCGGCAAATACGCCTGCGGCCTGTTCGCCGAACGCGTCGGCATCATCCGCACCATCATCCTCACCGAAATCGCCACCGGCGTCGGCATACTCTGCGCCGTGGCGCTGCCCGGCATGGCAGCATTCCTGCTGCTGCCGCTGATCGGCATCGCGCTGCAGGGCACCTCATCGGTGCTCTATGCCACCATCGGCGATCTGGTCGAGCAACCGCGCCTGCCCCGCGCCTTCGGCCTGTTTTACACGCTGGGCTCCATCTGCGGCATTGCCGCGCCGCTGGCTTACGGGCTGGCCGGCGACCATATCGGCGTCGCCAACGCCGTGGCGCTGATGGGCATCGCGATATTATTTGTGCTGCCGCTGTGCGCGGTGCTGAAACCGGCGATCGGCGCAGACCCGGTGCGTATCTGATCCACGCATTTATTCCACATTACCATCGGCCTGCAACACCACCATTGGAGGCGCCACACATGAGCAAACAACGCATCAGTTACATCCCGCTCGACCAGATGACCCCGGAAATGCGCGCCGAGATGGAGCGCTGCGCGCGCGAAGGCACGCCGCGACCGGAGAGCACGGCGGTGCGTGCCCATGTGCCGGCCTGCTTCTGGTTTTTCGCCAATTCCTGGAACGACGTGTTCCGCAACGGCATCCTCGATCACGCGATCAAGGAGGTGTGCCGCATTTATGTGTCGCGCTCGGTGGTCTGCGAATTCTGCGGCAACCAGCGTTCGATCAAAGGCCAGCAGGCAGGGATCAACGAAGGCCAGGTCGATGACCTGATGAATTTCGAGAAATCCGCCAACTACGATGAACGGCAGAAAGCCGCGCTGGCCTATGCCGAAGCCATTGTCTGGCGCAGCGACACCGACGATGCGTTCTGGGAACGCATGTACCAACATTTCACCGAGCCGGAACTGGTCGAACTGGGCTGCGCCATCGGCCTGACGCTGGGGCAGCAGAGCTGGTTGCGCCTACTCAACATCGACCATCACCAGGTCATGGCCGGCACCACGGCCTCGATGGCCCCGGGGTTTGAAACCGCCGAAGCCCTGGCCAAAACCAAGGCTGCACCGGATTACTGGGCAAAAAAGGCGCCGCTCAAAAACACCGCCTGAACAGGCCCCCCTCACCCAAGCGCCCCTCCGGGCGCTTTTTTTATGCCCGCAGATGGTTGTTGACAGTGCTGGAATACATGCTTATATTGATAATCATTCTCATTTAATAAAGGGGCCCTGCCGCCATGTCCCACACCGATACCAGCACCATCACACCGCCGCCCGCGACACCTCCGGTCAGCGGCGCAGCCCCGGAAATCAACAGCCTGCGCCTGCTCGGCGAACAAGGCCTGCTGCGCATCGCACACAAGGGCGCGGTCTACACCCTGCGCACCACCAGCAAAGGTGGATTGATCCTGACCAAATAGTACGCACCCCACCTGCTGCGCACCGAATCTGACGCATCCAAAACCCGCTCCTCCGCCAGCCCAAGGGCCCTCCTGCCCGGTCGCCAGCCTCCACCCACACGAAATCCGGAGACTGTGCATGAATACCGCCCCGCCCAAACCTGTAGACGACGCCCGCATCCCCGTCGCGGCGACGCTCTACCTGATGTCGCACTATGCCCACCGCCCCTGCCCCCTGATCGCCCACGCCATTGCCGAACAACTGCTTCATGTGTCGCAGTCCTGCACCGGCAGTTCATCGCTGGTGCTGCAAAAACTGGCGGATACGCTGCTGCCGCAGTGGCGGCGCATCGCATGCGGCAACGTCGTACGCCACTGAAAACACCATGCACAACTCTGCCAAACGAAGAATATTGTCCAGCGGACTGGTCGCCGAAGTCGAACACTGCGCGGGCTGCGAAATCATGCACCTGCACATCGGCGCCTTCACGCTGCGCATGAAAGCCGCGGCGCTGCACGACCTGCGCGACACGCTGAGCCACGCGCTTGCCGCCTTGCCCGGACACGACTGCGAAACCGCAATGCATGCAGGCGCAGATCTGCGCTCATCCGGCGGATCCTGCCACTGACACCGGCCATGCACCGGGTATCACCACGACCGGCCGGTTTTGCGCTGACCGCGACGGGAATATCCGCTGTCGGCCTGCTCTCGGCGCTCATCGACGGCACGCTGGGCTGGGAGTACCTGGCGCAGGAACTGCTGCTCCGGCTCGCGCACTAGGCGCAACTCCCACCGCCGGCCTTCCCCGTTCCACAACGTGACGGCTTATGTTACAGACTTACCTGCTGCACAAATGCAGGTAATCTACTACAAAACCAAAAAGGAATAAGCATGCTGGATCTCAAAGGCAAGGTTGCGTTCGTCACCGGCGCGGGCAGCATCGGCGCGGGCTGGGGCAACGGCAAGGCCGCCGCCGTGCTGCTGGCGCGTCAGGGTGCGCAGGTCTTCGGCACCGACCTCAACGCAGCAGCGGTGGAAGCGACACGCGCGATCATCGCCAAGGAAGGCGGCGACTGCAGCACGCATATTTGCAACATGACGGATTCGGGCTCAGTCAAAACTGCGGTCGATGCCTGCATCAAAAAATACGGCCGCATCGACATCCTGATCAACAACGTCGGCGGCTCGGCCCCCGGTGATCCGGTGAGCATGAGCGAGGAAGTCTGGGACAGCCAGGTCGACCACAACCTGAAGACCGCCTTCCTCGGCTGCAAACACGTGCTGCCGGTGATGGAAAAACAGCGCAGCGGCGCCATCGTCAATGTGTCGTCAGTCGCCGGCTTCGCCCATCAGGTCGACGGTCGCGTACACATCGCCTACAGCGCGACCAAATCCGGACTGTTTGGTTTCACCCGCGCCACCGCCATTGCCTATGTCAAAAAAGGCATCCGCTGCAATATGGTGGTGCTCGGCACCATGCACACGCCGCTGGTCGAAGAGCGGCTGATGAAACAGCTCGGACCCGAAGCCGCCAGGGATCTGGTGGCGAAACGCCATGCCGCGGTGCCGATCGGCCGCATGGGCGACGCCTGGGATAGCGCCCACGCCATATTGTTCCTCGCTTCCGATGAAGCGCGTTACATCACCGCGACCCAGCTCGTGGTGGATGGCGGACTCACTGCGGCCCGGCCCGGCTGAGCGGATTTCGCGGCGCGGAACTTGTCGCGCTGCGCATTGCCCAACCGGCGTTCCAAAAAACAGGAAATCCACCATGAACGAATCGCAGCAGAAAGCCGTGCTGACCGTGTGCCTGATGGCCGCATTCGCCGACGGCGGCAAACACGAGCGCGAACGCACTGAAATCAAAAACATTGCCGAGTCTCTGGCCGGTCAGGCCACCATCAACATCTCCGCACTTGTCCAGGACGTGCTGCTCCAGCGCGCTTCGCTGCCGGCCATTGCCGCTGCGCTGAACACGCCGGAGTCCCGTCAGCTCGCGTTCGAGATGGCGGTCTGTGTCTGCGACGCCGACGGCGCACAATCGCCTGCAGAACGGGATTTCCTCGATACGCTGCGCGGCGCGCTGGGGCTGGACGCGCGCCAGGCAGACACCTTCAGCGCACAGGCGGAAGCCATCGCCAGCGCGCCCGTCGCACCCGCAGCAGCGGCCGCTGCCGCCTCGACGATGACCCGCGAGGACATGGACAAGGCCATACTCGACGCGGCCATCCTCAACGGCGCGATCGAACTGCTGCCCGAATCACTGGCGACGATGGCCATTATCCCGCTGCAGATGAAACTGGTTTACCGCATCGGCAAGTCATATGGTTATGAACTCGATCGTGGCCACATCAAGGATTTCCTCGCCACTGCCGGCGTCGGCCTGACTTCGCAGTACCTGGAACAGGCGGGACGCAAACTGCTCGGCGGACTGTTGCGCAGCGTCGGCGGCGGATTGCTTGGCGGCCTCGGCAAACAGGCGGTCAGTTCGGGCATGAGTTTCGCCAGTACCTATGCGCTGGGCCATGTCGCGCGTCGTTACTACAGCGGCGGGCGCACGCTGAATACACAGATGCTGCGCGACGCCTTCAATGACATGCTGGGTGAAGCCAAAAACCTGCAGGCGCGTTACCTGCCGCAGATGCAGGCGCAGGCGCGCACACTGGATGCAGGGCACCTCGTCACCCTCGTACGGCAGACCTGAGGCATCCCGCGGGAAATATTATAAGCTATTGATTATAATAACTTTTATTCGAATTTGCGTGTACCGGCGCCAACCAATGCCGGCACTTGTGACGCACGCACCAGCACCTGTCCCTCGAACATGCGCCGCTGCGTGCGATAAAACGCGCCCTGCTCCGCGTGCCATAAACCGTCTTTTTGTTTGACCGTGGCCGCCACGGTCAGGATGCCGGAAGGCATGCCGATGCGGATCGGCGCTTCGGTACCCGCCCCCTTGCGCAGCACCTCGTTGACCACACTGCCTTCGATACGCGCCGCCACCGCCATACACAGCGAAACCGTCAGCGGCAGCGCACGATGCGGCTGACCGTTGGAAATCACGCGGCCGGTGAGATCGATGTCGCCGGCGGCAATCGCTGCGCCGGACAGCATTTTTGCGTCCTGTGCAACAGACACAAAACCGATGAAAGGCACGGATTTGTTTTTCGCCGCATCTGCGGCATTCTTCGTAATGCCCATCGCCACTGACGCCGCCCTGCGGATCGCTTCGAGTTTGGCCATCACTGCGACATTGACTTCCAGCGCTTCCGGCAGTTCAATGCCGGTCAGGCCGAGATCCTTCGCGTTGACCCACACCGTGGCATTCGCCGCATCGACCATCGAGGCGCGGATGTTGCCGACGCCCGGCACGTCGAGCGTATCGACCACATTGCCGGTGGGCAGCAGCTTGCCGGTGGTGGCGCCGCCCGGATCGCGGAACTCGAGCTTCACCGGCGAGCCGGTGCCGGACACGCCGGGGATCGCCAGATCGCCGTCGACTGCGGCCAGTCCGTCGTCGAGGCTGAACAGCGCATGGATGATTTTTTTGGTGTTGGTGTTGTGGATGCGCACCAGCGCCTCGCGCCCCGACACCTTGACGATGCCCTCGTCCACCGCGAACGGCCCCATCGCCGAGGACATGTTGCCACAGTTCGCGCCGTAATCCACCCTGGCTTCCTTCACCTGCACCTGAGCAAAGGTGTAATCGATGTCGGCATCGGGACGCGTCGGCGGACCGACCACGCAGACCTTGGACAGCGAGGACACGCCGCCGCCCATGCCGTCGAGCTGGCGGCCGTTGGGGTCGGGGCTGCCGATCGCGGCGAGGAAAATTTCATCCCACAGGGCCCTGTCCTGCGGCAGGTCGCGCTGATTGAACACCACCGCATTGCTGGTGCCGCCGCGCATGAACACCGCCGGCAGTTTGAACTGTTTCATGATTGCCTCCTGTGCCTCTGATCTAAGCGTGATTATACGAACAAAGTTTACAAACCAAGGCTGTTGCAAATCACGGCACAGCACGAGTTGGCACAAGTCTTCAGTGTTGCAGGCGCTGTCATGGTGCATGCGGAATGGTGGCCTGCAGGCATGTTCACCATATGGATGCTTGCTAATCAACAGCGCGCTGAAACACTTGCTGTAGTTCGTCTTCAGTGCCGGACTGCGGTATTCTAATGGTAATTGCACACTACAGCCGGGCGGCTGCAGCGCAGATCCGGATCGCGTCGCCCCTTACTCCAGGAATCCATCATATGAAAAGACGTGCCGCCACCACCGCAAAACACCGCCCCGCCGCCCGCAAGCGTCCCGCACGCGCCGCGAAGCAAGTGCTCCTGGGGGGCGCCGCAAAGCAAGTCCCCTTGAGGGGCGATATCAGTGCCGCGGAATGGCAGGCCCGAGTCGAACTCGCCGCCGCCTACCGGCTGACCGCGATGATGGGCTGGACCGACATGCTGGGCACGCATATCTCCTGTCGCGTGCCGGGCACCCGCGACCAGTTCCTGATCAATCCCTACGGCCTGCTGTTCGAGGAGATGACGGCATCCGACCTGATCAAATGCGACATCGAAGGCCGCAAGCTGTCGGACTCGCCTTACGAAGTGAACTCCGCCGGATTCACCATCCACAGCGCGGTCCACATGGGCAACCATGATGCCGAAGCCGTGATGCATTGCCATACCCAGTACGGCGTCGCGGTCGCTTCGCAGAAACAGGGGTTGCTGCCGCTGACGCAGATGGCGCTCACCGCGATGTCGCAGGTGCGCTACCACGACTTCGAAGGCGTGGCCGAAGACCACAACGAACGCGAACGCCTGGTCCGCG
Organism: Burkholderiales bacterium; assembly: GCA_019749945.1. GTDB lineage: Bacteria > Pseudomonadota > Gammaproteobacteria > Burkholderiales > SG8-41. The sequence continues at coordinate 53,978 of JAIEPF010000024.1, forward strand.
ACCTCGGCGACGGCAGCATGCTGATCCTGCGCAATCACGGCACGCTGACGGTTGGCTCGTCCGTCGGCGAAATGTTCGCGCGCATGTTCCGGCTTGAACGCGCCTGCAAGTTCCAGATCACGGCGATGAGCGGCGGCGCCGAACTGAACCGCATCCCGGAAGAAGTCATCAACCACACCGTGGAACAGGGCGGGATGATTTACGGCAAGGGCGGTCGCGGCGCAGGCGGCAAACTGATGTGGGAAGCCCTGAAGCGCAAACTCGACAAGGAATCCCCCGGTTACGCCTCCTGAAACAGCAAACGCGCAAATTCCTGCGGCACCGGCCTGACCGCCGGCAACCCCGTCTTTTGCAGCACGCATCGCCTTGAACCCGATTATCGTCGTCACGCTGCTGACCCTCGCCATGCAGGGCGGCCACATGGGCAGCCGCGTCGTGGCCTCCCTGCTCGCCCTGAACCTGGGTGCCGGCCCGCTGCTGATCGGCGTCCTGATCGCCTCCTACTCGATATTCCAGCTGGGATTCGCGCTGATTGTCGGACGCATCTCCGATCGTCACGGTTCACGCTGGCCGATGCTCGGCGGCACCATGGCGTTCGGCGCCGGGCTCATCATCCCTGCCGTGTGGCCGACATTGCCGGCGCTGTTCATCTCGGCACCGCTGATCGGCGTCGGTTTCGTATTTTTCAACGTTGCCGTGCAAAGTCTGGCCGGCACCCTCGGCTCCGCAGCGGAACGCACTCGCAACTTTTCGACGCTGAGCCTGGGTTATTCCAGCGGCCACATGATCGGCCCGGTCATCGCCGGCGTGATGATCGATCGTTTTGGCTTCGGTTCCGCCTACATCGCCTTTGCCGTCCTCACGCTGTGTCCGATTCTCACTCTGGCATTGTCGCCGCGACTGGGTGCCAACGGCAACCGCAGCGAGCCGCAAAAGAGCAGCGCTTTCGAATTGATGCGCCTGCCTTCGCTGCGCCGGATGATCATTGTCAGCGGGCTGGTCACCACCGGCTGGGACCTCTACACGTTTTATGTGCCGATTTACGGCCATTCCATCGGCCTTTCGGCATCCACCATCGGCGCCATCCTCGGCGCTTTCGCCGCAGCGAGTTTTATTGTCCGGGTGGCGCTGCCGATGCTGACGCGTCGCTACAGCGTGGAAAGCGTGCTCGCCGCGGCCATGGGCATCGCCGCACTGCTGTTCATCCCGTTCGCCTTCATTGAATATGTGCCGGTGCTGATGGCGCTGTCCTTCGGCATCGGCCTGACCCTCGGCGTCAGCCAGCCGCTGACCCTGAATCTGACCTACAACCGCTCCCCTGCGGGGCGTTCCGGGGAGGTCACCGGCCTCCGGCTGACCATCAACAACATCACCCATATCGGTGTGCCGCTGGCCGCCGGCTCGGTCGGCGCGTTGCTCGGCATTGCCCCGGTGTTCTGGGCCAGCGCCGCAATCCTGCTGGTCAGCGGCTGGATGTCCCGCAACGACAAATAAAAACGCCGCCGCGGTCAGCCGCGGCGGCGTAATGCCTGATGATGACGGCAAATATCGCCGCCGGACTGCTTATTTCAACTGGATACCCGCGGCCTTGATGACCTTGCCGTACTTGTCGAGCTCGGTTTTCATCAGTGCCGTCATTTCCGCCGGGGTGTTGGTCACCGCGCTGGCGCCGTTTTTCTCGAATTGCGCAGCCATGTCCGGTGAATTGGCGATGGCCACCAGTTCTTTTTGCAGGCGCGACAATACCGCCTTGGGCGTGCCTTTGGGCGCAAAAAATCCCAGCCACAGCGATACCTCGAATCCCGGATAACCCGACTCCGCGACTGTCGGCACATTGGGCAGCGCCGGCGAACGTTTGGAAGTCCCCACGGCGATCGGCCGCAAACGTCCGGCCTGGGCATGCGGCAATACCGCCGGCATGCTGCCGAACAGCGCCTGCACCTGTCCGCCAAGTGCGGCGGCACCCGCCGGGCCGTTGCCGCTGTAGGGGATGTGTACGATGTCCATGCCGGCGGCGCGGTTGAGCATTTCCATCGCCAGTTGCGTGGTCGAGCCGGTGCCCGCCGAGGCATAGTTCAGCTTGCCTGGCTGCGATTTGGCCAGCGCGACGAACTCCTTGAGGTTGTTGGCCTTGACGCCGGGATGCAGCACCAGCAGGTACGGCGTGGACGCCACCAGCGTGATGGGCTCGAAATCCTTGACCGGATCGTAATTCACCTTCGCATAGGCGGCGGGCGCGATGACGTGGGTGCTGGTTGTGCCCATGGTCAGCGTATGGCCATCGGGTGTCGCCTTAGCCGCGATTTCGGTGCCGATGGTGCCGCCGGCGCCGCCGCGGTTGTCAACGATGACCTGCTGCCCGAGTTTTTCGCCCAGCCGCTGCGCCACCAGACGGGCAATGATGTCGGTGGAGCCGCCCGCCGGGAAGGCCACGATCAAGCGCACGGGTTTTGTCGGGTACTGGGCAAGTCCGGATGCCGGCATCAAACCGGCGGCAACCAGCAGCGCCCCTGCCACCACGCCTGCAATTTTATTGTTCATGCTCATTATGGTCTCCTCACAAAAAAAGCACGCGGCAAAACGCCGCGTGCTTGGTTGTTACGACACAAAGGCCGCTGTTATTGACGACTACAGCGTGGCCGATTCGGCCACCGCCTCTTCGCGTTTTTTGCGGAAGGACGGCACGATCATGAACGCCAGCAACAGCGCAGTGGCGACCAGGAAGGCCGCACTGATGGGCCGGGTAATGAACACCGTCGGATCGCCACGCGAGATCAGCAGCGCACGGCGCAGGTTTTCCTCCATCAGCGGGCCAAGCACGAACGCCAGGATCAGCGGCGCCGGTTCACATTTGAGCTTCATGAAGATGTAACCCAGGATGCCGAACAGGATCGTCATGTAGATGTCGAGATCCAGGTTGTTCACGCTGTACACGCCGATCGCCATGAATACCATGATCGCCGGATACAGGAAACGGTACGGCACCTTCAGCAACTTGATCCACAAACCGACCAGCGGCAGATTCAGAATCACCAGCATCGCATTGCCGATCCACATGCTCGCGATCAGGCCCCAGAACAGGTCGGGGCGCTGGGTCATCACCTGCGGGCCCGGCGCGATCCCCTGGATGGTCAAGGCGCCCAGCAGCAGGGCCATCGTCGCGCCATGGGGAATACCCAGGGTCAGCGTGGTGATGAAGGCGCACTGCACGGCCGCATTGTTGGCCGATTCAGGGGCCGCAACACCGCGAATGTCGCCCTTGCCGAAGTTCTCCGGATTTTTGGCCATTTTCTTCTCGACAGCATAGGCCGAAAATGCGCTGATCGTCGGTCCGCCGCCGGGCAGCGTGCCGAAGAACGCACCGATCGCCGTGCCGCGCAGGATCGCACCAAAGGAATCCTTCATGTCCTTGGCCGTGGGCATCAGGCCGGTGATTTTCTGGTTCAGGATGTCCCGGCTCGCAGTATCGGCCTTGTCCTGCAGATTGCTCAGGATTTCAGCAAAACCGAACAGACCCATCGCCACCACCACGAAACTCAAGCCGTCAGCCAGGCCGGATGCGCCGAAGGTAAAGCGCGACATGCCGGAATTGACGTCGGTGCCGACAATGCCGACCAGCAGGCCGAGCACGATCATGCAGATCGTTTTCAGCATGCCGCCGTGTGCCAGCACGGCCGCGGCGATCAGCGCCATGACCATCAGCGAGAAATATTCGGGGGCACCGAATTTCAGCGCAATTTCAGCGAGCGGCGGTCCGACCAGCGCCACCAGGATGGTGCCGACGGTGCCTGCGAAAAACGAGCCGATCGCGGCAATGGCCAGCGCCGGGCCGGCCCGGCCGATACGCGCCATCGCATAACCGTCCATGCAGGTGACCACTGAAGCCGATTCACCCGGCAGGTTCACCAGGATGGCCGTCGTTGAACCGCCATACTGCGTGCCGTAATAAATGCCCGACAGCATGATGATGGCGCCGACCGCGTCCAGGTTGAAGGTCAGAGGCAGCAGCATCGCCACCGCAGCCACCGGGCCGATGCCCGGCAATACACCGATCAGCGTGCCGACCAGCACACCGATGAAGCAATAGAACAGGTTGATTGGTGAAACCGCTGTAGAGAACCCCAGCGCGAGGTTTTGGATGATGTCGGTTTCCATGTTATCTCCACCAGAACAGCGGGAACGGCAGTTCGATGCCGTAGATGAAAATGCCGACCGCACCTGCGATCAGCACAACGGTCATGATCAGCACTTCGACGACCTTGAAGGTCTGGCCGGCGGCCGCGGTAATCACCGAGAGCAGGAACAGCGCCGGAATGAATCCGATGTGATCCACGCCCCAGCCGAAGGCCAGGAAGCCCGCGCTGAGCAAGATCATCGGTTTCCATGCGAACGGTGTGACCTTCGGGCCTTCCGTCTTCAGTGCCATCACTGCCACGATGGTGCCGAGCAGCAGCATGATCGCGCCCAGCCAGGTGGGGAAATATCCCGGTCCCATGCGGCTCGCCGTACCCATCGGGTAATCGGTCGACAGCCATATGGCCAAGGCTCCGAAGCCGGCGAACATCATGCCGGCCCAGAAATCTTCCTGATTCTTGATCTTCAACTGAACTCCCTCCTGATTTCAAAAACAAGACACTGGAACGAGCCACACTTCCAGTCCGGTGTGCGGTACACCTGCTTCCACGCAATTAATTAAGGACTGGACTGCAGCAGCAGCCGGGTGCTGCTTTTCCCCCTCTGCTTATACGAATTACATTCAAGTAGTTATTAAGTATTAGCGCTTACGTATGTGTACTTACACATTACGGAACCGGACTTTACACGAAGCCCTTACTCAAACAAAGCTTTTTTGCCCCTGTCATGGTGCGGCGCACAACGTATTCCCGGGTGCAGATCGACACCGTTGCACGACGCAGAATTTGATTGCGGAAGCCGCAAATGCGGAGGCATTTATAGGGCGCAGTACTTGCGCAAGACTTACGCAAGCTTGCACATAACTGAATACAAACACTGCATACAAAATTGCACGTATGCAGTGCATCGGATGCAGCGTCCCACCCCGAAAATCGCGGGACCATCCTTGAATGCTCGATTTGAAGGAGGGCGACGCGCCCTAATGGTGCACCCGCAAACGGTCTGCGTAACAATTCATCAGGCTGTCAGGAGCATCCTGAACCAGGGCGAGCTTACTCCATCATCTCCACACGTCTGGTCTTGATCAACATGCTCAGTTTATCGGCTTCATTCTTGATGAAGGCGCCAAACTCTTCAGGAGTGCCGCCGGCCTTGACCAGACCCAGCTGGTCCAGGCGCGCCTGCACATCAGGCATTTGCAGAACCCGGTTCATCTCGGCATTCAGTTTGTTGATGATGGGACGCGGCGTTTTCGCCGACACCTGGACGCCGAACCAGACTGTCGCCTCGGCATTCTTGATGCCCTCCTCCAGCAATGTCGGTACGTTGGGCAACACTGCCTGGCGAGTGGGGGCCGCCACGGCCAGCACCTTGACCCGGCCGGACTTGATCTGCGCATCGGCGCTGACCACGGTTGTATGCATCACATCGACGCGACCGCTCATGACATCGGTCAATGCAGCTGCCGACCCTTTATACGGTACATGCACGATATCGAGGCCGGTGGCCGCCGCAAACAAGGCGAGGCCGATGTGCAGGCTGCTGCCGTTACCCGAGGAGGCCCAGGTCAGCTTGCCGGGATTGGCCTTGGCATAGGCGACCAGCTCCCGCCCGTTGTTGGCGACGAATTTGGGATTGGCCAGGATCAGCAGCGGCGAGTAACCGATGAACATGACCGGTGCAAAATCGTTGAGCTGGTACGGTGACTTGCGCCGCATGATGATGTTGTTGACGCTGGGGCCCGGATTGGCGTGCAGCAGGGTATGGCCGTCGGGCGAAGCCTCCGCGGCGAGTTGCGCGCCGATCGAACCGCCCGCACCGGGCCGGTTGTCTATGACAAACTGCTGGCCCATGGACTCGGACATCTTGTGTGCAAACAGGCGCGCGGTGATGTCGTTGGATGCGCCCGGCGGAAAGGGCACGATCCAGCGCACCGGCTTGCTCGGGTAGGTCGCCGCCGTATTTTGCGTCAGCTCTTTTTTTTGCGCGACCGCTGCCGGGGCATGCACGGCTGCCAGACCGGCTGCCATGGCAAGCAGGGTCAAGGTTGTTTTCATGACATCTCCTCCTTCTTTGTTGTAATCAAACCAATCCTACAGCAACCGCCTTGTTCCCGGACGTCCCCTCAGGACCGCCCGCCCAGCACCTCCGGATTGATCATATTGACCGGCTTGCCGGCGGCGTAGGCCAGGATCTGGTCAAAAATGCTGCTGAAAATGCGCTCGTAACCCCCGCGCTCGACATAACCGATATGCGGTGTGCACACCGCATTGTCCAGCGCCAGCAGCGGGTGGCTCGCGCCGAGAACGGGTTCATCCTCGAAGACATCGACCGCGGCCATGCCCGGCCGGCCGAGTTTGAGCGCTTTTTCCAGCGCGCCTGCCTCGATCAGGCCGGCACGGCTGGTATTGACCATCAGCGCCGTCGGTTTCATCCGCGCCAGATCCGCCGCCGAGACGATGCCGCGGGTGGCATCGATCAGGCGCAGGTGCAGCGTGATGACATCACTCTCCTCAAAAAACGCTTCCTTGCTGCGCGCTGCCGCGTAACCATCGGCTCGCGCCCGCTCCAGCGACGCTTCGCGCGCCCACACCAGCACCTTCATGCCGAAGGCCTTGCCGTAGCCTGCCACCACCGCACCGATGCGGCCGTAGCCGTAGATGCCCAGCGTCTTGCCGCGCAGACCGTAACCCACCGTCGACTGCCAGCGCCCCGCTTTGAGTGCTGCGACTTCCTGCGGAATGTTGCGCATCGCCGCGATGATCAGTCCCCAGGTCAGTTCCGCCGTCGCGTGCGAGGGCTGGCCCGGATGCAGGTTGCTGCAAAGCAGGATGCCCTGTCTGGTCAGCGCATCGACATCGACATGCGGGTACACGCTGTGGTGGCTCAGCAGTTTCAGTTTGGGCAGGCGCGCGATCAGCGGCGCGCGGATCGGCGTGCGTTCGCGGATCATCACCAGTGCTTCGGTGTCCTGCAGGCGTTGGGCCAGCGTATCGACATCCTTGGTGTGGTCGTTCCACACCGTCACCTCATGGCCCTGCAGTTTCTTGAAGCAGTCGAGCGTGCGCACGACATCCTGATAGTCATCGAGTATTGCGATTTTCATGCTTCCCATTCCCGTATATTATGTAACGTATTGTTTTTATTAATTATTTTAACCAGCCGCTGGCGCGCTGCGCGTGCACGACTTCATCGACGATCTCCGGCGCGCGGCCGACATAGGTGGTCGGGTCGAGCGCCGCCTTCAATTCATCCGAAGTCAGCGCCGCCTTGACCTGCGCGTTCTGCATCAGCGCGCTCTCGAACGACACACCGTTCTCGATGCCGTGCATCGAGGCTTCGTAAACAAGGTCATGCGCCGTTTGTTTGCCGACCTTGTCCGACAGCACGAACATCACGCGCTCCGACAGCAGGAAACCGCCGAGACGGTCGAGATTCAGGCGCATCTGCTTCACATCGACATGCAGATCGCTCAGCACGTATTTCATCATCGCCAGCAGGCCGCCGGCCATCAGGCAGGATTCCGGAATCGCCTTCCATTCACCGCGCCAGCCCGAGCCGTCACGCTCGTGTTCGGTGACCATGCACTCCAGCATGAATGACGCGTTGTAACGCAAGGCGCGGCTGACGCCGACCACCGCCTCGCAGGTAGAGGGATTGCGTTTGTGCGGCATGGTCGATGAACCGACCTTGCCGGCGCTGAAGGGTTCAAACAATTCGCCGATTTCGGTGTGTTCTAGATTGACGATCTCGTTGGCGATCTTGCCCAGTGTCGCGCTGATCAGGCCCAGCACATTGACGTATTCGGCAAAACGGTCGCGCGCCGGCTGCCAGTTGATGTCGGCCACACCCAGCCCCAGCCGCTTCATCAGACGTTTTTCCAGCTCCCTGGCCTGAGGACCGAACGAGGCCTGGGTGCCGACCGCCCCGACCATGCCGCCGACGAACATCCGCGGCTCGAGCTGGCGCAGCCGCTCGTAGTGCCGCCCCATTTCCGACAGCCAGATCGCGGCCTTGTGGCCGAAGGTGATCGGCAAGGCCTGAACGCCATGCGAGCGCCCCACCATCGGTGTCGCACGGTGCTCTTCGGCGAGTCTGGCCAGCGCATTGCCGATGGCCTTCATGTCGCGCAGGTAAATCGCATGTGCATCCCTGATCTGCAGCATGGTGGCGGTGTCGAGCACGTCCTGCGTGGTCGGCCCGAAATGGATGTACTCGCCGTGTTCGGGTTTGCACAGCTTCTGCACCGCCTTCACCGCGGGCACCAGCGGATGCTTGATGCGACGGATCTCGGCGGCCACGGCGTTGATGTCGATTTTCGAGATTTTGCAGTTGGCGGCGATTTCCTCGGCTGCCGCCTTGGGGATGATGCCCAGCGCCGCCTGTTCCAGCGCCAGCGCCGCCTCGAAATCCAGCCATTTCTGCACGCGGTTGTGCTCGTTGAATATGCCGCGCAGCTCCTCGGTGCTCCACAGGTGCTGAATCAGTGCGTCGTCAAATACTCCGGATGCCATTGCAGACTCCTCCAGTGAATTATTCAGTCAGGCGGCCAGCGCGCGGTTTTCAGGCATGTTCATGAACGATTCCATCGCATGCCAGAACTTGTGGCGGTTGATGCCCAGCGTCGCCGCATGGGCCAACCCCGATACGAACACGAACTGCTTGTCCTTGCACGGGAGCCTGCCGAAGAAGTTCAGCAGATCCGGCTCGGCAGCAATGCCGTCGAATTCGCCACGGATGATGCACACCGGACAGGTGATTTTTGCCGGATCGATCACCGGCAGGTTGGCACACATGTCAAGGTAAGTCCCGGTCGGCACCGAATCACCCAGCGGCAATTCGGCGTCGGCCAATGCATCAGCGGCGATCATTTCCGAAGTGCCGGGCTTGTCGCGGGTGAACATGCTGTGGATGAATGCGCGATCGACCTTGCGCCGCGGGCTGGCGCGGTATTCTTCAACCTTCTCGCGGCGCTTGGCCAGTGTCGGCGAACCCTCACCGGTGTAGACCAGTGCCGACACCATCAGTCGTTTGACGCGACCCGGATTCTGCTGCGCATACAGGGCCGCGCGCAGCGCGCCCGACGAACCGCCGTACATGTACACCTCGCGCGCGCCGGTTTCACGTTCAACGATCTGCATCGCCGCGGCCAGATCCTGGGCGCCGGACGCAATATTGGAATTGCTGTCGGTGCGGTCGGAGCGGCCGTAGCCTTCATGGTCCACCGTCCATACGTCGTAACCCAGGCCGGCAAAGTGGTCCATCAGCGAATAATCATCGCGTCCCGGCACATGGAGATCGAAACTCGAGCGCCCCGATGCCGATGAGCCGTGCACCAGGAACAGCACCGGTGCACCTTTTGCCGCAGTCGCAGCACGTTTGCGATACACATACAGTTTGACGCTGCTCCGTTTTTCGGTACCTTTGTGTGCCTGATATTCCGCGCTGGTGATTTTTGCCTGTGTTGCGGCCATGCCCTGCTCCACGAATTGAAATGAGTCGCGATTATCGCACCGCGGGCCGACAGGGCCCATGGCAGTCCGAATACTGGTCACAGTGCAGTTCGGCCGGCAAAAATCAGGGTGTAAACTTTCGCCACACCCCGCTCCGGAGCGCCACATGGCCGCTACTGCATCCAAAATCATCAGCCTCGCCGAACTCGCGCAGCGCATCCCTGAAGGGGCGGCACTGGGCCTCGGTGGCGTGTTCCTGCATCGCGGACCATTCGCACTGGTGCGCGAGCTGGTACGCCAGCAACGCAAGAACCTTGAAATCATCAAACCCTCGCCCGGTTACGACCTCGACCTCCTGTGCCGTGCCGGCGCCGTCGCCAAAGTGCGTGCCGGCATTGTCGCCATGGAAGGCAATTTCGGCATGGCGCGCTGGTACCGCAAAACCATCGAGCGCAAGGAAGCCCGTCTCGAAGAACACGCCTGAATGACCCTGGTCGCAGGGCTGCGTGCAGCCTCCTACGGAATCCCCTTCCAGCCGGTTGCCGGTGTACACGGCAGCGAACTCGCAGGCGTCAACAACTGGCAGACCCTGCGCGATCCGTACGGCTCCGGCAAGGATGTGTATGTCATTCCGGCAGTGCAGCCTGATATCGCAGTGATCCACGCCGCCGAGGTCGATACCGACGGCAATGCGCGCATTTACGGCTCGCCGTTCTGGGACCACCCGCTGACCCGCGCCGCTAAACGTGTGCTGGTCACTGCGGAAAAACTGGTGCCCACCGACCGGCTGCGCGAACAACCGGAACTGACCCTGGTGCCGGGCTTCATGGTCGAAGCCGTCGCCATCACGCCCAGGGGCGCATGGCCCGGCTCGATGCATCCCTATTACGACATCGATTATGCGGCGGTGGAATACTACATGCAGGATGCCGAGGGCGTGCTCGAAAACCATCTCGCCGCCGCGCCTGAAGCCGTCGCAGTCGGCTGAACGCATGCCCGTCGTCCGCAGCTTTGCGCCGATTGCCGATGTATCGGCGCGTTTGCTGATCCTCGGCAGCATGCCCGGCATCGAATCGCTGCGCACAGGGCAGTATTACGCACATCCGCGCAACGCGTTCTGGCGCATCATGGGTGATCTTGTCGGCGCATCGCCCGAGATGCCCTATGCCGCACGCACCCGCCGCCTGAAAAAAGCGGGAATCGCAGTGTGGGACGTGCTCGCGGCCTGCGCGCGTGAAGGCAGCCTTGATGCCGCTATCGACCGGCGTTCGATCATCGCCAACGACCTGGTATCGTTTCTGGCGCGGCGGCCGGACATCCGCCATGTATTTTTCAACGGCGCCACGGCCGAGCGCTGCTTCCGGGTGCATGTGCAGCCCGCCCTGGAAGCCGGCGCCCTGAAACTTGTGCGCCTGCCCTCGACCAGTCCGGCCCATGCGGCGCGCGCCTACGCCGACAAACTGCAAGCCTGGCGGGTGATCCTGGAACCACTCGCAGAAAAACAAAAATAATAAATAAAACAATAACTTACGAAATGAACGCCCTGATTCTCGCCATGCTGGCCGCGCTGTGTTTCGGCGCCGGCATGATCACCTCGCGCGTCGGTTTGCGCCATGTCGATGCGCGCAGCGGCGCTGCGATCAGCATTCCCGTCGCGACGCTGCTGTTCGTCATCGCCGCACCGTTCACCGTCGAACTGTCCGCGTTCAACCTCACCGCCGCCCTGATTTTCGCGCTGGTCGGTCTGTTCTATCCCGCGCTGGTCACGCTGCTGACTTTCCGCGCCAATGAAGAACTCGGCCCCACCGTCACCAGCGCAATCTCGGGCACCGCACCGCTGTTCGCGATGCTCGCCGCAGCGTTGCTGCTGGGCGAGCAAATCCCGCCACAGGCGGCCATAGCGGCGCTGGGCGTCGCTGCCGGTGTTGCCCTGCTGTCCTGGCGCCCCGGCGCAACCCGGGGCCGGATGCCCGGCCGCGCGCTGGTGTGGCCCGTTGCCGGCGCCGTTGTGCGCGGCGTGGCGCAGGCCGGCGCCAAGGCCGGGCTGCTGCTGTGGGGCAATCCGTTTGCCGCCAGCGTGATCGGCTACCTGGTATCGTCCACCGCGGTGCTCGGCGCGGAAGGCCTGCGTCGCGGCGGGCGCAAGGCGGTCAGCCGCGACGGCCTGCTGTGGTTTGCCGCGACCGGCACCGTCAACGGGGCCGCAATGGTGCTGATGTATTCGGCACTCGCAATGGCGCCGGTATCAACGGTCGCACCGGTGATTGCCGCCTATCCGCTGGTCACCGCGCTGGCCAGCGCGCTGTTCCTGCGCGGTGAAAAAATCAGTGTGCAGATCATCTGCGGTGCCGTCATCACGGTCACAGCCATCATTTACCTCGCCGCCTTCCGCACATCCTGAAACAACACGCGGGTCGTTATACTTCCCCCATGAACTGGACACCCTTTTCCTTCATCGTCGTCAATCTCGCGCGCCAGATCCGCGCCGGTGAAATCACCTTCAGCGGCGTCAACTCGACGCTGCCGATGCTCGCCTGCCTGCTCGCCAAGCGCGCCTACGATTTCCCGTTCACCTGGATCAATGTCGCCGGTGGCGTCGAGCCGCAACCGGTCACCGTGCCGCAGTCGAGCAGTGACCCGGCGATCGTTCATGGTTCACCGGCGATATTCGCCAATCAGGATTTTTACGACCTGTGTGCACGCGGCGGACTCGATCTGGTCTATCTCGGCTGCGCCCAGATCGATGCCGAAGGCCGCACCAATGTATCGGCCATCGGCACCTGGGAAAATCCAAAGGTGCGGCTGCCTGGCGGCGGCGGCGCTGCCGTGATGCTGCCGACGGCGAAACGCGTCGTGACCTGGCGCACCGACCACAGCACACGCGCCCTCGTCGACAAACTCGATTTTGTCACCGCTTCCGGCAACATGACTGCGCTGGTCACGCCGCTGGCGGTATTTACACGCGAACCCCGCGCAGGCTCACGTTTCATTCTCGAGTCCCATCATCCGGAAACCACCATTGCCCACATCGCAGCGCATACCGGATTTCAATTTGATGCCGCGCAGGCACAGCCGGCAGCATCAATGACCAAGCGCGAATACGACGCATTGAATGCGCTCGATGCCGGAGAACAATTCTCCGCTGCGGTGAATCGCTGAAGGTGCCGTGCTAGCATAAGGCTGCTTTTTTACGCCACACCGCATCACAAAATCCCACATGCTCCCGTTACAAGGTATCCGCGTCGTCGAGTTCTGCCAGGTTCTGGCCGGTCCCTTTGCGGGTTGTCTGCTCGCCGACATGGGTGCTGACGTGATCAAGGTCGAATCGCCTGAAGGCGACCTGATGCGGCAATGGCCGCCGATCCTCGACGGTTACAGCCAGTATTTTGCATCAGTGAACCGAAACAAACGTTCGGTGGTGCTGGATCTGAAAACGGATAACGATCGTGCCGCGGCACGCAAGCTGGCCTTGAGCGCCGACATCGTGCTCGAAAATTTCCGCCCCGGCGTGATGGCGAAGTTCGGTCTCGATTACGCATCACTCGCAAAAGATCACCCCGCCCTTGTTTACTGTTCGGTATCCGCCTTCGGCCAGACCGGACCGCGCGCTGGCGAAGGCGGTTTTGACATGACCGTGCAGGCGATGAGCGGCGTGATGAGCGTCACCGGCGACCGCGACGGCCGTCCCGCGAAATGCGGCATCCCGATCGCTGATTTCTCCGCAGGCCTTTACGCCGCATTCAGCGCAGCAGCGACACTGCACAAGGCGCGCGCCACCGGCCAAGGCGACCATGTCGATGTGTCCATGCTCGGCGCCATGCTCGGTATCGCCAACCTGCAGACCAGCGAACTGTTCGGCACCGGTCGCGATCCGGTGCGCCTCGGTTCGGCACATCCGATGAACGCGCCGTACGCCGCGTTCTGCTGCCGCGATGGTTATTTCGCATTGGCCGCCGGCACCAACAAACTGTGGGAAGCCGCCTGCGAAGTCATCAGCCGCAGCGATCTGCCCAAAGATCCGCGCTTCGCAACGCCGACCTTGCGCGCGCAACATCAGGATGCGCTGCGCGAAGTGCTGGAAACGGAATTCGCCAAATTCGATGCAAACGACCTGTTGAGCCGCATGAACGCAAGCGGCGTACCCTGCGCTCCGCTGTACAATTATTCGCAGGTACTGGCCGACCCGCAGGTCAAACACATGGAATGGGTGCAGGACATGGCGCTGCCCAACGGCGTCGCCAGCAAAACCGTGATTTCACCGCAACGTGTTTCCGGTCAGCGGCTGGATGTGCGCAATGGCCCGCCGGCACTGGGCGCACACACCGCGGAAATTCTCGCCGAACTGAAGAATGTGAAAGCAGCAAATTCAGCAGGAGATTCATCATGAAAAACACCGCCCGCTTCCGCCATTTCGTCGCCGAGTTCACGCGCCTCGCCGAAAAAAACGCAAAGGACGAAAAAATCATGCTCGACGCCGGCGGCAAGCTGCTCGGCGAGCTGATCAAACACGACGACTGGCTGCCCGATGAATGCGCACAGCCGCATCCGCAGTTTTATCAACAGTATTTGCTCTACTGCGATCCGCTGGAACGTTTCTCGGTGGTCAGCTTTGTCTGGGGTCCGGGACAGAAAACACCGGTGCATGACCACATGACCTGGGGCATGGTCGGCATGATGCGCGGCGCCGAATCCTGCCGCCGCTTCGAACAGAGCACCGCCGGGAAACCAATGATTGCCAGTGAAACAGGCCGCCTGCTGCCGGGGGAAGTGGACAAAGTTTCGCCCACCTTCGGTGACATCCATGAAGTGGCCAATGCCTTTGACGACCGGGTATCGATCAGCATTCACGTCTATGGGGCCAACATCGGCGCGGTCAAACGCCATGTCTTCGATGCCGCCACCGGCATCGAAAAACCGTTTGTGTCCGGCTACTCCAGCACCCGGATGCCGAACTTCTGGGACCGCTCTGCCGAAGTCCGCGCAAGCCTGCAAAGCTGAAAAAAACAATGCAGCCACAGAGGACACAGAGTTCACAGAGTTCACAGAGAAACCCCGAACCCCATGCAAAAGCATCCCTTCGCCCTGAATTCCTCTGTGTCCTCTGTGTCCTCTGTGGCTAAGTTTTTAAAGACCTCCCCATGAGCGACGAACTGCTGCGCAAGCACGAGAACCATGTCACGCGGCTGACACTGAACCGGCCGCAGAAGGCCAATGCGCTGTCGGCACCGCTGGTCGAAGCGCTGATCGATGCCGTCGAATATGCCGCCACCGACGGCACGCGGCTGCTGATCATCGACGGCACCGGCTCGCATTTCTGCGCCGGTTTTGATTTCACCGACGCGCAGGCACAAAGCGACGGCGACCTCGCGCTGCGCTTCATCCGCATCGAAACCCTGCTGCAGGCGCTGTATCACGCCCCCTGCGCGACACTGGCGCTGGCCCACGGCCGTGTGTTCGGCGCCGGTGCCGACCTCGTCGCCAGCTGCGGCCTGCGCATTGCCGCCGCCGGCACCACCTTCCGCATGCCCGGCCTGCGCTTCGGCGTGGTACTCGGTACCCGCCGGCTGATGCATCGCGTCGGCGCCGACAAGGCGCGCGAAATCCTGTCGACCTCGCGCAGCTTCGATGCAGCCGAAGCACTGGCCGCAGGATTTTTGACCGGGATCGCTGCGGCTGACGAATGGCCGGCCCTGATCCATGGCGCGCAAGGCGCAGCCGAAGCGCTGACCCCTGCGGCAGCCGCGGCCCTGCATCGCCGCACCGTGATCGACAGTCGCGCCGAAGACATGGCCGAACTGGCGCGTTCGGTCAGCACGCCGGGACTCAAAGAACGCATCCGCAAATACCGCGAAGCCGGCAAATAACGACAGTGACAAAACGAGGATTACCATGAGCAATACCCTGCCCGCCACCATGAACGCCGTGGAAATTTCCGCCCCCGGCGGCCCTGAAGTATTAAAGCCGACAGAACGTCCACTGCCGGTGATCAAAGCCCATGAAGTGCTGATCAAGGTTGTCGCTGCCGGCATCAACGGCCCCGACATCATGCAGCGCAAGGGTTTGTATCCGGCGCCCAAGGGCGCCTCCGACCTGCCAGGCCTGGAAGTCTCGGGGGAGATCGTCGCCCAAGGCGCGGACGTGCAGCGCTGGGCCATCGGTGACAAGGTCGTCGCACTGACCAACGGCGGCGGTTATGCCGAGTATGTCGCAGTCGATGCCGGGCACTGCCTGAGCGTGCCCCAGGGCATCAGCATGGTCGATGCCGCGGGGCTGCCTGAAACCTTTTTCACGGTGTGGAGCAATGTGTTCATCGGCGCCGGCCTCAAGGCCGGGGAAACCTTCCTGGTGCATGGCGGCGCCGGCGGCATCGGCACCACCTGCATCCAGCTCGGCAAGGTTTTCGGCGCCAAGGTCATCGCCACCGACAGCCCCGAATCACGTTGCAAGGTATGCAAGGACCTGGGCGCCGACCGGGTGATCGATTATCGCGCTGAGGATTTTGTTGAAGTGGTCCGCGCTGAAGGCGGTGCCAACGTGATCCTCGACATCGTCGGCGGTCCGAACATCGAAAAAAACCTCAAGGCCGCGAGCCACGACGCGCGCATCATCCAGCTTGCCTTCGCTGCAGGATCAAAAGTTGAAATCAACCTGATGCCGGTGATGCTGAAACGGCTGACCTATACCGGCTCCACGCTGCGCACCCGCCCGGATGCCTTCAAGGCGCGCATCGCACGCGAACTGGAGGCCCAGGTGTGGCCGCATATCGCCAGCGGAAAAATCCGGGTGGTCACGCACAGTGCGCTACCGCTGCAGGACGCGGCCAAGGCGCATGCGCTGATGGAAGCCAGCCAGCACACGGGAAAAATACTGCTGAAAGTGGCCTAGGGCCTGTTAACCATTACTTCATGAGTGCGACGGCGACGATTTGGCCTCAGGGCTAGGGGCGTCGAGCGCGGTTTGCCCGTCGGCAAATGAGCGAAGGCGCGACAACGCCCTGAGGCCCGGTCCTGACCCGCCGGCAGCGCGCGGTTACGCCGCCTCAGGGAGACTGCTGTCGGGCAGCCTGCGACGCAGCATTGAGACGTCCTGCGTTTCGGCAATGGTGCGCGCGTAATCAATGTTCCGGCGCACCACCGAGTAATAGAGATTCTCGCCCTTGAAGTGGCTGTCGGCGTAACGGTAGACCCCGCCCAAGTCCTGTTCCAGGCGTTTGTGCGCACCCGCAAAAAAACCGGGGGTCTTGAAAATAAGATCCGCGGGAGAGGAGAAAATGACTTTCTCCTGTCCTTTGTCATCAACCTGGCGAGCAATGCCGCCGAGCACGAACTCCGGATACAGGCGATCGCGGCATTTCTCCAGATAATAACGATCCGCCATCTGCGCGAGAATGTCGGCGCTGCCGAGCAGGTTGCCGACCATGCGGTATTGCGGTTCGATCTGGATATTGCCCACCGGCACTTCGTAGCCGGTGAAATGCACGATGCGTGCAGCAGGATCAGCCAGTTCCTCCAGGCCGACTTCCGGCAGATACCAGGACATGAATTCGGCGCCACGACCGACATGGGTGCGGGTGTACTCCGCGCCATGTTTCTTTTCGTTGTCGTCCAGGCGGCGCAGATAACCTACATCGTGGAACAGCGCGCTGACGGTGCCCAGTTGAAACAGGCGTTCATCCATGATCCGCGTGTTGGTCGCCTGTGCGCAGCCGTCCATCAGCCGCGACATGGCCAGCGTCACCTCGAGGATGTGCTGGATGTCGTGATAGTCGGTTTCGCAGGCATGAAAGCCGGGAAATTCGCCGCGGTACAGCCGGCCGACATCGGCAAACACCCGCAACAGGCTGGAAGGAAATTCGCGCCGGTAAAGACGTTCGTAAATTTGCGCGACTTCGAAGGACACTGACACCGGATCCATGGTGTCGACCTGATTCGTGACATCCAGCGTCGAACGGCGGCTATCCGAATAATCCGGTGATTCTGATGATAATTGCGGATCCATATGCATCATTTTGTTGTATCCGGCTATAGTAACTATAATGCCCCTGCACATGCAATGCCGGCACTTCGGGTATGCAGCGCAGGAAACCGGCGGGGAGCGCAGTGTCGGGCCGCCGGCCGGCCCGCGGCAAAACTGTCCAATAAATCACGGTGTTAATGCCATGCACCCGCAAACTGTCTACGCCAAGACCTCCAAGGGCGTTCTTGATTTCAAGAACAAAACCATCAAGCTCGATCGCAATGCCGGCAATATTTTTCTTTCGGTGGATGGCAAATCGACCTTTGCCGAACTGGTGGCGAAAAGCAAAATCGCCCCCAAGGATGTCGAAGGCATACTGGATGAACTGACCAAGGCGGGTTACGTCAAGGTTTTCTCGTCCCCGGCTGCTGCTCCTGCCGCAAAACCCGCCGCCCCGGCGACACCTGCAGGGCGCGCCGCCGCCCCGGCCGCACCGGCAGCCGATGACGGCGAGATGGATCTCGACTTCACTTCCCCCGAGGCTGTAGCCAAGGTCAATGCCGAGGCAGAAGCCCGTAAAGAGAAGGAAGCGCAGGCCAAGGCCCGCGCGCAGGCCGCGGCCAAGGCCGCAATGGAGGCCAAAGCGCGGCAGCAGGCTGAAGCCCAGGCCCGCGCCGCCGCCGAAGCCCGCGCCAAAACGGAGGCGGAAGCCAAGGCCAAGGCTGACGCTGCCGCCCGAGCCGCCGCCGAAGCCCGTGCCAAGGCGGAAGCCGAGTCCAAAGTCGCGGCAGATGCGCAGGCGAAAGCCGCGGCGGAAATCCGCCTGAAGGCGGCGCAGGAAGCCTCCGCCAGGGCAGAGGCCGAAGCCCGTGCGAGAGCGCAGTCCGAAGCCCGCGCCAAGGCCGAGGCCATTGCCAAAGCCACCTCGGAAGCCAAGGCCCGCGTCGAAGCCGAAGCGCAGGCCAAGGCCGAAGTCGAAGCCAATGCCCACGCCGCCGCCGAAACCAAGGCGCGCGAAGCGCTGGAAGCACAGATGAAAGCGATGGCTGAAGCCCTCGCCCGTGCCCAGGATTCCGCGAAACGCGAGGCCGAAGCCCGCGTCCGCATGGAAGCCGACATCAAGGCCCGCCTCGAAGCGGAGCGCAAGGCCCTGGAAGAAGCCGAAGCCCGCGCCAAAGCCGCCGAGGAAGCGGTGGCGCAGGCGCGCCAGATGGCGGAGGAAGCGGCGCGCGCCAAAGCGGCCGCCGAAGCACGGGCGGCAACGCAAGGTTCGGATCCCGAATCCATGGCCAGGGCCACAGCAGCGATGCAGGCGCTGGAAGAAGCCAAAGCCCGGGCGCGGGCGGAAGCCGAAGCCCGCGTCGCCGCCGAAGCCCGTGCCAAAGCCGAAGCCGAAGCCCGCGCACGCGAGGAAGAGCAGCGAAGAATCGCCGCCGAAGCCGAGCAAAAAGCGCGCGCTGAAATCGAGGCCAAGGCCAATGCCGAACTGAAAGCACTGCGCGAACAGGCACGGCAGGCCTCGGCTGAAGCGGAAACCCGCGCTGCGGAAGAAAAACGCGCCCGCGAAGAAATGGAAAACCGGATCGCCGCCGAGCGCCGCGCCCGCGAGGACGCCGAAGCCAAGGTTGCCGCAGAACGTGAACTGCGCGAAGAGGCCATCCGCAAAGTACAGGCCGAGGCCGAGGCCAAGGCCCGCGCTGAAGTCGAGGCGGTGATGGAGGTCGAACGGCGCAAACGCGAGGAAGCCGAGAAAAAAGCCCAGGCCGAGATCGCCGCGCGCACGGTGGCCGAGCGCAAGGCGCGCGAGGAAGCCGACCGTCAGCTCGAAATCGCCCATAAAGCGCGGGAGGATGCGGAACGGCTGGCCCGCAGCGCCGGGGCCGGCGAAAGCGCGGAAAGCAAAAAAGCACGGGAGGATGCGGAATATCGCGCCCAGATGGCCGAAGCCGCGGTGGCAAAAGCCAAGGCGCAGATGGAAGTCGAGCGCCAGGCCCGCGCCCAGGCTGAAGAACGCGCCA
Source organism: Burkholderiales bacterium (assembly GCA_019749945.1). GTDB lineage: Bacteria > Pseudomonadota > Gammaproteobacteria > Burkholderiales > SG8-41. The sequence goes on from JAIEPF010000024.1 coordinate 73,539, forward strand.
AGGCCGAGGCCGTGGCCCGCGTGGTGCGCGAACAGGAACTGCGCGAAAGCGCTGAAAAAAGCGTCAAGTCGCGGGTGGACGAAGAATTGCGTGCCCGCGCCCGCGCCGAAATTGAAGCCGACGCGCGTTACCGTGCCGAAGCCGAGGAACGCGCCAAGGCGGCCGCCGCCGACCGCAAGCTGCGCATGGAGTCCGAGGCGCGTGATGCCGCCTCGTCTTTCCGCTCCGACAAAAAACCGCGCAGCAAGCTGGTGATGGCCGGCATCGGCCTGTTGGTGCTGGTCGCCGGCGGGCTGGGCGCCCTCCAATTCATGCCGCTCGGCAGCCATGTGCCGGCAGTGCAGGAACTGGTGTCACAGCGGTTCAAGCAGCCGGTGCGCATCAGCAACATGCGCTACACGGTTTATCCGGAACAGGTGCTCCGCCTCGAGCAGGTCAGCGTGGGCGGCACGCAGCAGATCAAGGCCGATACCGTCAGCATCCCGATGATGCCGTGGAGCCTGCTGCTCGGCGCGCGCGAGTTCGACATCATCGCCGCCAACGCCGTCACCATTGAACCCGCGGGCATCGACCTGCTGCCGGTTATGGCAAAAGGCGCCGAAGGCGCCGCGCTGCAGATCAGCCAGTTGCGCCTGACCAACGTCAAAATCAACGGTCTTGCCATCGATGTACCGCAATTCGAGGCCCTGATCAGCTTCAGCCGCAGCGGCGCCATGCAGAAAATGCGCCTGAGCGACGGCAAAATGACCGTCAATGCCACGCCGAAGGACAACGGGCTTGCGCTGGCCATCTCGGCCAGCGAATGGCAGTTGCCGGTGGGACCGGCGCTGAACTTCAGCGACCTTTCAGTCACCGCGCAGGTGGATCAGCGGCAGGCGACGGTGAGCGCGTTCGAAGGCCGCGTCGGCGGCGGTCGCGTCAAGGGCGCGCTGAAAGCGGCATGGGCCGGCGTCATCAGTGTCGAAGGCGAATTCAATCTTGAAAACGGCCGGCTGCAGGAACTGATGCCCGCCTACACCCGCGATTTTTCAGCCAACGGCTCGATCAGTGCGAACGGCAGTTATGCGCTGCAGGGGAAAACCCTGAAAACGCTGTTCGATGCCAGCGCCGCGGAAGCTTCGTTCACCATCAGCACCGGTGAACTGATGAATATCGACGTGGTGCGTGCGATCCAGGCGCCTTCAGCCAGCGGTACCCGTGGCGGCAAAACCCGGTTTGACACGCTGAGCGGCGCGCTCAGCATCAGCGGCGGCCGCTACAACTACAAACAGCTGCAACTGAATTCCGGCCCGCTCAATGCCAGCGGCGCGATTGCCGTCGGTGACGGCGGAGCGCTTTCGGGCCGCATCAATGCGGAACTCGGCTCCAAGGGCCTGGTGGTGGCCCGCGGCGGCCTGTCGGTTGCCGGCGCGGTCCGCGATCCGCTGCTGCGGCCCTGAGCCGCTGTCGCCACAAACAAAAGCCCGCGCCGTACAGCGCGGGCTTTTTTGTTGCTGAACGAACCGCTGCCGCTTGTCCTGCCGCTTATTGCGCCCCGGACTGCGCGGCGCGCAGCGCGGCGATGCGCACATCCAGCGGCGGATGCGACATGAACAGCGCCATCATTCCGCCGCCGCCCGAAATGCCGAAGGCCGACATCTGCGCGGGCAAGGACGTCTGGTCATGGTTCATTTTCAGGCGCTCCAGCGCGGCGATCATCTTCTGCCGGCCGGCCAGTTCGGCGCCGCCGGCATCGGCACGGAATTCTCGCTGGCGGCTGACCCAAGCCACCACCATGCTCGCCAGCACGCCGAGCACCATTTGCGCAACAAAGGTGGCGACAAAAAATCCTATGCCCTGACCGCGCTCATTTTTCAGCAGCACGCGGTCGACGAAGAAACCGATCACGCGCGAGAAGAAGAGCACGAAGGTGTTCACCACGCCCTGCACCAGCGTCAGCGTCACCATGTCGCCGTTGGCGACATGGCTGATTTCATGTCCGAGCACGGCCTCCGCCTCGTCCTGCGACATGTTGTTGAGCAGGCCGGTGCTGACCGCCACCAGCGCGTCGTTGCGGTTCCAGCCGGTGGCGAAGGCGTTGATGTCCGGGGCGTCGTAAATCGCCACTTCCGGCATGCCGATGCCGGCGCGTTCCGCCTGACGCTTGACGGTATCCACCAGCCAGCGCTCGGTGGTATTGGCGGGCACTTCGATCACCCGGGCGCCCGTCGCACTTTTGGCCATCCACTTCGAGATCAGCAGCGAAATGAACGCGCCGCCGAAGCCGAAGAGCGCCGCGAAGACCAGCAGGCCCTGCAGATTGAGACCGGTCTCGTTTTCCAGCGCAGCGTCGATGCCCAGCAACTGCATGGTCACACTGAGTACCGCGAGTATCGCGAAGTTGGTGACGATCAGCAGAAAGACACGTTTCATGGCTTTTCAAACCCCCGGATGGTTGAACACGCAGCATTAGATAGGGGCGAAGTACACAAGTTCAAGATGCCCCTGGCCCCCGAGTATTAATTATAAGTAATTGTTTTTATTCATATTTTTATGGCTGCCAGCGCCTCAACAAACGCCGCGATGCCGCCTCCGCCACCGGCGCGCAACTGCAGCCAGAATGTCACAGGGCCGTCATTGGTCAGCGTGACCTGCATGTCCGCGCCGAAACGGGCCCGCAGCCACCTGCGCATGGACACGCCGCGCCTGGACCACGACATGCTCAAACAGCTTCCGGCCCGGCTCCGGTGGCGCCCACGTTTACGCCTTCAATCACGACCTGCGCCAGGCTGACCCGTTGCAGCAGGGCGATCAGCGGATTTCCCTGAGCATCGCATTGCCATCGGCAACCGTCGAAGATCCGCGCCCCATCCGGCCCGGCCGGAAATGATCGAGATCATCGTAATAGTCCGGCCGTTCATTATCGGCACACCAACCGGGCACGCCCAGCACCGGCAACGGTGCAAGTTCATGCGTGTGCCGCAAGGACTGCGGGTCGGCAATCAGCAGCGCCAGGCGGCGGTCGATTTGCGTCAACCGCTCCGCCGGCGCAAGCGCAAGGAAATCCCGATCCGCACCGAACAACAGTGCGCGTCCGGTAATACCCTTGTAGGGCGCGAGTGCTTTTTCGCAAAGTGCGTGACCAAAAGGCAGGAATTCCATGCCGGTGATCACCGCGTCGCGGCGCTCCCGGAACAGCGGTTTCCAGCGGAACTCGCGGATCATGGTCAACAGCCCGATATCCGAAGACAGCACGATGACGCCGCTTTCATCAAACAATGTCAGCGCATCGCGCACCGGTCCACGCCCGCCCGCCTTGCCTGCGGGCAATGCCGCATGGTGCCGCGCATTCAATGCCGCCTTGGCGCGCGGAAACGTCAGCCAAACCAGTACATTGAACAGGTCGTGCCAGTTGCGCTCCCGGAATTCCAGTTCACCGCGCGCATAAAGACGCTGCTCGTACGATGCGCCCGCGCCGGCCACCGGCGACACCAGCCGCAGCGGCAGACCGGACGCTGTGCCGATGCCGGCGCGCGTGATGATTTCCTGCAGCCGCGACAGCGCCGGCCAGTCGTCTCCGGCAAGCTGCCGTGCGGCAGTGCGCAGCACCGCCAGCAGTGGCGACTGCTCAATAAAATCCGCACTCCATTGATTCATGCGCCCAGTGTACGACGCACCGGCGTTTTAAAGTAAACTTGCGGCTTCTCCGAACCTGGCAGCCGTTTTTCAGCGGCTTGCCATGAATAAAAAAGTGACTAACGCCGCCATCGGCTCCGAAGCAGCCGGACTGAGCATTGCCGGCCACGTTGCCGATATGCTGGGATAATGACCAATCATGACCGATAACAACACTTACCGCACCACCGCCAAGGGTCGCGCCGAAGTTGCAGCGAAACCGGGTGTGCTGAAACCGGGTATCAAGGGACTGCTGGCCGCGGTCGGTGAGCGGGCCACGGCGAAAAATCTGCGTGACCGGTTTCCGCGTGCCGGCGACATCGGCGCGGCGCTCGAGGCGCTGACGAACGAGGGTTATATCGAAATCGCGCCGGCAACGGCTCCGCAATCCAAATCCACGGTCGACGACCTGGAGAGTTTTCTCAGCGAACGCCCGAAAGAGCCGACGCTGCAGCAGCGCCGCCAGGCCGAGGGTACGATTTCCGGCGCGCGCAAACTGAAAGCCGGTTACCAGATCAATATCCTAAACCGCCCGGGCAAACCGATCCCGCCGCGCGGCGGCGGCAAACATGCCATTCTGCTTATCGACAGCCACGAAGCGGAAGCGCTGGCCGCCGCACGCGGGCTGATGCAGGGCGGATTCGACATCCGCGGCGCAGCCAGCCGCAGCGAAATCGCCGCCGCTCTGGCCAAGCCCCCCCCTGCCCGACCTGATCATCATCGATGTCGAACTGCGCGATGCCGTCGGTCTGGATGTGCTCGGCAAACTGCATGAACACCCGGAATTCAAATCGACGCCGATCATCGTCGTGACTGCCCGCGCCGAACGCGACGACATCGTCGCGGCACTGGCCTACGGCGCTTCGGGTTACCTCAACAAACCCGTCAAGCCGGATGTCCTGCTGCGCCATGCCAAAGACGCGCTCGGCCTGCCCTGAGCCCCCGTACTATTGACTCATTCGCCCAGCAACTGCTGGATCAGCGGCAACATCAATTCGGCAGCCGCACGCCCCTCTTTGACCGACTCCGCGGCACGGTGGTAATCAAGGGCCCCCACGTTTCCCAGCCGGGGCGCAATCACCACATCGGCGGGTTCACCGGCAAGCCGGCTGCGGGTGATGCGCACCTGCATGATGCTGATGCTTTCCGCGACCACCTCGATCATGTTCGGCTGGCGATCGCTGGGTCGGCCGCGCACATGACGACCGGCGATGCCTGAACCAAGATCGACGCCGATGACAAAATCAGCCCCCATCGCCCGGCACAGGGATACCGGCACCGGATTCACCAGCGCGCCATCCACCAGCAACCGGCCGTCGAGAACGCAGGGCGTGAACAGCCCCGGGGTTGCAATCGAGGCCCGCACCACGTCGGCGGCAAGGCCCTCGCGCAGCCAGATCTCCCGGCCGCTGCGCAGGTCGGTGGCGACGGCACCGAAAGGCAGCGCCAGATCCTCCACCTGCTTGTCCAGCAGGTTGTCGCGCAGGAACGAAATCAGTTTTGCACCCTTCAGAAAACCGCCGTTGAAACTGATGTCAAAAAAACCGAGCACCTTGCGCCAGGTCAGATCGAGCACCCATTTCTCCAGCGCATCCAGATCCCCATCCGCATAAACAGCCCCCACCAGCGCGCCGATGGATGAACCGCAGACAATCTGCGGCCTGATGCCGGCCGCCTCCAGCACACGCAGCACCCCGATATGCGACCAGCCGCGCGCGGAACCCGAGCCCAGGGCGATGCCGATTTTCAGATCTTTTTTCATTTTTCCAATAAAAACAAAGCGTTATTGATTGACGGCGGATGCCGCATGACGCAGCAGAAAATCGCTCACCGTACGCACCCATGACGGTTGTGAAAACAGAAAACCGTTGTTATGGCCGCCGCGCATTTCCAGCAAAGCCTTGTCACCCGAAGCCGCCGCAAACAGGCGTTCGGCGTGCGCAAACGGCACGATTTCATCATCACGGCTGTGTGCGATCAGCACCGGCCCGCGAAAATTGCGCAGATGTGCCAGCGTGTCATAACGATAACGGCTGATCAAGCGCACCGGCAGCCAAGGATAAATTTCACTGCCGAGATCCTGCACCGAAGTGAAAGTGGATATCAATATCAGCGACCCCGGCTGCACGCGGGCGGCAAGTTCGGCGGCCACGGCGCCGCCCAGCGATTCGCCCGCCACCACGATGGCGCCGGGTTTGATGCCTCGCTCGCCGGTCAGCCACCGCCATGCCGCCTGCGCATCCAGATAGGTGCCCTGCTCAGACGGCTTGCCGGTGCTTGCACCGTAGCCGCGGTAGTCGGGCAGCAGCACTGCGTATCCCATCGCATGAAAATGCGGCAGGTAATCGATGCGCTCGGCAATACTGCCGGCATTGCCGTGCAGAAGCAGCACGGCGCCGCGCATCGGTTCGGCGGGCACCCACCACGCGGCCAGCGTTTCGCCGTCCGTCGTGGTGATACGTACATCTTCAAACGGCAATTTAACCTGCGCCGGCGTCGATTTTGCGACACCGCCGATGTGCGGAAAATAAACCAGGCGATCCTGCGTCAGCCATGTAAAAAGGACCACTATGCCGTAGGCTGCAGCGCTTGCCGCCAGAAACTGCAGCAGCATGCGTCTCAACGCCGCCATTGCAGCGGAGGCTCATCCAGCGCCGCCGCCTGTTCGCGCAGCGCCAGCACATGGTCCTGCCAGTAGCGCTGGGTGTTGAAAAACGGAAAGCTCGCCGGAAACGCCGGATCATCCCAGCGCCGCGCCAGCCAGCCCGCGTAATGCACCATGCGCAGCGTGCGCAGCGCCTCCACCAGCCCCAGTTCCGCGGGGTCAAACTCGCGGAACTCGCTGTAACCCTCCAGCAGGGGCAGCAGCTGCGCCTGCTGCGACTTGCGATCGCCCGACAGGCACATCCACAGGTCCTGCACCGCGGGCCCCATGCGCGCATCGTCGAGGTCGACGAAATGCGGGCCATCGTCGGTCCACAGGATGTTGCCGGCATGGCAGTCGCCGTGCAGCCGCAGCTGGCGGATCGGGCCTGCCGCCGCCCAGCACTGCTCGACGCGGTCGAGAACATCCTCGACCGTGCTGGCATAGGCCTCCTGCAGGTCCTCCGGCACGAAACCGCTGTCGCAGACAAACTCCGCGGGATCCCAGCCAAAGCCGTCGATGTCGATGACCGGTCGGTGTTCGAAAGGCCGGGTCGCGCCGACCGCATGGATGCGCGCGATGAAACGCCCCAGCCATTGCAGGGTATCGGGATCTTCAAACTCGGGCGTCCTGCCGCCGCGGCGCGGGTACAGCGCAAACTGGAACCCGCCATGCTCATGGCGGGTGCGCCCGTGAAACAACAGTGGCGCCACCACCGGGATTTCCCGCGCCGCGAGCTCCAGCGCGTAATCGTGTTCCTCCTGGATCGCGGCGGCACTCCAGCGTTGCGGACGGTAAAACTTGGCGACCACCGATGAGCCGTCATCCAGCCAGATCTGGTAGACACGATTTTCGTAACTGTTCAGACCCTGCAGGCGGCCATCGCAGCGCAGGTCGCAGGACTCCACGGCATCCAGAATGCAGTCGGGCGTCAGTGTTGAGTAAGGAAACATGGCCGCCGAACTTAGCACATCGCTGCAAATGCCGCGAAAAAGGCCGCGCACCCCGGATGTGTCAGGCTGCCCCGGGAATGCGCACGCTGACCAGCGTTCCGTTTCCGCTCGACGGATTGCTGATCACGACCGTACCGCCGTGCAGGTGTGCAATCTCCTGAACAATGGCCAGCCCGAGCCCGCAGCCCTCGCCGCTGGACCCGTTGATGCGGTAAAACCGCCTGAAAACAAGTTCACGCTCGGTTTCAGGTATGCCGATGCCGTCATCCTCGACCTGCAGCACGACAAAACCGGCATCAGTTGTTGTCGTCACTGTTATCCTTCCTCCCGCCGGGGTATAGGCAATGGCATTATCGATCAGGTTGGACAGCAACTCGGCCATAAGAAATGAATCACCATGGATGCGTGCCAATTGCAACTCGAGCCCGAGATCGATCTTCTTGCTGATCGCCGCCGGCATCAGGTTGCCCGCCACCTCCTCAACCACCTGCCGCAGATCCAGCACCTGCATGGCTCTGACCCGGTGGAAACCCACCTCCGCCCGCGCCAGCATCAGCAACTGGTTGGCCAGATGCACCGCTCGCTCCGTCGACTGGCCGAGCGCGGTCAGCACCCGCCTGTATTCCGCGGGGTCCTGCTGTTGCAGTCCGAGTTCGACCTGCATGCGCAATCCGGCAAGCGGGGTACGCAGCTGGTGGGCGGCATTGGCCACGAACTCCTGCTGGGAGCGCAGCGCCAATTCAAGCTGCCGCAACAGATCGTTCAGCGCGGATACGACAGGACGAACCTCAATCGGCGCGTGCTCCGGGGGAACCGGCCGCAGGTCGCGATGTGATCGGGCTTCGATTTCCGACCGCAGGCGCTCCAGGGGCTCCAGGCCTTTGCCGATCCCGAACAGCATCAGCACCACCACCACGATGACAAGCACCACCTCGCTGGCAATCATCCCGGTCAGGATCCGCGTCGTCAGCTCGCTCCGCTTGACCGTGGTCTCGGCCACCTGCACGATGGCTTCCACGCCGCGCAGGTTGACGCGCATCGCCGCGACCCTGATGGTTTCACCATCGATTTTCCCATCGTAGAGATATTCACCGGCATCCAGCAGCCTTATCGGCGGCGGCGGCAGATGCGCATCACCGGTCAGCAATTTGCCGCGCAGGTCGTGCACGGAATAATAAATGCGGTCGAACTGGTCAGTCCGCAACAGGATGTCCGCCGAACTGGAAAGCAGTTCCGGCCCCGCATCCCGCTTGGCGTTGATCAGCCGGGTCAGGGACTGTGCGGTGTCAATCAGCACCCAGTCATAGGCCGCGGTCGCGGGTTGCAGCGCGATCGGATAACCGATGACGGTGGCCAAACCCAGCAGCAGCACCAGCGGCAGCAGCAGCCAGCGGAACAGCAGCCGGCGTATGCTAATTCGGGTTGGCTGAGGGTTTATCAAGGTAATAACCAAAACCGCGTATTGAATGGATCTTCACGCCTGCCGGCTCAAGTTTGGAACGCAGCCTGGAAATGTAAACCTCCACGACATTGGGGCTCACGTCGGTCTCCCATCCGCTGACGGCGGAGGCGATCTGGTCCTTGCTCACCATCTTGCCCGCGCGCAACACCAGGAATTCCAGCACGGTCCACTCGCGTGCCGTCAGCCGCAGCGGCTCATTGGCCAGCCAGACTCGTCTGGCCGCGATGTCGATCATCAGCGGGCCGTAGACGATCTGCGTTTCCGTCATTGCCTGACCGCGCCGGATCACCGCGCGCACCCGCGCTTCGAGTTCCACCAGCGAGAACGGTTTGACCAGATAATCATCGGCGCCAAGGTTGAGGCCGTGCACCCTGTCCTCCACCTCGTCCCTTGCCGTCAGTACCAGCACTGGCACATAACGCCCGCGCTTTCTGGCGCGGCGCAGCACCTCGAAGCCGTCCATCCCCGGCAAACCGACGTCGAGGATCACCAGGTCATAGTCTTCATGCACCAGCAGCGTATCGGCTTCAGTGCCACTGGCGGCGGTTTCAACAATGCTGCCGGCCTGATGCAGGTAACGTGCCAGGCCGTCGGACAGCGTCCTGTCGTCCTCAACAATCAATATGCGCATGATTTTCCAGGGATGCCTTAATGCGAACACTCTAATACATCCCCCCCTCTGCTCCAACGCCGGCGCCAGGCTTTACATCAATAACACCGGTCGGCAACCGATCCGATCGGACCTGAACCGGCGGTTTCGTTTCTTCAAGCGGAGTTATTAAGAGCGCCTAACAAAATGACGCTTGTACTTTGTTGAAGGATTTTGTACGTTGAGGCATCGCGCAACCGAGAGG
>JAIEPF010000017.1 GCA_019749945.1 Burkholderiales bacterium
CGGGTGGGAGCTACACGACGCTGAACGCGACGTCGCAGACGTCGCTGGGTCAGAGTGGCGGGGTGACGGCTGGGACGGCCAACATTGATGCTGGTATTGGCACGATTGCATTGACTGACGCGACCAATGATTTTACGGGAACAGTGACCCTGAATGCCTCCGGGGCAAGCATTTCAATCCGGGATGCGGACGCGTTAACGCTGGGCGTCCCGGCCCTGCACGGTGCGAATACGGCGATCACGGCAATAGCCGGGACCACGCTCTCGCTTCCCGCATATAACTACAGCACCGGTACCGGGGCCATTGATTTCCAAAGTTTGGGCGGATCTCTGGCGACGAACGGATCGCTGACCACGACGACGGGGAATATTTCGCTGACCGGATCATCCGGCATTACGCTTTCGCATAATCTCGCCACGGGAGGCGGCAACATCGCGCTGATGAGTCCGGCAACTCTGGGCAACTCGGTTAGTCTGAGTTCCGGCGGCGGGAACATCGGTGCAGTGAGTATTACCGCTACCACAGCATCCGCGCAGAATCTGACGCTTGTTGCGGGTGGCGGCGACATCACGGTTACCGGAGACATCGGCGCGACCCGTCTGGGATTGCTGACGGTGACTTCGGGTGACGCAGTGCAGTTTCAGGGAACAGGTGCGCAGCAGGTCAATGCACTGACGGTGACCCAGAGCACCGGTACAACCTTCAGCGGCGCAGTCAATATCAGCAACGGCATGACCCTGTCGGCGACGGCGGGTAACGTATCCTTTCTCAATGGCGTGACTACCGGTGCGGCGTCCACGCTGGCCACGACCGGGACGCTGCAAATCGGGGACGCCACGGCGGACGTGTCATCCATCGCCGGCGGATTGAGTCGCGGTGCAGGTTTGCAGACGATCCTCGCCGGCGGCATTACGGTGGCAGGAGCAGTTTCACTCTCCAATACGATTATCCCCGCCGGCCAGGTTGCAACCTTAAGCAGCGGGGCCAATCCGGTCACGTTTAATGCCACGGTCGATGGGCCGGGGGGGCTGACGGTAAATTCAGGCGGGACAACCACTTTTGTCGGCCAGGTCGGTGCGACGACAGCGCTTTCCGGCCTTACCACCGATGCTGCGGGAACCACGGTGATCAGCGGCGGGTTGGTGTCGACCAATGGCGTGGTCGGACAGGCCTATAACGATCCGGTGTCCATCGGTGTTGGTCCCGCGAACACCGTGTTCCTGTCCGGTGGAAATGACTTAACGTTCAACCAGACACTGACAGGCAACGGCGCCGACATGACTTTTGGTGCGTCGGTCACGCCGCTGGGTAACTTGCAGGTGGTCGGGGCATTGACCAACGTGGACAATTTTGATGTTTTTGCCGCCAGCGCTTCAGTAAACAGCGGCAGCAACAACGCGATCAACCGTGTTGCCTTCAATACCAGTGGCAACGTGTCGCATTTTGACCAGGGCGGAATTTTGCTCGACACCTCGACGGTAGGTGGTACGCTGATTCTCTCGGCGGATACCGGCAGCATCACGCAGACAGGAGTGGTCAGCGTCGGTGGCGTCGCGACCGTCAGCACCAATCGGGGCAGCATTGCAACCGGAGGTGCGGGTATCGGATTTACCGCTGCATCAGCAACGTTTACCGCAAGCGACGGATTGGGGAATGACACGGGCACGCTGACCATAGGCGCCGGCGGGATTACTGCGACTGCAGCTGGCGGTGCCATAGTGCTCAAGGCCGCCGACGGCGTTACGGTAAACGGGCCGGTCATTACCAATAACGGCAATATCACGCTGGCTTCCGGCAACACGGCGGGAATGGCGTCGCTGGGCATGTCGCTGGCGGCCAATGCCGGCGGAACCGCACTCGGGAGTGTGGCCATCAATGCGCCGGTGCGCTCCGGCAACGGCGATATCACGATCTATTCTTCGGGGCCGGTTTCACAGTTGACTGGCGCTGGTAACGATGCCGGACTGCAGAGCCGCAATGCACTGACGGTGCGGACTTACAATGACACTGCCGGCGCGGCGACGATCACCCTGAATAACGATAACAATGCCGCGAATTCGACGCTGCCTGTGTCGCCTTCGGGCTGTACCGGGATTTCTGCGGGGCATGGCGCAGGCAATTGCGCCCTTCAGATCACCCTTGAAACCCGCCAGGCCGGCGATACCGGCGTGTCCAGCCTTACTTCGTTTCCTGGGGGATTTGCCTCGAGTCAGATCAGCTACAAGAGCATCAGCGGCACCCAGATTATCGGCATAGGCACCGCGAGCGACGTGCTGCTGGAGGCTGACAGCTGGAGTCTTGGGGCTGGCGCCATCAACGGCCGGAACGTGAACATTGTCGCAACCGGCAGCAGTGGCGGCGGCAATATCGATGTCGGCATCGCGATCCCCACGACTTACATCAACAACAATCAAACTGGTGGATCGCTGAATCTGGTTGCGGCGCGGAATATCAATCTGCTGCCCGCCGGATCCATCGGCGCTGCGGGAACGAGATTCGATCACAACCTGATGCTGGCAGCGGGTAACGACATCAACCTGCAGGGATCGATTTACCTGAGCGGCGATTTGAATCTGCGTGCCAACGCGCTTGCCGCTGATTTGTTCGGCAATACCCCATTGGGCAGCACCGGCAATGTGACCATGACGACGCCGGGCACTGTCCCGCTGGAAGTGAGGGCAGCCAACATCACACTGGGCACAGCAGCACGCCCGGTCAATAATTTTACAATCACCGCCGGGACTGCGGCCACTGGCCAGCAGGCCGATGCCCTGCTCGCGGCGGATAACAAGCTGGATATCAATCTGTCGGGGAATCTGGATGTCGTTGCCGGCACCGCGGTTGCAACTGTTCCCGGTGCTGATACATCAGCGGATTCGGTTGTTCGCGGCGGCGGCGCGACATCGGTGATCGTTGGCGGCAACATGGGCTTGACCGGCGGTTCGGCGTCAATAGCCAGTACCGCGGGTGCCAGCCAGACGGCGGACGCCAGCGCCATAGTGGAAGGCGGCAGCTTGAGCCTGAAAGTGACGGGCGGTGTTGATCTTGCAGGCGGCACGGCTTTTGCCGCCACCGGCGGCAACACTGCAACGGCGAATGCGCAGATTGTCTCGCATACGGCCTTTAATCCCGAGATTCAGGGGGATCTGACGCTTACCGGCGGTACGGCGACGGCGCAGCCGATCACCGGCCGGATAGCCAACGCCGTGGCGGCAGCCCGCTTTGAATCCGACGGCAACCTGTTGCTCAAGGTTGCGGGCAACGTCGACCTGCAGGCCGGAACGGCGACCGCCATCAATACCAGCGGCGGCATTTTCGCGGAAGCGGATGCCGGTGCTGTGGTGCGCTCCAAAGCGAAAATTGGCATGCTGGTCACACAGGATTTCGATATCACAGGCGGGAATGCTGTCGCGACTGGTTCAAGTCTGCGGGCCATCGCCTCCGCTGGAGTCTTCACCGGAGATGTTGTCTCCGGCGAGTCGCTGCTGATCACAACAACCGGCAATATGAGGCTCACCGGCGGCACTGCGGCGGGGGCAGCTGCCGATGCCGCGGCGCTGATTTATTCTTCCGCCGAAGCCAAGCTGAACATCGGCGGTCCGCAGGGGCTGCGGCTGGAGGGCGGCACCGGTCCGTTTTTCCCGCCTTTCGATTCGGGAGTGTTTACTCCGAACAGCGATTTTTTCCATCTGATCGGTGGCGACTCCCTGATCCGCATTCTGGGTAACGCCTATCCGATCACGATCACCGGCAGCATTACGCTGGTGGCCAATCCGTCGAGAGGCGCTGCCTTGTTCATTTCCGAGGCGCCGCCCTTGAGCCTGGATTCGCTGCTGGCGGCATTCATCAAAACCACAGACTGTGTTTCATTCAGCGGCGGGGCTTGCACATTGTCGGGAGCGCTTGCGTCCGGTTCCGGTAAAAGCAAGGATCCTGCGGGAGGAGTCTGCAAATAAGCGGGCATGACTATTGGCCCGCGTTCTGGCAACATGCCCCTACCGTGAGCGTGGCATACATATTCCACGCCCGGAAAAACAGCCAAAACAGCCCATAGTGAAGAGTCCATGCCCGCTCCCATCGCATTGAATCCCCAGATTCTGAAGACGGTTCCCCTGTTTTCGTCGTTTTCGGATCAACAGATTGCGGCATTGCTGCCGGGCGTGCAGCAGCGCAGTTATCCGCGCGGGGCGTCGATTCTGCGGGCCGGCGAGGAAACCGAGGCGCTGTACATCATCCTGTCCGGCCGCGTCAAAGTACTGATTCCGGATGAGGAGGGGCACGAGGTCATCCTGACGGTGATGGGTGCACAGGACTTCGTCGGCGAAATGGGTCTGCTCGACAGTCTGCCAAGTTCAGCGACGGTGGAGACACTGGAGCCCTGCGAGATGCTGCGGATTCCACGAACCGCATTCCTCGCCTGCCTGGAAAGCCATGCTGAAATGGCGATGCTGGTGTTGCGCAACATGGTCAAACGCCTGCGTGACGCCGATCGCAAGATCGAGAGCCTTGCGCTGATCGATGTCTATGGACGGGTTGCCCGCCTGATCATCGACATGGCCGAAAATATCGACGGTCAATGGGTGGTGCCGCGGGCGCCGGCGAAGCAGGAAATAGCGCGCATGATCGGGGCTTCACGGGAAATGGTCAGCCGGGTGGTCAAGGATCTGCAGGAAAAGAACCTGATCGTTACCGACAAGCGCAAAATCATCGTCATCGACCGTAAGTCGATGGCGCATCGCGGTTCTGCCGATTGAGCCGTGTGTCGTCCGGTTTGCGGGATTGACCGCTTTTGACGTGATTTTTCTCACGTTTTCAGGTGCTTGGCGCCATTCCCGCCTTGCGGTTTTCCTCGCAGGCCCCCGACTTATGGTATAAAAATGAAGTTGTATGTACCGATCATAAAAGGGATTCCCATGCGGCCTGCGGGTCTGCATTGAAAGGGGGCGGTCATGTTTTCGATCAAGGGGTGGGTCAAGGGTTTGACGGGGGTTGTGCTGGCGATGGTTGCCGCAGGTGCCTGGGCTGCCGGTGCCGGGGTGATCACCCATCTGAGCGGAACCATGTCGGTGCAGCGGCCCGACGGATCTGTGCGCATACTCTCGCAGAAATCGGAAGTCCAGCCGGGCGATGTGCTGACGACGCAGCGCGACAGTTATGCCCAGATCAATTTCACCGACGGCAGTGCGGCGACCATGCGCCCGAACAGCACCATGAAACTCGAAGCGTATTCGTTCAGCCAGGAAGCGCCGCAAAGCGACGGCATGTTCATGCGCCTGGTGAAAGGCGGCTTGCGCACGGTGACCGGCCTGATCGGCAAACGCGGCAACCAGGATGCGTACAAGATCGGCACCTCCACCGCCACCATCGGTATCCGCGGCTCCTCCGGTGATACCGTGGCGTGTTCCTCCGACTGCGGGAAGCTTGAGCCCGGCACCTACCACACGACCTATACCGGCAGTTACATCATGCAGACCAGCGGCGGCACCCAGCTGGTGAACGAAGGCCAGTTTGGTTTTGCCCAGGATCCGGCCAAACCCCCGGTGCTGCTGCCGGGTGATCCGGGGCTGAATCTGAGCCAGCTGCCGTTCACGCTGGGCATCGGCGGCGGCGCGGTGGGCGGCGGTGCCAGCCAGGAATGTATCGTGCGCTGAATGATTGCAGTGTGCTGCCGACAAACCCCGCCTTCCGGCGGGGTTTGTTTTTGGCGTCGTGCTTTTGCGGTATGCGGGGGCTTTTGCTGCTAGGCGCAGCTTTTCACTTATAATCATCGGCTTAACAGAACGAATCAGCGAAATTTCCCTGCGAACACCCCGATGCTGGCCAGCGACAAATCCACTGCCGCCAAAACCGCGCCCAATCCGCTGCCGCCGAAACTAGCGGCCCTGTTGCGTGAGTCCTGGTGGCTGGCGTTCCTCGCCGTCGCGCTCTACCTGCTGCTGGTGCTGTTGACCTTCCACAAGGGCGATCCCGGCTGGTCGCACAGCGTAGCCACGGATCGCCTCGGCAACGCCGGTGGTCTGGTCGGTGCTTATGTGGCCGATCTGCTTTTGTTCATGTTCGGCATTTCGGCTTACTGGTGGGTGGCCTTGTGCGGAGCGCTGGTGTTGTGGAGCTTCCGTCGCATTGAAACCGTCACCGAGACCGACCGCCGTTCCCACGCGGTGATGCTGATCGGTTTTGTCGTGCTGCTGATGGCCAGCTGCGGCATCGAGTCGCTGCGCCTGTATAGCTTGCGGGCTGAACTGCCCGGTGCGCCGGGCGGCGCGCTGGGCGCGCTGGTCGGCAACGGACTGGCGATGGTGGCCGGATTCACCGGTGGCACCCTGCTGCTGCTGCTGCTGCTGGCCGCGGGACTCAGCCTGTTCACGGGTATTTCATGGCTGCTGGTGATCGAGCGCCTGGGCGACTGGTCGGAGCGGTTCTACGCCTGGGTGGTGGCCAGGGTGCAGGAGCGGGCAGACCGCAAGGCCGGCGCCGAAGCCGTGGTTGCGCGCAAGGACGCGGTCGAGGACAGCAGAAAAAAAATCGAGGCCCACGAACCGGTGCGCATCGAACCGCCGCGCATCATCGAGATTCCGAAGTCGGTGCGCGTTGAGCGCGAGAAACAGGTGCCGCTGTTCGGCGACCTGCCGGACTCGCTGCTGCCGCCCTTGAACCTGCTTGACGAGGCGGATGCCAATGTCGAAACCGTTTCTGCGGACACGCTGGAATTCACTTCACGCCTGATCGAGAAAAAGCTGCTTGATTTCGGCGTCGAGGTCAAGGTGCTGGCAGCCTACCCGGGGCCGGTGGTGACGCGTTTCGAGATTGAACCCTCGATCGGGGTCAAGGGCAGCCAGATCATCAACCTGGTGCGCGACTTGGCGCGTGCGCTGTCGGTGATGAGCATCCGTGTCGTCGAAACCATCCCCGGCAAGAGCTGCATGGGGTTGGAGATTCCCAATCCCAAGCGGCAGATTGTGCGCCTGTCGGAAATCCTGAGTTCGCAGGTCTATGCCGACATGGCGTCACCGCTGGCGCTGGCGCTGGGCAAGGATATCGCCGGCCATCCGGTCGTTGCCGACCTCGCGCGCATGCCGCATCTGCTGGTTGCCGGAACCACCGGTTCCGGCAAATCGGTGGCGATCAATGCGATGATCCTGTCGCTGGTCTACAAGGCGCCGCCGTCGCAGGTGCGGCTGATCCTGATCGATCCGAAAATGCTCGAGCTGTCGGTTTATGAAGGCATTCCTCATCTGCTGGCACCGGTGGTCACCGACATGCGGCAGGCGGCGAATGCGCTGAACTGGTGTGTCGGCGAAATGGAGCGGCGTTACAAGCTGATGTCGACGCTGGGTGTGCGCAACATGGCCGGCTTCAACCAGAAGGTGCGCGACGCGGCGAAAAAGAAAACGCCGCTGATGAATCCGGTTGCCTCGACGCCCGACAACCCCGTGCCGCTGGTGGAAATGGCGCTGATTGTCGTTGTCATCGACGAACTGGCCGACCTGATGATGGTGGTCGGCAAAAAAATCGAGGAACTGATCGCAAGGCTGGCGCAGAAGGCGCGCGCTGCCGGTGTGCACCTGGTGCTTGCGACGCAGCGCCCGTCGGTGGACGTGATCACCGGGCTGATCAAGGCCAACATCCCGACGCGGATCGCGTTCCAGGTGTCGGCCAAGGTGGATTCACGCACGATTCTCGACCAGATGGGCGCGGAAGCACTGCTCGGGCAGGGCGACATGCTGTACCTGCCGCCGGGGCAGGGGTACACCCAGCGCGTGCATGGTGCCTTTGTCGACGACCAGGAAGTGCACAAGGTGGTCGATCACCTGAAGGGGCTGGCCAAGCCGCAGTACATCGACGAGATCCTCGAAAGTCCGGAAAGCCTGGTCGAAGGAGGGGTCGATGGTGCCGAGGGCGGCAACGGCGAGGCCGATCCGCTGTACGACCAGGCGGTGGCCATCGTGCTGAAGACGCGGCGCCCGTCGATTTCTCTGGTGCAGCGCCATTTGCGTATCGGCTACAACCGGGCGGCGCGGCTGATCGAGCAGATGGAACGTTCGGGGCTGGTGTCGCCGATGCAGTCCAACGGCAACCGCGAAGTGCTGGCGCCGGCTTCTGCGTCGGACGACGACTGATGCCCTGATACAAAATTTTACAGACTCATTTTTCAAACTTTCCCGTCTGTCGACGGTCTGAGCATTCATGCTGACCCGAACCCTTGTCCGACCCCTGATCCTGATCGCCGCGCTGTGGTGCGGCTTTGCCGGCGCCGCTGAAGAAGTGCCGCGCGGCATGGCATTTGAAGTGTACATCCGCCTCGAGCACGGCATGACCGAAGGTGAACTGGTGCTGCGCGCGGGCAAGCCCGATCACCAGGCGATAGACAACATCCGGGAAGGCCTCAAGTCGTACTATTATTTTCCGACCGTGGCCAATCCCTTCCTGACCACGATCACGCTGCGCTCGGGACGCATCGAAAACATCGACCGCGCGCGCAAACCCCTGTGATGCGCACCCTCCTGTTTTTGTTGTGCCTGCTGCCGGCCCTGGCGTCCGCCGCGGCCACCGACGCGCTGAAGGTGTTCCTGACCCAGACGCAGACGGTCAAGGCGCGTTTTGCGCAGATGGTGCTCGACAAGAATCTGAAGCCGCTGCAGCAGGCACAGGGTGTCATGCAGTTCTCGCGGCCGGGAAAATTCCGCTGGGATTACCAGAAACCGTATGAGCAGGTGATCGTCGGTGACGGCAGCAAACTGTGGATCTACGACAAGGACCTGAACCAGGTCACGGTGCGCAAGCTTGATCGTGCGCTGGGCTCCAGCCCCGCGGCACTGCTCGCCGGCAGCAACGACCTTGAGCGCGATTTCAAATTGTCCAACCTCGGCGTGGACAAGGGGTTGGACTGGCTGGAAGCCTTGCCGAAAAGCCGTGACACGGTGTTCGAGCGCGTGCGCATGGGTTTCGGCAAGTCGGGGCTTGAAGCGATGGAGCTGCGTGACCAGTTCGGCCAGACCACGGTGATCACCTTTGCCGATGTCGAACGCAATCCGCGTATTGCCGCCGATGTATTCCGCTTCACGCCGCCGCAGGGCGCCGACGTCATCAGCGAATAAGCGGCTGACTGGGGACAAACCAGCGTGAACGACCTGTTCGCGAAACGAGAGCCCGACGCGCCGCTGGCGGAGCGCATGCGGCCGCGCACCCTCGATGAAGTGGTCGGGCAGCAACACCTGCTTGGCGCCGGCAAGCCGCTGCGGCTTGCCTTCGAGGCCGGCAAACCGCATTCGATGATTTTGTGGGGGCCGCCCGGCGTCGGCAAGACCACGCTGGCGCGCCTGATGGCACAGGCCTTCGATGCCGAATTTATCGCCATCTCGGCGGTGCTCGCCGGCGTCAAGGAAATCCGTGAAGCCGTGGCGCGTGCCGAAGTCGTGTTGCAGCAGAGCGGGCGGCGCACCATCCTGTTTGTCGATGAAGTGCATCGCTTCAACAAATCGCAGCAGGATGCCTTCCTGCCGTTTGTCGAGCAGGGCCTGATCACCTTTATCGGCGCCACCACCGAGAACCCCTCGTTCGAGGTCAACAGTGCGCTGCTGTCGCGCGCCGCGGTGTATGTACTGCAGCCGCTGACCGATGCCGACCTTGCCGGGCTGATTGCGCGAACAATATCCAAGTCATTGTTTTTATTTACATTATCGGATGCCGCCCGGGACAGTCTGGTGGCCTATGCCGATGGCGATGCGCGCCGCCTGCTGAACATGCTGGAGCAGGTGGCGACAGCCGCAACGCAAAGCAAGCAAACCGCTATCGATGATGACTTCGTCAAGCAGACGCTGACGCAAAGCCTGCGCCGTTTCGACAAGGGCGGTGATGCTTTTTACGACCAGATTTCCGCGCTGCATAAATCGGTGCGCGGCTCGGCGCCGGATGCGGCCCTGTACTGGCTGGTGCGCATGCTCGATGGCGGCGCCGATCCACTGTATCTCGGCCGGCGGTTGATCCGCATGGCGGTTGAAGATATCGGTTTGGCGGACGCGCGCGCATTGCGCATGGCGCTGGATGCCTGTGAAACCTACGAGCGCCTCGGTTCACCCGAAGGCGAACTCGCGCTGGCGGAAGCCACGATTTACCTGGCGGTCGCGCCGAAAAGCAATGCGGCTTATGTTGCGTACAACCGCGCGCGTGAACTGGTGCGTAACGATCCGTCGCGGCCGGTGCCTGAGCATCTGCGCAATGCGCCGACCAAGCTGATGAAGGATCTGGGTTACGGCCGCGAGTACCGTTATGCCCACGATGAACCGGAAGCCTATGCCGCCGGTGAAAACTATCTGCCGGAGGGCATGAAACCGCCCGGCTTGTACGAACCGACCGACCGCGGACTGGAAGGAAAAATCGCCGAGAAACTTGCGCGTTTGCAGGAGTTGGACCGTAATAAGTTGGATCGCAATAAAAAATAGAATAAGTATTTGATTTATTGATATTTTTGTAATTCCTGGACTTAAAAGCCGTAAAGCCGGGCCGGATTGTCCACCAGCACTTTGCGCCGCTGCGCCTCATCCGGCACCCATTCCGCCAGCATGTCCGCGAGCAGATGATCCTCGGGCATCAGCGCGCGCGCGCCGGGATGCGGCCAGTCGGTGCCCCAGACAATGCGATCAGGTGCGGCAGCAACCAGCGCACGGGCCAGTGGTGTCAGCTCCGGATACAGCGGCGCGTTTTTTGACGTGAAATAAGGCCCCATGATTTTGGCCCAGCAGTTGTCGCGGCGGATCAGCCGCTGCAGGGCCTGAAACGCGGGCGCATTGATGCCGTCCTGCGCCTGGCAGCGCGCGAAATGGTCGATGACAATATCGATTTTCAGTTTCGCCAGCTGGGCCTCGGTCTCGGGCATTTTCGGCAGGTCGAGATAAAACTGCAGATGCCAGCCCAGTTCCTTCAGTCGTGGTGCGAGGCGTTCGCCGTCGGCCAGCGTCAGGCCTTCGGTTTCCGAGGCGAGATTGATGCGCACACCGCGCACACCGGCGGCATTGAGGTCGGCGAGTTGGCGGTCCGACACGTCCGCCTCCACTACCGCGATGCCGCGCAGCGCATGCAGTCCGGAACGCAAGGCATCGACCATGCAGCTGTTGTCGCTGCCATAAACGCTGGGTTGCACCAGCACACCGCGGTCGCAACCGTTGTTTTTCAGCATGCCGACGTAATCGGTGGTCACGGCGTCGGGCGGGATGTAGGCGGCGTTGGCGAGGTACGGAAAATGCTCCTGCGGTCCGAACACATGGGCATGGCAGTCGCAGGCGCCGGGCGGGAAGCGTGTCTCGGGTTTCCGGCTGTGGGGGATGAAGCCAGGGATATTGGGGGTGCGCACTGCAGGCATGGATGGTCTCGGGGCGGAAAACGGAAAATAGAAGAGGCGCGACTGTAGAAGGGCGCTCACAGGCGTGTCAAGGGCTGGTTAGTGCCCGTGAACTCGCCGATAATGGCGGCTCTTTTCAGGATTTGAACGGTATTTGAGGCGGACATGCTCGACATCAATACATTACGCGCCGACGTGCAGATGGTTGCGCAACGGCTGGCTGATCGCGGTTACACGCTGGATACGGCGCAGTTTGCCGCGCTGGAATCAGAGCGCAAGGCCATCCAGATCGAAACCCAGGAACTGCAGGCCAAACGCAATGCGCTGTCGAAGCAGATCGGCCAGCTGAAGGCAAAAAAGGAAGATGCCTCGGCGCTGATGGCTGAAGTCAATGCCCGGGCCGAGCAGTTGAAATCCCTGGAGACCAGGCTCGAGGACGTGCAGCGGCGGCTCAATGAATTCCTGATGGTGATTCCCAATCTGCCGCAGGCATCGGTGCCACTGGGGAAATCCGCCGACGACAACGTGGAGGTGCGGCGCTTCGGCGAGCCGCGCAAGTTTGATTTCGCGGTGAAGGATCACGTCGACATCGGCGCCGCTTTGGGGCTCGATTTCGATACGGCAGGCAAGATTGCCGGCGCGCGTTTCTCGGTGCTGCGGGGCGGTGTTGCGCGGCTGCACCGGGCCATTGCGCAGTTCATGCTGGATGTCCACACCGCAGAACACGGCTATACCGAGGTTTATGCGCCGTACATGGTGACCGGGGAGTGCGCCGACGGCGTGTCCAGCCTGGCCAAGTTCAAGGATGATCTGTTCAAGATCGAAGGCCGTGATCTTTATTTGATTCCGACAGCGGAGTATCCGGTCACCAATTTCGTCAGGGACCAGATCCTCGCGCTCAATGAGTTGCCGCTCAAGTTGGTCTGTCACACGCCGTGTTTTCGCAGCGAAGCCGGCTCTTACGGCAAGGACACCCGCGGCATGATCCGCCAGCACCAGTTCGACAAGGTTGAACTGGTGCAGATCATCCACCCCGAAAAGTCATCCGCCGGCCATGAAGAGCTGACGGCGCATGCCGAGGCGATACTCAAAAAGCTTGGCCTGCCGTACCGCACAATGACGCTGTGCACCGGCGACATGGGTTTTTCCGCCGCCAAGACCTACGACATCGAGGTCTGGCTGCCGGGGCAGAGCGCCTACCGTGAAATTTCCTCCTGCAGCAATTTCGAAAGTTTCCAGGCGCGGCGCATGCAGGCGCGCTTCCGCAACGACAAAAACAAGCCCGAACTGGTGCATACACTGAACGGCTCCGGCCTGGCGGTGGGACGCACGCTGGTCGCCGTGCTGGAGAATTACCAGCGCGCCGACGGCGGCGTCGACATCCCGGCCGCGCTGCAGCCGTACATGGCGGGATTGAAGGCGCTGGAGCCCTCGCGTCAGGGCTGGTAGAATCCCGCCCCTCGACGCTTTTGCGACGTCCCCGGATTCTGGAGAGGTGGCAGAGTGGTTGAATGTACCGGTCTCGAAAACCGGAATACGCGCAAGCGTATCGTGGGTTCGAATCCCACCCTCTCCGCCAGAAATAAAAACGGCCCCGAACGGGGCCGTTTTTATTTCTGGTGAAGCGCGGTGTGTGGACGAAGCCACCGGGTTCGACCAGCGACACGTGGGGCGTGTCGCGCAGGACGCCGTGCATTGCGCGGCGGTCCCGCGCTGCCGGCGCGGGATGCCGGTATCGCCCCAAGGCGAGACCGGCACAATCCCACCCTGCATTGTCCATTCAGCGCCCCGAACGGGGCCGTTTTTTTATTTCTGGTGAAGCGCGGTGTGTGGACGAAGCCACAGGGTTCGACCACCAGCGCTTTTCACCGGCGCCTTATGTGTGTTACCGAACATGATGGGCGGAGAATTTGTTATACGGTCATGCGGTTGATGCTCCCAAGGTAACCGGCAACCCGTATGAAATACCCGTTGATTATCGCGGCGCTGATCTTGCCGGCCGCATTGCTTGCGGCTTGCAAACCGGCATTGATGCCGCCGGTCGTGCGGGGGGATATCAACGCTGTATCTGAAGTGGATTGGAAACGCAGTCCGGGTGCTATGTCCTCCGGAGGCGGTGCTGGGGGCCCTGCAACCGGTATTTCGCTTGAGCGGACTGGCAGCTTGAAGACGCCGGCACGAATGCCGGAACAATCCGCAACGCCGGTGCAGAGGGGGACTTTGCCTGATGACCTGAATGCAGCGGATGTTGATCGTTCGCAGCAAAACAGGAGCCAGCAGGCACGCAAGAGTCTGACCCTGCAGCTGTTGCATGCCCTGTCCGCGGCGCGTCCTTGACCGGTTGTTGAGGACCGCCGTTCAGGACATCGCGGTTTAATGCCCATGCAAATCACAATGGTCGGGACCCGGCTGTTACCATAAGTTACCGGTCGCCGGCGCGGCCCCGGGCTGGCAGGGGCGCCTGCATCACCTCCGGATGAACGCAACCATGGCACAGCACCTTCCCTACGACGTCACCACCGCCACCGGTGAAAAAATCGCCTTTGAATTCCCGCTGCACGCGGAAACCCAGTCCGCGATGCGCGTGTCGCAATTGCTGACCGCCGTGCTGGGGAGTCTCGACCGCGAACTGCGGGTGCTGGGCAATACCGCCAACGGCGATGTGCTGCAGGCATTGGCCATGGCATTGGCAGCGCGGACGGCGATGCTGCATGCGCCGTATGCGGTGGGGCAACAGCTGGCGACCGAACTGGCGGCGACTGCGCTGGCTGCTGCAGAACATTGTGAGCGCAACGATGGCGGCGCGGGACATGCCTGACGTTAGCTGCTGGTTGAATGTACCGGATTCAATAGCCGGAATACACGTGCAGCCTGATACCTGAAGATGAATAAATAATTAAATAAAATCAATTACTTATAACAATTGTCATCATTTTTGTGGTTTTGAATCACCAGCTTGTGAGTGCTGTGCCGGGTTTGTCTTTTTTGTTGGTACCGCTTTACGATGAGCACATCAGCAATAACGGGTTGATCTCAATGAAAAAAAGATCTGAATGTGTACGGCTGATGAACGGACAGCGTGGAATGTTATATGTCAGTTTTGCGGTCTAAATCACGTTAGGCCGCTGCGATGGACGTTGTGCTCTCACCGTACGAAGATCCTTCTGCTGGTCTCGACTGGCCGGAGCAAACGCCCCAAATACTGGAGGGCCTCAAAAGCCGAATCGAGAGTTGGGATGGCGCGAAGGTCGAATATCGAATCCGCGAGACAAACCACGGCTTAGGCGCCGATTGGCCAACGATCACGCTGCAAATTCTCTCGCTCAGTGCCACGGCATTCTTCGTCATTCCGGCCGCACACAAGAAGATCAGAGAATCCATCGAGGAGTGGCGCAAGATCAAAGCCAACGTCGAGCGGTTCATCGCGTGGGTCTCGCCTAAGAAAAAGATCGCTTCCTATCCAGTCGAACTTCTTTTCTTGGACTGCGCGGATCAAGCGCTTGAGACGGACGCCTCTGAACGCCTTGAGTTTCTGGGTTGGAGTGAGGTTCCCGTACCCGCGGAGGTTAGCGGCGGGTTCACGGCTATCAAGCACTATATCTTCACTTTCCGCTCAGCCACGCAGATCACACTAGTTGCCATAGACAACCGAAGACAGGTTCTATGGATCCGGAGCACACCGGTATGACCGAACAGCGGCCTAACAGCACGCCGCACCGGACGCGCACACGAGCGTTCCGATTCATCAATCACGGTGCCGCGCACGCCGGTGAGCGTGGACGTTAGATTGCACGTTAGATTGCACCAGAGGCCATTTTGAACATTTCCGAATTTCCGGTGAGTCAAGACACCTTAAGGGGCATCGCAGCCTGCGCGCAACAAGCAGCGACAATAGTCGGAGTGGACCTCGCGCAAAGCAGCCCGGCCCAAATCATCGAGGCTGTCGATTCCTTCCTCTACCGATGGCAAAAAGGTCAATGCCCAAAGCTGGACGAGGATGACGACTTGTCACTTATCCTCGGGAGCCTCTGGGGCGAACAGCTTGTCCGGGGAGATGGGTGGGAATGGGCCGTCGCTCAATTTAATGAACAAGGCGACTCGAAAGCGGTGGGTGTATTTTCGCCCGACCGATCAATTGCAGTTTATCCCTTTGACTTCGTGCGCGCCTGCATTGAAAACAATATACCTGTGACTATCCTGCTCGCCTATAACATGCTGAAGGATGGAAAGTCCATTCCTAAGCTACCGGACAAAGGCTACGAGAATGTGATGAATGGTATTCATCACATTGTTCCTCGTGATTAAACAAAGTGCCATTTAACCCCACGCCTCACCCGGACGCGCGCGCAAGCGCCATGCAATTTCAATTGCCTGCAGGCCCGCGCGCCGGTGGGCGCGAACGTTAGGCGGCATTCTCGGTGATCGCAGACTGAGAGGGAGAGAGCATGAACCAAGCCGTCATTTTCCAACCATTCATCGCAACCATGCTTCTGACTTTGGTGGTGTGGCTCTATATGTACGGACGCCGCCTTCGATTCATCTTTTCAAGCGGCCTTGACCCGAAGCAGATGACGCCACTTGAATTGGCTCGCCTGTCTCCGCCCCAGGTGTCCACTCCCTCTGATAACTTGAAGAACCTTCTTGAATTGCCCACGATCTTCTATGCAGTCGTTTTGCATATCTATGTCACTCACCAGGTCGATGCGGCATTTGTGGGTGCGGCGTGGGGATTCTTCCTGTTCCGGGCGCTGCACAGCGTGGTGCATTGCACCTTCAACTTCATCCCGCTGAGATTTGTCCTGTACGTGATCTCTGCATGCGCGCTGTGGTTTATGGTGTTAAAGGCTGCAATGTTTGCTTTGGTAACGACCTGAGAAAGGCAACTTTGTGCCTCCTAAAAAATCGTTGGAGCGCCCGCGTGTGGAATAAAGTGCCAAGGTCATGCAACAGCGCACGCGGCGCTCAGCTCAACCGTTAGGCACCGATGAACATATTGGTTGGCGGCGCGGCTGTCGTGGCCATCGCCTGGTCAGCGCAGGTCGGCGCCGCCGATCAGTGCGCCGCCGACGGAGAGCCTATTCAATGGGTCGCTGACTACTGCATGCTCAAAATGGAAACAGACGACGAGATTGCTGTTTCGGGATGCATTAAAGAAGAGAGAAAGAAGACCTTCCCTAGCGATTGTGCCAGTAACCTGCACTTCAAGAAAAGCATGTGTGAGGCCATGATCAGCAATGGCACAAAGACCGGCACTGTGGATCAGTGCGTGAAAGATCCAACATTCAAGGGGCGCGTCGTTGAGGCAGGTGGCGTCGGTGCCTAACAAGCAGTTCCAGGGTCGACGCAGCCGCTTCGCGGCTGCGCGCCCTCCTGAACTGAGGCCTTAACCCGCCGTCTACTCCGCCAACTCCCGCATCACCTTGATCAGATCCGACTTGCCTTCAAACCCGATGCCCGGCAGCTCCGGCATGGTGATGAAGCTGTTTTCCACCTTGACGCCGTCCGGGAAGCCGCCATAGGGCTGGAACAGGTCGGGATAACTTTCGTTGCCGCCGAGGCCGAGGCCGGCGGCGATGTTGAGCGACATCTGGTGGCCGCCGTGCGGTATGCAGCGCGCGGGTGACCAGCCGGCGATTTTGAGTTCGCGCAGCGTGCGTTCGTATTCACACAGGCCGTAGGACAGCGCGCAGTCAAACTGCAGCCAGTCACGATCCGGGCGCATGCCGCCGTAACGCAGCAGGTTGCGCGCGTCCTGGTGGCTGAACAGGTTTTCGCCGGTTGCCATCGGCCCCGGATAAAACTCCGCCAGCGCCGCCTGCAATGCAAAATCCAGCGGGTCGCCGGCTTCCTCGTACCAGAACAGCGGATAGTCGCGCAGCATCTTGGCGTAGGCGATGGCGGTTTCCAGGTCGAAACGGCCATTGGCATCGACGGCGAGCCGTGCGTCCTTGCCGATTTCGGCTAACACGGCTTCGATGCGCCGGCGGTCCTCGGCAATGTCGGCGCCGCCGATTTTCATCTTGACCACGCTGTAGCCGCGGTTGAGGTAGCCGCGCATTTCATTGCGCAGCGCCTGCAGGTCCTTGCCCGGATAGTAATAACCGCCGGCGGCATAAACGAAGACTTTGGGATTCGCCGTGACACCATGCTGTTCGGCGAGCAGGCGGAACAGCGGTTTGCGCGCGATCTTGGCGACGGCATCCCAGATCGCCATGTCCAGCGTGCCGACCGCCACCGAACGTTCGCCGTGACCGCCGGGTTTTTCGTTTTGCATCATCGCGGCCCAGGCTTTGTGCGGATCGATGTTGTCACCGGTCGCGTTGAGCAGCGACGCGGGATCGGCTTCGAGCAGCCTTGGCGCGAAACGTTCGCGGATCAGTCCACCCTGGCCATAACGTCCGTTGGAGTTGAAGCCGTAACCGACGACGGTTCGGCCGTCGACTTTGACGTCGGTGACCACGGCGACCAGGCTGGTGGTCATTTTGCTGAAATCGATATAGGCGTTGCGGATCGGGGAGGCGATCGGTTTGGTGACTTCACGGACGTCGACGATGCGAACCATGTCAAAAACTTTCGGTGGGAGGTGATGAGATCGTACAGTCCACATCTTAATTCAATACGACGATACGAAGCCAGACCGCGGTAAGATTGCAATCACAACAAAGCGTAAAAATGCGGGAGGACAACATGATGAAACTGCATTGGCCTGCATGCCTGATTGCACTGTGTGCGGTGTCCGTCAGCGCGCCTGTGGTGGCTGCAGACCAGTATCCGCAGCGCCCGGTGCGCCTGGTCATTCCCTACCCGCCCGGCGGCGCCGGCGACATCGTCGGCCGTCTGCTCGGCAGCAGCCTGAGCGCGGCGATGGGCCAGCAGTTCGTCAGCGACAACCGCGGCGGCGGCGGGCAGATCATTGCCACGCAGATCAGCGCCAATGCGGCCCCCGACGGCTACACGCTGTTCCTCGCCAGCGCCACCCACTCGATCAATCCGGCGCTGCGTAACAATCTGCCCTATGACACGCTGAAGGCTTTTGCGCCGATCACGCTGGTTGCCGAATCGCCGCTGGTGTTCGTCGCCCATCCGTCGCTGAAAGCCACC
Organism: Burkholderiales bacterium; assembly: GCA_019749945.1. GTDB lineage: Bacteria > Pseudomonadota > Gammaproteobacteria > Burkholderiales > SG8-41. The sequence goes on from JAIEPF010000017.1 coordinate 18,440, forward strand.
AGCATCAGGGAACTCATTGCGCTGGCGAAAGCGCAGCCCGGCCGCATCAATTACGCATCCTCCGGCCCCGGTACCGGCGGACACATGTCGGTCGAGCTGCTGAAATCGCTGACCGGAATCAATCTCGTGCATATTCCGTACAAGGGCGCGGGCCCGGCGCTGGTCGATGTGCTGGCCGGCCAGGTGCAGATGATCTGCACCAGTCCGCTGCCTGCGATGCCGCATGTCAAGTCGGGGCGCTTGCGCGCGCTGGGCATGACCAGCCTGCAGCGTTCGCCGGCACACCCTGACGTGCCGCCGGTCGCCGAAACGGTGCCGGGTTACCAGTCGACGCTGTGGTACGCGCTGCTGGCGCCGGCAGGCACACCTCAGCCCATCATCAGGAAGGTGCATGGCGAAACAGTGAAGGCACTGGCTGCGCCGCAGATGCGCGAACAGCTGCTGGCGCTGGGGGCCACACCGGTCGGCAACAATCCGCAGGAATTGCAGAATTTCATGCGCGACGAAATCGCGCTGTGGACCAGGCTGGTGAAGCAGGCCAATATCCGGCTGGATCCCTGATTTCCGTTTTATTGCCGAGGACAACATGACCGCAACCATCATGCTTTATGACCCGACTGCACCGCGCGGCGGCCCTTCACAGGCTGCTGCCGTGCCTGCGAAAAAAACCGTGCTGGCCGGCGCCGTGATCGGTTTCATCGACAATGCCAAACCCAATTTCAACCACCTCGTCGACGATCTCGCCGAACTGCTGGTCAGCCGTTATGGCGCGGCACGGGTGGTCAAGCGGCGCAAATCCTCGGCGTCGATTCCCGCCGATGCCAAAGTGATTGCAGAGTTGTCCGGCGAATGTGATGTGGTGATCGCCGGCTCCGGCGACTGAGGGTCCTGTTCGTCGTGGAGTGTCCACGACAGCATCGAAGTGACCAAGCAGGGCAAGGCCGCCATCACCGTCTGTTCGACGGCCTTCCTGACACTGGGCCGCGCGCAGGCGCGCGCGCTGGGCAACGGCGCATTGCCGATTGCGGTGATTCCGCACCCCTTCGGCGGACGCAAACGCGAGGAGGTGCGGAAAATTGCCGAACAATGCGCCGATGACATCGCCAAGCTGCTGGGAGGGGCGGCATGAACGCAACACCCGCCGATCGCGCCGCGACCTTCGAGGCGCCCGACGATGTCGACGCCATCAACCGGATCTACCGTGACAAGCGCTGGAGCGACGGCCTGCCCATCGTGCCGCCGACCGCGGCGCGGGTCGAGCGCATGCTGCAGGCCACACGGCGTAAGCGCGATGAGGTCATCGCCAGCGTTGCGCCGGGTTTCGGCGCGGCCACGGTCGAACGCATCGCGATCAACGCGGTGCTCGCCGGTTGTGATCCCGAATGCCTGCCGGTGCTGATCGCGGCAACAGCGGCGGTGGCCGACCCGGCATTCAATCTGCAGGGCATCCAGGCGACGACCAATCCGGTCGCCGTGTGGCTGGTGATCAACGGTCCGCTGGCACGGCAGTTGCAGGTCAATGCCGGCTTCAACTGCATCGGCCAGGGCGCATGGGCCAATGCCACGCTGGGGCGCGCGATGCGATTGATCCTGCAGAACATCGGCGGCGCGCTGCCCGGCGAGATGGATCGCGCGACCCACGGCCAGCCCGGCAAGTACAGCTTCTGCTGCGCCGAGAACGAGGACAACCATCCCTGGCAGCCGCTGCATGTCGAACGCGGTTTTGCCGCCACCGAGAGCACGGTGACCGTGGTCGGCGCCGAAGGCACGATGAACATGAACACCCATGCCAAAACCGCCGACGAACTGGCGCGGGTGATCGCCGAAACCATGGTGCATCCGCCCAGCAACGAATATGTGCATGGCGGTGAACCGTGGTTCATCCTCGGCACTGAACACGCCGAGATTTTCCGCCGTGAAGGCTGGGACAAGCCGCGGGTCAAGCGCGAACTGTGGCAACGCTCGAAGATGGCGGTCAAACACCTGAGCTTCAACGAAATCGAACGTGCACGCGCTTCACGCACGCCCGAACTCGGCCCCTTGTCGGAGGACACGCTGTTGCCGATTTCCCCGCGGCCGGAGGACATCCAGCTGATCGTCGCCGGCGGTCCGGGTACACACTCGGTGTATGTGCCCTGTTTTGGCAATACCCGTGCTGTCACCTGCCGGATTGAGGATTAGAGCAGGCTCAGAACCAATGTAAATACATAACTTATTGTTTTTATTGATATATTTTGTCTTTGACAATGTCTGCAGGTATTGCTGCGTAAGCTTGTCGTAAGTCATGGGCATTAAGGTGTCACCGTGCAGTGACTTGTGTAGTGAACGATGCACTACGCAAATACCGGAGCAGACACCATGGGCAGAGGGCGTATCAAGGCCGAACCGGGCGATCCGAATAATTCGATCGCCACCCGCATCCGCACCGCGATGGCGGCGTGCGGCATGAAATCCGTTGCCGAACTGGGTCGCCGCATCGGGCTGCCGCGGCAGACGGTGCATCGCTGGATCAACGGCGATACCAAGAACATGACCCATGAAAACCTCTACAAGGTTGCCGATGCGCTGCAGGTGCGCGCGCGCTGGCTGGCCGTGGGTGATGCCGCCCCGACGCAGATCGACCTCGGTGAAGGTGATGTGGTCGGTCTGATCAAAATCTACGAATCGATGTCGATGGCTGCGCGTGAACAGTGGCTTGCCATCGGCCGCACCCTGCTGTCGATGCACACGGTGGGCAAGGGCACTGCGGTGGATCCCTATCCGAATGCCGCGCCCTTGCCGCCGCTGCAGGAACCCGCGACCTCGCCGAACCATCGCTGATCCGGTTTGCGGCCTGCTGCGTCGCCGCCGGCGGCACCATGCCGGTAACAATTTCCCCGCTGACTTGGTAATCTCGGTGTTTTGACCGGGAGCAGCGGCGCGTTGCGCCTTACAAGCGCAGCGCCGGCCTGACCAATTGATGCATCGAATGATCCAGTTGCGCCGCTGTGGCGGCATTCTGCTGATGCTGCTTGCCGCGACAGCCTGCGATGCGGCGGAGTCCCGCGCCGAACTGCCCGCCGACAGGCAGGCTTTTGTGCAGGAGATGGTCGAGCGTCACGGCTTCGCGCGCCCGGCGCTGGAACGGGCCCTGCGCGAAACCAAATTCCTCGGCTCGATCATCCGCGCCATGGATGCGCCGTCCACCGCCTTGCCCTGGCATGAATTCCGTGCGCGCCATGTCAACGATGTGCGCATCACCGGCGGCCTCAAGTTCTGGAATGAACATGCCGACGTGCTGGAGCGGGCGGCGGCGGCCTACCAGGTGCCGCCGGAAATCATCGTCGCCACCATCGGCATTGAAACCATGTATGGACGGCGCACCGGCAATGTCAATGTGCTGGATGCGCTGGTGACCCTCGCCTTCGGTTATCCGCGGCGCGCCGATTTTTTTCGCGGCGAGCTGGAGCAGTTCCTGCTGCTCACGCGCGAAAACGACTGGAAACTGAATGCGGTGAGGGGCTCGTTTGCCGGCGCCATCGGCATTCCGCAGTTCATACCGGGCAGTTACCGCAAATACGCGGTGGATTTCGACGGTGACGGCCATCGCGATCTGCGCCAGGTGGCGGATGCCGTCGGCAGTGTCGCGAATTATTACCGTCAGTTCGGCTGGCAGCAGGGTGCGCCGGTGGTCATCCCGGTTGATGTGGGCAATACCACGCTCGATGCAATGCTGGCTGCGGGCATTGCCCCGCACACCAGCGTGGCGGAATTCCGCAAACGCGGCCTGCTGCCGCTGGAGCCGGTCGGCGACGACCTGTTGGCGACCCTGATCGCTGCGGAGGGCGAAACGGGGCCCCGCTACTGGCTGGGGCTGAACAATTTTTATGTGATCACGCGTTACAACCGCAGCATCAATTACGCGCTGGTGGTGCATGAACTGGCGTCGATCCTGCGCCAGCAACGCCTGCGTGCCGCCGGCACTGCGCCGGCCGCGCCCTAGCGCGGATCAGTGCTGCGGCCGCGCCGCCGCCGGATGCCGCGGAAAGGCGACCAGATGGTCGAGTTCGAGCCGGATGCCGATTTTTTCGCCGATGGCATGGTTGTGGTGGCTCGGCACCAGTGAATACACCAGCCCGCCGTCGGGCAGGCGCAAGGTGTAGAGAAACTCCGCGCCGCGGAAGGCCTTGTGCAGCACCGTGGCCTGCATCGGGCTCGCGTCGTCGTGCAGCACATCGTCGGGCCGTAGCAGCACATCAACCGCGGTTCCGGCCGGCCAGCGCGCGGCTGTGCCCGGCACGAATTCGCCGAGTTCGAGCCGGATCTGGCCGTTGTCGATGATGGTGCCCGGCAGGAACAGGCCCTGGCCGATGAAATCCGCGGCATAACGCGTCTGCGGTTCGTGATAAATCCGGTACGGCGTATCCCATTGCTCGATGCGGCCGTCCTTCATGATGCCGACCATGTCGGCGATGTTGAAGGCCTCGTGCTGGTCATGGGTGACCAGCACCGCGGTGATTTTTTCGCGTTTGAGGATGTCGCGGACTTCGATGCTCAGCCGTTCGCGCATTTCAACGTCGAGGTTGGAGAAGGGTTCGTCGAGCAGCAGCAGTTGCGGGCGCGGCGCCAGCGCGCGGGCGAGGGCGACACGCTGCTGCTGGCCGCCGGACAGTTCCTGCGGATATTTGTCGCCTTGATCGGCAAGGCCGACCACCGCCAGCATTTCACGCACCCGCTCATCGCGTTCGTCGGCTGTGGCCCCGCGCAGGCCGAAAGCGATATTGCCGGCGACGGTCAGGTGCGGGAACAGCGCGTAATCCTGGAATACCACGCCGATGCGGCGCTGTTCCGGCGGCAGCAGCAGGTTTTTTGCACTCATCACCACGCCGTCCAGCGCCACGGTGCCGCCCAGCACCGGCTCAAAGCCGGCGATGCAGCGCAGTACGGTGGTTTTGCCGCAGCCGCTGGCGCCTAGGAGGCAGGCGATCATGCCGGGTTCGACCTCGAAGCTGACGCCCTGCAGCACCGGCGTGCGGTCATAGGCGTGGCAGACATCGGTGAAGGCGAGACGTGCGGTCATCATTAAATTATAGCGGTTTTGCCGCTGATAATGATTCTTGTTAAAATGATTTTCTCATAAATTTCCGTAACTTACGCGCGCTGTTCCTGCATTTCAGATCACAACGAGCCGATACCCGGTGACCACCACTACATTCCCGCAGCCTGTCACAGCCGCATCCCTGATGCGCGCACGCCTGCCGCGGCTGCTGACGGTTTTTGCCGTCGCGCTGGCTGTGGTGCTGGCGATGCCGGTACTCGTGGTGTTGTTCAACCTGCTGACGCCTTCCACCGACACCTGGCGCCATCTTGCGAGCACGGTGCTCGGCGACTACATCATCAATTCGCTGCTGCTCATGCTCGGCGTCGCGTTCGGCGTGATCATCGGCGGTGTTTCCACGGCGTGGCTGACCACCATGTGCCGGTTTCCGGGGCGCCGTGTGTTCGAATGGGCATTGCTGCTGCCGATGGCGGTGCCGGCGTACGTGATGGCCTATGCCTATACCGATCTCCTGCAGTTTGCCGGTCCGGTGCAATCATTGTTGCGCGAACTGACCGGCTGGGGTGTGCGCGAATACTGGTTTCCCGATGTGCGTTCTCTGGGCGGCGCCATCGTCATGCTGGCGCTGGTGCTGTATCCCTATGTGTATCTGCTGGCGCGCGCGGCTTTCCTCGAACAGTCCGACAGCATGCTGGAAGTGGCGCGGGTGTCGGGTTACGGGCCCTGGGGCTCCTTTCGCCGCGTCGCGCTGCCGCTGGCGCGCCCGGGCATCGTCGCCGGCACCGCGCTGGCGCTGATGGAGGCGCTGGCCGATTACGGCACGGTGGCGTATTTCGGCGTGCAGACCTTTACCACCGGTATTTTCCGCGCCTGGTTTTCGCTGGGCGACCACACGGCGGCGGCTCAGCTGTCGGCGATGCTGCTCGGTTTCGTGTTCCTGCTGCTGCTGCTCGAACGCATCAGCCGCCGCGGCGCGGCCTTCCATTCGACCTCGCACCGCAGGCGCCTGCGCAATGTCTATCAGCTGCGCGGCGTACGCGCCGTGCTGGCCGTACTGTTCTGCGTGGTGCCGCTGGTATTCGGCTTCCTGCTGCCGGTGGGCGTGATGGCGCACATGGCGATCACCTCGGGCGATGCCCAGTTCGGCGCGCGTTACCTGACGCTGACCGGCAACACGGTGACGCTGGCCGCGGTCACGGCCGGTCTCGCGGTGCTGCTGGCGCTGGTGGTCGGTTATGCCGGACGCGTGTCGCCGACGCGGCTGGTGCGCGCGGCGAACCGCATTGCCGGCCTCGGTTATGCGGTGCCGGGCGCGGTGATCGCCGTCGGTGTGCTGATCCCGGTGACCCGGCTCGATCATGTGCTGGCGGGCTGGATCGAAGCGGCAACCGGCGCCAATCCCGGCCTGATCCTGACCGGCGGCATCGCCGCGCTGGTCTATGCCTACCTCGCGCGGTTTTTTGCGGTGGCGCTGCAGGCGGTGGATGCGGGCCTCGCCAAGATCACACCGTCGATGAATGATGCCGCGCGCTCCATGGGCCTCGGGCCGGGCGAGACGCTGGCGCGGGTGCATGCGCCGCTGCTGTGGCGCAGCGCGCTGACGGCGGGGCTGCTGGTGTTTGTCGATGTGATGAAGGAACTGCCGGCCACCTTCGTCATGCGGCCGTTCAATTTCGACACGCTGGCGGTGCAGGCCTACAACCTGGCGTCCGATGAGCGGCTCGCCGAAGCGTCAACGGCAGCGCTCACCATCGTGCTGGCGGGGCTGCTGCCGTTGATCGTGCTGTCGCGGATGATACTCAGGCCGGGGCCAGGGCATCATCGTGACTGAATGCAGTTACGGAAAAATTACTTGTAGCCGACGCGGTCGAATATTTTCTGCGCGACCGGCTGGTTCTTGCCGAGCAGGCCGATGTTCAGCGTATCCATCTTGAACGTGCCCAGCGAGGCCAGTGCCTTGTTGTTCAGCGCCACGCCCTTGACCACCGGCCATTCATTGTTGCCTTCGGCGAAATAAGTCTGCGCGTCGTTGCCGGTCAGGTATTCCAGGAATTTGACCGCGGCCTCCTTGTTGCGCGCCGTCTTGATCACGCCGGCGCCGGAGACGTTCATGTGGGTGCCGAAACTTTTCTGGTTGGGCCAGATCAGACCGGTGGCCTCGATGATCTTGCGGTCCTCGGGCTTGGTCGATTTCATCAGCCGCACGTAGTAATAGGTGTTGGTGATCGCCACGCCGCATTCGCCCGAAGCCACGGCGGTGATCTGGTCGGTATCGCCGCCTTTGGGCGCGCGCGCGAAGTTGTCGACCACGCCTTTGGCCCATTGCTCGGCGCGGGCTTCGCCGAGATGTTCGATCAGCGCGCTCATCAATGACAGGTTGTAGATATGGCTGCCGGAACGCGTGCAGACCTTGCCCTTCATTTTCGGATTGGCGAGGTCTTCGTAGTTCTGCACGTCGGCGGGGTTGACCGTGAGCTTGTTGTAGACAATGACGCGGGCGCGGGCCGAGAAGCCGAACCACTGGCCGTCGGCGGTGCGCATGTTGGCGGGCAGGCGCTCGTTCAGCACTTTGGACTGGATGGGCTGGAACAGTCCCGCCTGTTCGGCGCGCCACAGCCGGCCGGCATCCACGGTCACCAGCACGTCGGCCGGGCTGGCCGCGCCTTCATTGATGATGCGCGCGATCAGCGGATCTTCACCGGCTTCGATGCGGTTCAGCCTGATGCCGGTGGTTTTGCTGAAGTTGCTGTACAGCGCTTCATCCGTCTGGTAATGACGTGAGGAGTACAGGTTGAGCTCCTGCGCTACGGCGCCGGTCGCGAACAGTCCGGCCAGCGCAAAGGTCAGGGTGCTGAGGCGCATATTAATATCCTTTTAAAACAATTAGTTATGTAAACAATCGCGGTAAGCTTGGGTTGAATACTAACAAGAATTATTCTCAATTGCAAATATAATGAGAATCATTGTTACCACTGCGGGCGCTTATACGCAGGCTGGCACAGGCCGCAGGTCGGGTATTTGATCGGGAGCAAACCGCCGCGGATTCGGCGGCGAATGGTGACGGACTAGATCGGCAGGCGGCGGGCGCCGTTGTAGCGGTTCTGCCAGTAACGCTGGCTCATGTCGACGATCTCAACCGCACCGCCGCGGCTGGGCGCATGCACGAAGCGCGATTCGCCGAGGTAAATGCCGACATGGGAAAACGGTTTGCGCAGGGTGTTGAAAAACACCAGGTCGCCGGGTTGCAGTTCGCTGCGGTCGACGTTTTGGCCGATCTGGCTCAGGTCCTGGGCGTTGTGCGGCAGCGCCTGGCCGGTGATCTGGCTGTAGACATAACGGATCAGTCCGCTGCAATCAAAACCGGTATCGGGCGAGTTGCCGCCCCACTTGTAACGCACGCCGATGAAACTCAACGCGCGCAGCGCAAATTCCTGGGCCTGGCCCAGTACGCCGCTGACGGCTTGCTGGGCCGAAGTGCCGAAGTCCGGCGGATTGGCGGTTTCGTCCGCATCAGCGGGCAAGGGCAGCAGCGCCAGTGCGATGAGGAGCATCCGGAATCGTTTCATGGCCGGACTGTAATCAATAACAATATGATTGTAAAGGCGAAATCGTCATTATCCCGGCCCTGATGCAGGGCGGGTAAACTGAAACCTGTCGCCTATCGTTGGTGAAAATCATGAACAAACCATTGATCCGGACGCTGGCCCTGGTGATTGCCTTGCTGGGAGTTGTGCTGGCGCCGCCCGCCGTTGCACAGACCACCACGGTCGAAGTGGTTCCGCTGAAATACCGCAAAAGCGAACAGGTGATTCCGGTGCTGCAGCCGCTGCTCGGGCGTGACTCCAGCGTCACCGGCTTCCAGAACCAGCTGGTGATCCGCGCCACACCCGCCGAACTGGCGCAGATCAAGCGTGTGCTGGCCGACATCGACACCGCGCCGAAGCGGCTGCTGATCACCGTGCGCCAGGATGCCGACCTCGACCGCGCCCGCCGTGAAGCGGAACTGTCGGGCAGCATCGGCAATGACAGCGCCCGCATCACCATACCCGGCAGCGGTTCGCGCGAAGGCGGCAATGTGGTGTTGCGCGAGGGTGACGACCGCCTGCGCGGGCGTGTGGTCGACTCCCAGCGCTCCAGCAGTTCGAGCACCCAGCAGTCGATCCAGGTGCTCGAGGGTTACAGCGCGTTCATCCGCGTCGGTGAATCGCGCCCGCTGCGCAGCCGCCAGGTGGTGCGCACGGTGGTCAACGGCCAGATTGTCGATCGTGTCGTCGAAGGCACCGACTACCGCGATGCCAGCACCGGTTTCAGCGTGGTGCCGCGGGTGCAGGGCAATCTGGTCACGCTCGACATCGATCCGCAGCGCGAGACCTTCGACGAATCAAGGCGCGGCGCGGTCAACGTGCAGCGCGTGGTGACCACGGTATCGGGCCGCCTCGGCGAATGGATAGATCTCGGCGGCGTCAACGAATCGCGCAGCGACGGTCAATCCACGCTGCTCGGCCGCGGCAGCACCAGCAGCAGCGAAAGGCGCGGGGTGCAGGTCAAGGTGGAGGAACTGCCCTGACCCGGCGTTCAGAACGACGATCCCGGCTGTTTCAGGAATGCAATTTCTTCCGGCGTCGAGGCGCGGCCAAGGATGTGGTTGCGGTGCGGAAAACGCCCGAAGCGGTGGATCACGTCGCGGTGGCGCACCGCGTAATCGACATATCCCTTGAAGGTCTTGCGGTCGGCCTCGGGCACGCCGGCGGCGAGTGCGGTGAACAGCGCGACACAGCGCTCCTGCAATTCCGGCGACTCGGCGTGTTCCAGCGGCAGGTAAAAAAACACGCGTTCGATGGCGCGTAATTCCCGGTCGGCGCCGGCCGCGATGCCGGCCAGCGCCAGTTGGCGGGCGAGGGGGTCATGGGCAAACGCGCGTGGCGTGTCGCGGTACATGTTGCGCGGGAACTGGTCAAAGAGCAGGATCAGCGCCAGTCGCCCGCGCGCATGCTGTGCCCAGTCGTCCAGTTTTCCGGATGCCGCGGTTTCCACCAGCGCAGCAAAACGGTTGCGGATGTCGGCATCGACTTCCGCATTTTTTGACCACCACAGTTTCTGCTGCGACTGGGCGGTGGCGGCATCACCGGTCGCCGGACCGAACCAGAAATCCAGAACCGTGGCGGGCGTCATGCCGGACAAGGATTGTTCATTCATCGGCGCCTCCTTCCCTCGCCGCCGAGCATAAACCAGAATGCGGCAGGCTTGACGCTGCCGTCCCATCTGGCGAGTATGCAGTGCCTCGTCCGCAACCCTCATCACCGGAGTGCCGCTCCATGTTACTCAAGCGTGGTTTCGATTCCATCGTCGCGACCTGGATCACCGGCCTGGTCGTTTTTCTGCCGCTGGCGCTGACGCTCGCCGTGCTGCACTGGCTGATCGGCGTGCTCGATCACTATCTGGGTCCGGACAGCATGGTCGGCGGTTTTTTTCTGGCGCTGGGTTACCAGGTTGCCGGCAACTCGCCGGTGCCGTACCTGCTCGGCACGCTGGTGCTGGTGGTCGCGATCTACCTGCTGGGGCTGGCCCTGCGTTTCGGCCTGAAACGGCCGCTGGCGAAATTCCTCAATGTCACGCTGAAGCGGGTGCCGCTGATCGGCCCCTTGTACGATTTCACCCAGCGTTTTGTCGGCCTGCTGGAGCGGAAGCAGGGCGACATCGGCGCGATGAGCGCGGTGTGGTGTTTTTTCGGTGGCGACGGCGTCGCGGTGCTGGCGCTGGCGCCGAGCCCCGATCCGGTCATCATCGAAGGCCGTAATTATTTCGCAGTGCTGGTGCCGACCGCCCCGGTGCCCATCGGCGGCGGACTGCTGTATGTGCCGGTGGAGTGGGTCAAGCCGGCGAACATCGGCATCGACAAGCTGACGGAGATTTATGTGTCGATGGGGCTGACGCCGCCGCCGTCAACTGCAGCCCCGGCAGCGGCGCCGGAAAAAGAACAAAAGCCGGGCGGTGCCTGATCAGTCCGCGGTCAGCGTCATCAGGATGTCGGCGTACCAGGCGCAGTTCAGCCCGAGCGCTTCGTCCTGATCGGTGTCGCGGCTGCCGACATCGAGCCGTGCCGAGTGTACGCCGAGCAGCAGCCACGGCAGTTGGTCGATCGGCGAATCCCCCCCGGGCAGGCGCATCACCACCGGGGAGCCGCTGGTGCCGCGATGGGTGCGCGCGTCAGTCAGGAAATATCCCTTGCCCTGGAAACGCAGGCCGAAGGACGAAGCCACCGCGGCGCGGCGCGCCACCGGCATGTGGTGCAGCGTATCGTGGAAACCCAGCGGAAACCCCACCACCAGCAATCGGGTGCCGACCTCGATCAGATCGGTCGGCGCGTACAGGTGTTGCGGGGTGAAGGCGCGATAAACCACGGTGGCCGGCAGCGCCGCACGTTCGATCTCGATCACCGCGACATCGATGCCGCCGGCCGAATCAATGCCCTGGCGCCACAGCCGTTTGCCGTTGCGGTACAGCGGAATCGAAAAACCGGTGGACTGCACCATGTTGTCCGAATCGACATGCAGTTCGATCTCGATGCGGTCGGGCTGATGCCGGCTCGGTTCGTCGAGCATCACATGCCGGCTGCTGACCAGGAACAGCCGGCCGTCGCGCTCGAAAAAAAGCCGCTGGCGTTGGTCAGCTGGCGCTGCTGCTGGAAGGTGAGGATGCGGGTCGCGGTGAGGAGCAGGGATTCGATCATTGCGGCTGCAGTTTACCGCAACAGCGCATTGTTCCCTACGCTCTGTTGCGGTAACCGAGCGCGAACCAGGTCAGCACGCCAGCCAGTCCCGCGATGAAGCAGCCCAGATACAGCGCGTCGATGCTGATCAGGCCGAGCAGCGTGTTATGCGCCGACCACGGCCGCAGCGGCAGCATGTCGGCATGCATGATGGCGTCGAAAAACACATGGCTGTAAGTGCCGATGAAGGCGCCGCTGGCCGCGGCCAGCCGTGTAATCGGCTCCGGCGAGCGCAACCAGTTGAGCTTGTGGTATTCGAGTTCGCGGTTCCAGCGGCGCAATATCCAGTTGCACAATGGCGGCGCTAGCAGAAACACCGCAATGCCGATCAGCGTCGCACCCGGCAGCGTATGCGTCCAGCCATGCAGCACCTCCCAGCCGCGGATGATGCCGACCAGCGGTTCGATATCCATCGCCACCTGCGCGATGCCGAACACCAGCACGCTGAAGTGGCGGCCGCCGGCGGCCTTGATGACCAGGGCGGGGCCCATGTGGAGGGGGGTGAAGGGCATGGCTTTTCCGGATTACGCGGGAACCTTATTGCACCATCGCCCCGTTGGGCAACTCGTACAAAGCTTCCACCGTCCGCAGGTCCCGCTCCGACAGTTCGGCCCGGGTATTCGGCATGATCTGCGGATACATGATGTCGCGGGGCGAGTCGCTGTGCCATATCACGCCCAGTGCGTGCGACATTTCGTGCATGGTCACGGACTTGATGAATTCGAACAGCGCCTCGTCAACGCCCGCCATCGCCTGCGGCGGGATGACGACCGCCATGCCGTCGGTTTCCATCCTGATGCGCTTGCCGTCGACCTGCCAGCCGACGCGCGCCTGGCCGGCGGCATGGTTGTTCATGCCCTGGGTCCAGACCACACGGATGTCCCAGAGGCGCAGGGTGTAGTCGCCGCTGTCGATGATGATGGGAAAGGGTTTGCGGTCCCATGCCTTGATGCCCTCGACGACGGCTTCGCGAACCCGCTTTTCCGCGGCGCCCTGCAGGAACTCCACCGGCGGCACGCGGACGCGCAGCCTGCCCTTGTCGAGTCCCCAGCGGATGACCTGGAAATTGCTGCGTCCTCCGGCGCAGAGGTAGCCTGAGCCGCTGCAGACTTCGCGCGCATCCAGCATCACGCCGACGCCTTCCTCCAGTTCCGGCGGCGGGCAGGCGAGCGCGCCGCTGGTGCCGCAGCCGCCGCGAAAACCGAACCAGTAGATGGCAAACACGAATGCACCCCAGCAGATCATGCGGATCATGGCGCTGTGCCGCGATCACGGGCCGGACGAACGTGATGTTGCATGACGGCTCCCCTGATTTTGCCGTACTGTTGAACAGCACTTCCCCGATGGCAATGTAGAGCATGTGCCGCAAATCTGCATACGGAATTTCATCCGCAGAAAAAAGTGCTCAGGGCATTTTCCAGCCCAGCCACTCGCACACCCCGCGCCCCAGCACCCATTCCTTGTCGGCTTCCTTCAACCACGGCGCGTCTTTCAGCCACATGTCGACGTGTTCGCGGTACGGCACCGGCGAGCGCGACCAGTCGCTGCCCCAGAACAGGCGTTTCGGACCGAAGGCCTCGTAGGCGCGTTTGGCGTAGGCCTGCATTTTTTTGAAGGGATACGGTTCCTTGATGTAGGAGGGCAGTGCGCTGGCCTTGACCGCGACGTTGGGGCGCTTGGCGATGGGCAGCAGCTTGTCGAAATCGCGGAAGGTTTCGTCTTCCGGCTTGCCGCTGCTCAGCGCCATGTGGTCCATGATGATTTTGAGGTCAGGATGCTTCGCGGCGACAGCGTCGATGGCATGCACAAAATTCTGCGGCACCAGCACCATCAGCTTGATGCCGAGTTTCTCCGCCTCGGCCCATACCCAGTCGAACTTGCCCTCGATCAGCGGCTGCTGCAGCACGGGGATGTGGAACGCAAAACGCATGCCGAGCATGCCGGGTTGCCGCAGCCAGGTCTTGATCGCGCTGCGCGCATCCGGCGCCTCCGGATTAAAGCGGCCCATGATCGCAAAGCGGTCGGGGTGCGCCTTGACGGCGGCGATGGCGAGATCGTTGCGGTCACCCTCCCAGGACGGCGGCACGATCACCACGCGGTCAACGCCGGCCTCATCCATGTCGCACAGCAGTTGTTCGTGGCCGAGCGGGATTTCGCGCTGCGCATGCGCGCGCGCGGGCCAGGGCCGCTCCGGCGTGTTGGCGCCCCAGATGTGTACTTGTGAATCGACGATCAGCATGTGTTCCTCCGGTTTCGGGAAGCCCGATTCAATGACGAACCGCGGAGTGCGTCAAGGCGTCCGGAACGTGGAGCGCGGTGCCATTCGCAGGATGGTTTCCCGTTACACTGCGATGCGCCTGACGCGGCATGATCACCGCGGCACTGCAGACGACTAATAATCATAAATATTTGATTTTAAAGGAAAAATATGAACGGCGCAGAAAGCCTGGTGCGCACGCTGCTCAACGGCGACGTCAATGTCTGCTTCGCCAATCCCGGCACTTCGGAAATGCATTTTGTCTCGGCGCTGGATCGTGTCGAAGGCGTGCGCTGCATCCTCGGCCTGTTCGAAGGCGTGGTCACCGGTGCGGCCGATGGTTATTACCGCATGGCGGGCAAACCGGCGGCGACGCTGTTGCATCTCGGTCCGGGACTCGGCAACGGATTGGCGAACTTGCACAACGCGAAGAAGGCACGTTCGGGCATGGTCAACATCGTCGGCGAACATGCGGGTTATCACATCAAACACGATGCACCGCTGACTGCCGACATCGAAGGTGTGGCACGGCCGATGTCGGACTGGGTGCTGACTTCGCGTTCATCAAAAGCGGTTGCTGCGGATGGTGCGCTGGCGGTGGAAGCGGCACGCAAGGCGCCGGGACAGATCGCGACACTGATCCTGCCCGCCGATACCGCATGGGGCGAGGCGGAAGGCCCTGCCACCGTGAATGCACCTGCAGCGCGGACCCGCGTGGCGGACAGTGCCATCAGCGACGGCGTACGTGCACTGACATCCGGCCAGCCCGCAGCGATTCTGCTCGGCGGCGCAGCCTTGCGCGGCAAAGCATTGGACTATGCAGCACGCATCGCTGCAAAAACCGGCTGCACGCTGATTTCCGAATACAACAATGCACGCATGGAACGCGGCGCGGGGCGGGCGGTGGTCAAGCAACTGCCCTTCGTCGTCGACAACGCACTGGCGATGTTGAAGGATGTGCGGCAACTGCTGCTGGTCGGCGCCAAATCACCGGTGTCCTTTTTTGCCTATCCCGGCAAACCCAGCGTGCTGGTGCCCGAGGGTTGCACGGTGACGAAGGTGGCGGCGGTCGAAGACGACCTCGAAGCCGCACTCGAAGCGCTCGCTGATGCGCTGGGCGCGCGTGGCACGGCGCCGCGCGTCAACGCGCCGGCTTACGACGCCGCGCTGCCCACCGGCAGCATCACGCTCGACGGCATGGGCGCCCTGTTCAACGCATTGATTCCCGACAACGCCATCGTCATCGACGAAGCCGTGACCAGCGGCCGCGCCTTTACCGGCGCGACACTGGGTGCGCGGCCGCATGACTGGCTCAACATCATGGGCGGCTCCATCGGCTGGGGACTGCCTGCGGCGACGGGTGCGGCAATCGCTGCGCCGGATCGCAAGGTCATTGCGCTCGAAGGCGACGGCAGCGCGCTCTATACGCAACAGGCGCTGTGGACCATGGCGCGGGAGAATCTCGACGTCACCGTGGTGATTTTTGCCAACCGCGCTTACAAGATCCTGCTCGGTGAGTTGGTCAATGTCGGCGCTGCAGCGCCGGGGCATAACGCCACCGCGATGCTGATGCTGGACCGGCCGGATCTGGATTGGGTTTCCATTGCCAAAGGGTTTGGTGTGGCGGCGGGGCGGGCGACTACGCTGGAAGAACTGGCAGTGCAGTTCAAACGCGGGCTGGCGACTCCCGGGCCTTATTTGGTTGAGCTGATGATGTAGGTGCCGGCTGGGGAAGTAGTATCTCCCGCGAAATTGACGTTCGCTCCCGCGAGGCATAGACTGCGTTATTACGATTGTAATAACTTCAGGAGCTGAAAATGCTCAAGGTCAAAGTCACCGCCATTGGCAATTCGATGGGAATAGTGCTTCCAAAAGAAGCACTTGCGAAGCTTCGCGCCGAAAAGGGCGATGTACTGTATCTGGTCGAGACCCCCGAAGGATTGACGCTCACACCCTACCAGCAGGATTTCGAGGTGCAGATGGATGCGGCTGGAAAGGTCATGAAAAAGTACCGGAATGCACTGCGTGAGTTGGCCAAATAAGCCGGCGCAATAAGCCAGCCTGACAATCACGCGCCATGAGTGAACCGCGATGGGTGCTGCCGGAAGTCGTCCACGCCATTCACAAGATGCTGATCGCCGAACACGGCGGGCTTCCCGGTATCCGTGACCAGGGGCTGCTCGATTCGGCGCTGGCGCGTCCGCGACAACAGGCGGCCTACGCGAAAAAGAATTCGATTTTTCAACTTGTGGCTGCTGCCTACAGCTACGGTCTTGCCCGCAATCATCCCTTCGTTGACGGCAACAAAAGAATCGCACTGACCGTTGCGGCCGTGTTCCTCGAGATCAACGGCCATACCCTCAATGCACCGGAGGCCGAGGCCGTGCTGATGTATCAGCAACTGGCGGATGGAACACTGACGGAACAAGCGCTGGCGGAATGGATTCGGGAGTGGTCGGTTTTGAGTTCTTAACGTACGAGTTCAGCCGCGCCCAATGGGCGTCGGCGCTGCAACAACGAGTTAGGCGGCATCTGGGTTAAGTCCCGCAGCGAACATGATGCGCCGTGCTCGAATTATTCCGGGAAGCGCAACGAGCCCCCAAACAACGCAAAAGGCCACGACGAGCCAGGTCGAAAGCGGACGATTGAACCAGTGAGCAAAGAGAATCAGAGCTGCGGGAGGCAGCGATCCCGTGGTCAAAGCGAGAACAATCACAGGAGCGTCATAGCGCAGGCTTGGGGAAGATTGGGATTTAACAAACGCGACGTGCCTCCTCGCCAGCCACACCCAGACCATCGCAGCTACAACCCCGTAGCCAGCAAAGAACGCAATCCATACAGCCGTTTCGAGCGCAGTTGTCATGGCGCCTAACGTGGAAGCTCAGCGGCCGGCCGCTTGCGGACGGTCCGAGTCTGCAGCGCAGGGTTAGGCAGCACTACGGACGGCCCCACTCGATTTCTCGTATACATAGACGACCGTTTTCGCGTGCGACCACAACCGCGACCGCTTCCGAGTACCCAGGACCAGCGATGGCAGCGTATGCCCATCCGATATCTCCGGGCTTTTTTGCGGGCCAATCTTCCATGACCTCCATAACTTCAGCTTCAGTGGGAGGTCCGGAACCATAATCGGTCATTTGCACCAGCTCTTCATGGAGAGCTTCGGCACTCCACTCAATCTTCTGAGATGCAGCCAAAAGTTCATGTGCTTCGGCAAACCGTCCGGAAATCAAAGCCACCGCAAAATCGTATGCGACCTTTCCGTGTGGTGTGGTTTTCTTGTCCATATCGTGCTGCCTAACGTTCTCAATGAGCGGGCGCCGGAGCGCGAAGCGCTACGGGAACCCAACGGCGCCGCCGTTGGGCGCTCTGCTCGATTGTGGGGTTGGGCGGCATTGTCATTGCTGTGACTCACCCGCCGCAACCTGACTACAGATCGAGTGCCAGACAACCGGGTCGAGTGGGATCGCTTGGTCAGCGCGGAGCTTGCCTGTGAATGCTGGATGTGGGGCGAACCCAAAAACTTGTGATGCGCTGCGAGGTACACCGCGCGACATGAGGCTCGCGACTAACTCTGGCATCAGGTTTTGATCTTGCCACTGAGGTGCGTTCGTCAACTGACTGAACTCGGCGACCGATGGGGCCACTTGGCGGATTGCACCCTCGAGTGGGTCGAGGACATGCACAGTACCGTCTTCACGCTCGAAGTAACAATCGCCGAATACGGAAAGCCCGATCGGGCGAACGCGACCAAAGGCGTGCTGAGGCCAGCAAGAAAAGATCCTCACGAAGTCCACGGAGGGATCCTCGATAAAGAGATCTGCCCACGAGAGCCCGCTGCTCATGACGCCCAACTAGTTTTATACGACAAAAACGCCGTATAACATTCCGGCGCGATGAATAACATCCCAAAAATCAATGACATATAATTCTTTGCATACAAGGATTTAACCGAATTATACTGTATATATGAACAGTAATAAAATTCGGCGCAAAACCGACTATCCGCCTTTGACCTCGGTACGGTTGCTGGATCAGTTGCGCGAGCGCATCCGCTACAAGCATTACAGCCTCAGTACCGAGAGGACTTATGTGCAGTGGGTGCGGGCGTTTGTTCATTTTCACAAGTTAAGGCATCCGCGCGAGATGGGCAAGCCGGAGGTCGAGGCGTTCCTGATATGGCTGGCGGCTGAACGCAAGGTGTCCGCATCCACGCATCGACAGGCATTGTCTGCGTTGTTGTTCTTGTTCGGCGAGGTTCTGGGTGTCGATTTGCCGTGGCTCGATGAAATCGGGCGTCCGCGGCAGGTGCGGCGACTGCCGGTGGTTCTGTCGGCTGACGAAGTCAGGCGCATTTTCCAGTTTCTGGAAGGTGAACATCTGCTGTTGGCAAAGTTGTTGTATGGCACAGGCCTGCGCATCATGGAGGCGATGGGCTTGCGTGTTAAGGATATTGATTTCACACGCAACACGATCATTGTGCGCGAGGCAAAAGGCAATAAGGATCGCGCAGTGATGCTGCCCGCGACACTGGTGGAACCTTTGCGCGGTCAGCTTGCGCGGGCGAATGTGCTATGGGCAAGCGATCGCGCTGATGGATGCCCTGGCGTGTACATGCCTCATGCGCTGGAGCGCAAATATCCGCGTGCCGGAGCATCATGGAGTTGGCACTGGGTCTTTCCGCAGGATTCGTTGTCGACCGATCCGCGCACCGGTATTGTGCGACGGCATCATGCCCATGAAGCCGCATTTCAACGCGCGTTCAAACGTGCTTTACATCTGGCGCAGGTGCATCAGCCGGCGACACCGCATACCTTGCGGCATTCGTTTGCAACCCAGGTGCTGCAATCCGGCTACGACATCCGTACTGTGCAGGAGTTGCTTGGCCATGCCGATGTGAAGACGACAATGATCTACACCCATGTGCTGAAGGTTGGCGGCGGCGGTGTGCGCAGTCCGCTGGATGCGCTGTGAGCGGTGGTTTGGCAATAGCCAGCAAGTGTCGCGCCCGTTAAACTCGCGCGGTGTCTGATCTCGCATCCGTATTCTCCTCAACCGGCGCATTGGCGCAGGTGGTCCCCGGCTTCCGGGCGCGGCCGTTCCAGCTGGAAATGGCCGAGGAAATACAAAAAGTCATTCAAAAACAATCAGTTATGGTTGCCGAGGCAGGGACGGGCACGGGCAAGACCTTTGCCTATCTGGTGCCTGCGCTGTTGTCCGGCGGCAAGGTGATCATTTCCACCGGCACCAAGACGCTGCAGGACCAGTTGTTCGGCCGCGATATTCCGACGGTGCGCGATGCACTGAAAGTGCCGGTCACCGTGGCGCTGCTGAAGGGCCGCGCCAACTACGTTTGTCACCATCATCTCGAACGCGCCAAGAACGACGGCCACCTGCCGACGCGGGACGATGTGATGCACCTGGCACGCATTGAAAGTTTTGCGCGTATCACCACCACCGGTGACCGCGCCGATCTGTCGGAGGTGCCGGAGAACGCCGGGGTATGGCCGCTGGTGACTTCCACCCGCGACAACTGCCTGGGTTCGCAGTGCACGCATTACGATAAATGTTTTGTCATGAAGGCGCGCAAACAGGCGCTGGAAGCCGATGTGGTGGTGGTCAACCATCATTTGTTTTTCGCTGATGTGATGCTGCGCGAGGAAAGTGTTGCCGAATTGCTGCCGGCCTGCAATACGGTGATTTTTGACGAGGCGCACCAGTTGCCGGAAACCGCCAGCCTGTTTTTCGGGCAGTCGGTATCGACGACGCAACTGACCGATCTCGCGCGTGATGCGCGCATCGAAGCCGCGGTCAGCGCCAAGGATTTTCCGGCGCTGCCGGTGGCGGCCAATGCGCTGGAAAAGGCGGCGCGCGATCTGCGCCTCGCTTTCGACGACAGCGGCACGCGCATGCCGGCCACTGCGCTGAAAAAGCGCAAGCTGATCACCGAGGCGCTGCAGGAAGCCTGCGACAAGCTGACGACCCTCGCCGAAACCCTGCACACCCAGGCCGCGCGCAGCGATGGTCTGCAGCAGTGTTTTGAACGTGCCGATGCCTTGCGCGCCCAGCTTGAAGGCTGGCGCGACGACAGTGATGCCGAACTGGTGCGCTGGGTGGAGGTGTTCCACCAGTCGGTGCAGTTCAATGCCACGCCGCTGTCGATTGCGGAAATCTTCAGGAAACAGGTCGAGGCGCAGGCCAAAGCCTGGGTGTTCACCTCGGCGACGCTGTCGGTGAACGGCGATTTCAAGCATTACGTCAGCGAACTCGGCATCGAGTCCGGGCAGACCGCGAGCTGGGCCAGCCCTTTCGATTTCGCGCAGCAGGGCCTGCTTTATGTGCCGCAGAATCTGCCTGACCCGAATACCCCCGATTACACCGCGGCCGTGGTCGAAGCCGCGCTGCCGGTGGTCGAGGCCAGCCGCGGCCGTGCGTTCCTGCTCTTCACCAGCCTGCGCGCGATGCGCGAGGCGCATGGCCTGCTGCAGGACGCATTCAAAAAACGCGGCTGGGAGTACCCGCTGCTGGTGCAGGGCGAGGGTTCGCGCACCGAATTGCTGCAACGCTTTCGCAGCCTCGGCAATGCGGTGCTGGTCGGCAGCCAGTCGTTCTGGGAGGGTGTGGATGTGCGTGGTGATGCCCTGTCGGTGGTGATGATCGACAAGCTGCCGTTTGCGCCGCCCGATGATCCGGTGCTGGCGGCGCGCATCGCCAAAATCAATGCCGAGGGCCGCAATGCCTTCATGGAATATCAGCTGCCGCGCGCGGTGATTTCGCTGAAGCAGGGTGCGGGGCGTTTGATCCGCGATGAAACCGATCGCGGCGTGCTGATGATTTGCGATCCGCGGCTGATTTCAAAGGCCTACGGCAAACGCATCTGGCGCAGCCTGCCGCCGATGACACGGACGCGGGACGCGACTGATGTGACCGCGTTTTTTGCGCAGGAACCAGTTCCGGTAGCGTAGCGGCAGGCTAAGTGTTGCGGGCTTTTTGCTCCGCACTCATCATTCATCACTCCGCGCTGGGGTTTACTCCGGTGGCGGCGGCAGCGGCACGACCGGTGCGGCGGTGTTGGTCAGCCGCGCCCGCACCATCTGGATGTGACCGCGCAGCGTGTAGACATAATCCCAGTAGGTCAGCGGCACCTGGGTGCCGTCGACGCCGTCTTCGATTTCGTCGAGGCGCGCCAGCAGTTCCGCGGCGTCGATTTTGTCGGGATGGCTCCGCGCCTCGATCTCCACGGATTTTAATTCCCGGTACCAGCGGAACACCTTGCGCTTGACCTTCCAGTCGTAGACCGCCGGCATGATGCGCATCACCGGGATCAGCACCGCGATCAGCGGCACCAGCAGCACCAGCAGGCGTTCGATCAGATTGGCGACCCAGAACGGCATGTAACGCTGCAGGAAGGGCGGGCCGGATTTGAAATATCGTTCGGCATTTTCGCTGACCGGGAAATCACCTTCGCGCGCCACCGGGAATTCGCCGGCTTTGTGGAATACCCCCGCCCGACCGTGCACCTTGGCCGCGGCCTGCAGCAGCACGGCGATCAGCGCCGGATGGAAATCGCTGCGCGCAACCAGCGTTGCGGTGGTGGCGACCATGCGGATGTTGGTGGAGGGGATGTCGGCGGCTATATCGATCATGCCGCGAGGCAGCGTGACCGTTGAGAGATAATTGAAGTGCCGGGCCAGCGCTTCGGCGTGACTGAGGTTCATCAGCCGGATGCCCGGGGTTTTGAGCAGTTTCTGCACCACCGGCGCATCCGGGCCGGCGACCAGCAACACGGCATCGAGCCGGCCGGCGATCAGGGCATCGGCAGCGCTCATGCCGCCCAGTGGCGACAACGTTGCCTGTGGTTTCAAGGCACCACTGGCCTGCAGGATATTGCTGACCAGTACGCGGGTGCCGCTGCCTTCAGGTCCGCCGGCGATGCGTTTGCCGCCGAGCTGTGCCAGCCGCACCAGCTCGGTATCGTGATTGTAGAAAATCCACAGCGGTTCGTAGTAAAGCGTCGCCAGTGATACCAAGCCGTGTTCTGCGTCGGCAGAGGGTGCGACGCCGCCCTGGATCAGCGCGACATCGACGCCGGAATCGGGATTGAGCAGGCGTTTCAGGTTGTCTGCGGAGCCGGTGGAAGTCCGCAGTTCGACGTCGATTTTTTCCCGGGCCAGCAGTTCGCGGTAACGCTGGCCATAGAGGTGGTAGGCGCCGGTTTCGTAACCGGTGGAGATCACGAACTTGCCGGGCGGCGCCGGACGCACGAAGTGGAAGGCGATCATGAACGCGCCGCCGATGATCACCGCGCCGATCAGAATGACGATCAGCAATTCGCGCAGCGCGATGGTTTCGGCGGCAACCCCGTTTTTGCGGCGCAGCAGCCGCCACCAGCGGCTCACTGTTTTTTTTGAGGCAGGATCAGTCATGGGTTTTTTATTTTAGAGCGCCTAACAAAATGAATGAAATTTGCAGTTAAGTTCACCCTCACCCTCGATCCCTCTCCCGGAGGGAGAGGGATGAAAAGCCCTTCTCCCTCCGGGAGAAGGGTTGGGATGAGAGAGATATGGCATTTTGTTAGGCGCTTTTAATTTACCAGCCAGCGCCACAGCAGCCATGCGAGCAATATCCACAGCGCAACAAACACGGCGGCGGCGATGTAATTCTGCGGCTTTGGTTTGCGTGCGTCCAGCCAGGCCTGGGCCTGCTGCCGGCATTCGGCGACAACCGGGGCCGGCACCATCTTCACCGCGAGCCAGATGCCCAGCGGCAGCAGCAGCAATTCGTCGAGCAAACCGAGCACGGGAATGAAGTCCGGGATCAGGTCGATCGGGCTGAAGGCGTAAGCCACGATCAGCACGGTGAAAATTTTGGCGTAAAGCGGCGTCTGCGGGTGGCGGTAGGCGAACCACAGCATCACCACGTCGCCTTTCAGCAGCTTGGCCCAGCGCCGCAGGGTTTGAAACATATTTAACTGACGGCGCGCGGGCCGGAGGGTGTGGCCCACAGGTCGTGGGCGTCGGACCTGGTGACTTTGACGCGCGCGAATTCGCCGACCTTGAGCTTGCCGCCCTTGGCGATGATGACGCGGCCGTCGATTTCCGGCGCATCGGCGGCGGAGCGCGCGATGGCGCCTTCGGGACCGACTGTATCGACCAGCACGGTGATGGTCTGGCCGACTTTTTTCTTCAGCCGTGCCGCGCTGATTTTTTCCTGCACCGCCATGAACCGCGCCTGACGTTCCTCGCGGACTTCCTTCGGCACCGGATCGGGCAGCGCATTGGCTTTTGCACCTTCGACCGGCGAATAGGCGAAACAGCCGACGCGGTCCAACTGCGCTTCTTCGAGGAATTCGAGCAGCGCTTCGAATTCAGCTTCGGTCTCGCCGGGGAAGCCGGCGATGAAGGTGCTGCGGATGGTGAGATCCGGGCAGATCGCACGCCAGTCGCGGATGCGCTGCAGTGTGCCTTCGCTGTTCGCCGGGCGTTTCATCAGTTTCAGGATGCGCGGGCTGGCATGCTGGAAGGGCACGTCGAGGTAGGGCAGCAGCCTGCCTTCGGCCATCAGCGGGATGACTTCGTCGACATGCGGGTAGGGATAGACGTAATGCAGGCGCACCCAGACGCCGAGGCCGGCCAGCGCCTGGGTGAGTTCGGTCATCCGGGTTTTGATCGGACGCCCGTTCCAGAACCCGGTGCGGTATTTGACATCGACGCCGTAGGCGCTGGTGTCCTGCGAAATCACCAGCAGTTCGCGCACGCCGGCCTTGACCAGGTTTTCCGCCTCTTTCATCACGTCACCGATCGGCCGGCTGACCAGGTCGCCGCGCATCGACGGGATGATGCAGAAGGTGCAGCGGTGGTTGCAGCCTTCGGAAATTTTCAGGTAGGCGTAATGCCGCGGCGTCAGGCGGATGCCCTGCGGCGGGATCAGGTCCAAGTGCGGGTCGTGCGGCTGGGGCAGATGGACATGCACGGCGTCCATCACCGCGGCGGTGGCATGCGGGCCGGTGACGGCGAGCACTTTGGGGTGCGTCTCGCGCACGATGTCGCCCTTGGCGCCGAGGCAGCCGGTGACGATGACACGGCCGTTTTCGGCGAGCGCCTCGCCGATGGCATCCAGCGATTCCTCGACCGCGGCGTCGATGAAGCCGCAGGTGTTGACGACGACAAGATCGGCGTCTTTATAAGTCGGCGCGACGATATAACCCTCGGCGCGCAGTTGCGTCAGGATCAGTTCGGAGTCGACCGTGGCCTTGGGGCAGCCGAGCGAAACAAATCCGACCTTGCGGGGAGGGCTGATGGGCACAGCGGGGAAGGCTTGGGGATGGCGAAATGCGGATGGTCGGGAGGCGCGGTTTGCGGACTGCGGCCCTGGGGCGGCCTCAGGCCTTCGGTTCTTCGCCGCCTTCTTTTTTGGCACCTTCCTGTCCCGGAAAACCGGGGAAGGGGAAGTTGCCCCAAAGGTTGCGCGTCTGCGCCGTCAGCTGGTTCTGCATGTCGAGGAAGGTTTGCGCGCTCTGCTCGAGATAACGGCCCATCAATCCCTGCATGGCCGGGCCCTGCATCTTGACGAATTCGCTCCAGGTTTCGGAGTTGAGCATCGGGTTCTGGCCGTAGACCTGGCGCGACTGATCCTGCAGCTTGTTCTGGATCTGCATGAAGGTTTCGATGTTTTTCTCGAGGTAACCGCCCATCATGCCCTGCATGGCGTTGCCGTAAAAGCGGATGATCTGCGACAGCGAATCGCTGGTGAACATCGGCGAGCCGGCGGACTCTTCTTCGAGGATGATCTGCAGCAAAATGCTGCGCGTCAGGTCGTCCTTGGTCTTGGCGTCTTCGACCTTGAATTCGACGTTTTCCAGTACCAGTTTTTTGACATCGGCCAGCGTGATGTAGCTGCTGGTCTCCGTGTCATAGAGACGCCGGTTCGGGTACTTCTTGATGATTCTGGCCTGTGCGCTCATCGCTTACCTTTTGGGGTAGTGGTCAGGCATTATTTCACAGGAAATGCTGCAACGCAACCCGCATTTACAAAAAAATCATTAAAAATCAATACTTTAGTAATTAACGCGATGCTGCATTTGGAGCTGCACTTATTGCATGTGCTGGCCGCCGTTGATTGCGATGTTGGCGCCGGTGACGAAGGCCGCTTCCTCCGAGCACAGGTAAGCGACCAGACCCGCGACTTCCTCGGGTTTGCCGAGCCGGCCGATGGGGATCTGCGGAATGATTTTGCTGTCCAGCACTTCCTTCGGGATGGCCATCACCATCTTGGTGCCGATATAGCCCGGCGAGATGGTGTTCACGGTGACGCCCTTTTTCGCGTACTCCAGCGCGGCGGCCTTGGTGAAGCCATGCATGCCGGCCTTGGCCGCGGAATAGTTGGTCTGGCCGAAGGCGCCTTTCTGGCCGTTGACCGAAGACACGTTGATGACCCGGCCCCAGCCGCGTTCGGCCATGCCGTCGATCACCGGCTTGGTCATGTTGAACACGCTGTCGAGGTTGGTTCTCATCACCGCGTCCCAGCCTTCTTTTTCCATTTTGCGGAAGGTGGTGTCGCGGGTGATGCCGGCGTTGTTGACCAGCACGTCCACCGGGCCGATGTCCCTGGTGATCTGCGCGATGGCTTTCTGGCAGGAATCGTAATCGGCGACGTCTACCGGCACGGCGCGGAAGTCGTGCCCCTGCAGTTTCATTTCCGCGAGCCAGGCCGCGTGTTTGGTGTTGCCGGGAGAATAGGTGGCGACCACCTGGTAGCCCATTTTCGAGAGTTTCATGCAGATGGCCTCGCCGAGACCCCCCATACCGCCGGTGACTACTGCAACGCGTGACATGACCACCTCCTTGGTTGAATGCCGAATCTGGTTTGATACTAATTTAACAGCAAACTGCCGCGCAGCATCAGGTGCCGCATCGGTTTATGTGTTTCTGGCTTTGACGTAACGGCCCGGCGCCGGCTCGATCGCCGGATAACGGGCATTGCCGGGTGCCGCCGGGGCGGCGACCCGGGCGCCGCCGTACTGCGCCAGCCAGGCGGTCCAGTGCGGCCACCAGCTGCCGGGCTGCGATGCTGCACCCTCCAGCCAGGCTTCGGCTTCCGGCGGCAGCCTGTCGTTGGTCCAGTAGTTGCGTTTGTTGCGCGCCGCCGGGTTGATGACCCCGGCGATATGGCCGCTGGCCGCGAGCACGAATTGCAGCGGGCCACCCAATAGCGGAACACTACCGTAAGCGGTGCGCCAGGGCACGATGTGGTCTTCGCGCGCCGCCAGCAGGTAGGCCGGCATGTCGACATTCGCCAGGTCGACCGGCACGCCGCACATGGTCAGTTTGCCGGGCGTGCGCAGATTGTTTTCCAGGTAAGTGTTGCGCACGTAGTACTTGTACATGGCGCCCGGCAGGTTGGTGCTGTCGCTGTTCCAGTAGAGCAGGTCGAAGGCCTCGGGTGTGCGGCCCTTCAGGTAATTGTTGACCACGTACGGCCAGATCAGGTCGTTGGCGCGCAGGCTGGCGAAGGTCAGCGCCAGTTCGCGTCCCTTCAATACACCGCCCTGGGCGAATTCGGCTTCGCGTGCCGCCACGTACGGCTCGTCGATGAATACGCTGAGTTCGCCGGTGTCGCTGAAGTCGAGCATGGTGGTGAGGAAGGTGGCGCTGGCGACCGGGTCTTCGCCGCGCGCGCGCATCACGGCGAGTGCGCAGGCGAGCAGGGTGCCGCCGACGCAGAATCCCAGCGCGTTGACCTGCGCTGCGCCGCTGATGTCCTGTGCCACGGTCAGGGCGCGCATCACGCCGTGTTCGAGGTAGTCGTCCCAGGTGGCATGGCCCATTTCCGCCGGCATGTTGCGCCAGGACACCATGAACACCGTATGCCCTGCGGCGACGGCATGGCGGACATAGGAATTGTCGGGCTGCAGGTCGAGGATGTAGTACTTGTTGATGCACGGCGGCACCATCACCAGCGGCCGCTCAAAAACTGTTCCGGTCAACGGGTCATACTGCAGCAATTGCATGAAATCATTTTCGTAGACCACCGCGCCCGGCGTGATCGCCAGGTTGCGGCCGACTTCGAAGGCGGTTTCGTCGGTCATCGACACCAGCCCCTTGTCGATGTCGGCGGCGAGGTTTTTGAGCCCGCGGTTGAGACTTTTGCCGTCGGTTTCCGCGGCGAGCCTGATCGCCTCCGGATTGGTCCACGGGTAGTTGGCCGGCGACAGCGCATCGATCATCTGCCTGGTGTAGAACTCGAGCTTGTGTTTGGCATGCGCGTCGAGTTTGGCGGCGGCGGTCATCTCCTCCAGCCAGCGCGCCGACAGCAGATAGGAATGGGCGAGGTAGCTGTAATAGGGTTCGCGCCATTCCGGGGCGCGGAAGCGGCGGTCGGTCGGCGGCGGCAGCGCGGCGGCGCTGTCCGCCGACGGATTGGCGCAGGCCTGCCACAGGGCCAGGTGTTCGCGGTAATAACGGTTGTTCAGTTCGAGCCAGCGTTCGCTGTCCTGCGCCATGCCGGCGGTGAACAACTGCATCATCTGCGCCAGGTCCGGCCTGGCCTGCGCGGCATCGAGTTTGCCGGCGCTGCCTGCGAACAGCATGCGGTTCAGTTCGGCAAATGCAGCTGCGGGATCGGGGGGGGATTCGGCTGCGGGTTTGGACGTGGATTCAGTCATGGGCGCTCGACAGCATGCGGGGGCGGGATGACACGCCGATGGCAACGGCGCGATGACAATGAAGTCAGGACAACAATAACATACCGCTTTGCGCCCGCAGACCGGGTTTCGCGGCTCAGTGGCCTCTGTGCGCCCACTCGCCGACCAGCCAGATGGTGGCGATGCCCAGTCCGATCAGCAGCACCTGCTGCGCGGTGGCCGCCAGCTCGGGCCGGCGGTGCAGGCCCGGGATCAGGTCGGCGACCGCGACATACAGCATGCTCGCCGCAGCCAGCGCCAGCAGCGGCGTGACCAGCGCCTGGGCGACCTGCAGCGTGAACCAGGCGAGCACGCCGCCGATGACCATCGCAGCGCTGGCGATGACATTGAGCAGCATCGCCTTCTGTTTGCTGTAACCGGAGTGCAGCAAGATCAGGAAGTCGCCGACTTCCTGCGGCACCTCGTGGGCAATGATCGCGATGGCGGTGACGATGCCCAACTGGGTGTCGGCCATGAAGGCGGCGGCGATCAGCACGCCGTCGACAAAATTGTGGAAGGTGTCGCCGACCAGGATCATCAGGCCGCTGCGGCCGTGGTCATGGCGGCCATGATTCGGTTGCGGCGTGGTGTGCGGATCGTGGGCTTCGCATTCCTCGACATGGCAATGCCGCCACAGCACCAGTTTTTCGAGGATGAAAAAACCGAGGATGCCGAACAGCACGGTGGCTGCGGTGGCCTGGATGTTGTCGCTTTTTTCGAAGGCGTGCGGCAGCACTTCGATGAAGGCGGCGCCGAGCAGCGCGCCGACCGCGTAGCTGACCAGCATCGGCACCTGCGAGGCCTTGGCCCTGATCGCGAACAGGCCGGCCGTGACGGCGGACAATATGCCGCCGGCGAGGGTGGCGAGGATGATCCAGCTGAGCGTATTCACGGAAGTGCGTTTCCAGGCGCTGCGCGGGATGCTCAGCGAGGCGGGATTATAACCAAGTGCGGAGTGCAGAGTGATGAATGATGAGCGAAGGACGGGGTTAGTCTGCACTCATCACTCATCATTCATCACTGTCTCCAAATAAGCGCCGCCATGCGGCCGGTGAGCGGATTGCGGCGATGGGAATAAAAACGCGCCGCATCGGTATAAGTGCAGAGGTCGCCGCCGTGGATCTCTGTGACGCCGGCGCGGCGCAGGGCATCGCGCGCCAGTGCCGGCAGGTCGCAGAGCCATTTGCCGGGGTGCAGCGGTTTGAATGCCGATTTCCGTTCCGGGGCCTCGGCGCAGAAGGCCTGCAGCACGTCGTCGCCGACTTCGAAGGCCGTCGGGCCGATGCCGGGGCCGATCCAGGCCATCAGGTCTGCCGGTTGTGCCGGCATGCGGGCAATGGTGTTGCCGAGTACGCCGCCCGCCAGGCCGCGCCAGCCGGCGTGGGCGGCGGCGATGCAGCTGCCGCTGCGGTCGGTGAACAGCACGGGCAGGCAATCGGCGACGAGGATGGCGCAGACCGTGCCGGGGCGGCGCGCGATGCTGGCGTCGGCCTGGGGAATATCCTGCAGCGTATCGGCATCGACAACCGTGCTGCCGTGCACCTGTGCCAGCCAGCGCGGCGTTTCGGGCAGCAGGCGGTTCAGTTGTGCATGGTTGGCCTCGACTGCGGCGGGATCGTCAGCGGTGCGCCGGCCAAGGTTCATGCTGCTGTAGGGACCGCTGCTGGCGCCCCCGGCGCGCGTGGTGACCAGCGCGCGTACACGGGCGGGGGCTGGCCAGTCCGGAACAATCCATTGCGGGTGCGGCGTATTCATTCGTTGCGCAGGGCTGCGATCAGTTGCTGCATGTCGGCCGGCAGGGGAGCCTGCCATTGCATGATTTCGCCGCTTTGCGGATGGGTCAGCGCCAGCTTTTCAGCATGCAGCGCCTGCCGCGGCAGTTGCGGCTGCGTCGGCGGATTGCGCGGCCCGTAGACCGGATCGCCCCAGATCGGATGGCCGATTTTCTGCAGATGCACGCGGATCTGGTGGGTGCGTCCGGTCTCGAGACGGCAGGCCAGCACGCTGGCGCGCGCCAGTTTTTCCAGCACCTTGTAGTGGGTGACGGCCGGTTTGCCGGAATGCACCACGGCCATGCGCGTGCGGCTGCGCGGGTCGCGGCCGATCGCGCCTTCGATTTTGCCGTCGCGGGCAACCTTGCCGTGGGCGACAGCGCGGTATTCGCGGGTGACCGTGCGCGCCTGCAACTGGCGCACCAGGTCGGTCTGCGCGGTCAGCGTCTTGGCGACGACCAGCAGGCCGCTGGTGTCCTTGTCGAGACGGTGCACGATGCCGGCGCGCGGCACGGTGGCCAGTTGCGGGGCGTGGGCGAGCAAGGCGTTGAGCAGCGTGCCCTGCCAGTTGCCGCTGCCCGGATGCACCACCAGACCCGGGGGTTTGTTGATGACGATCAGCGTGTCGTCTTCGTACAACACGTCCAGCGCCATGGTTTCGGGCCGGAACGCCGTTTCTTCGTTGGACAGCACCGGCTGCACGGCAATCCGTTCGCCGCCGTGGAGCTTGTCGCGCGGGGCGAGCGCCTTGCCGTCCACGCTGACGCGACCGTCACGGATCCAGGCCGTCAGCCGGGCGCGGGAATACTGCGGCAGCAGCTGCGCCAGCGCCTGGTCGAGGCGCAGGCCGGCGCAGGCCGCCGGCACCGCCAGATGATGCGGAGCCGGGGAGTCCCCGTTTTGGGTATAATTTTCGGATGACAAATCAGCATTCATTGATGTACAGCCGGTTGATGCGCAACTGTAGGCGGAGCATTTTAACGTTATTCACCGCCCTCGCTGCCGCCTCGCTGCTGGGCGGTTGCGGCATCTTCAGCGGCAAGGAAGTCGATGAAACCCGCGGCTGGTCGGTGCAGAAACTGTACGCCGAGGCCCGCCAGGAGCTCGCCGACCGCAACTGGGAAAAGGCGATCAAGCATTACGAGCGCATCGAGTCGCGTTACCCGTTCGGTCGGTTCGCGCAGCAGGCGCAGATCGAAGTGGCCTACGCCCACTGGAAAAACGAGGATCCGGCCTCGGCGCTGGCCACCATCGACCGCTTCGTCAAACAGAACCCCAACCATCCCAGCGCCGATTACATGTATTTCCTGCGCGGCCTGATCAATTTCAACGACGATCTGGGCATCATGGGGTTTTTCAGCGGACAGGACATGTCCGAGCGTGATTCCAAGGCCGCCGCAGAAGCTTTTGTGGCGTTCAAGGATCTGGTCACGCGTTTTCCCGACAGCAAGTACACGCCTGACGCGATCCAGCGCATGAATTACCTGGTCAACGCGCTGGCATCGAGCGAAATCCATGTGGCGCGTTACTACATGAAACGCAAAGCCTATGTCGCGGCCGCGAACCGGGCGCAGTATGCGCTGAAAACCTATCCGGATGCGCCGGCCAACGAGGAGGGACTGGTCATCATGGTCCAAGCCTATGATGCGCTGGGAATGACCACGCTGCGCAACGATGCCGAGCGCGTGCTGCTCAAAAATTTCCCGAACAGCGTCTATCTGAAGGGCGGTCCGAAAAAAAGCAGCCCGTGGTGGCAGCCCTGGAACTGGTAGGTCGGGCAGGATCCCGGGGCCGGCTGAAGGGCTCTAACGGGCGAAGCGTTTGACGACGGTCATCAGTTCCGCGATCGCCTGATCGCCGCGGTTGGCCTTCACCGCATCGGCAACACAGCCCCGGGTGTGATCCTCCAGCAGTTGCAGCGCCACCGCGTCCAGCGCCGACTGGATCGCAGCGATCTGGGTCAGCACGTCAACGCAGTAACGATCGTCCTGGACCATCTGCGCAACGCCGCGCACCTGGCCTTCGACGCGGTTCAGCCGCTTCAGCAGCGCCTGCTTATGGGGTTGCACCACCTGCGGATCATGGCAGTCGGCATGCGCCGCGGCGCGTTTGTGTTCAGGCGACGTCATAACCGGCATCCGTGATCGCGGCCTTGATCGCCTGCAGGCTGGTTTTGCCGGGATCATAGGTCACCGCGGCCTGCGCTTTTTCCAGCGACACCTCGGCTTGTGATACGCCGTTTAAATTGCCGAGCACACGTTTCACGCTGGATACGCAGCCCATGCAGGTCATGCCGGAAATTGCCACTACTTTGGTTTCCATGGTGTTCTCCTTGGTGGTGTTAGTCGTTGGTGATGGGAGGATAAAAATGATGAGTGATGAACGCAGAGTGATGAGCGGGGTTTACTCCGCACTCATCGCTCTGCATTCATCACTGATTTCCAGCGCTTGAGCAGCAGTGAATTGCTGACCACCGACACCGAACTCATCGCCATCGCGGCGCCGGCGATCACCGGGTTGAGCAGGCCGGCGGCCGCGAGCGGTATTCCCAAAACGTTGTATATAAAAGCAAAAAACAGGTTCTGCTTTATTTTGCGAAAAGTCGCGCGCGACAGCGCCACGGCATCCACCGCGCTCAGCAGGTCGCTGCGCATCAGCGTCACATCGGCAGCGTGGATGGCGACATCGGAACCGGCGCCGATGGCGAAGCTGACCTGTGCGGCGGCCAGCGCCGGTGCGTCGTTGACGCCGTCGCCGATCATGCCGACGACATGGCCTTCGGCTTTCAGCACGGCGATGCGCTGCGCCTTGTCCTGGGGCAGCAGTTCCGCCTCGAATGTTGAAACCCCGGCCTCGATGGCGATGCGTTCCGCCGTGCGCCGGTTGTCACCGGTGAGCATGATGACCTTGATGCCCAGCGCCTGCAGCGCCGCGACCGCGGCCACCGAGGTCGGGCGCAGCGGGTCGGCAATCGCGATCAGGCCGAGCACGCGCTTGCCGTGGGCGACGCCGATCACGGTTTTGCCCTGGTCCTGCAGTTGCATGACTTGCTGTGTATCAACAGCCAGGCCGGCTTCGCCCAGCAGGCGGGGTGAGCCGAGCAGCGCGACCGCGCCGTCGAGCAGGGCGCGCACCCCTCTGCCGGTAACCGCGGCAAAATCCTGCACCGGCGGCAAGGGGATGCCGTGGTCACGGGCGTGGTCGAGGATGGCCCGCGCCAGCGGATGTTCGGAGCCGGCCTCCAGCGCGGCGGCGACGCGCAACAGCTCCATTTCGCTGCTGCCTTCGCCGGGGAGTATGTCGGTCACGGCGGGCTTGCCCTGGGTCAGTGTGCCGGTCTTGTCGACGACCAGCGTGTCGATATGGCCGGCATGCTCCAGCGCTTCGGCATTCTTGATCAGCACACCGGCGCGCGCGCCGGCACCGCTGCCGACCATGATCGCGGTTGGCGTGGCGAGGCCCAGTGCACAGGGGCAGGCGATGACCAGCACGGCAACGGCATTGACCATGGCCGTGGTGAAATCGCCGCCGAACCACCACCAGCCGATGAAGGTCAGCAGCGCGATGCCGACCACCACCGGCACAAACACGCCGGCGATGACATCGGCCAGACGCTGGATCGGCGCCTTGGAGCCCTGCGCTTCTTCGACGAGGCGGATGATGCCGGCCAGCGCGGTATCGGCGCCGACGCCGGTGGCGGCACAGCGCAGCAGGCCCTGGGCGTTGATGGTCGCGGCATACACCGCGCTGCCTGCCGTTTTGGCGACGGGCAGGCTTTCGCCGGTGAGCATGGCTTCGTCGACACTGGAGGATCCGTCGATGACCTTGCCGTCGACCGGCACCGCTTCGCCCGGGCGCACCACGAACACATCACCGACGCGCATGTCGGCGACGGGGATTTCAACGATGTCTGCGTTGCGTTCGATGCGCGCGGTTTTGGGCTGCAGGCGGATCAGTTCCTCGATCGCCGCCGAGGCGCGGGCCCGGGCCCGCGACTCCAGCAGCTTGCCGAGGAAGACCAGCGTGATGATGCTGACCGCGGCTTCGAAATAAAGATGTCCGTCGAGACCGGCAAGCACCACGACGGCGCTGTAGAAATAAGCCATGCTGGTGCCGAGCGCGATCAGCACATCCATGTTGGCGCCGCCGCCGCGCAGCGCGTGGTATGCGCCGACATAAAACCGCCCGCCGATCCAGAACTGCACGGGGGTGGCGATCAGCAGCTGCGCCAGTGGCGGCAGCCAGGCGGCGTGATGAGCGCCGGTGAGCATGTACAGCATCAGCGCGAAAAAGGGCAGGGTCAGCACCGCCGAAATGGTGAACAGCCGCAGGTCGCGCTGATACGCGGCCAGACGTTCGGCCTTGCGCGCTGCATCGCCGCCGGCCACCGGTTCCTGCGCACCGTAACCGGCTTTGCGGATGGCGTTGATCAAATCGGCGGGCGTGATGCGGCCGGCGGGATATTCGACGTGCGCTTTTTCCGTGGCGAAATTCACCGCGGCCTTCACCTCAGGCAGTCGGTTCAGTGTTTTTTCGATGCGCGCGGCGCAGGCGGCGCAGGTCATGCCGCTGATCGGCAGGTCGATGACCGCAGGTGCTTTTTTGAAGTGGGAGAGGGTATCCATGCCGCGCATCATATACCCCAGTAGGGTATATTTCAAGTCGGCACACCGCCGAAAAAATAATAAAATAAATCAATAGCTTGTTGATTACGCCGTAGACAATATCCTGGCCGCAATAAAAAAGCGCCCCGAACGGGGCGCTTTTTGGACGGCGCAGCCGGTTCAGCCGGCAGTGAGCACACCATTCACAACGCGCACTTTTGCGCCCGCCTGGAATGCGGGCGGCGTGTCATACGAGAAGGTGCGGGTGCTGCCGTCGTCCATGTTGACGGTCACCTCGTAGCTGGTGGTGGATTTCATGTTTTTTTCGACCTGGTGGCCGGCGTAGGCGCCGCCCGCCGCACCGGCAACGGTAGCAATCTTTTTGCCCGTGCCGCCGCCGACCTGATGGCCCAGCACGCCGCCCAGCACGCCGCCTGCGATCGCGCCGAGCCCGCTGCCTTCACCTTTTTGCGCAATGGTATTTACGCTCGCAACCACGCCGCAGGTGGTGCACACCGCCGCAGCCCTGGTCGGTTCGGCGGCTGCCGACGACGGCGTTTGCGTGGCGACCTGTGCCGGCCGTTTGGCTTCAGCTTGTTTGGGTTGCGCTTTCGGTTTGGATGGCGATCCGGACGCGGGTGCAGATGCCGTTTCTGCGGCTGTTTTTGCAGACTTGGTATTGACGGCCTCGGTTTGCAGTGCCGATTCACTGTTCTTGGAAAATGAGTTCGGCACGAGACCGGTCATGATGCCGATGCCGACCAGGCTGAATACGGTTACAGCTACTGCGGCAATGGCGACAAGCGGATTGATTTTACTGGTTGCAGACATGGTGGCGCTCCTTGGATGGTTCAGTTATACGGTTCCATCCTAACGCGCTACACAGGTTGCTGCGTGTGTGAAAAGTCACATGGTTACAAAGCGTTACAACAAGCATCCGTCATCGGGCGACGACAGATGCCCGGTCAAGCGCGCAGTCTCAGTTACGTAACTCCGTGCGATTGCGGAATTGATCGAGCGCTTCCGGATTGGCGAGCGCTTCGACGTTTTTTACCGGCAGGCCATGCACGACATTGCGCACCGCGAGTTCGACGATCTTGCCGCTCTTGGTGCGGGGAATGTCGGCAACCTGCACCACCTGCGCCGGCACATGGCGCGGCGTGGTGTTGTCGCGAATCTGTTTTTTGATGCGGTCGGTCAGCGCGGCGTCCAGCACCAGGCCTTCACGCAGGCGCACGAACAGCACCACGCGCACGTCATTCGGCTGCTGCGGCGGCCAGTCCTGGCCGATGGCCAGGCTTTCGACGACTTCATCCAGCTGCTCGACCTGGCGGTAGATTTCCGCGGTGCCGATGCGCACGCCGCCGGGATTGAGTACCGCATCCGAGCGGCCGAAAATCATCAGGCCGTCGTGCGCCGTCAGCTCGACGTAATCGCCGTGGTGCCAGATGCCGGGGTAACGCTCGAAATAGGCGGCGCGGTACTTGGCGCCGTCAGGGTCGTTCCAGAAACCCACCGGCATTGACGGGAAGGGGGCGGTGCACACCAGTTCGCCTTTTTCGCCGCGCACCGGTTTGCCATCTTCGTTCCACACCTCGACTTTCATGCCGAGACCGCGGCACTGCAGTTCGCCGCGCCATACCGGCAGCACCGGGCAGCCCAGCGCAAAACAGGAAATGATGTCGGTGCCGCCGGAGATCGACGCCAGTTGCAGCTTGGCTTTGATGTTGCGGTAGACGTAATCGAAACTCTCGGGGATCAGCGGCGAGCCGGTGGACAGCATCGCACGCAGCGCCGACAGGTCATGGGTCTCGCGCGGTGCGAGTCCGAGTTTGGCCAGGGCGTCGATGTATTTGGCCGAAGTGCCGAACACCGTCATTTTTTCCTGCGCGGCGTAATCCCACAGCACCGTGCCCTTGGCAATGAACGGCGAGCCGTCGTAGAGCAGCAGTGTTGCGCCGGCGGCCAGTTCCGACACCAGCCAGTTCCACATCATCCAGCCGCAGGTGGTGAAATAAAACAGCCGGTCGCCGCGTTTGATGTCGGTATGCAGCACATGTTCCTTCAGATGCTGCAGCAGGGTGCCGCCGGCGCCGTGGACGATGCACTTGGGCACACCGGTGGTGCCCGAGGAAAACATGATGAACAGCGGATGATCGAAGGGCAGTTGTTCGAACCGGATGGGGGCGGGTTTGAACGGCGCCATGAAGTCGTGGACATTGATCGCCCGCGGCAGGTCCTTGATGTCCGGCGTGCCCGAGGCGTAGGGCACGATGACCAGTTTTTCGACGGTGGGCAGCTGCGCCATGATGTCGCGTAGCCGCGGCAGGTTGTCGATGGTATGGCGGTTGTAGAAATAGCCGTCGGCGGCAATCAGGATGCGCGGTGCGATCTGGCCGAAACGGTCGACAACACCCTGCACGCCGAAGTCGGGCGAACACGATGACCACACCGCGCCGATGCTGGTCGCGGCAAGCATTGCGATCACGGTGCCCGGCAGGTTGGGCATGTAGCCGGCGATGCGGTCCCCCGGTTTGATGCCGGCGGCGCGCAGCGCCTGCGCCAGGCGCGAGACCTCGTCGTGCAGTTCACGGAAGCTGATCCTGCTTTTGATCTGGTTTTCGCCCCAGAACACGATGGCGGTATCAGTATCGTTCCGCCTCAGCAGGTTCGCGGCGTAATTGAGCCTGGCGTCAGGGAACCAGCGTGCGCCGGGCATCTGCCCGGCGTTTTCCAGCGTGCGCTGACCGCGGTTTCCGATGACGCCGCAGAAATCCCAGACTGCGGTCCAGAAATCGGCGGGGTGGTCCAGCGACCATTGATACAGCGCGGCATAGTCCGCCAGTCGCGGACCGCCGGATTTGCCGATGCGGCGCATGAAGGCCGTGATGTTGGCGGATTCGACCTGCTGCGGATCGGGCTGCCAGAGCGGTTGATTCAATTCTTGCCCCTTACCGTTCGCCCTGAGCCTGTCGAAGGGCGTATGTCACCATTGTTGTGTCTGCTGCGCGCAAGCCTGGAGACCTCATCCCAGTCTCCACGGATCAGTGCTTCTTTCTTTTTGCGGCTCCAGCCCTTGATCCGGCGTTCAGCTGCGAGGGCTTCTTCGCGTGTTGGATGTTCCTGTGAAAACAGTAGTCTGACCGGAAGACGTGATGATGTGTATCCGGGAATTTCACGACGGGAATGTTTGCCGATCCGGGTTTCCAGGTCCTCGGTATGCCCGACATAGTAAGAATCGTCAGCACATTTGAGCATGTAGACCCAGAATCCCATTATTGTCGGCAATAACGCCCTTCGACAGGCTCAGGGCGAACGGTAGTGGTATTGATTGCCCGCTAGCTTATTCCGGCCGCATTTGCGGGAACAGGATCACGTCACGGATCGACGGACTGTCGGTCAGCATCATCACCACGCGGTCGATGCCGATGCCGGCGCCGCCGCAGGGCGGCAGCCCGTATTCCAGCGCGCGGATGTAGTCGGCGTCGTAGTGCATGGCTTCATGGTCGCCGGCGTCCTTCTGCCGGACCTGTTCCATGAAGCGTTCGGCCTGGTCTTCGGGGTCGTTCAGCTCCGAGAAGCCGTTGGCGATTTCGCGGCCGCAGATGTAGAGCTCGAAGCGTTCGGTGATCT
This sequence comes from Burkholderiales bacterium, assembly GCA_019749945.1. GTDB lineage: Bacteria > Pseudomonadota > Gammaproteobacteria > Burkholderiales > SG8-41. Next base: position 56,194 of record JAIEPF010000017.1, read on the forward strand.
CGGGGTTTTTGTCACTGCGCCGCGCCAGCGGCGAGACTTCCGCCGGGTAGTCGACGATAAATGTCGGATCCCACAGCTCGGTTTCGACGGTGTTTTCGAACAGCGTCAGCTGCAGGCCGCCGAGACCGTCGGTTTCTCGGAACGGGACTTTGAGTTCGTTGAGCTTTGCGATGATGTGCCCACGATCACTGAGCACATCATCGCCGATGTCCGGCCGGTATTTCTTGATAGCCTCGGTGATGGTCAGGCGGGCGAAGGGTTGCGACAGATCTATGGGGCGGCCCTGGTAGGTGATCTGCTCGGTACCGCAGGCGGCATTGGCCGCTGCTCGCAGGATCTGTTCGATGAATCCCATCAGGTATTCGTGGTTGGTGTACGCCGCGTAGAACTCGAGCATGGTGAATTCCGGATTGTGCCGGGTCGACATGCCTTCATTGCGGAAATTGCGGTTGATCTCGAAAACTTTTTCAAAACCGCCGACCACCAGCCGTTTCAGGTATAGCTCCGGCGCGATGCGCAGGTAGAGCTGCATGTCGAGCGCGTTGTGGTGGGTGACGAAGGGGCGCGCCGAGGCGCCGCCGGGGATGGGCTGCATCATCGGGGTTTCGGCTTCGTAGTAGCGCCGGTCGATCAGCAGCTTGCGGATGGCCTGGATGATGCGCGCGCGCTGCACGAACACCAGCCGCGTGTCCTCGTTCATGATCAGGTCGACGTAGCGCTGGCGGTATTTCTGTTCCTGGTCGGTCAGGCCGTGGAATTTTTCCGGCAGCGGGCGCAGCGACTTGGTCAGCAGGCGGATGGTGCTGACGCGCACCGTCAATTCGCCTTTCTGGGTCTTGAACAACGTGCCCTGGGCGCCGACGATGTCGCCGGTGTCGTAATGTTTGAATTCGTCGAGTGCGTGGGCTCCGGTATCGTCGATTGATACATACAGTTGGATGCGGCCACTCATGTCCTGGATGGTGGCGAAGGCCGCCTTGCCCATCACCCGCTTCAGCATGATGCGGCCGGCAACGCTGACCGCGACCATCTGTTCAACCAGCGCCTTGGGATCCTTGTCCTCATGTTCCGCCGCCAGCACTTCGGCGAGGTGGGCGCGCACGAAGTCGTTGGGAAAAGCGACGCCTTCCTTGCGCAGCTGGGCCAGCTTGGCGCGGCGTTCCTCGATCATGCGATTGGTATCGACGGGCGGCGTGGTGTTCGGGTTTTCCATGGTGTGTTTTTCCGTTGGCAAGCCTGCGTTTACAAGTCTGATTTACAGGTCTGAATTAATTGTTGTTAACTACAGGCCGGATTTGAGGCTGGCGGTAATAAAGGGATCAAGGTCGCCGTCGAGCACGCCCTGGGTATTGCCGATTTCGACGTTGGTGCGCAGATCCTTGATGCGCGACTGGTCGAGCACATAGGAGCGGATCTGGTGGCCCCAGCCGATGTCGGTCTTGGAGTCTTCCAGCGCCTGTTTCTGTTCGTTTCTTTTGCGCAGTTCGAGCTCGTAGAGTTTCGATTTCAGCATCGCATTGGCTTCGGCGCGGTTGCGGTGCTGCGAGCGGTCGCTCTGGCACTGCACGACAATGCCGGTGGGGATGTGGGTGATGCGCACCGCGGAGTCGGTCTTGTTGATGTGCTGGCCGCCGGCACCGGAAGCGCGGTAGGTGTCGATGCGCAGATCAGCCGGATTGATGTCGATTTCGATCGAATCATCGACTTCGGGATAGACGAACACGCTGGCGAAGGAGGTATGGCGGCGGTTGTTGGAGTCAAACGGTGATTTGCGCACCAGGCGGTGCACGCCGGATTCGGTGCGCAGGTGGCCGAAGGCGTAGTCGCCGGTGATTTTAAGCGATGCGCTTTTGATGCCGGCGACGTCTCCCGCGGATTCCTCCAGCACCTCGACGCGGAATTTTTTTTGCTCGCAATAACGCAGGTACATGCGTTCGAGGATCGAGGCCCAGTCCTGCGCCTCGGTGCCGCCGGATCCCGACTGGATGTCGAGAAAACAGTTGTTCGGATCCATCGGATTGGCGAACATGCGGCGGAACTCCATGTCCTCGACGATGCGGCCCAGTTTGGCGGTGCCCTGCTCGACGGCGACGAGGGTGTTGTCGTCCTGCTCGCCGCGCGCCATCTCGAACAGCTCCAGCGTGTCGCGCATGTCGCGGTCGAGGTCTTTCAGGGTGATGACGATGCCTTCCAGGGTTTTGCGCTCGCGGCCGACTTCCTGCGCGCGCGCGGCGTCATTCCACAGCGCGGGGTCTTCGCTCAGCTTGACCAGTTCTTCGAGGCGGCGGGTTTTTGCCTCGTAGTCAAAGATACCTCCGCAACGCCCCCGCGCGTTCTTCAAGGTCGTGCAGGCGATTGGCGATGGCGTTGATGCGTTCGGCTTCCATGGGGTTTCCGCGAAAAAGGCGGATTTTACAGCAGCGGGGAGAGGGCGTCCCCGTGGCGGGGTGCGGCTTGCGACGCTGTTGTCACCGGCGCCGGCATCGACCGGCGCAGGACTGCGCCGGTCGTGCCGATGTTTGGTGCGCGGTGAGTGTAGTGCCCGGCATTGATAAAAATATCAATAAAATCAAATATTTATTATGTTTTCAACAATGAGGCTCATCAAGTCACCGGCGTTTTTACCGGTTTGCCGGAGAGGTGCAACAGGAGGTTTTCGATCTGCAGATTGCCCATCGCGGTGCGGGTTTCGTGGGTCGCGCTGGCCATGTGCGGCAGCAGCACGGCGTTGTCGAGTGCGAAGAATTCCGGCGGCACATCGGGTTCCTTCTCGAATACATCAAGTCCGGCGCCGGCGATCTTTTTTTCCTGCAGATAACGCAGCAGCACCGGCTGGTCGACCACGGAACCGCGCGCGACGTTGACCAGATAACCCTGCGGGCCCAGCGCATCCAGCACGCGGGCATTGACCAGTTTGTCGGTGTCGGCGCCGCCGGGGGTGATGACCAGCAGCACATCCGAGTTTTTGGCCAGCGTCACCGCATCCGGATCGTAGGCGTAGGGCACATCCTTCCTGTTGCGGTTGTGATACCGGATGGTCATCCTGAAGGCCCCGGCGCGCCGCGCGATTTCCTCGCCGATGCGGCCGAGGCCGAGGATGCCCAGGGTTTTGCCGCCGAGCGAAGTGGTGAGCTGATAGGTGCCGTCGCTTTTCCAGCGGCCGGCGCGCAGGTACTTGTCCGCCTGCGGAAACTTGCGCAGCGTGTTCAGCACCAGCGCCATCGCGCAGTCGGCGACGCAGTCGTTCAGCACATTGGCGGTATTGGTGACGATGATGCCGCGCTGTTTGGCGGCATCGAGGTCGATCTGGTCCACGCCGACGCCGAAGTTGGCGATGATTTCCAGTCTGGGCAGCGTGTCCATCAGTGCGGCATCGACTTTGGAGTGGCCTGTGTGGGCCAGGGCGCGGATTTTCGGCGCGGCGGCTTTCAGTGCGGCGGCGCGATCCGGCTGCTCCCACAGCTTGATCAGCGTGAATTCCTGCTCCATGCGTTTCTGGGTGCCCTGGTGGCCTTTGGCGGTGAGGATCAGGTCGTGTTTCATGTCGGCTTTCCTGCGGTTGTCAGGTGTTCATTTTGCGGAGTTCGCGGCGGTATTCGAATCCGTCAGCAGCCTGCCGCCGATCGCGGCGTTGTCGGGCGCAATCCATCCGCGTTCAACCAGCGTGCCGGGATTGAAGCGGAAATTTTTTGCGGCGGCGAGTTTTTGCGCCAGGCCCGCGAGTTCGGCGCGGCCCAGCGGCTGGCTGCGCGGCAGCGCGAGCAGGATGCGGTTGCCGGTTCCGCTGACGCGCAGCACATGGAGTTCGTCGAAGGATTCACGGTAGGTATGCACCATCGAATCGTAAGGCGGGTTGCTGGCGGTGAACCAGAGGTTGCCGATCACGACGCCATCGCTGCGCACGGCACGGCGCACCGCCGACAGGAATTCCCTGGTGGTCAGGTGAGCTGGCACGGCATTGGCGCCGAAGGCGTCAAGGAAGATGGCATCGTAGGGCTGCTGCACCGCTTCGATGAACCTGCGTCCGTCGGCGATGTGGATTTGCATGCGTTTGTCTTCGCGGAAGCCGAGATAATTCTTCGCGGCAAACACGACTTCGGGATTGATGTCGACGGCGTCGATTTCGGCGTCGGGATAATGTTTGCGCAGGAAGGCGGGCAGGGTGCCGCCGCCCAGACCGATGACCAGAAAGCGGCGCGCCTGTTCATTGCACAGTGCAAGTCCGGTCAGTGCCACTGGGGTATAGCCGAGCCCGAGGTATTCCGGATCGTCGAGTTTGACCAGGCTCTGGCGCACGCCGTCGCGGCCGAAACGCAGCGCGCGCATGTTGTTGCCTTCGTCGGTGACGACAACCGTGCCGTAAGCCGAGGTTTTTTCGTAGAGCACATCGCTCGCCAGCGCCGGCGGCGCCAGCAGCGCCAGCGCCAGCAGGATGCCCGATAACAGCGTACTGCCGCTTCGATGCGTTTGCATGTGTTTTCTCCCCGCTGCGGCTTTTTTTGAATTATGCGGCCTGCCAGTGTTCCAGGATCAGTTGCAGCGTCACCGCGCCATTGTAATGGTTTGCCGACAGCCGGTAGGTCGCGGCGATGGTTTCGGGTAAAGGGTCGGCGTGGCCGAACAGCATGGCGTCGAGTTGCTGGCTGCCGCGGCGTAGGCGCAATTTCAAGTGACGCTCGCCGACGATGCGCTGTGCGACGACTTCGAAACGATCATGGAAACGCGGTTCGGGAAAGCCCTGGCCCCAGACCGAGTCGGCCAGTGCCGTCGCGTTGGCCAGTGTCATGTCCTCCGGCGGCAGCGAGCCGTCGGTGACCCATTCGCGTTCGAGATCGGCGGGTGTCAGCAGCTCGGCGGCGACGGCTTCAAAGGCATCGCGGAACGCGTTGAAGCCGTTTTCATGCAGCGTCAGGCCGGCGGCCGCGGCATGGCCGCCGAAGCGGACGATCAGTTCGGGATGGCGTTTTGATACCAGATCCAGCGCATCGCGCAGATGCAGCGCCGGAATCGAGCGCCCCGAGCCCTTGAGTTCGCCATTGCCGGCGGCGGCGAAGGCAAACGCCGGACGGTGAAATTTTTCGCGCAGGCGTGAGGCGAGAATGCCGATCACGCCCTGATGCCAGCCCGGTTCATAAAGGCTCAGCGTGTAACCGGGCTCGACATTTTCCACGGTCGCCAGCGCGGATTCCTGCATGCCGGCTTCGATGTCGCGGCGCTGGCGGTTCAGCTGGTCGAGCTGGCGCGCGATGTCGGCGGCGCGGCCGGGATCATCCGTGGTCAGGCATTCAATGCCCAGCGACATGTCGGTGAGGCGTCCTGCGGCGTTCAATCGCGGCCCGGCGACAAAACCGAGATCGTAAGTGCCGGCACGACGGACTTCGCGTCCCGCGGCATTGAACAGCGCGTTGATGCCCGCCTGCGCGCGGCCGGCGCGGATGCGCTGCAGACCCTGCTGCACCAGCAGCCGGTTGTTGTCGTCGAGTTTGACCACGTCGGCGACGGTGCCCAGCGCGACGAGGTCGAACAGGGTGCCGAGATTGGGTTCGGCTTTGTCGGCATACGCGCCGCGTTTGCGGAATTCCGCGCGCAGCGCCAGCATCAGATAAAACATCACGCCGACACCGGCGAGGTTTTTGCTGGGGAAGGTGCAACCCGGCTGGTTGGGGTTGATGATGCACCAGGCATCGGGCAGGCGGTCTCCGGGCAGATGATGGTCCGTGACCAGCACTTTGATGCCGAGGCGGTTGGCTTCGGCGACGCCGTCGATGCTGGCAATGCCGTTGTCGACGGTGATCAGCACGTCGGGTTTTTTTTCTGCGGCGGCGAGCTGTACGATTTCCGGCGTCAGGCCATAACCGTATTCAAAACGGTTGGGCACCAGATAATCGACATCGGCGCCGAACAGGCGCAGCGCACGCAGGCCGACCGCGCAGGCCGTTGCGCCGTCGGCGTCGTAGTCGGCGATGATCAGCAGTTTTTTGCGCGCGGTGATGGCGTCGGCGAGCAGGGCCGCCATGGTATCGGCGTTGCGCAGCTGATTTAACGGAATCAGCCGCGACAGGTCGGGCGCGAGCTGATCGCCGTGGCTGATGCCGCGCGCGGCGTAGATGCGCGCCATGAACGGTGACACACCTTCGGCCACCAGTTGCGCGACCGCAGCGTCGTCAACGGCACGGGTAATGATGTTGCTCATCCGATGTAATTCAGGCGCCGCTGATCGCAGCCCAGGTCAGGGGCCGCCGCCAGAATTTCAGGGTGTCGCTGGAGCGCAGCGTGCAGCGCAGGCAGGCGTCGGGGCCGCTGGCGACAATCACCAGTTCTTTCAGCGGACCGCTCATTGAACCACTGAGCGCGCCCCACAATGCGCCGAACCACATTTCTTCGAGGGTGTTGACGGCTTTGAGCCAGGCTTCGGGGCCGCCATAACGCAGGGCCTGATGGGCGCGATCCAGCGTGATCAGGTGACGGCCGCCGGTTTTCGGGCGGGCGCCGAACCACAGTGCGGCGCTGGCCGGGGCCGGCTGGGAATCCGCACCGCTTTGTACTGCCAGTGCCGTGGCCAGCGGATCGTCGCTCCAGATTTCGGTGAAATGACGGCCCGGCACGGCGGGTTTGCGCCCGCCGCCCCACAGCAACAGGCTGTTGACCACGGGCAGGCCGTGCGCTTCACGCGCCTGGTTGACCGGATGTTCATGCAGCACCATCTGCGCTTCGGTCAGCACGCGATGCCAGTAACTGGCGCGCGATCCGCTCAGCACTGTCGGCGGCAGCGACCGGCCTGCCGTCGCGGCGAGCGTCGGCGCAGTGATGCCGGCGGATTCGTTTTGCCGGATGTACCAGCGTGTTGCATGCGGAGCGGTCAGGGTGATGCCGTCGGCGCTGAAATGCGCGTTGAGTGCCGCGGTCAGGGCGGCCGTCTCCTCATCACTCAAGGTCAGTGCCGGTGCGGCCAGAACCCGCGTGCCGTGGCGCTGCAGCTGGAGATAAACCGGATCGGCGCGCAGCCAGTAATCGCTGCCGGTGTCGACGCCGTCGATGGCGGCGGTCAGCGGGGCGACCGGCCAGTCTTCGCGCTGTTCGACCTCGAAGGCCTGGCACAGCCAGACCTCGGCGTCGATCACCGGAAAGCGCTGCAGTTCGCCGCGGCCGAACATGCGGCGCAGCAGAGGTGCGGTATTGCCGTCGGCGATGGCGGATTCCATGCCGCCGGGCAGCAGCAGATCGGGTATGAACAGGGTGAGATGCACGGGATGAAATGCGGGCGCGGCCTTGTGCGACGAGTCTAGCATGCGCCCGCCGCCGGCAAACGGACCGGCGCAGGTCATTTATGGCAAACTGCGTTTTTGCTTTTTTGTGGTTTCCCGTGAATTCCTTTCCCCTGTTTGTCGGTCTGCGGTACACCCGCTCGCGCCAGCGCACCAAATTCATTTCGGTCATCTCACTGATCTCGGTGGTCGGCATCGCGCTGGGCATGACCGTGCTGATCACCGTGCTGTCGGTGTTCAACGGTTTCCAGCGCGAAGTGCGCACGCGCATGCTGAGCGCGGTGGCCCACGTGCAGATCACCGGGCTCGGCGAAGCGCTGCGCGACTGGCAGGGCATTGCCGCCACCGCCGCGAAAAATCCGCATGTGCTTGCCGCCGCACCCTATGTATCGGCCCAGGGCCTGCTGACCAACGGCGGCAGCGTGCGCGGCGCGCTGCTGCGCGGCATCGACCCGGCGGCGGAAGAAAAAGTCAGCGAGATCGGCAAACACATGCGTTCCGGCACGCTCGAATCCCTGCGCTCCGGTGAATATAACGCCGTGTTGGGCGCGCCGCTGGCGCGTGCCCTGGGGGTGACGATCGGCGACAAGGTGGTGCTGGTCGCGCCGCAGGGTCAGGTGACACCGGCGGGCATCATGCCGCGCATGCGCCAGTTCACGGTGACCGGCACCTTTGAAGTCGGGCATTACGAAATCGACGCCGGCCTCGCGGTGGTGCACATCGGTGATGCGCAGCGCCTGTACCGCATGGAAGACCAGGTGTCCGGCGTCAGGCTGAAGCTCGACGACCTGTTCCTCGCGCGCCAGGTGGCGCGCGAACTTCTGGCGGTGTTGCCGCGGGAGGTGTCGGTCAGCGACTGGTCGAATTTCAATGCCACTTATTTTCGCGCGGTTGAACTTGAAAAACGCATGATGTCGCTGCTGCTGTTTTTCATCATCGCCATTGCCGCCTTCAACATGGTGGCCAGCCTGTACATGATGGTCAGGGAAAAACAGGCCGATATCGCGATCCTGCGTACCATGGGCGCCTCGCCCGGCGAAGTGATGCGCATATTCATGGTGCAGGGCACGCTGATCGGCGTCATCGGCGTCGGCTGCGGCATCCTGTTCGGCATCCTCGGCGCGCTGAACGTCGACAGCATCATCGGATTCATCGAGCAGGTGTTCCGCGTCAAGTTCATGCCGCAGGACGTCTACCAGATCGCCGACCTGCCGTCGGAATTGCAGGCGGGGGATGTGGTCCTCACCGCCGTTGTCGCCTTCGTGCTGTCGATACTGGCCACCATTTACCCGAGCTGGCGCGCCTCGAAGGTCAATCCGGCGGAGGCGCTGCGTTATGAGTGATGTGCGGTTGTTCAGTTATTCCAATGCCGTATCCCCGTTCGCCCTGAGCTTGTCGAAGGGTGGACGGGCTTCGACAGGCTCAGCCCGAACGGTGTTTGTTGGTGTTTTCAGTATGAGGGCGGTAAGTTGCGATGAATGAAACGCCAGTCATTTCCTGCCGCGGCCTGCGCAAGGCCTACCGCGAAGGTGTCGATGCGGTGCCGGTACTGCTCGGCATCGACATCGATGTGATGCCCGGCGAACGCATCGCGATCGTCGGCGCCTCAGGTTCCGGCAAAAGCACGCTGCTGCATCTGCTGGGCGGGCTGGATACGCCGAGTGCGGGTGAAGTGCGCATCCTCGGCGAGCTGCTGTCGGGGCAGAGCGAAAAACAGCGCGGCGAGGCGCGCAACCGCGCACTGGGTTTTGTCTACCAGTTCCATCACCTGCTGCCGGAATTCACCGCCGTGGAAAACGTCGCGATGCCGCTGATCATCCGCCGCGAGCCGCGTGCTGCCGCGCTCGCTGCGGCGACGGCGATGCTGGAGGCCGTGGGCATGGGTCATCGTTTGACGCATACCCCCGGCGAACTGTCGGGCGGCGAACGCCAGCGCGCGGCGCTGGCGCGGGCGCTGGTGACCAGGCCGGCCTGCGTGCTGGCCGATGAACCGACGGGCAACCTCGACCGGCGCACCGCGGAAACGGTGTTTGATCTGATGCTGCAGCTCAACCGCGACATGAAAACGAGTTTTGTCATCGTCACCCACGATCCGCGCATCGCGGAACGCGCCGATCGTATCCTTGAGCTGGAAGACGGCGCCTTGAAACCGTTTACGCGGATTCGCGCCTGACCACCTGCATGATGCCGGCGTGCAGCACCTCGCGGTAAAGGCCTTCGTCTTCCATCATCTGCTGCATCAGAAAACGCGGCGCGCCGCGTTTGATCAGCCGCGGCACGATGATGCCCAGCGCCATCACCGCGAATCCGGTCCAGATCCAGCCCGTCAGTGCCAGCGCCACGCCGATGCCGAGCACCGGCATCATGAACAGCGGCAGCAGCAGCCGCGCGCTGATGAAACGCGCCGTGCCCTTGGGGTCGAAGGTGACGGTGATTGCGCCGTCGTGGAACGCGGTGACGAAATCCTGATGCGAAAGCGACAACGCCGGAGCGGCGGGTGCGGTGTCCATGGAAGTGCTGTAAATTATTGATTATATTTATATTTTTATGCCATCGCCGGATCAATATTCAACCGGCACCGGATCCAGGCTGCGCCACAGATACCAGGTGGCGACCGAGCGCCAGGGTGTCCACAACTTGCTCAGCGTCGCGATGCGCCGCTCCGACAGGGGTTTGCCTTTATTGTAATGGAGGCTCATTGCACGCTGCAGGCCGAGGTCGCCCAGTGGAAACACATCCGGCCGCGTCAGATAAAAAATCAGGAACATTTCCGCAGTCCAGCGGCCGATGCCCTTGACCTGGGTCAGGTCGGTGATCAGGGTTTCGTCGTCCATGGTGTGCCAGCGCGCGACATCCAGCGCGCCGCCGGCAAAACGTTCCGACAGATCGCGCAGGTATTTCACTTTCTGGCCCGACAGGCCGCAGCCGCGCAGTTGCGCTTCGGACAGCCTGAGCACGCGTTTCGGCTGCATGTTGCCGGCCGCGGCGGCAAAACGGTTCCACACGCTTTGCGCGGCCTGCACGGAAATCTGCTGGCCGACGATGGAGCGCGCCAGGGTCTGGAAGGCGTCGCCGCGGCTGGCCAGCGTCAGGCCCTTGTAACGCAGGATCAGGTTGCCGAGGACCGGATCGGCATTCTTGAGTTCGCGTTTGGCGCGGCTCCAGTAGGCGGGGGCCTTCATGGTTTGTCCTGCAGGCGTTGTTGCCGGCGACGGCGCCAGGCCAGACGCACATGAATTTTCCAGGCATTGTCCACCAGCAGGTAACCGATGGCGGCCAGCGTGATCGCCAGCAGCGGCAGGCCCACCGCCAGCGGTTTGCCCAGCGCGACCATCCAGTCGATCAGCGCGGGAATCCAGCTGGTCATCGTGTGGCCCGACATGCTGAAGGTGGCCGGCAGTTGATCGGCGGCATCGTGGAAGGTGACCAGCGCGCCGTAACGGTAAGCGAGGTAATACAGCGGCACGATGGTCAGCGGGTTGGTGTACAGCGTCATCAAGGCCGCCACCGGCAGGTTGACCCGGAACAGGATCGACAGCAGCACACCGGTGATGATCTGCAGCGGCCCGGGGATCAGCCCGGCAAACAACCCGACCGCCACGCCGCCGGCGACTGAACGCCGGTGCAGATGCCACAGGTTGTGGTGTTTGAGCCAGGGCCCGCACCAGGCGATCCAGCGGTTGCCGGTGATCGACTGGTGGGTGGGCAGGTATTTGCGGAAGTATTTACGGGGCATTTGCGGCTTGTTGTTGGTGGAGATTGTAGCGCTTGCGGTCAGCGGCTCGGGTGATGCTGCGTTATGGAAGCATCGTGGTCATGCCCATTATCGCCTTCGCCGCCGGTATCTGGTGGCTGCAGCAGCAGGCCGCTTTGCCGGAGCTGTCATGGGCGGCTGCGCTGATTCCCGGGGTATTGCTGATTGTTTTGCTGCGCGGCGGGCATCTTGTGCTTCGTGTATTGCGCCGGCTGCTGATCCTTGTGTGCTGTGCGACTGCGGGTTTCATCTGGGCTGCGGCCTTTGCGCAGTGGCGTCTGGCGGATGCGCTGCCGGTGGAATGGGAAGGCCGCGACATCACAATCACCGGCGTTGTTTCCAGTCTGCCGCAAGCCTATGAACGCAGCCTGCGCTTCGAGTTCAATGTCGAGCAGGTGCTGACGCCGGATGCGCGGGTGCCGCAGCACATCGTGCTGTCGTGGTGGGGCAGTGCGGCACGTGAGGACAGGGCGGCAACTTTGCCCGACATACATCCCGGCGAACGCTGGCAACTCACGGTGCGTCTGAAACGGCCGCATGGCCTCGCCAACCCGCATGGTTTTGATTATGAGGCCTGGTTGCTGGAGCGCGGTATCCGCGCCACCGGTTATGTGCGACCGAAAAGCGGCGCGCGGCGATTGCAGGCCATGGTGCATGAACCGGCTTACTGGGTGGAGGTCTTGCGCGAACGCATGCGCAGCCGCATCCAGGCCGTGCTCGGTGATGCGCCAGCAGCAGGCGTGATCGCCGCGCTGGCGATGGGCGACCAGCGCGCGATCCCGCCGGAGCAGTGGCAGGTGTTTACACGCACCGGCGTTAATCATTTGATGAGTATCTCCGGATTGCATGTGACCATGTTGTCCGGCCTGGCCTTTGCGCTGATGAATTTTGCCTGGCGGCGCAGTGCGCGGCTGACGCTGGCGCTGCCCGCGGTCAAAGCCGCTGCGGTCGCGGGCTTGCTGGTTGCGATTGCTTATGCGCTGCTCGCCGGATTCGCAGTGCCGGCGCAACGCACGGTATTCATGCTCGCCGTGGTGGCGATGGCCTTGTGGACCGGGCGCGCAACGGCTGCCGGGCCGGTGCTGGCCACGGCCTTGCTGGTGGTATTGATCATCGACCCCTGGGCAGTGCTGGCGCCCGGCTTCTGGCTGTCCTTCGGCGCGGTGGCGATCATCATGCTGGTCTCGGTGAATCGCCTGCGCCAGCCGCACTGGGCCGTGACCTGGGCGCGGGTGCAATGGGCCGTGACACTGGCCCTGGTGCCGGCCCTGCTGGCGATGTTCCAGCAGGTGTCGCTGGTGTCGCCGCTTGCCAATGCGCTGGCGATTCCGCTGATCAGCCTGGTGGTGGTGCCGCTGGCACTTCTGGGTCTGGTAATTCCGGTGGATGCGATATTGCATCTGTCGCACTGGATCATGGCCTTGTGCGCTGATGCACTGCAGTGGTTGAGCGCCTTGCCCGATGCGGCCTGGGAGCAGCATGCGCCGCCGGCGTGGACTGTCATCGTTGCGATGATCGGAGCGGTGTGGCTGCTGTTGCCCAGAGGATTCCCGTCGCGCTGGATCGGCGCTTTCGCATTTTTGCCGATGCTGCTGATCACACCTGCGCCGCCCGCGGAGGGTGTATTGCGCCTGACGGTGCTGGATGTCGGGCAGGGCCTGGCGGTCGTTGCGCAAACCAGCAATCATGCACTGCTGTTCGACACCGGTCCGGCCTTCGGCCCCTCCGCCGACAGCGGCAACCGCGTCATCGTGCCGTACCTGCGTGCTTCCGGCATCAAACGCCTCGACCGCATGATCATCAGCCATGACGACCTCGATCACTCCGGCGGCGCAATGTCGGTATTGCAGGCCGTGCCGGTGGTGGAAGTGCTGTCGTCCTTGCCGGACCTCGATCCGCTGGTGCTGCTGGCGCCGGAGGAGCAGCGCTGCCGCGCAGGGCAGCAGTGGGTCTGGGATGGCGTGCGTTTTGACATGCTGGCGCCGGAGGCCGCAGAGGATGTCGCCAAACCCAATGACCGCAGTTGTGTGTTGAAAATCACCACGGCAGGCGGCAGCGTGTTGATCCCGGCGGACATCGAGCGTCGTGGCGAACGTGTTTTGCTCGTGAGTGCGCCAGAGATGTTGCGCAGCGATGTGTTGATCGCGCCACATCACGGCAGCAAGACTTCATCAACTGCGGAGTTCGTGCAGGCCGTTGCGCCGCGCGCGGTGATTTTTCCCGTCGGTTACCGCAACCGTTTCGGCCATCCGCATGCCGATGTGGTGGCGCGTTACCGGGAATTGGGTAGTGCCTTGTATCGCACGGATGATGGTGGTGCGATCGGGTTTGAAATGCAGGGGGGGAAACCCCTGTCAGTGTGGCGGTATCGTGATCGTTATGTGCGTTACTGGCATGCGCCGCGGGAGGGTGGGGTGGCGGAGGAGTTGCCGCCAGTAATATGGTAGAAATATCAATAAAAACAAATACTTACGACAGCCGCACTATGCATTAAAGTCAATTTAATCAAGGGGTTGCGAGATCTGCTGAGGGGTTTGGCGTTTTTGTCAGTACCCCGATACGATAGGACTGTCAGCAATAACAGATTGAATCTTATGAATAAAAATACGGGATGCACGTCGCTGTTATCAGGCGGGGTGGAATGTTATCCGGCGTTTTTGTCGTATAAAACTAGTTAGGTTCTTTCGGGAGGCACAGAGTGTTCTGCGACCAGTGTGGATCAGAGAACCGCGACGATGCGCGTTTTTGCCAAAAATGCGGACACCCAATCCTATCGGCTACTTGCAAAGTTACGGCTGATTCGATGACTCGCGCAGAGACTACCATGTCTATTTGGAATCCTAATGCCGCGGTGAACTGGAGCTTCCTTTTTACTCCCGCGTTCGGTTCGTATTTACAGATGCACAACTGGCGGGTACTCGGTGAACCGCAAAAAGCCGCCTCGGCGCGAGCATGGTTTTACATTAGCCTCGGGATATTACCTGTCTACCTTTTAGCGCGGGTGATTACCGGGTTATACACGACTGCACAACCTCTTTTCGTGGTCTATCTGTTTGTTTGGTACTTTGCTTCTGGTCGGCGACAGGCGAAGTACGTGAAAGAGAAGTGGGGCTCCGATTACCCGAGGAAACCATGGGGTAGGCCACTCCTATGGGCATTTGGTGCTTTTGTTGCCTATGCGGTAATTGCAAGTATTGTTGTCGCCATTCTCGGTTTTTCCAACGCAAACCCATGAACCGACCAGCCGTTCAAACGACGTTGTCTCTCTGAAATATGCGCAGCGCTCGGAATGCAGGTTCTCGCGGCGCCTTCGGTGATCTAGCAAGTCTTGTCAGGCATCTGCCGAACTATCAGGAGCCCGCTACCCTTATCCTACTGAAGGGGCACTTGCTGGTCGAAGAGTTGCTACGCGGGTACGTTGACCGGAAGCTTCCGAATCCTTCAGCGTTCAAGCATGATCAGTTTCTGTTTGCGAAGATACTCGTACTCTGCCGTGCGCTGTCGAAACGGCAATGGGGTCAGGTCTTGCTTTTTGCCCCCAACCCATTGACAAAACAAGGTAGCCCGTATGAAAGAAGCGAAATACGGGATTTATAGTCCCGTAATCCGCTTCGCTCCTTACGGGCTACGTATTCAAAGTGTCAGTAACTTTTACTAACGCGGCTGCACTTTTTGCCGCCATGACCTTGCTGGCCCTGGTCCCCAGCGTCAGCGTCCTCGCCGTCTCCGCACGCGCCGCATCCTCCGGTTTTCGTCATGGCGTGTATGTGACCTTGGGCATTATCGCCGGCGACACCATATTCATCGTGCTGGCGATCTTCGGTCTGCACCTGCTGGCCGAGGCGATGGGTGACAGCTTTGTGTTCATCAAATATATCGGCGGCGCGTACCTGATCTGGCTGGGCATCCGGCTGTGGCGCTCGGCTGCTGGAGCGACAGCAGGGCAGGCGCATGCCGATACATCGACCACGTCGAGTTTCATCACCGGCCTGCTGATCACGCTGGGCGACCAGAAGGCGATCCTGTTTTACCTGGGATTTTTCCCTGCGTTCATGGATCTGAAAGCGCTGACGCTGCTGGATACGCTGATCGTGATCGCCATCGCTGCGGTGGCGGTCGGTGGCGTGAAACTGGGGTATGCCTGGACCGCGAGCCGGGCCGGGGCGATTATTAGTCCACGAATGGGCTTGATGATGAATCGCGTCGCTGGTGCTCTGTTGCTGGCCGTGGGTATGTACGTGATAGTCCGGGCTTGATCGGGACCAGGCCATGTGGATCACCCTGAAAATCGGCATGTTCTACGGCGCGCCCATCCTTGCGGTGGTGCTGGCGCTGGTTTGGTTCGTCGTGCTGCTGTTGCGGGCGCGGCGTGGCGCGATCACGCGACCGCAGGCGGCATGGCGTTATGCCTGGGCGTTGCTGTTACCCGTTTTTGCCGTGCTGCTGATCTGGCTGACTGGCGAAGTCGCGGGTTATTTTTCGTCATCGCTGGAGCGCCTTGTTTGGGACCCGGAACTGTCCTGGCAACTGCTGCTCGGCTTGTTGCCGCTGGGGCTTTATGTCGCTGCGGTGATCCTCGCGCTGCAGCTTCTGTTCTGGATTGCCTTGTCCTTGATTCGCAACCGGCGTTAGCGGTTCCTGATTTAACATCCCGGAGTCGGTTTTTCCGGCGAGAACTGCGGCGGGAAATCGACCCCGGTGATTTTCTTTTGGTGCTATCCTTTCAGCCATGATTGACTGGTCTACTTGCGAAGCCGTTGAACAGGATCCCGAGCGCTACAGTGGTGCGTGGGTGTTCCGCGGTACGCGTGTGCCGGTCGCGGCGCTTTTCGAAAACCTTGAAGACGACGTGCCCGCGCATCAGTTTGTCGAGTTATTCCCCGGTGTGACGCTCCA
The DNA here is from genome assembly GCA_019749945.1 of Burkholderiales bacterium. Taxonomy (GTDB): domain Bacteria; phylum Pseudomonadota; class Gammaproteobacteria; order Burkholderiales; family SG8-41. The sequence continues at coordinate 72,109 of JAIEPF010000017.1, forward strand.
GCAAGTGCGCGCAGTTCTGGCGCAGGTTACGTCGACGCAAGTGCAGGTTTTAACCGGATTAGAATCGTCGTAATGACGTGAGGTGGCGCATGAAATTTATCATTGAGCATGAACGCGAAGAGGATGGACGATGGCTGGCGGAGGTGCCAGAACTCGCCGGGGTGCTCGCGTACGGCGCAACTTCCGATGAGGCGATGGCAAAGGCCGAGGTATTGGCCTTGCGTGTGCTGGCAGATCGCCTGGAGCACAACGAAACCGGGCCGCAGCCCATTTCGATTGCCATCGCTGCGGCATGACCTCGTGGCCTTCGTCGAAGGCCCGGCGTGTTCTCGCGGCGTTATACCGGAATGGCGGACGCTTAAACGCCAGTCCGGATCACACAAAACTCTTGCTCGTCCCGGCAGCCCCGATTTTGTATTCGCGTTTCACGATGGCGAGGAGATTGGTCCCAGAATGCTTGTGCGTATTGCCAAACACACAGGGCTGAAGCCCGGGGATTTGTGAGCGCGGTGGTTTGCGATTCCGTATTACCCTGAGCAATTGGCAATCGCTTCAAGGGTTTACCGCGACCCTGCTGAAAAGCCCTTTTTGCATTGGGTGCGCTGTCAAATATCGGTAAAATACGCCGATGCAACACCCACAAAATCAACAATACAGCCCGCAGCAGCAGCCATTGTCCGGCCGTTGTGGTCTTCGCAGCAAATTCCAGTCATGAGTGAAGCCGAAGCCCCCGCCGTTGGGGCCGCTATTGTCGAGCCGGGGCTGGTCGCCAAGGTCTACGGCCAGCCGATGCTGGAGATGCCGCAGGATCTGTATATCCCGCCGGATGCGCTGGAAGTCTTCCTGGAGCAGTTCGAAGGGCCGCTGGACCTGCTGCTGTACCTGATCCGCAAGGAAAACATCAGCGTCCTCGAAATTCCGATGGCGAAGCTGACGCTGCAGTATCTGGAATACGTCGAGCTGATGCGTTCGCAGCAACTGGAGCTGGCGGCGGAATATCTGCTGATGGCGGCGATGCTGATCGAAATCAAGTCGCGCATGCTGCTGCCGCGGCCGGCCAGCACCGATATCGAGGAAGACCCGCGCGCCGAGCTGGTGCGCCGGCTGATGGAATACGAGCAGATGAAGCTCGCGGCGCAGAAACTCAACGAAGTGCCGCAGGCGGGCCGCGATTTCACCGTGGTGCAGGTGCTGTTCGAGCGCGAGGCTTCGCTCCGTTTGCCGGACGTGAACATCGAAGACCTGAAAATGGCCTGGCTGACCATCCTGCAGCGCGCGTCGATGGTCCAGCATCACCGGATCACCCGCGAGGAGCTGTCGGTGCGTTCGCACATGACGCGCATCCTGCGCATCCTGCAGACCGAGGAATTCGTCGAGTTCACCAAGCTGTTCACACCGGAGCAGGGCGTGCCGGTGCTGGTGGTGTCTTTCCTTGCGGTGCTGGAGCTGGCCAAGGAGACGCTGATTGAAGTCAGCCAGGAAGAAGCGTACACGCCGATTTACGTCAAACTCAGAGGCGGCCAGCTGGCTGCCGTGAAATAAGAGCGCCATGGAAGAAGAAAACAACAGTCAGGAAGAAATGAGCGGCGAAACCGGTGCTGTGGAGGAAAGCAGCCTCGATCTTGCGCAGATCAAGCATGTGCTGGAGACCGCATTGCTGGTCACCCAGGAACCGATGTCGCTGCATGACCTGAAAAAACTGTTCGACGAAAAACTCGACAACAACACGCTGCGCAAAGTGCTCGATGATCTGCGCGCCGACTGGGAGGGTCGCGGCGTGGAACTGGTCAGTGTCGCCACCGGCTGGCGCTTCCGCGCGCGTCCCGAGTCACAGAAATTCCTTGATCGCCTGGATCCGCAGAAGCCGCCGAAGTACTCCCGGGCCGTGCTGGAAACCCTGGCAATTATCGTTTATAAACAACCGGTTACGCGTGGTGATATCGAGCAAATCCGCGGCGTCACGGTGTCGCCCGGCATCCTCAAGGCATTGGAAGCGCGGGGCTGGATCGACGTCATCGGCCATCGCGAAGTGCCGGGCCGTCCGGAGATTTTTGCCACCACCAAGTCTTTTCTTGATGACCTGAACCTGCGTTCGCTGGAAGAACTGCCGCCCTTGTCGGAGCTCGGCAGCCTGGTCGAGCAGACGCCGAACGCGCCGATGGACCTTGATGCGGCGTTTGCGCCGGCGGAGCCGGTCAGCATGGGCGAGGGCCTGATGGATGGTGACGAGGCCGATGACGCCGAAGGCGGGCCGGCGCAATCCGCTGCTGCTGCAGAAGACGAAACCGTCGCAGTGCCGGCCTCCGCGCAACTGCACTAAGCCTGCTCAGCCAGTGAGATTCAGGCAGTGAGTCGACGATAGATGTCGGCCACTTTCAGCGGCAGCCGTTCCACGTGATCCACCAGCGTCCAGTTCACCGGGCCGTAGAGGTGCGGCAGGTAGTCGCGCGCTTCGTGGTCGATGGTGATGCAGAAGGGCTTGATGCCGGTGTGATGCGCTTCAATCAAGGCCTGCCGCGTGTCCTCGATGCCGTATTCGCCGCGGTAATGGTCGCTGTAATCATCCGGTTTGCCGTCTGACAGCGTGACCAGCAGGCGGGTCCGTGCATCAACCCCGTTCAACAGTTTCGTCAGGTGGCGGATCGCGACACCCATGCGCGTGTAATCCTGCGGCGTGATGCCGGCGATACGTTGTTTGACATTGTCATCGTAGGCTTCGTCAAAGCGCTTGATGCGGAAAATCTCGCAGCGTTTGCGGGTGACGCCGGAGAAACCGTAAATCGCGTAACGGTCGCCCAGCACTTCCAGCGCCTCGCACAACATCACCAGCGATTCGCGCTCGGCATCGTTGATCCAGCCCTTGGTCGAGCCGCTCATGTCGATCATGAACAGGGCGGCGAGGTCGCGTTCGGCCTTGTGGCGCCGGGTCAGCAGGCGGTCCGGCAGTTCCATGCCGCTCTTGAGGTCGGCGTATCCCGCCACCAGTGCATCGAAGTCGATGTCGTCACCCGTGGCCTGGCGTTTCAGCAGGCGGTCTTCGTCGCGCAGCATTTCGAAGCTGCGCTTGAGTTGCACGACCTGCGGCCGGTAGCGGGCGAGGGTGTCTTCGACAAAGCCGTTGTCGACGGGCGCCACATCCAGCTCGCGCAGCAAGCACCAGTCCTTGCGGTAGTGCCGGCGCTTGTGGTCCCACTCGTTGTAGAGATGGGTGCCGGTTTCGTCATTGGCGATGGCTGTGCCGTTATCGGCGGATTCGTTATCCGTGGCTTGAGCCTGATTGCCGGAACCGGCGGCGTGCAGGTAATCGTCGGGAATTTCGCCGAGATCCTGCAGGATGGAGTCGAGCAGTTGCGCGACATGCCCGGGCGGTGCCATGGGCATGCCGTCAATGCGGATTTCGACATCGAAGTCGCCGGAAGCGCCCGGAGCAGGCTTGGCCTGGATTTCGATGCGGTCCCCGGCGGTTGCTTGCGGCGCTTTGTCGGTTGCTTGTTCCGGCAGCAGTTGCGCCAGCGCTTCGGCCAGCGCGCTGCGTTCGCGTTTCAGGCGTGCGGCGCGTGTGCTTGAGGCTTCGGCACGCAATGTGGTGTGGTGCGGCAGCGACGGCACTTCGAATTGATCGTACAAACCGGTCAGAAGCCTGAGGCTGTCCTGCACGGTGGCGGAGGGATCCTGCAGCACGGCGCAGCGCGGATCGCTTGTATGGCCGCGCAGCCGGGCGAGATCGCGGCCGATGCCGGGCAGCACCGCGGCGATGCGGCTTTCGAGGCGCAGCGTTTCGAAATGACTGAGCAGACTCAGCGCACGATGCTGATCGGCATAAGCGGCGCAGGCGGCAATGACATCGGTGTGGAAAGTGCCATAACGGCCCTGCGCCCACAACAGCGTGATCAGGACTTTGTAGAGATTGAAATTGGCGGCGGCATCGTTGAACACCGCGATGCGCGGCGGCAGGAACAGGGTTTCGGTATCGGTGTACGGCTCGGCCGCAACATCGAGTTTCATTCGGCGTCCGGCGAGTCCGCAGGCATAGAGTTCGAGCACGACTGCGTGTTGTGCGAAGGCGGCGGCGTGTGCGTCCGCAGCCGATGGCAGCCAGAGGTCGATTTGTTTGAACACCTGGCTGCCGTGATACAGGCCGTCGCGGTCATAGGTGTCCAGCGCCTCCAGGATCCAGGCTTCGGCTGCGGCAGTATCCATTTTGGCCAGGGCCGCAGGTGCCGCGGCGGCAAACTGGTAGGCCATTTCGTAATTGCTGCGGTCGATGACTTCGACCCAGTGCAAAACAAAATCCTGCTGCTCACGGCCGAGCGCTGCCAGCCGTTCAGCGAGTGGTGCGGCGGTGCGCCGCGATGACAGTACCGGGCCCAGCAGGTAGTCGAGCCGATGCGTGAGTTCGGTGATGGATAGCGGGACAGTCATGCGACTCGGGTTATTCAGATTTTACTGCTTCCGTTCGCTCTGAGCCCTTCGGCAGGCTCAGGACAGGCCTTGTCGAAGGGCGGGCTTCGACAAGCTCAGCCCGAACGGTGTGTACATTGGGTCAGTTAGAACACCGAGGACACGAACTCGTCGATCGCGCGCAGCATTTCCGGATCGTCGGACAAGGCTTCGGCAATCGCGCCATGGCAGGCGGCGGCCGGCGGGATGCCGCGGGCGATCAGTTTGGCGGCGTGCACCAGCAGCCGGGTTGAGGCGCCTTCATCGAGGCCGTTGCCCTTGAGGTTGCGGGTCATCTGCGCCAGCCGCACCAGCGCCGTCGCGATGGCGGCATCGGCGCCGGTTTCAGTGCGGATGATTTTTTCTTCGAGCACGGCGTTCGGGTACTGGAATTCGATGGCGACAAAACGCTGGCGGGTGCTGTGTTTCAATTCCTTCAACACGCTTTGATAACCGGGGTTGTACGACATCGCGAGCAAAAACTCCGGTGGCGCCTGCAGCAGTTCACCGCGCTTTTCCATCGGCAGCATGCGCCGGTCGTCGGCCAGCGGGTGGATCACCACCGTGGTGTCGCGCCGCGCTTCGACGACTTCATCGAGATAACAGATCGCACCGCTGCGTACGGCGCGCGCCAGCGGACCGTCGATCCACACCGTTTCGTTGCTGGTGATCAGGTAACGGCCGACCAGATCGGCGGCGGTGAGGTCATCGTGGCAGGACACGGTGATCAGCGGGCGCTTCAAGCGCCAGGCCATGTGTTCGATGAATCGGGTCTTGCCGCAGCCTGTGGGGCCTTTCAGCAGCACCGGTAATTGACTGGCATGGGCGGCTTCGAACAGCGCGATTTCGCCGCCGACCGGCTCGTAGTACGGCTCGGCCGCGATGATGCGGGCTTCGCCCTGCGCAGGCCGGGTGTTCAGCGGGGTTGCTCGGCTGGCCACGGTTCAGCGATCCGCTGCACGAGAGGGATGGGTGGGCATGGTGCTTGGCTGTGGGTTATTATATAAATATTTGATTTTATTGATTATTTTTTTCAAACCCGGGCACTGGCCGGATTTCGAATTCAAGGGTTTGCAGGTCGCCGAACACATAGGTGGTCGCGGCGCTGACGCCGGCGACGCTGCCGGGATCGATGCGCAGGGTCTCGCCGCCCCGGATGTTGCGGATGCGTTCGATGACGGCGCGGTGTTCATGGCCGTTGCAGACGAGATCGAAGTCGCCGGTCAGCGCCATCGCCTTGGCGTAATGCGGGTAGTGCACCATGAAAATCCGCCGCTCCGCGAGCACCAGCGATGCGTCCTGGCCGTGATAGTGCAGGCGGTTTTTCGGATCCTGGGCCCACTTCGACAGGTAATACAGGTCGCCGGTGTTGTTGCCGTGGATCATGTGGATCGGCAGGCCGAATCCGACAATGGCATGCAATGTGGACGGCGCGACGAGATCGCCGCAGTGCAATATAAGCTGCGCGCCCAGCGCCTTGGCTTCGGCAATCGCGGCGGCCAGGGGTTCGCGGTGGTCGTGGCTGTCAGAGACAATGCAGATTTTCAGGGGATACCTCCATGGTTGGGCGATTCTACTCCGCGCCATCCCAAGTATTTTCTATGGCGACATAACCTTTTTTTTACTTGTGCGGGGCAAGGCCTGTTTAGAATCAGCGCAGAAAAGAGGAGGGAGGCAGATGTTTACTAGCAATCCGTTCGCCGGGCTTACGGCGTCCGTTTCGCCCGCCATGATGCAGACTTACGTCATCATCATGGTTCTGTTGGTCATCGCGGGCACCTTGTTCGATATTATCCACAAAGGCAGCGCCCGATATTTTTTCGAGAACATGCGCAAGTCGAAAGCCCAAGCGAAAAAGCAGGTCGGCGGCGGCGAACTGGTCTCGATCGCGGTCCAGACCGCGGTCGTTGATGTGCTGGCTTCCGGCGAGTTCTGCAACATGCGCCGGCGCATCGCGCACCTGCTGACGATGTACGGCTTCCTGCTTTATGTCGGCACCACCGTGCTGATGGTGTTCTGCTACCCGACGGCTGCCACGGCGATGCCGGCGATCGTGCCGCAACTGTGGTGGCTCGGCGGGCTGATGGTCTGCGTCGGCGGCTACTGGTTCTGGTTTTTCATCCGGGTTGATGTCGCCGCCGAGGGCAATTCGCCGTTCCGCGTGATGCGCGCCGACCTGTTCGTGCTGTCGCTGCTGGCCAGCGTGACGCTGGGCCTCATCTGGGCATGGATGCAGGCGAAGGGCATGGCGGGATCGACAGTGCTGTTCGGCCTCTACATCATTGCCACCACCGTGCTCTTCGGGTCGGTGGCGTGGTCGAAGTTCGCCCACATGTTTTTCAAGCCCGCCGCGGCTTTCGAGAAAAGGCTGTCCAAGGCCAATGGCACCGCCGAGAATCTGCCGACGCTGTCCCGCGACGATCCCGAACAGCAGAAAAGACACTCGATGGAACTGTTGCGGGACGCCCCGATGAACATGGGGCTCGGCATCAAGCGCGAAGCGCCCCGTCACCATTAAACACCCCGCAAGTTCCATCGCAACAAATCAAGGAGCTGACTGACTTATGCCTACCTTTGTTTATATGACAAGGTGTGACGGATGCGGACATTGCGTCGACATCTGCCCGTCCGACATCATGCACATCGATGAGACCTATCGCCGTGCCTACAACATCGAACCCAACATGTGCTGGGAGTGTTACTCCTGCGTCAAGGCCTGTCCGCAGAATGCGATCGATGTGCGCGGTTATGCCGACTTCGCACCGCTCGGTCACAGCGTGCGTGTGCAACGCGACGAAGAAAAAGGCACGATCGCCTGGAAGATCAAGTTCCGCAACGGTACGGAAAAGAATTTCCTGTCGCCGATCACCACCAAGCCCTGGGGCACGGCAATCCCCAAACTCGCCGAGGTTCCCGGGCCGAGCAAGGAAATGCGCGACAGCGAGCTGCTTTATAACGAGCCGAAGTGGATCCGCATGGATGACGGCGGACTGCATACGCTCAAGTCCAATGGTCTGAAAATGAAGAAAGGCGTGTACTACTGATGGCTCACTCAACGATCGTCGAAGAAGGCATCGATATTCTGGTCGTCGGTGCGGGCCTTGGCGGCACCGGTGCCGCATGGGAGGCCAGGTTCTGGGGGCAGGACAAGAAGATTGTCATTGCCGAGAAAGCCAATATCGACCGCTCCGGTGCGGTCGCCCAGGGGCTGTACGCTATCAACTGCTACATGGGCACCCGCTGGGGCGAGAACAAGCCGGAAGACCATGTCCGTTACGCCCGCATCGACCTGATGGGGATGGTGCGCGAAGACCTGCTGTTCGACATGGCGCGTCACGTCGACTCCACGGTGCACCAGTTCGAGGAGTGGGGACTGCCCATCATGAAGGATCCGAAAACCGGGCGCTACCTGCGCGAGGGGCGCTGGCAGATCATGATTCACGGCGAGTCGTACAAACCCATCGTGGCCGAGGCCGCCAAAAAATCGGCGGACAAGGTGTTCAACCGCATCTGCGTCACCCACCTGCTGATGGATGACAGCAGGGAGAACCGGGTTGCGGGTGCCGTCGGTTTCAATGTCCGCACCGGCAACTACCACGTCTTCAAGTCCAAGACCGTGATCTGCGGCGCGGGCGGCGCCTCCAACATCTTCAAACCGCGTTCGGTGGGCGAGGGTTCGGGCCGCACCTGGTATGCGCCCTGGTCGTCGGCGTCCGCCTACGGACTGATGATCAATGCCGGCGCCAAAATGACGCAGATGGAAAACCGCATCGTGCTGGCGCGGTTCAAGGACGGTTATGGCCCGGTCGGCGCCTACTTCCTGCACCTGAAGACCTATACGCAGAACGGCATGGGCGAAGAGTACGAATCGAAATGGTTCCCTGAACTGCAGAAAATGGTCGGCAAGGAATATCTCGACCCGGAAGCCTCGCACCTGACCCATCGGCCGATTCCGACCTGCCTGCGCAACCATTGCATCATCAGCGAAGTGAATGCCGGCCGCGGCCCCATACACATGGTGACGATGAAAGCCTTCCAGGATCCGCATCTGGAAGAGGTCGGCTGGGAAAACTTCCTCGGCATGACCGTCGGCCAGGCGGTGCTGTGGGCCGCCACCGACGTCGATCCCAAGAACGAGAATCCGGAACTGACCACATCCGAGCCCTATGTCATGGGCTCCCACGCCACCGGCTCGGGCGCCTGGTGCTCGGGTCCTGAGGATGTTTCCCCCCCGGAGTATTTCTGGGGCTACAACCGCATGACAACGATTGAAGGCCTGTTCGGTGCCGGTGACGCCGTCGGCGGCACGCCGCACGCCTTCTCGTCCGGCTCGTTCACCGAGGGGCGTCTCGCCGCGAAGGCCGCCTGCAAATACATCGACGACGGCAAGGGCGAAGGCATCGTCGTATCCGATGAGCAGATCGAGCGCCGCAGGAAAGAGATCTTCAAGCCCCTGGAGCATTACCGGATCTACCGTAATGCGATCGTGGCGGGTGATGTCAATCCGCACTACATCAATCCCAAGCAGGGGCTGGACCGCCTGCAGAAGCTGATGGACGAGTATTGCGGCGGCGTGACCGTCGGCTACATGACCAACGAGAAACTCCTCAGTATCGGTCTGAAGAAGCTGAAGATCATGGAGGAAGACCTGCAGAACCTGGCGGCGAAGGATATTCACGAACTGCTGCGTGCCTGGGAATTGATGCACCGCCATCGCGCGGCGGAGTGTGTCACGCAGCACACGCTGTTCCGCAAGGAAACCCGCTGGCCGGGTTACTACTACCGGGGCGACGCGATGAAGGTGGACGACGAGAACTGGCATGTGCTGACGGTTTCGCGTCGTGATCCGAAAACCGGCGAATACACCATGGAGAAGGCGCCTTGTTATCACCTGGTTTCGGAAAACGAGTGAAACGAGCAAAACGAGTAGCGATATCTCCGGGCAGCAGTCCGCGTCGGGCTTTCTGCCCGGTGGAGATGGAGCCGGCATGTCGAGTGTCGTGATCCCGATCAAGCCGGTTTCTTCCGGTCCCGAGGAGCCGCGCCTGAACATCATTGAAAAAACCGATGATGAGATTCTGACCATGGCCAATCTGCTGTGGCGCGATCTCGTCAAGGCGTCGAATGAGGGTAAATACGGCGAGTTCGCAAAGAACTTTTCCAGTTCCCTGGCGCGCGCCATCGATCAGGTCGTTGCGGGCCACCAGTTCGCCAACAGCGAGCTGGCGAGGAATCTGTCTGAAGACCTGGATCCGCTCGGCATCATCCGCCGCGGCGAACACGTGACGGTCCTGTACCGGCAGCGGAGCAGCAAAAAGCCGGGTGAATGGCTGGGCAGGCTGGTCCTCGGTTATGAGGATGGAAAAGTCAGGATCTTCGGTGCATCCATTTTCTGAACCTTGCGGCGGGATTTAAGGTGAGCCAAGTCATCCAGGACGGCAAGTTTGTCGAACTCACCTACCAGGTGACCGACCGGAAATCGGGACATGTCCTCACCCGTGTCGAGTTCCCCCTGGGTTATGTTCACGGGCACAATGAAATTCTGGCCCCTTCCGTCCATATGGCGCTCGCGGGCAAGTCTGTTGGCGACGTCATTGAAGTGCCGATCAACGGCAACCAGATCTTCGGCCCGAGGGATGAGTCGCTGGTTTTTTCCGATCACATCGACAACGTTCCCGAGGAGTATCGGCAGGTCGGCACCTCCATCCTGATGGAAAACGACAGGGGGCAGACCCGCAGCTTTCTGGTGACGCATCTGGACGACGAGAGGCTGACTGTCGACGGCAACAACCCGCTGTGCGGCAGGGAGGTCGTCTTCAAACTTGAGATACTGACCGTGCGCGACGCCACTGACGAAGAAACCAGGGCGGGCGGGGCGATCATTGCCGGCGCGGATATCGACCCGGCGCTGATGAGGCCGGTTTGAGCGGCGGGGTAGAATGACAGTGGATGAGTTTCGGCTTTGGTTATTGGTACTTGCAATCCCGACTTCAAGAAAAGGTGATTTATGAGCGAGCAAAAACCCAGCACCACCCCGGTTCCTGACGGCCATACGGATTTTTACACCACGCGGCAGAAGGCCCCCAGCGAAAAGGGGTTTGTCGGTTTCGAAACCGTCTGGAAGCCGTTGCAGAAGGAAGCCGAATACAAGACGCCGAAAAAGCCCTAGCCGCAGCTTGGTTGAGCCGGATCGCGCGGTTTCGTTACGCGCAAAAAAACCGCCTTTTTGGGCGGTTTTTTCATGGGGCATATCGTCCGAAACCTTGCAACCGTCAGCGCACCATGAGGCGGTAAGCCGGATCCCGGCCCGGCTGTTTAGCCGAGCGTCGCGTAATAGGCGCGCAGCACTTCAAGGACCTCGGGACGGCTGAACTCCGCCGGCACGGGATGACCTTCCGACAGCCACTGGCGCAGCTGTGTGCCCGATACCTGCAATTGATCCTTTTCGTCGTGGGGACAGGTGCGGCCCGATGCCATGCCGGCGCAGCGGTGGCACCAGAACGTCAGACCCATCTTGATCGGTTTTGTCTCGAGCGCACCGTGCGGAATCTCGTCAAAAATCGCGTGTGCATCGAAGGGACCGTAATATTTGCCGACACCGGCGTGATCACGCCCCACGATGAGATGTGAACAGCCGTAGTTCTGGCGGAACACGGCGTGGAGCAGGGCTTCGCGCGGGCCGGCGTAACGCATGTCCAGCGGATAGCCGGATTGCACCACCGTCTTCTGCACGAAATATTTTTCGATCAGTACCGCGATGGCCCGGGTGCGCACGTCAGCCGGGATGTCGCCAGGTTTCAGGTTGCCGAGAAGGGAGTGCACCAGCACGCCGTCGCAGACTTCGATCGCTACTTTGGCGAGATACTCATGCGAGCGGTGCATCGGGTTGCGGGTCTGGAACGCTGCCACCGTGGTCCAGCCATTGGCGTCGAATACGGCGCGGGTTTGGGCGGGTGTCATGTACATCGCGCCATACTTTTCCGGAAAACCGCCCTGGGACAGCACCCTGACGGGCCCGGCGAGGTTGACCTCAGCCTGGTCCATCACCATGCGGACGCCGGGGTGTGCGATATCCGTCGTCTTGAACACGGATTTGCATTCGTGGGCTTTGTCGATGACGTATTTTTCGGTAATGGTCATCGTGGCCAGAATTTCCCCCGTCTCGCCGTCAGCGAGTGCAACATCGCTGTTCAGCTTGAGGGTGTCGGCGACCGGCTGTGCCGCGGAAAGCGTGATTGGAATCGGCCAGAATACGCCGGAGGCGAGGGTGTAACGGTCACAGACGTTTTGCCAATCGGCATGGGTCATGAAGCCGTCCAGCGGGGTGAAGCCGCCGATGCCCAGCATCAGCAGATCGCCTTTTTCCCTGGAACTGACGGGAATCAGCGGCAGGCCGCGGGCGCGTGTCCGTTCCGCCTCCAGAGCGGGGCCGGACAGGAGCAACGGTTTGAGTGGACCCCCGCCATGGGGTTTTACCAGCTTGGACACAGGGTTTTGCCCTTGATTTATTGGAATGTCAGTACTAAACGAGGCTAACATGCTGTCCCATATCGATTTATCCATTTATTTTATGTAGGGATAAGGGGCACAGTCCGGCGCGCCGCGTATTTTCATATTATGGAAGCCTTTCAGGCGTGTCGGTCACGCATGTGCGGCTTCATTATTGCCAATTATTCAGCACATTAGTGCTACCATGCTCCGCGATATTTGTTTTTAAACCACCATAAAAAAGCCGCTGCATGCATCGATACGGCCCATCATTGATCTCAGCGCTCACCGGGGCGCTTTTTTTATTGGTGGCGGTGACTCAGTCTTTGGCCCAATCCACATTGCGTGATCCCTGGGGCGCGGATGCGAGTGTCTCGCCGGCACCGAACCTGCGTTGGGAAACCGCGTTGCCATTGCCTGCGGTCAGCGCGCCTGTGACAACGGTTGAACTGGCCCGCAACCAGTTGTTGTCGTTGCCGGAGTTGACGGAGTTTGCGTTGCGCAACAATCCGCGGACGCGCCAGTCGTGGCTGGCTGCACGTGCTTCCGCCGCCGGCGTTGCCATCGAAAAAGCCGATTTGTTGCCGCAGATCAGTGCGGCCTACAACGTCACCCGCAGCCAGCAGGTGGCGAATGCCGGAAATATCGTGCCGTGGCAGACGCGTTTTGGCCCATCGGTCAGCCTGAGTTATGTGCTGTTTGACTTCGGCGTGCGCGGCTACCAGATTGAAACGAGCGAATATCGGCTGCTCGCGGCGAATCTGGCGCACAACCGTGTGCTCCAGGATGTGATTTTCCAGGTCGAGCAGGCTTATTACCGGTTGATCGGCAATGATGCGCTGGTGCGGGTCAACAGCCAGTCGCTGAACAATGCAAAAACCGCGCTGGAAGCGGCGCAGAAGCGCCGCGAGTCGGGGCTGGCGACGGTCGCGGATGTTTATCGCGCGGAGACCCAGGTGGCGCAATCGCAGCTCAATCTGACCCGCAGCAGCGGCGAACTGGAGAAGTCGCGCGGCCAGCTGGCTTCGGTGGTGGGGCTGCCGGTTAATGTCGCGATTGGTGTGCAGCCCTTGCAACAACCGCCGCAGATCACCGAGATGACCACGCGGATCAGCGAGTTGCTGGAAAAAGCCAAGGCGTCGCGGCCGGATCTGGTGGCTGCCGAGGCGCAGGTGCGCGCAGCCGAAGCAAACGCGAAGGCGGTGGCCCGTGCGGGATTGCCGTCGATTGAAGTGATCGGCGGCGGCGGGCATACCCTGTTCAACGACAACCGCGCCGCTGTCAGCAATTACAACATCGGACTGGCGTTGCGGATTCCGATATTTACCGGGTTTCGCAACACCTACAGCGCGCGCCAGGCGCAGGTCCAGGCCGAAGCGGCCGCCGCAAGCCGCGACGTGCTGTTCCGGCAGACGGAAGTCGAGGTCTGGCAGGGGTATTACGATTTGAATACAGCGACCAGCAGTATTTCCAGCACGCAGGCCCAGGTGCGTTCTTCGGAGCAGACATCACAGGCAACGCTGGCGCGTTACCAAAGCGGGTTTGGCAGCATCCTCGACCTGATTACCGCGCAACAGGAAGAGTCGAATGCGCGGGTGCAGCAGATACAGTCTTACCTCGACTGGTTCACCACGCTGGCCCGGCTGCAGGTTGCCGTTGGCGCGAGCGACTTACTCAAGGCAGCGGGCGGAGCAAAATGAAACGATTGATCATGGTGCTGGTGTTTGCCGCAATAAGCGCCGCGGTTGCGGGCGGTTACTGGTATTGGCAGCAGTCGTCCGGAACCGGGGCAAGCAGCGGCGAAAAAGGCAAGGGCAAGGGCGCCAAGGGCGGCCGCGGCGGACCGCTGACGGTCAAGGCCGTGCGCGCGGTGACCAAGCCGATGCCGGTGCTGATCGAGGCTGTGGGCACCGTCGAGCCCGAGCAGAGCGTGCAGGTGCGCGCGCAGGTCAGCGGCGTGTTGCAGAACATCGCGTTCAAGGAGGGCGACAAGGTCAAGGCCGGGCAGCTCCTGTTCCAGATTGATCCACGAACCTTCCAGTCGCAATACAACCAGGCGATTGCCGCGCTGGCGCGGGACCGGGCCCAGCTGGAAAACGCCCGGGCGCAGCAACAACGGCTGGAGCCCCTGCTCAAGCGCGAATTCATCACGCAGCAGGAGTACGATGTTGCGGTGACGTCCGCCAAATCGCTGGAGGCCACCGTGCAGTCCGGACAGGCGATGGTGGAGCAGGCGAAAATCCAACTCGATTACTCGAAGATCGTGGCGCCGATCAGCGGCAGGACCGGCCAGCTGGCGGTCAGGGCCGGCAATCTGGTTTCGGCCTCGGGCGGCGGCGTGCCGCTGGTGACCATCAACAGCACGGATCCGGTACTCGTCGGTTTCAGCATTCCGGAGCGGCAGCTCGAGGACATCCGCCGCTACCAGAATGAAAAAGACATGCGCATTGAAATCCTGCCCGACCGCGCCGGCGCTGCAGTGGCCACCGGCAAGCTGGTGTTTGTCGACAATACCGTGACGCCGCAGACCGGCACGGTGTTGTTGAAGACGCGTGTGGAAAACTCCAGGGAGCTGATCTGGCCCGGACAATTTGTCAACGTGCGCGTGGTACTCACGGTGGAACCTGAAGCCGTGGTGGTGCCGGAAACAGCGGTGCAACCGGGACAGGACGGGCCGTTTGTCTACCTGATCGGCGCCGAGGACAAGGTTGAAATCCGGCCGGTCAAGGTATCGCGACAGCTGGGGAACGAAATTGTGATCGCGTCCGGTATTGCCGCCGGTGACCAGGTGATTACCGAAATCCCGCAGGCCTTGCGCCCGGGCGCGACCGTCAAGGTTGACGACGCTGCAGCTGAAGGCGGCAAACCCAAAGGCAAGGGAAAAGGCGGCAAGAAGGGCGAAGGCAAAGGTGACAAGGGCGGCAAGGCCGAGGCGGCAAAACCGTAGTCCGGAACCAAAGTCACGGCAGGCATACTGGGCGGGAGGCAATATATGAACATTTCGCGCATTTTCATCGTCAGGCCGATAGCAACGACGGTGCTCGTTGCGGCCATCATCATTTTCGGCCTGATCGCGTTTCGCGCATTGCCGGTCAATGAATTGCCCAACGTCGACTTCCCGACGATTTCGGTGACTGCGGATCTGCCCGGCGCCAATCCCAACATCATGGCGACCACGGTCGCGACACCTCTGGAGCGCCAGTTCAGCCAGATTGCCGGCATCGATTCGATGAGTTCGGTGAGCAGCAACGGACGCACGCGGGTCACGCTGCAGTTCAATCTGAACCGTGACATCGACGCCGCGGCACAGGACGTGCAGACGGCGATTTCGCAAACCCTGCGCCGGCTGCCCGAGGGCATGGATCCGCCGACGCTGCGCAAGGTCAATCCCGCCGATTCGCCGATCCTGTTTTTGGCGCTGACCGCGCGCACGCTACCGCTGCCGGCGCTGGACGAGTTCGCCGATACCCATATTGCCCAGCGTTTTTCGATGGTGACCGGCGTGGCGCAGGTGCAGGTGTTCGGCTCACAGCGTTATGCGGTGCGGCTGCTGCTTGATCCGGAAGCCATGTCGAAGCGGGGCCTGGGGCTGGAGCGTGTGGTCAGCGCAATCCAGAATGCCAACAGCAATCTGCCGTCCGGCGTGTTGCAGGGTGCAGCGCGGGATTTTACGGTCAAGTCTTCGGCCACGCTGCAGCGTGCCGAGAATTTCAACAACCTGATCGTCGCCTACAAGGACGGCATGCCGGTGCGGCTGTCAGACGTCGGCAAGGCGGTGGATGGCATCGAGAATTCGAAGGTCAAGAGCTGGCTTAATGGAGAGCGTTCGATCCTGCTCGCCATCTACAGGCAGCCCGGCGCCAACACGGTTGAAGTTGCGAAAAAACTGCGCGCGCTGTTTCCGGAGATCGAGGCGAGTGCGCCGCCCGGCGTGCGCATCCACATCGTCAATGACCGGTCCGAGTTCATCGAGGCCTCCATTCACGAGGTCGAGTTTCATCTGGGCTTGTCGATCGTGCTGGTGGTGCTGGTGATCCTCGTGTTTCTGCGCAATGCACGCTCAACCATTATCACTGCGCTGATACTGCCAACCTCGATCATCGCCACGTTCGGGGCCATGTATGTGCTGGGCTACAGCCTTAACAACCTGTCGCTGATGGCGATCATTCTGGCGGTGGGTTTTGTCGTCGATGATGCGATCGTCGTGCTGGAGAACATCACACGCCACATGGAGATGGGCAAGGACCGCATGACGGCGGCGCTGGAGGGCGCGCAGGAAATCGGTTTCACGGTGCTGTCGATGACCGTGTCGCTGGCGGCGGTCTTCATTCCGATCCTGTTCATGGAGGGCATGCTGGGCCGGCTGTTTCGCGAGTTCGCGGTCAGTGTCGGTGTGGCGGTGCTGGTATCGGGCGTGGTGTCGCTGTCGATGACGCCGATGATGTGCAGTCTGATGCTCAAGGCGCATGGCGAGGAGCGGCATGGCCGTGTCTACATGACGCTGGAGCGCATGTTTGACGCGATGCGCGACTGGTACGGAGCCAGCCTGCGCTGGACGATACAGCGCCCTGCGCTGATGCTTGTGGGCTCGGTTCTGTTCCTGGTGCTTACGGTTCTGCTGTATCAGGCCGTGCCGCAGGGTTTTATCCCGCGGCAGGACACCGGCGTGTTTTTCGGCAACACCCGCGCGCCTGAGGGCATACCGTTCAGTGAATTGGAAAAACGCCAGGCCCTGGTGTCGGAGATTATCGAGAAAAACCCCAATGTCGAAGCAGTGATGTCCACGGCCGGGCAGGGTACCGGCGGTGTCGTCGGCAGCAACATCGGCCGCATCATTGTCCGCCTCAAACCGCGTGCGGAACGTACGGTGGGCGCGGATGGCGTGATCCAGGAACTGCGGCGCTCGTTTGCGGGCGGCGCGCAAGGCTTGCGCGTGTTCATGAACAACCCGCCGGCCATCCGTATCGGCGGGCTGATCAGCACCAGCGATTACCAGTTGGTGCTGCAGGGCTCGAACCAGGCGCAGTTGTATGAAGCCAGTCAGGCGCTGGAAGGGCGGCTGCGCGAATCCCGCCTGCTGCAGGATGTGAATTCCAGTCTGGAGTTGAGTAATCCGGAAATCCAGATCGATATCCTGCGCGACCGTGCGGCTGTGCTCGGCGTGTCGCCGCAGCAGATCGAATCGGCTCTTTACAACGCTTACGGCGGGCGCCGTATCAGCACGCTGTATGGCGCTACCGACCAGTACAACGTGCTGCTCGAGCTTGATCCTAAATTTCAGCGTGATATCAATGCCTTGCGTTCGCTTTTTGTGCAATCCACGACCGGGCAGATGATCCCCATCCAGGCGGTTGCAGACATCAAAATGGGGGTCGGACCGGTGTCGGTGAGCCATTATGGCCAGCTGTTATCGGTGGTGCTTTCTTTCAATCTGGCGCCGGGCCTGTCCATCGGTGATGCGGTGACACACGTCAAGGAGCTGGCCGGCGAGACTTTGCCGGGTGGCGTTTCTTACTCGATAGCCGGTAATGCGCAGGCTTTCGAGGAGGCATTCCGCACCCTGCCCATCCTGTTGTTGATTACCGTGCTGGTGATTTACATGGTGCTGGCCATCCTCTATGAGCACTACGGGCATCCGCTTACCATTCTGACGGCGCTACCGTTCGCGGGATTCGGCGCGCTGTTGATGCTGCTCATTGCCGGGCAGGAGCTGAATGTGTTCAGTTTTGTCGGCATCATTCTGCTTGTGGGCTTGGTCAAGAAAAACGGCATCATGATGGTCGACTTTGCGATACAGCTCGAGCGTGAGAAAGGTCTGTCGGCAGCGGATGCCATCGTTGAGGCCTCCATGGTGCGGTTCCGTCCGATCATGATGACGACGATGGCGGCAATCTGCGCGACTTTGCCCCTGGCATTCGGCACTGGAACCGGCTCCGAAATGCGCCAGCCGCTGGGTATTGCCGTCGTCGGCGGTTTGGTGTTTTCGCAGATGTTGACGCTGTATGTGACCCCGACTTTCTATGTCAGCATGGATCGCGCGACAACATTTTTACGACGGAGGAGGGGTGAACTGCCCGCCGCAGGCCGCTAACCCCGAAATAATGCGGTCAGGGTATTGCGCTACCCTGAAAAGCCCCTCATAATTGCGGGCTTCGCTGATGCAAACTTTGTTGCCAGCCAGGGCGGCAAAGGTCAGTGGAGGGGCCAAGGTTGTTTTAGCTTTTTGTTGACAGATGCAAAAACAAAAAGCTATAATTTTGGGCTTGATCGGGCGCGGGGTGGAGCAGTCTGGCAGCTCGTCGGGCTCATAACCCGAAGGTCATAGGTTCAAATCCTATCC
>JAIEPF010000011.1 GCA_019749945.1 Burkholderiales bacterium
GCGCATCGCCGACAACCCCTACCTGATGGGTTTCAATCCACGCGCCGGCACGAGTGCCGGCGCGACGATGCGAATTTGGAATTAGCGGGCGGGTAGTAGCAGTTTCAATCCACGCGCCGGCACGAGTGCCGGCGCGACGCCGCATCGAACACGGGCACCCGCTCGGCCGCATCGTTTCAATCCACGCGCCGGCACGAGTGCCGGCGCGACAATTGAGTTCCAGACTGACGGCAGTGGCTATGTTGTTTCAATCCACGCGCCGGCACGAGTGCCGGCGCGACGACCATGTACATTGCAAAACCCTAACCTTGTAAAGTTTCAATCCACGCGCCGGCACGAGTGCCGGCGCGACGGCACCGGAACAGGCCAGAGCGCCACGCCCATAGGTGTTTCAATCCACGCGCCGGCACGAGTGCCGGCGCGACGCTGATCGCCGCTGCACTCACATTGAGACTGAATCAGTTTCAATCCACGCGCCGGCACGAGTGCCGGCGCGACTTCGCATTCCCGACAAGCCTACGGTGGCCGATCTGGTTTCAATCCACGCGCCGGCACGAGTGCCGGCGCGACAATGGCGCGCTATGTGATTGATGCGCCAAAGAAAGTTGATTGTAGTGCGCGAACCCTGAAAAGGCACGTGAATTGTGGACTGGGAATTGTAGGGAAAATAAAAATATAATAATAAAAACAATAACTTATGCGATTCTCGAACCTTGCCTTGATTATGGGCTCACTTTAGGTTCGCGCTATGCCAGCAGAGGGCCATCGAAGTCTTTTGCTTTGATGTTTCCATATTCCTTGACCCGCACACGCGCTGCTTCCGTGATGCGGTAAAAACGCAGACTGTCTTCCGCTTCATCGATCTCGGCGAGCAGCCGGCGTTCAAGTTGTTCGAATTGCATTTCGTCCAGTTGGAATTCGAACACGGATTTCTGGACGCGCTGCCCCATGCTTTCGCAAGCCTTGGCGACGCGCCTCAGCCGGCGCCTGCCGGCGCGGGTGTCGGTAGCGACATCATAGCTGGCAATGATGAGCATGGTGCGTTATCGCACCACAAACGGCAGATAGCTTTCCATTTCGCCGCGCATGGTGCGTGCCATGAAGCGCGCCTGGAGCAGCGGCAGCAAGCCTATGGAGGTCTTGGTGTCCAGCAGGGGGTGCTGCAGTTCCTCCTGTTTGCGTTCCTGATAGGCGACGACCACGGTTTTTCTGCCGCGCTCGTTCAACAGGACCGCACCGCCTTCCCGGTGATCGAAGTCCCCAGGCGAAAGCTGGTTGCGGTTGATCAGCGTCAATGCCAGACGATCAGCGAGATAAGGGCGGAACTCCTCCATCAGATCAAGGGCGAGCGCAGCCCGCCCTGGGCGTACCACATGCAGAAATCCAAGCTGCGGATCGAGGCCAACGCTTTCCAGCGCCGAGCGGCAGTCATTCATCAACATCGAGTAGAGGAACGACAGCAGCGCATTGATCGGGTCTAGCGGCGGTCGACGGGTGCGACCGGTAAAGGCGAATGCGCTCCTGATTTGCGGTTTTAGCACATGGTTCATAGCCGAAAAGTAATTCTTTGCGGCCTCGCCCTCTACACCGCGCAGCGTGTCCAGATCCAGACCGACCGAAAGAGCCCTCAGACTTGCGGCGAGGTCGTCGGCGATGCGGGTCAGAGCCTGTTCCTCGGCAGAATCGTTTGCTTCGCGCGCGGCGCGCAGCAGCACATGGCGGCTGTTCCTGAGCTTGCCGGCGAGGCATGCGCGCGCAAAGCTCAAAGCGAAGCCGGGGTTGGCGGCGCACTGATGTTGCGCTTGTCGAAGGAGGATGTTGCCTGTGACCGGGCCTTCCAGCCTGGCTTTGAACCGGCCACGATCATCCAGCAGCACAAGACTCTTGCCTTCATCCGCGAGCCGGTGCATCAGGGCAGGGGACACCATGATATTGCCAAAGCAGACGATACTGGACAGGTGGTGCAGGGGAACTTGCAGTCGTTTTTCCCGCTCGACGTCGATGCGCACGGTGGCGTTTTCCAGATGCGCGTAGGCATGGGGCGTCATCACATAGAGCGTATTTAGCAGGGTTTGCATTCAGTCTCCGGAGGTAAATAGTTCGTTCCGCATCTGCTTGAGCCGCGCAGCATCCGCGAAGACTGCAGGCTGGCAGAGATCCTTGAGCGAGCATTCGCGGCAACGCTCATCATTCACCGGCGGCGGCAATGTGCGATGCTCGATCATCAGCCGTATCGCGGCAACAATGTCTTCGACGGTTTTTCTGAGTTCGGGCGTGATGGCGACCTCGCGCCGTCTGCGACTGGAGGCGTGGTAGATGGTGCCGCAAGGCACCGTGACATGCAGCATGTCCTCAAGGCACATGGCTTGCGCCGCCACTTGGACATCGTCATGGATTTTTTCCCGCTTCCGGCCATGCTTGAATTCAACGGGGAATACTGTACCGTCGGCATGAAACTCCACGAGGTCGGCTTTGCCGATCAAACCCAGTCGGTCCGACCACAGCGGCAGTGCCCGTTCAACCCTGATACCCGCCTTGATCTCATATCCGGGCGTATCAACCAGCCGATGCACCGCCTGCCCGCGCGCGGTGTGGACGTTATCCGCAAATGCTTGCTCGACGTGGATCAGCGCGCACTGACGCGGGCAGTAGGCGTAGTGCTGGAGGGCGGAGATGGAAATGGGGTTAGTATCGTCCATGCGGGCGGTGCTACCATATCCTCTCGGCACATGTCATCGCGGAGAGCATCATGGGCGCAATACTGAAAGACCTTGAAGAGCAAGCATTGCGGTTGCCACCGAAAGAACGTGGTGAACTGATCCATCGCCTGATTGTCAGCCTTGACGGCGAACCGGAAGATTCACCGGAGGTCATCGCGAAAGCCTGGGACGAGGAAATCGCGCGCCGCGTGGCGGACATGGAGGCGGGGCGGACAAAATGGATACCCGCCGACGAAGTTTTCAAGGAAATTGACGCCATCATCGCCGAGCAGAAGCGTTGAAGGTCACATTCGCGGCTGAAGCCCGTCGCGAGTTTGCTGAGGCCGCAGGCTGGTATACCGCTGAAGCGGGCGGAGTTCGCGCCGTCGATTTCAACAATGCCGTAAAGCGCACGGTCAATTTGCTGGTTGCGCATCCGGCTATGGGCACACCTTCTCCCCACAACACCCGCCGCATCGTCGTGCATCGCTATCCGTATGCCATCGTTTATCGGGCTGATGGCGATACGATGCGAATTCTTGCGGTAGCGCACCAGCACCGCAGGCCGGGGTATTGGGCGGGGCGACGGTAGGGTGGTTATCAGCACATGCGCGTAAGCGTTACACCAGCAGGCATGTTCGCCCCATTCACCGCGACTTCGTAATCCTCGAACGCGCGCGGCACCGATATACCGTCTTTGAGTTTCGGGCGAACACGCTCAAAGAGCGCGTGGGCGGGGGCATTACCAAGTTCAGAATCGTGCTTGAACACATACAGGCCGCGCGTAGCCATTTCGCCGCGTGCCGCGGAGCGGTCGTGTTCGAGCATCTGCGCAAGAGCTTGCCAAAACAAATCCAGGTCGTCGATTGAAAAGCCGGTTTGCTTGGCGAGGAAGCTGGAAACGAAGCCGTGCGCCATGTAGAGGCCGTAGGGGACGGTATGTTTGCGGCCCATGGTGCGGTTGTCGCCTTCCTGTTTTTCGGCTTCAGCTTCGGTGGCAACAGCCATACGGGTGATGGAGTGCTCCTGGGCGATAATGGGATTGATGGAGCGGGCGAAGGTTAGTTGCACCGGGCCACGCACCTGACCGCAGTTGATACCAGTAGACATGACCGCGCCAAAGGTTCGCACATCAAAAAAGTTGCGGCACATCCATTGGCGTGCATCGTCCACGGCATCGCCGCCCTTGCGTTTCTTGTCGTCGCCCGCAAGCATGTCTTCGCGCCCAACGCCCACATAGGCGCGCTTGTGCTGATTGTTGAGGATGGCCTTTTCCTTCACATAAATTTCGTAAGGAGGCTGCTCACTCTTTGCCATGGCGACAAAATTGCGTACCTTGCGCTTGAGAGAAACGTCCGTCACCAGACCATGGCCGGTCTCCACATCCATGCGCGGCAGATTGCCGGCATCAGGGTCGCCGTTGGGGTTGCCATCCTTTACATCGAACAGCAATACGAAGTCGTAGCGATTGGTCAGGCTCATTTGGATTCCCCTTGATTGTCGGTGGTTGTGTCGTCAGGTTTGGTAAAGAAAGCCTGGCGTTGATGGTAATAGCCCAAGGCGAAACGACCTTGGTCGGGCAAGGCGAGAATGCGGGGGAAGTCGTCCAGTCCATTCATGATTTCGCCGATCAGCCGCTCCATTTGCACGGCCCGTCCTTTGTGGAGCTTTCCCAAGTGATGATTTTTCAGACGTAGCAAAGTGGTGAACACGGCGACGGGTGTGCTGGAGGCGGCGCCGTAATAACGATCGCGAATGGTCGCATTGAGGCTGGGGCTGGCCTCTTCTTGTGTTTTTTCAAGAGTGGCGAAAAGCCGCCCCAGCCGGTAGGCCGGATTGGTGTTGGTCGGGTCGAGCATGGTCTGAAATTCCTTATCGGGGCTGGATACAGTTGAGTTGATGCGGCGAATCAAGCGATTCAACGAGGCTTTGATGGCAGCCGCGCGGGCGTAAGTCGGTTTTTGCTCCGCCCTGCATCGTTGTACCGCCAAGTTCAACAGCGGCGCTGGGTAGGGCGATCCTTCCAAAATGGCGCGCATGACTTCGCCGCCGAGATTTGGTGGGATGTTGTCGGCCTTGCCTTGCACGGCCAACCCGGTGAGCAGACGAAACAATGAAAGATGTTCAGGTTCGTGCGGCGCACGTGCGATTTTGATATCGTCGAAATGTCGGGCGATTCGCCGAGCCAGTTCATGCGCCGGAGCTGTTTCCCAGAAGCGAATTGCGATACGGGCAGCGTTTGGTGCTAGTCCTAAAACGTGGAAGAGCGTGTCAGATTTGCCGTGTAGGAACTTGCCGGACTGGACGGACTGATACAGCACTTTCAGAGCATCCGTTCCTCGGTTCGGATCATCTTTACGTGGTTCGCCGAACAGATCGGGCAGCGCGGTTTCCAGATCGTGTTCCTCTTCCGCCCAGAACACAGTGGAGGCATCGCCCACTTGTATGCGCTGGCGGGAGTCGCGTGCCAGTAAATGGTTGAGCGCGGTGGTGTAGGCAAAGACGGCAGGTTTCCCAAGTGGTGCATTCGCGCCTTGCGCTTTGCCGTAAGAGTTGAAGGCATCCAGATTGAACGAGACGATATTCGCGCCGGAGGTTTGCGCATCCCATACGCCCCTGATGGCGGGATGCAGACGTTCAATCGCGGCTGCGTTTCCGCTCACGAGACAGATGCCGTCAGCCGCGGCGTCATCTGTCGTCAGAGATGTTGCCGCCACCACAGAGGGTCGCTGGCAGACCAATTCCACATCACCTTGCAGGCGGAAAGTCATAACAGGGTTGGTGGCCAGAATGTCTGACCAGGCCGGCAATGTTTCGAGTTGCTTGAAGTCGATGCCATCAAGGAAAGCAAGCATGGCCCGAATGCCAGCATCTTGAAGTGCGCTATTCGGCAAAGTGTCAACTCGTGCGCGGAATGCGGCCTTTTGTTTGGCGACCCGTTCTGGTTTGCCTTTTGTATCCACACCAAGTACATATTCGGCAGTATCCCAAAGCAGATTTGCGGCTATTCCTGATGCTCTTTTCACACCTTGGGGAACCAGAAAACGCCGACCGGTCTTTTTCTTGCCTTCCATGGTGCGGGTATCCACCAGATTGACAAGCCGCCCATTGGCATCAATTTCAATGACAAAAGGAATTTCCTTTTCTTCCAGACCGAAAGCCGGTAGTCGATCCTTTGGATTGGAGGAACGCTGGCGGCGCAGGTAGTAGTCGTTTAGTGCTTGCAGAATCATCCCCGTACCCCCTCGCTATCCCACGCTGGTACGTTGACCGCGCCGTTTTCGATCCGAGCGCGGAAAAACCGAGGCTGCGGGTCACTGGGTTTTGAAAAATCCAGGTCATGCAGCATGAAGCCCAAGTCGCGGGTTTCATCAATGGCCGCCGATTCTGTTGTGGTCTCCGGTATTAACCTGAACCCTGCGGCGAATTCGCGGCAACCCAGATAAGGCTGGTTTACGCACTGGCCCTTGCTGGCGCGGCGTTCGAACATTTCCTGGTATTTCATTGCCGTACTTGACGGATCGGCTTCGCGCCTGAATTCCATATCGGCGTGAACGCGATAGGCCACGTCACGAAGAAACAGTCCGGCGCGCTGCTGGCGTTCGTCTTCGATGTAAAGACCTAAATCGCCTGTGCCGGATTTCATGGCGGTTTCCACGTTGCGGGTGGATACCACGCCCGCGACTTCATTACGGCGCAGGTTTATCCAGCGAATGGGTTTGAGTACTTCAATTTTGCGAATGTGCCAACGGATGGCTGGTTTCCATAAAATGGCCTCGAAACAGGCGCGAGCGGCGGAGGGTGTCATCACGTCGTAGCTCACTCGCTCAACCTTCATTTCTGGGCGGGTGAAGCAGGCGAAACTCCCAGTTAATTCAAGACAGTAGGTTTTCATCATTACTCCTTACGCAACGTAATTGGCTGGCGTCAGTGGTGAGCTGTCCAAGTTCAGTCCGAGATTGGGATCATAAAGCCAGCCGCTGACCTGAACGTATAAGCCGGGAATAATTTCTTCTACATCGCCTTGTGAGAGCAGCTTCATAACTTCGCGACGATGGATGCTGACGGTGTAACGCTGGAGCTTGCGCATCAGCCAGCGTTCTGGGCCTTGTTTTCTCAAGGTGTTCAACAGCATGCCTATCGTGTCGTCATTTCCATTGTTACCACGATAGCGGACGATGACCGGTGCGCTGTCTTCGTCCGGAATAAGTTTGAATTGTTCGGCAGCTGTGCGGAAGTTGACTGCCAACGTTTCTCCATCGACTTTAAGTAGCTCGTTAATACCTCGCGCATCCAGATTGCAGGCGTGATAAAACTTCTCGAAATAGCGGGCGAACAAAGCTCGCTCCAGCGGCTTGCCAGTGTGGGTATGCAGTACGCTGCGGCAAGCATCCTCGCCTTTGCGCAATAGCCCGGGCGGCGCGGGCTGAGTTGCTATGAATACAATGACTTCGCCTTGCTTGCCCAATTCGGCCAGTCGTCCTTCCCGATTGCAGCGGCCAGCAGCTTGGGCAATGGAGTCCAGGCCGGCCAGCGCCCGATAGACCACAGGGAAATCCACATCGACACCGGCTTCCACCAACTGTGTGCTAATGACGCGAGTAGGAATGCCATCCTTGAGCCGTGCTTTGATTTGCGCGATAGTTTTCGAGCGATGCTCGCCACACATGAGGGCGGAAAGATGTAATGTTCCTTCGGGCAATCGTTGCCAGAGTTCGCGGGCATCTTTACGACGATTGACGATGGCCAGTACGGAATCACGCTGACTGATTTCACTCGCCAGCGTGTCCCAGCTCACCGATGTATTCCAATCAGTTGGTAGGTACACATTGACCCGTTCCAAGGTGCTGTAAAGTGCGTCCGGGTCATTCATGATCTCGCGAACGTTGTCGAGGCCACGCATATTGTTTTTTGCATCGAAGTATTTGCGGCTGGCGAGTGCGGGCTGGGTTGCAGTGGATAGCACCGCGGTGACGCCGTAATGGCGTGTCAGCAGATTCAGCACGTCGAGGATGGGCTGTAAAAACTCAGGCGGCAAAAGCTGCGCCTCGTCGAGCACAACAATAGAATCTACGATGTTGTGCAGCTTGCGGCAGCGAGAGGTTTTTGCCGCAAACAAGGATTCGAAGAACTGAACATTGGTGGTGACAACAATCGGCGCGTCCCAATTTTCACTGGCAAGCCGGCTTTTGCTGTTTTCCGCGTCAGGTTCGACTTCGGCGTTGCTGTGATGTTCGATCACCGCATCACTAAATATTTCTTTGAAATTGTCGGCAGTTTGTTCGATGATGCTGGTGTAAGGAATGACATAGATGATGCGCCGCTTGTTGTATTTCTTGGCGTGTTCCAGCGCAAAAGCCATGCTGGATAGAGTTTTGCCACCGCCGGTCGGCACGGTCAGGGAGAACAGGCCGGGTGATTCCTGGGCTTTCTCGCGGCACTGTTTCAGGATGTCGGCGCGCAAAAGATTGACGGGTGTAGGCGCCGCCGCAGATATTTTTTTGGTCATGAACCGATCAAATGGTTCAAGCAGGTTTTGTACATTGGCCCACTTACCGCGCTGGCTGGCTTTGCCTGCGTCGATGTAGGCTTCGGTATCGAGAAAGTCGGCATCGACCAGACACGAGAACAACATGCGTACCCACAAGGCGAAACCATCCTTGCCGCCGGGTATGGCACGCAGATCAGGCGTGAAAGAGCCATGATCGAGAATTTCGGTAGGCGGACGTTCGGCCAAGGCCTCGTTCAGTTCATCGCGACTGTCTGTACTGTCGAGTCGAGTATCCAGCCCACCGAACCAGTCATATAACCCGGCATGGTGCCCAGCGATGAGATAGGCCAATACTCGTCCCGACATTCCAAAGCGCTCGCACGCCAGCATTGCGCCTGCGGTGGAGTGCGGGGCTTTCCCGTGGGCTTCGCCCTTGATATGGGCATCAGCCTCAAAGCCGCTAGCCTGGCGGATGTAGTGCTGGAAACGTGGTCGGTATTTGCCCAAGTCATGCCACAACCCTGCCAGATGCGCCCAATCCTCCGCACCGAATGATCGGGCATGACAAGCGGCCAGAGTTGCCACCCCCGCCAAGTGCTCCGCGAGATCATGGGGTTCCCGCCACGTGCCGCTGGCATCCTTTGTAGCATGCGCGATGGGACGAAGATTACTCATCGGGGCATTTCAATTTTTACGCCGCGCGCGGTAGTGAAGTGCGTCGGAAAGCGCGGATGGATCGACAGCGACGTACATGCCGGGAGTCCCTTTGATAACAAGGAAGCCAGTTTATAGCCGGTGAATATCAAATCCTGATAGCGAGCCTGCTCGGACTGAAATAACGCGATTTTCTTATAACTATTTGTTTTTATTAAGTTTGTCTGTCATGACTCGCATGGCAAGTCGCACTTCCTCGAACAGATTTTCATCCCAGACCGCTTGCCGGCTCAGCAGATCGACCAGCGCCTGCTTGTCGAGAGTAGTCAAAAACGCCTGTATCTCTTGCAGTTCTTCCCCGATATCGGGTTCATCCTCGATGATGTCGCCAGCGATCCATGCCAGGCCGGTGGCAACGATGTGCTTGCAGAACGCGCCCTCGATGCCGAGTGGACAGGTGCATCCCCACTGCAGTTCTTGTTGTTTCAGCCAGAAGCGCACCGTGTAGGGCAGAGATTCAGTTCCTTGCACACGCGCCGCGATGCCGTCGTCACCGACGCGCAGGTAAATCACGGCGCCGCTCTTGAAGTAGTCGAGGCCGCGTTCGAAATATTTCTCGCCGGCCATCTTTTTCAGGCTGGCCTTGTTGATTTTGGCGGTGAACACCGGTTTAGTCGGCATACCGGGCCATTGCTGACCTGAGCTGTGCTGAAACCGTTTCGCGCAGCGCTGCCGGCGCTATCACGATCACCTCCGGACCATGCCGCAGGATGTCCATCAGCAATTCGCGGTCATCCCGATACGGAATCCGCAACTCATAACTGCCGTCGGTCAGGAACTGCCCGCTCTGCTGCGGATGCCAGCGCTCATCCGCTACCCAGCGCGCGCGCTCCGCGGAGAAGCGCAGCACGGCTGTCTTGTTGGCCTTGCCGGCGAAGATGCCGTAGGCGCTGGCGTAATGCGCATTGAGGCTATCGGTATCGATTTCATTAGCAGGCGCATCGAGTTCTGCCGCGCTGCGGATACGGTCTATCGCGAAGCTGCGCAAGCCTTTGCGCGAGTGGCACCAGGCATCGACGTACCAGTTGTCACGGTAATGCACGATGCGCTGGGGAGAAATATCGCGTTCAGTTGTGTTTCCGCGCTCGCGCCCGTCGTAGCTGATGTGCAGCTTGTGGCGCTGGAGAGTCGCACCGGCTACCGTGCGGAAATGCTCGCCCGCAGGCCGCGCTGCCATTGAGAGCACGCGCACGCGGTCCATCGCGGCGGTGAGCCCCAATCGGCGGTGTTCGAGCAATCCCGCGATGCGCTGCCTGAATGGCGCCAGTTGCTCGCCAAGCAGTCCGGGTTCGAGGCTTTCCAGCATGGCGTTGAATACGAGCAGCGCCTGCAGTTCGCTGGCGCTGAACCACAGTCCGGGCAGCTCGTAGGCATCGCCGGTTGCGTCGCGGCTGTAGTGGTAGCCGCCGTTCACCTTGTCGGTCTCGATGGGCGCATGCAGGTGCGTGCGCATCGTTTCGAGAGTGCGATACACCGTCGGTTCCGAACATTCGAGTTCCCGCATCATGTCGGCGCGGCTGACGGACGTGCGGCGGCGACGCAGCAGATGATGGAGCTTGTAGATGTGGTCGAGTTTATCCACAAGCAGTGCGGTCGCTGGCGATTCCCGGGATTAAGGTTTGGGCAGGGTTTGTTACTGCTGTTTCACGCGGGCTTGGTCTGCTGCCCGCATCTGCGCGAACCGCTCGCCGAGTTCCCGCATGTCCTCCTACGCACGGATGATGTCTTCCAGTGACAACTCGGACCAGCGCCGGTTGTTCGCGACGTGAGCCCTCCCATGTGGTCAGGCTCCAGTCAAAATCATCAAGATCGGATTTATTGGCGGGCATTGTCCGGGTAGAGCAGGCGCAATTCGTCAATGTCGAGTTTATCCTGTGTGCGGCCCGCCACTTCCTTCATGCGTATCAGTGCAAAGCTTCGAAACTGGCGAGTTTCA
Organism: Burkholderiales bacterium; assembly: GCA_019749945.1. Taxonomy (GTDB): domain Bacteria; phylum Pseudomonadota; class Gammaproteobacteria; order Burkholderiales; family SG8-41. The sequence goes on from JAIEPF010000011.1 coordinate 10,841, forward strand.
TGCCGCTAGCTTAGCACCACAGCGGCGGGGCATTACTCCGCGAAAAACGCCTTGACCCGGTCCATCCAGGAATTGGCGCGCGGGTTGTGGCGCGCGGAATCCTTGTTGCTGATGGCCTCGAATTCCTGCAGCAGTTCCTTCTGCCGTGCAGTCAGGCTGACAGGGGTCTCGACCACGACATGGCATTGCAGGTCGCCATGGGTGCTCGAGCGCACGCCCTTGATGCCCTTGCCGCGCAGGCGGAAGATTTTTCCGGTCTGGGTTTCCGGCGGAATCTTGATCTTGGCGTAACCATCGAGTGTCGGGATTTCGATTTCGCCGCCGAGCGCCGCGGTGGTGAAACTGACCGGCATTTCGCAATGCAGGTCGTTGTGGTCACGGGTGAACACATTGTGCGGCTTGATCTGTATCACCACGTAGAGGTCGCCCGACGGCCCGCCGTTGACGCCGGCTTCGCCTTCGCCCGACAGGCGGATACGGTCGCCTTCATCGACGCCGGCCGGAATTTTCACCGCCAGCGTCTTGTGTTTCTTGATGCGGCCGCTGCCCGAGCAGCTGCTGCAGGGATTGGCGACCATCTTGCCGGTGCCGTGGCAGCGCGGGCAGGTTTGCTGGATCGAAAAGAAGCCCTGCTGCATGCGCACCTGGCCGTGGCCGCCGCAGGTCGTGCAGCTGGTCGGCTGGGTGCCCGGCTTGGCGCCGCTGCCGTGGCAGGTTTCGCATTCTTCCAGCGCCGGGATGCGGATGCGCGTCTCGGTGCCGCGCGCCGCGTCTTCCAGGGAGATCTCCAGGTTGTAGCGCAGGTCGGCGCCGCGGAATACCGTCGAACGCTGCCGTCCGCCGCCGCCACCGCCGAAGATGTCGCCAAAGATGTCGCCGAAGGCGTCACCGAAACCGCCAAAGCCCGCACCCGCCCCGGCGCCACCGGCGGCGGAAGGATCCACGCCGGCATGGCCGAACTGGTCATAGGCCGCACGTTTTTGCGCGTCGGTGAGGACTTCATAGGCCTCCTTCGCCTCCTTGAAGTGCTCCTCGGCCTTGGGGTTGTCCGGGTTGCGGTCCGGATGCCATTTCATCGCGAGTTTGCGATAGGCCTTCTTCAGCTCGTCCTCGGACGCGTCGCGGTTGACGCCCAGTACTTCGTAATAGTCTTTTTTGGCCATCGCTTTTCAGTGAAGATGTGAATGAGTGAAGGCGTGAACGGGCAACACCAAAGAAAACACCCTCTCCCCCGGCTGGGGGAGAGGGCTGGGGAGAGGGGGATTCACCCGTTCACTCATTCACTTCTTCACGAAGTTATTTTTTATCTTTGACTTCCTCGAACTCGGCATCCACCACATTGCCGTCATCCTTCTTGCCGGCAGCGGCTTTGCTGTCGTTGCTCTCACTGCGACCGCCTGCAGCCGCGCCCTGGGCCTGCTGGGCTTTCTGCATTTCTTCGCCCAGCTTCTGCGCAGCCTTGGCGAGTTCCTGGGTTTTGGCCTCGATCGCGCTCTTGTCGTCTCCCTTGATGGCGGCTTCGGCGTCCTTCACCGCGGCCTCGATCCTGGCTTTCTCGTCGGCGCCGACCTTGTCGCCATGCTCCGCCAGCGATTTTTTCACGCTGTGGATCATCGCGTCGCACTGGTTGCGGGTGTCGACCAGCTCGCGCAGCTTTTTGTCTTCCTCGGCATTGGCCTCGGCGTCCTTGACCATGCGCTGGATCTCCTCTTCGGAGAGCCCGCTCGAGGCCTGGATCTTGATCTTGTTTTCCTTGCCGGTGGCCTTGTCCTTGGCCGACACGTGCAGGATGCCGTTGGCGTCGATGTCGAAGGTGACCTCGATCTGCGGCATGCCGCGCTGCGCCGGCGGGATGTCGGTCAGGTTGAACTGGCCCAGCGACTTGTTGGCCTTGGCCATCTCGCGCTCACCCTGCAGCACGTGAATGGTCACCGCGTTCTGGTTGTCTTCGGCGGTCGAGAACACCTGCGAGGCCTTGGTCGGGATCGTGGTGTTTTTCTGGATCAGCTTGGTCATCACGCCGCCCAGCGTCTCGATGCCCAGCGACAGCGGGGTCACGTCGAGCAGCAGCACGTCCTTGACGTCGCCTTTCAGCACGCCGGCCTGGATCGCGGCGCCGACGGCCACCGCCTCATCCGGGTTGACGTCCTTGCGCGGCTCCTTGCCGAAGAAGGCCTTGACCGCCTCCTGCACCTTGGGCATGCGCGTTTGTCCCCCGACGAGGATCACGTCGTCGATGTCGGAGAGCTTGACGCCGGCGTCCTTGACCGCGATTTCGCAGGGCTTGATGGTGCGCGCGATCAGGTCCTCGACCAGCGACTCGAACTTGGCGCGGGTGATCTTGATCGCCAGGTGTTTCGGGCCCGACTGGTCGGCGGTGATGTAGGGCAGGTTGATCTCGGTCTGCGCGCTCGACGACAGCTCGATCTTCGCCTTTTCCGCGGCGTCCTTCAGCCGCTGCAGCGCGAGCATGTCCTTTTTCAGGTCGACGCCGGATTCCTTCTTGAACTCGTCGCACAGGTAGTCCATCAGGCGCTGGTCGAAGTCCTCGCCGCCGAGGAAGGTGTCGCCGTTGGTCGACAACACCTCGAACTGGTGTTCGCCCTCGACTTCGGCGATTTCGATGATCGAGATGTCGAAGGTGCCGCCGCCCAGGTCATACACCGCGATCTTGCGGTCGCCCTTTTTCTTGTCCATGCCGAAGGCGAGTGCCGCCGCGGTCGGCTCGTTGATGATGCGCTTGACGTCGAGGCCCGCGATGCGGCCGGCGTCCTTGGTTGCCTGGCGCTGCGAGTCGTTGAAGTAGGCGGGCACCGTGATCACCGCCTCGGTGACCGGCTCACCGAGATAATCCTCGGCGGTTTTTTTCATTTTGATCAGCACCTGGGCCGAGACTTCCTGCGCGGCGATTTTCTTGCCGCGCACTTCCACCCAGGCGTCGCCGTTGTCGGCCTTGACGATCTTGTAGGGCATCAGGTCGATGTCCTTCTGCACTTCCTTTTCCTCGAAGCGCCGGCCGATCAGCCGCTTCACGGCATACAGCGTGTTTTTCGGGTTGGTCACCGCCTGGCGTTTGGCCGGAGCGCCGACGAGGATCTCGCCGTCGTCCATGTAGGCGACGATCGACGGCGTGGTGCGCGCGCCCTCGGAATTTTCGATGACCTTTGGCTGGCCGTTTTCCATCACCGCCACGCAGGAATTCGTGGTGCCCAGGTCGATGCCTATGATCTTGCCCATGTCTGTAACCTCGTTCTGAAAAAGGGTTGCGCCGGAGATATTTTATAAGTTATTGATTTTATTCAATAATTTACAAGAGTCTCAGCGGCGGTCGCAATGCTTTGTTGATTGGGTAACTGGGGTTGTTCGCATGGTTTTCAAGCACCGCGGGCCTTGGCCACGGTCACCAGCGCCGGGCGCACCACGCGGTCGTGCAGCACATAACCCTTCTGCAGCACCTGCACCACGGTGTTCGGCTCGGCATCGGCCTCGACCATGCTGATCGCCTGGTGGCGATGCGGATCGAATTTCTGGCCGACGGGGCTGACTTCGGTGAGCTTGAATTTTTCGAAGGCGGCCGAGAGTTGTTTCAGCGTCAGCTCGGCGCCGCTTTTCAGGCTCTCGACGGTCGCGGTTTCCACGGCCAGCGCGGCTTCGAGGCTGTCCTTCACGGCGAGCAATTCGGTGGCGAAACTCTCCACCGCGTATTTGTGTGCGTTGGCGACATCGGTGATTGCGCGTTTGCGCACGTTTTCGGTTTCGGCCTTGGCGCGCAGGAAGGCCTCGTGGTGTTCCTGGGCTTTGGCTTCGGCGGCCTGCAGCAGCTCTTGTGCAGAGGGCGCGGCGGCGCTTTCCGGGGCTGTGGTTTCAGCAGCGCTTGCGTTCGCGGTCACGGCAGCGTCCGCGGTTGCAGATTCAGGGGTGGTTTGGTCTTGCTGTTCCTGCGACATGATTGTTTTGCTTGGGTGATTGATTGACTTGGGGCATGTTGGGCTGACCCTTTGAATTTCAAGGATATTTTTTTATATTTATAAGTATTTGATTTTATTTATATTTTTATTGACCGCTGATGAAAGCAGGGAGAGATTGCCGGGGGTAGCCCGGCGGCTAGTCACTTTTCTTGTCTCGCCAAGAAAAGTAACCAAAAGAAGGCGACCCAGGCTCGCCGGCCCTGCGGGCTGCCCTGCGCTGCTCGCCAAGCCGGGCGGCTGCGGAACTCGCCCTCGCAAACTGCGCGAGGGCTCAGACAGTCCTCGCCGACTGCCCCCGGCCTGGCTGCGCTGCTCGGCGGCTCACATGGGTGGATTCGTGGGGTTAGTTTAGTTGCGATCACAGCAGTGTAGTATTGCGTCACCTTATTGTGGGCATCTGCAGTTAGTGTCCCTTCGATTTCATGCTCGTGACTAAAGAGGAGCCTATATGTTGGAGGCAATGTACGGTATCGAGTTTGTATCCAATGCGAATGATGGGGGCTACGGTGTCGTAGTCCTAGAGACCGGAAGAATACTTGGTGGTGACTCATCATTCGTTTTCGTTGGCAGCTATAAAACGGAAAATGGAATTTTGTGCGCTGATGTTAAATGCACGAATGACAGGAATATGCTTCAGTCTATTTTTGGTGATATCAAGGAATTTAATCTGCGCCTTGAAGGGAAGTCAGATTTCAAGGAATTCACGCTTCGTGGGCACATGATTGAAAATCCTGCAATGAAAATTGCAGTAAAACTCACTCGAAGAGCCGAACTGCCTTGATTTTTCGTAAGGTGTAATAACCAACGGGCATTTCGCCGCATGCATCTACGGATGTTGCGCGAGGAACTTCAGCAATTCCGCGGTGCAGGCCTCCGGCACGATGTGATGCACCATGTGGTGCTGCGTCGGCAGGTGTACGAGTCTGAAATTTTTCAGGTGGGTGGTCAGCAGGCGTTCCTGTTCGGCGTCGGTGATCGGGCCGCCGGTGGGGTAGAGGCCGAGCACGGGGCATTGCACCCTGGGCAGCCATTGCAGCGCATTGGCGTCATTTACCAGTTGCACCAGCCGCAGCAGCACGTCGATGTCGCCCTTGGCGAATTCGTCGGCGTACCAGTTGAAAAATCCTTCTTCGGTCTCCGGCGGGAAACGGGTGGAGCGGTTGGTGGTATCCACCCATTTTCGGATGCCCATGTCGCGCATCGCATCGCTGCGCGAGCCGTGTTTCAGTGCGTAACTCGTTTTCATGTGGTCGCTGATGTAGACGGGTGTTGCGGCGATGGTCAGCGTACGGACCAGTTGCGGGTGCAGCGCAGCCAGTCCCAGGCCGATGATGCCGCCGGAGGATTCGCCGACGAAATGCACCTGGTCGACACCGAGGTCTTCGATGATCGCGACCAGGTCGGCAACACAGTGTTCCTCGGTCAGGCCGGTGGCGAGGTCGAAGTCGCGGCCGGATGCGCCGAGGCCGCGCATGTCGGGGCGCACAACGCGGTAGTGGCGGGCCAGCGCCGGCACCCACTGGTACCAGAATTGTGCCGAGCGGCCGTTGCCGTGCTGCAGCAGCACGACCGGTGCATCAGCCCATGGATCGGTGAAATCATCCACGACATAGTGCAGCCGTGGCTGGCCTGTGCGCTCGACAAACGGCATGGCGTTACTTTTTTGCGCCCAGCTGCAGCGCGCGGTCGCGCGAGGCTTTGAGATTCTCGGTCGTGGCGCTGCTGCCCCAGCCCAGCACATTCTTCAGCACGATGTCGGTCAGTGCGTGGATCCAATCGTCGCGTTCGTTGAGGCAGGGGATGTAGTGCAGTTCCCTGCCGCCGTTGGTGAGGAAGTCGCCCTTGGCTTCAATCGCGATTTCTTCCAGGGTTTCCAGGCAGTCGCTGACAAAACCGGGGCAGACCACGTCGACGCGGCCGGTTTTGTTTTTGGCGAGTGCCTTGATCGTTTCCGCGGTGTACGGCTGCAGCCATTCGGCGCGGCCGAAACGGGACTGGAAGGTCACGGTATAAAAGTCGGGCTTGAGTCCGATCTGTTCGGCGATCAGGCGGCCGGTTTTCAGGCATTCGCAGTGATAGGGGTCGCCCAAGTCCAGCGTGCGCCGCGGCACGCCGTGGAAACTCAGCACCAGGTGGTCGCCGCGGCCGTGTTTGAACCAGTAGTCCTGGATGTTCTGCGCGGAGGACTTGATGTAAGCCTCGTGGTCGTGGAAATGGCGCACGGTGCGCAGCGCCGGCTGGTTGCGCATGCGGCCGAGGATCTCGAACGCGGTATTGAAGACCGTGCCGGTGGTGCTCGCCGAATACTGCGGATACAGCGGCAGCAGCAGGATGCGGTCGCAGCCCTGCGTTTTTAATGCGTCCAGTTTTTCGCGGATGGAGGGGCGGCCGTACCGCATTGCATGTTCGACCACGTGCGGCTGTTTCAGGCGTTCGCCGAGATAGCCGCGCAGCAGATTGGTCTGGCGTTCGGTATGCACTTTCAGCGGTGAGCCTTCCCTGGTCCACACCTGGGCGTAACGCGCGGCCGAGGCCTTGGGGCGCGTGGTCAGCACGAACAGGTTGAGGATCAGCCACCAGATCGGCCGCGGTATCTCAACGACATAAGGGTCGGAGAGGAATTCACGCAGGTAGGTGCGCACCGCGCCGGGGGTTGCCGAGTCGGGCGAGCCGAGATTGATCAGCAGGATGCCGATTTTCGGCGCAGTGCCGTGGGCAAAAGACGGCTCTTTGGAGAAAAGTCCCATCAGTGTGTGAGGCTGTCGCGCCGCGCTTAGCGCTGCGTCAAGGCACTGCTTAACAATTTTGCGGTGATGTCGACGATGGGAATCACGCGTTCATAGGCCATGCGCGTCGGGCCGATGACGCCGACGGTGCCGACGATCTTGCCGTCGACTTCGTAGGGCGCGGTGACCACGCTGCATTCGTCGAGCGGTGTCAGTCCGGCTTCACCGCCGATGAAAATCTGCACGCCCTGCGCCCGGCTGGAGACGTCGAGCAGTTGCAGCAGCGTGGTGCGGTGTTCAAACAGATTGAACAGCTCGCGCAGCTTGGTCATGTTCGATGACAGGTCGTTGATGCCGAGCAGGTTCACTTCGCCCGAAATCACCACGTCCTCGGCGGACTCGCTGACCGCCTGGTCGCCGGCGGCGAGCGCGGCGGCCATCAGCTGCGACATGTCTTCGCGCAGCTGTTTCAGTTCGGACTGCAGGCGGCGGCGGATTTCCTCGAAGGTGCAGCCGGCAAAGTTCTGGTTGAGCATGTTTGACGCTTCCACCAGCTCGGACGGGGTATAGGCCTTCTCGGTCTGGATGATGCGGTTCTGCACGTCACCTTCGGCGGTGACCAGGATCAGCAGCAGGCGTTTTTCGGAGAGGCGCAGGAATTCGATGTGGCGGAAACCGGCGCTGCGCCGCGGCGTGACCACGACGCCGGCGAAACGAGTGATTTCAGACAGCACATGGGAGGCGGACGCGACCAGCTTCTGCGTATTTTCAACCTGCAACTGGCCCTCGAGCTGGTTGATCTCGACGCGGTCCAGCGGTTTGACGGTCAGCAGGGTATCGACAAAAAAACGGTAGCCGCGCGGCGTCGGGACACGGCCCGCCGAGGTGTGCGGACTGGCGATGAAGCCCATGTCCTCGAGGTCCGCCATCACGTTGCGGATGCTCGCCGGCGACAGGTCGAGTCCGGAGTACTTGGACAGCGCGCGCGAACCCACCGGCTGCCCGTCAGCGATGTAACGCTCCACCAGGGTTTTCAGCAGCAGCTGCGCGCGTTCGTTCAGCGCATGTGTTTCATTCGCCATGAAATGATTTTACACAAAAAGCGCGGCGCCTCAGCACTCTCTGCATCAGAGCGCCAATGCATTGTTTTTAATGGGTTTGCACGGCACCGGGTGTGGAGAAATTATGGTTTAATGCGATCATGCCTGCCGCCTTCCCCACTGTTGCGCTGATCGGTAAATACAAGACGCCGGAGATCGCCGGACCGGTGATGAAGCTCGCGCGTTTTCTCGAGGAACGCGGCGTCAAGGTATTGCTCGACCGCCTGACCGCGGCGCATATCCAGAATTGCCCGTACGAAGTGCTGTTGCTGGAAGACCTCGGTCGCGAAGCCGATCTGGCGATTGTCATCGGCGGCGACGGCACCATGCTCAACATCGCGCGCACCTTCGCGCCCTGCGATGTGGCGCTGGTGGGGGTCAATCAGGGACGGCTGGGTTTTCTGACCGACATTTCGCTGGACACCATGTTCGAAACCATCACCTCGATCCTCGATGGGCAGTACGTGACCGAGGAGCGCATGCTGCTGCAGTCCGAGGTCTGGAGCGGCAGCAACGGCGGCGCCCAGGAGTGCGTGTTCGATGTGCTGGCCTTCAACGACGTGGTGGTGGCCAAGGGTTTTCGCGGCGGCCTGGTTGAGATCGAAGTGCTGATCGACGGCCAGTTCATCTACAACCAGCGTTCCGACGGACTGATCGTGGCGACACCGACCGGTTCGACGGCCTACGCCCTGTCATCCGGCGGCCCGATCGTGCATCCGGCGCTGAGCGTGATGGCGCTGGTGCCGGTGTCGCCGCATACCCTGTCCAACCGGCCGATCATCATCAGCGGCGACAGCACCGTCGAAATCGTGGTGCGCAGCGCCGACGACCCGCGCGCGCATTTTGACAGTCATTCGCATTTCGACCTGCGCGAGAACGACCGCGTCGTCGTGCGCCGTTATCCGCACAAGATCAAGCTGCTGCACCCCGTGGGTCACAGTTATTACGCGATGCTGCGTGAAAAGCTGCACTGGAACAGGGATTGAGTGCGTAAATGCGTGAGCAGGTGAACGAGTGAACGGGTGAACGGGTGGCCCATATCAAGCGCAAGCACAGGGATCTGCTGGTCTGGCAGGAGTCGGTGAACCTGACCGTTGCGATATACGGGGTTACAGAGTCTTTTCCCAAATCCGAGCTGTTTGGGTTGACCTCGCAACTCAGGCGATCGGCATCATCCGTACCCTCCAATATCGCCGAAGGTGCGGCACGTTCCGGAACAGCGGAACTTCTGCGATTTCTGAGCATTGCCAATGGCTCGTTGTCCGAAGTGGACACACATCTCGAAATTGCGGATCGGCTGGGTTATCTTTCTGACAGAAAAGTGCTTGATGAAAAGGTTGAGCGGGTTTTTCGCCTGTTGTCAGGTTTAATCGCTTCCTTGAAGAAAAAGCGTTAACGCGCGCCAATGTTTTTTTCCCGTTCACCCGTTCACCCGTTCACTACTCACTGAAATGCTTTGCCGTCTTTCCATCCAGGACTTCGTCATCGTCGAGCGCCTTGAGCTCGAATTCGGCCCCGGCTTTACCGTGCTCACCGGCGAAACCGGCGCCGGCAAATCCATCCTGATCGATGCGCTGGCGCTGACGCTGGGCGAGCGCGCCGATGCCATCGCGGTGCGTCAGGGTGCGGCCCGCGCCGATGTCACCGCCGAATTTGATATCGACGGCAACAAGGCCCTGCAATCGTGGCTGTCCGACAACGACCTCGCCGGCGACGAAGGTACATGCCTGTTGCGGCGCGTGGTCGAGGCTTCGGGCCGTTCGCGCGGCTTCATCAACGGTCATCCCGCCACTGCGGTGCAGTTGCGCGGCGCCGCCGATTTCCTGGTCGACATTCACGGCCAGCACCAGCATCAGTCGCTGAGCCGTCCGGCAACGCAGCGCGCGCTGACCGATGCCTACGGCGGCCTGGCGGCGCAGGCGGAACTGGTGGCCGACCACTGGCGCACCTGGCAGCGGCGGCGCGAGGAGCGGCTGGCCTTCGAAGGCAATGCCGCGGCGATCAGCGCTGAACGCGAGCGCCTTGAATGGCAGTTGCAGGAACTCGACGCACTGAAGCTGGAACCCGGTGAATGGAGCAAGGTCGGTGCCGAACACGCGCGGCTGGCGCATGCGGCGAGCCTGATCGAAGCCGCGCAGGCCGGCGTCGAAATGCTGTCTGAAGGCGAGGGTGCGGCGCTGGCGCAGCTGAACAGCGTCATTGCCCGGCTGCAGCCGCTGCTGGCGCATGACGCGCGCCTCAAAGACATCCTTGATGCGCTGGAGCCGGCGCAGATCCAGCTGCAGGAGGGCGCCGCTGCGCTGCGCCGGTACGGCGAACGCACCGATCTGGATCCGCAGCGCCTGCGCGAAGTCGAACAGCGTCTCGATGCCCTGCATGCCGCCGCGCGCAAATATCGTGTTGATGCCGATGCGCTGCACGAACTGGCCGAACACACGCGCCAGCGCCTGGCTGAACTGGGCGCCGGTGGTGATCCGGAAACCCTGCGTGCGCGCGAAACCGAGGCCGAAGCCGCGTATCGCGAGGCCGCCAAAAAACTGACGGCGGGGCGCAAAAAAGCGGCGAAAAAACTCGCCGAAGCGGTCACTGCCGGCATGCAGGAACTGGCGATGCAGGGCGGTGTGTTCGAGGTGGCTTTGGAGCCGCTGGACGCACCGGCCGCGCACGGCCTGGAACAGATTGAATTCCGCGTCGCCCCCCACCGAAGCATGACGCCGCAGCCGATCGCCAAAACCGCATCCGGCGGCGAATTGTCGCGGTTGTCACTGGCGATACAGAGCGTGCTGAGCCGCGTGGCACGGGTGCCGACGCTGGTCTTCGACGAGGTCGATGTCGGCATCGGCGGCCGTGTCGCCGAAATCGTCGGCCGCATGCTGCAGTCGCTGGGCGGCAAACACCAGGTGATGTGCATCACCCATCTGCCGCAGGTGGCGGCGGCCGCCGATCAGCAGTGGCAGGTGCGCAAGGCGACGGCCGGCGGCAAGCTGGTGTCTGCGGTGGTGGCGCTCGATGCGAAGGGGCGCGTCGAGGAAATCGCGCGCATGCTGGGCGGGGTGAAAATCACCGATACCACGCGCAAACACGCGGCCGAGATGCTGAACATCAGGAAATAGTAAAAAGTGTTTAAAAACAACAATTTACAATCAATGCTGAGGTGCGCTGCCCGGTGCATGGACGAGCTTGCCGGTTTCCCACAGCGCTTCGAGCTGGGCGGCGGTCTGCGGCTTGCAGTACAGATACCCCTGGCCTTCGTCGCAGCCGAGTTCGCGCAAGCGGTCGACGTCCGCCGTGGTTTCGATCCCTTCGGCCACGACGCGCAGTCCGAGACTTTGCGCCATTGATATCACCGAGGCGACGACCAGATAGGCGCTCTGGTTTTTGCCCATCCCCAGGATGAATGAACGGTCGATTTTCAGTGAATGTACGGGCAGGTTCACGAGATAACTCAGCGACGAATAACCGGTGCCGAAGTCGTCGATGTAAATCCGGTAGCCGAGGTCGCGCAGGGCGAGGAGCATGCGTCGCGCGCCTTCGGGATCGTCGACCAGCGAGGACTCGGTGATTTCCAGATCGATCAGGTCGGCGGGTACGCCATTGCGCGCGAGGATGTCGGATAAGCGCGGCACAAACTGCGGGTCGGCAAGCGAACGCGCTGCAAGATTGACGGCAATCGGTGTCTGCAGCCCGCGCGCGATCCACGCCGCCTGCTGCCGTGCCGCCATTTCGATGATGGTGAAGGTCATCGGACGGATCAGCCCGGTCTGCTCGGCGAGCGGGATGAATTGTGCGGGGGAGACCAAGCCCTTTTCAGGGTGGACCCAGCGCACCAGCGCCTCCACGGCCAGCATTTTTCCGCTGCGGATGTCCACTTTGGGCTGATAGTGAAGTATGAGTTCACTGCGATCAATCGCCCGGCGCAGCTCGGCCGCCATCGTGAATTGGACGGCATTCTCCTGTTGCGTGGATCCGACGTAGACCAGCGAAGGCAGATCGCGGCGTATTGCTTCGCGGGCAGCTTGCCCGGCACGGCGCAACAGCAGATCGGAGTCATCGCCGTGGTCCGGAAGCATGGCGATGCCGATGGATGCCTGCACTTCGATCAAGGCACCTTCAATTTCGACCGGCTGTTCGAATAAACGTCTCAGCTGAAATGCGATAGTCGCGGTTTCTTCGAGATTGCGTTTGAACAGCAGCACGCCGAACTCGTCAAACGAAATGCGTGAAACGACCCCGCCGAAATCCCGGAAAGCCAGCAGGCGGGTTGCCAGATTCGAGAGTATGCGGTTGCTGGCATCATGACCGAGTGAGTCGAACAGATCCTGCATGCGCGGCATGTAGGCGATCAGCATGGTCGAAGTTTCACCGGTCGTCTTGGAGATCTGCAGAAGATGATCTAATCGCCTGACCAGCGTTGACCGGTTGGGCAAACCGGTGACAGCGTCGTGGCGTGCGGCGTGTTCCGCCGCGGCGTACGCGGCATCGCGCGCCACTCTCGAACGGATGGTCTCGATGCCGAATGAGAGATCCGCAGCCATCTCGTCTAGCAGTTCGATCTCGTCGGTGTCGAATGCTTCCGTCTCTGGCGCTGCGAGCGTGAAGGTGCCGATCACTGCGCCTTCCACCTTCAGTGGAAGGGAAATTACAGAATTGATTCCCAGGCTTTGTGCCATTTCGCGCCAGGGTTCAAACCGCTGCTCGGTCGTGACGTTGTGAATGACGTCCATGTGCCCGGTACGTACGGCGGTTCCCTCCGGTCCACGGCCGAGCCTGGTGTCGGCCCAGGTTAACTTCAAAGCGGATACATCGATGTCAAGTCCGCCTGCATAGGCCTGGATTACAATGGTTTTTTCGTCATCGGTGAGCGCGTAATACACGATGGCCAGCGGGTAGCCGCCTTTTTCGACGGCCACCGCGCACATGGTGTCGAGCAGTTCCTGTTCGGTCTGGCGGCGGATGATGGTGCGGTTGCCGGCGCTCAGCGCGCGCAGCGCGCGGACGCTGCGCTGCAGACGGGCAGCCATGTCGTCGAAGGCGCCTGCGAGTCGTCCAATTTCGCCGCGGTCGTTGGCGAGCCCCGTGCGCAGTTGCAGATCGCTGATACCCATGTGCTGTGTCACGTCGATCAGCTTGCGTATGGGTCTGATGACCAGGTTGCGCGCGGCAAACCAGGCCAATGCGCCGGCCATCAGCAGCACCAGCGCAAGGGTGACGAGACCGGAGATCAGGATTTTGCGGGATTCGGCCTCGATGCTGTCGTGCGATACCCCGATGCGGATATAAGCGGGATTGGCGGGGTCGCCTTCGATCCGCGCGTAACCCACGACGCGTTCCACCGCATCGCGGCCGGTGACATTGATGATGCCTTCTTTTTGTGATCTTGCGGCCGGCAAAAACGTTTCGTGGTCCGGTACGAGACGGCCCAATGTTTCCGGCCGCCGGGGGTGCCGCAGCACGATCCTGCCCGCGCTGTCCACCAGCGACGCCAGCGCGTCCTGGGGCAGGTGGATGTTCTCGAACAGGCTTTGCAGCCAGTGGAGGTCCAGCGATACGGCCAGCGCACCGCGCACTCCGCCGTCCGGACCGAGAATGGGATAACCGGCGGCGATGGTGGGTTTGCCGGTGGTGCGGCTTTGCACCAGTCCGCTGACGGCAAAGGTACGGGAGGCCATGGCGCGCCGGAAATAGTCGCGATCGGCGATGGTCGCGCCGGCCGGCACCGGATTCACGCCGCAGACAATGCGTCCGTCGGGTTCGACCACCACAGCCTGGTAATAAATCGGCTGCTGTTCGACCATGCGGCGCAGCATCGGCTCGCAGAGGCTGTGCAAAGGCTTGCGATGATCGACACCGGCCGCAAACAGGGCAAGCAACTGCTGCGTATGCGCCAAGGCCTGCGAGAAGTCTCTGGCCACCAGACGCGCTATCACCGCGGCGTTGTCAGCGCGCGTGTCGAGGGTGTGATTGCGTTCATTCCATGCGGTCCACAGCGTATGGCCGAGGAAGGGCAGCGTGATCAGCATGGCGATCAAGGCGAGGCTCTGCTGCAGGGTGAGTCTGCGCGGGGCAGGGCCGGCTTCGGCCTTCATGCGATGATCGCTAGCATGGCGCGCCCGGGTTCCGGCCCCCGGGGCGGGGGTATGACTGCATCGCGACAATGCCGGTCAGGCACTGTGGTTCGCGTTGTGTCTTCGAGGTCCGGCATATGACAAAAGCCTCACTGCTTTTTCACTTCGTTTTTGTTTCTCCGGCTTGCGGATGCTGCAAGGGCCGCTCAACCAGAGGACAAGGCAAGAACGACTGTTACACCTGTCCGCGCAGGAGTGAAAGAGGGGTTGCCACATAGTGGATAATTTCCCGCATATCGATCAAATTGATGCCGATGGCATGCAATGCATTTGATTTGTCTTGGACGCAATGCGCGATGTTCATGGGTGGAAATCGTATCGAGCAATTTCTGACCTGAGGGGCGCAAAAAAGTTGCAGCTGCTCAGCCGCTCAGCCGGTCGGCAGCCAGCCCAGCCAGGCCGTGGCGACGGTGAGCTCTGCGCTCTGCGTACGAAATTGGTGTATACGAATGCGCGGCGAGCAGGATGGCGACGCCGGCAGCGAGTCGCGCGGCAAGCTGCGGGACGGCGGCAAGCGGATTAGTGAAGCGCGTCGCCGGAAACAGATCGCTCCACGGGCGTATCAGCAGACTTCGGGCATCAGGACTGGCATCGGTATTCATTTGGTTGTTCCCCCGATTGCCGTGAACGGAGCTATCAGTCCGATACTGCACAATGCCGGGCCGGCCAACAATTGCCGTTATGCAAACAAAGAGTTCCCCAAATTGGAACTCCGGCTGTTCGGTCGGTCAGGTTTTGTTTTTGCGCGGGCAGGCGTTGCGGGTGCAGTCCGCGTAGATATGCAGCGAGTGGTCGTGGATGGTGAAGCCGCGATCCCTGGCGATTTTTTCCTGGCGCTTTTCGATTTCGGCGTCGTAAAACTCTTCAACATGGCCGCACTGCAGGCAGACCAGGTGGTCGTGGTGGCTGCCCTGGTTGAGCTCGTAGACCGCCTTGCCCGATTCGAAATGGTGGCGCATCAGCAGGCCGGCCTGTTCGAACTGGGTCAGCACGCGATACACCGTGGCCAGTCCGGTGTCGGTGCCTTCTTCGACCAGTTTTTTGTAGACGTCCTCGGCGGCAAGGTGGCGGACGTCGCTTTTTTCGAACAGTTCGAGAATGCGCAACCGGGGCAGCGTGGCCTTGAGGCCGATGGTTTTCAGGTCGTGCGGCGAGCTCATCGCGTTTCCTGTCGGGTGGGCTGGGATGCGGCGCCGGCAGGAGCGCAGGCGCTCATGCATCGCCAATCTCGGCTATGATATCAGCAATGATCGTTGATGCATGTTGCGGGCCGGCAGGCCCGGTATCATTTGGCGCACATGAAAAAACCCCTGATTTCCATGACGTTTGCGGCCCTGCTTGTGCAGGGCTGCGGCAATATACCGATATTGCCCTTCCTGAAGCCGTACAAGATCGATATCCAGCAGGGCAATTACGTCACGCAGGACATGCTTGCCAAGCTGCAGCCGGGGATGACGCGCAGCCAGGTGCGTTTTGCGCTGGGCACGCCGTTGATCGTTGACCCGTTTCGCACCGATCGCTGGGATTATGCGTATACCTTTGCCAAGGCGGGCGTGCTGACCGAGCAACGCACGGTGACCGTGGTCTTCCGCGGCGACGTGCTTGATCGCATCGAGGGCGATGTGGTTGCCGGCGCCAATATTTCGCAATCCCCGGCTGCGGGAAATGCGCCAGCGCCGGCGAACGCAGCCACGCCGGCAGCACCGGCGGCAGCGCCGGCCGCACCGGAAAAGAAATGAGCGCCGGCAATAACCGGATCAAAGTCGCGATTGCCGGCAGTGCCGGCCGCATGGGCCGCATGTTGCTGGAAGCCGTGGCTGCGGATCGCGGCGCCGTGCTGGCCGCCGCGCTGGAGCAGTCTGGCAACGCGCAGGTCGGGCGTGACGCCGGCGAACTGACCGGAGCACCCTGCGGTGTACTGATCAGCGACAATCCGGAAAAGGCGCTGGCCGGCTGCGACGTGCTGATCGATTTCACGCGGCCCGAGGGCACGTTGCGCCATCTGGCTGCCTGCCGCGGGCTCGGCGTGCGCATGGTCATTGGCACTACCGGTTTTGACGATGCCGGGAGGCAGGCGATTGCGGATGCGGCACGGGTGATCGCGATCGCCATGGCGCCCAATTTCAGCGTCGGCGTGAATGTGACTTTCAAACTGCTTGAGGTGGCGGCGCGGGCGCTCAACAGCGGTTATGACGTCGAGGTGCTCGAAGCGCATCACCGTCTCAAGGTGGATGCCCCTTCGGGTACTGCGTTGCGCATGGGCGAGGTCGTGGCGCAGGCGCTGGGCCGTGACCTGCGCGAGTGCGCGGTGTACGGACGTGAAGGCCACACCGGCGAGCGCAAGGATCAGACCATAGGTTTCGCGACGGTGCGCGGCGGCGATCTGGTCGGCGACCACACGGTGATGTTCATCGGTGCGGGTGAACGCGTCGAAATCACCCATCGCGCTTCGAGCCGCGCCAATTACGCTGCGGGGGCGCTGCGCGCGGCCCGATTCATCCAGTCCAGGCCGGTCGGACTCTTCGACATGCAGGATGTTTTGGGCTTGAAATAAAGTTGTTTAAAATCAATTACTTAATATAATATCTTGGGCTGTGCCCGGGATGGCTTGCGCTGTTGCCGTCCGCCGTACGCGCTCAACCTGGCTTTTTGCGGCGTGCTCCGGAGTAACCCATCAGCCGCAGCGCCGCGCGCAGCTGTTTTTCATAACGCGGCAGTTCACGCGCCAGCGTTTTTTTGTCCCAGCGGTAGAAGCCGGCGCCGCTGCGCACACCAGTCTTTCCCGACCGCACCCGCCCGACGAGGCAGCGCGGCGGCTTCGCGCCGCGGTGCAGCGTCGGATAAATCTGTTTGGCCGCTTTGAGGTGAATCAGCAGTCCGTTGTAATCGCGCTGGCGGATCGGGCCGCAGGCGATGTAGCGGAAGCCGAAGCCGTACCGCACCGCGGTGTCGATCTCGGCGACGGTGGCGACGCCGCGGTCGATCAGGTTGAAGGCTTCGCGCAGCATGGCATGCTGCAAACGGTTGATGATCATGCCGGGCACATCGCGGTAGAGGTTGACCGGCATCTTGCCCAGCTGTTTCAGCCACAGATTGAGTCTGCGGATGGTGCCGGGTGCGGTGTTTTTGCCGCGCACCACTTCCACCACCGGCGCCAGATTGGCCGGCGTCAACCAGTGCATGCCGGCGGCGCGGTCGTGGTGCCTGAGGCCGGACGCCACATCGGACAGGCGCAAGCTGGAGCTGTTGGTGGTGATGATCGTGCGCCGGTCTGCCAGGGATTCGATGTCGCGGAACAGGCGCTGTTTGAGTGCCAGTATTTCCGGCGCGGCTTCGATCACCAGATCGACATCGCTCCACGGCAACCCGGCGAGTGTATCGCGGACGACAACCTGCGCCGCCAGCCGCGGCGGGGCCTCGAGCGCCCGGAGCGCCGCTGCAATGCGTTTTTTGAGCGAAGCGCGCATCGCGGCCGCAGGCTCGCACACCTGCACCGCCCAGCCACCGGCGACAAATACCGCCGCGATGTCGCCGCCCATCTTGCCGCCGCCGACGATGGCGACGGTCCTGGCTGGCGCAGCCATGTCAGTCGAGACGGACGTTGGCCTGCTTCGCCACCCGGCGCCACTTGGAGATTTCGTCACGCAGGTATTTCGCGAATTCTTCCGGCGTCGAGCCGACGATGTCGGCGCCCAGACCGGACAGTTTGTCGCGGATGTCGGGCAGCTTGAGAATGCGCAGGATCTCGGCGTTGAGCCGGTCGATCACCGCTTTCGGAGTACCCGCCGGCGCCATCACGCCGCCCCAGGATACCGACTCGTAGTCGGGAAATCCCGATTCGGCGACCGTGGCGACTTCGGGCAGCGACGGGACGCGTTTTTTCGGCGTCACCGCGACCGCCTTGAGCCGGCCGGCCTTGACGTGCGTAATCGCGGCGAGCACGGTCGGCAGCGCGAACTGGATCTGCCCGCCCATCACGTCGGCGAGCGCCGGGGCATCGCCCTTGTACGGCACTGCGATGATGTCGACGCCGGCCATGCCCTTGAGCATTTCCATCGCCAGATGATTGGCCGAGCCGTTGCCGCCGTTACCGTATTTGAACTGTCCGGGTTTGGCTTTGGCCGCCGCGATCATCTGCTGCAGGCCGGCGACGCCGATGCCGGCATTGGCGACGATGACCTGCGGCACGATGGTGGTCAGTGTGACCGTGGCGAAGCTTTTTTCAGCGTCATAGGGCAGTTTCGAATAGACGCCGGGATTGATCGCGTTGGGGCCGAGATTGGCCATCAGTATGGTGTAGCCGTCGGACGGCGCCTTGGCGACGAGCTCAAGCGCGATGATGCCGTTGGCGCCGGGCCGGTTGTCGATCACAACCTGCTGACCCCAGGTTTCGGTCATCTTGCTGCCGAGCAGCCGCGCGGTGACATCTGATGCGCCGCCGGGCGGATAGGGAATCACGAAGCGGATCGGTTTGCCTGGATACGGTTGCGCCGGCGCGGCGCCGGCAAATAACAGCAACAGCGCCATGCCGGCGATCGACCGGATGCGGATGTTCATGATGCGTGTTCCTCCCGGTGACGGAAATTTTTCGGGTATCCGGGCCACACCCGGAATTATCGACTTTTGGCACAACATGACAGCCTCGCCAGAGGCATGTTTTTGTCATTCTTTATGGAGCTTATAATAGTTTAAATTATTGATTTAAAACGAAAATTTGTAACAGGCCTTTAATTCACCTTGGCCCCTGAAATCTTGACCAGTTTCCCCCATTTTTCGCGTTCGTTGCGCAGGAACACCGCGAGTTCATCCGCAGTGCTCAGCGCAATATTGAAACCCTGCGCCGACATTTTGTCGCGGGTCGCCGGTTCACGCAGGATCCGGCTGATGTCGCTGTTGAGTTTGGCCACGATGTCGCGCGGTATGCCGGCCGGACCGACGATGGCGAGCCAGTTGCCGAGTTCGAATCCTTCGAAGCCGGATTCGATCATTGTGGCGACCGCGGGCAACACCGGATCGCGCTGCGCGGAAGTAAGCGCAATGGCGCGCATCTTGCCGGCCCTGACAAAAGGCACCAGTTCCGGCATGTTCTGGAACAGCAGTTCGACGTGGCCGGCCATCAGGTCCACCGCTGCAGGGCCGCCGCCCTTGTAGGGCACGTGGCCGAGTTCCTTCGCGCCAAAACCGCGCAGCATTTCCGCGGCGAGGTGCCCCGGCGTGCCGATGCCCGCCGAGCCGTAGTTGAGCTTGTTGTTTCTGGCCAGCGCGATCACGTCTTTCGGACTCCTGACCGGCAGCACCGGATGCGCAGCGAGCAACAGCGGAATGTCGGCGACCTTGATGATCGGCGTGAAGTCCCTGAGCATGTCGTAACCGAGCTTGGGGAACAGGGTTGCGTTGATCGCGTGGGTGGCGCTGATGTTGCCGAAGGTGTAGCCGTCGGGCGCAGCGCGCGCCACCGCTTCGGCGCCGATGTTGGCGCCGCCGCCGGGCCGGTTGTCGATCAGCACCTGCGCTCCGGTCAGTTCGGTGATGCGAGCGCCGATGATGCGCGCCGCGATGTCGTTGGAGCCGCCGGGCGGGAACGAGATGATGTAGCGGATCGGTTTCACCGGAAAATTCTGCGCGGTTGCGGGTGCGGCCAACAGCGCGGCGAGGGATGCAAACACGGCGAGCAGGGGGCGGATCGGCATCATGTTCTCCTCAGTGGTTATTGTTTGTAGTCGGGGTGCAGTTTTTCGATCAGCGCGAGGCCGGCGATCCAGTCGCGGCTGGTGGCGTCATACTGGCCGGGCTGTCCGAACTCGCGGGCGCGGGCCTCGCACAGCTCGCGCGCCGGCTCAACCAGAGGCCCGCCGCCGCAGAGCGCGCCGATCTGCGCCCGGCAGGCGAGTTCAAGAAAGTGATGCTGGATGAACACCTCGGGCACGTTTTTGCCGCCGACAACCACGCCGTGGTTGCGCAGCATCATCAGCCAGTGTGCGCCCATCGCGCGCGCGAGGCGCGCAGAACCTTCCCGGCTGGCATCGTCGCCGTCGTAATCGTAGTAGGTGATGCGGCCGTAAAAACGCATGGCCTGCTGCGTCAGCATCAGCAGTCCACGCTGCTGTGCGGATACGGCGAGGTTGGCGGGCGAATGCGTATGCAGCACGGCGTTGAGATCGGGCCGTTCGCGCAGGATCGCGCCATGGATGTTGTAGGCGGAGGGCGCCGCGCGGTAGGGGGAGTCGAGCACCTGCCTGCCGTCGAGGTCGTACTTGACCAGGTTTGACGCGCTGACCTGCTCCATGAACACGTCCGCGGGCTTGACCAGGAAGTGAGAGGGATTATCCGGCAGCCGCACCGAGATGTGGTTATAGGTGAGATCGACGAACACGAAATGCGCCACCAGCCGGTGCGCCGCCGCGAGTGTGCAGCGCAGTCCCCATTCGGCTTCGCCGACCTGCTCACGCACCCCCGGGGATGCCTGCATGGATTAGGCCGCTTCCCGCTGCAGCATGCCGGCCGCCTTCAACACCGAGGCGATATGCGCGCGTGTCGCCTCGTCCGGCTGTTTCGTGGGCGGACGCACTGCCGCGGACTTCAGCCGGCCCGCAAGCACCATCGCCAGCTTCATGCGGGCGTGCGCGTCACCGGTGGGTTCGCCCATGCCGTAGACGATGTCTTTCAGCGGATTGATGCGGCTCTGGCAGGACATGGCGCGCTTCAGATCCCCCGCTTTGACCGCCTCGGTCAGTTCGAGGATCAGTTCCGGGATGAACGAAGCGAAACCGAGCAGGCCGCCGTCCACGCCCTGCACCATCGAGGCCAGCAGGTATTCATCGTGGCAGGTCAGCACCGCCTTCTCCGGCGCCGCTTCGCGGATTGCCTCGATGTCCCGGGCGTACTTGTTCATTTCGCGCGTGCCCACCTTGAACAGCCTGACGTGTTTCAGGCGTGCCAGTGCGGCGAGCGTCTCAAGCGAGTAGGAGGCGCGGGTCCAGGAGGGGTAGACATGCACCGCCAGATCCAGCCCGCTGGCTTCGCCGATGGCGGCGAAATATTCCACGACATGCTCGCCGCGCATGCCGAAACGCAGCCAGTGATGCGGCGGCATGATGTCGAGTCCGGTGGCGCCGGCCGCTTTCTGCTGCAGCGCCTGGTCGACGGCATCGCTGATGCCTTCCGCGGTTACCGCCGAGATCACAGGCAGCCTGCCCCGGACTTCATCGGCGACGATGCGGGTCACTTCGGCGCGTTCCCGCACCGTGAGGCTGAAGACATCACCGGTATGGCCGTTGGTCATCAGTGCCGCGATGCCCTTGAATCCGGCCAGCCAGTGCGACAGCCGGCGCAATTCCGCTTCGTCTATCGAAAGATCGGGATTGAGCGGCAGCGGCAAGGCGGGAATGATGCCTTTGTAATCGGTGTTCACGGATGATCCTTTCGGGGATTGAACGATTGATGGCGGGTGTTCAGGCGGCGGATGCGTTGCGCACCGTGCCCTTTGCTTCGAGCGCGCGCGCGATGGTGCGCGCGGCCTCAAGCAGGGGCGCGGTCGCCAGTTTCTGGAATTGCGGCAAGGACATGCGCAGGCTGGGTGCGGCCACGCTGACCGCTGCCACGGGCCAGCCGTCGCGGTCGAGCACCGGCGCGGCCAGCACACGCAGCCCCGGCACCACGTCCTGATCGGACAATGCCCAGCCGGCGCGGCGCACCCTGGCGAGCCGGCGCAGGATTTCGGGCAGTGCCGTCGGTGTCGTCGGCGTGAGTTTCACCCGCGGCCGGAGTTCGAGGATGCGTTTTTGCTCGTTCGCCGGCAGCCATGCGAGCAGGGCATGCCCGATTGCCGAATAATAGGCCGGCACACAGGAGCCGATGCGGACGTCAACCCCGAGTCGTGTCAGGCCGGCCTGTACACGTTCCACGTAGACCATTTCAGCGCCTTCGAGCACGCCCAGACTTGCCGCTTCATTGATGCTGCCGACCAGCGAACGCAGCACCGGCCGCGCGATGTCGCGCAGGTCGGCGCGTGCGATCGCATTAAACCCCAGGTCCAGTGTTTTCAGGGAAAGGCAGAAACGGCGCGTGGCATCAACACGCACGACGTAGCCCAGCATGACCAGCGTATTGAGCAGCCGGAACGCCGTTGCGTTGTCGATTCCGGCGCGTCGCGCCACTTCCGCAAGTGTCAGTTCGGGATCCAGTGCGCTGAAGGCCTCCAGCACACGGAAACCCTTGGCCAGGGACTGCACTACATTCTTGGGATCCGGCGATTCGGATTGCGGCGGCATGGTTGCGGATAGGTTGCAGGTTAATGTTGCAGGGTGATGCCACTGGTCGCTGGGTGCTGCTTGCTGCCCCGGTCCCCGGGAAAAGTCGGAAATCGCGGTTTGCCAGGCCGGTTCCTCGAATTCGGATTGCGAACTTTAATTTGGAATAGTCTTGCAAGTGCATTACGGCCTGTCAAGCGGCGGTTCTGCGCTGCCGGCTTATTTGAAGGTGCAGCGGCCTTCGCGTATAATGACTACTCCAGAAACAGCGGAACGGGAATCCCGTTCCGCTTGTCGTATCAAACCCAATAAAATCAGGAGCTTGTTGTGTCTTCGCGTACGCCCGCCATTCTTGTACTGAAGGATGGCACGGTATTCCGCGGCTCCGCGATTGGGGCCGAAGGACTCGTTGCCGGTGAGGTCGTTTTCAACACGGCGATGACCGGCTACCAGGAAATCCTCACCGATCCCTCGTACTGCCGGCAGATTGTCACGCTGACCTATCCGCACATCGGCAATACCGGAGCCAATGCCGAAGACGTCGAGTCCGGCAAGATCCAGGCTGCGGGTCTGGTGATCCGCGATCTGCCGCTGCTGTCCTCGAATTTCCGTGAAACCGCCACGCTGGGTGATTACCTGAAGCGTGAAAAGATCGTCGCCATCGCCGACATCGACACCCGCAAGCTGACCCGTTTGCTGCGCGACAAGGGTGCGCAGGACGGCTGCATCATGGCGGGGAAAGTCGATGAAAAAGCGGCGCTGAAGGCGGCCCGCGAATTTCCGGGGCTGGTCGGCATGGATCTGGCCAAGGTGGTGTCCTGCAAGGGCCCGTATGATGCCGACGAGACGGTGTGGCAGCTGGGCAGCGGTTACGGCAAACGCACTGAAACCAGATTCCATGTCGTCGCCTATGATTTCGGCGTCAAACGCAACATCCTGCGCATGCTTGCTGCACGCGGCTGCAAGCTGACCGTGGTGCCGGCGCAGACGCCGGCCGCCGATGTGCTGAAACTCAAACCCGACGGCGTATTCCTGTCGAACGGCCCCGGCGACCCGGAGCCCTGCGACTACGCGATCCGCGCCATCCGCGATTTGCTGGACGCCGCTGTGCCGCTGTTCGGCATCTGCTTGGGCCACCAGCTGCTGGGCCTGGCCTGCGGTGCGAAAACGCTGAAAATGAAGTTCGGCCACCACGGCGCCAACCACCCGGTGCAGGACCTCGAATCGAAGCGGGTGATGATCACCAGCCAGAACCACGGTTTTGCGGTGGACGCGGCGACACTTCCGGCCAATGCGAAGGTGACCCATGTGTCGCTGTTCGACGGCAGCCTGCAGGGTTTTGCGCTGACCGACAAACCGGCGTTCTGTTTCCAGGGGCATCCGGAAGCGAGTCCGGGACCGCACGATGTCGATTATCTTTTCGATAAATTTATGGAACTGATGAAAGGCGTGAACAAGTGAACGGGTGAACGAGTGAACGAGTAACCTCATTGCTCCCCCTCCACCGTTTCTCGGGGGAGGGCCGGGGAGGGGGTATTCACCCGTTCACCCGTTCACCGTTCACCGGAGTCAGCCCGTTCACCGAATTGAATGCCTAAACGCACAGACATCAAAAGCGTCCTGATCATTGGTGCCGGCCCGATCATCATCGGCCAGGCCTGTGAGTTCGACTATTCCGGCGCGCAGGCCTGCAAGGCGCTGCGTGAAGAGGGTTATCGCGTCATCCTGGTCAACTCCAATCCGGCGACAATCATGACCGACCCGGGCATGGCGGATGCGACCTACATCGAGCCGGTGACCTGGCAGGTGGTGGAAAAGATCATTGCCGCGGAACGCCCCGATGCGCTGCTGCCGACCATGGGCGGGCAGACGGCGCTGAACTGCGCGCTCGATCTGGCCAAACACGGCGTGCTTGAAAAATACGGCGTGGAAATGATCGGTGCCTCGAAAGAGGCGATCGACAAGGCCGAGGATCGCGAAAAGTTCAAGAAGGCGATGGCCAGGATCGGGCTCGACAGCCCGCGCTCGGCGCTGGCGCACAGCCTGGAAGAGGCGCTGCAGGTGCAGGCCGTGGTCGGTTTTCCGACCATCATCCGCCCGTCGTTCACGCTGGGCGGCACCGGCGGCGGCATCGCCTACAACCGCGAGGAATTTGTCGCCATCATCGAGCGCGGCCTCGATGCCAGCCCGACCAAGGAAGTGCTGGTCGAGGAATCGGTGATCGGCTGGAAAGAATACGAGATGGAGGTCGTGCGTGACCGCAACGACAACTGCATCATCGTCTGTTCGATCGAGAACTTCGATCCGATGGGCGTGCATACCGGCGACTCGATCACTGTCGCACCGGCGCAGACGCTGACCGACAAGGAATACCAGATCATGCGCAATGCCTCGATCGCCTGCCTGCGCGAGATCGGCGTCGAGACCGGCGGTTCCAACGTGCAGTTCGGCATCAACCCGAAGGACGGGCGCATGGTCATCATCGAGATGAATCCGCGCGTGTCGCGTTCCTCGGCGCTGGCTTCCAAGGCCACCGGTTTTCCGATTGCCAAGGTCGCGGCCAAACTCGCGATCGGTTACACGCTCGATGAACTCAGGAACGACATCACCGGCGGCATGACCCCGGCCTCGTTCGAGCCGAGCATCGATTACGTGGTGACCAAGATCCCGCGATTTGCCTTCGAGAAATTCCCGCAGGCCGACGACCGGCTGACCACCCAGATGAAATCGGTGGGCGAGGTGATGGCCATGGGCCGCACCATCCAGGAATCAATGCAGAAGGCCTTGCGCGGTCTGGAGACGGGTGTCGACGGCTTTGACGAAAAAACCACCGATCCCGATGTCATCGAAAACGAACTCGGCGATCCGGGTCCGGAACGGATTTTTTATGTCGCCGATGCCTTCCGTGTCGGCATGACGCAGGAGCAGGTCCACGGTTTTTCGCATATCGATCCCTGGTTCCTCGCGCAGATCGAGGATCTGGTGCGGCAGGAACAGGCGCTGGCCGGCCGCACGCTGGAAAGCCTCGACGCCGGGGCGATGCGGCGGTTGAAACGCGCCGGATTTTCCGATCGCCGGCTGGCGAAGCTGCTGGCCACCGACCAGCACGCGGTGCGCGCGCATCGCCATGGGCTGAAGGTTCGCCCGGTCTACAAGCGGGTCGATACCTGTGCCGCGGAATTCGCCACCGGCACCGCCTATATGTATTCGACTTACGAAGAGGACTGCGAAGCGCAGCCTTCGGACCGCAAAAAAATCATGGTGCTGGGCGGCGGACCGAACCGCATCGGCCAGGGCATCGAGTTCGACTATTGCTGTGTCCACGCCGCGCTGGCGCTGCGCGAAGACGGTTTCGAGACCATCATGGTCAACTGCAATCCGGAAACCGTGTCCACCGATTACGACACCTCCGACCGGCTGTATTTTGAACCGCTGACGCTGGAAGACGTGCTGGAAATCGTCGCCATTGAAAAACCGGCGGGCGTGATCGTGCAGTTCGGCGGCCAGACGCCGCTGAAGCTGGCGCGTGACCTCGAGGCCAATGGTGTCCCGATCATCGGCACCTCGCCGGATTCGATCGACGTCGCCGAGGACCGCGAGCGTTTCCAGAAGCTGCTGGTCAAGCTGAAACTGAAGCAGCCGCCCAACCGCACCGCGCGCAGCGCGCCCAAGGCTTTGGCGGCCGCGGCGGAAATCGGTTATCCGCTGGTGGTGCGCCCGTCCTATGTGCTGGGCGGCCGCGCCATGGAAATCGTCCATGAGCAGAGTGAGCTCGAGCGTTACATGCGCGAGGCGATCAAGGTGTCGAATGATTCGCCGGTGCTGCTCGACCGTTTCCTCAACGATGCCACTGAAGTCGATGTCGATGCGGTCAGCGACGGCAGCGAAGTGATCATCGGCGGCGTGATGGAGCACATCGAGCAGGCGGGCGTGCATTCGGGTGATTCGGCCTGCTCTCTGCCGCCATTTTCGCTGTCCGCGGCGCTGCAGGAAGAACTGCGCCGGCAGACGGTGGCGATGGCCAAGGCGTTGAAAGTCATCGGCCTGATGAACGTGCAGTTCGCGATCCAGCACGGAGCGGAAGGCGCCGTGGTCTATGTGCTGGAGGTGAATCCGCGCGCGTCGCGCACGGTGCCCTTCGTGTCGAAAGCCACCGGCCTGCCGCTGGCGAAAATCGCCGCGCGCTGCATGGCGGGGATCACCCTGGCCGCGCAGGGCGTCACCCGCGAAATCGTGCCGCCGTACTATTCGGTCAAGGAAGCGGTGTTCCCCTTCATCAAGTTCCCGGGCGCGGACACCATCCTCGGCCCGGAAATGAAATCGACCGGCGAAGTGATGGGTGTCGGCGAGACCTTCGCCGAGGCCTTCGTCAAATCGCAGCTCGGTTCCGGTGAGCGCCTGCCCAAGTCGGGCAAGGTGTTCATCAGCCTGCGCGACGCCGACAAGCTGCCGGTGCTCGACATCGCGCGGGTGATGACCGGCATGGGCTTTACACTGGTGGCGACCCACGGCACGGCCAAGGCGCTGGAGACGGCGGGGCTGGCGGTGACGCGCATCAACAAGGTGGCCGAGGGCCGCCCGCATATTGTCGACATGATCAAGAACGGCGAAATCGTGTTCATCATCAACACGGTCGAGGAAAAACGCTCGGCCATCCGCGATTCCTACTCGATCCGGCGCGCCGCACTGCAGCAGCGCGTTACACTGTATACGACGCTGGCCGGTGCGCGTGCCGCCGCCAACGGCATGGCCCAGGCCCGCGAACTGCAGGTGTATGCCCTGCAGAACCTGCACAAGCGGCTGACCGCGTAACCGTTATCGGAGCTTATCCATGAGTGCGAAAACCCCATTGACGGTCAAGGGCGCAGAAATGCTGCGCAACGAACTGCATGAACTGAAGACGGTGCAGCGTCCCGCCATCATCGCCGCCATTGCCGAGGCGCGTTCGCACGGCGACCTGTCCGAGAACGCGGAGTATGCGGCGGCCAAGGAGCGGCAGAGTTTCATCGAGGGCCGCATCGCCGAAGTGGAATCGAAAATTGCCAATGCGCAGATCATTGATCCGTCGATGATGGATACCGACGGCCGCTGCGTGTTCGGTGCGACGGTGGATCTGGAAGAAGTTGGCGGCGGCGCGGTGACCTACCAGATCGTCGGCGACGACGAGGCCGACATCAAGCTCGGCAAAATTTCCATCAGTTCGCCGATCGCCCGCGCCCTGATCGGCAAATACGCCGGCGACATGGCCGAAGTGCATGCCCCCAGCGGCGTGCGTGAATACGAGATCATCGACATCCGCTACGTCTGATGCGCGGGTTTGCCGATGCCCTGCAGTCGATGACTGCGACCTTGTGGGTGGGCGGCATGTGGGCCATCGGTTTCATCGTGGCGCCGGTGCTGTTCGCCACCTTGCCCGACCGTGCGCTGGCCGGACTGCTCGCGGGCAAACTCTTTTCATTGATCGCGTGGACCGGCATGGCCTGTGCCGCGCTGCTGTTTTTTGGCCGATGGGTATGTCATCGCCGCGCCGTATTCCATGACCCGGTGCTGTGGATCGTGGTGGCAATGCTGGCGCTGACGCTGACCGGCGAATTTGGTGTGCAGCCGGTACTGGCGGATTTGCGGTCGCAGGCGCTGCCGCAACCGGCGATGGAATCAGTGCAACGCGACAATTTTGCGTACTGGCATGGTGTGGCCGGTATCCTGTACGCTGCAAACTGTTTGCTGGGAGGGGCGTTGATTGTGTTGCAGGCCCTGAAACATAAATAAATCAATAAAATCAATAACTTATGAGGTACCGTCGATGGTGATCACGAATATCGAAATGATCCCGGGAAAACGCGTGGTGAAACATCTGGGGCTGGTGCAGGGCAGTACGGTGCGGGCCAAACATGTCGGCAAGGACATCATGGCCGGATTCAAAAACATCGTCGGTGGCGAACTCAAGTCATACACGGAACTGCTCAATGAGTCGCGTCAGGAAGCCACCAACCGCATGATTGAACAAGCCACGGCGGCTGGTGCCAACGCGATCCTCAATGTGCGCTTTTCGACTTCGTCGATCACCCAGGGGGCTGCCGAACTGTTTGCCTACGGCACCGCCGTGGTCATCGAGTAGGGACGCGGCGCATGGACGTGCTGTTCGGCATATTTGCGCAGGCCCCGGATTTTTTCATATTCCTGCTGCTGTTTGTCGTCGGCTACATTTTTGGCCGCATCGCCGAGGCATCGCATTACCGGTCGATCCGGGCCCGGGAGAAAGAGCTCGCGGGTGTTCTGGTTTTTTCGAACCGCTTTCCGCCCAACCAGAGCCAGCCGCGGGAAGCGGTGCTGGTGGCGGGCAGCGTGGTGATTTCGGACGACTATTTCAAACATGCGGTCGCGGGCCTGCAAACCTTCTTTGGCGGGCGCCTGCGATCCTATGAGGCACTGGTCGACCGCGCCCGTCGCGAAGCCGTGCTGCGCATGAAGGCCGAAGCGGTACGGCATCACAGCAAACTCATCATCAACGTCAAATTCCAGACCTATGCGGTTCCCGGCAAGTCGGCCATGGGTGCCGTGGAGTTGCTGGCTTATGGCACCGCGCTGGCGCCGCTGTCCGGAGTGCAACACCCTGGAATACCTCAATCCACAGCCGCCTGAAGACATCAACGTCAGCGAGAAACACCCGCTTCGTGATTTTTTCTCGTTGGCCCTTGCCGTGGTGGCGCTGGCGGCAGGATTGACGGCAGTTCTCGCGCTTGCTGCGCAATGGATCGCCCCCCGTGTTCCGTTCTCCGTCGAAGAGCAAGTGGCTGCGCCCTATGTCAAAAGTCTGCACGACGGTGGTGAAGCGCAGTCATACCTGCAGGCGCTTGCCGACCGCTTGGCCCGGGCGCAGGGCCTGCCGCGGGACATCGGCGTCAGGGTTCACTATGAAGACGGGCCGGTTGTAAACGCGTTCGCGACGCTCGGCGGACATATCGTCATTCATGCAGGGTTGATCGCGGCCATGCCTGATGAAAATTCGCTGGCGATGGTGATTGCCCACGAAGTGGCGCACGTGCATCACCGGCATCCGGTGCAGGCCATGGGCCGCGGGCTGGCGATCGGTGTGATGCTGTCGGCGGTTTCGTCCGGGATCGGTGGCTCGGTGGCATCACGGACCATGGGCGATGCAGGACTGCTGACTGCGCTGGTATTCAACCGTGCCCAGGAAGAACAGGCCGATGCCACCGCGCTGCGTTCGCTGGCCGGGGTGTACGGGCATGTTGGCGGTGCCGGCGAGCTTTTTCGCCGGATGCGCGAATCGGTGGACATGCCGCAGCCGCCGAAACTGCTTTCAACCCACCCGCTGACGGATGAGCGGATTGCGCGCATCGGGATGCTGGCGCGCGAGAACGGATGGAGCGAGGAGGGGGCGCGTACGCCGCTGCCGGATTTTCTGCGTAAACTGGCCGACAATGACTCGAAGGTAAAAAACCGCGAATGAACGCGTTAAAGGAGAAGCGCAACGCGGCTGCGGATCAGGCGCCCTGGAAACTGCGCTTGGTGCGCCGCGGCCCCGGCCTGGCGCTGCGCGGCCCTGGTTTCGACGGCCGACCTGCGGTTTTTTTCCCCGCTGGTTTGCCTTCGCGGATTTCGCGTTTGGTCGGCGCCGCTTCGTCGGCAGGACGCGGGCGGAAGATCACCAGGATTTTTCCGATATGCTGCACGGCAACAGCATTGAGCGGCGTGCAGATGGCCTCAATCATCGTTGCACGTGCGGCGCGGTCATCGCCGAATACGCGGATCTTGATCAGTTCATGGCTTTTCAGGTTGATGTCGATTTCCCGCAGCACGGTCGGCGTCAGGCCGGCATCGCCGACCAGCACCACCGGTTGCAGATGATGCGCCCTGGCTTTTAATGCGCGGCGCTGCGCAGCAGTCAGTATTGTCATGAGTAATGAGTAATGAGTAATGGGTAATGGGTAACGCGTGAATGGTAACCCCGGAAGGAAGGCTGCGCTCCTTCCACGCACGATTTATCATCCATTGCTGACCAGTCACCCATTACACATTACCAATCACCAATCACCGGTTTTCGCAGAATGGCCCGCAACAAGACCAGCAAGGCGTGGATGCAGGAGCATGTCAACGATCCCTATGTGCGCCGCGCACAGGCGGAGGGCATGCGTTCGCGCGCGGCCTACAAGCTGCAGCAGCTCGCCGAACGTGACAAGCTGCTGAAGCCGGGCATGACGGTCGTTGATCTCGGGGCTGCACCGGGTGGCTGGTCGCAGGTGGCGGGCCGCATTGCCGGAGAAACCGGGCTTGTGGTGGCGGTGGATCTGCTGGACATGACACCGGTCGCGGGCGTGACCTTCATCCGCGGCGATTTCGGCGACGACGCCGTGCTGGCGGAAGTCGAGCAGGCCATTGGCGGCGCCGGGGTTGACCTTGTGCTTTCCGATATGGCCCCCAATATCAGCGGTGTGGCGAGTGTCGACCAGGCGCGCAGCGTGGGTCTGGCCGAATTGGCGCTGGATTTTGCCGTCAACCACCTGAAACCGCAGGGGAATTTCCTGGTCAAAGTGTTCCAGGGATCGGGGTTTGAGGCGCTGGTGGCGGATATCCGGCGCAAATTTGTCCAGGTCATGATCCGCAAGCCTGAGGCTTCACGCAGCCGCTCCAGCGAGGTCTATGTGGTGGCCAAGGGCCTCAAGGTCCGGGGCTGAAGGTTCCGCAGCCGGTGTTGCTGCTGCGGGGCGGGAAAAAAGAGTCTAGAATTGAATCACTTAGGGTTATTTTAGTGTGCTGCGGTCACCGCGGCTGCGCAACGAGGAGCGATTTTGAACAATCTGATGAAAAACATGGCGATCTGGCTGGTGATCGCGCTGGTGTTGATGACGGTATTCAACCAATTCAATGCGCGGCAGACCACGCAGAAGGCCATGGAGTATTCCCAGTTCATCGATGAGGTGAAGCAGGGCCGGATCGCCAAGGTCACCATCGAAGGCCGCGTGGTGAAGGGCGTCAAATCCACCGGCGAGAAATTCACCACCTACGCGCCCTCCGACATCTGGATGGTCACCGATCTGCTGAAGAACGGCGTCATCGTCGAAGCCAAGCCCGAGGAAGAGCCCTCGCTGCTGATGAATATTTTCGTGTCATGGTTCCCGATGCTGCTCTTGATCGGCGTATGGGTGTTTTTCATGCGCCAGATGCAGGGCGGCGGCCGCGGCGGCGCGTTTTCCTTCGGCAAGAGCCGGGCGCGCATGCTCGATGAAAACAACAACACGGTGACCTTTGCCGACGTCGCCGGCTGCGAAGAGGCCAAGGAGGAGGTTTCCGAACTGGTCGAGTTCCTGCGCGACCCGTCGAAATTCCAGAAACTCGGCGGCCGCATTCCGCGCGGCGTGCTGATGGTGGGCAATCCGGGGACCGGCAAGACGCTGCTCGCGCGCGCCATCGCCGGTGAAGCCAAGGTGCCTTTTTTCTCGATCTCGGGTTCGGATTTCGTCGAGATGTTCGTCGGTGTGGGCGCAGCCCGCGTGCGCGACATGTTCGAGAACGCGAAAAAACATGCGCCGTGCATCGTGTTCATCGATGAGATCGACGCGGTCGGCCGCCAGCGCGGTGCCGGCCTCGGCGGCGGCAACGACGAACGCGAACAGACCCTGAACCAGCTGCTGGTGGAGATGGACGGTTTTGAGGCCAATGCAGGCGTCATCATCATTGCCGCGACCAACCGCCCCGATGTGCTGGATCCGGCGCTGATGCGCCCGGGCCGTTTCGACCGCCAGGTCGTGGTGCCGCTGCCCGACATCCGCGGCCGCGAACAGATCCTGCTGGTGCACATGCGCAAGGTGCCGGTGGCGCCCGACGTCAAGGCCGACATCATCGGCCGCGGCACGCCGGGTTTCTCCGGCGCGGATCTGGCCAATCTGGTCAACGAGGCTGCGCTGTTTGCCGCGCGCGGCAACAAGCGCCTGGTCGACATGGAGGATTTCGAGCGCGCCAAGGACAAGATCATCATGGGCGCCGAGCGCCGCTCGATGGTGATGCCGGAACACGAGCGCCGCAACACGGCCTACCACGAGGCCGGCCATACGCTGGTCGCGCGCCGTCTGTCGCGGACCGATCCGGTGCACAAGGTCACCATCATCCCGCGCGGCCGCGCGCTGGGCGTGACCATGCAGTTGCCGACGGAAGACCGTTACAGCATGGACAAGGAACAGATTCTGCAGAACATCGCAGTGCTGTTCGGCGGCCGCGTCGCCGAGGAAGTGTTCATGGGCCAGATGACCACCGGCGCCTCCAATGACTTCGAGCGTGCCACTGAAATGGCGCGCAACATGGTGATGCGCTGGGGCATGAGCGACAGCCTGGGACCGATGGTCTACGGCGAAAACGAGGGTGAAGTGTTCCTCGGCCGTTCGATCACCACGCACAAAAACGTGTCAGAGACGACCATGCAGCAGGTCGACGCCGAGATCCGCCGCATCATCGACCAGCAGTACGCGCTGGCGCGCAGGCTGATCGAGGAAGACCGCGAGAAGGTTGAAGCCATGGCCAAGGCGCTGCTCGAATGGGAAACCATCGACGCCGACCAGATCGAGGACATCATGCAGGGGCGCCCGCCACGCGCGCCCAAACCGGTGACTTCGCCGCCACCGAAGCCGCCGCGCGACAGCACCCCTGGTGCTGCGGCAACCAGCAAGCCGGCGGCAGAGGCTTAAGCGCGCCGCAGGCGCGCGGTGAAAAGTGAGCGGGTGAACGAGTGAACGTGTAAACCCCCAATCGTGGGATACCCGTTCACTCGTTCACTCGTTCACTCGTTCACGATGTTCCTCAACTGCGGCAGATTCCGTCTGACACTGGATCGCCCGCTGATCATGGGCGTGATCAATGTCACCCCTGATTCCTTTTCCGACGGCGGCCTTTATCTGTCCACGGCCGCGGCGGTGGCGCATGCACGGCAGCTGATCGATGAGGGCGCCGATCTGTTGGATGTGGGCGGCGAATCGACGCGTCCTGGCGCTGCGCCGGTGACGCTGGATGAAGAACGGCGCCGCGTGTTGCCGGTACTCGAGGCGCTGGCGGATGCCGGCGTGCCGCTGTCGGTCGATACCCAGAAACCGCAACTGATGCGTGAAGCGGTGGCGGCGGGCGTTGCGATGGTCAATGACGTCAACGGTTTCGAGGCGCAGGGCGCGCTGGCCGCCGTCGCCGGCAGCAATTGCGCGATCTGCATCATGCACAAGCAGGGTGATCCGCAGACCATGCAGCGGGCGCCGCAATACACCGAGGTCGCGGTCGAAGTTCGCGATTATCTGCGCCAGCGCATCGCTGTGGCGGAACAGGCGGGCATTGTCCGCGAGCGCATCGTCGTTGATCCGGGTTTCGGCTTCGGCAAGGCCTTGGACCACAACCTTGAACTGCTGCGGCGGCTGGATGCCATTGCGTCGCTGCAGGTGCCGGTGCTGGCGGGGCTGTCGCGCAAATCGATGATCGGCACACTCACCGGCCGGGATGCCGTTGACCGCCTGGCGGGCAGCCTTGCGGCGGCATTGCTGGCGGTGCAGCGGGGTGCTGCCATCGTGCGGGTGCATGATGTGGCGGCGACGCGTGATGCGCTGGCGGTGTGGCAGGCTGTCAGTGCGGGTGATTAAGTGATTAGGTGACGATGTGATTCAGTGGTGGGGGGCGAGTAATGGTAAATGGTCTCAAAACCACTGTAACATTCATGTCCAATAAGCGGCCTCTACATCACCTAATCACCTAGTCACTGATTTCCAATGACCAGAAAATACTTCGGCACCGACGGCGTGCGCGGCACGGTGGGCGAGGCGCCGATCACCCCGGATTTCGTGATGCGCCTCGGTTATGCCGCGGGCAAGGTGCTGGCGCGCAAGGCCGGCAGCGAACGTCCGGCGGTGCTGATCGGCAAGGACACCCGGGTGTCCGGTTACATGCTCGAGTCCGCGCTGGAGGCCGGGTTGTCGGCGGCCGGGGTTGACGTATTGCTGGTGGGGCCGATGCCGACGCCGGGCGTGGCTTATCTGACGCGTGCCTTGCGTCTGTCCGCGGGCATTGTCATCAGTGCCTCGCACAATCCCCATCAGGACAACGGCATCAAGTTTTTTTCCGCCGCCGGCACCAAGCTGGCCGATGCGACCGAGACGGCGATCGAGGCTGCGCTCGATAAACCGCTGCAGTGCGCATCATCCGCCCGGTTGGGCAAGGCGCGGCGCGTCGAGGATGCGGCGGGACGTTACATTGAATTCTGCAAAAGCACCTTTCCGGCGAATCTTGACCTGCGTGGTTTGCGCATCGCCGTGGATTGCGCGCACGGCGCCGCTTACCACATCGCACCGCACGTGTTCCACGAACTGGGCGCGGATGTGGTCACGGTCGGCGCGGCCCCGGACGGTTTCAATATCAACAAGGGAGTCGGCGCGACCCATCCGGAATCCTTGCGGAGCGCCGTAAAACGGACAAAGGCCGATCTCGGCATCGCGCTCGACGGCGACGGCGACCGGCTGATCATGGCGGATGCCGCTGGGCGCATTTATGACGGCGATGAACTGCTCTATGTGATCGCCGCGCATCACAAGCGCATGCGTACGCTGAAAGGCGGTGTCGTCGGCACGCAGATGACCAACCTGGCGATGGCGCAGGCGCTGGCGAAAATAAAGATTCCGTTTGCCCGCGCCAAAGTCGGCGATCGTTATGTGCTGGAAATGCTGGAGGCGCGCGGCTGGCAATTGGGCGGCGAGAATTCCGGCCATATCATTTGCCTCGATCAGCACACCACGGGCGACGCCATCGTTTCCGCGCTGCAGGTGCTGCAGGCTTTGCTCGGCGCAAAAACCACGCTGGCGAAGGCGGTGGATTTTGCGCTGTATCCGCAGGTGCTGGTCAATGTGCGGGTGACGAACGGCGCTGCGCGTGCTGCCTTGTCGACGCCGGCAGTGACCAAAGCCGTGGCGGCAGCGGAGCGTGCGCTGGATGGCGCGGGACGGGTGCTGTTGCGGGCTTCGGGTACCGAGCCGTTGATTCGCGTGATGGTCGAGGGGAAGGAAAAACCCCTGGTGATGCGCTACGCTGCTGCAATAGCCAGGGCGGTAGCGAACCGAACTGATTAACTGGCCGGGATCCGGTAACCGGGCGCCCTGGCGCTTTCGGCTATTTGCCTGGATTTAACCAAAACGACCGGTAATATAGTCTTCGGTCTCTTTTTTCTTGGGTTTGATGAAAAGCTGGTCGGTTTTTCCGTACTCCATCATTTCTCCCAGATACATGTAGGCAGTGTGATCGGAAACCCGGGCAGCCTGCTGCATGTTATGGGTCACAATCGCCACTGTATATTCTGATTTGAGTTCGTGCACCAATTCCTCGATTTTGGCGGTCGAAATCGGATCCAGGGCTGACGTCGGTTCATCCAGCAGAATCACCGAAGGTTTTACGGCAACCGAACGCGCGATACACAGACGTTGTTGCTGGCCTCCCGACAATGCGAGACCGCTCTGATTGAGTTTATCCTTGGCTTCATTCCACAGGGCGGTCTTGGTCAGCGCCCATTCCACTCGCTCGTCCATTGCCCCCTTGGGGAGATTTTCATATAGCCGTACACCGAAAGCGATGTTGTCATAAATGGACATGGGAAACGGCGTGGGTTTTTGGAAAACCATGCCGATCCGGGCGCGCAGCAGATTCAGATCCTGCTTGGGATCCAGGATGTTCTGTCCGTAGAAATTGATTTCGCCATCCGCCCTTTGTCCGGGATACAGGCTGTACATCCGGTTCAGGGTCCGCAGCAGCGTGGATTTGCCGCAACCGGAAGGGCCAATAAACGCGGTGACTTTATGCTCGACGATATCGAGATTGATGTTCCTGAGACCCTGAAATTTCCCGTAAAAGAAGTTCAGGTTGCGGATCTGTATTGCACTTTTAGGGGTTTGTTCGGGGCTCTCGGTCATAACGGGCTCTTCCGGTTGATTTCATTGACTGTTTTTGATCCTGAAATTCCGCACTCTTAGCCGGGGGTCTTGTCGCGGAAATACACGCGGGCCAGGATATTCAGCACCAGCACCGTCAGGGTGATCAGCAGTGCGCCGCCCCAGGCCAGGCGTACCCAGTTGTCGTAAGGGCTCAGGGCGAACTGGAAGATCACCACCGGCAGGTTGGACATCGGACCATTCATGTCCAGCGAGAAGAACTGGTTGTTCAGTGCGGTAAAAAGCAGCGGTGCGGTTTCGCCGCTGATTCGGGCAAGCGCCAGCAACACGCCGGTGACGACGCCGGCCTTGGCGGCGCGCAGCGTCACCATGGTGGCCACTTTCCATCTTGGCGCACCCAGAGCAAACGCCGCCTCACGCAGGCTGCCAGGCACCAGCCGCAGCATGTTTTCGGTGGTCCTGAGCACCACCGGAATGGCGATCAGCGACAGCGCAATCGTTCCCGCCCATCCTGAAAAATGTTTCACCTGGGCAACCAGGATGGCATAAACAAACAAACCCAGCACGATCGATGGGGCGCTGAGCATGATGTCGGTCATGAATCGGGTGACTTCCGCAGTTTTGCTGGTATCACCATATTCAGCCAGATAGATACCGGCCAGGATGCCGACGGGCGTGCTGACCAGGGTTGCAAATCCGACCAGCATCAGGCTGCCGACGATGGCGTTGGCAAGACCGCCCCCTTCGGTGCCGGGTGCGGGGGTCGACTGGAAGAACATGTTGAGGTCGAGCGCCTTGAAACCGTTAATGAACAATACAGACAGGATCCAGAGCAGCACAAACAGTCCGAGGGTCATCGCCAGCATCGACAGGGATATGCCGATCCGGTTGATCATGATGCGTTTGCGGTACAGGTTTTGATTCATGGTCAGGCTTCGCTCGCAGTGGTCTGGTTCAGGTTTTCAGGCCCTTGGCCCGTTCGGTGCGGATGATCAGGATTTTCGCGAGCGCCAGCACGATGAAGGTGATCACGAACAGCAGCAGGCCGAGAGCAAACAGCGTTGAAAGATGGAAATCCGCGGCTTCGCCGAACTCGTTTGCCAGTGTTGACGCTATGGATGAGCCTGGGGAAAACAGGGAGGCGCTGATGCGCTGGGAGTTGCCGATGACAAAGGTAACCGCCATGGTTTCCCCGAGCGCACGCCCCAAACCCAGCATCACACCCCCGATGACGCCTTGCTGCGTGTACGGCAGCACAATGTAGCGGACCACTTCCCAGGTTGTACAGCCCACGCCGTAGGCTGATTCACGCAGGATCGGCGGCACGATCTCGAATACGTCGCGCATCACCGCAGCGATGAACGGCAGAATCATGAAGGCCAGTATCAGGCCCGCAGCAAGGATGCCGATGCCGTTCGTGGCCCCGCCAAATAGCGGTGCCAGCAGGGGCATCTGGCCGAGGGTGGACTGCAGCGCAGGTTGTCCGTATTCGGCAAACAGGGGGGCAAAAATGAACAGGCCGAACATGCCGTAGATGATCGAAGGCACTGCGGCCAGCAGTTCAATGGCGGTGCCGAGGGGGCGGCGCAGCCAGGTCGGACAGGTTTCGGTAAGGAAAAGGGCAATGCCGAAACTCAGCGGCATTGCGATCAGTATGGCGATGGTTGCGCTGGCGAGTGTGCCGAAAATCGCGATTGCCGCGCCAAATTCCTCATTGATGATGTCCCACTCGACGCGCCAGATGAATTCGATGCCGAACTTCTTGAACGTCGGCCATGCTGCGATGGCGAGCGATACGATGATGCCGATCAGCGAGACCAGCACAATCAATGAAAAACTCAGGGTGATCTTGTGGAATATGAAATCCTGAAAGCGCTGCCTTTTGACGGTTTGCAGGCGCCGCTGGTCGAGCATGCCGCTGCCGGCAGAAGATGTTTCCATGAATGCCCCGAGCTCTTTGGTGTCGTCCAGGCTTTGTTGGTCCAGAGTGCCGCTGCCTGCGGTTGACGTATTCATGGATGCTCCGAAAATGAAACGCGAATCAGGGGTTTCATGCCCGCAAAAACAACCATGGAGTGCCCCAGGGGGCACTCCATGCATAGTTTACAGATTACTTGGCGATTTGCGTCCAGACTTTTTCGGCAATGGCCTTGGTCAGCACATCGGGCAGCGGAACATAGTCCAGTTCCAGTGCCATCTGTTTGCCGTTCTTGAACGACCAGTCGAAGAACTTGAGGGCTTCCTGCGACATGGCCTTGTCCGTCGGGTTTTTGTACATCAAGATGAAAGAGGCGCCGGTGATGGGCCAGGAATCGGCGCCTTTCAGGTTCACCAGTGAAATCCCCATGCCTGGCACGCTGAACCAGTCGGCGCCGGCAGCAGCGGCAGCGAAGGTCTTGTCATCCGGATCCACATACTTGCCGTCAAGGTTGCGCAATTGCAGATGCGGGATGTTGTTTTTCTTGGCGTAGGCATATTCGACATAACCAATCGCACCTTTGACGCGGCCCACGTTGCCCGCGACGCCTTCATTGCCTTTGCCGCCTACCGAGGTCGCCGCCGGCCACTTGACCGCGGCGCCCTTGCCGACTTTGGTTTTCCATGCGCTGCTGACTTCGCTCAGGTAGTCGGTGAAGATGAAGGTGGTGCCGGAACCGTCCGCACGATGCACCACAGTGATCGACTGGTCAGGCAGTTTCTTGCCCGGATTCAGCGCCGCGATCCTGGCGTCATTCCATTTCGAGATGGTGCCCATGAAAATATCGGCCAGTACTTCGCCGGTCACTTTCAGTTCACCGGGCTTGAAACCGTCCAGGTTAAACACCGGCACCACGCCACCCAGAATGGCCGGGAACTGCACCATGCCGTCCTTGTCGAGTTCAGCGCCGCTCACCGGAGCATCCGTACCGCCAAAGGTCACGGTCTTGGCGCGGATCTGGCGGATGCCGCCCGAGGATCCGATGGACTGGTAGTTGAGGCCGATGTTGGTGGATTTTTTGTAGGCTTCAGCCCACTTGGCATAAATCGGGTATGGGAAAGTCGCGCCGGCACCGGTGATGTCTGCGGCATGGGCCGCCGACACCATTGCCAGCGCTGAGGCCGCGGCAACTGTAAATTTCCTGATGATTGAGTTCATGTGTTTTCTTCCTCGAAAATTAGAAATTGCAAGTGACGCCGTAAGGTTTACAGGTCGAATGGACTTTAGCGTTTAAATATTGCAGCAGGATGACAGTGTCACAATTCAATTAATTAAATAAAATCAAGTATTTATGTAATTTCCGAGAAGCCGGTCGGTGCGTGCTCATGCTTTTCGAGGTTTCCAGGCATTGATCATGGCGACCAGAGTCAGCATGACCGGTACTTCCACCAGCACACCCACGACCGTGGCCAATGCTGCACCGGAATGCAGTCCGAACAGGGAAACCGCGACCGCGACCGCCAGTTCAAAAAAATTGGAGGTGCCGATCAGGCAGGCCGGGCCCGCAATGTCGTGCGGCAATTTCAGCCGTCTGGCCGCCCACCAGGCGAGGAAAAAAATTCCGTAGGTCTGCAGCACCAGTGGTATCGCAATCAATCCGATGATGGCCGGCTGTTTGATGATGGTGCCGGCCTGAAAGCCAAACAGCAGCACCACGGTGCCGATCAGTCCTGCAGCCGACCAAGATTTGAGCCGGGCCACGAATGCGCTGACGGCTTTTTGCGAACGCCTGATCAGGATGTTGCGGGTAGCCATGCCGGCCAGCAGCGGCAGCACCACGTAGAGCAGCGTGGAGAGCAGCAGGGTAGGCCACGGCACGGTTACATCGGTCACGCCGAGCAACAAGCCGGCGATTGGAGCAAATGCCGCCACCATGATCAGGTCGTTGACCGAAACCTGCACCAGGGTGTAGCTGGCGTCTCCCTTTACCAGCTGGCTCCAAACAAAAACCATGGCGGTGCAGGGCGCCACACCCAGCAAAATCATGCCGGCGATGTATTCACTGGCCGATTGCGGATCGACCCAGGGTGCGAACAGGAATTCGAAAAAGAGTACCGCCAGTGCCGCCATGCTGAAGGGCTTGATCAGCCAGTTGATGATCAGGGTGAGCGCCAGACCCTGCGGTTTCCGGCGCAGCTGTTTGACTGCACTCCAGTCAATCTGGATCATCATCGGATAGATCATCAGCCAGATGAGACCGGCAACAACCAGGTTGACGTGCGCATAATCCAGCGCCGCGATGATTTGGAAAAATCCGGGAACCATCAGGCCCAGGGCAACCCCGGCAGCCATGCCCAGGCCGATCCATACCGTCAGATAGCGCTCGAAAAATCCCACGCTGGTCCTTTTTGGAATCTTTTGCCCGATTGATGCCGTTCAGAAAATGGCCCGCGTCTCCCCGGTTTTTGAGGTCTTGATGTTGCCGATGCTGGTCAACTCTTTGCGCAGGGAGATCTGGTCGAGTTTTTCCAGTGGAAGACTCAGAAAAATGGCGATGCGCCGGTTGAGTACCATGTAAGCATCGGCAAACGCCCGTATTTTCTTTTCCTCACTGCCTTCCACGGCAGCCGGATCGTCAACACCCCAGTGCGCAGTCATCGGCTGACCCGGCCAGACCGGACAGACTTCACCGGCCGCCTTGTCACAGACGGTCAGCACAAAATCCATTTTTGGCGCATCCGGTCCGGCGAACTCGGCCCAATCCTTGCTGCGCAGATTCCGGGTGCTGATGTTGTGGCGCTCCAGGTAGGCGATGGCATGGGGATTTACCGCTGCGGCAGGTTGGCTGCCGGCGCTGTATGCAACGAAGCGGCCTTTCCCGGCCTGATTGAGTATGGCTTCCGCCATGATGCTGCGTGCGGTGTTGGCGGTGCAGAGAAACAACACATTGAAGACTTTGTTTTCCATGGTGGCTCCACTAGTGGATTTTGTTGCTGAAATGACCGCTTTGCCGCCGGTTGTTCTGGCGCTGCGGCCGAATGCCGGGATTTTTTGTCAGCTTGCCGGAGCAAAACATCCGGCCATCGGCATCTCGATGCAGGGTTCGCCCTGGCAGCAGTGTGCGGTCAGGAATTCCATCAGCTGTTGCATCGCAGTCATGTCTGCGTGGTAACGCATAAAACGTCCCTCGCGTTTCTGCGTGACCAGGCCGCAGGCATGCAGTTCTTTCAGGTGAAAGGACAAGAGGGTCGCGGAAACGCCCAGGGCGCCGGCAATCTGGCCAGGACACAAACCATCGGGGCCTGCGCCAACCAGCAGGCGAAATACCCGCAGGCGCGACGTCTGCGCCAGAGCGGCCAGCGCCCTGACGGCGCGTGTTTCCCCGTCAAGATCGAGGCGGCGGTTCATGCCGTCGCCTTTTCCGTGCTCAACAACCCTTCGGGCAACTTGAGGGTGATCAGCCAGCAGATGAACAACATCAGTGCGGAGCCCAGCAACGCATAGATCAGACCGCCCCACTGATAAAGCAATCCCGAGAGCAGGGTCCCCATAAAGCGGCCCAGCGCATTGGCGGCATAATAAAAACCCACATCCTCGGCCGCTTTTTCCGATCCCGCGTAGGCAAGGATCAGGTAGCTGTGCACGGATGAGTTCACGGCAAAAACAAAACCGAAGATACCCAATCCACCGACGATGAGCCATTGCAGTTGCGGCGCATCCGCGTACACCGCAACCGCCAATGCGGCGGGGATGACCATCAAGGCCGCAGACCAGCTGCGGGCAGCCGGCACTTCCCGGCTCAAGCCATCATGGCTGCGCCGTACCAGTTGCGGAGCGAGGGCCTGCACCAGACCGTAACCGATGGTCCATGCCGCGAGAAAACCGCCCACCATCGAAAAAGTCCAGCCGGCCGAGTACAGGTAGACCGGCACACCCACCACAAACCAGACATCACGCGCCCCGAACAAAACGATGCGCGCCGCGGCCAGCGCATTGATGCCGGGGTTTTTGGCGAACAGTTCGCGGACGGATTTCGAAGCCCTGCTTTTGCCCATCAACGGCGGCAGGGACAGCACCACGCCCAGCAATATCACAGCCAGCAGTCCCGCCATGCTCCATAACGACCACTGGAAGCCCAGCGTCTGCAACATCAATCCACCGAGGAAAAAACCGACGCCTTTCATCGCGTTCTTGCTTCCGGTGAACCAGGCCACCCACCGGAACAACTGCCCGGCCTCCTGATTTCCGACCTGCGCGGCGGTGACCTTGATTGCCGATTTGCTGGCGGTCTTGGTGAGATCCTTGGCCACGCCGCAGATGCCCTGCGCCACCAGCACCCAGGCCACCGACATGG
Source organism: Burkholderiales bacterium (assembly GCA_019749945.1). GTDB lineage: Bacteria > Pseudomonadota > Gammaproteobacteria > Burkholderiales > SG8-41. The sequence goes on from JAIEPF010000011.1 coordinate 53,203, forward strand.
CGACCGTCCACTCCGGATCGAGCTGGGAGAGCAGGGTGAAACCGATGATCTGGGTGGTCAGTCCGACCATCAGCATTGCCGTGATGCCGAAGCGGATTGCCAGCCAGCCGCCGATCAGATTGGCGACCACGCCAGCGGCTTCGTACAGCAGGAACAGGAATGCCAGCACGAAGGGCGTATACCCCAGACGGTAGAAGTGCAGCAACACCAGCATGCGCAATGCGCCATCGGTGAGGGTGAATCCCCAATACGCGGCGGTGACAATGGCGTAATTGCGTGCGGCGTGCTGCATCTCAGAGTCCGGCTTGGTTCATGTGGCAGGCGAGATCAACCATGCGGCAGGCATAACCCATTTCGTTGTCGTACCAGGCATAAACCTTGAGCATGGTGCCATCGGTGACCATGGTCGACTGTGCATCGATGATGCTGCTGCGGGTGTCGCGTGCGTAGTCTGCACTGACCAGCGGCCGTGTTTCATAACCGAGTATGCCGGACAGCGGCCCGCTTGCCGCTGCAGCGAACAAGGCATTGACCTCTTCGGCTGATGTGGCGCGCTGCAGTTCAAACACGCAGTCGGTGAGCGAGGCATTCAGTACCGGGGCGCGAACCGCGTGGCCATTCAACTTGCCTTTGAGTTCGGGGTAAATCAATGCAATCGCGGTGGCACTGCCTGTCGTTGTCGGTGCGAGGCTCAGCATGGCGCTGCGCGCCCGGCGCAAGTCCTTGTGCGGGGCATCCACCACCAGGTTGGTATTGGTGGGGTCGTGGATGGTGGTGATCTGACCGTGGCGGATGCCCAGATTTTCATGCACTACTTTTACGACGGGTGCCAGGCAGTTGGTGGTGCAGGAGGCGGCCGTGACGATGCGGTGCTTGGCCGGATCGTAGCGCTGATGGTTGATGCCGACGACGATATTCAGGATCCCGCCAACCTTGACCGGCGCGGCGACAATGACCCGTTTGGCGCCGCGCCGCAGATGACCTTCCAGCGTTTCCGGTTTGAGGAATTTACCCGTGCATTCGAGAACCAGATCGACACCCAGATCTGACCAGGGAATTTCCGCGGCCGTGCCGTGCGCACTGAACGACAGGCGCCGGTCATTGATGCGTATGGTCTGATCGTTTTCGGCGGCGATGTCCGCGCGCCATTTTCCCTGCACGCTGTCGAATGCCAGCAAATGTGCGGTGGCTGCGGCGCCGCCCTTTAATTCATTGAGATGAACGACCTCGAGACGGTTACCGATGCGGGGGTCATCCCCGGGCCGTTCCGCGGCACCCAGGGCTGCACGCAAGGCCAGACGACCGATCCTTCCCATGCCATTGATTCCGACTTTCATTCAGGAGCCCTTCAACGCATTAATGTTTCAATTATTGTTGAACCTTTATGAAGTGTATGACCCAAATATGACGACACGGAGACAGCTTGTTTGACCGAAGTCGGGTATCGCTGTACCACGGGCTTCGGGTACAATACTGCGATTATCCAAGGCGGCTGATATTTTCTGATGAAAATCAATGATTTAACCGGGGTTCGCGGCAGCATGGTGGCCATCGTCACGCCGATGGGCGATGACGGGGCGCTCGATCTCGAGGCATTCCGCAAGCTGCTGGACTGGCATGTCGCCGAAGGCACCGACGGCATCGTCGTGGTCGGCACCACCGGTGAATCACCGACTGTTGATTTTGACGAGCACCGCCTGCTGATCGAGACCGCGGTGAAACATGTCGCAGGGCGGGTGCCGGTGATCGCAGGTACGGGTGCCAATTCCACGCGCGAAGCGATCGAGCTTTCCGGATATGCCAAGGCCGCCGGCGCGGACATGAGCCTGACCGTGGTGCCGTATTACAACAAGCCGACGCAGGAAGGGCTGTACCGCCATTTCCGCGCGATCGCCGAAGCGGTGGACATTCCGCAGATTCTCTACAACGTGCCCGGCCGCACCGTGGCCGACCTCGGCAACGATACGACGCTGCGGCTGGCCGAGGTGCCGGGCATTGTCGGCATCAAGGATGCGACCGGCAACCTCGAGCGCGGCACCGACCTGCTGCGCCGCAAGCCCAAGTCATTCCGCGTCTACAGCGGGGACGATGCCACCGGCGTTGCGCTGATGCTGCTCGGCGGTGACGGCGTCATTTCGGTGACGGCCAATGTCGCGCCGCGCCTGATGCACGAGATGTGCGCGGCGGCCCTCGGCGGCAATGCCGCCCAGGCGGTCGCGCTGAACAACCGTCTGCTCGGTTTGCATCGCCAGCTGTTCTGCGAAGCCAATCCGATACCGGTGAAATGGGCGGTTGAGCAGCTGGGCCTGATGCGCGGCGGCATCCGTCTGCCGCTGACGCCGCTGGCGCCGCAATATCATGAACTGGTGCGCGAGGCCATGCAGCAGGCCGGCGCGGTAAAAATTGCGGGGGGTAAGCGTCATGCAGTGGCATAAGCCGTTGGTTGTGACTGCGGCATTGGCCGCGGGATTGGTATTGGGCGCCTGCAGTTCAATAGAGATTCCCACCAAAAAAATCGACTACAAGTCGTCGACCAAACTGCCTCCCCTCGAAATTCCCCCGGATCTGGCGCGTCCCGGCAGCGACGGGCGGTTTTCGGTGCCGGACACCGGCGCCGGCAAAGGCACGGCGACTTACTCCGACTACAACAAGGATCGGGCGAGTCGCCCGCAGGCGGGCGCGGTCCAGGCCGTGCTGCCGAATATTGAAAACGTGCGCATCGAACGCGCCGGCACCCAGCGCTGGCTGGTGGTGCCGGGTACGCCCGAGCAGATCTGGCCCGCGGTCAAGGAGTTCTGGCAGCAAACCGGATTTGTGGTCAATGTCGAAATTCCCGAAGCCGGGGTCATGGAAACCGACTGGAGCGAGAACCGGGCAAAAATTCCGGAAACCGGGATCCGCGGCCTGATCGGCCGCGCACTCGACAGCCTGTATTCAACCTCCGAACGCGACAAATACCGCACCCGACTGGAACGCGGCGCACAGCCCGGCACCACCGAAATCTATGTCAGTCACCGCGGCATGGAAGAGGTCTACATCAACGAATACAAGGACCAGTTGCGCTGGCAGCCGCGCAAACCGGATCCCGATCTTGAGTCGGAAATGCTGCGCCGGATGATGGTGCGTTTCGGCGTCGATGGCGAACGCGCCCAGACCCAGGTGGCTGCAGCCAAGATCGAGCCGCAGGCGAAACTCAACAAGGGCGGCGCCGAAGGCAGCCTGCTCGCGCTGAATGACCAGTTTGACCGTGCCTGGCGGCGTGTCGGCCTGGCGCTGGATCGCGTCGGCTTCACGGTGGAAGACCGGGATCGCTCGAAGGGGCTTTATTTCGTGCGTTATATCGATCCCGATGCCGATTTGAAAACGACCGAGGACAAAGGCTGGTTTTCGAAGTTGAAATTCTGGGGCAGTTCGAAGCCACCCGCCAAAGAGCAATACCGCATCCTGGTGCAGGCTGATGGTTCCGGCGCCGAAGTCCGCGTGCTTGACAAGGACGGCACCCGCGAACAGTCGGATACCGCCAACCGCATACTCTCGCTGCTCTACGATCAGCTGAAGTGAGCGGCGTCAGGCTGGCGCATCCATCTGCCGCGGTAACGCGGTTTTTCCGTCTGCCATGCGTTTTGCTTCATTAGGCAGCGGCAGCGAGGGCAATGCGCTGGTGGTCGAAGCCGGCGATTCGCGCGTCCTGCTCGATTGTGGTTTCAGTGCCGCCGAAACGGTGCGCCGGCTGGCGCGGCTGGGGCTGGCGCCGGATGCGCTGGATGCCATACTGGTGACCCACGAGCATGACGATCATGTCGGCGGTGTTGCGCGGTTTGCCCGCAAATTCAACATTCCGGTTTATCTTTCCCATGGCACCCATGCGGCGGCGACGGACAGCGGCGGCGCATTCCCCGAGGCGGTGATCATCGACAGCCATACGCCGTTTGCGGTGGGTGACCTCGAGATTTTTCCCTATCCGGTGCCGCATGATGCGCGTGAGCCCACGCAGTTCGTGTTTGGCGACGGTGCGCTGCGCCTGGGGGTGCTGACCGATGCCGGGGCATCAACGCCGCATATCGAGGCCATGTTGTCCGGTCTTGAGGGCCTGGTCATCGAATGCAACCACGACCGCGACCTGCTGCTGGGCAGCAGTTATCCTGAATATCTGAAAAATCGCATCGCCGGCCGTTACGGGCATCTCGACAACACCCAGGCCGCGCAAATCGTTGCCGCCATCAACTGCCAGTCGCTGCAGCATGTGGTGGCGGCACATCTGTCGCAGAAGAACAACCGCCCCGACCTCGCCTGCGCGGCGCTGGCAGGCGCGCTCAACTGTGCGCCGGACTGGATCGGCGTCGCCTCGCAGGCGGATGGATTCGACTGGCGCGTGTTGACCTGAGGCCGCAACGGCAATAAAAAAGCCGGCCCGCAGGCCGGCTTTTTCATGGTGCAGTGAAGCTTACTTCTTGACGGCGTCTTTGGCGGCGTCGGCGGCACCTTTGGCGGCGTCGGCAGCACCTTTGGCGGCATCAGCAGCACCTTGGGCAGCGTCAGCGGCGCCTTTGGCGGCGTCAGCAGCCGGGGCTGCAGCGTCAGCTTTCGGCGCTTCAGGAGCCGGAGCCGGGGCGGGAGCCGGGGCCGGAGCGGGAGCAGGTGCGGGGGCCGGGGCCGGTTTTTCGCCGCAGGCAGTCAGACCAACCGCCAGCAGGGCGGCAATGAGGAGGGAGCGATTCATGATGATAACTATCCTTCGAAGGTAAAGAGGTTCATTCCAAATTTGGTTGGCACCGTGTGCGCTGCAAAACCCGTCATGGCGCTTTGCAGCATTCATCATGCCGGCGCGCATTCTATCAGTGTTTTGGGGGTAGATGAGAGTCCGGGGCAAATCCCGGTCACAGTCCGGTGACGTTTGCCGCCAGCGGCGGACCCGAGCAGTCCTGGATTTCGCTGAAACGTTCGATCAGCTGTTGGGCGCCGGCGGCGTCGTGCGTACCCTGGGCTGCCCGCATGTGGTTGTAGTGGAAGCGGTGCACATAGTGGCTGCCGTCAAAAATGACAAACGGATCAGCGGCATGTTTGGCGGCGCGCAGGGTTTCACGGATGGTGCAGGCATGGGTGAACTGTTGCGCCAGTGAGACCAGGCGCGGGGATTCCGTGATCAGCGGCCGGGTGTCGTGGAGCAGGATCAGCAGCCGGTTGGCGCGATTGGCCAGCAGGAACTGCCGCAACAGTTCGATGCGCACCGTGCTGTTCCAGGCGCGGCCCGGGGCCTTGTCGAAGACGCGGATGATGCTCTGGGTCATCGGGATCATCCGGTCGATGATCTCCTCGTATTCACGGAAGCTTTCAAAGCGCCGGTACTGGGCGTTGGGCAGGTTTCCGGTCAGTTCCATGCGTGGAATCCGGTCAGAGCAGCGCGTAGCCCGCACGGTACCAGGCATGCAGCACATCCATGCCGGCTGCCGGCGCGGCCGCGGGCGGCAGTGTGCGACGATCAGCAAACTCGCGCAGCCGCGCCCGCGCCCGTGCCGGCACGCTCCAGCGTTCGCCGTTGATGTAAAACGCAGTGTTGTCGTAGAGCAATATCGATTGCGGCGCGAGGCGCAGGCCCTGACTGCCGGCGGCTTTGGTGAATGCCGGCAGCGACAGTGCGCGGTGCGGCGGTGCATAGGTCACATGGGGCTTCGGCGTACTGAGGTCCTCGCCGATGAAATGCAGCAGGTCATCACGCTTCCAGCGCGCATGGTCGAGCAGGCGCAGCAGGCCCTGTATCAGCTGGCGGTCGATGTGCGCGGGGTGGCGCGTCGGTTTGAGTTGCGGATCGCTGTAGAGCTGCGGTGCGTCGAGACGGTCGTGCAGGAATTCGAGAAATCGGCCGCACAGGTCCTGCGCCGACGGCGCGCGAAAACCGATCGAATAGGTGATGCATTCGTCGAGTGCGACGCCGTCATGCGCGCAGCGCGGCGGCAGGTAGAGCATGTCGCCCGCGGACAATGTCCATTCCCTGCCGGCGCGGAAGCGGCTGAGTATTTTCAGCGGCGCACCCGGGACCAGCGCCAGGTCGCGCTGGCTGCTGATTCGCCAGCGGCGCCGTCCTTCGCCCTGCAGCAGGAACACATCGTAGCTGTCGAAATGCGGGCCGACCCCGCCGCCGGGCGGTGCGTAACTGACCATCAGGTCGTCGAGCCGGGCATAGGGGATGAAGGCAAACTGCTCGAGCAGGGCTGCAGCCTCCGGCAGCACGTGGTTGACACCCTGCACCAGCAGCGTCCAGTTGCGCGCGGGCAGTCTGGCGAAATCGCGCCGGGTAAACGGGCCGTGGGTCACCTGCCAGCGCCCGCCCTTGCGCACGATCAGCCGTGATTCGGTATCCGCGGATCCGGCCATGTCCTGCAGGTCGCCGCGTGTCAGCAGCGGTGCGAACTGCGGCAGGCCGGCGCGGGTCAGCAGCGGCTTTTTCTGCCAGTGCCGGCGCAGGAATTGCGCCGGGGTCAGTCCGTTGAGCATGGCGTTGTGCATGGCCGGGGATTATAAATTGGCTGTGTTGCGGCGTGTTTGACCGCGCGGCGCTTTGTTAGAATCCGGCATCGGGCGCCGTTCGGATACGGCGCCACAAACCGATCGGGGAATCTTGATGCAAATCGCAAAAAACACGGTGGTGACCCTGACTTTCGAGCTGCTCGATGCGCAGGGCAACATGATCGAGAAGGCGGAGGCGCCGATCGCCTATCTGCATGGCGGCTTTCACGGCATTTTTCCGCTGGTCGAGCAGGCGCTCGACGGCAAACAGGCGGGTGACAGCTGCAAGGTGCGCCTCGCGCCGAATGATGCCTTCGGCGAATACGACGCCAATCTGGTGCAGGTCGAGGCGCGTGACAAGTTTCCGCCCGATGTCGCCGTCGGCATGCAGTTCGAGGGCCGCGGCGAAGAATCAGGCCATGCCATGGTCTACACGGTGACCGATGTCGCGGCGGACAAGGTGGTGGTCGACGGCAATCATCCGCTGGCGGGGCAGACGCTGAATTTCAATTGCACCGTGACTGAAGTGCGCGTCGCGACCGGTGAAGAACTGGAGCACGGCCATGTGCATGGCGCGCATGGCCATCATCACTAATGCAATGCGGATTGAGGAGTGCGGATTGAGGAATAAAACCTCACTGCGGCCACTCACAAAAATATCAACAAAAACAAATACTTAGTGTTTTTTGCCGGGGTCGCCCTCCGCCATTTCGCGCAGCCGGTAGAGCAGTTCCAAGGCATCGCGCGGGGTCAGCGCATCGGGGTCGCAATCGCGCAGCGCATCGACGGCAGGATGCGGCTCCGCTGTTGCGGGTTCATTACCCGGTGCTGAACCTGAGAACAAATCCCCTTGCGGCACCTGCGCGGCGGCCGCCGCTTCCAGATCGGCCAGGCGTTTTTTCGCGCTGCGGATCACCGCACCCGGTACGCCGGCGAGTTGCGCCACCTGCAGGCCGTAACTGCGGCTCGCCGGGCCTTCCTCGACGCTGTGCAGGAACACGATGCGATCCTTGTGTTCCACCGCATCGAGATGCACGTTCGCGACTTGCTTGAATTCGACCGCGAGCTGCGTCAGTTCGAAATAGTGGGTCGCAAACAGCGTGTAACAGGCATTGCGTTCGATCAGGTGGCGCGCGATGGCCCAGGCCAGCGCGAGGCCGTCGTAGGTCGAGGTGCCGCGGCCGATTTCATCCATCAGCACCAGGCTCTGCGCCGTCGCGTGATGCAGGATGTAGGCGGCCTCGGTCATCTCGACCATGAAGGTCGAACGACCGCCGGCGAGATCATCGGCGGCGCCGATACGGGTGAAGATGCGGTCCAGCGGACCCAGACGCGCGCGGGTTGCCGGCACGAAGGATCCGCAATGCGCGAGCTGCGCAATCAGCGCGGTCTGGCGCATATAGGTGGATTTGCCGCCCATGTTCGGGCCGGTGATCAGCAGCATGCGCCGCGCCGCCGACAGCCGCGCGTCGTTGGCGATGAAGGGGCTGGCCTGCGCTTCGACCACCGGGTGGCGGCCGCCTGTGATGTCGATCACCGCTTCGTCGGTGAACTCCGGTGCCGACCAGTTGAGTGAGACTGCGCGTTCGGCGAAGGTCGCCAGCATGTCGAGTTCGGCCAGCGCCGCTGCGACGCGCTGCAGTGCCGGCACCTCGTGTGCGAGTTTTGCCAGCAGCTGGTCGTAAAGCAGTTTTTCGCGCGCCAGCGCGCGATCCTGCGCCGACAGCGCCTTGTCCTCGAAGGTTTTCAGTTCCGGCGTGATGTAACGCTCGGCATTCTTCAGAGTTTGTCGGCGCCGGTAATCGTCGGGTACTTTTTCCGACTGCGCGCGCGTGACTTCAATGTAAAAGCCATGCACACGGTTGAATTCCACTTTCAGCGTGGTGATGCCGGTGCGCGCGCGTTCGCGTATTTCGAGTTCGGCGAGAAAGGCGCCGCAGTTGTCCTGGATGCCGCGCAGTTCGTCGAGTTCGGCATCGTAGCCGTCGGCGATCACGCCGCCTTCGCGGATCACCGAGGACGGTTCCGCTTTGACCGCTGCGCTCAGCAGGGCAGTCAGTGCCTGCTGCGGGGCGAGGTCGGCTGCCAATGCACGCAGGTGGACGGTGCCGGCATCAGCCAATGCCTGCACCAGCTCCGGCAGGCGCTGCAGCGAGCCGCGCAGGCCAGACAGGTCGCGCGGCCGCGCGGTGGCGAGGGCGATACGAGCGGCGATGCGCTCGACGTCGGCGAAATGTTTCAGTGCGCTGCGGACGGCGGTGTGACGCTCGTTATCGATCAGTTCAGCGACAGCCTGGTGCAGGGATTGCACCAGCGCGCGGTCGGTCAGCGGGTGATGCAGGGCATGGCGCAGCCGGCGGCTGCCCATGCCGGTGGCGCAGGTGTCGAGCAGCGACAACAATGTCGGCGCCGGTTCGCCGCGGATGGTTTCGGTGATTTCGAGGTTGCGCCGTGTCGCCGGATCCATGCGCAGGTACGCGCGTTCGCTTTCCACCGTCAGCGCGCGGACATGGGCGATGGCCGATCCCTGCGTGGATTTGGCGTAGTCGAGCAGTGCGCCGGCGGCGGCCACGGCGATGTCCAGGGTTTGTGCGCCGAAACCGCTCAGGTCATGGGTTTCGAACTGCGCGCACAAAGTGCGGCGCGCGGTATCGGTATCAAAACGCCAGGGCGGCAGGCGACGGATGGCGGTGCCGTCATCGACGATGTCCAGTGTCGCACCCTCGGCGATCAGGATTTCCGCCGGGCGCAGGCGTTCGATCTCGGCGGCAAAATTGGCCGGCGCGGTTTCCATCACGCAAAAGCGCCCGGAGGCCAGTGACAGCCAGGCCAGGCCGAGCAGATTGCCGCTGCGCTGCGCGGCGAGCAGCAGGTTTTCACTTTTTTCGTCGAGCAGCGCTGATTCGGTCAGCGTGCCCGGCGTGACAATACGCACCACCTTGCGCTCGACCGGGCCCTTGGCGGTGGCGGGGTCGCCGATTTGTTCGCAGATCGCAACGGACTCGCCGAGTTTCACCAGCCTGGCCAGATACTGATCCAGCGCATGGAAGGGCACGCCGGCCATTTTGATCGGCGTGCCCGCCGATTCGCCGCGCGAGGTCAGCGTGATGTCCATCAGCCGCGCCGCACGTTCGGCATCGTCGAAAAACAGCTCGTAGAAATCGCCCATGCGGTAGAACACCAGCAGATCGGGATGCTCCGATTTGATGCGCAGATATTGCTGCATCATCGGCGTGTGCGCAGCGAAGGGTGTTTCCGGTTTCATGGCAGCGTATTTTACGAGATGCGCCGGGCAATTAAATTATTCCAGAAGAAACAAAGGATTGCGTTTGCCGTTGGGCTTGTGTTGTAGCATCACTGCGAATATATGTTGAAAGCCATGGAGTAATTCCAGATTGAAAGAGACCACTGTAGTTGGCGCAGGCATCGTCGGCATCGTGACCGCGATTTACCTGCAGCGCGAAGGGCATCGGGTGACGGTGGTCGATCGCCAGGCGCCCGGCGAAGGCACTTCCTTCGGCAATGCCGGTTCGGTGGCGCCCGCTTCCATCATCCCCGTGGCCATGCCCGGCACACTGAAGCAGGTGCCGAAATGGCTTAGTGATCCGCTGGGGCCGCTGTCCTTGTCCTGGCGTCAACTGCCGTTCATGCTGCCCTGGTTCCTGCATTTCCAGCGCGCCTGCGATGTTGACCGTGTGCGGCGCGGGGCGGCGATATTGCGCTCGCTCAATGCGCCGGCGGTCGAGGCCTATGCCGACCTGCTGGGCGCGGCCGGTGCGCCGGAGCTGCTGCGGCGCGAGGGCATGCTGCATGTGTACAAGACTGAGGCTGGGTTCAAGGCCAGTGCTTTCGGGCGCAAGCTGCGCACGGATAACGGCTGTGTGGTGGAACTGGTCGATGCCGACCGAATCCGCGAACTCGCCCCCGGCCTTTCGTCCGGCTATCGCTGGGGATTCAACCTGCCCGACAACGCGCATGTACACAGCCCTCTGCGCGTGGTGCAGGTGCTGGCTGAACTCTTCAAACGCAACGGCGGCACGATCATTCGCGCCAACGTGACGGATATCGAGTGCGATACCGGCGGCTGCGTGAAGCTGCACACCGACGGCATGTCCTTGTCGGCCGAGTGCGTGGTCATCGCTGCCGGTTATGCCTCCGGCAAACTCGCAGCCAAACTTGGTACCCGGGTGCCGCTGGCGCCGGAGCGCGGTTATCACATCGAAATTCCCGGCGCCGTGCCGGCGCAGCACTGCCCGGTGACCGATGGTGAGTCGCGTTTTGTCGCCACACCGATGGCGGGAGGCTTGAGAATCGCCGGCACTTCCGAATTTCAAGCGGCCGATGCCGCACCGAACTGGGCGCGCGCGGAAACACTGGCGACGCTGGCGGAAAAAATGTTTCCCGGGCTGCAGTCCGTGAATTACAGCCGGTGGATGGGCGTGCGGCCGTCAACACCGGATTCCACCCCGGTCATTGGCCGTTCGTCACGGCACCCGCAGGTGGTATTTGCTTTCGGCCACGGGCACTGGGGACTGATGGCGGCGCCGGTCACCGGTCAACTGGTGACCGACCTTGTGGCTGAACGCGCGCCGCGCATCGATGTGTCGCCGTTCCGGCCGGAACGGTTCAGCTTTTATTGAGCAGTCTTTACTGCGCCTCAATCCCGGCCTGCTTGACGATTTTTGCCCAGCGCGCCATTTCCGCTTTCTGGAAGGCATCAAACTCGGCGCTGCTGTTGGCGACGGGCTCACCACCCATGTCGATGATGCGCTGACGCACGTCGGGCAGATTGATGATGCGCACGATTTCCGTGTTTAACCTTGTCACGATGGCCTGCGGCGTTTTTGCCGGCACCCAGATGCCGTACCACGATCCGGTGACCATGTCCTTGTAGCCGGTTTCGACGAAGGTCGGCACATCCGGCCATTGCGGCAGGCGTTTTTCGGAGGTGATCGCGAGTGTGCGCAGGCGGCCGGCCTTGATGAATTCGCCGACAGCCGACGGACTGTTGAACATGAACTGGATCTGGCCGGTGATGACGTCGGTGATGGCCTGGCCCTGTCCCTTGTACGGGATGTGGACCATGTTGGTGGCGGTGACGGACTTCAGCAGTTCCGCGGTGAGGTGGGTGGAGGAGCCCGGCCCCGATGAGCCGAAACTCATTTCGCCGGGGCGTGCCTTCGCAAGGGCAATGAATGCCTTGACGTTTCTGGCGGGCAGCGCCGGCGTGACCACCAGCATCAGCGGCGAGGAGGACGCCACCGTGACCGGGATGAAATCGCGGATCGGATCGTAGGCCATTTTGGAAAACAGGCTGGGCACGATCACGTGTATCGATGCGTTGGCGAGCAGCGTGTGGCCATCCGGCGGGCTTTTTGCCACCAGTTCGGCGCCGATCATGCCGCTGGCGCCGGCGCGATTTTCCACGACCACCGTTTGGCCGAGTGCTTCGCCGAGTTTTTGCGCGATGATGCGTGCCGTGATATCGACCGGGCCGCCGGGAGAAAACGGCGCCATGATGCGTATGGTTTTTGACGGATAGGTCTGGGCCAGCGCAGCGGACATTGAAAACACGCTGGACACTGCAAGCAGCAAGGCGGCACGTAACATCAGGGTCTCCCGATTATGCGATCTGCAAGATGAGGCATACGCGATGATTATAGTCAGTTCTTCAGTGACAAAACGGCCGCACCGGAAAATTGCCGGCGCACGGTTTGGGTGCACTCCTGGTTGCCGAAAGTCGGTGTGTATAATCGATTCATATTCAAGCATGGATTCAGGAGAGGCTGGCAATGGCAAGAAAAGGCTACGGCGGCAAAACAATTTATGGCGCACGTGTCGGCATCCTGATGCTGGATACGAAGTGGCCGCGCCCCCCCGGTGACACCGGCAATGCCTATACCTGGCCGTTCCCGGTGCTGTACAAAGTGGTTCCCGGCGCGAGTGCGCGCGTTGTCATCCACGAAAAAGGCAAGGGCCTCGGCCCGGCGTTCCTGAAGGCCGCCGAGGAACTGGTCAGGGAAGGCGCCGACGGCATCACCACCACCGGCGGTTTTCTCGCGATTTTCCAGAAGGAACTCGCCGCACATGTCAATGTGCCGGTGGCCAGTTCATCGCTGTTCCAGATCCCGCTGGTGCAACGCCTGCTGCCGCCCGGCAAACGCGTCGGTGTGTTGTCCGTGCACGGTGACCGCCTGACCGCGGAACACTGGGATGCCGTCGGCGCGCCGCACGACACGCCGGTGATGGGCACCGAAGGCGGGCGTGAATTCACGCGGGTGATGCTCGGCGACACCATCGACATGGATTACGAAATGGCCGAGCAGGACATCATGGAAGCGGGTGATGAACTGCTGCGGCGCCATCCCGAGGTCGGCGCCATCGTCTGCGAAAACCACAACATGGCGCCTTATGCCGCGGCGCTCAATGCGCGGCTGCGGATTCCGATTTACACCGTCTATACCTTTGTCACCTGGTTCCACTCCGGCCTGGCGCCGCGCGATTTCGGATTCCCCGGATCGGCGACGCCGCAGATGTGGCGCGAGCGTTAGCGCCTGCCGTCACCATGGATCTGGGCCTGCGCGGCAAGGTCGCGGCGATCACCGGCGGCAGTGAAGGCATAGGCCGGGCCACGGCGCTGCGTTTTGTCGAGGAGGGTGTCAGGCTCGCGCTGTGCGCGCGCCGCGGCGCAGTGCTCAATGCCTTTGCCGATGAATTGCGGGCTCTGGGCGGGGAGGTGCTGGCGCTGTCGGTGGATGCTTCACTGCCTGGCGAAATGGAGCGTTTCATCGCCGAAACCGTGAACCACTATGGCCGCATCGACATCCTGGTCAACAATGCCGGCAGCACGGCGCAGGGTCCGTTCGAAAAAGCCGACGATGCGATCTGGCAATATGATCTCAGCGTCAAGCTGCTGGCGCAGGTGCGTTCCGCCCGCGCCGCGATCCCGCACATGAAAAAGCAGGGCGACGGGCGCATCATCAACATCAGCATGGCCGGCGCCAAGCAGCCCCATGCCGCCTCGTTTCCGACCAGCGTCAGCCGCGCCGCCGGCCTCGCCTTCACCAAGGCGTTGTCGAAGGAATTTGCGGGCGACGGCATCCGCGTCAATGCCATCGGTCTGGGCTGGATCAAGTCGCGGCAGCAGGAGCGGCGCGCCGAACTTGCCGGCCTGACGGTTGAAGAGCACTACAAAAAACAGAGTTCCAACGTGCCGCTGCAACGCCTCGGCGAGCCCGATGAAGTCGCTGCGGTCATTGTTTTTCTCGCCTCCGATGCGGCGAGTTATGTCACCGGAACCTGCGTCAATGTCGACGGCGGCCATTCGGGCGTGTTGTAACCGCTTGCGGATTGCGCGCCGCCTGTTGGCCGGCGCCTGCGTTGCGTTCTGTCTGGGCTGCACACCGCAGCAGATCCTGATGCAGGCGCTGATTCCCGACGGCACGACTTCGATGCTGCTGTCGCATCTGCAGACGGTCGAGGACGGCAACCGCCGGCGCGTCATTGAGATGGAGCAGAAGGGCGACTGGGCCGGGCTCAGCCGTTTTGCCGACCGCAATATAGCCGCCGACCCCTTCAGTCCGGAGTGGCGCATGATCGGCGGTTATGCGCAACTGCAATTGCGCGATTATTCAGGGGCGATGACGTATTTCAGCGAAATGATCCGGCTCGCGCCGGACGATGCCGCGGGATATCACTTTTTGGCCGAGACGCAACGTGCCGCCGGCCAGCCTGAGCGCGCGGTGACCACGCTGGAGCGCGCGCTGCTGGTGGTGCGCGAGTCGCCGCTGACTCATCAACTGCTGGGTGAGGCATACAGCGACCTGGGGCGCTTCCGTCCTGCCGCGGCGTCCTATCAGCGTGCGCTGGCGCTGGAGCCCATGCTGGCCGATGCCTGGTTCGGCATGGGGCGCGCGTCGCTGCAACTGGGGCGTGCTGCCGATGCGCGCGATGCGCTGACCGAGCTCGAGCGGCTGCGTTCGCCGCGGGCGACGGATTTGCGCGCGCTGATCGCGAAGCAATACTAAGAGCTCTAAAAAATTACGCTTTGCAGCTCCTCACCCTGACCCTCTCCCCGCAAGCGGGGAGAGGGGGGGGTTCATTTTGTTAGGTCATCCAAGAATTTAACGTGCCGGAATCACCGGCAGCAGCAGGGTCGAGGCGTGCTCCGGCCCGATGTGCAGCGTGACCTTGCCGCTGAATATGGCCGGCGGTCGATCGGTTTCGTCGTCGTGTTCGAAGGGGCCACAGCCGCGCATCGGATGTTTCATGTTCGACAGGGTTGTTGCCGCGCCATCCCAGACATAATCCCTGCCGCGGATGGTCAGCGCGACACGGTAACCCTTCGGCACCACGATGCAGGTCGGCCAGATTTCGATATCCAGCGCATAGATGGCGCCCGGCGTCAGCGGCTGTTTTTCATCATGGGTATGCCAGGGCCGGTACGGCAAGGAACGCGCCGCATCCAGCTTGCGGTGTGATGCGCGCAGCCAGCCCTGGCTGACGGGGGTATGCGGATCCAGCGCGCCCTGGAACACGACTTCCTTGCCTTGCGGATCGAATACCCGCAGCACTACAAAGAGGTCGGCATCGACCGTTGATGAAGAGACAAACACCCGCAGCGCCGAAGGTCCGGTGATCTCGGTTTCTTCGTTCAGCGGCGGCGTGCTGAAAGTGACGCCATCGCCCATGGCGTCGTAAGTCACGGTCTGTGCTGCAGCCACCGGTGCGGGTGACAGTGTCATGTCGTGCGGGTTGAGATGCAGATTCGTCCAGCGCGTGCGCGCCAGCGGCCATTCCTGTTCATGGCGCTCGACAAAGCGCTCTTTGCCGTTCTGCGGCACATGGCGCACCTGGAGCAGTACGCGCGGTTGTTGCGCCCAGCCGGTGTTCTCGCCCTTGAGAAAATGGCCGAAGAATTTTTTCTGCAGGTTGACGCCGTAATCGGTATAGAACGGCGCCCAGTGCGAACCGCCGTGGACTTCCAGCCATTTGTCGTTTGATGCGGCGCGCATATAGCCCTCGAAGTTGCCGCGCGAGTGCAGGCCGAGGCCGCCCCAGTTGGCGGCTGACAGCAGTGGCACTTTGACTTTGCTCAGATCCGGTGTGCGTTCGCGGTAGTACCCGTCTTCCATTTCGCGCGCCAAAATTTCCTGCCACATGTTTTCACGATTGGCGGCGAGTTCGGACTCATCCAGGGTTTCCGGGCCGCAGACCAGTTCGCCGGTGACGGCATTGCGCGCGCCGCGTTCGCCGACGCCGTGCTGCACGGTCTTGACCTGCATGTCCTGCCAGTTTTTGCGGAACACGCAGACGATGCCGCCGTGGCGGTTGCCGTCGCGGTAAGCGTCCGACCAGCCTTCCCATACGCAGATCGCGGCGAGGTGCGGCGGTTGCGCGGCTGCGGCCCGCCACTGGTTGGAGGCGTAATAGGAAATGCCGTTGAGTCCCACCTTGCCGCTGCACCAGGGTTGCGCGGCCGCCCATTCGACGCAATGGTAGATATCCCGTGTCTCCCGCGCATTGTTATGGCACAGGAAACCCGGTGAGCGACCGGCGCCGCGCGAATCGACGCGGATCACCGCATAGCCGTCGGGCACCCATTTTTCCGGATCGACGACTTCCCAGTTGGCGTAACGGTTGCTGGTGTTGGCGACGGCGTCGGGATTTTCGCGGCACATGATCTCCCAGGCGGTTTTGTAGCCCTCCTGAAAGGCGAGGCCTTTGCCGTAGGGGCCGTAGGAGAGCAGCGCGGGATAACGGCCCGGGGTTGCCGGCAGGAACACATCGGCGCGCAGCACCAGGCCGTCGTCCATGGTGATTGCTGCATCCCAGGCGATGCGCATGCCATCGCGTGATTCTGTTTTCAGATCCTGCGTCACGTGCACCCCCTCCGGGAACAGTTTGTGACCAATGAGCAGCAGATTATTCAGTAAATGAGGCTAAATCAGACCTTTTTGAGTGCGGGCGTCAGATGCGGCGCCAGCAGCGGCAGCAGTTGCGCAAACACTTTCGGCGTGCCGGCGACGATGTGGCCGCTGTCGAGGTAATGGTCATTGCCCTGCAGGTCGCCGACCAGGCCGCCGGCTTCGGTGATCAGCAAGGCGCCGGCGGCGATGTCCCATTTGCTCAGGCCGATTTCCCAGAACGCGTCGAGGCGACCGGCGGCGACATAGGCCAGATCGAGCGAGGCCGCGCCCGGCCGCCGGATGCCGGCGGTGTGTTTGATGATGTCGCGCATCATGCCGAGGTAGGCCTCGAGATGTTCGAGCTGGCGGTACGGGAAGCCGGTGCCGATCAGGCAGGGTTTCAGATGGTCGCGTTTGCTGACACGCAGCCGCGATTCGTTGAGAAAGGCGCCGCGGCCGCGGCTTGCCGTAAACAGGTCGTTGCGCACCGGGTCGTAAATCACGGCCTGGGTGACGACGCCTTTTTGCGCCAGCGCGATCGATACCGCGTACTGGGGAAAACCGTGCAGGAAATTGGTGGTGCCGTCGAGCGGATCGATGATCCACTGGAATTCGGAAGTGCCGGAGGCGCCGGACTCCTCTGCTAAAATCGCGTGCGTCGGATAGGCTTCGCGCAGTGTGCGGATGATCGCCTGTTCGGCTTCACGGTCCACTTCCGAGACAAAATCATTCGCGGCTTTTTCCCTGACTGCAATCACATCCAGGTTGCGTCCGGCGCGGTTGATGATGGCGCCGGCGCGGCGTGCGGCTTTGACCGCAATGGTGAGCATGGGATGCATGTTTAAGGGCGTGAAGAGTGAACGGGTGAAAGGTGAAGGGGTGAGGGGGAATGCAAAATCGGCAAAATCGTCGCCGCACATTGTACGTGATATGAGTGACGCGCTCCAAAACATCCGCATTGTGCTTTGCGGCACCGCGCATCCCGGAAACATCGGTGCTGCGGCGCGCGCGATGCGCACCATGGGCATCACCAACCTCGCGCTGGTCAATCCGCAGCGTTATCCCGACCCGCAGGCGCTGTGGATGGCGGCTGGCGCCAGCGATGTGCTGGAAGGCGCGCGCATCTGCAGCAGTCTTGGTGAGGCGCTGTCCGGCGTGGCATTTGCAGTGGCCTGTTCGGCGCGGCGGCGCGATGTCGCGGTGCCGATGGTGGATGCGCGCGCAGCGGCGGCAGAGGCGGTGACGATCGCGCAGGAACGTGCGGTGGCACTGGTGTTCGGCAATGAAACCTCAGGTCTCAGCAACGATGAGGTCGGCGCCTGCGGACTGCTGGCGAGCATTCCGGTGGCGGCGGATTTTTCATCGCTGAATGTGGCGGCTGCGGTGCAGGTGTTCTGTTATGAACTGCGCATGGCCTGCGGTGCGGCGCTGCTGCCGGACAAGGCGCAGGAACTGGCGACCCATGACGAGGTGGAGGCGTTTTACGAACACCTCGAGCGCACCATCATCGAAACCGGGTTTTTGAATCCCGCGCATCCGCGCAAGCTGATGTACCGCCTGCGCCGCCTGTTTGCCCGCGCCCGCCTGCAGGTGGAGGAGGTCAATATCCTGCGCGGCATCCTCAGCAGCCTGAGCACTCGCAAGGGCCCGCGCAAATACGACTGATCACCATAATCCATTGTTTTTATTGGATTATTCCGTTTTCTTTTATTCTTGATTAAAATAGTGGGTCATCAGCATCGCCAACCCTCCCAGGCAACGCCCATGTTTGAACGCATCCAGGAAGAAATCGCCGTCGTTTTCGAACGCGACCCAGCGGCGCGCAGCACCTGGGAAGTGGTGACCTGTTATCCGGGTTTTCATGCGCTGCTGGCGCACCGTTTGTCGCACGGCTTGTGGCTGCGCAATTTCAAGTGGCTGGCGCGCTGGATTGCGCACTGCGCGCGCTGGCTGACCGGTATCGAAATCCATCCCGGCGCCAGCATCGGCCGGCGCTTTTTCATCGATCACGGCATGGGCGTGGTGATCGGCGAAACCTCGGAGATCGGCGACGATTGCACGCTGTACCACGGTGTCACGCTGGGCGGCACCACCTGGAACAAGGGCAAGCGCCATCCGACGTTGAAAAACGGCGTGGTGATCGGTGCCGGCGCCAAAGTGCTGGGGCCGATCACCATCGGCGAAAAAGCCAAGATCGGCTCCAACGCCGTGGTGGTGAAGGATGTGCCGGACGGCGCAACCGCCATCGGCATACCGGCGCGCCTGGTGGAAAGCAGCCAGGAATCCGATGGCCGCTTCGCCGCCTATGCCGTGGCGCGTGATGCCAACGATCCGGTGGCCAAGGCCATGCATGCCCTGATCGACCACAGTGTTGATACCGACAAACGCATAGCCCAGATTCTTGCCGAACTGAAACGTCTGGGTTTGCAGGTCGAGTGCGCGGAGACCGAAGGCTTCGATGCCGGGAAGCTGAACCGCATTGTTGATTGAATTACTCGGGTAAGGTATACTTGAGTAACTTCACAGGGTATGCGATTAAATATAAATCATTGTTTTTAATGATTTTTTAGCTTAGAGGTGCGACATGAGACTGACAACCAAAGGTCGTTTTGCGGTAACCGCGATCGTGGATCTGGGCCTGCGCCATGGCAGCGGCCCGGTTACGCTGGCGGAAATCAGCGGCCGGCAGAAAATTTCGCTGTCGTACCTGGAGCAGTTGTTCGGCAAGCTGCGCCGGCGCGGCATCGTCGATTCGGTGCGCGGTCCCGGCGGCGGTTATTGCCTAGCCCGCGACATGGCGCAACTGACGGTCGCCGACATCATCCTCGCGGTGGATGAACCGATCGATGCCACGCAATGCGCCGGCAAGGAAAACTGCAAGGACGAGGAAAAATGCCTGACCCACGACCTGTGGGCCAATCTGAACGAACGCATTTTTGATTACCTCGGTTCGGTCACGCTGCGGCATCTGGTGGAAAACCAGCGCGCCAAGGATGCCGGCATTGCGCCGATGCATGACATGCGCCTGGTGTCGCGCAAACGCGATCCGGCGACGGTCTGACCGGATACGGATACTGCAGTGAGCCACATCTATTTCGACCATAACGCCACCACGCCGCTCGATGAGCGCGTGCTGGCCGCCATGCTGCCGTATCTCAAGGATCAGCATGGCAATGCGTCGAGCCGCCATGAATTCGGCACGGTCGCGCGCAAGGCGGTGGACGACGCGCGCGAGCAGGTCGCGGCGCTGGTGGGCGTGCAGCCGGTGCAAGTGATTTTTACCGGCGGTGGCACTGAAGCAAACAATCTCTTTATCAAGGGCGCTGCCGGTTATCTGAAACCGGCGCAGGTCGCCGTCAGTGCGATTGAGCACCCCTGTGTGGCGAAGCCGGCACAGGAGCTTGTTCGCCAGGGATGGACGCTGCGCAAGCTGGCGGTGACCCGTCAGGGTACGATTGATCTTGCCGATGTTGATGCCGCGCTGGCGACGAACACCGGCATCGTGTCAGTGATGCTTGCCAATAACGAAACCGGGGTGATCCAGGATGTTGCCGCGGTGGGTGAGCGCGCACGGCGCGCGAAAGCGGTCATGCATACCGATGCAGTGCAGGCGCTGGGCAAGATGGCGGTGGACTTTAATGCGCTCAACGTCAGCGCGATGACCATCTCGGCGCACAAGATTTACGGGCCGAAAGGCGCCGGTGCCTTGGTTGTCGACAAACGGCTGGAACTGCGGCCGCTGCTGTCGGGTGGCGGGCATGAGCGCGGTTTGCGTTCCGGTACTGAGAACGTGCCGGCCATCGTTGGTTTCGGTGCGGCCTGTGCACTGGCGGCCGGGCGCATGAGTGATTTGAACAAACAGTTGCAGGCACTGCGTGAACGTCTGGAGCGCGGTCTGACCGGCATGGGCGCAGTAATTTTTGGCGCCGCTGCGCCGCGCGTGCCGAACACCAGTTACTTCGCGCTGCAGGGCATCGACGGCGAAGCGCTGGTGATCGAACTCGACAAGGTGGGTTACGCAGTGGCGGCGGGCGCGGCCTGCTCCAGCACCAGTTCCGAACCGTCGGCGACCTTGCTGGCGATGGGTGTGGCGCCGGCCGTGGCACGTGGTGCGGTGCGGTTTTCGCTGGGGGCCGGCAACACGGCGGAACAGGTGGACGGATTTTTGACGGCGCTGGCGGCGGTTGCACAGCGTCTGCGGCGGATGACCGCTGTTGCAGTGTAAATGCAGTGTAAAGAATGAAGGAGCAAAAACATGGCGATTTTACTGACGGAAAACGCGGCACAGCAGATCAAGAACCAGCTGGCGAAACGCGGCAAGGGTCTGGGCCTGCGCGTGGGCGTGAAGAAAAACGGCTGCTCGGGCTGGGCTTACACCTATGACTACGCCGATGCGGTGAAATCCGAAGACCAGGTCTTCGAGGCGCATGACACCAAACTGGTGGTCGACGGCGAAAGCCTGGAATTTCTCGACGGCTCGACGCTGGATTTCGTCAAGGACGGGCTGAAGCAGGTGTTCAAGTTCAGCAACCCCAATGTTGATGCCACCTGCGGCTGCGGCGAGAGCTTCAGCGTTAAAGTGGACAAGTAAATGGTGATTAAGTGATTAGGTGATTAGACACCCGTCACGCACTGCTTCCCAATTACTTAATCACTTAATCACCGCTTTTTCGGAATATGAAATGAGCACAGTTCTAGACAACCTCGTCAGCCAGCCCTACAAACACGGTTTCGTCACGGACATCGAGTCCGAGTCGGCGCCCAAGGGTTTGAGCGAAGACACCATCCGCATGATTTCGGCGAAAAAGAACGAGCCGGAATGGCTGCTGGAGTTCCGCCTGCAGGCTTATCGCCACTGGCTGACCATGACCGAGCCGCAGTGGCCGAACGTGCATTACCCGAAAATCGATTTCCAGGCGATCAGCTACTACGCCGCGCCCAAACCCAAGCTGAAAAAAAGCATGGACGAGGTCGATCCGGAACTGCTGAAGACTTTCGAGAAACTCGGCGTGCCGATGCACGAACGTGCCGCGCTGGCGGGTGTGGCGGTCGACGTCATTTTTGATTCGGTGTCGGTGACCACCACCTACAAGGAAAAGCTCGCCGAAGTCGGCATCATATTTGGTTCGATTTCCGATGCCGTGCGCGATCATCCGGAGCTGGTGCGCAAGTACATGGGTTCGGTGGTGCCGGTGGGCGACAACTATTACGCGGCGCTGAATTCCGCGGTGTTCACCGACGGTTCGTTCTGCTTCATTCCGAAGGGCGTCAAATGCCCGATGGAGCTGTCGACCTATTTCCGCATCAATACCCAGGACTCGGGCCAGTTCGAACGCACGCTGATCATCGCCGAGGAGGGCGCCCAGGTGTCGTACCTCGAAGGCTGCACCGCGCCCAAGTTCGACACCAACCAGTTGCACGCGGCGG
The DNA here is from genome assembly GCA_019749945.1 of Burkholderiales bacterium. GTDB lineage: Bacteria > Pseudomonadota > Gammaproteobacteria > Burkholderiales > SG8-41. Next base: position 75,042 of record JAIEPF010000011.1, read on the forward strand.
TGGTCGAACTGGTGGCGCTGGACAATGCCGACATCAAATATTCGACGGTGCAGAACTGGTACGCGGGTGACGAGAACGGCGTTGGCGGCATTTACAACTTTGTCACCAAGCGCGGGCTGTGCAAGGGCCATAACTCGAAGATTTCCTGGACCCAGGTCGAAACCGGCTCGGCGATCACCTGGAAATACCCGTCCTGCGTGCTGCTCGGCGACAATTCGATCGGCGAGTTTTACTCGGTCGCGCTGACCAACCACAGGCAACAGGCCGATACCGGCACCAAGATGATCCACATCGGCAAAAACACCAAAAGCACGATCATCAGCAAGGGCATCTCCGCCGGGCAGTCCAACAACAGTTACCGCGGACTGGTCAAAATCGGACCGCGGGCGGAAGGTGCGCGCAATTTCTCGCAATGCGATTCGATGCTGATCGGCACACAGTGCGGCGCCAACACCTTCCCCTATATCCAGGTGCAAAACCCGACGGCGAAGGTCGAGCACGAGGCGACCACGTCGAAAATCGGTGAAGACCAGCTGTTTTATTTCCAGAGCCGCGGCATCCCCACCGAAGAGGCGGTGTCGATGATCATCAACGGCTTCTGCAAGGATGTTTTCCAGCAACTGCCGATGGAGTTCGCCGTCGAGGCGACCAAGCTCCTCGGCCTGAAACTTGAAGGTAGTGTCGGGTGATGCAAAAAATCAAAAGCAGCCACAGAGATCACAGAGGACACAGAGGGCGTTCTGCGTTGTCGAATGCTTTGTGCTGTGATGTTGCCTGGGTTTTCTCTGTGATCTCTGTGCCCTATGTGGCTAAAAGGTTTTAGGTTTTAAACATGATCAACGCAAACGCAAAAACATTGCTCGAAGTACGCAACCTCACCGCCACCGTGGCGGGTGTGGAAATATTGAAAGGCATCAACCTGACGGTGCGTGCCGGTGAAGTGCACGCCATCATGGGTCCCAACGGTTCCGGCAAAAGCACCTTCGCCAAGGTGCTCGCCGGCCATCCGGCGTATACGGTGAAAAGCGGTGAAGTACTGTTTGAGGGCAAGGACCTGTTTGCGCTGGCCTCCGACGAACGCGCCCGCGCCGGCATATTCCTCGGCTTTCAGTACCCGGTGGAAATCCCGGGCGTCACCAACAGCGCTTTCCTGCGCCTCGCCTACAACACGGTGCAAAGCGGTCGCGGCAAGGATGAACTAGATCCGCTGGAGTTCGACGATCTGGTGCGTGAAAAAATGAAGTTGCTGGAAATGAGTCCGGAGTTTTTGAGCCGCAGCGTCAATGACGGTTTTTCCGGCGGTGAGAAAAAGCGCAACGAGATCCTGCAGATGGCGCTGCTCGAGCCGAAACTGGCGCTGCTTGACGAGACCGACTCGGGGCTCGACATCGACGCCTTGCGTGTGGTCGCCGGCGGCGTCAACCAGCTGCTGACCGCCGACAACGCCTGCGTGCTGGTGACACATTACCAGCGCCTGCTCAATTACATTACGCCGGATTATGTACACGTGATGTCGGCCGGTCGCATCATCAAATCCGGAGACAAGGCGCTGGCGCTGGCGCTGGAAGAGCGCGGTTACGACTGGCTGCTGGATGCGAAAAAGGCTGCAGCGTGATCGTTAAAGCCGCATCTCATCCCGCTGCTCATCCCTACGTGGCTTCACTGCTCGCCGGCAGCACTGCTGTGGCGAAAAGCCCCGCAGCCTGGCTGGACGCGCGCCGCGCTGCGGCGCTGGAGCGCGCCAATGCGCTGGCGGTGCCGACCACGCGTGACGAGGAATGGCGTTTCACTGACCTGACGCCGCTGACCAAATTGCAATTCCAGCCGGTAAGCGCTGCGGGGAATGTGTCCGCGGCGGACATTGCCGCTTACGCCGTCACCGAGGCCGCAGTGCGACTGGTCTTCGTCGATGGCATTTATGCGCCGACGCTGTCGCGACGCGGGGCATTGCCCGCGGGCATTACTGTCGAACTGCTGGAAGTCGCAATAAAAAGCCACGGTGCGCTGATCGAGCCGCATCTGGCGCAGCTGGTGAACAACGACAAGGATCTGTTCGCGTCGCTGAACACGGCCTTCCTGCAGCACGGTGTATTCATTCATGCCGCAAAAAACGCAGCGCTGAAAGCGCCGATCCATCTGCTGTTCGTCGTGACCCGCAAGGGCGCCGCTGCTTATCCGCGCTGCCTGATCGTCACCGATACCGGCAGCGAGATCACGGTCATCGAGGATTATGTGGCGCTGGGCGGCGAAGCCTATCTGACCAATGCCGTGACCGAAGTCGTGGTTGCGCCGAATGCCTCGGTGCGCCATATCAAGCTGCAGCGTGAAAGCGACCAGGCTTTCCATATCGGCACATGCGCGGCGACGCTGGCGAAAGATGCGCGTTATCTGGCGCATGCCGTGACTTTCGGCGCGCGGCTGTCGCGCAACAATCTGACGGTGACCCAGCAGGGCGAGGGTGCGCATGCGCAGATCGACGGCATTGCGCTGATCGGCGGCCGCCAGCTGGCGGATACGCACACGCTGATGGATCACACTCAACCTAATGGCACCTGCGTGCAGTCGCACAAGACCATCGTCGGCGGCGCGGGGCATGCGGTGTTCAACGGCAAGGTGTTCGTGCGCCCAGGTGCGCAACTGACGGACTCCTCGCAGCAAAGCCGCAACCTGCTGCTGTCGGACAAGGCGCATGTCGATACCAAGCCGCAGCTGGAAATTTTTGCCGATGACGTCAAATGCGCACACGGTGCGACGGTCGGTCAGCTCGATGCCGAGCATCTGTTTTATCTGAAAAGCCGCGGCCTGCCGGAGGCGCAGGCGCGCAATCTGCTGACCTATGCCTTCGGCGCCGAGATCATCGACCGCATTCCGGTGCCGTCGCTGGTGGCACAGTTGGAGAAGAGCGTCATGGCGCGCACTGAGGCTTCGGTATGAGTAGCCACGGCAAACTGGCAACTGCGCCAGCGGCGGCGCTCGACATTGAGCGTCTGCGCCGCGACTTTCCCATCCTCGATCTGAAGGTCAATGGTAAGCCATTGATTTTCCTGGATAATGCGGCATCGAGCCAGATGCCGCGCCAGGTCATGGAGCGCTGGATCAAATACCGTTCCGAGCAGCACGCCAACATCCATCGCGCGGTGCATTACCTGTCGGAGACTGCGACTGCCGAGTATGAAAAGGCGCGGCTGAAGGTGCAGGCCTTCATCAATGCCGGTGAAGCGCGCGAATGCATATTCACCAGCGGCACCACCGACGGCATCAATCTGGTGGCGCATGGTTACGGCCGCAGGTTTTTTGCCGCCGGTGACGAAATCATCCTGACCACGCTGGAACACCATTCCAACATCGTGCCCTGGCAGATGGTTGCCGAAGAGAAAGGCGCGAAAATCCGCGTGGTGCCGGTCAATGACCGCGGCGAGCTGCTGGTCGATGAATATCGAAAATTGTTCAACGCGAAAACGAAGTTCGTCGCGATGACCCAGGTCTCGAACGCGCTGGGCACGATCACCCCGGTCAGGGAAATGATCGCCATCGCCCATGAACACGGCGTGCCGGTGCTGGTCGATGGCGCGCAGGCGGCGCCGCACCTGAAAGTCGATGTGCAGGATCTCGGCTGCGATTTTTATGTGTTCTCCAGCCACAAGCTCTGCGGACCGACCGGCGTTGGTGTCCTGTATGGCAAGGCGGCGCTGCTGGAGGAAATGCAGCCGTTCAAGGGTGGCGGCGACATGATTTTGTCGGTGACCTTTGAGAAGACCACCTACGCGCCGATTCCTGCCAAGTTCGAGGCCGGCACGCCGCCCATTGGCGAGGCGATCACGCTGGGCGCCGCCATCGATTACCTGTCGGCCATCGGCATCGAGCGCATTGCCGCGCATGAAACCGATCTGCTCGACTACGCCACCGACCAGCTGAACCGCATGCCGGGCATACGCCTGATCGGCACCGCCGAGAAAAAAGCCGCGGTTTTGTCGTTCGCGGTGGAGGGCGTGCATCCGCATGACGTCGGTTCATTGCTCAATGACGATGGCGTGGCGATCCGCACGGGGCACCATTGTGCGCAGCCGGTGATGCAGCGTTTCAAGGTGCCGGCGACCTGCCGTGCGTCCTTCGCTTTTTACAACACCATGGCCGAAGTCGATGCGCTGGCGGCGTCGATCGCCCGGGTGCAGAAACTGTTTGCATGAAAACCTTTAAAACCTTTAGCCACAGAGGTCACAGAGGACACAGAGGACACAGAGAACGGCAAACCCGGGTTTTCTCTGTGCTCTCTGTGACCTCTGTGGCTGCTTTTAGTCTTTGATCTTATGAACAGCCGCGAGCTTTATCAGGAGATGATCCTCGAGCACAACAAGAAACCCCGTAACTGGGGGCTGCTTGCCGATGCCACGCACAAGGCGGAAGGACTGAATCCGCTGTGCGGCGATCATCTGCATCTGTCGCTGCGTGTTGTCGGCGACACCGTCGAAGCCGTGGGTTTCGAGGGTGAGGCCTGCGCGATCTGCAAGGCCTCGGCGTCGATGATGACCGCGATCGTCAAAGGCAAGACCCGCGCCGATGCCGAGCAGATGGTGCAGGAGTTCCGCGACATGACCACCGGCAAGCTGGACCCGGCGGCGCCGCATCATCTCGGACGGCTGACGGTGTTTGCGGGGGTGCGCGACCTGCCGACGCGCGTCAAATGCGCGATCCTGCCCTGGCATACGCTGCACGCCGCTTTTGCAGGTGCTGACACGGCCTCCACCGAATAAAAATCACTTATGGGTTTTTTGCATTTCGCCAGCCTCTCCCTCACCCCCGACCCCTCCCCCGGCGGGGGAGGGGAGATATTTGCGCGCCTGCGCTCTGATGATCGCAGGCACGGATAAGCGTACCCAATATGCCTAAAATCGCCGAAATCGAACCAACCCCCAATCCGAACGCGATGAAATTCATCCTGCGCGAGCCGCTGACCTGGGGCATCACGCGTTCGTACGACAATCCGGAGCAGGCGATCGGTGATCCGCTGGCGATGAAGCTGTTCGACATCAAACATGTGACCAATGTGTTTTACGTCGACCACTGGATCACCGTGACCCAGGACGGCGGGGCGGACTGGCAGGAACTGATGCGTGACCTGGCGGTGCCGATCCGTGAAGCCCCGTCGGCCGACGCCAATTCCGACAAACTCGCGGAGCAATCGAGCGAGGCGATGGATCCGGCCAAACTCAGTCCGGAGGATCGCGAGCGGCTGGACAAAATCAACGCCATCCTCGACGAACAGATCCGCCCTTATCTGCAGAATGACGGCGGTGATCTTTATGTGATGGGGCTCGAAGGCAACAAACTGACCGTCCATTACCAGGGCGCCTGCGGCAGCTGCCCGAGTTCGCTGTCGGGCACACTGGCCGGCATCGAAAACCTGGTGCGCCAGATCGAACCCGACATGGAAGTGGTCGCGGTCTAGAAGGTGGTGAACTGAGCATGGCGGACTGGTTCAAGGTCGCGGCGGTCGGCGAGATCGCGCCCGGCGCCTGCAAGGTCGCCGATGTCGACGGCACCGCGGTCGCGGTGTTCAATGTCGGCGGCGAATATTTTGCGATTGAGGATGTCTGCACCCACGACGGCGGCGAGCTGGCGAGCGGTGTCATCGAGGGTGACCAGGTCGTCTGTCCGCGCCACGGCGCGCGTTTCTGCATACGCACCGGCGATGCGCTGTCGGCGCCGGCGTACGAACCGACGGCCAAATTTCCGCTGCGCATCGAGAATGGTTTTATCGAGGTCTGCGACGACCGCTGGGGATAGAAAACAGTGCTGAGTGATGAATGATGAGTAATGAGCGGAAAAGCGCTGCCCCATCATGTCGAGTGCAGTTCTCAACCGTTGCCAAAGCTGCGGGTGGCGGTCACAATCCCCGGCAGGCACATCAGGCATTTCAACCGGGAGGAGACCCATGATGAAATCCAGTTTTGTTCGCTTTGTTCTGGCGCGTTTTGGCGCTGCGATTCTGCTGGTGCTGCCGCTGGCGGCAGGCGCGCAGCAGTATCCGACTCGGCCGTTGCTGATCGTCGCGCCATTCGGCCCGGGAGGTGATTCGGATATTGCCGCGCGCAACCTGGCCGCGGTATTGCCGAAATATCTCAAACAGAATGCGGTGGTGCTGAACAAGGTCGGGGCCAGCGGCGCCATCGGCTCCGAGTATGTCAAGAACGCCGCCCCCGATGGTTACACCCTGTTGCTGGCGCGCGTCGGTTCGCAGGCGACACTGCCGGCGCTGAAGCCCGACTTGAGCTACAAGTGGAATGATTTTTCCTTCCTCGGCATCCTTGAACTCAATCCCTATGTCTGCGCGGTGGTTGCGGATTCACCGTACAAGACTTTTGCTGACCTGGTCGAAGCCATCCGCAGGAATCCGGGCAAGCTGAAATACAGCACCGCCGGCGTCGGCACCATCCACGAAATGGGGCCGCAGCTGCTGTTCGATGCGCAGAAACTGGGCAAGGACGCGGGCAACCAGATCCCGTACAAGAGCGGCGGCGAGGCCGCCACGGCGCTGCTCGGCCGCCATGTCGATTTCAGCTGCTCCAACATCGGCACCGTGCTCGGCTTCATCAAGAACAAACAGATGCGCGCGCTGGTGACGACGACACCGGAGCGTTTCAGGGAGATCCCGGATGTGCCGACGGCGAAAGAGGCCGGTTATCCGGCGCTGGAGCGCATCATCGGCTGGAGCGCGCTGTACGGGCCGCCGAAAATGGACCCGAAGCTTGTTGCGATCTGGGGTGATACGCTGCAGAAAGTCGGCAAGGATGCGCAGTGGATCAACGCCACCGAAAAAATCGGCTCGGTGCCGCATATCAAGACGCCGGAGGCCACGGCGGCATATGTCAAGGAGCAGTATGAGACTTACTACAAGCTGGGCAAGTCGCTGAATATTGTGCTGCAGTGATTGGTGACTGGTGATTGGTAATTGGGTGATTGGGTGATTGGGTGATTAGGTGATTAGGTGATGGGTAATGGGTGATGGGGTGAATTTGAACATTTCGATGTCAAAAGGGTATGTCATGCCACTGGCGCTGCGCCTCACGCAATTGTTTTTACCAATCACCAGTTACCAGTCACCAATTACCGTTTTGCTACCCATCACTCATTACCGTTTACCCATTACCGCCTTGTAAAAATGGACACCCTGACCCATGCGCTGTCCGGCGCGCTGCTGGCGCGTGCCACCACCGGCCTGGAAAAACCCGCATTGCCGGTTGGGCGCCGCATGGCGATCGGCGCGCTGGTGGCGGCTTTTCCCGATCTCGACGTGGTGACATCGTGGATTTCGCCGCTGGCCTATCTCTACAACCACCGTGGGGTCACCCATTCGCTGGTCATGCTGCCGCTGTGGACCGTGCTGCTGGCGTGGATATTTGCGCTGATCTGGCGCGGCGGTCCCGGCTGGAAGACTTACGCGCCGGTGGTGGCGCTGTCGCTGGCGGCGCATATCGCCGGTGACTGGATCACCACTTTCGGCACCATGATTTTTGCGCCGCTGTCGGATTACCGCCACGGCATCGGCACCACCTTCATCATCGATCTGTGGTTCTCCGGCATCATCATCGCCGGCCTGCTGCTGTCGCTGCTGTGGCGGCGGTCGCGCGTGCCGGCGGTGGCGGGGCTGGTTGTGCTGGCCGGTTACGTCGTGCTGCAATCCGTGCTGCTGCAACAGGCCGTGGAATTCGGCAGGGGTTATGCGCAGACGGCAGGCCTGACGCAGGCGCGGGTCAGCGCGTTGCCGCGGCCGGTGTCACCGTTCAACTGGATGGTTGTGATCGAGGATGACCAGGGGTATCGCTACAGCCAGATCAACCTGATCCGCAAGGAGGTGCTGCAGGCGGGTGACGATGCGGGCTTCATCCGCAAACTCGACGCGGTTTATCGACCGCTCGACCAGGCCGTCTGGGAGACGGACCTGCGTTACGGGCGCGGCTCGCAGGGCGCCGTGGTGCGCGCCGTGTTCGAGCATCCGCAGTTTGAATTCTTCCGCTGGTTCTCGGCATATCCGGCTTTGCACCGCATCGACAGTGAAGCTGCATCGCTGTGTATCTGGTTCAAGGATCTGCGCTTCCTGACGCCCGGCCGCGGCAGCTTGCCGTTCATTTACGGCATGTGCAGCGAAGGGGCGGGGCCGATGCGCGCCTACGGCCTCGACGGCGGCACGCGTTTCCCCGTCTACTGATCCTGCCCGCCCGCAGTGCATCGCGGCTGCGCATGCACCCGGGCGAGGCGCCGGCAGGGGGGCTGCGATCGCCGCATGGCCCGGCAGGGCTGCTTTCCGGGGCTGGCACTTAAATTGCTAATGGTTACAGCCGTAATCCCTGAAGCTGCCTTCATGGGGAGGGGCATGAAGGTCTGATCCATTTTATGGAGATGCAGACCATGATCAATGCCGGATTTGTCGACTTCCTGTTCACCGGGGCGGCGATTTTGCCCCAGATCCTGCTGTTCACCGGGTATATCGGCCCCGCCTTGCTGCTGTTCATTCCGCTGCTGATCGCCGCCTGTCTGGTCAGCATGTACCGGGAACAGACCACCGCGGCGGCGGAAAAGGCGGCTGCAGACGCAGCTGCAGAACAGGAGTTGCCGCTGGGCGCAGCCGGACGCTGACGCGACACAGTTTGACGCAAGTCAATCCGCAGCGGCGCCGTATTGGCAGACTGGCGCCATGGAAAACCGCTATCTTCCGGCGCTTTGTGCTGTAACGGCGTTTGCACTGGGCTGCGGCACGCTGCCGCCAGCGGCTGCTGCAGAGTCGCCGGTCCAGCGCGAAATCATCACCGGTTCTGAACTGATGACCACCCAGGAGCGTGAGAACTACCGCCAGCGGCTGCGCGGCGCGGGCACTCCGGAAGAACGCGAGCGGCTGCGCGCGGAGCATGTCAAGGCAATGGAAGAACGCGCGCAACTGCGCGGCCTGCAGTTGATCGATTATTCGCGATTAAAAACCGCGCCGTGACACGCCTGCTGCTGATGGTTCTGCTGTGCGGTCCTGCGGTCGGGTATGCCGCCGGCGATCCGGTGCGCGGCGAAAAACTGCACGCCGATTGCCTGGGTTGTCATGGCACCGCGCTTTATGCCGCATCGCGGGCAAAAATAAAAACGCCCGCAGCGCTGAAAAAGGAGGTCGAGCGCTGGAACGACCGCATGAACCCCAAATTCAGCAAACAGGAAGTGGAAGATCTGGCGGCCTATCTGAACCGGGACTTTTATCGGTTTCCGCAGTAGGCGGAATCGGGAGGGCGGCCAGGGTTTTTTGTAAGTATTTGTTTTTATTGAGTTAATTTTGCTCTGCGGAGAGCAGCCAGAGCATCGCGTCGAGCCCCGAGTGATTCAGCGCATAGGTCGTCTTTTCGCGCACCACCGGTTTTGCGCGATAAGCAACGCTGACCCCGCACTCCGCCATGAATTTCAGGTCATTGGCGCCGTCGCCGACCCCGGCGATCTGCGCGCGTGTAATGCCGAGTTCCGCCGCCACGCGCAGCAGCGACGAGCGCTTCATGTCGGCATTGACGATGTCACCGATGACCTTGCCTGTCAGCTTGCCGTTGCTGATCTCGAGCACGTTGGAATGCGTGTAATCGAGCCTGACGCGCGTTTTCAGCCGGTCGGTCATGTAGGTGAAACCGCCGGACACCAGCAGCGTTTTGATGCCCGCGGCGCGGATTTTTTCGAGCAGGGTTTCCGCGCCCGGCGAGAAACGCAGCCGCTCGTCGTAGACCCGCTGCAATGCGCTTTCATCGAGACCCTTCAACAGCGCCAGCCGCCGCCGCAGGCTTTCGTCGTATTCGATTTCGCCGCGCATCGCGCTTTCGGTGATTTTCGCCACCTCGGCCTTGATGCCAACCATGTCGGCGAGTTCGTCGATGGTTTCCATGGTGATCAGCGTCGAATCCATGTCCATCACCAGCAGTTTGAAGTCACTGAGCCGGCGGCCTTCGGGCACGAAGCCGTGATCAAGTTTTGCGGACGCGCACAGTTCGGCAATGCCCGCCGCGGGCCGCGCGTTACACAGACGGAAGGCGGTGCCGGCCAGGCGCTCGATGCCAACGGCGCCGGAGAGTTTGGCGAGCTGCTTGAGATCGCTGGTCTCGATCTCTGCGCCCTGGATGACGAGATGCATGAGGATGCGCCGATGATATTCCGGAAGAGGCGCGATTATAGCGGAGGCCGTCAGCGGTTTTTTACGTCTCAAAACATCCGGTAACGCACCATCAGCCAGATGATCAGCGCCACGCACAGGGCGACCAGCGGCAGCATCACAAAACTGAGTTTGCGGAAACGTTCGACGGCGCTGCGCTGCAATGCCACTGACTCGTCGCGGATCCGTGCATCGTGTTCATAACGTTCGCGCAGGAAACGCAGGCTTTCCTGCTGCGCCTCGCGTCCGGCTTCGAGCAGCGCGACAATTTTTTTCTGCTCGGCGAGTATCGCCTGCAGCGTCTCTGCACTTTGCGGGTCGGTCATGGCTGGGTGATCCATGTTGAAATTCGCTGCACAACCTCGCGCTCGATGCCGTTGAAGCCGTGGTGGGCGCGGGCCTCGCAGGGATCGCCGGTGCTGATGCCGCCTTCGAACACCAGCAGTTCCCTGCGCGGCGGCGTGGTCAGCCGCTCCATCAGCCGCGGCACGTCGCTGAAACGGCAGACGCGGCAGCTGTCCTCGCGGTGGTGCGCGACCAGCACGGGGATGCGGATGCGGTCGAGCGCCATTTCCGGCACGGCGCGGCTGCGTGGATCGTTGAGCACGGTTGCGGTGAGCACGATGCCGTCGGGGCCGCCGTCAGCCACCGGCAGGCGGGTGGCGACATGGCCCACGGATTGCGTGCCGCGGCTGGTGCCGATCAGCCACACCGGAATTTTTGTTTGTTGCCGCAACCACGCGATGGCTGCCTTGACATCAGTGACATGATCATCGGTCTGGCGGTGCCCGGACAGAAACGGAGGCGATTGTTTGTCGGATGGTGCATCGATGACCGCCGTGATCAGGCCCTGATCGGCGAACAGCTGTCGTGAGCGCACCAGGAAATTGCCGCCGCGCGTGATGACGCCATCGGGCTGGATCTGGATGCCGCCGTCGCCGCCGGCAAACAGGATCACCGCGGCCCTGGGTTTGTCCGGTGTGATGACCAGGATGCGCTGGGTGACGCCGGGGCGCGAGGGTACATCCACCACCTACGGTGATTGCGCCCAGGCTGCTGATGCCGTCAGCAGCATGCATCCGAGCCAGCGACAGCGGTTGTTCATGCCGAACGCGGTGCAAACAGGATGATCGCCATGCCGGCTATGGCAACAGTGGCGCCGGTCAGATCCCAAAGCGTGGGGCGGATGCCGTCGATCGCCCACAGCCAGAGGATGGCGACCGCGACATAGACGCCGCCGTATGCGGCATAGACGCGGCCGGCGGCGGCCGGATGCAGCGACAGCAGCCAGACGAACAGCGCCAGCGATGCGGCGGCCGGCGCCAGCACCCAGACCGGCGCGCCCTTGTTCAGCCACAGGTACGGCAGATAACAGCCGACGATTTCGGCGAGCGCGGTGGCGATGAACAGTATGGTGGTTTTGAGCTCAAACATGGCGGGCCCTGTTGTTATCGCTTCTGTCGCGCCGGCACTGGTAGATGACCGCATAGGCTTGCTCGGCCACCGCATCATCGATCAGGCAGGCGACGGCTTCGATGAAATCGCGCGGCGCTTCCGCGATCAGCAGGTCGCTGACCCAGGCGTGCACCACGCCCCGGCGCTGCGCGTCGGGCATCACCAGCAGGCGCTCCAGCGTGGCGTTGATCCGCGCATCCCCGCAGGCGGCCTTGAGCAGGCCGACAAAACCTTCAATGTCGGCGACGGAGCGGGGTGCGGATGTTGTCATGTCAATATTATAGCCGATAGCCGATAGCCGATAGCCGTGGCTGCTGCACCCGTGGCCGCATCATATCTTATTGATTTTATTGATAAAAAATATCGCTTATAATGCGCGCCTCAAAACGCTCCGCGCATCCTGCGGGAGCGGCGCACCGGGTTTCCGATGAGTATCGACAAAGAGGTTTTGCGGCGGCGCACCTTCGCCATCATTTCGCATCCGGACGCGGGTAAAACCACGTTGACCGAAAAACTGCTGCTGTTTGCCGGCGCGATCCACATCGCCGGCAGCGTCAAGTCGCGCAAAGCCTCGCGTTACGCGACCTCGGACTGGATGGAAATCGAAAAGCAGCGCGGCATTTCGGTGGCGAGTTCGGTGATGCAGATGGAGTACCGCGATTGCGTGATCAACCTGCTCGACACCCCCGGCCACCGTGATTTTTCCGAAGACACCTATCGTGTGCTGACCGCCGTGGATGCCGCGCTGATGGTGATCGACGCCGCCAACGGCATCGAGCCGCAGACGCTGCGCCTGCTGCAGGTCTGCCGCGCGCAGAACACGCCGGTGATCACCTTCATCAACAAGATGGACCGCGAGGTGCGCGAGCCGACCGACCTTGTCGATGAAATCGAGCGCACGCTGGGCATGCCCGTGGTGCCCTGCACCTGGCCGGTGGGCATGGGCAAGCAGTTCAAGGGTGTGTTCGACCTGCGCAATGACCGCATGCGGGTGTTCACCGCCGGCGAAGACCGCGTCGGCGCCAATGACGATGAAATCATCTCCGGCATCAACAACCCGGAATGTACGGCGCGTTACGGCGATATCTTTGCCCACGCCCGTCAGGAAATCGAGCTGGTGCAGGGTGTGTCGCCGGCGTACGACCGTGAGGAATTCCTCGCCGGCAAACAGACGCCGCTGTTTTTCGGTTCGGCGATCAACAACTTCGGCGTGCAGGAAGTGCTCGACGCGGTGATCGACTTCGCCTCGCCGCCGCGGCCGCACCAGGCGTTGCAGCGCGCTGTCGATCCGGTGGAGCCCAAATTCTCCGGCGTGGTGTTCAAGATCCAGGCCAATATGGATCCGGGGCACCGCGACCGCGTCGCCTTCATCCGTGTCTGCTCCGGCCGTTTCGAACGCAGCATGCGCCTGAAAAACTGCCGCACCGACAAGTTTTTCCGCCCGAGCAGCGTGGTGTCCTTCCTGTCACAGCGCCGCGAGCAGGTCGAGGATGCCTACGCCGGCGACATCATCGGCATCCCCAACCACGGCGTGCTGCAACTCGGCGACACGCTGACCGAGGGCGAAGATCTGCAGTTCACCGGGCTGCCGTTTTTTGCGCCGGAACTGTTCCAGACCGTCGAAGTCGCCGATCCGCTGCGCAGCAAGCAGTTGCGCACCGGCCTCGCGCAACTGGGTGAGGAGGGTGCAATCCAGGTATTCAAGCCGGTGGCGGGTAGCCTGCTGCTGCTCGGCGCCGTTGGCCAGCTGCAGTTCGAGGTGGTCGCGCACCGGCTGAAACACGAATACGGCTGCGAGGCACGGATGGCGCCGGCGCGTTATGTCGCGGCGCGCTGGGTGACCTGTGATGACGAGCGGGAACTGCAGCGCTTCATCGATGCCAATTCACACCGCGTCGCGCATGATGCGGTGGGTGCGCCGGCTTTCCTTGCGTCGAACACGATCGAGATCGATGTCGCTGCCGAGCAGTGGCCGAAAATCAAATTCCATGCCTTGCGCGAACACGCCGGACTGATTTTTCACTCCAACAGCGCGGTGAGTTAAAACCACGCCGGCGTTATCGCGCGGCGACTTCCGTGACCCAGCGCGCAATTTCTTCAACGGAATCGCGTGGCGCGTTGCGGTGGTCGGAATTCGGTTCGTAAAGGCGTTTCTGCGGATGATCCGGCAGCGCGTCGAACATTTCCCGCTTCGCGCGCAGCAGGGTCGGGTAATCGGATGTCGGTGCGACATGCAGCACGGGCAGGGACTTTGGCAGCGCGCGCGAGGATTTGAGCTGGTTCATCGCGCCGTCGGGGTCAAACCATGAGAGGTAGTTGGCGGCAGTGGTGCGCACCGTCCAGTTTTTGCCGCCTTCGGATTCATCAAAATCAGCGCTGTCGGCACCTTTGCCCGCGGCGACCATGCCGCGCGCACGGCTGACCGAGGCGCCTACCTGCTGCCGGTAGAAATTGGCGGAGACATCGCCGCCGGGAGCAATGATGATCAGGCCGTCGGGCGGATGGGCTGCTGCATGATGCAGCGCAAACACCGCGCCCTGGCTGTGCCCCGCGACAAAAACCTTTTTTGCGCCTTTGCCGCGCAACTCCTTGATCGCCGCCGTGATCTCCGCGGCAGCGGCGGAGACATCGACATCGTACTTGCGGTCCCGTGACCAGGGCATCTGCAGATTGGCGACCAGCCAGCCTTTCTGTTCGAGGCCCTCGGCCAGCGGCCGCACCAGCCCCTGCGGCATGCCGCCCTTGCCGTGCATGATGACGATGCCGATGGCGGGTGCCGCCGGCTGGGCCCAGGCGGCAAACGGCAGCAGGAGTGCCAGAATCAACAAGTAGATGGATGTGCGTCGCGTCATCCCTGCAGTCTAGCGCAAGCGCCCGGCGGGAAAAACCTAGACCGGCGTGTAGATCACGATCAGGGCCTTGGCGTTTGCCCCGAGGCCGCGGCCGCGGTGGGGGATGCGCGATTCGAAGTACAGGCTGTCTCCGGTTTCCAGCACCCATTTTTTCGATTCGCCGTCCATCACCATCTCCCATTCGACGCGTCCGCTGAGGATGAACAGGAACTCCTCGCCCTCGTGTTCGAAATGCACTTCCTTGCTGATGTCGGTCGGAAACGAAAACAGGAAGGGCTCCATGTGTTTGTGGCGTTTTTTGTGGGCAAGGCTGATGTAGTCGTAACCGAAGGCGCTGGCGCCGCGCACCGCCGGCTGGCGTTCATCGGCGCGCACGATGCTGGCGGCATCTTCATAACCGTCACCGCTGGCCTTGAGGAACTCGGTGACCTCGACCTGCAGCGCATGGGCGATTTTCACCAGCGTGCCGATCGGCGGCACGATGTGCCCGTTCTCGATTTTGGAGACATAACCCTTGGTCACGCCGATGGCCTCGGCGAGCTGCTCCTGGGTCAGGCTGCGTTCGCCGCGCAAGGCGGCAACACGGGTGCCGATGCAGCGTTCGATGTCGGTGGCGGAAGAAGCGGCGGCGGGTGCGGGATTGGCGGTCATGCGCGTCAGCGGACGATGGTCTGCAGTTGAGTGCGGTTGGCCTTGCGGGCGGTCGTGTATTCCATGATGCGTGCGGTCTCCGCGGCGACGTCGGTGCCGAGCAGGCGTTCGAGCAGGTGCAGCGTCAGGTCGATGCACAGTGTAACGCCGCCGCCGGTGATGATGCGGCCGCTGTCCACCAGCAGCGCGGTTTGTGCATCAATCTTCGGGTATTCCTTGCGCATGCGCTGCAGCGGCGGGATTTCCCGGCCCTCGATCACTTCTTTTTTGGTGGTGGCGCCGAGTCCGTCCAGCACGCCGCTGGCGGCGAGGATCATGCCGCCGGTGCAGACTGAAGCGACGATGGTGTCCTTTTTTGTCGTGCGCCGCAGGTAATCCAGCGTCGGCGGATGTTGGCACTGTGCCTCCCAGCCGGGGCCGCCGGTGACGATCAGGACATCGAATTGCGGTGCGTCGGCGATGCCGAAATTGGCGTTGACCTCAAGATCATTGGCCAGGCGCACCGGCCCCGGTTTGGGTGCGATGGTGGATATGCGCAGTTGCGGCGCGACGCGACGCGCCATCGACAGCACGCCGAAGGTGGCGAGGTCGATGGGTTCAACGCCGTCATAAATGAAAATTCCGAAGTGCATGGCACGGCTCCCGGTCTTGCACCCTTTCAGGGCGGTGGTTTCCTGAAAAGAAACTTTTTGGTGCATTAAAAATGATGCAATGCACCGCTGTAATGCCATCAACCTATGAATATCGCCTGCTGCGCAACAATACTACAGGATTTTGTTGACTGAATGGTTTCCTATAAGGATACTTTTCAATCATACGGGACAGGTTGTTCCCGACCAAACAATACAACCCGAGTGGTACTGGAGGAGTTGCGGCCCATTTAAACGGAGAGCAGACCCATGACACAGCACGACTCGAAACAACCCGCCACGCCGGCTGATACACGTCCCGCACGCCGCCGTTTCCTTGGTGCCGCAGCCGCCACCGGAACCGCTGCACTGGGTTTCCCGGCGGTTGCCCGCGAGCAGACCGTCATCAACTGGCGTTTCCAGAGTACCTGGCCGGCGAAGTTCCTGTACCAGGAATTCGCCGTCGACTGGACCAAAAAAGTCGCCGAGATGTCCGGCGGCAAACTGAAAATCGACATGCTGCCGGCGGGTTCGGTAGTACCGGCGCTGCAGATCGTTGACGCCACCAGCAAGGGGGTCATTGACGGCGGCCACGGCCTGCCCGCCTTCTGGTTCGGCAAGAACACCGCTTTCGGCCTGTTCGGCGCCGGTCCCGACTTCGGCATGGACGGCAACCAGTTGCTGGGCTGGATCGAACATGGCGGCGGCAAGGAGCTCTACGCCGAAGTGCAGGCCGCGGCTCAGCTCGACATCGTCAGCTTCCTGTTTGCGCCGGTGCCCTGCGAACCCATGGGCTGGTTCAAGAAGGAAATCAAGACTACCGCCGACCTGAAGGGCCTCAAGTTCCGTACCGCCGGCCTTGCGGTGGACATGTTCAAGGAGTTGGGTGTATCCGCGGTACAGATGGCGCCGCCCGACATCGTACCGGCGCTCGACCGCGGGCTCCTCGACGGCGCCGAGTTTGCCAGCGCCTCGGACGACCGCATCATGGGTTTCCCGGACGTGGCCAGGTTCTACCTGCAGCAGAGTTACCACATGGCCAACAACTTCTGCGAGGTGATGGTCAACCGCAAGAAATACGAGGCGCTGCCCGAAGAACTGAAGATCGTGCTCAAGCTTGCCTCGCAGGCCGCGAGCGCCGACATGACCTGGAAGGCGATGCACCGGATGTCGCAGGATTACCTGGAGCTGAAAAAGAACCCGAAGCTGCGCATCTACAAGACGCCGAGACCGATCCTTGACTCGCAGCTCAAGGCCTGGAACGCGGTGATCAAGCGCCGTTCGGCGGAGAATCCCCTGTTCGCCAAGGTGGTTGCTTCGCAGATGAACTGGGCGAAACGGGTAATGTTCTGGCATAACGAAGTGCAGGTCGGCCAGGCCGCGGCCTACGCCCATTATTTCGGGCGTGGTGCCTGAGCCCGGGCTTGGGATTGAAGGCGGCCGTCGCTTGAGTGGCGGCCGCCAGTGTCGTCAAAATCATCACCGAAAAATGGATTGAAGCAATAACCTGGAGGAGAAAGCAAACATGGCTGATTATGACAAGCGGGTTCAGGAGCTGGGTATCACGCTGCCGCCGGCGCCGGCGCCGGTGGGCAACTATGTCGGTTACACGGTGTCCGGCAATCTGGTCTTCATTTCGGGGCAGTTGCCGCTCGAGGGCGGCAAGGTCGGCGTGCAGGGCCGTGTCGGCGAAAAGCTGAGCATAGACGATGGCTACCGCGCCGGACGGCTGTGCGCGCTGAACATCATCGCCCAGCTGAAGGCCGCCTGCGGCGGCAGCCTGAACCGGGTCAGCCGCGTGCTGCGCCTTGGCGGCTTTGTCTGCGTTGCAGCGGATTTTTACGATGCGCCGAAATGTGTGAATGGTGCTTCTGATTTGATGGTCGAGATTTTCGGTGATGCCGGGCGCCATGCGCGCTTCGCAGTGGGTGTGGCGACCTTGCCGGCGAATGCAGCGGTCGAAGTCGACGCCACTTTTGAGATCAAGGCCTGACCGGCAGCGGGATGCGCACGGGCTTTTTATTGAGGACTACAACATGAACGATCCGATCATCCGCTATTTCGGCTGGTCCGGCCTGTCGATAGAGACTGCGGACGGCGCGCTGTTTTTTGATCCGTTTTTCCGCCACTACTGCGGCGCGCAGTGGTTCGGGCTCGAGGATTTCCTGCACGCCAAATACATTTGCGTGACCCACGGCCATGAGGAGCACTTCCTCGACGTGCCGGTGATCGCGAAACGCACCGGCGCGACGGTGATCGGGCCGCGTTCGGTCACCGATTTTCTCGCCTGGCGCAGCCGCCTGCCGCGCGAAAAACTGGTGACCGTGGACATCCGCGAGACACAGCAGCTGCCGGGTTTCAAGATCAGTTCCTTCCACTGGAAACACCGCGACATCAACCTGGTGAAGGCGCTGTCGAAAGCGGTGTTCCACGGCAACGCAACCCAGCTTGCCTGGGCCTGGAGCAGTGCGACCAACGCGCCGTTTTATTCGCCGTACACCGGTTACCACGTCGAGCTTCCGGGCGGCCTGACGATCCTGAACTACAACGAGGGTTTCAACACCAAGATGACCGACGCCGAGATCACGGCGCTGGGCAAACGTTTCCGCACCGATGTGCTGCTCGCCGGCATGCAGCTGGATTTCATGGCGGATGTGGCGCGCGGCGCGGCCGCGCTCAAGCCGAAAATGGTCATCCTCTATCCGCCGCACGACAAGTTCCACGAAATGATGGGCGTGACCTCGCATCCCTGGCCCGAGTTCGCGGCGGCGGTGAGCAAGGCATTGCCTGCCGCCAAGGTGCTGATTGCCGAGCCGGGTTTCGGCATCAATGCCGTCACCGGCGAGTTGCTGCCGCCGCAGCGCGGCAGTATTGCTGCCTAGTAACCCCGTCGTCATTGCGGCGGAAGCCGGAATCCAGACTCCGGCTTTCCCTCCAAGGGGGCTTCCTTCGGGGCGCGCCGGAGTGACGGACTCAGCCCAGTTCGGCAAACACCTTGCGGATCTCGGCGACGCGCGCCTTCAGTTCGGGGATTTTGATGTCGATACGCAAACGGTCCGGGCCGGCGAGTTTGTAGTTGCGCCGGGTCTGGATCAGCTTGATGATTTTCATCGGGTCGATCGGCGGATTGGGCACGAACTGCAGCTGGATCGCATGGTCGCTGGCATCGATGCGCGCGATGCCCAGCGGTTTGCCGTGGATGCGCAGGCGGTGGCTGTCGATCAGTGTGCGCGTGGCATCCGGCAGATCGCCGAAACGGTCGATCAGTTCTTCCTGCAGCAGTTGCAGCTGGTCGTCAGTGCCGCAGTTGGCCAGCCGCTTGTAGAGCACCAGCCGCTCGTGCACGTCGCTGCAATAGGCATCAGGCAGCAGGGCGGGGGCGTGCAGATTGATCTCGGTGGTGACTCCGAGCGGTGCGTTGAGGTCCGGCTCCTTGCCGGCTTTTAATGCCTTCACCGCGGTGTCGAGCATCGCGCAGTAGAGGTTGAAGCCGATTTCCTGCATCTCGCCCGATTGCGAATCGCCCAGCACTTCGCCGGCACCGCGGATTTCAAGATCGTGCATGGCGAGGAAAAATCCGGAACCCAGTTCTTCCATCGCCTGGATCGCCTCCAGGCGTTTTTTCGCGCCAGTGGTGATGTTGCCTTCATCGGGCAGCAGCAGATAGGCATAGGCCTGGTGGTGTGAGCGCCCGACCCGGCCGCGCAACTGGTGCAGCTGCGCCAGGCCGAAACGGTCGGCGCGGTTGATGATGATGGTGTTGGCGGTGGGGATGTCGATGCCGGTTTCGATGATGGTGGTACACAGCAACACGTTGAAACGGCCCTGATAAAAGTCCCTCATCGCCAGTTCCAGGTCGCGCTCACGCATCTGGCCGTGCGCGATGCGCACCCGGGCTTCCGGCAGCAACCGCGTGAGCTCCTCCTCGATGTTGCGGATGGTGTCGATGTCGTTGTGCAGGAAATACACCTGGCCGCCGCGTTTCAATTCGCGCAGCACCGCCTCCCTGATCAGCGATTTCGCGTAACGGGCGACAAAGGTCTTGATCGCGAGGCGCCGCTGGGGTGCTGTGGCAATCACCGAAAAGTCGCGAAGGCCTTCCAGCGACATCGCCAGCGTGCGCGGGATCGGCGTCGCGGTCAGCGTCAGCACGTCGACTTCGGCGCGCAGCGCCTTCAGCCGCTCCTTCTGGTGCACGCCGAAGCGGTGTTCCTCGTCGATGATCACCAGGCCGAGGTTCTTGAAATGGATGTCCTTGCCGATCAGCTTGTGCGTGCCGATGGCAATGTCGACGCGGCCTTCGGCGATGCCGGCCAGTGCGTCATTGGTTTCGCTGGTCGAGCGGAACCGTGAAAACTCGGCAATCTTGACCGGCCAGTCGGCAAAGCGGTCGGAGAAGGTATTGAAATGCTGTTCGGCGAGCAGCGTGGTCGGCACCAGCACGGCGACCTGCTTGCCGTCGGCGACGGCGACAAAGGCCGCGCGCAGGGCGACTTCGGTCTTGCCGAAACCGACGTCGCCGCAGACCAGGCGGTCCATCGGCTTGCTGCTTTTGAGGTCTTCCAGCGTGGCGGTGATCGCCGCGGCCTGATCGGGTGTTTCCTCAAACGGAAAACCTTCGGCGAAGGCCTCGTAATCGTGCGGCTTCAGGTTGAAGGCATACCCTTCGCGCGCCGCGCGTTGTGCATACAGCGCCAGCAGTTCGGCGGCGGTGTCGCGCACCTGCGCCGCGGCTTTTTTCTTCGCCTTGTCCCATTGTCCGCTGCCCAACTGGTGCAGGGGCGCCTGCTCCGGAGACGCGCCGCTGTAACGGCTGATCAGGTGCAGGCCGGATACAGGGACATAGAGTTTGTCGTTGTTGGCGTATTCCAGTGTGAGGAACTCCGTCGTGCCTTCGCCGAGGTCCAGCGTCTGCAGGCCGACATAACGGCCGATGCCATGGGTTTCGTGCACCACCGGATCGCCGATCTTGACCTCGGACAGGTCGCGCAGCATGTTTTCCGGCGCGCTGCGTTTGGCATCACGTGCCGCGCGCTGGCGTACCTGCGCCGCGTAGAGTTCGTTCTCGGTAATGACGGCGACACGCGCCGCAGTGTCGATGTAACCGGTCTGCAGGGGCGCGACGCTCAACACAAAGCGTGCATCACTCGCATTGAACTGCGCGTAGTCCGCAGCCTGCGCCGGCTTCAGGTCGTATTCGGCGAAATACTCGAGCATGGTTTCGCGCCGCCCCAGGCTTTCGGCGAGCACCAGCACACGACCATCAAAACCATTCACGAAGTCGCGCAGCCGGTGCAGCGGATCGTCGGCGCGGCGCTCGACATTCAATGGCGGCAGCGATGCGGTGGCGGAGATATCATATAACTTATTGATTTTATTGATATTTTCTGCGGATTCCGCGGGCGAGCCGGCCATTGCTGTGGTGGCTGCGGCGATGTCGACGCGCGGGAAGGGCTTGATCGCACCGAAGAAGGCATCCTCGGTCAGGAACAATTCCTGCGGCGGCATCACCGGGTTGGCGAGATCGCCGCGCAGCATCGCATGCCGGCCGCGGGTGTCGGCCCAGAATTCATCAATGGCTTCGGCGACGCCGGGGCGCAGACACAGCGTGGTGTTTTTTGGCAGGTAATCGGTGACCAGCGCCGTGTTTTCGAAAAACAGCGGCAGAAAATATTCAATGCCGGCGGTGGGGATGCCTTTCGAGATGTCCTTGTAGACCTTGCTGCGCGAGGGATCGCCTTCGAAGCGTTCGCGGAAACGCTGGCGGAAATATTTCTGCGCCTCTTCATCCAGCGGAAATTCGCGCGCCGGCAGCAGCCGCACTTCCGGCACCTTCATGATCGAGCGCTGGCTGTCGATGTCGAAGCTGCGGATGGAGTCGATGACTTCGTCGAACAGGTCGATGCGGTAGGGCAGCGGGCTGCCCATCGGGTAGAGGTCGATCAGCCCGCCGCGGAAACTGTATTCGCCGGGCGCGACCACCTGCGTGACATGGTTGTAACCGGCGAGCACCAGCTGATGGCGCAGCGCATCGGCACCGAGCCTGGCACCCTGACGGAAATAAAAGGTATTGGCGGTGATGTAATCCACCGGCGCCATGCGGTAGAGGGCCGTGGTCACCGGCACCAGCGCGATGTCGAAATCGCCGCGCACCATCTGGCACAGCGTGGCCAGCCGTTCCGACACCAGGTCGTGGTGCGGCGAGAACTGGTCGTAGGGCAGGGTTTCCCAGTCGGGCAGCAGATGCACGCGCAACTGCGGCGCGAAGAACGGAATCTCCTGCAGCAAACGCTGCGCCTGCCAGGCCGACTCGGTAATCACCAGCAAGGGGCGTGCGCGGGCCGCCAGCGCGGCGAGCGCCGGGGCATCACTCGAACCCTGCAGCAGTGCAGTGCTTGCGCGCTGCCCCGGTGCGGGCAGCTGGAGGGGAAGCATCAGGTGCGGTCTTGCGAAAGGGCGCTATTATAAACGCGGCAGATTCATCTCAAGCAGGAGTATGGCCGCATGACTTCCAAAAATCGTCATTCCGGCGAAAGCCGGAATCCAGTGCATTTTTCTTTGACTGTATTACCTGTCGTGGACAACATCGTGCGCCGGTTCTGGATTCCGGCGTGCGCCGGAATGACGGCGTTGATTCTTGCGTGGCCGGTAATGGCGCAGACCATCCAGTCGGAAAAACACGCTTTGCGCGTGGTCACGCTGACGCGCGGCCTGCAGAATCCCTGGTCCATCGCCTTCCTGCCCGACGGCCGCATGCTGGTGACCGAACGCGCAGGCCGGCTGCGCATCGTCGGCCGCGATTTCAAGCTGGATCCCAAACCCGTTGCGGGTCTGCCGGAAGTGGTCGCGACCGGCCAGGGCGGCTTGTTCGATGTCGTGCTGCATCCGCAGTACGCCGACAACGGCTGGATTTATTTTTCCTATAACGCACCCGGTCCCGAGGGCTGGGGCACGGCGATGGCGCGCGGCAGGCTGAACGGTCATCGCATGACGGATGTGCAGGTGCTGTTCAGCATGGAACCCAAAACCCGCACCGGCCACCATTTCGGCGGGCGCATCGTGTTTGATCGCAAGGGGCATGTCTATCTCACGCTGGGCGACCGCGGCGACATGCCCCGTGCACAGCAACTCGATGACCATGCCGGTTCGGTGATCCGGCTGCACGATGACGGCCGTGTGCCCGCTGATAATCCCTTCGTCAAACGCGCCGGTGCAAAACCGGAAAAATTCACGCTGGGCAACCGCAACATGCAGGGCGCGGCGCTCAATCCGCAGACCGGCGAACTGTGGACCCACGAACACGGCCCGCAGGGCGGCGACGAGGTCAACGTGATGCGTTCGGGCCGCAACTACGGCTGGCCGGTGATCAGTTATGGCGTCAATTACGGCATCGGCACCAAGATCGGTGAAGGGAATGCAAAAGCCGGCATGGAGCAGCCGCTGAAGGTCTGGGTGCCGTCGATCGCGCCTTCAGGCATGGCCTTCTACACCGGCGACAAATTCCCCGACTGGAAAGGCAGTCTGCTGGTCGGCGCGCTGCGCGATGAAATGCTGCTGCGGCTGGAACTCGATGGCGAAAGGGTTGTGCGCGAGGAGCGTTTGCTCAAGGGCGCGATCGGGCGCATCCGTGATGTGCGGGTGGGGCCGGACGGGTTTGTCTATTTGCTGACCGATGAGCGGGATGGGGTGATTGCGAGGTTGGAGCCGGTGAAGTGAAGCAATTAATTGTTGCTGCTTGCCCACGAAAGGATGTTTATGATCGAAGATATTAAGCTTGGGATAAGCATCGTAACGTTAGCTTCTATCGTTATAGCTTTTCTGAGCTATCGCGCAAACTTACGAAAATTGCAGGATGATCGAGTTCGCGATAGTGATAAGGAGTTGATTAATCAGGCGCGAAGTTCGTTTCAATGGGCTTACGATGTCCTTAGAGCGCCTAACAAAATGAAATCATACGGTTTTGAGAGATCGCCAGCAGATGAGGCAACAGCCGAGTTTGAGGA
>JAIEPF010000014.1 GCA_019749945.1 Burkholderiales bacterium
CTCAAACTCGGCTGTTGCCTCATCTGCTGGCGATCTCTCAAAACCGTATGATTTCATTTTGTTAGGCGCTCTAAGTGCTCAGAGAAAAACTAGCGCCCAGTGAACCTGGGCTTCTGCTTGTTGATGAAGGCATCGTAACCGATGCGGTAATCGTCGGTGCTGAAGTAATCGAAGTTGGCGTCGATTTCGGCCTCGCTCAGCGGCGCCGGCTGCGGCGTCAGGCGGCGCACGAATT
This sequence comes from Burkholderiales bacterium, assembly GCA_019749945.1. Classification (GTDB taxonomy): domain Bacteria; phylum Pseudomonadota; class Gammaproteobacteria; order Burkholderiales; family SG8-41. The sequence continues at coordinate 236 of JAIEPF010000014.1, forward strand.
GTTTGTGCCAGCGCGCCACCAGCGGCGCACCTGCCGTGATGCGCGCGACCGTCGCCTCAGTTTCCGCAGCGAGTTCCGCATCCGGCACCAGCCGGGTCAGCAGGCCCTTGGCCTCGGCTTCGGCCGCACCCCAGACCCGGCCTTCGACGAGGATTTCCAGCGCCACCGCGCGCCCGACCAGCGGCAGCAGCGCATTGAGTTCATCGTACGCAATCGCGAAACCGAGGCGGTTGATCGGCACACCGAAACGCGCGCTGTGCCCGGCGATGCGCAGATCGCACTGGCAGGCCAGCTCCAGGCCGCCGCCGGCGCAGGCGCCATGGATCATCGCCACGGTCGGATGCCGGCATTCGCCGACCGCGCGCAGTGCGCCGTAGACCAGTTCACGGTGATAAACCTTGCCCTGCTCGAAGGTATTGCGTTCAGTGGCGAATTCGGCGATGTCGGCGCCGGCGGCAAAGGCCTTCATGCCGGCCCCGCGCAGCACCACGCAGCGCAGATCATCGTCCGCCGAAAGCTGCTGCATCACCGCGGCGAGTTCGCGCCACATCGCGACCGTCAGTGCATTCAGTTTCGGGGGATTGGACAGCGTGACGGTGGCCACCTTGTTTTCGTCACACTTCAGCAGAATTTCACCACTCATAGCCGGATTTTAAACGAAGGTCTTACGCACATAACCCGCGCCGATGAAAAAGGCGACGCCGCAGACCAGTCCGACGAACATGTTGCGGCGGGCCAGCCGATAGGCGATGAAGGCCACGGCGCAGGCCAGCAGGCGGTCGGTCAGGGCGGTCTGCGCCAGCAATCCCGAGGGCATCACGATGATGCGCGCAATCAATCCGGCGACCAGCGCATAGGCCACGCAGGACACCCATTCGAACAGTGCGCTTTGCGGATTGATGCGCCCCGACAGCAGCACGCCGAAGCCGCGCCACAGATAAGTGGCTGCACCGCAGGCGAGCAACAGCAGCCAGAGTTCAGTCGCGCCGCGCATGGTTTCCCTGCAACAGGAAGGCCGCCGTGCCGCCGATGAATCCCGCGCCGAGCAGACTCCAGCCGGGCGCCACGCTGTACAATGCCAGTGCCGTCGCCGCACCGCAGACCAGCGCCGTGAACGCCGAGCGGCTTTGCGCCTCGCCGACCAGGGTCACAAAAAAATACAGCGGCGTCAGCAATGCCAGGCCGTAACGCAGCAAGGGCGGCAAGGTCACCAGCAGCAACTGGCCGATGATGGCAAACAAGGCGGCGGAACCGATGCAGACCGCGGAAAAGCCGAGGAAATAATGCCAGCGCGCCTCGAGGTCCTCGAGATCCGCCTCATTGAAGCGCCGCATCGCCACCGCCCAGGTGGTCATCGACACCAGCTGCGCCGCGAGCAGGAACTGCCAGAGGCTGCGGCCGCGCCTGCCTTCGCGCATCAGCGGCATCAAGGTCAGCGTCATCGGGAAAAACCGCGCCGCGCTCAGCGACACCGCCAGCACGGTGGCCGCCACCGCCGCACCGCCGGCGTGCATTTCCATCAGCACCAGTTGCCCGGGCAAGGCCCAGATGGCGAAGGTCGCCGCCAGCGTCATCCAGATCGAATAACCGGCGTCGGCGGCGAGCGAGCCGTAACCGAGGAAGCCCGCACCGAGCACCGCGGCGGGCACACCCAACGCTTCACGCGCGCCAATGCCGAAGGCGCGGCGGTGCAGCGCCATCAACGCCGCGGATCTCGCGGTTTGGGCCGGGTTTTCGGCGCCGGCGTGTTCACACCGGAATCCAGATATTCGGTGAGCTTGGCGAGCTGCGCCGAAGACTGTTTGCGCGCGGCCTCGACATCGCAACCCGCCCAGTCATAAAACCCCTTGCCCGCCGCGGCCCCGGTTTCACCATCCCTGACCATGGACTGCAGCATCGGATTGGGGATGCCGTTGTGGAACAGCTCGGGCACGATCGAGGCCTGGGCGCCGGCGTGAATGCTCAAACCGCTAATGTCCTTTTGCTCGATCAGACCGGTGATGCACATGCGCGGCGCCAGCATGCGCCGTGCGGCATGGTCGATGTCGGCGGCACTGGCAACACCATTCTCAATCAGGTAATAGGCTTCGTGCAGGATGGCATGCTGCAGGCGGTTGACCAGAAAACCGACGATGGGTTTGTACAAAACCACCGGCTCCTTGCCCGAGCGGCGCAGCGCTTCCGCGGCGATATCCACCAGTTCCCGCGGCGTTTTCGGTCCGGCCATCACTTCCACCACCAGCGCCTGGTCGGCGGGCATGAAGTAATGCAGGCCGAGAAAACGCTCCGGGTGTTTCAGCACTTTTGCCAGTTCGACCAGATCCAGCCCCGAAGTGCCGGTGGCGATCAGGTAATCAGCACCCGGCCAGGCGGCTTCGAGTTCCTTGTACACCGCCTGCTTGGTCGCCACGTCCTCCGGCACCAGTTCCAGCACCAGGTCCGGCGGCGTCGCCGGCAGTTTGTCGACGGCGCGCACGCCCGCCGGCAGATCCTTCAGTGACGCGGCGCGACTGCTGCGCACCGTCGTGTCAAAACCATGTTTGGCAAAGGTGCTGGCCACGCCGCGGCCCATCACGCCATAGCCGTAGATCAGGATCGAATGGATTGTTTTGGTCATTGCCCGGAAAGTCCTGAGATAAGTGCTGAAATGGATGCCGCGCAGCGCATCGGATGACGCGTGCAATGCCTGTGTAGGCTAACCAAGTTGCATCGCATTGCCAACTGCCTGACAAGACCGGTGAGCCTGCCGGTCAAGGCAAGTTGACACCCTGTGGATATGGGTTTAACGTTTTTACGTCATAACAACAAACACTAAAGGGATGCGCGTCCGCGGCGTCCCTCCTATCATTCTGGAGGAGTTACGATGAAACGATTGCTGATCGCCGGCGCCTGTGCCCTGACCTCGCTTGCCGCGTCCGCGCAGGGTTTCCCGAACAAGGCCATCACCGTGGTCGTGCCCAATCCGCCGGGGGGCATGAACCAGATCCACGCCCAGCCCCTGTCGGCCATCATCGAACGCCTGACCAAGCAGCCGGCGCCGGTGGTCAACCGCTCCGGCGGCACCGCCGCGGTCGGCACCGCCTATGTCGCCGGCCAGCCGGCCGATGGCCATACGCTGCTGGTCACCACGCCGAACATTTATCTGGTCATCGAAAAGGACAAGCTCTACGGCATCAAGTCGCCGTACACGCTGGCGCAGATCCAGCCGGTGGCGCTGATGAGCGCCGATCCGCTGATCATGGTGACCCACCCCTCGGTGCCGGTCAAAACCGCCAAGGAATTTGCCACGCTGCTGAAAAAGAAAACCGGCGTCTACACCTTCTCCTCCTCCGGGCCCTACGGCATCACCCACGTGCCCTTCGAAATGTTCATCGACACCGTCGGCATCAAGATGCGCCACGTGCCGACCACCGGCGGCGGCCCGGCCATCACCCAGGCCCTGGGCGGTCATGTCGATGCCACGGCGAGCGGCCCGGCGGCGGTGTATCCCTATGTCTCGACCGGCAAACTCAAGGCCATCGGCAATACCGGGCTTAAACGTCATCCGTCGTTCTCCGACACCCCGACCCTCAAGGAACAGGGCATCGATGCCGAAGCCTATCTGTGGGTCGGCCTGTTCACGACGGCCGGCCTGCCCGAGGCCACGCTGACTCAGTTGCGCGACCTGGTGCGCAAGGCCGCTGCCGATCCGTCGTTCATCGACGCACTGAAAAAAGTGCAGGTGGTGCCGGACTATCGCGACACTCCGGAATTCAAGGTCTTTTTTGATGCCGATTACGCGCGTATGGCGAAAGCGGTGCAGAAAATCGGGAAAATTTGAATCCGCTCCGCGATGATTGCATAATCTATTGATTTTATTGATATTTTAATGCGGCGCTGCGGCGCCGCTTTTTCTGGACATTTTTCGAGATCACTCATGCGCATCAAACAGATCCGGGCCATCGCCGTCAGCCTGCCGATGATCAAGCCGGTGAAAATGTCCTTCGAGGAAGTGCGCAACGCCGAAAACATCCTGGCGCGCATCGAAACCAGCGACGGCATCATCGGCTGGGGTGAAGCCGCGTCAGCCCCGACCATGACCGGCGAAACCCCGGGCAGCATGGTCGCCGCGGTGCGTTATCTCGCCGACAAACTCGAGGGCATGCCGGCCGATGACATCCCCGCAGCGATGCACCGCGCCGGACAATATCTTTACGGCAACAACGGCGCCAAGGCCGCGATTGAAATGGCGCTGTTCGATGCACTGGGCCAGGCCAAAGGCAAACCGGTGTATGAACTGCTCGGCGGCGCACGGCGCATGCGCATCCCGGCGCTGCGCCTGATTGGCGCCGGCAGCACCGAAGGCGATATCGCGGAAACCCAAAAGCGCCTCGCTGAAGGTTATGTCGCGATCAAAATCAAGGTCGGCGTCAGCACGCCGGAAGCCGATGCTGAACGCGCACGCGCCGTTGCCGGCTCGGTCAAGGACGACAAGGTACTGATCTGCGCCGACGCCAATCAGGCCTGGACGCCGGACGAAGCCATCCGTTTTGTCCGCGGCATCGCCGACACTCGCATCGAATTTTTCGAACAGCCCGTCGCCGCATACGACGTTGCCGGCATGGCACGCGTCGCTGCTGCCAGCCGCGTCAAGATCGGGGTCGATGAAGGCCTGCACAGCCTCGACGATCTGCAGCGCCACCACGACATGAAAGCCGCACACGGCGCCAGCCTGAAAACCATCAAATTGGGCGGCATGCAGGTGGTGCACGATGCCGCGATGCTCTGCGAAAAACTCGATATGAAGGTCAACCTCGCCTGCAAGATCGCCGAGGCCGGCATCGCCAGCGCCGGCCTGCTGCATCTGGCGGCGGCGATTCCGTCACTGGACTGGGGTGTCAGCCTGTCGAGTCCTTATCTGTCTGACGATCTGGTTGCCGAGCCCATTGCGCTGGATGGCGGTTTCGTCAACGTGCCGACCGGGCCGGGGCTGGGGATTCGAGTGGATGAGGCAAAGGTACGGCGGTATACGCGGGAAGTTTAATCAATCAAAGCAGTTTTTTATTGGTAACGTAGCCCGCCCTCACTCGCCAATACGCGCCAACACTCGCGGAAAATTGTCGTTTTCCCTACGTTTTTAGATAAAGCGGTAGGGCACATACAATTCGTATCAACACCCACTGAACATCACAGGGCAGCATTCCCCCAAAGTCGATCCAATGATGAAATCAAAGTGGGAAAAAGCTGATGGGCCATATCCTTGGCGGACGATTATCCTCGTTGGGGTTCTAATTATTAGTTATTTTCTTAGCGTGCTGTGGTCAGCATGGGTAAACAGCACTACCTCTATTTTTTACAGAACACTTAGCTCAATTCCGTGCCTAAAAACTTACCACCCCGCCTTCACTCCAGGCAATGGCGGCCCTAATTTTTGGTTTCTTGAAGATTACGAAGTCGTCTATTTCAGCTCCGCAATTCTTTCCGATCCAGAATGTGCTGGTAAGTTAATGGCCGCCGGAACAACGTTTATCAAACTGAATCCGGGACGGCATCAAGTAGTCATTCAGCTTGTTGACCCCGTAACCATGGAAATAATTTCCAAGATTTCCATTAAGCCTTAGCGGCCACTGACAGTATCCCTACGTTGTAGAGTTAATCTATTGATTTTCCAGTAAAAGCGTCTGATTAAAAGTCCGTTGATCTCTACAGCCTTAGACACGCCGCGTAGTGCCCCGGCCTGATTTCACGCAACGGCGGCACACTTTCCCCACACTCCACCGTTGCCCGCGGACACTGCGCCTGGAATACACAGCCTGAGAAGGGTGAGATAGGGACGGAGCCTTATTTCGCAATCTCCGTACCGGAGTGAATTTCTTTTCTTCTCACCCGCGACTACTCCCATATGGCACATCCCCATCGGCCCTGGCAGCGGCGCGTAGAGTCATGCCGCGGCCTGCAATCGCCTTGCGCCGCGCACCCGCACGGGTTGCACCGCGAGTCGCATGCCCATCGCTTTGAGCAGCGCTCGCAGGCTTTTGAGTTCGGGGTTGCCACGAGGTGAAAGCGTACGGTACAGCGTCGTGGCGTTGAGATTCGTTGTCTGCGCCAGCTTGGACACACCGCCAAAGGCTTCCGCCATGCGGCGCAGCGCGATCAGCAGCTCCGGCTGACCGCCATCTTCGAGGATTGCATTAAGGTACTCCGCTGCGAATGCAGGATCGTCGCGAAAGCTCGCAATCGTTGCTTCGTCGTGGCTGCGGTAGGGCAATGTTTTCGCTTTGGCTGTCATCACAATCTCCGTTGGTAATCATCCAGGCATTTCACTGCACGTTCGATGTCGGCTGCCTGGGTTCGCTTGTCGCCGCCACATAAGATCAGCACGATGGTTCGCCCGACCCTGCCGTAATAGACCCGGTATCCCGCTCCGACATCAATCCGCAGTTCCGAAATTCCATCACGGCATGGCTTGTGATCACCAAAGTTGCCAGAAGCGACCCGGTCAATCCTGCGCTGGATGGCCACACGCGCCCGAATGTCCCTGAGAGCATCGAGCCATGTCTGGAATAAATCGCGCCCGGATGCCGTTAGGTAATGGCGAATTTCCACGGTGGCGAGTTTCGCTTATAAGCGATAAATTGTCAATCTCGCAGCTTCAAGCACGCCGCATAATGCCCCGGCTTGATTTCACGCAGTGGCGGCACGCTTTCTCCGCACTCCGCCGTCGCCCGCGGACAACGCGCCTGGAATACACAGCCTGAGGGCGTGACCGACCCGCCGGGCACTTCACCGCCGGACAATGCCCGCACCCGCTGCGCCTCCAATGCCGGATCCGGAATCGGCACCGCTGCCAGCAGCAGCTGCGTGTACGGATGCAGCGGTTCTGCGTACAAGACATCGCGGTCAGCGATTTCCATGACCTTGCCCAGATACATCACCATCACGCGGTCGGCAATGTGGCGCACCACCGCGAGGTCGTGGGCGATGAAGAGATAAGTCAGGCCAAGCTTCTGCTGCAGGTCTTCCAGCAGGTTGATGATCTGCGCCTGGATCGACACATCCAGCGCCGACACCGGTTCGTCGCAAATGATGAACGACGGCTCCAGCGCCAGCGCCCGTGCGATGCCCACACGCTGGCGCTGCCCGCCCGACAGCTGATGCGGGTAACGCTCGGCCATGTAGTCAAACAGGCCGACCTGTTGCAGCAGTTCACGCACCCGCACCTGTGCCGCGGCGGCATCCGCTTGCAGTTTGTACACCAGCAGCGGCTCGGCAATACTCTGGCCGATGGTCATGCGCGGATTCAGCGAGCTGTACGGATCCTGGAAGATCACCTGCACCTGGCGGCGGTAACGCTGCAGTTCCTCCCCTGCGGCCTGCGTCACTTCGGTGCCGTCGAACAGGATCTGCCCGGCCGTGGCCTGTTCCAGTTTCAGCAGGGTGCGGCCGACCGTGGTTTTGCCGCAACCGGATTCACCGACCAGACCCAGGGTTTCGCCGCGAACAATGTCAAAGGACAGGTCATCGACGGCGCGCAACGGCGGCCGGTCGTTACCAATATCAAAATACGTTTTCAACCCGCGCACCTGCAACAGTGGTGAAGCGCGACCCAGTGTTTTGTTGATGCCCGCCGCGCCGGATGACGCATTGGCCGCGGCCTGCTGCAGCAATTCCGCTGCGCGTATGCAGGCCGACCCGCGCTGCGGCGCGACCTCCAGCAGTTCCGGCAAAGCCTGCACGCAGGCATCGATACGCAGCGCGCAGCGCGGTGCAAAACGGCAGCCGGGGGGCGGATCGAGCAAATCCGGCGGCGCGCCGTCGATGGTTTCGAGCCTTGCACCGCGTGGCCGGTCGAGCCGCGGCACCGAGCGCAGCAGGCCGGCGGTGTAGGGATGCAGTGGCTGCGCAAACAGTTCCGTCGCAGCCGCCTGCTCCGCCATGCGCGCCGCATACATCACATTGACGCGATCGGCATAACGCGCGACGACACCGAGGTTGTGGGTGATGATTACCAGCGCGATACCCAACTCGCGCGACAAGTCCTGCATCAGCCCGAGGATCTGCGCCTGGATGGTGACGTCGAGCGCAGTGGTCGGTTCGTCGGCGATGATCAGCCGCGGATTGCAGGTCAGCGCGATGGCAATCATCACGCGCTGGCGCATGCCGCCGGAGAACTGGTGCGGATACTGGGCTAGGCGCCGCGCCGCATCGGGGATGCCCACGCGCTGCAGCAGTTCGATAGAACGTTCACGCGCGGCGTCAGCGTTCATGCCGAGATGGATGCGCAGGGGTTCAGCCATCTGGTAGCCGATGTCCAGCACCGGGTTCAGCGAGCTCATCGGGTCCTGGAACACCATCGCGATGTCGCGACCGCGGATTTTGCGCATCTCCGCATCGGGCAGCGCCAGCAGGTCGCGATTATCAAACAGGATGCGCCCGCTGACCTGCGCCGTCGGCGCCAGCAGGCGCATCACCGCCAGTGCCGACACCGATTTGCCACAGCCGGATTCTCCGACCAGCGCCAGGGTCTCCCCGGCGCTGACCTGCCAGGAGACGCCCTGCACTGCACGCACCACGCCGCGCGGCGTGGCGAACTGCACCTGCAGGTTTTCAACCTCCAGCAGCGGGCCTGCGGGCATCAGGCCAGCGCATCCGCCAGCACGCGCGCGACATGCACCGCCTCTCGCGCCGCACCGTCGTGGATCTGGTGCCGGCAACTGGTGCCGTCGGCGACAATCAGTGTGTGCTCTCCGGCTTCGCGCACCTTGGGCAACAAAGAGGCCTCGGCCATCCGCATCGACACATCGTAGTGTTTCGCCTCGTAACCAAAACTGCCGGCCATGCCGCAGCAGCTGGATTCGATCAATTCGACTTTCAGCTCCGGCACCAGCGCCAGCGCCTTGCGCACCGCCGGCATCACCGCGAAGGCTTTCTGGTGGCAATGGCCGTGCAGCAGGGCTTTCGCCTGTGGGAGCGCCTTGAGTTTCAGTTTCAGGCGCCCGGCGTCGTGTTCGCGGGCGATAAATTCCTCGAACAGCAGCGCCTGCTGCGCCAGTGCGGAGGCATCGGCGCCCGGCAGCAGCGACAGGAATTCGTCGCGCAGCGAGAACAGACAGGACGGCTCCAGGCCGAGCACCGGCACGCCGCGCTCGATATAAGGCTTCAGCGTCGCAATCATGCGTTGCGCCTCGGCGCGCGCTTCATCGACCAGTCCGCCGGCGAGGAAAGTCCGGCCGCAGCACAAGGGCCGCGACTCGCCATCGGGACGCGGCATGTGCACCGTGTATCCGGCGGCTTCCAGTACGCTGACCGCTGCGCGGGCGTTTTCCGGCTCGAAGTAGGTATTGAAGGTGTCGACAAACAGCACCACTTCGCGAACCTCCGCTCCCTCGCCCCGCAACGCGGGGAGAGGGTTGGGGTGAGGGGCAACGGTATCAACAGCACCGCTGTACCCCCTCACCCTAGCCCTCTCCCCCAAAAGCTTGGGGGAGAGGGAATGAAATGAATCGCGCCTCCACTGGGGCAAGGAACGCTGCGCAGCAAAACCCAGCAGCGGTTTGCCCAGGCGCTGCAGCACATTCATCACCGGCGCCAGCCGCGCCGCCCAGGGCGCATAACGCGGCAGGTACGCAATCAGGCGTTCCTTCAAGGTCATCCCGTGCTTGCGGTGCCAGTGGTGCAGGAACTCGACTTTCATTTTCGCCATGTCGACGCCGGTCGGGCATTCGCGCTTGCAGCCCTTGCAGGACACGCAGAGTTCCATGGCTTCACGCACCGGTTGCGAGGTCAGCGCATCAGGGCCGAGCTGTCCGGACAGCGCCAGACGCAGGGTATTGGCGCGGCCGCGGGTCAAGTGCTGTTCCTCGCGGGTGACGCGGTACGAGGGGCACATGGTGCCGGCATCGAACTTGCGGCAGTGGCCGTTGTTGTTGCACATCTCGACGGCCTTATCGAAGCCGCCCCACTCGCTCCAGTCGAGCACGGTCTTGGGTGGCTGCGCGGCATAGTCGGGCTTGAAGCGGAACAGGCTGCGGTCATCCTGTTTCGACGGCCGCACGATCTTGCCGGGATTGAGCAAGCCCTTGGGATCGAACAGGTCCTTGATTTCCTCGAAAGCGCCCGTCAGCTTGGGCCCGAAAAAGGGCGCGATCCATTCCGAACGCACCAGACCATCGCCGTGTTCACCGGAATAAGAGCCTTTGTATTGTTTGACCAGCGCCGCGGCCTCTTCGGCAATCGCGCGCATTTTCTGTGCGCCGTCGCGGCGCATGTCGAGGATCGGCCGCACATGCAGGCAGCCGACGGAGGCATGCGCATACCAGGTGCCCTTGGTGCCGTGTTTGTGGAACACCTGGGTCAGGCGATCGGTGTATTCCGCCAGATGCTCCAGCGGCACGGCACAGTCTTCGATGAAGGATACCGGTTTGCCGTCGCCCTTCATCGACATCATGATGTTGAGCCCGGCCTTGCGCACTTCCCAGAATTCGCGCTGCACGGCAGGATCGATGACCTCGACCACACTGCCCGGCAGCCCGCGATCCGCCATCAGCTCGACCAGTTGTTTCAGGCGGCGGATCTGTTCGTCACGATCCTCCCCGGCAAATTCCACCAGCAGGATCGCCGCGGGTTCCCCCTTCACGCATTGGTCGACGATGGGCCGGAAGGCCGGATTGCTGCGCGCCAGTTCGATCATGGTGTTGTCGACCAGTTCGACCGCCGCGGGTTTCAGCTTGACGATGTGCTGCGGCGCTTCCATAGCCTGATAGAAGGTCGGGAAGTGGCAGACACCCAGGGTTTTGTGTTTGGGCAGCGCCGACAGCCGCAGTTCGACGCGGCGCGAAAACGCCAGCGTGCCCTCGGAGCCGACCAGCAGATGCGCCATGTTCACACCCGGCGGCAGCATCATGTCGAGGTTATAGCCGCCGACGCGGCGCAGCACTTTCGGATAACGGTGTTCGATTTCCTCGGCTTCGCGGCGCGCAATGCCGGTGATGCGCTCCACCAGTTCGCGATAACCGCGGGGCGCATCGAGCTCGGCCAGATCCTGGGGCAGCGCGCCGAAGCGGTACTGCGCGCCATCGGCCAGCCAGGCATCGATGCCCAGCACGTTGTGCACCATATTGCCGTATTCAATGGAACGCGAACCGCAGGAATTGTTGCCGGCCATGCCGCCGATGGTGGCCTGCGCGCTGGTCGAGACATCGACCGGGAACCACAGGCCGTAGGGTTTCAGCCAGGCATTGAGGTGATCCAGCACCAGGCCCGGCTGCACGGTGACCGTGCGCGCATCGCGGTCGAAGGCGGTGATCTTGTTCAGGTGTTTCGATACATCGAGCACCAGTGCGGCGCCCACGGTCTGGCCGCATTGCGAGGTGCCGCCGCCGCGCGGCAGCAGCGGCACACCTTCTTCAATCGCAATCTGCAGTGCGGTCAGTGCATCGTTCTCATTGCGCGGCACCACCACACCAACGGGTTCGATCTGGTAAATCGAGGCATCGGTCGAATAACGACCGCGCGATGCGGCATCAAACAGCACTTCGCCGCGCAATTCGCGGCGCAGGCGCTGCGCCAATTTGCTGCGGTCCGGTGAGCTGCGTACCAGGTGCACAGTTTGAACGGGGGCATTCATCGGGCGGCCTCCGCGCTCTTGGCATTGAGGGCCTCCATCACCATCACCAGCTTGTTGGCCAAATGGTCTCTCAGCAGGGTCTGCAAACGTGCGCCGTCACGTTTGACCAGCGCATCGAGCATGTCTTCATGTTCCTTCACCGCCTTGTCCCAGCGTTCACGCGACAGGTTGGCCATGTAGCGGGCGCGCTTCACATGGGCATTCAACCCGCGGTAGACCTGCGTCAGCGTTGCATTGCCGGCGCATTCCATGAACTTGATGTGGATCTGCTGGTTGTAGCGGAAGTACTGCGCCAGCTCGCCGCGGGCGTGGTGGGCGAGCATGTGATAGTGCAGCGCGCGGATTTCGGCAATGTCGGCTTCGGTCGCATTGCGGCAGGCGAGGTCGCCGGCCAGCGCTTCGAGTGCGCCGAGCACGACAAACACCTCCTTCATTTTTTCCGGCTTCAGCGGCGCCACCACCGCGCCGCGGTTGGGCAGCAGCTCAACCAGGCCTTCGGAGGCGAGAAACTTGATCGCCTCGCGCAAAGGGGTGCGCGAGGTGCCGAGTTTTTCGGCGAGCACGCGTTCGTTGAGTTTGGTTTCCGGCGCCAGCTCGCCCTGCACGATCAGATCGCGCAGCCGGTCGATCACGGTTTCATGCAGCAGGCGGCGGTCGGCCAGCGAGGTGACATTATTGGTATCGGTAGTACTGGATGTGGTGGCAGCAGGCATGGCAAAACTCCGTTTGTATGCATAATACCGCCCTGCAGCATTAGAGGCAACAAATAAATATTAATAAAAACAAATACTTATAATATTTACCCTCGCGCTGGCTGGCACCTAGGCTCATTTTGCATACAAAAAAGGTTTGCCCTGCCGGTATCCCGGCGTTACCATGCCCCTTCAACTGTTGCCCTCTGGAGTCTGATCATGACCTACGCCGCCGGCCGCCATTTCCTGCAAATCCCCGGTCCCAGCACCGTGCCCGAGCGCGTGATGCGCGCCATCGACATGCCGGTGATCGACCATCGCGGTCCGGAATTCGCGCAGCTCGGCAAGGACGTACTCGCCGGCATGAAACGCGTGTTCAAGACCAAGGGTGATGTCATCATTTATCCGGCCTCCGGCACCGGCGCCTGGGAAGCGGCGCTGGTCAACACGCTGTCGCCCGGCGACAGCGTGTTGATGTACGAAAGCGGCCAGTTCGCCACGCTGTGGCAGAAGCTCGCGCTGCGCCTGGGCCTGAAACCGGAATTCATCGCCGGCGACTGGCGCCACGGCGCCGATCCCGCAGCCATCGAAGCGCGGCTTGCCGCAGATACCGGCCACAGCATCAAAGCGGTATGCGTGGTGCACAACGAAACCTCCACCGGTGCTACTTCGCGAATAGCCGAAGTGCGCAAGGCCATCGACCGCGCCAAACATCCCGCGCTGTTCCTGGTCGACACCATCTCCGGGCTGGCTTCGATCGACTACCGCCACGATGAATGGGGCGTCGACGTCACCATCGCCGGTTCGCAAAAAGGTCTGATGCTGCCGCCGGGACTGTCGTTCAACGCTGTTTCGGCAAAAGCGCTCGCTGCCAGCCAAACCGCGAAACTGCCGCGTTCCTACTGGTCCTGGGATGAGATGCTGGCCCCGAACAAGAACGGTTTTTTCCCGTACACGCCCGCGACCAACCTGCTCTATGGTTTGCGCGAGGCGTTGAAAATGCTGCTCGACGAGGAGGGCCTCGACAAGGTGTTTGCCCGCCATCAACGCCATGCCGAAGCCACCCGCCGCGCAGTGAATGCCTGGGGGCTCGAGGTGCTGTGCCAGAACCCGGCCGAATACTCCGGCGTGCTGACCGCGGTGCTGATGCCGGCCGGCCACAGCGAAGTCGCGTTCCGCAAGGTCGTGCTCGAACGTTTCAACATGTCGCTGGGCAGCGGCCTCGGCAAAATCGCCGACAAGGTATTCCGCATCGGCCACCTCGGCGACTTCAACGATTTGACGCTGCTGGCCACGCTGTCCGGCGTCGAAATGGGCCTGGAACTCGCCGCTGTGCCGCATAAAAAGGGCGGTGTGGCCGCGGCGATGGAATATCTCGTCGCCGACAAGACCGCGGCGCGCACCGCCAAAGCCGCCTGACCGGCAGCATCGCGGCGCAGGCACGCGGCGCTAGCAACGCAGAGAAGTCCACATCGTGCCAAATGCGATGGTATGCTCGACTCCCGACCGGAACCGATCAGTCTGATCACAGCTGACGAGTTCCGGAGTTACAACCATAACGGAGGAGTCATGTTCAAACACTCAGCAATCGCCGCCGCCGCGCTGTTTGCGGCCGTACCCGCTTTCGCGGCCCAGTACCCCGAACGCCCGATCCGCATGATCGTGCCCTTCGCCCCGGGCGGCGGCAGCGACATCAGCGCCCGCACCATGTCCGAGGAACTGGGCCGCGCGCTGGGCACCACCATCGTCATCGACAACCGCCCGGGTGCCGGCAGCGTGCTGGGCACCGATCTCGCGACCCAGGCCACGCCCGACGGCTACACCACGCTGCTCGGCAACATCAGCATGGCATTCAACGCAGCGCTCTACAAAAAACTGCCTTACAACGCGCTGCGCGATCTGGCGCCGATCTCGCTGGCAACCGAACAGCCCAACATCATCGTCACCCACCCGTCGCTGCCGGCCAAAAACCTGCAGGAGTTCACCGCGCTGGCGCGCAAGCAGCCGGGAAAACTGACCTACGCTTCCGCCGGGCTCGGCTCAGGAACCCACCTGGCGATGGAAATGCTGATGATGTCGCAGAAAATCAGCCTGGTGCATGTGCCTTACAAAGGCACCGGCCCCGCGGTCGCGGCACTGCTCGGCAACGAGACCAATGCCTTCATGTCAACGTTTGCGTCGGCGCTGCCGCATGTCAAGGCCAACCGCCTGCACGCAATCGCCGTAACGACCAGAAAACGCGCCGACACGCTGCCGGACGTGCCCACCGTGGAGCAGTCCGGCGTTCCCGGTTTTGAATACGCAACCTGGTACGGCGTGCTCGCGCCCGCCGCCACGCCGAAACCGATCATCGAAAAGCTGAACAAGGCCATTGTCGGCGTGCTCAGTACGCCGGCGATGCAGGAACGCTACGCAAAGCAGGGGGTGACCGCGACACCCACGACCATCGCTGAATTTGCCAGACTGTTCAAAAACGAAACGGAAAAATGGGCTAAAGTCGTGCGCGAAGCCAAAATCCCGCAGCAATAACCACCGGCGACATTCCGTATGACGACCGACACCCTCCTCACCACCCGCGACGGCGCCATCGCCACCGTCACGCTGAACCGCCCGGACCGGCTCAATGCGCTGAACCGGGCGATGTGGGAGGAACTCGGCCGGACCATGCGCCGGTTGTCGGGCAACGACGCGCTGCGCTGCATCGTGTTGCGCGGCGCCGGCGGCAAGGCCTTTGCCGCCGGCGCCGACATTGCCGAATTCGCCACCGAACGCGCCAACGCGCGCCAGGCGAAACAGTATGGCGAGCTGATCCACAGCGCGATGCAGGCGGTCGCGCAATGCCGCCATCCGACCGTGGCGATGATCGAAGGCGCCTGCATCGGCGGCGGCCTTGAAATCGCCGCGATGTGCGACATGCGGGTCTGCGGCACCTCGAGCCGTTTCGGCGTGCCGGTCAACAAACTCGGTCTGACCATGGCCTACGGCGAGCTCGCCGGACTGCTGGCGCTGGCCGGACGCGCGGTGACGCTGGAAATCCTGCTCGAAGGCCGCGTGTTTGATGCCGCCGAAGCGTACCGCAAGCGGCTGGTCAACCGCGTTGTCGCCGATGAACTGGTCGAAACGGAAAGTTATGCACTGGCGCAGCGCATCGCCGACGGCGCGCCGCTGGTCGCGCGCTGGCACAAGCAGTTCATCGAACGCCTGACGGTGCAGGCCAATATCGCTCCCGAGGAATGGGATGTCGGCTTCGCCTGTTTCGACACCGACGATTACCGCAGCGGCGTCAAAGCCTTTCTCGACAAAACAAAACCTGAATTCAAAGGCCGCTGATGCGCCTGTTTTTTGCATTGTTGCTGGCACTGGCCGGTATCCCCTGTTACGCCGAGGCCGACTACGCCCGCGAACAGCGCTGGGCGGCTGAAATCACTCCCGCCATACTGGTCGGTGACCCGGTGCAACTGGCATTGCCCTCGGGCCGCAAATTCCTCGGCATCCATGCCCCCAACAGCAAGGCGCAGGCCGGCGTGGTCGTGGTGCATGGCCTGGGCGTGCATCCGGACTGGGGCCTGATCAATCCGCTGCGCAGCCAGCTCGCCGAACAGGGTTATGCCACGCTGTCGGTGCAGATGCCGGTGCTCGCCGCCGAACTGCGCGGCGAGCGTTATCCGCCGCTGTTTCCGGAAGCCGCGGCGCGTATCGCTGTCGCCGTGAAATACCTGCAGGATCAGGGCCACAAAAAAATCGCCATCGTGTCGCACAGCCTCGGCTCGCGCATGACCAATGTGCTGCTGAACCAGCCCGATGCTCCGCCGATCGCCGCCTGGGTCGCCATCGGCATCATCGGCGAATACACCAACCCGGCGTCGCTGAAGGCGCCGGTGCTCGACCTCTACGGCGCCAATGATTTCCCCGAAGTGCTCGAACTTGCCGCCAAACGCGCCGCCGTGATCCGCAATATCCCCGGCTCGGCGCAGATTCGCGTCGCCGGAGCGGATCATTATTTCAACAATATGGAAAATGAGCTGGTGCGCAACGTGAAGCTGTTTCTCGACCGTGCCACGCGCTGAAATACCCGCGATGACATTCACGAAACTGCGCCACACCCACCCGGTTTCCGTGATCATGGCGGCGCTGTTGCTGAGCCCGCCGGCCGTCCACGCCGCGCGGCCGATGATCACCGACGATGCCCGCACGGTCGACTCCTACGCCTGCCAGGTCGAATCCTGGATCCGGACCAACCGCGGCAGCCGTGAATACTGGGCGCTGCCCGCCTGCAATTTCACCGGCAACCTCGAACTGACCCTCGGCGGTGCGCGCATCAGTGATGCCACCGGCAGTGAAACCACCGACCTGATCTTCCAGGGCAAGACGCTGCTCAAGCCGCTGGAAACCAACGGCTACGGTGTCGCCTTTGCCGCCGGTTATGCCGCACATCCGGCGGCACAAAACGGCCGCGCACTGGGTGACCCCTATTTCTACGTGCCGGTCAGCTTTTCATTCGCCGATGACCGCGTGGTGCTGCATACCAACACCGGCGCAAAACATGTCCGTGACGAGGGCAGGGCGCGTGCGACCTGGGGCCTTGGTTCGGAAACCATGATCACGCCGCGCGTCTACCTGATCGCAGAGACTTTCGGTGAAACGCGCACCAACGCTTCGTATCAGCTCGGTGTGCGGTTCTGGATCGTCCCCAACCACGTCCAGGTCGACACCACTTACGGCAACCAGTATGGCAGCAAACACGACGCGCGCTGGTTATCGGTCGGGCTGCGCCTGCTCTCGGTGCCGTTCCTGAAATAAAACGAGGAAAAACCGGCCCATGATCGATCACCAATCCGTCACCCTCAGCGGCGGTCATTTCCAGTGGGATGATCCGCTGCTGATCGAAGCACAGCTCAGCGACGAAGAAAAAATGATCCGCGATACCGCGCGCCAGTACGCGCAGGAGAAACTCGCGCCGCGCATCCGCGACTGGAACCGCAATGAAACCTTCGACCGCGTGGTGATGCGTGAAATGGGCGAGCTCGGTTTTCTCGGCGCACCGCTCGAGGGTTACGGCTGCGCCGGCATCGGTTACGTCGCTTATGGCCTGATCATGCGCGAACTCGAACGCGTCGATACCGCCTTCCGTTCCGCCTGCGGCGTGCAAAGCGGGCTGGCGATGACGCCGATCTACGCTTACGGCAATGAAGAACAACGCCAAAAGTATTTGCCGAAAATGGTCAGCGGCGAACTGCTCGGCTGCTTCGGCCTCACCGAACCCGACCACGGCTCAGACCCCGGCAGCATGAAAACCCGCGCCCGCACGGTCGACGGCGGTTACCGGCTCTCCGGCAGCAAGCTGTGGATCACCCATGCCCCGATCGCCGACATCATGATCGTCTGGGCCAAGGACGACGGCGGCGTGATCCGCGGCTTCATTCTCGAGCGCGGCATGGCGGGTCTGGCCACGCGCAAGATCGAAGGCAAATTCTCGGTGCGCGCCTCGCCCACCGGCGAAATCGTCATGGACAATGTCTTTGTGCCGGAAGCCAATCTGCTGCCCAATGTCTCCGGGCTGAAAGGTCCCTTCGGCTGCCTCAACAACGCACGTTTCGTCATCTGCTGGGGCGCGCTGGGCGCGGCGGAGGCCTGCTGGCATACCGCGCGCCAGTACACCATGGACCGCAAACAGTTCGGCCGGCCGCTGGCGGCAAACCAGCTGATCCAGAAAAAACTTGCCGACATGCAATCCGAAATCGCGCTGGGTCTGCTCGCCTGCCTGCATGTCAGCCGGCTGCGCGACCAGGGGCTGGCCACGCCGGAAATGGTGTCGCTGCTGAAACGCAATTCCACCGGCAAGGCGCTCGACATCGCGCGCCAGGCGCGTGACATGCTCGGCGGCAACGGCATCTCCGACGAATTTCCGGTGATCCGGCACATGCTCAATCTTGAAACCGTCAACACGCTGGAAGGCACCCACGACATCCACGCGCTGGTGCTGGGGCGCGCGCAGACAGGATTGTCGGCTTTTAATTAAGTACGACCGTGGCGGAACCGCTGAAGAACCAGTACGGCCCGGAAATACCGGCACGCATCGCCGACATGATTGCGCATGTGTATCCGGCATTTCCCAAACGCGCTTTCCTGCGCGATGCGCTCGCCGGATACGAAGCGCTGGAACTGATGCCGCGCGGCCGCCATATCGCCCGCGCGCTGCGCAGCCACCTGCCGCAGGACGTACCCGCGGCGCTGGATATCCTGCTTGCTTCGCTCGATGCGCCGTATGCAAAAAACGGCGGATCGCTCGCCTCCTTCCTGTTCATGCCGCACACGATGTACGTCGCCGCTTACGCGCTGGAACATTTTGATGCCGCGATGCGCGCGCAGCATGCATTGACCCAGCGCTTCACCGCCGAATTCAGCATCCGGCCCTTCATCGAAAAATATCCCGAACAAACGCTGGCACAACTGCGTCAATGGACCCGCGACCCCAGCCCGCATGTGCGGCGCCTGGTCTCCGAAGGCACGCGCCCGCGCCTGCCGTGGGCGCCGCGCCTGCGCGCCCTGCAGCGCGATCCGCGCCCGGCCATCGAACTGCTGGAATTGCTGAAAGATGATCCCGAGCCGTATGTGCGGCGCTCGGTGGCCAACCACCTCAACGACATCGGCAAAGATCATCCCGGGCTGCTCAGCGCCATCGCCAGGCGCTGGCTCGAAAACGCCGGCCCGGAACGCGCGTGGATCGTGCGCCACGCGCTGCGTTCGGCGATCAAGCGCGGCGATGCCGGTGCGCTGGCGGTTTCGGGATTCGGCGCCAAAGCCGAGGTTGCGGTGCGCAGAGCCGCAATCACGCCGGCGCGGCCGCGCATCGGCGGCAAGGTGACGATTGCGTTTGACCTGGTCAACACCAAGCCGCGCGCCCAGCGCGTGCTCGCCGACCTGCGCGTGCACTACGTGAAATCCAGCGGCAAAACCGGACCCAAGGTGTTCAAACTCAAAACCGTCGAACTCGCGCCGAAAGCCGCGCTGCATTTCGAAAAAACCCTGTCGCTGGCCGACCTCACCACGCGCCGGCATCACCCGGGCCGGCACCGGGTTGAGGTGCTGCTCAACGGCCGCGCAACATATATCGGCGGGTTTCAACTGACTGCGGCCGCACGCCGGCGCCGGGCAGAATGACCCGCTTGCCAGCCTGCGCGGCCAGGCATAGAGGGGTAAAATGACGGCGTGAGTGACGCCAACCTCAAACGATGGGCTGAAACCTGGGTGTCTGCAGGCCGGGCGCTGGATGCCGTACGCCGGCGCGAATTGAGGGCAATGACCGACGACGATGTTCGTCGGGCAATCATGGATTTGTTTTCCGGACCGTTGCCGGCCGACCTCGCGCCCCGGACCACATCCGGGCTGGTGGAGCAACAAAGACTTTTTGCGAGACTGCGTCCTCCGGCATGAATGCGTTGCTGGCCACAGCAGCGGAAATTCAGGAATTCCTCCAGCGCTCTAACGAACGTTTCTGCTTTATTGGCGGCGTCGCGCTGCAGCGCTGGGGTGAACCGCGTTTCACGCGTGATGTGGACATCACGCTGCTTTGCCCCTTCGGACAAGAGGCCTCATGCGCGGACAGGCTGCTTGCTGCCTTTACACCCCGCATTCCGGATGCGAAGGCATTCGCCCTGCAGAACCGGGTCTTGCTGTTGCGCGGCGCTTCCGGCATCCCCATCGATATCGCCCTGGGCGCGATCCCGTTTGAAGAACGCTGCGTTGACCGCGCGACGTCTTTTCGGTTCGGCAACGTCAGCCTGAAAACATGCTCGGCGGAAGATCTTGTCGTTTTCAAGGCATTTGCCGGTCGCGACCAGGACTGGGTCGACATTGAATCGATTGCAATCCGGCAATCCGTCCGGCTGGACTGGTCCGGAATATTTGCCGAACTGAAACCCCTCGCAGAGTTGCGGGATGGCGTGCAGACCATGGAGCGTCTGCAGCATATCAAAGAGGTTTCTTGCGGCGACGGCGCGTGACGACGGCAGCCGCTGTCAGGGCCGATCGACTTCAATCGCATTACTGTTTTCCATCGGCCCTTGCGCGCCCTATGTTGCGCGTCTCCGCCAGCGCCTGACAAGACGGCTCAGCGCCACCGTCAGCACAAAAGCCGGGAACACTGCGACCAGCGCCGAGGTCGGACCCCAGATGCGGAAGTACTCGGGCTGCGCCGTTGCGCCGTCCGTGACATACGCGGCATAAATCACATACTCGTCGTCCGTCACCTTGAGCTCCACCCGCTGCCGGCCGGCCGTGGCCCCGGTCGCGCTGAAACGCACCCGGGGCGCAAAACCGCCGGTCACCGCGACGGCAAATACACCCTCCGCCGCCGGCAGCTTCAGGTTCCAGGGTCGCGGCGGCGGCGGATCCTTGCGCGTCAACTGCGGCCAGCGCAGCAATTCATACTCCGGCGCGGCGGCCGGCGCGGCCGCCGGCTGCACGACCACCACCGGGAACAGCCGGCTCGGCGTGTTGCCTGCAACATAACGCTCGGCGGTGAAATAAGTCGCCGCCTGCGACAGCAGGGTGAGCAGCGCCAGGAAAGTCGCCAGCTGCAGTACAAAAGTGCCGGTGCGGATCAGGAAACGCATGGGTGTTCCGTCAAATGGAATAACAACGCTCTAATGTAATGCTTCCGGACCCGGCGCGGCACCCGGAACATCAGGGTCTCGGTTAATCATCTTTGCGCGTAGACTGAATACACGCGGCTTGCTGCCGCCGTCCCGCTGCCAATCCCGGCAGCCCAGACTTCACCGCGAGCATGCCATGCCAGGTTACGAAGTCGAAACCGTCACCCTCCATGTCGGCGACAGCGATTTCCGCATCCGCGCCCTGCTCAACAAGCGACAGTTTTCCGATCCCGACGGCGCCGCGGAACGCGCCGGGGTGTCGCCGGCATCGTGGCCGCTGTTCGGCGTGGTGTGGCCGGCGGGCCTTGCGCTGGCGGAAGCCATGAGCCGGTTTCCGATCGACGGCAAAAACATCCTTGAACTCGGCTGCGGCATCGGCCTCACCAGCCTGGTGCTGGCGCGCCGCGGCGCCCGCATCACCGCCTGCGATCACCACCCGCTGGCGGAGGACTTCCTGCGCCAGAACGCCGAACTGAACGGACTCCCGCCGATCCGGTTCCTCAATGCGCCGTGGCTGGGCCCCAATCTGCGGCTCGGCCGCTTTGATCTGATCATCGGCAGCGACCTGCTTTATGAACGCGACCACGCGGTGCTGCTCGCCGGATTCATCGCGCATCACGCCCATCCCGCGGCACAGGTGCTGATCGCCGACCCGGGGCGCGGTTATGTCAGTCCGTTCAGCGCACTGATGCTGGCGCAGGGTTATGTGCGCACGGCACTGCCGATGCCGATGGCAGCATCGGTGGGCATGCCGGCGTCGCGGGGGCGGTTGTTCAGTTTTGTGCGCGAGGCGGCCTGAGCCCTTCCTGCGCGGTTATCGTGCCGGCGCCTGCAGCCGGGATTCATCCGGGAATTTCTGCAGCAGTTCCCCGCGCCGGCGCGGCAAGCCGTCACAGACAAAGGCGCTGGTCAGCTGCAGGCCGCGCCCGGATTCGACCGCCGCGAATTTCTCCCTTGCACACAACTCACGCGCCGCCAGGTAATGCCGCAGTTCCGCGGGCTCGTCCTGCGGGCGCGCGGCGGCGGCGCGGGCCAGCCGCTCGCTGAATCCCGCATGTCCACTGAAGCAGTCGCCCGCACCCTGCAGCCACTGCGGCGCCGCGCCGTCTTCATAAAGGCACAACGTGAATTCCACCTGCGCGCGATCCAGGCGCTGCGCCGCCTCCCGGTTGCGCGTAAACATCACCGCCATGTCTTCCGCGTCGATATGAAAGCGCGGATGCGCCATGGCTGCCAGGTCTTCCGTCCAGGCTTCGGCCAGTCTGCGAAAATCCGCGGCGCGGGTGTCCAGTCGAGTAAACACCATCAGGATTTCATCGCCGCGCATTTCGCCGCGCTGGCTCATGCCGGCCCTGAACGGCGGATCGGCCGAGGCGCGGGGCTTGGCCATGCCCAGGGGCAGTGCAGTCGACAACAGCAGCAGGATCAGTGTCAGGACATCCAGGCGCAGCCATGGCCGCGGCGCGGCGCCTGCCGTGAAGACCAGCGCCATGACGGCATCGCAGGCGAGGAACAGGCCGAGGGGATTTTGCTGCCACAGGCTGGCGGAGAACTTCACGCCGGTCTGCTGCGCCAGCCACAGGTCGTGCAGGTTGAGCAGCCACAACACACCGGCCAGCGCCAGGCCGACCAGCAATGCACGCAACCGCGCTGCGCCGACAGCGCCCAGACCAGGCATCAGCAACACGATGATGCCGGTCACCACAAACGACGGCACATGCAAGGCGCCGCCCGCCACCGGGATCGGAATCAGATAATCCTTCAGCGCACTGCCGCTGCCCCAGACCCCTTCCCAGCCCAGCGCGCCGGCGATCAGCGCCGGCAGCGGCCAGGCGATCAGGATCCACAGCAGCAGTCGAAGTTTGCTCATTGAACGGTCGTGGCGCGGCGGTCAGTACGTTTGCAGGTCACGCCTCCGGCGTTCCGGTGTCGTCCACGCCCTGATCCAGTTTTTTTCTGGCGGCGCTGGCCAGCGCCTGGTACCTGGCGCGAAAAGCATCGAGTTTCTCTTCCTCCAGTTCCTCCAGGTCGAGCAGCGCGTTATGCGCGCCCTGGGTGGCGCGGATCAGCTCATCGAGCTTGACCTGGATCGCTTCCGTGTCGCGGTTCTGCGTATTCTGGATCAGGAACACCATCAGGAAGGTGATGATCGTGGTTCCGGTATTGATCACCAGCTGCCAGGTATCGCTGAAGCCGAACAGCGGGCCGGTGACCAGCCATACGGCAATGACGGCGACCGCCAGCGTGAATACCCGCGGTTTTCCGCAAAAACGCGCCGCCGACTTGGCAAAACCGGCATACCAGGAACTGCTGTTCATAGATGGCCTCTTTGGGAATGCCCCGGGCCCAGCGATGATATGCCTGCCTGCCGCGACACGGCAAAGTACCATGGCTGAAAGGCCTGATGTGCTGGTATAAACAGCAGCAGCCCGATTTTATTGATCCTGAGGAGAAGCCCGGATGCCCGACAAATCACCCCTGCCCTTCGTCAAGGTGCAGGCCGCCATGAACGCGATGACCGACAAGGCGCTGCAAACCCCGGACGACGTGGTCGCGATCGCCATCGTCGACGGCACCGGTAACCTGCTCGCCTATGCCCAGACCGGCGCGCTGCGCCTGTTCAGCCGCCGCCACGCCATCCGCAAGGCATACACCGCGGCAGTGATGGCCACGGATACCGGAGCGAACGGCAAAAAACTGAAGGAACAGGGCCGCAGCATCAGCGAAATGGGGGATCTGCAATTGACGGCTCTCCAGGGCGGGCTGGTGCTCAAAAAGGACGGCGTGCTGCTCGGCGGCATCGGTGTCGGCGGTTATGACGGCGGACATCTGGACGAAGCGCTGGCCCGTGTCGGACTCGAGATTTTGCTGCGTTAAAACGACCGCCGGCCCGCGTTTTCAGCGCCTGCCATGACACCACCCCGCCTGGCTATAATCAGCGGCAAACAAATCAAAAATACCGAAGCCGCCCCGGGAGGTTGGATGAAATCCATAGTGATGCTCACCGCCACGCTGCTGACCGCGCTTCTTACTCCTCTCTGCGCGCAGGCGCAGAATTTTCCCAGCCGGCCGATCCGCATCGTCGTGCCCTTCGCCGCCGGCGGCCCCGCCGACATCACCACGCGCAATATCGCGCCGCGACTGACCGAACTGCTCGGCCAGGCCATCGTGGTCGACAACCGCGCCGGGGCCAACGGCACCATCGGCGCCGAAGCGATGATCCGCGCCGCAGCCGACGGCCACACGCTGCTGATGACCACCGCCAGCGTCACCTCGATCAACATGGTGACCTACGCCAAACCGCCGTACGACACGCTGCGCGACATGCTGCCGCTGTCCCCGGTGATGACCACCGGCAGCCTGATCGTGCTGCACCCGTCGATGCCGGTCAAAACCCTGAAGGAATTCGTCACCTTCGCCAAAACACGGCCGAACCAGATTGCCTTCGGCTCGGCGGGCACCGGCGGCACGCTGCATCTCGGACTGGAAATGCTGATGGCCGAGGCCGGGATCAAGATCACCCACGTCGCCTACAAGGGCGCGGCGCCCGCGGTCAGCGACGTCGTCGCCGGCCAGATCCAGGGCATGTTCGTCGACCTGCCGGTGATTTCACCGTACGTAAAATCCGGTCGCGTGCGCGCCATCGCGGTGGCGGCGCAGCAGCGTTCGCCGCACTTCCCCGACATTCCGTCGGCGAAGGAAGCGGGTTTCGCCGATGTCGACATGCTCAACTACTACGGGCTGCTCACCCAGGCGAAAGTGCCGCGCGACATCGCGCTCAAGCTGCACGACGCGATCATCAGGACGGTGAACACCCCGGCGGTGCGCGAACGCCTGCTGTCCGTCGGCGCCGATCCGCTGACGATGTCGATCGAGGAATTCACCGATTACATCCGCAAGGACATCGAGAAGTGGCGCAAGGTGGTGAAGGCGGCGAACCTGACGTTTGAACGCTGAACATTGGTGTTGTGTTCCGCGCAGCGGCCGCGCACAACTCAATAAATATGTTTAAAAACAATAGGTTATTACCTATTCGCCCGTTCCATTGCGACACCGGCCGCTTGATTTCAATATGAATTTAGTAATACACTAATTTCAATAGAAATTCCGGACCGGAGGCTTCATGACCACCGCCCCTGCCGCTGAACCCATTGCCGACGCCGATCGCCGGCGCGTACTGACCGGCGCCACGCTGAAAGCGGCCGATCTGCTGGAAATCCAGCAGGCCGTCCTCGCCAGACTGCTGGGTGTCAGCACGGCGCAGGTCAGCCGCATGCGCCAGGGCAGCTACCTGCTCGACCAAAAGCGCAAGGAATGGGAACTGGCGGCATTGTTCGTGCGCCTCTACCGCGCGCTGGATTCGATCACCGTCAACAGTTTTGAGGAGGCCCGGGCCTGGCTCAACAGCCGCAACCGCGGGCTCGGCGGCGAAAAACCCGTCGCCTTGATCGCTTCTGCCGCGGGTCTGGTGCGCGTCGTCGATTACCTCGATGCCGCCCGCGCGCGCATTTAGCCCGCAAAACCTGCGCTCCCGGATCTGGCGCGCGGTGGAGGCGCAGCACAAGGTTGCCACGATGCGCCTGGTGGACCACAAGCTCGAGGACCAGGACATCCTCGAAAAAATCCTCGAGGAAGCCAAACCGCCGGTGCCGGCGGAGGCCCGCGACAAACACTGGCTGATTTTCACGCCCTTCCGTTATACCCCGCGCCCGCCCGGCAGCCGCTTCCGCGCACCCGAAGATCCGGGCGTGTTTTATGGCGCCTTTGAGCAGCGCACCGCCTGCGCCGAAATCGGCTACTGGCGCTGGCGTTTTGTGCAGGACAGTGAAGGCTTGACGCTGCTCGAAGCCAAACCGATGAGCCTGTTTGCCGCGAATGTGAAAACTGCCGCGGCCATCGACCTGCGGAAACCGCCCCTATCCCGCCAGCGCAAAGCCTGGACGAATCCCGACAGTTATGCGGAAACCCAGGCGCTGGCGCGCAAGGCGCGGGAACAGGACATCGAAGCCATGGTGTATGAATCGGTGCGCGATCCGGAGCACGGCGGTGCGGTCGCGGTGCTGACCCCGAAACCCTTAAGCGGCCCGGTCGGCAATCCGGAGAGCTGGTTTCTGACGATCACAGCGGATCGGGCCATCTGGCAGCGGGAACTGGGGGAGAGTTTTCAGTTTCTTTTCGGGAAGTCACGGTAGCGACCCCAAAAAATTGCTGACCCGACCCCTCTGCTACCGACTTTATCGGGTAATTCTGGAATCACAGCGCCACATGTCTAATGCTTATACGTACTACAAACGGACTTACGCAGCAGTTGGCAATTCACGAATCCCAGCCATTGCAAACCTCGAGTTCTCACCCCTGCCGCACTCATTGCAATCATCATCCTTTCGCGGCTGCTCAATAAGTGCTTCTCGCGACACGTGCTTGAATCGACGAAAATCTGTCGTTACATTTTCGTTCGCGACACCCAGAAAACTCATTAGGAAATCGTTAACGGCGTGCGATGCTCCAACTGCATTTAGCGTAATCACGCTTGGACTCGGCGCTTGGGTTCCATAATCTTGTGCCCGGCGCTCTCTTTCCGTTTTCGCTTCCACCGCAAGTCCGTTTCTCGAAATTAGCCCATTACACCAGAGACAACTCTCACCTGGAATGATCCATCGGTAGACCGAGTAAGCATCTTCCAGAAGACCCGAGCGCTCCTCGACCAGGATTTTTGATCCAATTTGAATGCCAGGAATTAGATATTGATGCACTATGGCATTGAAAACAAGACGAGCCTGCATTGAATCAGCAGCCAGAAAAAGAAAATCGCAGTCCAAAAACCGGAGGGCAATTTCCTTATATGCGAAGTTTCCAAAAATGGCTTCAATAGCTACATTGGGATTTGCTTGCTTTGCAACCCGTTGAGCGATAGCTGCCTTTTTTGCGGAAAAACGTAGGCCCGCCTTTCGAATCCAGCCAGGCATTCGTTTATACGTGAATGGAAAACGGGCATCCCAATAAGTCGAACCGACTATGCGTGACAAATTAGATAACTCGATCCGATCATCGTCTGCAACAAGAATGTGGCCGACTCCGAGACGTGATAAGTACTCAACTAACAAAGAACCCACACCGCCAGCCCCAATGACTCCAACTTTTGATTCAGAAAGAATTTTTTGACCAGCATTACCAAACATCAATAGCTGTCTATCGTAGGTAGTGGTTGAGGCGTACCGAACATCTTTTTTACGAGAAAAAATTCTTCTTACCACCGGGCCAATTACGCGAAGCTCTTTCAACTCCAATCGCTGCCCGCCTGGCACCCAAACATCGGCGGCGGCGGCATTAGCAGCAAGAACTAACGCACCAACTGGCGACCCCTGCATTACGTCAAGTAGCGCGGGATACCCACGTTCGTGAGAGGTAAGATCATCCGCACTGAAATCTACAGAATCGGTGCCGCCATGATTATGCACGGCTATATAACAAAGTTTTTTTTCTCGGCAGTATTGAATCTTGTCATAAATAAATTCCGCCCGGAGCATCCTGTAACCGTACTTACCTGGCACATAATCGATACCGTCTTTTGCCAGAAATACTTCTCGCACTAATAGCCTTAATTCGCCGTTCGCTTCATGCACTCCAGCCGCAATAACTGCACCGTGCTCATCCTGCCCCCCATGAAACAGATGCGCATAAAGCTTTTGAAATATACGCTGGGATATATGTATGGAGCACACAGTGGCATTTTTCATCGCGACTTTATCCATTCAATAACTTTTAGAAACTTGAGCGCTGGCGTCTCAATTTCGGAGTTTCGAGCATTCGAGCGACGCGATACTTGGACTGCTGCTCGATTCATAAAGGCATGTCCAACCGCCATTGCGTCACCCAGAGTACCGCCTTTGACGCGAGAAAGATCACCGCGGACAAAGAGCGGATAAACGTCGGCGTAGGGAATTTGAACTGGAATATGCCCACCAATCCATGTTTCTCTCTGTACATAGATATCAGAGAGTTGGATCGGCTCGACCAGAACTCGGGCGCCACCATTCCCATCGGCCTCGGATATTAATGCGGCCAATGGAAATGTGGCGCGAAGTTCCTCTATCGCCCTAACTACATTTTCTGAAAATGCAACCATTTGCTATGAGTTGTCATCGTGAGGGATCGCTTCAAACTTACTACCCTCATGGAGATGAACAACATCGGCATCTCCGATAACCTTGCGGTGCCCATTTCCCTTGTCCTCGAACAGCACGAAATCAAGCTTAATGTTGACGCCTTGATTGATAGCTGCTTGTTTTATTTCAAGCCCCGTCGCACGCTTTTTTGTTACGGTTACCGTCTTGAAATTCACTGTGATGTGGATTGCCACATGCTTTTCTTTGTCGGACTCGCGGTTCGCAACTACGTCTAATTCATTCATAATCATTCCTTTAATTGCTATTAAGGGTTAGAATTGCTAAAAAGCAATTCATGGCGAGATTCTAATTATTGCAACTATAGATGTCAATTTCTAATTAGCAATTTATTAGGGACAAATGTAAGTGACTGAAAATAAAAGAAATTTTGACGGGTTTGCCTTTTACAAGGCTTTAGAAAGCACGATGCTTGCTCGCAACTTGACCTGGAAACAGGTTGCCACTGAGACGGGCGTTGGCGCATCAACACTGAGCCGAATGACTCAAGGAAAGCTACCGGACGCTACGAGTTTGGCATCACTTGCTGCTTGGTCGGGACTCAATCCAGCAGATTTCGTGCGGGGATCTTCACGTCCAGAACGGACTGAACCTCTTGCGATGCTGTCTAGCTTTATTCACTCCGACCCTAACCTCACTCCGGAAGGACAGCAGGCGCTAGATGAGGTAGTGAAGGCAACATATCTGCGACTCTCGTCGATGAAACAGGAAAAGAAATAAAACTTACGCTAGATATTTGACCCGACGCTCTTGATCAATCTTGCAAGATCATCATCCAAGTCGGCCCGCGACACCGTTGGGCGCACATCGCCGTGATACTTCCTTGCTCCGCCTTTGGAAAGATAGCGAACCGATGTGTCTGCCTTGAAAAAACGGGCTTGGCATAAACGGCATCCAACCACGAGTTCTACAGGCGTGTTTCCATGATTGAACAATTCTAGTGGTACGCAGCCCCTGAATCCTGGCTGAATCATTGTATTTATATGTATACCAAGACGAGTAAAGCTGCTCCGCGAAAGTATGTCTGCATACATATTTGAGGGCAAACTTAGATACTCTAGGGTTGTTGAAATTACAACCTGATTGGGATACAAAACAAATCTCTCCCCTACTTCCCGCCGTGTTTCTTGAAAATAAGAAGTGATCGACCGTTTTTGTTCATTGAGCCTTGGTGATAGCTCTATCGCTGGCTTTCTCGTCAAGATTGATACAAGAAAATCGTAGCCAAGGCGGAAATCTATAGTCACCGCGCCGACTTGGCTTGCGTCGAGCAATGGATCAATAAAAAGAGAATCATCGTCAGTGGACGCTAATGATCTTTGAATTGCTTCGTAATCAAGCAATTCCATTTTCCCACCTCACGGCAACCATTCGATTGCGAATCGATTTTTCGATTAAGTCATTAATGACTTTTTCTACATCTTCATCTTTACAATTTTTCCACGGATCTGACCTTCGAGTCTCAGCCACCTGCAAGTATTCCGTGCCGGCTTCCAAAATTCCATGCACCTCAGCATCGTTAGCTATGGCATATGGCCTTACATTGTTAAATGCCGCATTAACATTGGGGCGCTTGTATCGAACTGCTAACTCTGGCAAACGAAGCGACGTGAGGGCTTTTTGAAACACCTCTATTATTGTTGTTGTATTGCCAGCAAGTAGAGCTTCGATTTGCTGCAATCGCACCCCAGTAGCTGGATGCGAATCAGATGCCGACCGGTTTGGTGCAAATTGCTCTAAAAACGTTTTTATTGCACGTCCCGTGTACGCGGCGGCAAACAAATCCGCGAAGAATTCCATGCGATGATTGCATTGGTACTGCTCATATTGGTCATCGCTCATATCGGCAGGCTTTGCCGAAACCCCAGGCAACAAATGATTACTAGAAGCCGGGGCGAGAAGCAGCGTGTACTCTGTAAGATTCTGATGTCGGTCAATAAAATGACCGAGTTCGTGATACAGAGCGACGTTATAAAGGGGTCTGTGCCGATAAATTTCGGGCAACGCAATTTGAATAAGCTCAGATTCAAATTTAACGTTCAATAAATACTCGCAATATATGTAGAAATTAGCCCTGACACCTCTAAAGCGAAACTGCCTCTCTTGGATAATTGCGGTCGTTATTGTTACTGGATTCTTTTTGTATTTTTCTAACGCTAGCTGTAGGCCATACACGACCTCATATGGAATGCGCTTGGTTGTGCTCCCAGCTAGGTACTGAGTGGCTGACCAAATCTCGTTGGTAATTATCTCTGAAACGTTCGGTGGAATGCTCGCGAGGTTCCTTAGGAGATTCCCTGCAACTTCACGCAATTGCGCCAGATAGCGATTCTGTGATGGCTGAAAATATGGGGTCTCAGCCAGCGTCGCGAGCTGACTCTGAAGTAACCTAAGATTTGTCTTAAGCAGCAGACCGTGCGGAAGAACCGTGATTTATCTCGTTCAGAATTCTCGTCGCGAGATTCGGTTCTATGCTATCGAATGATGAAATCTTGTTGAGATCAGATGCCAGCTCGGCTCTAACTCTCATTGTTAAGGCAAGTCTAATTGCCTCTGGAAAAATATCGCCCTGAACGCTTTCAGGATTGTCGCTTAATAGGCGAGCTTGCTCGATTACGGCGATAAGATGTTTCTGCAACGACTGCGGAATGCTTTGGTTATGTTGCTGAATTAATTCCAACAGGGTGCGAACCAAATCTACGGACTGTTTATCGTCCGGCGCCGCAGCAAGCATAGTGGCTCCTCTCTATAGTGTTGTCGTTGGTTCGAACGACAAATCACAATACTCAAAAAAACATCGCAACTCTTTGATGTACATGAGTATTTTTCGAGCACAATGTACGCTCAGAGTATATTCGTCGACTCTAGCTAATGCAACGAAAAATCGACCTGAATGGGACATCGAGCTCTTCGCAGTCGTAACCTCGAATGCTTTCACCCAATCCAATTTTGCAGATAAAAATATACATAAGTATTTGTTTTTAAACATTAAATTTTTAAGGTCGATAAATTTAGAGGGAAAGCAAATTTATCTTCTGACGTTACTCGCCGGCCTCAATCCAGCGATGCCCCCCCGACCCCGCCCTCATCAACCGATCCCGAATCGCATACCACTCCGCTTGTTCCGGCGGCTGCTCGACCAGAATCGCATCACAACCGGCATGATCGAGTTCGCGCAAATTGGCATAAAGATCATGCGCATAACCCGCCGCATCCGCCGGCGCCGCCAGCCACACTAAATCATCAATCAACGGCCGCAGCGTCGTCCGCGCCAGCACCGCAACCCGTTTGCCCTGGCGCGTCAGGCTGTGTGCGAGTTCGATGATCAGGTCGCCTTCCATCAGCATCACCGGCGTTTGCGGCGAGTAATGTTTTTCCAATGTGCCGGATACGCGCGGCGCGTCGGCATCGGGTGCGGCGAGCGGGGCGCCGAGTGTGGCTTCGAGTTGTTGCGGCGTGATCCAGCCCGGGCGCAGCAGGCTTGGTGTCGCGCGCGAGCAGTCGACGATGGTGGATTCGATGCCGACATCGGCCGCACCGCCATCGAGTACGCAGGCGACGCTGTCACCGAATTCCTCGCGCACATGCGCCGCCGTGGTTGCCGACACACGGCCAAAACGATTCGCCGAGGGTGCTGCAACACCACCGCCGAATTCGCGCAGCAATGCCTGCGCGACAGGATGCGAAGGCACGCGGATCGCAACGGTGTCCTGGCCGCCGGTGACGGCATCGGGCACGCGCGGATTGCGTTTGAGTACGAGGGTCAGCGGGCCGGGCCAGAATTTTTTTGCGAGTACATGCGCGAACGGCGGAATGTCGCGCGCCCAGTTGGCGAGCTGCACGGCGTCGGCGACATGCACGATCAGCGGATGGTTGGAGGGCCGGCCTTTGGCGGCGTAGATCTTCTGCACGGCATCGGCATTCGAGGCATCGGCGCCGAGGCCGTAGACGGTTTCGGTGGGGAATGCGACGAGTTCGCCGGCTTTGAGGACGGCTGCGGCGTGGGTGATGTCGGCTTTGGAAACGGTCATGCTGCAAGTCTGCCGCGGAGGAATAAAAATATCAATAAAAACAAATACTTACAGAAAATTCAAAAGCAGCCACAGAGAGCACAGAGAAAACCAGGAGGACAAAGACCGTCAACACGTGGCGCAAACCCTTAAGAACACCGGGTTTTGCTCTCCTCTGTGTTCTCTGTGCCCTCTGTGGCTAAAGCTTTTCGCTTTTTTTAAAGCATCGCCAACGGCTTGAACTGTTTACTCAACTTCAACCCCTGCGACTGATAGTTCGAGCCGATGTTCACGCCGTAGATTTTTTCCGGTTCGCCGAGCAGGCGTTCGTAGATCAGGCGGCCGACGTCCTGGCCGTGTTCGATCATGAAAGGCACGTCATGCGAGCGCACTTCGAGCACGGCGCGCGCGCCCTTCAAGTTGTTGGCGCCGTAACCGAAGCCGGGATCAAAAAAGCCGGCGTAGTGGATGCGGAATTCGCCGACCGACGGGTCATAGGGCACCATCGATGCGGCATGGCTGTTGGGAATGCGCACGCGTTCACGCGACACCAGAATATAAAAATCGTCGGGGTTCAGCACCAGGCTGCGGTCGGCGTTGCGCGCAATCGGCTCCCAGAAATCCAGCGGATCGTAATGATTGAGTTTTGATAAATCGATCAAGGGCGCGTGGTGTTTGGCGCGGTAACCGATGATGCCGTGGCTGCCCTCGCCTTCGAGGTCGACCGAAATCCACAGGCCGTTTTTGATGATCGCCGGCAGCGGGCCGTCGCTGTCGGAATAGACCAGCTTCAGCGCCTGGTCGAGTTCGGTGAGTTTGGTGTCGGAGGGCGGCGGATTGCCGCGGACAAAACGGATCTGATTGAGCCGCGTGCCCTGCTGCGCCAGCACGCTGAAGGTGTGCGGCATGATTTCCACGTAGAGCTTGCCCTTGTAACCGGCAGCCACGCCTTCGAATTCGGCGCCGCAGTCGGTGATCAGCCGCGTGAATATATCCAGCCGCCCGGTGGAACTTTTCGGATTGGCGTAACCGGCGATGTCGGCGGGCAGTTTCAGTTCTTCCATCAGCTCGGCAATATAAACACACCCTTTCTCGAGCACGACGGGTTTAGTCAAGTCTATCTGGTGCATTTTGAGGCGGTCGATTTTCGCCTGCACCGTCGAGGCCTTGCCCGGCAGGAAACTCGCGCGCACGCGCCAGGCCGTTGCGCCGAGACGCAGATCAAGGCTTGCCGGCTGGATCTGCGACTGATCAACGCCGCCTTCGGCGCTGATGCGGCCGCCGTCGATCAGCCTGGCGATGTCGCGGTCGGGCAGGATGCCGGTGGTCACGCCGTCAGCGGACGGTTTGCTGTCCGGTTCGTTGAACAGTTTGCCGGCGTCGGGTCTCATGCTCATGTTTTCTTTAATCCTGGAAAAAGCTTTAGCCACAGAGAACACAGAGTTCACAGAGTTCACAGAGTTCACAGAGTTCACAGAGAAAAAACAAGAACTTGGGGCATTTCCACATCCCATCAATCTGGTGAGGATCGGGTGAGGATTCAAACCCTTGAATCTCTCGGTGTTCTCTGTGAGCTCTGTGGCCGAATTGCCGTTTTAAGGTTAATTCCCCAGCAGCATACGCTGCGCTTCGCGGTACTTCGCGGCGGTTTTTGTCAGGACATCGGCGGGCAGCCGCGGCGCCGGGGCTTTTTTGTCCCAGGGCTGTGTAAGCAGCCAGTCGCGCACGAACTGTTTGTCAAAACTAGGCGGGCTGATGCCGGTGCGGTATTCGGCGGCGGGCCAGAAGCGCGAGGAGTCCGGCGTCAGCGCTTCGTCGATCAGCACGATGTTGCCGGCGGCATCGCTGCCGAATTCAAACTTGGTGTCGGCGATGATGATGCCGCGCGTCACGGCAAAGGCCGCGGCTTCGGTGTAGAGCCTGATCGACAACTCGCGCACTTTCGCGGCATGGGCGGGGCCGACGGTGGCGACGACGTCTTCGTAAGTGATGTTCTCGTCATGGTGGCCGGCGGGCGCTTTGGAGGCCGGCGTGAAAATCGGTGCCGGCAGTTTCTGCGCCTGTTTCAATCCGGCCGGCAGCTTGATGCCGCAGATCGCGCCGGTTTTCTGGTAATCGCTCCAGCCCGAACCGATCAGGTAGCCGCGCACGACGGCCTCGACCAGCAACGGTTGGTATTTCTTGACCACCATCGCGCGGCCGGCGATCTGCGCGCGTTCTTCCGGCGCGACCACCGAAGCCGGATCGATGCCGGTCAGGTGGTTGGGCACGATGTGTTTGAGCTTGTCGAACCAGAAGGTCGACACTTCCGTCAGCACACGGCCCTTGCCGGGAATCGGATCGTCGAGGATCACGTCGAAGGCCGACAGCCGGTCGCTTTGCACCACCAGCAGTTTGTCGTCGCCGACGGCATACAGATCGCGCACCTTGCCGCGATGCAGGAAGGGCAGGCTTTTGAGGCTCGATTGGTACAGCGGGGTGTCGCTCATATCAGTAGGGGGAACTCATTTCAAAAATACGCCGAGCGCAGACAGGACGAGGAGCACGCGAGGCTCCGACGCGACATTACACGACGGTAAGGCGAGGAGGAACGTAGTGTGCGACGAAGTCATGTCAAGCGCAGGCATTTTTGAGATGAGTTCAATCTTTCCATTCAGGGTATAGCGCACTTCTTACGATCAATGCTTTTTGCAGTGCCGCGTCGGCGGTGGCGCCGAGCATCGTGTAATGGCCCATTTTGCGGCCGTCGCGGGCTTCATGTTTGCCGTAGAGATGCAGCTTGGCTTCCGGCACATTGAACACACGCTCCCACTGCGGCTGGCCATGCTGCCAGGCTTCGCCCAGCAGGTTCACCATCACCACCGGCGCCAGCAGACGTGTGTCGCCCAGCGCCAGGCCGCATAACGTGCGCACCTGCTGTTCAAACTGCGAGGTGGCGCAGGCATCAAGCGTGTAATGGCCGCTGTTATGCGGACGCGGCGCCATTTCATTGACCAGCAACTCGCCGGACCCGGTGACAAAAAATTCCACCGCGAGCACGCCGCAGTAATCGAGTTTTTCGGCGATGGTCAGCGCCCAGTCGGTGGCGCGCTGCGCGAGTTCGGGCGCGACACGCGCCGGCACGATGCTGACATCGAGGATGCCGTTGCGGTGCCGGTTCTCGGCCACCGGAAATCCACGGCCGATGCCGTCGGCGCCGCGCGCAACCACCGCGGAGATTTCGCACTTCAGCGCGACGCGCTGTTCGAGCACGCAGGATTCGGCGCCCATGTCCTTGAAGGCCTTGCGTGCCTCGGCAGCATTGCTGACGCGCGCCTGGCCCTTGCCGTCGTAACCGAAACGCGCGCGTTTCAAAATGCCGGGAAAGAGTTTGGCATCGGCGCCGTCGATATCGGAGATGTTTTCAATGACGGCATAGGGTGCCACTTCAATGCCGCAGGCACGCACAAAGGCTTTTTCGCGGATGCGGTCCTGCGCGATGGCGACGGCGTCCCCTGCAGGCCGCACCGCGCAATGGCTGGCCAGCCAGCGCAGGCTGTCGGCGGGTACGTTTTCAAATTCGGTGGTGACGGCGGCGCAGCTGTCGGCCAACTGCTGCAATGCTTCGCGATCCTGGTAGGCCGCTTTGAGATGAACATCGGCGATGGCGCCGGCGGGGCTCAAGGGATCCGGATCGAGTACGGTGACGCGATAACCCATGCTGTGCGCAGCCAGCGTGAACATGCGGCCCAACTGGCCGCCGCCCAGCATGCCGAGCATGGCGTCGGGGAAAATCATGATGAAAAAACCAGATCAGCCACAGAGGGCACAGAGTTCACAGAGTTCTCGCGCAGCAACTGTCGTCGCCAAACGGCGTCGCCTGCCGGTTCAGCTGCGACCCGACTATCCCAGGTTGTTCTCTGTGTCCTCTGTGCCCTCTGTGGTAAAAAAGTTTTAAGCCTTTCATTTTTTCACCGGCAGCTTCATCGCGCGGACCTTCGCCGTCTGCTGCTTGCGGAAGGCGGCGAGTTTTTTGGCGAACTTCGCGTCACTCCGCGCCAGCATCGCCACCGCGAACAGTCCGGCGTTGGCCGCACCCGCTTCACCGATGGCGAAGGTGCCGACCGGCACACCCTTGGGCATTTGCACGATGGACAACAATGAGTCGAGCCCCTGCAGGCTGCGCGTGGTGACCGGCACGCCGAGCACGGGCACGATGGTCTTGGCGGCGAGCATGCCCGGCAGATGCGCCGAGCCGCCGGCGCCGGCGATGATGCAGTGCAGGCCGCGGGATTCAGCCTGTTCAGCATAGGCGTACAGGGCATCGGGCGTGCGGTGCGCGGAAACCACGCGGGCTTCGCAGGGCACGCCGAATTGTTCCAGCATATTGACGGCATGCTGCATCACGTCCCAGTCGCTCTGACTGCCCATGACGATGCCGACCAGCGGTTTTTTCACGCGCCACCCCTTTGCTTCTTGAGCCGCTTTAAAGGGATATTTTACAGTACGGACATACCGCCACGGGCGCATAAAAGGGCTGCTAGAATCGCCCGACCCGCATCCGTCGTTCCGCATCAGCCAGAGCCCGGGCTCAACCCGCGCCGGCCCCCATCCGAGGAGTCACTACCGATGATCAAGTCACTGCATTGCGTGCGCATTTTGGCCTGCGCACTGGCGGCGAGTGTTGCGCTGCCGGTCGCGGCGGCCTACCCGGATCGGCCTATCCGCATGGTGGTCATCTCCGCGCCCGGCGGCACCACCGACATCATGTCGCGCCTGCTCGCGCAGGCGATGGGCGAGGGTCTCGGCCAGCAGGTGGTGATCGACAACCGCCCCGGCGGCGGCGGCCTGATTTCTGCGGAGATCGTCTCGCAATCCGTGCCCGACGGCCACACCGTTCTTTATACACACACCAGTTTTTCGGTGATGCCCAGCCTGCACAAAAAACTGCCCTACGACAGCATTAAGAGTTTCGAACGCGTCAGCCTGTTCGCGCTGTTTCCCGGCGTGCTGCTGGTCAACAACAGCCTGCCGATCAAAAACGTGCAGGAGCTGATCGCCTACGCCAAGGCGCGGCCGGGCAAGGTCAATTACGCCGCGGGCACCACGGGCGCCACGGCGCATCTTTCGGGTGAACTGCTGAAGTCGATGGCCAAAATCGACATCGTGCACGTGCCGTACAAAGGCACCGGCGGACAACTGACTTCCATCGTCGCCGGAGAAACCCAGTTCACCTTCGCCTCGGTGCCGGCGGCATTGCCCTTTGTCAAGGGCGGCCGGGCCCGCGCCATCGCCGTCGGTTCGCTCAAACGCTCGGCCGCGCTGCCCGACATTCCGACCGTTGCCGAATCCGGCCTGCCCGGTTTTGATGTCAGCGCCTGGAACGGCGTGATGCTGCCGCGCGGCAGCTCAAACGCGATCGTCGAACGTCTCGGTCGCGAGATGCAGCGCGTGATCTCGCTTGCCGACATGAAAGAGCGCGCCGCGGCACAGGGCGCGGAACTGACCTGGACCACGCCGCAGGAATTCACCACCTATCTGAATGGCCAGGTGGCGAAATGGGGCAAGCTGGTGCGCGAATCCGGACTATCCAATAACTAGTTGTTTTTAAAGGATATATTATGACTCACTCGGCAGGCATGCGGCCCGGCGATGAACTCGCCGGCAAGGTCGCGCTGGTCACCGGCGGCGCGCGCAATATCGGACGCTGCATTTCATTGTCGCTGGCCGCGGGCGGCGCCACCGTCATGGTCAATGCCAACACCTCGCGCGAGGCCGGCGAGGAAACCGTGGCAATGATCAAAAAAGCCGGCGGCAAGGCGGCGCTGTACATCGCCGACGTCACCGATCCGAAACAGGTTGCGCAACTGGTGGCCGAAACCGTGAAACAGTTCGGCCGCATCGACATGGTGGTCAACAACGCGGCGATCCGCGCCGAGACCCCGTTCGACAAAATCACTTTTGAAGAATGGAAACGCGTGACCTCCATCGTGCTCGACGGCGCGTTCCTCACCACACAGGCTGCGCTGCCGCATCTGGTGAAAGCCGGCGGCGGCGCCGTGGTCAACATCGGCGGACTCACCGGCCACAAGGGCGCCATCCACCGCTCGCATGTGGTGGCGGCCAAAGGCGGCCTTGCGGCAATGACCAAGGCGGTGGCGCTGGACCTCGCCGCCAGCAACATCACGGTCAACTGCGTGGTGCCCGGCACCGTGGAAACCGTGCGCGGCCTGCCCGGTGCGCCGGCACGTCCCGACTATCGTGTGTCGCTGCCGCCGGTGGGCCGGCGCGGCGCGCCTGAAGAAATCGCCGCGATGGTGCGCGTGTTGTGCGGACCCGACGCGCGTTACATCACCGGACAATCCATTCATATCAACGGCGGAGGCTTGATGCCATGAGCAGCAAAAAAACCAAATCCAACTCCAAGACGGCGGTATCGCCGCTGATGAAAACGCTGGCCACCTATATGGCCGGCGCTGCCAAACAGCCGCTGCCAAAAGCGGTCGCGGAAAAAACGAAACATCATCTGCTCGACACCATCGCTGCGATGGTGTCCGGTTCGCGCCTGCTCCCCGGCAAAAAAGCCATTGCCTATGCCAGAACCCTCGGCGGCAAACCGCAGGCCATCGTCATCGGCTCGAACATCCT
The DNA here is from genome assembly GCA_019749945.1 of Burkholderiales bacterium. Lineage (GTDB taxonomy): Bacteria > Pseudomonadota > Gammaproteobacteria > Burkholderiales > SG8-41. The sequence goes on from JAIEPF010000014.1 coordinate 39,008, forward strand.
CACCAACGCCGAACAGGCCGCCCACATCAACGGCATGCTGGCCCACGCCGACGAGACCGACGATTCGCACGCACCTTCGCTGTCGCATCCGGGTTGTGCGATTGTCCCCGCCGCCCTGGCCATGGGTGAACGCGAGAAATCGAATGGCACACAAGTGCTGCGCGCCGTGGCCCTCGGCTACGACCTCTGCGCGCGCCTCAACCTGTCACTGCATCCCTATGATTTTCGCCAGGCGGGTCACTCGACCCACAGCTTCGGCCCCAGCTTCGGCGCCGCAGCCGCGGCCTCCCTGCTCGCCGGCCTCGACTACAACGGCATGCGCCATGCGCTGTCGTACACCGCGCAGCAATGTTCGGGCATTTCCTGCTGGATGCGTGACGAGGAACACATCGAAAAAGCCTTCGACTTCGGCGGCATGCCGGCGCGCAACGGCACCGCCGCGGCATCGATGGTGTCCTGCGGCTTCACCGCGGTGGAAGACGTATTCTCCGGCGAACGCAATTTCTTTGTCGCCTACGACGAAACCCGCCGCATCGGCAAAAAACCGCAGCCCGAGCGTCTGATCAAGGATCTCGGCAAGACCTACGAGGTGATGAACACCAACATCAAGCGCTGGTCGGTCGGCTCGCCGATCCAGGCGCCGCTGGACGGCCTGCTCGAACTGATCCGTGAATACGGCGTCAAGGCCGCCAACGTCGAGAAGCTGGTGATCCGTGTCGCGCACCAGGCGGCGAACACCACCGACAACCGCAACATGCCCGACATCTGCATGCAGCATATGTGTGCGGTGATGCTGATCGACGGCATGGTCACCTTCAAGTCCTCGCATGACGAGAAGCGCATGAGCGACAAGAAAGTGCTCGACCTGCGCAAACGCATCACGCTGTACGGCGACGACGCACTGACCGCGGCGATGCCGTCGCGCCAGGGCATCCTCGAACTCAAGCTCAAAGACGGCCGCATGCTGCGCAAACACGTCAAGGCGGTGCTGGGCACGGCGCAGAACCCGATGACCCGCGCCCAGGTCGACGAGAAGTGTTACCACCTGATGGCGCCGATCCTCGGCAAGTCGCGCGCACGCAAGCTCTGCGACACGGTGTGGAGCCTGGAAAAAGTCGGCAACATCACCAAGCTGCGCACGCTGCTGACAGCCTGAGTGATCAATATCCCCTCTCCCCATCTCCTGATGGGGAGAGGGTTAGGGTGAGGGGCAACAGCAAGCCATTTTGTTGACCGCGTTTCAAGCCTGTCGAGTAGAGAGGCCGCATATGGCATGGAAATTCGAGCTGCTGAAAAAGCCCGCGGGCATTCCGATCACCGAAGGCCCGGTGTGGGACGGCGAATACCTGTATTTCACCCACATCCACGCCAACACGATTTTCCGTTACGACCTGAAAACGAATGCCATCTCGCCCTGGCGCACCGGTCTCGATCGCGTCAACGGCCTCGCTTTCGACGCTGAGGGCCGGCTGTTCGGCTGCTGCCAGGGCGGACGCAGCGTGATGCGTTTTGATCCCGACGGCAAAAACGTGGTGATCGCCGACCAATTCGAAGGCAAGCGGCTCAATACGCCGAACGACCTCGCCATTGATCGCAAGGGCCGCATCTGGTTCACCAATCCCTGGAATGACGGCAATGTCGACAAGACCGAAAAGCAGGAACTCGACCAGCGCCTGGTGTACCGGCTCGATCCGCAGAAGGATGGCAGCTATTCGATCACCCAGGTCTTGTCCGACACCACACAGCCCAACGGCATCCTGGTGTCGCAGGACCAGAGCACGCTGTATGTCGCGGAAAGCAGCTTCACCCGCGGCATCGCGCGCGAACTGCGCGCCTATCCGATCCATGATGACGGCAGCCTCGGTCCGTACAAAACGCTGTTCACCTGGGGCGAGGATCATCGCGGCGTGCATCGCGGCATCGACGGGATGTGCTTAGACATGGATGGCAATATCGTCGCCACCGCAGGCTGGGAAGTCGCCGGCGCGGGCCCGATGATTTATGTGTTCTCGCCGACGGGCCGCGTGCTCGAAACCCATCCGGTCGCCTGCAACCGCCCGACCAACTGCTGCTTCGGCGGACCGGACATGACGACGTTGTTTGTCACCAGTACCGACGGGCATTTTTTCAAAGCCGAGACCCGTCGCGTTGGTTGGGCGATGTACCCGTAAGCGCGTTCACCACGGCCTCATTTCTCCATGATGCGGATTCCTCCGCGGACGTACTGACTCCCAGTGCAGCGGGCGGTAAAATGCAAGCTTCCCCAACCCGCCATTTTTTCCAAAGTTTCAAATCATGGATTTCAAGTTTACCCCCGAGCAGGAACAGTTCCGCGATGCCGTGCGCGGTTTTGCCGAGCGCCATTTGCGCGACGGCGCGCTGAAACGCGCGCACCAGGAAGAACATCCCTGGGATGTCGGCAAGCTGATGGCCGAGCAGGGCCTGATGGGCATCACGATGAAGGAAGAAGACGGTGGCCAGGGCGGCTCGCTGATGGACGCCATCATCGCCATCGAAACCATCGCATCGGTGTGCCCGCGCAGCGCCGACGTGATCCAGGCCGGCAATTTCGGCCCGGTGCGTGTGCTGGCCGAATACGGCACGCCGGACCAGAAAAAACGTTATCTCGACAAAATCCTTGCCGGCGAATCAGTGATCACCGTCGGCATGACCGAGCCGGAAGCCGGTTCGGCGGTAACCGACCTCAAGACCACGGCCACGCCCGACGGCGACGGTTACCGCATCAACGGCGTCAAGGTGTTCCAGACCCACGCCTCCTACGCCGAGGTGATGCTGACCTATGTGCGTTTCGGCCCGGGCGTCGGCGGCATCGGTTCGGTGCTGATCCCGCGCGATGCACCCGGCTTCAAGCAGGGCGCGCCGTCGAAATTCCTCAACGGCGAAGACTGGGTGCAGACCTACCTCGACAATGTCTACGTCGGCCCCGAAAACGTGATGCTGAAGGAAGGCGGCTTCAAGAAACAGATCGCAGGATTCAACGTCGAGCGCATCGGCAATACCGCCCGATCGCTGGCTTTCGGCCGCTACGCCTACAACATCGCCCGCGAATGGGCGATGCAGCGCAAGCAGTTCGGGCGGCTGCTTTGCGAATTCCAGGGCATCCAGTGGAAATTCGCCGACATGAAAATGAAACTCGACGCCGGCCAGCTGCTTCTCTACAAGGCCGCCGTCAATGCCGACAACGGCATTCCCTCGGCCGACGACACTGCCGTCGCCAAGGCCTTCTGCAACCAGGCCGGCTTCGACATCTGCAATGAAGCGATGCAAATCATGGGCGGCATGGGTTACACCGATGAGACGCTGGTCGAATACTGCTTCCGCAAATGCCGCGGCTGGATGATCGCCGGCGGCTCGATCGAAATCCTCAAAAACCGCATTGCCGAGGGTGTGTTTGAGCGCAGCTTCTCGCAACGCCCCCCGAAAAGCTGAAACCCTAAACCCTTAAACCCTTTTAGCCACAGAGGTCACAGAGGACACAGAGAACTTCAAAACCCACGATCTCTATATCTCACGGGTTTTCTCTGTGTCCTCTGTGACCTCTGTGGCAAACGCTTTTGACCTTGACCTTCATGTCCAACAACAAACTTTATCAAGCCGTATTTGATCCCCGCTCCATTGCGCTGATCGGCGCGTCGAGCGACGAAAAGAAAAACACTTCGCGCCCGCAACGTTATCTGCGTCGCCACGGTTACACCGGCAAGATCATCCCGGTGAATCCGGCGCGCGCCGAAATCTTTGGTGACAAGGCCTGGCCCGACGTCACTTCCATTCCGGATGAAGTCGACCACGCTTTTGTCATGGTGCCGGCAAAAGCGGTGCCGGAAGCCGTACGGCAATGCGTCGCAAAAAAAATCCCGGTGGTCACGGTCTACAGCGACGGTTTCGCCGAGACCGGCGCCGAGGGCCGCGTCAAACAACTGGAACTGAACGAGATCATCCGCGGCAGCAACACGCGGCTGGTCGGCCCCAATTGCATCGGCCTGATGAGCACGCAGACCCATCTCGCGCTGTCGGTGAATGCGGTGCTCGAGAAACTCGAAATCACCCCCGGCGGGCTGGCGATTGTGTCGCAGTCCGGCAGCATGATGGGCGGCCTGATGTCGCGTGGCCTTGGCCGCGGCGTCGGTTTCTCCAAGCTGATTTCCGTCGGCAATGAAGCCGACCTCGGTGTCGGTGAACTCGCGGGCCTCTTGGTCGATGATCCGCACACCCAGGCGATCCTGCTGTTCATGGAGACCATCCGCGATGCGCCGCATCTGGCCGATGCCGCGCGCCGTGCCTACAACGTCAACAAGCCGGTGATTGTCTACAAACTCGGCCGCTCCGAAGTCGGCCAGGACCTTGCCGCGTCACACACCGGTGCCATGGCCGGCACCGACGAAGCGGTGGACGCTTTCTTCAAAGCCCATGCCATGCTGCGCGTCGATACGCTGGAAGCCTTGTTCGAACTGCCGGCGCTGGTGCAGGGCCGCAAGCCGAACAAAAAACACCGCGTTGCGGCGATGACCACCACCGGCGGCGGCGCAGCCTGTGTCGTTGACCGCATCGGCACTTACGGTGTCGACGTCGTTGGCCCCAGCGATGCGCTGGTCGCGACGCTGGCGGCAAAAAACATCACGATCAACAAATCACGCATCACCGACCTGACGCTGGCCGGCGCAAAAAAGGAAATCTACGGCGGCGTGCTGAATGCGCTGCTCGCCTCCGACCATTGCGACCTGGTGCTGGCCGTCGCCGGCAGCTCGGCGCAGTTCCAGCCGCAGATCGCGGTTGAGCCGCTGCTTGAGGCTGATCGCGGCGACAAGGCGCTGGCGGTGTTCCTCGCGCCGCATGCCGAAGCCTCGCTGAAACTGCTGGCCAGCGCCGGCGTCGCAGGATTCCGTACGCCGGAATCCTGTGCCGACTCGATCCGCGCCTGGAAAGAGTGGAAAGCTCCGGCGGCAATTTCCGCACTGGACGTGCCGCGCACGACAGCCGCCGGCAAGCTGTTGGCCGGCACGTCACAGAAACAATTGAACGAACAACAAGCCTGCGCGGTTTTCGGCGCACTGGGTGTAACGCAGGCACAGACCGCGGTGATGGTCGATGCGAATGCCAAAGTCGATATCGGCTATCCGGTGGTCGCCAAGATCCTGTCGCCGGACATCGCACACAAGACCGATGCCGGCGGCGTGGTGCTGAATGTTGCTGACGCGGCGCAATTGAAAAAAGCCGCTGAAGATATCTACAGCCGCGTCAAAACCAAACACCCACAGGCCAAACTGAACGGCATCCTGGTGCAGCGCATGGAGCGCGGGCTGGCCGAGGTCATCGTCGGTTACAAACGCGATCCGCAGGTGGGCCCGCTGGTGGTGATCGGCGTTGGCGGCGTGCTGGCGGAGATTTATCATGACTTCGCGATGCGCCTGGCCCCGGTGACGCCGGAAGCGGCAGCGCAGATGATCGAGGAAGTCAAAGGCCTGGCGGTGATCCGCGGTTATCGCGGCATGACCCGCGGCGATTGTGCGGCGCTGGCGCAGGCGGTGGCGGCGTTTTCGCAGCTGGCGGCGTTTGATGACATTGCCGAAGCGGAAATCAACCCGCTGATCGTGAAACAGGAAAATGAAGGCGTGGTTGCCGTTGACGGCCTGATCGTTCGCCACTGAACGGCTGAAGCAGAAAACCGAGCACAACTGAGTCGAGCACCAACCGAGGAGACCCATCATGCTGATGCAACAACTGGCCGATTACGCCATCAAGGAACAGACCTCCAAACTGCCGCCGGAAGTCATCCACCACGCCAAACGCGCGGTGATCGACTGGTACGCGGCGCTGTTGCCCGGCAGCATCGTCAATCCGGCCAAACTGCTGGAAGAGGCTTTCGCCGAGGATCTCGACCGCGGCCGTGCACGACTCGCCAGCGGCCGCCGCGCCACGCTGCGCACCGCCGCCATGATCAACGGCGCCGCTTCGCATTCCGTTGAGTTTGACGACATCTACCGCGATGCCGGTTACCACCCGGGCAGTCCGGTGATTTCCGCGGCGCTGGCCGCGGCCCAGGCCAGCGGCGCTTCGGGCGACAAATTCCTCCGTGGCGTGATCGTCGGCTACGAAATCTCCACCCGCATCGGCGAGGCGATCATGCCCTCGCACTACAAGTACTGGCATACCACCGGCACCGTCGGTTCCTTCGGCGCTGCCGCTGCCGTCGCCACCATCCTCGGTGCCAACAAGGAACAGTTCATGCACGCGCTGGCGACGGTCGGCAGTTTTGCCTCCGGCCTGCAGCAGGCTTTCCGCTCACAGGCCATGACCAAGCCGCTGCACGGCGGCCACGCCGCCGACGCCGGCTGCTGGGCGGCGATGGCGGCAATGAAGGGCCTCACCGGTGCGCTCGACATGCTCGAGGGCGAAGTCGGCTTCGGCAACGCGATGAGCGTGAACCCGGATTGGAGCAAGGCGACCAAGGGCCTTGGCAGCGATTACCACATCATCCAGATGACCTTCAAAAACCACGGCTGCTGCGGCCACACCTTCCCGTCGATCGACGGCGCGCTGCACCTGCAGAAAGAGCACAAGTTCAGTCACCGTGACATCAAACACATCAAGCTGCACACCTACAAGGCCGGCCTCAACATCATCGACAACAGCAATCCCGAGGGCGAATACCAGGCCAAGTTCAGCATTCAGTACACCGTCGCCCATGCGCTGGTGCGCGGCAGCGTGCGCCTGAACGCCTTCGACCCGGACCATCTGAACGATCCCGACATTCGCGCGCTGCTTAAAAAAATCGAGCCGATCGCCGATCCGGAAATTTCCGCGGGTTACCCCAAGCGCCGCGAATCGCGGGTGCAGATCGAACTCAACGACGGCCGCAAGCTCGAGTACTTCCAGCCCTACCGCAAGGGTGACCCGGAGTTGCCGCTGACTGACGAGGAATTGAATGACAAGTTCACCGAACTCGCCGAGCCGGTGCTGGGCAAGGCTGCCGCGGCCTCCCTGCTGAAACAGTTGTGGGGCACGGAAAAACTCGCCCATGTCGATTACGATACCGGTGCCGGGGTTAAACGTGCGGCGGGCTGAGGCCACAGGCCGCATCGCACTGCGAATCGCCGCCGGTGCGCTGCTGGTACTGGGCGCAACCCAGCTGCCGGCGCAGTCCTATCCCGCAAAACCGGTGCGCCTGATTATTCCGGCGGCGCCGGGCGGCGGCACCGACATCATTGCCCGCACCATAGGCCCCAAACTCAGCGAACTGCTGAAGCAGAATGTGCTGACTGAAAACCGCGCCGGCGGTTCGACCAACATCGGCACCGAAGTCGTGGCCCGGGCCGCGCCGGACGGCTACACCGTACTGATGGCAAGCACACCGCACGCCATCAACCCGAGCCTGTTCGCAAAACTCAACTTCGATCCGATCCGGGATTTCACGCCGATCAGCCAGTTGGCGACGACACAGACCGTGTTCGTCGTGCATCCCGCGCTGCCGGTGCGAAGCGTCAAGGAGTTCATCGCACTGGCCAAATCGCGCCCTGGCCAGCTCACTGCGGGTACTTCTGCCGGCACATCGCAGTTCCTCGCGGTGGAATTGTTCAAGGTCATGGCAAAAATCGACGCCGTAAACATCCCTTACAAGGGCGCCGGCGCGGCACTCACTGACACCATCGCCGGCCATGTGCAATTCCAGGTCAATACACTGGTGGCCACGCTGCCGCACATCAACAGCGGCAGGCTGCGCGCGCTGGGTGTGTGTGGTCCAAAACGGTCGCCGATACTGCCGGATTTACCCACCGTCGGTGAAACGCTGCCCGGTTTTGAGTCGGCGGGCTGGTATGGCCTGCTGGGCCCCGCCGGCCTGCCGCGGGATATCACCGCGAAACTGCACGACACCTTCAAAAGCGCCTTATCCGATCCGGCGATCCGGGAACGGCTGGGCAGTCAGGGCGTCGACATTGTTGCCGGCTCGCCGGAAGAACTGGCGGCATTCCTCGCACGGGAAATCCCGAAATGGGCCACTGTTGTCAAAGCTTCCGGACTGAAACCCAACTGAAGCGCACAGGCGGCGCTCGCGGGAATTCGCGTTAAAATTCTGCGGTAGTTTTAGAGCCAGTACCCGGCCAGATAACAACAAACAGAAATGATCCGGCGGGCACGATCCCGGCGATCATTCATTGAGGAAGCTGCAAATGAAAAAATTCCTGGTCTTGTTCGCGCTTGCAGCCTTGTGCATGCCGGCATATGCCGCGGACCCGTTCCCTACCCGCCCGATCCGCGTCGTTGTGCCCTACGCTCCCGGAGGCAACGTGGATATTTCCGCGCGCATCATCGCCGCGCCGCTGGCCGAGGCCCTCGGGCAATCGGTGGTGGTCGACAACCGCCCCGGCGCCGGCGGCAACCTCGGCGCATCCCTGGTGGCCAAATCCACGCCCGACGGTTACACGCTGCTGGTCGGCTCCAGCGGTCCGCTGTCGGTGAACCCGGTCATTTTCAAGAACCTGCCCTACGATTCGCTGAAGGACTTCGCACCGATCTCCACGGTGCAGGCGGTGCCGCTGGTGTTGCTGGCCAGCCCGAAATCCGGTTTCAACTCGGTCGCCGAGGTGATTGCCGCGGCAAAAACACGGCCGGGCAAGGTGACCATGGCCTCTGCGGGTGCGGGCACCACCAATCATTTTGCAATTGAACTCCTGGCCCAGATGGCCGGCGTCAAGCTGCTGCACGTGCCGTACAAGGGCAGCGGCCCGGCATTGTCGGAGCTGCTCGGCGGCCAGGTCGAAACCATGGTCGATCAGCTCGCGGCGTCGATCGGCTATGTCAGGGACGGCCGGCTGAAAGTGCTGGCAGTGACCACGACACAACGCGCATCGGCGCTGCCCAACGTGCCGACGCTGGATGAACTCGGCTACAGGGGTTATCAGGCCTCGACGCTGCTCGGCCTGCTGGCGTCGGCGGGAACGCCGAAACCGGTGATCGCCAAATTGAACGCCGCGGTGCGCAAGGTGATGGACAACAACGCGGTCGCCGAGCGTTTTCGCGGTCTCGGCGCCAATCCGGGCGCCAGTTCGCCGGAGGAATTCAGCACGCGCATCCGCGATGAACTGGCGCAGTGGCGGGCACTGGTGAAAAAACTCGACCTGAAATTTGAATGAACAGGGAATCGTGTATGAAAATCCTTGTAAGTATGAAAAACATCATACTTATCGGATTCTTGACGCCGCGAAAAGCAGTCATTCATAGGCTCGGGTTGCTGCTGGCCCTGGCGCTGCCGGCTTTCGCACAAGCTCAATCCGATTATCCGGTCAAACCCGTCAGGCTGATCGTGCCGCTCGCTCCGGGCGGAACCGGCGATACGCTGGCCCGTCTGACCGGTGATCTTCTCACCGCTGCGCTGGGTCAACCCACCGTCGTGGATAACCGGCCGGGGGCCAACGGTATCATCGGCATGGAACTCGTTGCGCAGGCATCGCCGGACGGTTACACGCTGCTATCAGGCTCCAGCGGCAACACCGCACTGAACGCAGCGATGCACGGCGACAAGCTGCGCTTCGACGTGGAGCGCGACTTCTCGCCCGTGATCCATGTTGCGACCACCACTTCGGTTGTGGTCGCTAATCCCGGCTTGCCGGTCAAATCGATCCCCGACCTGATTGCTCTGGCCCGCAGCAAACCGGATTTCATCCTTTACGCATCAGCCGGCATAGGTTCGGCAGTGCACCTCGGCAGCGCGCTGTTCGAGAACATGGCCAAAGTGCGCATGAATCATGTGCCTTACAAGGGCAGCACTCCGGGCCGGCTGGCCGTCGTGCAGGGGGAAGCCCATATCATGTTCGATGGCCTGCTGCCCTCGCTGCCGCTGATCAAACAGGGACGGCTGAGGGCGCTTGCCGTAACCGGATTGCGGCGCTCGGCCGCGCTGCCTGAGCTTCCGACGATTGCCGAAACCCTGCCGGGATACCGTGCAGAAACCTGGTATGCGCTGTTCGCGCCGGGGAAAACGCCGCTTTCCATCGTGAAAGCACTTAACACTGCCGTCGCCACGGGCCTGAAACGCGCTGATGTGCGGCAGCGTCTGCTTGCCCAAGGCGCCGATCCTGCCGGCACATCCCCTGCCGAGTTGGCCCAGTTGCTGAGACAGGAAACGGCGCTGTGGCGCAAAGTCATCAAGGATGCTGGTATTGCAGCCCAATAACGGCCGCCATTCTGATCCGTTCACCGGCGCCAACAATTCCGGTTGCCGCAACAATTTTTTCAAGGAGCCCTCATGAGCAAGAGCCTTCATCGTCCAACCGGCCAGTTACGCGCCTTGCTGGCGCGCCCCGGCTGCCTCGTCGCCCCCGGCGTTGCCGATGCCTTTGGTGCGCGGCTGGTGAAAATGGAAGGCTTCGAAGCGGTGTACATGACCGGCTTCGGCACCAGCCTGACGCGGCTCGGCATGCCCGACGTCGGCCTGCTCACCGCCAATGAAATGATCGACAACGCCGGCCGCATCGCCGATGCCTCGGAACTCCCGGTGATCGCCGATGCCGACACCGGTTACGGCAATCCGATCAATACCCGGCGCACCATCCGTGATTATGAAAAAGCCGGCGTCGCCGGGGTGCACATCGAAGACCAGGCCTGGCCCAAACGCTGCGGCCACCTCGCCGGCAAACGCGTGATCCCGACCGCGGAGATGGTCGCCAAGATCAAGGCCGCCTGTGACGCACGGCGCGACGACGATTTCGTGATCATCACCCGCACCGACGCCATCGCCATCGAAGGCATCGAGGCCGCGCTGGAACGCGGCGAACGTTATCGCGAAGCGGGGGCCGACGTGCTGTTCATCGAAGCCCCGGTCGGCCGCGAGCAGGTCGAAGTCGTCTCCAAACGTTTCAAAGGCGTGCCGCTGCTCTATAACATGGCCGCCAGCGGCAAGACACCGGACCTGCCCGCCGATGAACTGGGCAAACTCGGTTTCAAGATCGCGATTTATCCGAACTGGATGCTGCTCGCGGCGATCCCCGCCATGCAAAACCTGCTGCGCGAACTGAAAAAAACCGGCTCCATCGCCCACATGCGCGATAAGGTGGCGAACTTCAAACAGTTCACCGACATCGCCGGCCTGCCCGAAATCCAGGAACTGGAAAACCTGTACGGACTGCCCGAAGACCAGCGTGCCGCACTGTAATGATCAATGTAACTTATTGTTTTTATTGATAATTCAATGACGAATCCACGCACACTGTTCGACAAGATCTGGGACAGCCATGTCATTGTCGAAAAACCGGGCGGCGATGCGCTGCTGCACATCGACCGCAATTTTGTCCATGAAGGCTCCTTCCACGCCTTCGGCGCACTGGCCAAGGAAGGCCGCACCGTGCGCAAACCGCGGCAGACCTTTGCCGTCGCCGACCATTACGTGCCCACCGTCGGCCGCGAACGCGGCATCGATGCCGCCGAGGATGCCGATGCACGGCACATGATCCGCCTGCTCGAAGAAAACTGCCGCGTCAACAATGTCGCGCATTTCGGCATTGCCGATGAACGCCAGGGCATCGTGCACGTGATCGGCCCCGAACTCGGCATCACCCAGCCCGGCCTGACCATCACCTGCGGTGACTCGCATACCTCGACGCATGGCGCGCTGGGCGCTTACGCCTTCGGCACCGGCGCCTCGCAGCTGAAGCAGATTCTCGCCACGCAATGCCTGTGGCTGAAACGGCCGAAAACATTGCAGGTCGTGGTCAACGGCACGCTGGGACCGCAGGTCACCGGCAAGGACATCGTGCTGGCGATCATCGCCAAAATCGGCACGGCCGGCGCCACCGGGCATGTCATCGAATTCGCCGGTTCGGCGATCCGCGGCCTCACCGTCGAAGGCCGGCTGACCGTGTGCAATATGGCGATCGAGGCCGGCGGCCGTGCCGGCATGATCGCGCCCGACGATGCAGTGTATGAATATCTTCATGGCCGCGAATACGCGCCCAAGGGGGCGGACTGGGATCGCGCGCTGGCGCAATGGCGCACACTGCCCACTGATGACGGCGCGCGTTTCGACCGCACGGTCACGCTCGACGCCACGCAACTCGAGCCGATGCTGACCTGGGGCACCAGTCCGGAGGAAGCGCTACCCGTCTCTGGACACATTCCCGATCCGAAAACGCTGGGTGACCCGAATCAGCGCGCCCATGCGCTGCAGGCCCTCGCTTACATGGACCTCAAACCCGGCATGGCGCTGACCGACATCCGCATCGACCGCGCCTTCATCGGCAGCTGCACCAACGGCCGCATCGAAGACCTGCGCGCTGCCGCCGCGGTACTGAAGGGCCGCAAGTCGATGATCCCGGCCTGGGTCTCGCCGGGCTCCACCGCACTCAAAGCGCAGGCCGAGGCCGAGGGCCTGCACCGTATTTTCCTCGACGCGGGGGTCGAGTGGCGCGCTTCGGGCTGCTCGAGCTGCGCGGCGATGAACGGCGACACGGTGCCTGCGGGCCTGCGCTGCGCATCCACTTCCAACCGCAATTTTGAAGGCCGCCAGGGCAAGGGTGCGCGCACCCACCTGATGAGCCCGGCGATGGCTGCCGCGGCAATGGTCACCGGCCACGTCACCGATGTGCGCAAACTCCTCTCATCCCCTCTCCCTCAGGGAGAGGGCTAGGGTGAGGGTGGGTTCAAAACCCGGGAAAAACTAATGACACCCTTCACCACGCTCACCGCCATTGCAGCCCCCATCGACATGGCAAACATCGACACCGACCGCATCATCCCTGTGCGTTTCCTGCGCAAGCTGCGCAACGCCGAGGCCGGCTATGAAAAATACCTGTTTCACGACGTGCGTTTCGACAACAACGGACAGGAAAAACCTGATTTCGTGCTGAACAAGCCGGCCTTCCGCCGCGCCGGCATCCTTGTCACCGGCGCCAATTTCGGCTGCGGCTCCTCGCGCGAAGGCGCGGTCTACGCCCTGCTCGACTACGGCATCCGCGCCGTGATCGCGCCCTCCTTCGGTGATATCCATTACGCCAATGAGCTGCAGAACGGCATGCTGCCGGTGACCCTGCCCGAGGAAATCTGCCGTGGCCTGCGCGACCAGCTGCAGGCCAGGCCGGGCGCCACGCTGGCCATCGACCTGCCGGCGCAGACCGTGACCGATACCGAGGGCACGGCGCATCCCTTCAGCATCGACCCGGTGTACAAGGAGCGCCTGCTGAAGGGGCTCGACGACATCGGCCTGGTGCTGGAACAGCTCCCCGCCATCGAGTCCTTCGAACACGGCTACCACGCCGAGCGGCCCTGGCTGGCCTGAGCGCCGGCACTCCAGAGCGCCGCCACTGCGTTATCATCGGCGCGAAGGAAAACACCCATGCTGGTCAACAGCGTCGCCTACAAAGACGGTCTTAAAATCGCGGATGTCGCGCGCGAGAAAATCCACGAATACCTCGCCCGTAACGACTGTGTGGTGTGGGTGGCCGTGCGCGACCCCAGCCCGCAGGAACTCGACCAGCTGGAAGAAGAGTTTGACCTGCACCCGCTGGCCATCGAAGACGCGCGCCACGGCCACCAGCGGCCGAAATTCGAGGAATACGGCGATTCGCTGTTTTTCGTGATGCACATGATCGAACCCGATGGTGACGACCTGCGCGTCGGCGAAGTCGATATTTTCGTCGGCCGCAATTATGTGCTGTCGGTGCGCAACCGCAGCGAACGCAACTTCGCCGATGTGCGCGCGCGCTGCGAGCGCGAACCCGAGCTGATGCAGCACGGCACCGGTTACATCCTTTATGCGCTGATCGACGCGGTGGTCGACCGCTATTTTCCGATCCTCGACACCATCGAAACCAAACTCGAGACCATCGAGGAACTGATTTTTGCCGGCACCTCGCCGCGCGCCAACATCGAGGCGCTGTACGGCTTGAAACAGCAGTTGATGACGCTGAAACACGCCACCGCGCCGCTGCATGAGGCCATCGGCAAACTGTATGGCGGACGTGTGCCGCAGATCTGCACCGGACTGGGTGAATATTACCGCGACATCTCCGATCATCTGGGCCGCATCAACCAGAACATCGAGGCCGCGCGCGAGATGGTGACCACCGCGATTTCGGTCAACCTGTCGATGATCACGCTGCAGGAAAACGAGGTCACCAAGCGCCTGGCCGGTTACGCCGCGCTGGTGGCCGTGCCGACGCTGATCGCCGGCATCTACGGCATGAACTTCGATTACATGCCGGAATTGAAATGGCCCTGGGGTTATCCGCTGTCACTCGCCGCGATGGTGGGCATCGACGGCTACCTGTTCTACCGCTTCCGTAAAGCGAAGTGGTTATAGCCGCCCGCGCGGCGGTGATCGGCGGCGGCCCCGCCGGGTTGATGGCGGCGGAAACCCTGATCGCGGGCGGCGCAGCAGTCGATCTCTACGATGCCATGCCTTCGGTCGGCCGCAAGTTCCTGCTTGCCGGCAAGGGCGGGCTGAACATCACCCATGCCGAACCCGCGGAAAAATTCCTGCTGCGTTATGGCGGGCGCCGCGCACAGATTGCGCCATTGCTCGCGATCTTCGGCGCCGATGCGCTGCGCGCCTGGGTGTACGACCTCGGCATAGACACCTTTGTCGGCACTTCGCAGCGCGTATTCCCGAAGGAAATGAAGGCAGCACCCCTGCTGCGCGCCTGGCTGCATCGACTGCGCGCGGCCGGCTTGCACATCCATGCGCGCCACCGCTGGAGCGGCTGGACGGAGGACGGGGCATTGCGTTTTGCCACACCCGCCGGCGAGCAGCGCGTACATGCCGATTGCACCGTGCTCGCCCTGGGCGGCGGCAGCTGGGCCAGGCTGGGTTCGGATGGCGCCTGGGTGCCCTTGCTGCAGGCGCGCGACGTACCGGTAATCCCCTTGCTGCCGTCCAACTGTGGTTTTGAAATCGCCTGGAGCACGCATTTGCGCGAACGCTTTGCCGGACAGCCGATCAAGGCCGTCGCCGCGACGCTGACCGATGCACAGGGCATCACGCATCGCCGGCAGGGCGAATTCGTCATTGCCGATTACGGCGTCGAAGGCAGTCTGATCTACGCGCTGTCGGCGCCGCTGCGCGACACCATCACCGCACAAGGCAGTGTCACGCTGCAACTCGATCTTGCGCCGGACAAGGATCTGGCGCGCGTCACGGCAGAAGTCGCACACCCCCGCGGTTCGCGTTCATTGTCCAGCCACCTGCAGGGTCGCCTCGGCATCAAGGGCGTCAAGGCCGCACTGCTGCGCGAAGCACTGACTGCAGAGGAAATGCACAACCCGCAGCGCCTTGCCGCGACCATCAAGGCATTACCGTTACAACTGACCGCAGCCCGCCCGCTGGATGAAGCCATCAGCAGCGCCGGTGGTGTGCCGTTTGAAACACTCGATGAACAGTTGATGCTGAAATTGCTACCGGGCGTGTTCTGCGCCGGCGAAATGCTCGACTGGGAGGCGCCGACCGGCGGTTATCTGCTGACGGCGTGTTTTGCCAGCGGGCGGGCGGCGGGGGCCGGTGCATTAGATTGGTGCAATAAGTCAACTCGTGTGCGATAGAGCTGGTGAATCAAAAACCGCTTTGTAATTATAGGTTTATTGATGCATCGAATTTCTATAAACTCCGGTACTTATGGCTAGCCTGACTCCCACCATCTACACCATTGGATACGAAGGTTTGGATATTGAACGTTTCTTGTCGTTGCTCCAAGCACATGGCATTGAAACGGTCGTAGATATCCGCGAATTACCTTTGTCGCGAAAGCGCGGCTTTTCAAAGAACGTCCTGTCCGATACCCTCGGTTTTTGTGGCTTGAATTATGTGCATATTCCGGAATTAGGCTGCCCCAAAAGCATTCGTACCCGCTACCGTACGGACGGTAACTGGAGCACTTATAAGGTAGCTTTCTCTCAGTATCTCCAGACACAAAGCGATGCCATCGCAGATCTTTCGACGATAGCAGCAATAACAAACTGCGCATTGCTCTGTTTCGAAGCCGATTTTAATTTTTGCCACCGATCAATCGTTGCCGATGCCGTAAACAAGCTGAGCGGAACACCGGTGTGTCACATCAGTGCCTCCGCAATCAAAACAACGGGGTTTGCGGATTTAGCACTGGCCGCTGCTTAGGCGGGTAAATCAGACTGACAATCAGCCACTGATCTTGGAACCGATGAATGTTTCCCATCAGGAACATCAAGTCTTTTCCAGCCAGATCTTCCTCAAGCTTCGTGCGAAACGGCTGCTCCCATTTTTCGCCGTAGTTATTTGAGCAGTTCCAATACAAAGCGCCGGCTTCCCAATCCACTATTTTGTGTTTCTGCTCGACCTCGCCCTCGGGTGAATCGCAGACATAGTTATAGTAGAAGTCGAAGGGGATTTTCTTCAGCTCCCTGATTTGTTGCTCCGCCTCAGCCTGAACAAACAAGTTGCCTTGCATCTGCTCCTGCACCAGCTTTGCCTTTTCATCTGCAGTCCAGTCAGCATATCGTGCTGTCCGAATTTCCAGATTCAGAATTCGTTTGGGGCGTAACAACGCAAGGCTTGCGCCCGTCGTCAATCGCTGCTGTTCGATCTCGGCAAAGTTCGAGAAAACAGGTATCCGATCAATCCATGGCCATCGCGCCTCCCAGTGATTCTTCGTTGGCAACGAACCCGCGTCACATTCGATAGTGTCAATGAAAATCCGGTGGCTCTCCGGTCGATGGTCATCATTAGACTTTCTGACGCGCGCCGTAATCCACTGCCACTTCTTGAATTGCTTACCTTCCTCGATCAACCGGAACGGCACCGGATACAGCCGCCGGAACTGCCCATGCTCATTGATTCCCGCAACACAGGAGGTCTCGACATACTTCGCGCTGGGCGAAGGATAAGTCTTGGCCAATATCAATATTCGGTCCAGAAAAACCATTGCCCCCTCCAATCGGAAAACTCGTCGTTATTTTTCTTGAATGTCTCAGTAGCTGCTTGATCACAAAATATCAGTATTTTGGTGCACGATAACTGAACCTATCGGCATGCTGCCTTCAGCCAAGCCGCGCTTCCTCGATGGCGGCTTGAATGTACTCGCCCAAGATTATGGTTTGCAGTGCAAATAGCACGTCGCTGAAGTATCTTATTTTTTCCCCATCAACAGAATTTCCAGTGTACGCAGATAGATTTTCTGCAAGGGCTCGATTTCCGCCACCGGCAGGCATTCGTTGATCTTGTGGATGGTGGCATTGGTCGGACCGAATTCGACCACCTGCGGGCAGATGTCGGCGATGAAGCGGCCGTCGGAAGTGCCGCCGGTGGTCGACAGCTCGGTGCTGACGCCGGTGACTTCCCTGATCGCCTGCGAGATCGCCGCCACCAGGTCGCCCTTGGGCGTCAGGAACGGCCGGCCGTCCAGACGCCATTCAAGGTCATACTTCACGTCATGCTTGTTGAGGATGCCCTGCACCTGGGTCTGCAGGGATTCCACGGTGCTCGCCGTTGAAAAACGGAAATTGAACTGCACCCGCGCCGTGCCCGGAATCACGTTGTTGGCGCCGGTGCCGGCGGTGAAGTTGGAAACCTGCCAGGTGGTCGGCGGAAAATATTCATTGCCGCGATCCCATTCCGTGGCCGCCAGTTCGGCAATCGCGCCGGCGACTTCGTGGATCGGATTGCGCGCCATGTGCGGATAAGCGACATGGCCCTGCACGCCGTTGATGGTGAGGATGCCGGTCAGCGAGCCGCGGCGGCCGTTCTTGATGGTGTCGCCCAGCTGTTTGACGCAGGTTGGCTCGCCGATGATGCAGTAGTCGAGTTTTTCGCCGCGCCTGGCCAGCGTTTCAACCACGCGCACCGTGCCGTCGGTGGCCGGACCTTCCTCGTCGGAAGTGAACAGCACCGCCAGCGAACCCGGATGGTCGGGATGGGCCTTGATGAATTCGCGCAGCGCCACGACAAACGCCGCGATCGAGGTTTTCATGTCGGAGGCGCCGCGGCCGTGCAACAGGCCGTCCTTCACCGTCGGCGTGAAGGGATCGATCTGCCAGCTGTCCAGCGGCCCGGTGGGCACGACATCGGTGTGTCCGGCAAAACACAGCAGCGGTGCCGCCTTGCCGCGGCGCGCCCACAGATTGGTGACGCTGTTCATGGCGATGATCTCGCAGTCGAAACCCAGCGGTTTCAGCTCTGCCATCACCAGATCAAGGCAGCCGGCATCGTCCGGCGACACCGAACGCCGCGCAATCAGTTGCCGGGTCAGCTCCAGGGTATTGATTTCCATTGAATGGACTTTCGTGAGTGTTGCAGTGCAGTTGCAATGCCGGTCTGTGCCGCATGGTAGCAAAGAGCGGGTAAAATCTCCCCCCTCTTCCGTCGCTGCCTGAATGATTCTGCAATGACCACCCTGCTCGTTTCTTCCCGCCTGCACGCCGAGCGCGGCGCCGACATCGCCGCCCATGCGCAGCGTCTCGACATGGCGCTGGAACTGGTGGTGCTGCCGGCTGACCCGGAAGGCCGGCTGTCCGATGCCGATTGCGCCCGGCTCGACCTGGCTTTTTTTTCCAACGACATTTTCCCGACGCATTCACGGCAGTTTTTTTCGACCGTGCGCAAGGCACCGTCGCTGCAATGGCTGCATGTGTTCAACGCCGGCGTCGATCATCCGATCTACACCGAGATGCTGAAGCGCGGTGTGTGTTTGACCACTTCAGCGGGCTCCACCGCCGTACCGATTGCGCAGACCGCGATCACCGGGTTGCTGATGCTGGCGCGCAATTTCCCGCGCTGGCTTGCCGCACAACGCGAGCGGCGCTGGGATCCGATGCGGTCGCCGGATTTTCCGCGCGACCTGGTCGGCCAGACCGCGGTCGTGCTGGGTCTGGGCAGCATCGGCCGCGAAATTGCGCGCCTGGCGCAGGCGCTGGGGCTGAAGGTCATCGGCATCCGCCGCAGCCCGCGACAGGCTGATGACCCCGTCGATGAACTGCATACTCCAGACCAGCTGCCGCAGTTGTTGCCACATTGTGACTGGCTGATCATCGCCTGCCCGCTGACCGCGGAGACGCGCGGCCTGATCGACGCCGCGATGCTGGCGCGGCTGCCGCAGGGCGCGTACCTCATCAATGTTGCGCGCGGCGAGATCATCGACGAAACTGCACTGGTCGCGGCGCTGCGCGCACGGCGACTGGGCGGCGCCAGTCTCGACGTTTTCGCAAAGGAACCGCTGCCGGCGGAATCCCCCTTGTGGGATCTGCCCAATGTGCTGGTCACCCCGCACAACTCGGCGGCGGCGGCGGGCAACGACGAACGGGTGTACCGGCTGTTCCTCGGCAATCTGGAACGCTGGTTTCACGGTGCGGCGCTGCGCAACACCGTAAGTACAGCAGCATCATAAAAACGGAGGAGAAAATAGTGAATAAAATCAATAAGTTATTGATTATTGCTGGCGCGGCACTGATCGCCGCCCCGGCGTTCGCGCAAACCTGGCCGGCGCGCACCGTGCGCATCATCGTGCCCTATGCCGCGGGCGGCAACACCGACTACACCGCGCGCACCGTGGCGGCCAAGGTCAGCGAAATGTGGGGCCAGCAGGTCGTCGTCGACAACCGCCCCGGCGGCGGCACCAACATCGGTTCGGAAATCGCCGCCACCGCGGCCCCCGACGGTTACACGCTGTTCATGGGCGGCGCCTCCAACGCCATCAACATGACGCTGTACGCCAAGCCGCCGTACAACACCGCGCGCGACTTCGCACCGGTGGTGTGGTGCGTGCAGGGCGCGGCGCTGCTGGCCGCGCATCCGTCGCTGCCCGCCAAAAACGTGAAGGAACTGATCGCGCTGGCCAAATCGAAACCCGGCCAGCTGAATTACGGCCACGCCGGCCTCGGCAGCTCCAACCACATGGCGGGCGAACTGCTGAAATTCATGACCGGCATCAACATCGTGCACGTGCCGTACAAGGGCAACTCGCCGTCGATTACGGACGCCATTTCGGGCAATGTCGAGATGGTGTTCAGCGGCGTGCCGGCGCTGGTGCCGCACATCCAGCCGGGCGGGCGGCTGCGCGCGATCGCGATCAGCAGCCTGCAGCGTTTTCCCGCGGTGCCCGACGTGCCCACCTTCGATGAATCCGGCGTCAAGGGTTATGAAGCCAGCAACTGGTTCGGCCTGATGGCGCCGATCAAGGTGTCGAAAGACATCATCAACAAGGTGAACGCCGATGTGAACAAGGCGCTGGCGATGAAGGACGTGCGGGAAAAATTCGACCGCGACGGCCTGATCACCAAGGGCGGCAGCATCGAGGTGTTTGAAAAATTCATCCGCGCCGAGACCGAAAAATACGCCAACGTGATCAAAAAAGCCGGCATCCAGCCGCTGTAATCCAGAAAATCCACTCAGCCGAAGGACTCCCATGAAAACCCTGATTCATCTGTTCGTCAGCCTCACCATCGCCGCCGCCGTTCCGGCCGCGCTGGCCCAGCAGGCCTGGTCGCCGAGCCGCAATGTTGAAATCGTCGTCGGCTCCGCTCCCGGCGGCAGCAATGACAAGACCGCGCGCACCGTCGAAAAAGCCATTGTCGAAGGCAAGCTGATCCCGACCTCGCTGACGGTGGTCAACCGCCCCGGCGGCGGCAGCTCGATCGCCTTCAACTATGTCAGCCAGAAAAAGGGCGATCCGCACACCCTGCTGATCGGCACCACCGCGCTGCTGACCAATCACATCGTCGGCTCCAGTCCGCTGAGTTACATGGACTTCACGCCGGTGGCATCACTGTTCAACGACTATGTGGTGTTCGCGGTCAACGTCAATTCGCCGATCAAAACCGGCAAGGACTTGATCGCCAAACTAAAGGAAAATCCGCAGTCGGTATCGATCGGTTTTGCCACCACGCTGGGCAGCCACAACCACATCGCCGCAGGACTTCTCGCCAAAAGCGTGGGCGTCAACGCGCGCAACCTGAAAGCCATCGCCTTCAAAGGTTCGGCGGAAGCCGTGACCCAGGTGCTCGGCGGCCACATCGACATGGTCACCACGGCGGCAGGCAATGTTGCTTCACACCTCGCCGAAGGCCGCCTGCGTGTAATCGGCGTGTCCTCGGACAAACGTTTCCCCGGCGCATTCGCCCAGGTGCCGACCTGGAAGGAACAGGGCGCGAACCTGGTCTACGGCGGCTGGCGCGCGATCATGGCGCCCAAGGACATCACGCCGGCACAGGTCGCGTACTGGGAAGGCGTGCTGCGCAAGGTGGCCTCCACTCCGGAATGGAAAGCCGACCTCGACAAGAACTACTGGTCGGACGATTTTGTCGGCAGCGCGCAGTTCAGCAAGGACATCGCCAAGGACTACAACGACATCAAGGCCGTGCTGGTCGATATCGGCCTCGCCAAACAGTAATCACGCAACCGGGAGTTTTTCATGAGTGCAGCCGTCGTCATCACCGAACGCCCCGCCGAAGGCGTGGGCCTGATCCGCATCAACCGGCCGGAAGCGCGCAATGCGCTGAACCTTGAGGTGCGGCGGCTTATCGGCCAGCACCTGACCGAAATGAGCGATGACGAGTCGATCCGCTGCATCGTGCTCACCGGCAACGACAAGGCCTTCGCGGCCGGGGCCGACATCAAGGAAATGGCCGATGCCGGCACCATCGACATGCTGCTGCGCGGCACGCAGAACATGTGGCGCACCATCTACGCCTGCCCGAAACCGGTGATCGCCGCGGTCAGCGGTTTCGCGTTGGGCGGCGGCTGCGAGCTGGCGATGACCTGCGACATCATCATCGCCGGCGAGTCGGCAAAATTCGGCCAGCCCGAAGTCAAAATCGGCATCATCCCCGGCGGCGGCGGCACCCAGCGTTTGCCGCGCACGGTCGGCAAATACAAGGCGATGCGTTATGTGCTGACCGGCGACCTGTTCGGCGCCAGGGAAGCGGATGCGATGGGTCTGGTCAGTGAAGTTGTGCCCGACGCCGAAGTCGAAAAACGCGCCATCGCGATGGCGGCGCAGATCGCGGAACTGGCGCCGCTGGCGATCCAGCAGACCAAGGAGTCGGTGATCCGCGGCATGGATGCGTCACTGGAAACCGGGCTGACGCTGGAAACCCGCACGCTGCAGATGCTGTTTGCCTCCAAAGATCAGAAGGAAGGCATGGCCGCCTTCATTGAGAAACGCAAACCAAAATTCACCGGGCGCTGATCGCAGCGAGGGCGCGGTCACCGCATCGCCCCCGCCCCGCGTCCCGCAAATTCCGCTGATCGTTGCACTGATCTCCGGTGCCTTGTTGGCGGCGGCGGGTTTGTTGGTTTACGCCGCGATGCTGGGCATGATGCCCGGAAACCCGGCGGTCTCCCAATTTCCGCCTGCAATCGTCTGGCTGATCGGCTCCGTGTTTGTCTGCGCCGGCGGTGGCATCGCCGTGTATCAGTTTCTGCCCAGAATCGCCGGCTGGTGCGCCCTGATTGCATTGCTGGCTTTTGTTGCAATATTCAACTGGGTTGCTTTCGGCCCGGGGGAGCGGCATTTCAGCAAAAGCACCACCACGGGCGGCGGCAGCGTGACGGCCACAAAAAAAGGTAGCGCATCAGAAATCGAGGGACGACTGGTATTCGGGCTGTTTGCTGGATTGCTTGATGTGCTGATTCTGTATGGTATTTATGGAACCATTAAGGTGCGCTTGGCAAAAAAGCACCCGATCGAAGTGCCGAAAACGTCTGCAACAGATGATGCTGGCCATGACTGAAGCCTCCCCTGCCGTAGCCAACTCGCGGCATTATTTGCATGCGCCGCCATCATCTCCACTGCGCCACTGTTCACGTTTTGCCAGGGATTGTTGGTGATGGCCTTCCTCGACTGTGCCCGGCTTTCCGGCAACTGGTGTGTCATTTTCTTGTGGGTATGCCCAGAGATACCGGCAGGCCCGCAGCACCTGGATTTTACTGACCGCCAAGTTTTGGCTGATTGCGAATTCCCTCTGGTGAAACCATGAAAGCCGTCTGGAACAATGCCGTGATCGCCGAGTCCGCCGACACCGTGGTCGTTGAAGGCAACCACTACTTCCCGCTGGCCGCCGTCAATGCCGCCTTCCTCAAACCCAGCACCACGACGACAGTATGTTCGTGGAAAGGCACCGCCAATTACTACACGCTGGATGTCAACGGCAGCAGCAATACCGACGCGGTGTGGTACTACGCCGAACCGAAAGAAGCGGCGAAGGAAATCCGCGGCCGGGTTGCGTTCTGGAAGGGCGTGCAGATCACGTCTTGATCTGCGCTACGCCGGCAAAACACCCCATGCCTTATGCCAAATCCGGAAACACCCGGCTGTATTACGAAGACAGCGGCCGCGGCACGCCCATCGTGTTCGTGCACGAGTTCTCGGGCGACCTGCGCAGCTGGGAAGACCAGGTCCGCCACTTCAGCCGCCGCCATCGCTGCATCGCATTCAATGCGCGTGGTTATCCGCCGTCGGAGGTGCCTCAGTCGTGGACAAAATATTCACAAGCCATCGCCACCGACGACATCGCCGCGGTGATGCGCCACCTCGGCCTGCGCAAGGCGCACATCATCGGCTGTTCGATGGGTGCTGCTGCGACACTGCACTTCGGCCTGCGCTATCCGCACATGGCGCAATCGCTGACGCTGATCGGCGCGGGCTCCGGTTCCGATCCGAAAAAACGCAAGGAATTCTTGCGCAACACCGCGGCCCGGGCGCAGGAGTTTGAAACCCTGCCGCTGCAGGACATCGCCAAAACCTACCGCAATGCCTCCAACCGCGTGCAGCTGCTGCACAAGGATCCGCGCGCCTGGCGTGAATTCTGGCGGCGTTTTTGCGAACACTCCGGACTCGGTCATGCCAATACGCTGCGCGGCATACAAATGCGCCGTCCGGCGATCCAGAGTCTGGAGCGCGGCCTGCGCCGGCTGAAAGTGCCGCTGCATGTGGTGGTCGGCGACGAGGACGAATCGGCGCTCGACGCCGGCTTGTTCATCAAACGCAGCTGCGCTGCGGCCCGGCTCACGGTGGTGCCGGCCACCGGACACGTGGTCAATCTGGAAGAACCGGCGCACTTCAACCGCATCACCGATGAGTTTCTGGCGCTGGTCGAAACGCGGCGCTGGCGGCCCCGGGCTGGCCTTAAATATCAATAAAAACAAGTATTTACAGTTACTCCGGGGGAAACTCAGCCTTCGATTTTTTTCTTCAGCCTGGCCTGGTACTTGTCGAGGTCGACGATAAAGCGGTCATGATCACATTCACCGACCTGCTCGACATCATCGAACACCCTGATCTTGAAGCTCAGCCGGCGACGGTCGACCGCGGTCAGTTCGACCTCGGCGCGCACGCGTTTGCCCATCGGCGTCGGTCCCATGTGGCGGATGGTGACCACGATGCCGACCTGGCCCTGCCCCGGCTTCAGGTGCGGTGCGACCAGCTGGCCCGCGGCACTTTCGCAGAACTGCACCATCGACGGCGTCGAGAACACCTTGTAGTCGCCGCGCTGCGTGGTCATCGCCTCGGTGACTTCGCGCTCGACGCTGAGGGTCATGCCGGCCTGCAAGGTATCCATGGCTGATATCCGCTGTTGTTTGTGAACCGCGGGCATTGTAGCCGACACGGTCGGCGCAAAAAAACCGCCCCTCGGGGCGGTTGCGGTTGATCAGCCGCGGGATTTATTTCGCTTTCTGGCGATCGTGTTTCTGGCGGTGGATGCGCTGGCTTTCATGGTTCTGCGCATGGTGGATTTTCGCGCGTTCCTTTTTGGTCACCGTGCCGTCGGCTTTCGCCTTGTCTTCCATTTTGCTGATGCCGGCCTGATGCCGTTCCAGACGCGCGGCTTCACGCTTGTTCAGCTCACCCGACTGCACGCCCTGGTCGATGCGTTTTTGCTGCATTTCCTGGCGCTTGTCGATGCCGGGCGTGGCCGCCGGGTCCCTGGCCTGCGCATGGGACAGCGCGGGTACGACGGCAATGACGGCGGCTGCAATGACGGCCTTGATGTTCATGTTGAATCTCCCTGGATGAATGGTGGGGCAATTCCCACCTGCAGACTAACGCCGGGCGCCCGGCGAAATCGACCGCATTCCGGTAACAATGTGTAAGGGATTGTAAGCCGCGACGCCTGTCAACCAGCGATGCGCACCGCGGCCCTGTTTCAGGTGTTTTTTCAGCCCGACCTGCCCTGCCGCGCCAGCCATTCTTCTTCGCGGCCGTAATCATCGGGCTGTCCCGGCCGGCCGTAATAATAGGGAATCAGCAGCTTGTGCGATTCGTAGACACGCCGCAGCTCTGCAATCGGCTCCAGGTGTTCGTCAACGCGCAGGTCGACATAGGCATAAATCTCGCGGTCGTAGGAATGCAGGCCCGCGGAATGCTGGCCGCCGTTCTGACCACCGGCATCACGGCCCGCCTCGAGCGCCCGCAGCAGACGCTCTTCCAGCGGCTCAGCTTGCGCGGCATGCCAGGCATCGCGCATGTCGGCGGCGGTTTTTTCGCTGGTCAGGTTGTTGCCCATTGCCACCATGCCGCGCTCGACAAAGGCGCCGGACCAGACGCGATGGTTTTTGCCGGTGCGCGCAACGGCATTGCCGTCACGGTCAATCACGCAGACCTGGCGGTGTTCGATGCCGGGATCGCTGGCGGCGATTTCATCGAGCACGCGCCGTGCCGAATAACCCAGACGCAGCAAATTGAGCCCCAGTGGTCCCAGCCGCGGATCGGTGCGCTGCATCGATACCACGAGGCCCAGGCCCGGCGCGATAAACGGGCAGCGCGAACTGACGGCGGTCGCGCGGGTGGAAATGGCGACGCCGAGCCGCCCTGTTTGCGCGCAACGCGCGGCAATGGCAAAAGTCATGCAGTGTCTCCTGGCTTTGCGTTATTGCAGCGGGATGTTCGCCGCCTTGACGATTTTTGCGTATTTCGCGATGTCTTTTTTGATGAATGCCGCAAATTGTTCCGGTGTGCCGCCCGCGGTATCAAGGCCGAGGTCGGCCAGTCTCGGCTGCAAATCACCGGCGAGCATTTTCTGCACCTCGCTGTTGAGACGGCCGATCACGGGTTGCGGCGTGCCGGGTGGCGCCAGCAGGCCGATCCAGCCCAGAAGCTCGAACCCTTTCAGCCCGGACTCATCCATGGTCGGCAGCTCCGGCAGGATGCCGGAGCGTTTAAGGCTGGTCACGGCGAGGCCGCGCACCCGGCCAGACTGCAGTTGCGCGATCGAATTCGGCGCCGGCGTGAACATGAAATCGATCTGGCCGGTCATCAGGTCGATCATCGCCGGCGCACCGCCGCGATAGGGCACATGCACGATCCTGGTGCCGGTCATCATCGCAAACAGTTCGGCGGTCATGTGCTGCGTGGCGCCGATGCCGGATGAACCATAATTGAATTTTCCGGGATGCGCCCTAGTCAGCGCGATGAATTCCTTCAGATTGCGCACGGGCACCGACGGATGCAGCAGCAGCACGTTCGGCTGATTCGCCACCAGCACCACCGGCGCCAGATCGCGGTCCGGGTCGTAGGGCAGTTTGGCATACATGCTGGGCGCCGAAGCGATGGCGGCGGCGCTGCCCATCAGCAGCGTGTACCCGTCAGGAGCGGCTTTCGCCACATTGTCGGTGCCGATGATGCCCGCGGCACCCGAGCGATTCTCGACCAGAAACTGCTGCCCGGTGGCGCTCACGAAACGCTGCGACACCAGCCGCGCCACGGTGTCGATGCTGCCGCCGGCGGGATAAGCGACAACCATGCGCACCGCGCGCTGCGGATAATTCTGTGCCGCAACCCCGGCGCTGCATGCAGCGAGGCAGGATGCGAGAAGAACAATAACCGCCTTGTTCATGTCATGCTCCGTTCAGTTCAAAAGGCTGATCCGAGCAATAAACATGCCCATCGCCCGGCGGCACCCGACGACTCATCCGCCGCGCTCCTGATCAGGGCGATGCCGGCTCACGCCCTTTTAATGCCCCGGGCAAGCTATTTTTCCGGATAGGAATCGAAGGCGATGGCATCCGCATCGCAGCCCAGTGCTTTGGCCATGCTGCCGAGCGCATCTTCGGTAAGCGCGACCACCGAGTAGTCGGCTTCGATGCCTTTGGCGGCAAGGAAGGCCCTGGCCTTGTCGCCGGAAGTCCAGGTCACGACGAGATCCGGTTGTCCGTTGCCGGCGCTGCGGCTGACCGGATAACCATCGGCTTTGCTGACGATTGCAAACATGTCCGCGCCCCCTGTGCAAAAACTGCAGTCCCGCTATTTTAAACAGCGTTGCTTTTCCGGGCTTCGTTTTTCCCGGCGCCGCCTTGCCGGATTTTTATCATAGAACACGCCGCCGGTGCAGCGGTTTCCAGTTCCCGTCCTGCAGCAACCTGCCGGCCCGGTTTTTGGCGGTTGTTATTGCGGCTGTTGATAAATCTTGTTGAAGCCGGAAACACTGAATCCGTTCATCCGGCGCTTGCCGACAAAAATCACCGGAATGCCGCGACCACCGAAGGCCTGGTAGCGCCGCTTCGCTTCGGCATCGCGTTCAATGTCGTATTCGGTATAGGCGATGCCCTGCTGGCGGAAATGATTGCGCGCCTGCTGGCAGTACGGACACCAGCTGGTGGCATACATCACGACCTTTTCCTCCTTGTCGTAGTCGGCCATCGCTGCAAGCTGCAGCGGTTCCGTCGCGGCAACGCCGGCAAAGGCCGGGCTCGCCAGCATCAATGCGCACAAACAGAGGTATTTCATCGGCATGACTATGTGCCCGGGGTTGCGGTTTTATGGTCGTCACTTTATACACCGCCCCGGTTTGCCAAGCGTGGCTCAGCGCTTTGTCCACCCGCCGTTTTCGGTTAAATCGATGCCGGCGGCGGCAGCTTTGATGATCCGGATTGTGGTTTTACGCATCTTGCCTGGTCTCAGAGCACGATGAATTGATATAAATTATTGTATTAAAACAATTTATTTGATTTATTGGTGGTGAAATACGAAAGTCTTGACGTGAGATTTTAGTCTCATTAGTATGCCGCCCATCTTCTTTTGCCGGAGATGCCATGGCGCTGACCCCCGAACAGATGGACCGCAAAATCACCGAGCACTACGCCTATGAGCGCAACGATGACGTTGCCGGCGTGCTCGCCACGCTGGCGCCGGATGCCACGCATGATGTGATCGGCTGGCCCAAGGGCCCGAGCCACGGCCGCGCCGCGGCGCGGGAGTTTTATGAAAGGATGTTCGCGGATCTCGCCGAAAGCCGGGTCACGCCGCTGCGGCGGCTCTACGGCGATCGCTTCCTGGTCGATGAATCCGTATGGCAGGGCAAGGCGCCCGGCCGGCCGTTTGGCCTCGAGGGCAAAGGCCGATCGCTGGATTTCCGCCTGCTCCATGTCGTCGAGTTCAACGACGCCGGCCAGATCCAGAAGGAACAGGTATGGATTGACCTCGCGGCCATTCTTCGCCAGTTGCCGCAACAGCCATGAGCGCGGTGCGCAAAACCAGCAATCAGGAATTGCGTACGCGCAAGGACCTGCTGCTCGCGGCGAGCCGGCTGATGAAACAGGGCCGCAAGCCGACAATGGACGAAGTCGCGGCGGAAGCGCTGGTTTCGCGCGCCACCGCATACCGGCACTTTGCCAATGTCGATGCACTGCTGGTCGAAGCACCGATCGACGCCGCGGTCATGGATCCGGCCGGGCTTTTCGCCGATGACACGTCGGACGACGCCGAGGCGCGCATCGATCGCGCCGAAGCGACCATGCATGAAGTGGTGTACCAGAACGAAGCGCAGCTGCGGGTGATGCTGGCGAACTCGATCCAGCGCGATATCAGCGATGACTCACGGCCCGCGCGGCAGAACCGGCGGCTGCCGCTGATCGAAGCCGCGCTCGCCACCTCGCGCCATCGCTTCCGCGACGATGACTATGAAAAACTCTGCGCGGCGCTGGCCCTGATCTTCGGGCCCGAAGCCCTGATCGTGTTTCGCGATGTCATGGGTATCGACAAGGACAGCGCGCGTTCGGTCAAGAGCTGGGCTGCGCGTGCGCTGGTGCGTACTGCGCTGCAGGACTCGGCTTTGGCCCGCTTGATGGGCGGCAACAATCCCAAAACCTGACGCTTCAATCACCGGCGGCATTGCACGCCTTCACTACCGGAGCCTCGCACATGAAACGTTTGATCACAGTTACGGCATCACGAAAGATCGCCATCGCCGTCTTTGTCGCCGGCGGCATGAGTTTCGGCACAGCCGTCGCCCAGCAAGCCGATGTCAAAGCCTCCAGCGCCGACATCCAGCGCGGCCGTTATCTGGTGCGGATCACCGGCTGCAACGATTGCCACACCCCGGGTTATCCGGAATCCAATGGCAAGACCGACGAAAAACTGTGGCTCACCGGCAGCCCGCTCGGCTGGCGCGGCCCCTGGGGCACCACCTATGCCTCCAATCTGCGGCTGGTTCTGCAGAACCTGAGCGAGGCGCAATGGCTGAAACACGCGCGCAACGAATGGCGTCCGCCGATGCCGTGGTTCAACCTGCGCGAAATGAGTGATGCCGACCTGAAAGCGATGTACCGCTATATCCGGCATCTGGGCGCGGCGGGTGAACCGGCGCCGGCCTATGTGCCGCCGGACAAAACACCGAAACAACCCTATGTGCAGTTTCCGGCACCGCCGAAATAAATGATTTCCGCTGCTGCCCGCGCCGTTACCAGGCGGCGTTGAGCGCCGCCAGCAGCGTATCCCGCTCGCGCAGGAATTCACGCCGGGGATCGGCGTTGAAATTGCGCAGGGAATTTTCGAGGACGGTCGGCAGGCTGTCGCGGGGAATGTCGAGTTCGCGCAGTTTTACCGGCATGCCGGCCTGCACGAAGGCATTCTCCACAGCCTCGGCGGCGCGTTCCTGCGCAGGACGACCGTCGATGACTTCAAAGGCCTGCGCGATCAGCGCCATCGCTTCCGGGTCGCGCGCACCGAAATGGCGGATCACCGTGGCGGTCAGCGCCGAGTTGGCTTCGCCCTGGCCGACATGGCCGTGCAGATTGAACAGGGCCGTGGCCAGCGCATAGGTCACGCGCGCCGGCCAGTGTTTTTCGGTCAACGCGCCGCCGTCATCGGTATCACGGTTCTGCAGGAAGGCGGCGGCGCACATTTCAACGCGGGCCCCCGCATCCAGCGGATCACTCATGCGCGGGAGCGCGCCGCGAGCAAGCCTGAACGCCTGCAAGCGGTCGCCTTCGGACAGCGGCGCCATGCGCGGCGCGCCGAGGTTCATCAGCGAACGCCAGAACACCGACGTTCCCGTGGTCCGCGCCAGGGACACCGGCGCGGTGAGCAGCGCGTCCTCGTCCCAGAACAGCGCCACCGGCCGTGTCTTGGGATCAAAAAATTCCATGCGGTTGGGTCGCGCCGGATCCTTCACCGCCGAGCCGGCGCGGTTCTGCGCCGTGGTCGCCGCAGTCAGCACATTGATGATCGGCAGCTTGGGCGCCAGCAGTTTGGGGCTGATCGCGGCACCGTGTTCCGGGTATTGGGTGATCAGTTGATCCACCGGCGCTTTTTCGGCGAGCAGCACCGCGACCACGCGTGTGCCCTGGATCACGCTGCCGGCGCCGACGCCGATCAGCAGATCGGCGTTCGCGGCACGTGCTGCAGCCGCTGCGGCCTGCACCGAAGCCAGCGTGGTGTCTTTTTCGATTTCGTCATAACGGCCGGCGTAGGCGGGGCCGAGGATTTTGGCGATGCGCTCGATCAGGCCGATTTTGCGCGACACGCTGCGGCCACAAACAATGAATGCTTTTTGCGACTTCAAACGCTTCAGTTCCGCGGGCAGGTTTTCCAGTGCATCCCTGCCGCTGTACAGCCGCAGCGGGTAGCCGATGGCGCGGAACTGATGCTGATAAGTCATCGTCAGCTACGCGCAGCCTTGAAACGTTCGAAGGTCGCCAGTGCCGCCACAGCGTGGCCGGCATTGGCCATTTCGTCGTACACCGGCACACCCAGCGCCACTGCCTTGTCGCGGAATTCACGCTTGCGCGCTTCCAGCGCCGGTTCGCCGTCGGAGCGCAGCACCAGGATGAAATGTGACTGGTCTGGATATTTTTGCTGTACGCGCATCGCCGCCGCGACCAGATTGTCCAGCACTTCCGGCTTGGTGCGACCGACAAAAGCCGACAGGTTGAGATGCATCACCAGGGCTTCGGGTCTGCCCTGACTGTAGATGATGTCGAGGATTTTTTCGGCCACACGGCCATCGTCCTGCTGCAAGGTGCCTACCGGGCAATCCACCGGGTTGGTGATGCTGGTGCCCGGCGGCAGCTTGAGTCCAGCCAGGGCATCGATGACGTGCTGGTCGAAGGGCGTGACATCGAGGTCGAGCCGCGCGTAATAGTCGGTGGCCAGTACGCTGGTGCCGCCGCCGTTGCCGAACAGCACGACTTTTTTGGTCGCACGCTGCGGGCGCGGCGTCAGGGTCTGGAATATCAGCAGCGTGTCGATGAAATTGTCCAGCGTGTCGACCAGCATGCAGCCGGTCTGCCGCGCCAGCGCCACCCACACGCGATCATCGCCCGCCAGTGAACCGGTGTGTGACGCCGCAGCAGCAAGGCCCTGCTGGGTGCGCCCCCCCTTGAGGATCACCACGGGTTTTGATGCTTTGGCCTTGCGCAGGATGTCGAACAGGCGGCGGCCGTCCTTGGCGGTTTCAATGTAGAGCCCGATGACCCTGGTCTGCGGGTCGGCGATATAAAACTCGAGCAGGTCGGAGGGCGTGACATCGGCGCAGTTGCCGACGGTGACCAGGCCGGAGAATTTGAGGCCGCGCGACAGGCCGCGGCGGATGATGTCGGTGCCGAGGCCGCCGCTTTGCGACACAATGCCCACCGGGCCGACTTCCTTCGGGCCGATTTCAGTAAACGTTACATGCCCGCGTGGCGTGTAAATGCCCAGACAGTTGGGCCCGAGCAGGCGCATGCCGCCGGCGCGCGCAGCATCCGCAAGTTCAGCCTGCAGATTTTTGCCTTCTTCGACTTCGCCGAAACCGCTGGACACCACCTGCGCAAAACGCACATGACCTTTGGCTGCTGACAGCATCGCCGGAATCTGCGCGCCGGATACGGCGATATAGGCGTAGTCCACCGGCTTCGGCGTATCGGCCAGGCTTTTGTACGCCGTCAAGCCGTCGATTTCGGCGGCTGCGGGATGGATCGGATAAATATCGCCGGTAAACCCGAATTCGCGGATGCGACGGATGAAGATATTGGGCAGCGCGTTGCCCTTGGTCGAGGCGCCGACCACGGCGACGGTTTTCGGTGCGAACAGCGGAGTGAATTCTTCGAGGATGGTCATTGTTCGCATTCAGCCCAGAATAAAACGTGCATCAACGGCAACCGCCGCCGTATCGGACACGATCAGCGGATTGATGTCGGCTTCGCTGATGTCGGCCGCGTGCTGCATCAGCAGGCCCTTGTCACCGCCCACTTTCAGCAACACATCGATGATGGCATCCATCGATGCCGGCTTGCTGCCGCGCGCGCCCTTGAGGATGGCCACGCCTTTCAACTCGGCGAGCATTTCTTCGGCGTCAATGCGGGTGATCGGGCACAGCCGGAATGAGACGTCTTTGAGTATTTCGACAAAAATACCACCCAGTCCCACCATCACCAGCGGGCCGAACTGCGGATCGCGCAAGCCACCGATCACCAGTTCATGGCCGGCCGGCGCCATTTCCTCGACCAGAAAACCGTCGATGCGCGCGCCCCTGATTTTCGGTGCATTGAGCATGCCTTCGATCGCGGCTTTGACTTCGGCCGCGGAGCGCAGATTGATTTTGACGCCGCCGGCATCACTTTTGTGCAGGATGTCGGGCGACATGACCTTGACCACCACCGGCGTCTTCAGGCCGTTCATCACCGCATCGACATCGTTCGCGCCTTTGGCCACACGCGACTGCGGCACGCTGATGCCGTAGCTGGACAACAATTGTTTGCCGGCGCTTTCGTCCAGCGCTTTGCGCCCGGCGCTGCGCGCGGCAGCCACCGGATTTTCATTGGGTTTGTTCATACTTTTTTACCAGTCACTTCACCGATGATGCCGGTGTGCACACGTCCGGCGCGGAACGGCTCCGAACGCAGGATGTTGAGCACCGCCGGGATGTTGTTTTTGAGGCCCTGGATTTCGAAGGCTTCCAGCGCCGTGATCAGTTGATCAATCGCCGCCTCGCGTGTTGCGCCGCGCACGATGACCTTGGCGATCATCGGATCGTAATGCGGTGTCACATCGCGACCTTCGGCATAACCGGTATCGACGCGGATGCCCTCGCCCTGCGGCGGGCGGAATACCGTCAGTTTGCCCGGCGACGGGAAAAAGTTTTTCGGATCTTCGGCATACACCCGCGCCTGGATGGCATGACCCTTGATTTGCGGTTTTCCGGGCAGGATGTCGGCGAGTTTTTCGCCGGCGGCGGAACGGATCTGCGCGCGCACCAGGTCCACACCCGTGACTTCTTCGGTCACACCGTGTTCCACCTGCAACCGGGTATTCATTTCGAGAAAACTGAAGCTGCCGTCGGCGCCGAGCAGCATTTCGACAGTGCCGATGTTGTCGTAACCCATGCTGCGCATGATGCCGGCGATCTGGTCGGCAACCGCCACCGCCTTGTCGCGCGGAATCAGCGGACCGGGCGCTTCTTCGATGACTTTCTGGTTGCGGCGCTGAGTTGAACAATCGCGCTCGAACAAATGCATGGCGCTGCCATGGGCGTCGCCGAGGATCTGGAATTCGACATGGCGCGGACGCTCGATCAGTTTTTCAAGATAAACCTCGGCCGTGCCGAAGCCGCGGCTGGCCATGGAGCGCGAACGATCCACAGCACCCAGCAACTCGGATTCATCCTTGGCCGGCAACATGCCGATGCCACCGCCGCCACCGGCCGGTTTCACCAGCACCGGAAAACCGATTTTGCGTGCAGCAGCGAGTATCGCGTCATTGTCATCCGGCAACACAGCGGAGCCCTGCGACATCGGCATGCCGTATTGCGCGGCGATGTCGCGGGCGCGGGTCTTGTGGCCCATGGCATCGATCCATTTCGGCGACGGCCCGATGAAATGGCTGCCGGCGTCGATGACTTTCTGCGCGAACGCCGAATTCTCCGACAGAAAGCCGTAACCCGGATGCAGGCCGTCAGCTTTCGACTTGCGCAGCACCTCGACGATCAGGTCCTGGTTGAGATAACTCTCACGCGCGGGTGCGGCGCCGATGGCGTAAGTCTCGCTCGCCATTTCCAGGTACGGCGCGCCGGTATCGGCTTCGGAATACACCGCGACGGCCGGAATTTTCATTGCGTTGAGCGCGCGCAGCACGCGGGCGGCGACGGCGCCGCGGTTGGCTACCAGGACTTTGTTGAACATCGGATTTTCTTTCCTGCTGACAGTTTTTGGTAATCGAGTAATTGAGTAATTGAGTAATTAGGTGATTAAGTGATTGAAGCCCCCCATTACCTAATCACTTAATCACCTAGTCACCTACTCACACGTTCTTCAGTAGCTCGTTGGCCAGCTGCGCATCAGGTGCTGCCCCACGCCCTTGGTCATGCGCAGCTTGTAGACATCGAGCATGCGAATCAGGTAATCGCGGGTGTCCTGCGGCTTGATCACTGACTGCGCGGCATACACCGCGGCCAGACCCCACACGTCAGCGCCCTTGCGGATGTCGGCCAGCGCTTTTTCAAAACCCGGTTCGCCGATCCCGACACCGTGCACGATTTTGGTGGCGAAGTCCGGGCTCATGAAACTCACCTCGGCGGTCGGCCATGCCGCGACTTCGTCGGAATGGCGGCCACCACCCATGCAGACATAGGCGCGGCCGTAACTCTTGCGCACGATCACCGTCAGATGCGGCACGGTGACCAGGGTCATTGCGTTCATGAAGTTCATGATCTTGCCCGGCGCGCCGGCGCGCTCGGCTTCGGTGCCGATCTGGAATCCGGGGGTATCGACCAGCATCACGAAGGGAATGTTGAAGGAATCGCACAACACGATGAAATCGACAATCTTGCGGCAGGCATCGGCATCCAGCGCGCCGCCGCGGTGCAGCGGGTTGTTGGCGATGATGCCGACGCTTTTGCCGCCGAGGCGGGCAAGTCCCGTCACCGCGCTTTTACCGAAGCGCGGTTTCAGTTCCAGCAGCGAATCCTTGTCGATGATGCACTTGATCACGCGTTTCATGTCGTAGACCTGCGTGCGGCTCTCGGGCAGGATGTCGAAGACCTTGGCCATGTCTGCGCCGGAGCCGGCAGGCACCGCGGCTTCGGGCGGCGCTTCCTTGTGGTGGCTGGGCATGTACGACAGAAATTTCTTGATCAGGTCGAACACCTCTTCTTCGGTGTCGGCGAATTGATCAATCAGCCCGGTGGTTTCGGCATGCAGGCGCCAGCCGCCGAGATCTTCGGCGGCGACCTTTTCACCCAGCGCCATCGACACCAGGCCCGGACTGGACACCGCCATGATGGCGCTTTTGTGCATCACTGCGAAATCCGACTGGCACATCAGCCAGGTCGAAGACCCGAAGGACGGGCCAAAGGCCGCGGCCGCCATCGGCACTTCGCGCAGGCGGCGGAATTGCGTGTTGTCGTTGCCCAGCAATAAACCCATGCCGCGCGAACCCATCGCATCGGGCAGGCGCGCGCCGGTGGATTCGCCGATCAGCACCAGCGGCATGCCGCGTTCGGTGGCCGTGCGTTTCATGTGCGCGATTTTTTTACCGTTGGTGGCCGAGGTCGATGCGCCCTTCACCGTGAAGTCGTTGACCACCAGGCACACGTCGCGGTCATTGATGCGGCCAAAACCGGCGAGTTTGCCGTCGGTCTGGGTTTCATTTTCCTGTTCCGCATACACGCCTGAGGATCCGAACAGACCGGATTCGATAAACGAGCCTTTATCCATCAGGTAGTCAATCCGCTGACGCGCGTTCCAGATGCCCTTGGCGGTACGCTTGGCGTATTTTTCTGCGCCACCGCCGGCCAGCGCCTTGGCGCGGCGGGCTTCGTATTCCTGCAACAATGCTTCGAATGCCATGTTAAATATCCATTAAAATCAATTGGTTATAAAATATCGCGGCTCCAGGGCGCGACACTTTGCGGATCGCTGTAAATGACCCCCGCCGCTTCCAATGCCTGCAATTCCGCCGCGGTGCAACCCATCTGCGCCAGCACGCTGCGTGTGTCTTGACCCACACGGCCACCGCTTTTGCGGATATGCCCGGGAGTACGCGACAGCTTGGGGACCACGCCGGTCAAGGTCACCGAGCCCAGATCATCATCCGGCACTTCGGCCAACATGCCTCGTTCGCGAAAATGCGGGTCGAGGAATATGTCAGCAACGTTATTGATGCCCATCGCCGGAACATCCACCGCATCCAGCGTCTTGCGGATATGCGCCAGCGCATGTTTGCCGGCCCATTCCGCCACGATCTCATCCAGTTCCTGCTGATGCTGGCCGCGTGCAATGGCGTTTACAAAACGTTCGTCAGCGGGCAATTCGGGTCGGCCGATGGCCGGTGCAAAACGGCGGAATACCGTGTTCTGTGCCGCCTGGATGTGCACGAACTGTCCGTCGGCGGTGGCATACAGATTGTTCGGCACGCTGCCGGCAATGCCGGATCCGGCACGGTTGGCGATTTCACCGAGCTTGTCGAAGGCCGGTATATGCGGTTCGATGAAACTGAATGCGCCTTCGGCCAGCGCCGCATCGACATACTGGCCTTCGCCGGTGCGATTGCGATGCAGTAGCGCCATCACCGCGCCAAACGCCGCATACAAGCCGGTGATGTAATCCGTCAGCGCCACGGCAACACGCGCCGGCGGCCGATCGGGATCACCAGTCAGATGGCGCAGTCCGCTCGCGGCTTCGCAGATGATGCCGTAGCCGGGGCGCGAGCTGTAAGGCCCGGTCTGACCGAAACCGCTGATGCGGACCATGATCAAATCCGGCCGCAGTTGCGACAGGTCGGCATAACCCAGGCCCCATTTTTCGAGGCCG
Source organism: Burkholderiales bacterium (assembly GCA_019749945.1). Taxonomy (GTDB): domain Bacteria; phylum Pseudomonadota; class Gammaproteobacteria; order Burkholderiales; family SG8-41. Next base: position 75,975 of record JAIEPF010000014.1, read on the forward strand.
CCGGGACGGAAATTTTCGATCACCACATCGCATTGCGGCACCAGCTTGCGCACCAGTTCCTGGCCCTTGGCCTGGCGCAGATCAACGGATATCAGTTTTTTGTTGCGCAGAATGCTCGCCGCGTACAGCGACTTGCCCTTGTAACGTTTGCCCGCCGAACGCACACCATCGCCTTCGCGCGGTTCGATCTTGATGACCTCGGCGCCGAAATCAGCGAACAGCCGCCCGCAAAAAGGCCCGGCGATGGTGGATCCCATCTCCAGCACACGGTACCCGGTCAGCGGACCCTGCGGGGTGGCGCTCATGGTTTATTTGATGAGCCCGATATCGGTCAGGATGGTGCGCAGTTCAGCCGCCTGCGATTCGTAATATTTCGCAGTCTCCTTCGCCGGCAGGTAATTGGAATCCCAATAACTCGCGGCAAGTTCTTTTTGCCACTCCTCTGACTGCGACAGCTTCTGGAATGCGCTCTCCCAATAGGCAAGCTGGGCGGCATTCAGTCCCTTCGGACCGATGGCCCCCTGAGAGGCGGAAAATGTGCCGTCTATCCCCTGCTCCTTCCATGTCGGCACCGAGGCCAACACCCCTGTCATGCGTTGCGCGGACGAAATGGCGATGACACGGATTTTTCCGGCCTGCAGCTGCGCGATCACGTTGGGTGTGGTCGACGACACGACATCGATGTGGCCGCCGAGCAGATTGGTCACCGATTCTCCCGAGGATTTGAAGGCAATCACTTTCATTTTCCTAATGTCGACACCAGCGGCTTTCATCGCCTTGGCGATACCGATGTGGATATGGTTGCCCAGCGTACTGGCCACCGCGATCGACAGTGAAGAAGGATCCTTTTTCAGGCGTTCCGCCAGGTCCGCGCCGGTCTTGATCGGTGAATCAGCGCGCACCGCTACCGTCATGTATTCGTTGAACAGCAGCGAAATCATCGTGAAATCGCTCCAGGTCATCGGACTGGTGCCGACCAGCTTGTTGGTGAGCAGTGTGTACGGTGCAATCGACACGTAATGGCCATCGCCGGCATGTTGGTTCAGATAGTGCCAGGCGATGGTGTTGCCGCCACCCGGCTTGTTCATCACGGTGGTGGATACTTCGACAATCTTTTTTTCCTGCCAGATGCGCTGCACCGCGCGGTTGGCACGATCCACGGCGCCGCCGGCTGCGGTGCCGGAAATGATTTCGACATTGCGTTCCGGCTTCCACGCGTTCTGCGCCGGGGCCGCTGTTGCCGCCAGCAATACGCAGGCGCCAGTCAGGGCTTTGAGCATGATTTTTTTCATTGCAATCCTCTTCCGGATGATCACGGCCTGACGCCGCTTTTGAATTTCGGTCCGAGCTGCGAGCGCAGCCGCCCCTGCAGGGTGTCGATGAACTGACACAGGTAGGGGCGTGTTTCGCGCGGATCGATGATGTCTTCGATGGCAAAAGCTTCGGCGGTGCGGAACGGTGAAGCGAGCTGCTTTAGTTCGGCTTCGATTTCACGTTCGCGCGCAGCGGGATCCGGCGCGCTTTCGATTTCCTTGCGATAGGCCGCCTTGACGCCGCCTTCGACCGGCAAGGAACCCCATTCGGCCGAGGGCCAGGCAATCTTGAAATTGAGCCCGCCGCGGTCGATAAAACCGCCGCCGGCAACGCCATAACATTTGCGGATCAGTACGGAAAACACCGGGACGCTGACCTGGAAGCCGATGTAGCGGGCGCGCACACCTTCGCGCAGGATCGCATCCGATTCGGATTCAAGGCCAACCATCAGTCCGGGAACGTCGGCGAACAGGATGATCGGGATGTTGAACATGTCGCAGAGTTCGGTGAAATGCCCCTGCTTGCGCACTGCCTTGTAATCCATGATGCCGCCGACCATCGGATTGCTGGCAATGATGCCGACGACCTTGCCGTTCAGGCGCGCCAGCGCGGTGATCACCGCACGGCCGAAGCTGGGCTGGATTTCGAACAGTGAATCCTGATCGACGATCATGCCCAGCAGCTTTTTCATGTTGTAGGCCTGACGGTTGGAACGCGGCACGATGCTGGCCAGCGCATCCTCGCAGCGGTCCACCGGGTCGCCGCAATCGACGACCGGGGGAAGTTCCCACACGTTCTGCGGCATGTACGACAGGAAACGGCGGATCTGGTCGAAACAGTCCTGCTCGTTTTCCGCGACATTGTCGATGGTGCCGGCGGTATCCACCGCAACCGCCGTGCCGCCCAGCGCATCCTTGTGCAGTTTGTGACCGAAGGCACGCTCGACCACCGGTGGTCCGGCAGCAAAAATCTGCCCGGTGCCTTTGACCATGATCGACCAGTGCGACAGGATCGCGCGCATCGATGGGCCGCCCGCGGTAGTACCCATCACCGCACTGACCACCGGCACAATGCCCAGCAGATCGACCGAACGTTCCATGCCATCCTGGCCGTAACCCGGCACCACGGTGTAACCCTTGCGTTTGGCGGTGTTGACCGTACCGCCGGTGCCGTCGATCAGGTTTACCAACGGAATGCGGTACTCGTAGGCGAGGTCTTCGATAAAGCCACCCTGCCCGCCCTTGCGCCGGTCGCTGCCGAATCCGGTACCGGCGCGGATGGTGTAATCCTCGCCGCCGATGGCCACCGGCCGGCCGGCGATGCGGGCGATGCCCATCACGTACGGCGCGGGTTCGAAGCCGGTCAGTTTTCCGGCTGCGTCATAACTCGCCTTGCCGGCGAGTTTGCCGACTTCGCGGAAGGAGCCGGCATCGGCGAGTTGAGTGATGCGCTCGCGTACCGTGAGCTTGCCCTGGGCGTGGTGTCTGGCCACCGCTTCCGCCCCGCCGCAGGCTTCCGCCAGCCTGCGCCGTTGCTGCAGTTCATCGATTTCAGGCTGCCAGCTCATAGACTTCGGAGATTATAAAATAATCAATTAAATCAAATATTTATGGTGTAAGCGTGGGCTCACTGTCGAATCGTAAGCAGGGGCTTACTGTCCATCGCTTGCCCGCTTATTGCCCGGCTTTATTCCTCGAGGATGGCGACGACCTGGCCTTCGGCCACCGGGTCTTTTTCCTTGACCAGAATTTCTTTCACCGTGCCGCCGTCTTCGGTGATCACGGGAATTTCCATTTTCATGGATTCAATGACGATCAATATGTCGCCACTCTCAACCTTGTCGCCGGGCTTGGCCTTGAGTTGCCAGACGGTGCCGGTGATTTCGGATTTGACTTCGATACGGGCCATGACGGAGCTCCTGGGAGTTGGATCAGAAAGGTGTGCGGAATGCTATTCTTGAGGCATATTGTTGTCAAGAAGATTGTTGACAATAATACAAAGCGCCCGTATTGTGTTGCCCACCCTGACCACGCTGCGAAGTGCCCATGCCTCTCACCAACGCTCTGCCCGACCTGCTGGCCCCGCTGCGCAGCGGCACGCCGCTGACCCAGTCGCTGCCCGAACAGATCGCCGCAAAATTGTCGGAACGCATCGTGTCCGGCACCTACAGCCCTGGCCAGCGCATCATGGAACAGGCGGTCGCCGAAGAATTCGAAGTCAGCCGCGGCCCGGTGCGTGAAGCGCTGCGGCTGCTGGAAAAGGAAGGCCTGGTCATGATCCTGCCGCGGCGCGGCGCACAGGTCACCAATCCGACCATCGAGGAAGTGAACGAGATTTTCGACATCCGCGCCATGCTGAACGGCCTGCGCGACCGCCTGATCGCCGAAGGCAAACAGCGCGAGCAGCTGATCCCGCTGCTGGAAAAAGACATCGCCCGGTTGGCGCAAATCGCCGCCGTTCCGGGACCCGGCGACGAATATATCGAGATCGTGCTGCGGCTGAACCGGCTGCTGACCCAGGCCGCCGGCAACCAGCGCCTGCAGGCCATCCTCGGCTCACTCGCGGTGCAGACCGTGCGTTATACCCGCCTCGGCCTGTCGACGCCGCAACGGCGCCGGCAATCGGCGCAGAACTGGCAAAGCCTGTTGCGCGCGATCCGCGACGGAGACGGCGATGCTGCAGAACGCATCGCGCGCCAGCGCGTGATCGACTCGCGCAATGCCGCGGTCGAACATCTGCGCGCACAGTCCGCAGCCTGAGCCCGCGCTTGGTTGTGCCGCCCCGGGCCGCCGCTTAAGATAACGGCCTCTCTGCTGTCCCTGCCTTTCGCACTTTTGTAACACGACCACCGGGAATTCCACGATGACTGCCTTGCCCAAATTAACCGATGCCACTCTGGAACTCGAAGACCGCGTCGCCACGCTGACCTTCAATCGCGACGACGTGCGCAATGCGCTGACCAGCACCGACCTGGTGTCGGATATCGTCAACACGCTGCAATGGGCAAACAGCTGCATGGACGCTTCGGTGCTGATCATCACCGGCGCCGGCAGCGCATTTTCGGCGGGCGGCAACATCAAAACCATGGGTGAGCGTTCCAAAGCCCCGCCGCATGAACTGCAGCGCGCCTACCGCAGCGGCATCCAGCGTATTCCGCTGGCGATGCAGGACGCCGATATCCCGATCATCGCTGCGGTCAACGGCCCGGCGATCGGCGCCGGCTTCGACCTCGCCAATATGTGCGACATCCGCATCGGCTCCACCGCGGCGCAGTTCGGCGAAACCTTCGTCAATCTCGGCATCATCCCCGGCGACGGCGGTGCGTGGTTCCTCAACCAGTTGCTCGGTTACCAGCGTGCCGCCGAACTGACGCTGACCGGCCGCGTGCTCAAAGCCGATGAAGCCAAGGCGCTGGGTATCCTGCTCGAAATCACGGAACCCGGCGAACTGATGGCCGCCGCGAAAAAAATGGCCGGCAAAATCGCCGCCAAACCGCCACAGGCCATCCGTTACGCGAAACGCCTGCTCAAACTCGCACAGCGGCAGCAGCTCAGCGAACACCTCGATGCCTGTTCGGCCTTCCAGGCGATCTGCCACAAGACCGAAGACCACCAGGAGGCGCTGCAGGCGTTTTTCGACAAACGCAAAGGCGAGTTCAAGGGCCGCTGATGAACAGATCGCACCGCATCGCTTGCGCAGCACTGCTGGCAAGCCTGCTGGCAGCACCGGCGCTGGCGCAGCAAAAGCCGGTAGCCAAAACGCAGGATGGCGTATTCGCGCCGCGTGATGAGGCGGCGGGCGACCAGTCCTGGACACGCTTTCGCGACCGTCTGCTCACCGCCGTGCAGCAACGCGACAAAAAATTCGTGCTGGGCATCGTCGACCGCAATGTACGCAACGGCATCGGCCAGCCCAACGGCCACGAGGAATTCATCCGCCAGTGGGAGCCCGATGCCGAGGACAGCCCGCTGTGGCGTGAACTGCCGCGCGCGCTGCATCTGGGAACGGCCTGGTACAGCCACGAAAAAATGCCGCGCAGCCTGTGTGCGCCCTATGTGCTGCCGCGCTGGCCGAAAAACACCGACCCGCACGGCAACGGCGCCATCACCGCGCGTGAAACCGCGTTGCGGGCGGCGCCCTCGGGCGGCGCGGAAATCCTTTCCAGCCTCGGCCAGTCCATCGTCCGCGTCATCGACTGGGAAGTCGCCGACAGTGATGCCGATGTAAAACAGAAATGGGTGAAAATCAGCGCAAATGGACGCGACGGATTTATTCCGGAGGAACACATCCGCAGCCCGCTCGAACACCTGGCCTGTTTCCGTAAAAGCGAAGCCGGCTGGCGCCTGATTTCATTCCTCGCCGCCGGCGAGTAGCCTGTTTATGCCATGCGCCGGATCGCAGTGCATCCAGTATTTCTTGTTGCGGTGCTGCTGGTGATGACCGGCGCCGCGCAGGCCATGGATCTGCAGGGCCATCGCGGCGCGCGCGGCTTGTCGCCGGAAAACACCTTGCCGGCCTTCGCGCAGGCCTTGAGCATCGGCGTCACCACGCTGGAACTGGATACCGCAGTCACCAGGGACGGCGTGGTCGTGGTCAGCCACGACGCGACGCTGAATCCGGACATCACGCGCGGCCCCGATGGGCAGTGGCTGGATCGCAGCGACATCGCCATCCACGACCTGACATTCGCGCAGCTGCAGCAATATGACGTCGGCCGCATCCGGCCGCGCAGCAGTTACGCGCTGCGTTTTCCCACGCAGCAAGCGGTGGACGGCACACGCATGCCGCAGCTGACGGAGGTGTTTGCGCTGGCGAGGCGCGCCGGCAACAACGCGGTGCGCTTCAATATTGAAACCAAGATTTCACCGGAACAGCCGCAGCTCACGCTGTCACCGGCAGAATTTGCCCGCGCGCTGATTGCGCTGGTGCGCGCGGAAAAACTGGAATCGCGCGTCACCATCCAGTCCTTCGACTGGCGCACGCTGCAGGTGGTGCAGCAGGAGGCGCCGTGGATTGCGACGGTGTATCTGAGCGCGCAGCAATCCTGGCAGGACAATATCCGCAGGGGGGAAATCTCGTCACCGTGGACCGCGGATTTTCATGTCAGCCGCCACGGCGGTTCCGTGCCGCGCATGGTCAAAGCCGCAGGCGGCGCGGTATGGTCGCCGTATTTCGGGGATGTCACGCGCGAGACCGTGCGCGAGGCGCAGCAGGCCGGATTGAAGGTGGTGGTGTGGACGGTGAACGAGCCGGGCGACATCACGCGCATGATCGATTACGGCGTCGACGGCATCATTTCCGATTATCCGGACCGCCTGCGGCATGTCGCCGCCGAACTCGGCCTGCCCTTGCCGCCGGCAACGCCGGTCACGCCCTGAACCGGTTACAGCGCACCGTAGGAATGTAATCCCGACAGGAACATGTTGACGCCGATGAAGGCGAAAGTGGTCACCAGCAGGCCGACCACCGCCCACCAGGCCAGCAATGGACCGCGCAGGCCCTTGATCAGCCGCATGTGCAGCCAGGCCGCGTAGTTCAGCCACACGATCAGCGCCCAGGTTTCCTTGGGATCCCAGGACCAGTAACCGCCCCAGGCTTCCGCCGCCCACATCGCGCCAAGGATGGTGGCGATGGTGAAAAACGCGAAGCCGATGGCAATGGACTTGTACATCACATCGTCCATGACTTCCGCCGGCGGCAGCAGGCGCGTCATCACTCCTTTGCTCGACAGCAGATAGGCCACGCCGATCATCGCGGCAATTGAAAACGCGCCGTAGCCGATGAAATTGGCCGGCACGTGGATTTTCATCCACCACGATTGTAGCGCCGGCACCAGCGGCTGGATTTCATGCGCGCCGCGGTCAAAGGTGTACCAGAGGATGAACCACACCGCGGCGAGGATGATCAGCAGTACAAAGGCGCCGAGTTTGCGTGTCGCGTAGCGACCTTCGTAGTACAGATACAGCAGTGAGGTGATGATGCAGAACAGCACGAACACTTCGTAGAGATTGCTGATGGGGATGTGGCCGACATCGGCTCCGATCAGATACGACTCGTACCAGCGCACCATCAGCCCGATCAGGCCCATCGTGGTCGCGCTCCACAAAAAGCCGCTGCCGGTCCGGGTGAGGCCGTCGGCGCGCGCCAGCAGGCCGGCCCAGTACGCCACGCCGGACATCGCATAAAGGAAACACATCCACATGATCGCGGTCTGGCTGGAGATCATGTATTTCAGGAAAAACACCTTGTCGGCGCGGGCGAGCTCGCCCTGATACAGGGAAATACTCCACAGGCTGACGCCGACCAGCACGATCATCAGCACGCGCACCGGTTTCCAGTGCCAGCCGAGCCCGGCGACGGACAAGGCTGCGCCGGCGAGGATGGCTTTTTCGTAGCCATCCATGTAGCCGCCGTAGAGTTGCAGCGCCACGCCGGCGCCGATCAGCAGTGCGACGGCATAGGCCCAGTCAAACCAGGACAGGCGGCGCAGCCAGGATTGCGATTGTTGTGGCAACGTTTGGGTCAGTTCCATGGATCAATCTCTCACGGCTGCGGCCAGTGCAGCCTTGTGGCGTTCGAATTCGCGTTCATTTTCCAGCGTGTGGCGGTTGGTGGCCATTGCCAGCAGCATCTTGCCCTGCGCCGGTTTGACCAGCAACCAGATCCGCCGTTCGCGGATATAAAGCATCGCAAAAATGCCCAGCACCAGCAGCAGGGAACCGCCGTAAACGATGTTTTTGCCGGGTGAACGCGTCAATTGCAGGCCGGAAGCCTTGATTTCCTCGTACTGGACCAGCTGCAGGTAGACCGGCGCGCCGTAGGCGAAACTGTCGCTGACCGAGGTCAGACTGTCACGGACGAAGCGCAGGGTCTGCGGTTCGAACGGTGCCGGCGGCTGTTTGGCGCGTTCCCGCGCCAGCTGCAGCGCTTCCAGCGCCGCCCCTTCCAGCACTTTGACATAGACATCGGCGGCTTTTTCCTGCTCGGCCTGCGGAATGCCTTTTTCGATGAACTGCCCGACCGATTCAAAACCGCGCAGGGCGAACAATTGCAGCACTTTCTCCGCGCTTTCCGCCAGGCGCTCGCGCATGGCCACCGATACCGTGGAACCGCTCACGGCGTTGCGCGCAAAACGGCGGCCGATTTCGGCGCGCGATTTTTCATCGAGCAGCAGCGCACGCAGCTGCATGTGGCCGTCGATGCGGCCGTCGGCATCCAGCGGCAGGCGCAGGAAGCGGAAACCTTCGTTGGGATTCGAGCGCACGCCGGTCATCAGGTACCAGGCGCCGTCGAGCTGCAGCGGCAGCATGTAATTGCTGAACTCCCGGGCCTGCCCCTGGGCATCGCGCAGCCGGTACTGGAAACTCGGTCCGACGTTGCGCAGATCCTTTTTGGAGTTGTCGGCGGCGCCGGAGCCGAGCTGGTCCAGCACTTTTTTCGACACGCTGGCAACCTCGACGCGCGAAGTCGTCGTGTTGGAAGTGAGATCTTCTATGTTGAACGGGCGAAAATCCGACAGCTCTACACGGATTTCGGTGTCGCCGCTGGTGATGCGCGTGGATTGATTCACCGCGCCGGCGACATCGAAGGGCGCGACCCGCGGTGACAGCAGCGGCCAGCCCTTCAATTGCATGCGCGTGCCGCCGTCGGCAAAACTTGCCTGGTAAATGGCGACGCCGCGGTGGATGAACGGATAGTTGACGCGGATGGTGCGCTCGAAACGTTCGCCGGTCTCGTTGTCGGTGACCACGATGTCGCTGGCGAAATCACGCGGCTGCCCGGTCGAATAATGGTCGATATGGAATTTTTTCAGCGCCACCGTGAACGGCAGATCCTGCACCAGATAGCCGTCGGCAACGTTCTGGAACACGACGCTGGCACTGGTGCCTTCGGGAATGTTGACGTTGCCGCGGAACGACAGATTGGCCGGCGACAGCCGGCTCTGCGGCGGCACCTGGCTTTGCGGGATGTCGCGGGTCTCGATGACTTTCTGCCCGGTCAGTTGCAGCACTTTCAAGGGGATATTGCCGTCGAGCAGACCGCCGAAGCAGATCACCACGATGCCGCAGTGGGTCAGCAGGTAACCGGTGCGGTGATAACTGCCCGCCTTGGCGGCAACCAGCGTGTCGGCGCCGCCTTCGCCGCGCGGCACAGAACGAAAACGGAAACCGCTGGCGGTGAGGTACTGCGTTGCGCGATCAAGCGCCGCCGCGGCCGGCACAGCGAGTTCAAACTCCGCGCGGCTCTGGATGTGCTGCAGCGAACGCTCGGTCGCCTGTTCGCGGAAATTGCGCATCTCGCGCAGCATGCCCGGGCCATTGCGGTAAATGCACAGGCTGGTCGACAGCACCAGAAAGCTGAGAATTGCGAGAAACCATGCGGCGTGATAAACGTCGTACAAACCCAGCGCTTCGAACACCGGAAACCAGAACTGGCCGAATTGCGAAATGTAATTGGGGTAGGGCTCGGCCTGCTTCAGTACCGTGCCGACCACGGATGCAATCGCCAGCACGGTCAGCAGACTGACGGCAAAACGCATCGACGACAGCAGGTCGTAGGCGGCGCGGCTTCGGGTGTGCTGGGCCATAGCTTCGGTCAATCAACAAAAAAACAGACAAAAAAGGGAGACTGCAGCAGTCTCCCTTTTAAAACCGTAACAAGGATGCAAATATCAGCGCAGGCCCGCGATGTACTCGGACACCGCGGCAATTTCCTGGTCGCTCATTTTTGCCGCAACGCCGCGCATCATCTGCGCGGCATCATTGGCGCGTTGTCCGGTGCGGAAGGTCTTCAACTGCGATGACGTGTAGTCGGCATGCTGGCCGGCGAGTCGCGGAAATTGTGCCGGCATGCCGGCGCCGTTGGGCGAGTGGCAGGAAGCGCAGGCCGGAACACCCTTGGCAGCAACGCCGCCGCGATAAATGGCTTCGCCCTGCTTGACCAGTTTCGCGTCACGCGCTACACCCGGCTTGGCTTTTTGCGCCGCAAAATACGCTGCGAGGTTTTTCATGTCGTCTTCGGACAGGTTGGCCACCATGCCGGCCATCACGCCATTGTTGCGTTCCGCCGGCTTGCCGCCCTGCGGTTTGAAATTCATCAATTGCTTGTAGGTGTATTCCGGATGCTGGCCGGCGAGGCTGGGATTCACGGTAATTGCGCTGTTGCCATCAGCCGCATGGCAGGCCGCGCAGACCTGGGTGACGATCTGCTGGGCTTTGGCCGGATCGCCCTTGATCACGCCCTGGGCCAGCACGTTGTGCGCCGCCAGCGCTCCCACCACAACGGCCAGCAGCCGCCAGGTTTTCAGGTCGCGGCTCGGATGGCGGTGTTCCATGCATACTCCTTGATCATGCGGTCGTAAAAAAGGCTTGTATTCTATAACATTCCGCCCGGCGCAATCCCTCTCATCCCGCTGCGCAGCAAGGATCATCAACCGTGTCCCTGTTTTCCCAACTCGAATTTCGCTACGCCGTGCACCAGCTCACCGACATGCCGCCGGATCAGGGCGCCGAGGTCGCTTTCGCCGGCCGCTCCAACGCCGGTAAATCCACGGCGATCAATGCACTGGCCAATCGCCGCAAGCTGGCGTTTGTCAGCAAAACACCGGGGCGCACCCAGGCCATCAACTTTTTCGACATGGGTAATCAATGCTCACTGGTCGATCTGCCGGGTTACGGTTATGCCAAGGTGCCGCGCCAAGAACAGGAACGCTGGGGTGAGTTAATTGGCACTTACATCTCAAATCGTAACTCATTGATTTTATTAATAATAATTGTTGATATCCGGCGTGGATTAACTCCCCTCGACTGGCAGATGCTGGACTGGCTGGCGCCCACCAACAAGGCCGTGCATGTACTCTTGACCAAGGCTGACAAACTGAACCGGCAGCAGGCTGACGTGATGCTGAAGCAGACCACCGCTGAACTCGCGCGCCATCCGGGTACAGCCACGGCGCAGATTTTTTCCGGTACCAGCAAGACGGGGATCAAGCAGGCGCAGTCCGTGATTGCACGCTGGCTGAAACAATAAAAAGCCCCCGGTTAAGGGGAGTAAACCGGGGGCGAAGAGCCTTAAATTAGGTTTAAGGCACCCGCTCAGGGAGGGAAGCGGGAGACAACCGAAGTCATCTGCAATATCAGACGACTATAATCCGGATTAGTTCCCGCCATCCCGATCCGCGGAAAACCCCCAGTATTTCCAAGGTGTTAACTCTATGTCCCCTTTAGGCAAATATCCCGCGGTGCGCATGCGCCGCATGCGCAAAGACGATTTTTCGCGGCGCCTGATGCGTGAACATCGTTTGACCACCGACGACCTGATTTATCCCGTATTCATCATCGACGGTAAAAACCACAGCGTGGCCGTGGACTCCATGCCTGGCGTGCAGCGCCACACCATTGATCAGCTGCTGCGCCAGGCCGACAGCTGTCTCAAGGCCGGAATTCCGGCCATCGCCCTGTTCCCGGCAATCGAACGCGCGCTGAAAACCGCCGACGGCCGCGAAGCCGTGAATCCCAGGGGCCTGGTGCCGCGTGCGGTGGCGGCGCTGAAAAAACGCTTACCCGAACTGGGTGTGATCACCGATGTGGCGCTGGATCCGTACACCACGCACGGCCAGGACGGCGTCATTGATGCCGCCGGTTATGTGCTGAATGACAAAACCGTCGCCGTGCTCGGACGCCAGGCGCTGGTCTGCGCCGCGGCCGGTGTCGACATCGTCGCGCCTTCCGACATGATGGACGGGCGCATCGGCGCGATCCGCGCGGCACTCGACAGCAAGCGCTACATCCACACCAGGATCATGGCCTACTCGGCAAAATATGCATCGGGGTTTTATGGCCCGTTCCGCGATGCCGTGGGCTCCGGCAAAAGTCTCGGCAAAAGCGACAAACGCAATTACCAGATGGATCCGGCCAACAGTGACGAGGCCTTATGGGAGGTCGGCCTCGACCTGCAGGAAGGCGCCGACATGGTGATGGTCAAGCCGGGCATGCCGTATCTGGACATCGTGCGCCGCGTGAAGGATCAGTACAAGGCGCCGACTTATGTGTACCAGGTCAGCGGCGAATACGCGATGCTGAAAGCCGCTGCCGCCAAGGGCTGGCTCGACGAGCAACAGTGCGTGATGGAATCATTGCTGGCGTTCAAACGCGCGGGGGCAGACGGTGTGCTGACGTATTTCGCGCTGGATGCGGCGCGCTGGCTGAAACAGGGCAAGGCTTGAGCGCGGCAGGCATTAAAAACGACTCTAAGCAAGCAATGCTGCAACCGCCGGCAACCTGGCGCGTTCGATCACCCGGCCTTCTGCGGTAGCGCGCACCGGGGCGCGCAGGTCGCGGCTGTCGAACACGGTCAGTTCGATGTCGCTGCCTTCCACATTGATATTGAATACCGGCAGCACCCGCTGTTCATGGCCGGCATAGAGGCGGCTCTGTGTGGTCTTGTACGGCATCTTGCGGTCGATCAGGAACAGTTCAACGGCTTTCGGATTGTCGGTAAACAGCTGCAGATGAATGACGGCGTACGGGCCGGCGATGCCGGACAGCACCGATCCCGTCAGATGCGGATCGAAAACAGCCAGTTCGCGCATCGCGCGTACTGCCTGTTCGCGCAACGCACGGATGCGCTGATCCTGGTCATCGCTGCGGTAAATATCCTGGTATTGGCGCAGCGCGACATCGATTTCATCATTGTTGGGCAGCCGGCTTGAATCGGGAATGCCCAGCTGTTTTGCCGCCTTGCGTTTGGCCAGACCGTAATCTTCGATGCCGTCCTGCGCCATCAGCCGTGCAGCATGCACGGCGATCGCGCTGCGTGTGTCATCGCGGCCCCGTTCTCTGGCCATTTCATTTCCCTAAAACAGCTGGTTTTTGGCTTCGTCCGGAAGTTTCTCCGTGCCCGGGGCTTCAGCTGCGTGGTCGGGCGCGGGAAATTCCTGATAAAAATATTCACTGATGCCGCCACTGCTGGTGCGGACCCCGGTTTCCGGATCAATCTGCATCACCATGATCCCGGACGGCGGATTGAAAGGTTCTTCAGGCACATTTTTCAGCGCCACGGCCATGTAATCAATCCAGATCGGCAACGCCGCAGCCCCGCCGGTTTCGTTGCGCCCCAGCGTTTTCGGCTGGTCAAAACCCAGCCATGCCACCGCCACCAGCGTAGGCTGGAAACCGCCGAACCAGGCATCGACAAACTCGTTGGTCGTCCCGGTTTTGCCGGCGAGGTCATTGCGCTTCAAGCGCATGGCGCGTGTCGCGGTGCCGCTGCGCACCACGTCGCGCATCAGGCTGGTCATGATGAACGCGTTGCGCGCATCGATGACGCGCTCCGCGGATTCCCCCGCAACCTGCGGCTGGTTGACCATCAGCTTGTTGCCCTTGTCATCCTCCACGCGCTCGATGAAATAGGGCGCGACACGATAACCGCCATTGGCAAAAACCGAATAGGCGCCGAGCATCTGCATCGGCGTGACGTTGCCGGCGCCCAGCGCCATCGTCAGATAGGGCGGATGCAGCTTGGGATCAAAACCGAAGCGCGCAATGTAATCCTGCGCGTATTGCGGGCTGATCGCCTGCAGTATGCGTACCGACACCAGGTTTTTGGATTTCGCCAGGGCGGTGCGCAAACGCATCGGGCCGTCGAATTTGCCGTCATAATTTTTCGGCTCCCAGGGTTGGGAGCCGGTTTGCGCCGCGGTAAAAGTCAGCGGCGCATCATTGATGACGGTGGCCGCGGTAAATCCTTTTTCCAGCGCGGCGGAATATACGAACGGTTTGAAACTTGAACCGGGCTGGCGCAATGCCTGGGTGACATGGTTGAACTGGTTGCGGTTGAAATCAAAACCGCCAACCAGCGCCCGGATCGCGCCATTGCGCGGGTCCGCGGCGACAAATGCCGATTCAACCACTGGCAACTGGACAATCTGCCAGCGGTTTTTTTCGTCCTGTGACAACCTGATGATTGCGCCGCGCCGGATGCGCTGGTTGGCGGGGGCGTTTTCGGCAAGCGAACGGGCGGCAAATTTCAATCCGTCTTCGGCAATGGTGATGCGTTCGCCACCGGCGCGATAAACACGAACCTGTTTCGGTGTTGCCTCCAGCACGATGGCCGCATGGAGTTCGTCGCTGTCGGGTACGTCCTGCAGCGCGTCTTCAAGGCGCTCATCGGTCAACTGCCCCGTCAGTTCGACATAAGCTTCGGGGCCGCGGTAACCATGCCGCCGGTCATACTCGAGCACACCCTTGCGCAAAGCCTGGTATGCCGCCCGCTGGTGTTCGACATTCAGCGTGGTATAGACCTTGAGTCCGCGGGTATAGATTTCCTCGCCATAACGCTCGAACATCTGGGCGCGCACCATTTCGGCAAAATAATCCGCGCGCACACCATATTCGTTCAAGGCCTGCCTGACCGGCGGCACTTCCTTGTCGGCGGCGGCAAGCTCCTGAGGCGTGATCATGCCCAGCTCGCGCATGCGTCTCAGCACATATTGCTGGCGCAGTTTTGCCCGGGCCGGATTGGTCACCGGGTTGAAGCGGGATGGCGCCTTCGGCAGCCCCGCCAACATTGCATGCTCGGCGATGGTCAGCCGCTCCAGCGGCTTGCCGTAATAGATCTGCGCCGCAGAAGCAAAACCGTAGGCGCGTTGTCCGAGGTAAATCTGGTTGATGTAAAGCTCAAGTATCTGCTGTTTGCTGAGGCTGGACTCGATTTTGAACGCCAGCAGCATTTCGTTGAATTTGCGGGTCAGCGTTTTTTCCTTGGACAGGAAAAAATTCCGCGCCACCTGCATGGTGATGGTCGAGGCACCCTGGCGCACGCCGCCGGAGGTGAAATTGGACAAGGCGGCACGGGCAACACCCAGATAGTCAACGCCACCATGCTGGAAAAAACGCTCGTCTTCGGCGGCGATGATGGCATTGACCAGGTTTTTCGGCACCTGCTCCAGCTTGATGACGGCGCGGCGCTCTTCACCGAACTCGCCGATCAGCTGGCCGTCCACACTGTAGACTCTAAGGGGGATTTTTGGCCGGTAATCGGTCAGCGATTCCAGCGACGGCAGGGTCGGAACAACCATTACCGCGGCAAAGCCGATGACCAGACTACCTGCCGCAGCCAGCAAAAATACCAGTAATAGTGGGAAGGCCCACCAACGAACAGACATCTAGTGGAAAATTATTTTCGTGAAAAAAGTCAAATTAATCTGTGGGTTACGTGCCACACCTAATGCAAAATCTTATTGCTTGAATGCCAAAAATCCTGCACAGTAGCAACTATCGCGGGTGCATTATAGGCGGATCGAACCGCAAAGGGAACGCAGCAAAAAGTCTTTGCTTAATAAATGGTTGCTGCCATTGTCTAAAGTCGATTGTGGGGAGTTCGCGCTAAAAACTTATGGCTAAAGGAAAATTCAGCCTTAACTTTGACGCCATCGAAGGCTTGTTCAAGCCCAAGATGCCGCCACTGATCGGCGCCGACATCAGTTCCTCGGCGGTGAAAATGGTCGAGATCGCGGCCGATGGCAAGGGCGTATACCGCCTTGAGCGTTACGCGATTGAGCCGCTGCCCACGGAATCCGTTGTTGAAGGCAACATCAACAACCTCGACGCCGTGATCGAAGCCGTCAAGCGCTGCCACAAACGGCTGGGCAGCAATTTCAAGAATCTCGCGCTCGCCCTGCCCAACGCGGCAGTCATCAGCAAGAAGGTGCTGGTGCCGGCCGGGCAGTCGGATGACGACCTCGGTCTTGAAGTCGAGCGGGCCGCCAACGAATACATCCCGTTTTCGATCGACGAGGTCAACCTCGATTACCAGGTTCTGGGACCCGCCCCGAACAGTCCCGAAGACGTTGAGGTGCTGATCGCCGCCTCGCGCAAGGACAAGATTGAAGATCGTGTTGCGGTCGCCGAAGGCGCCGGCCTGAAGGCGATCGTGATGGATGTCGATCTTTTCGCAGCCCAGTCCGCATTTGAACTGATCGAAGCTTCATTGCCGGAGCGCGGTCGCGACCTCAACATCGCGGTCGTCGACATTGGCGCCTCGACCATGAATGTCAACGTGATCCGCAACGACCAGTCGATCTACATGCGTGAACAGCCGTTTGGCGGCGTGCAGCTCACCCAGGAAATCCAGAACAAATTTGGTCTTTCCGCGGAAGAAGCTGAAGCAGCCAAACGCGCCGGCGGTCTTCCGGAGAACTATGAATCGGAAGTGCTGCTGCCCTTCATGGATACCCTTGGCCAGGAAGTCGCACGCGCGATCCAGTTCTTTTTCTCCTCGACCCAGTTCAACAAGGTCGATTACATCGTGCTGTCCGGCGGCTGCGCCGCAATCCCGGGGATGGATGAAGCCGTTACCAAACGCACCCAGGTGGAAACCTCCGTCGCCAATCCTTTTTCCAGCATGGCCCTGTCCAGCCGTATCCGTGAAAAAACCCTCAAACAGGATGCGCCGTCGCTGATGGTCGCCTGCGGCCTTGCCATGAGGAGGTTTGATAAATGACGACGCGCATCAATCTCCTGCCGCATCGCGAGATGCGGCGCAAGCAGCAGCAAACCCAGTTTTTCATCATGCTGGGCGTGGTTCTTGTCGCCGGCGCCGCGATCTGGGGTGTTGTCCATACCTATCTGGACGGTCAGCTGACTAACCAGAAGGCCCGCAACAGTTATCTTGACGGCGAAATCGTCAAGCTCGACAAGGAAATCGCCGAGATCAACAAGCTTAAAGAGCAGACCGCGGCATTGCTCAAGCGCAAACAGGTGGTGGAAACCCTGCAAAGCAATCGCGCTGAAGTCGTGCATCTGCTGGATCAGCTGATCCGGCAGCTTCCGGACGGCATGTATCTGAAATCCATCAAGCAAACCGGCACAAAGGTGGCGATCAGCGGTTATACCCAGTCACAGGCGCGCGTCTCAACGCTGATGCGCAACCTCGAGGGTTCGCAATACCTGCAAAACGCCAGTCTGGTCGAAATCAAGTCGGCGGTTGCCGGCGGCTCGCGCATCAACGAGTTCACGATGAACATCGATGTCGTGCGTGAAGTCGAGCCGGATGCCAAAAAAGGCGGGAAGAAGGGCTAAACCATGACTTTGGACGAACTCAAAAGGCTGGATCCCAACAAAATCGGCAGTTGGCCGATTGTGCCCAAGCTCGGCGTTCTGCTGCTGCTGCTGCTGCTGCTGGTGTTCGCGAGCTACTGGTTTGACTGGCAGGACCAGATTGCCCAGATCGATGGCGCCAAGGCCAAGGAAGAACAGTTGCGCACCACGTTCCTCAGCAAGAAAAAACAGGCGATTGATCTTCCGGCCTACCGCAAGCAGCTGGTGGACATCGAATCACAATTCGGCGCCTTGCTGAAGCAACTCCCGGGCAAGTCTGAAATGGATGCCCTGCTCACCGATATCAACCAGGCGGGCCTCGGCCGCGGCCTGCAGTTCGAACTGTTCCGCCCGGCGACCAGTGAAACGCCCAAGGACTTTTACGCTGAATTGCCGATCACCATACGGGTCACCGGCAACTATCACGACCTTGGCGCGTTTGCCAGCGACATCGGCCGCCTTTCCCGGATTGTCACGCTGAACGATATTTCCCTGGGTGCCGCCAAGGATGGCCTGACACTGGATGCGACCGCAAAGACCTTCCGTTATCTTGATGAGGCGGAAATTGCGGCGCAGAAGAAAAAACCGGCTGCCGGAGCCAAAAAATGAACGTCAAATCGGCGCTTTTTATTGCTTCGTGTGCGCTGCTGCTGGGTGCATGCAGCGGGGAAGAACATTCGGATCTGCGCGAGTTCGTCAAGGAGTCCGACAAAATGCCGGGCGGGCGCATCCCGCCGCTGCCCGAAGTCAAACCTTATGAGCCGTTCGCGTACAACGCCTACGATCTGACCGATCCGTTCAAGCCGCGCAAGATCGAACCGCCAAAGACGACGGCCAAAGGCGGCATACAACCCGACTTCAATCGTCAGCGTGAAGCGCTGGAAGCATTCCCGCTCGAAAATCTCGCCATGGTCGGCACCCTGCAACAGAAGGGTCAGGTTTTTGCATTGATCCGGGCACCGGACAAAGGGCTTTACCGCGTTTCTTCGGGCAATTATCTGGGCCAGAACTTCGGCCGGATCGTGGGCATCACGGAAACAGACATCAAACTTAAGGAAATCGTTCAGGACAGCGGCGGCAACTGGGAAGAAAAAGAACAGGCGCTGATGCTGCAAGAACAGGAGACTAAAAAATGATCCGATTTTTCAAGTTAATGACCCGTGTTTCCGGACTGGTCGCCGCAACGGGTTTTGCCCTGATGGCAACTGCCGCCCATGCCCAGAACAGCATCGAAACCATCAGCGTATCCGGCCAGCAGGGCGGTGTGACACTGGTCAAGATTTCACTGAAAAGCGCCCCTGCCGCGGCTCCCGCCAGTTTTGCGGTGAACAATCCGCCGCGCATCGCCTTTGATTTCCCGAACACCACCAACGGCTCCGGCAAAAACGTGCAGGAAGTCGGCGAAGGCGATGTCCGGCGCGTCAATATCGTCCAGGCCGGCGATCGTTCGCGCATTGTGCTCGAAACCGCGCGCCCGCTGGGTTATGACGCAAAAGTCGAGGGTAACTCAATCATCATCACGCTGGGTGGCGCCGCTTCGGCAAGCACCGCGACCACGGCTCCGATAGCGCAGACATTTGCCCAGGCCAAACCCAATGACGGCAAACACAGCCTGCGCGACATTGATTTCCGCCGTGGACGTGCCGGTGAAGGCCGGGTATTGATCGATCTTTCGGACAATCAGGTCGGCATCGACCTGCGAACCCAGGGCCGTTCGCTGATCATCGACTTCATCAACACTGCGGTGCCGAAAAATCTTGAGCGCAAGCTTGATGTGGTCGATTTCGGCACGCCGGTGGACACCATTGAGACCTTTACCCAGGGCAGCAACACGCGCATGGTCATCACACCGCGCGGGGCCTGGGAACATTCCGCTTACCAGACCGACAACAAGTTCATCCTCGAAATCAAAAAGGTCGCGGATGATGCCAACCGCCTGGTGCAACCGGGATTTGCCGGTGAAAAACTGTCATTGAACTTCCAGAACGTCGAAGTGCGTGCGGTGCTGCAGGTCATCGCTGATTTCACCGGCCTCAACGTGATCACCAGCGACACGGTCGGCGGCAGCCTGACACTGCGCCTGAAGGACGTGCCCTGGGATCAGGCGCTGGACATCATTCTGCAGAGCAAGGGTCTGGACATGCGCAAGACCGGCAACGTGGTCTGGATTGCGCCGCGCGATGAACTTGCCACGCGTGAAAAACTGGCGCTGGAAGCCCGCGCGCAGATTTCCGACCTTGAACCGCTGCGCACTGAAAGCATGCAGGTCAATTACCAGAAGGCGGCGGAGTTCCAGAAGCTGCTGTCGGATCCGGCGCAGAAAATCCTGTCCAAGCGCGGCAGCGCAGTCGTCGACGTACGCACCAACACGGTGTTTGTGCAGGACACGCCGACCCGGCTTGAGGAAATCCGCAAACTGCTGAAGCAGATCGACATTCCGGTTCGCCAGGTGATGATCGAGTCGCGGATTGTCGAAGCCAATGACACGTTCAGCCGCAATCTCGGCGCACGTCTGGGCTTTAACGACACGACCGCCCAGGGTTTCCGCGTCGGCAGCGGAAACGGCACCAACGCCCTGGTCGGCGGCAGCCTTGCCAAAAGCGCGGCAGCCACGGGACAGAGCACCACCGCCGGAACCTTCAATGACGGCCTGTTTGTAAACCTCCCGGCGCAGGGTCTGTCCGGAGCGAATCCCGGCGTGTTCTCGTTCCTGCTGTTCAATGACAAGAGTACCAAGTTCCTGAACCTGGAACTCTCCGCACTGCAGGCGGACGGCAAGGGCAAGATCATCTCCAGCCCGCGCGTGATTACGGCGGACAAGATCGAGGCAACCATCGAGCAGGGCACGGAGATCCCGTATCAGCAGGCGACCTCCAGCGGTGCGACCAGCGTGTCGTTCCGCAAAGCCACGCTGTCGCTGAAGGTCAAGCCGCAGATCACGCCGGACGACAATGTGATCATGAACCTGCGCGTCAACAAGGACAGCGTCGGCCAGAACACCCTGTCCGGCCCCGCCATCGACACCAAGCAGGTGGTGACTGAAGTGCTGGTTGAAAACGGCGGCACCGTGGTCATCGGCGGTATTTACACGCAGGATGAACGGTCGACAACGACCAAGGTGCCGGTACTCGGCGATCTGCCGTATGTCGGATTCCTGTTCAAAAACAACCAGCGTGTTGATGATCGGCGCGAATTGCTGATCTTCATCTCGCCGAAGATCCTGAAGGATGGCGCGTCCCTGCGCTGATCAGCATCTCTACGCGAAAAGGGCGGCGCCACGGCGCCGCCCTTTTTGTTTGGCAGGGCCGGTTTACCGCAACGCTTGCTAGAATCACGCCATGTCCCAGCAACAAACCATGCAGCAACCCGGCGCCGGCCAGCGGAACATATTTCTGGTGGGATTGATGGGTGCCGGCAAAACCTCCGTTGGCCGCATGCTCGCCAGGCGCCTGAACAAGGATTTCTACGATGCCGATGCTGAAATTGAACGCACCACGGGGGTCAAAATCCCGGTAATTTTCGACATCGAGGGCGAATCCGGATTTCGCGCGCGTGAGGAAAAAGTGATTGAGCGGCTCACTGCGCTGCACGACATCGTGCTGGCGACCGGCGGTGGCGCCATACTGTCAGCGGCAAACCGTGCCCGCCTTCGCCGGCACGGTCGCGTCATTTACCTGCGTGCCGCACCGGAAGACCTGTGGCGGCGCACCCGCCGCGACCGTAACCGGCCGCTGCTGCAAACATCGAACCCGCTGGCAAAACTGAAGGAGCTGCATGCCCAGCGCGATCCCTTTTACTCCGAAGTGGCGGATCTGGTGGTCGACACCGGCGCGCAAAGCGTGGGAAGCCTGACCACGCACATCCAGCAGCTGCTCACCGGTCTGGAACAGGACGCCGGCCGCAACGAGGCCTGAGATATTCAACCCATGAATGCACAACATCCTCTGACGTCACTGACAGTCAACCTCGCCGAGCGCAGTTATCCGATACACATCGGACCGGGCTTGCTGACACGCGGGGAATTGATCGCGCAGCACCTGCCTCAGCGCAAGGCCGTGATCGTAACCAATACCGTCGTTGCCCCGCTGTACCTGCAAGCGCTGCAGGCCAGCCTGGTTCAGCAGCAGGTTGCGGTGCAATCCATCGTGCTGCCCGACGGCGAGGCGCACAAGGACTGGCGCACGCTGAACGCGGTGTTTGATGCCCTGCTGACGCACCGTGCGGAACGCAAAACCACGCTGATCGCGCTGGGCGGCGGTGTCATCGGCGATCTCACCGGATTTGCCGCGGCGGTGTTCCAGCGCGGCGCGCCGTTCATCCAGATTCCGACCACCCTGCTGGCCCAGGTCGATTCTTCGGTCGGCGGCAAAACGGCAATCAACCACCCTCTCGGCAAAAACATGATCGGGGCGTTTTACCAGCCTCGCGTGGTCATTGCCGACACCGACACGCTGAAAACACTGCCCGATCGCGAGCTTTCGGCCGGCATCGCCGAAGTCGTCAAATACGGGCTGATTGGCGACGCTGATTTTTTTGCCTGGCTGGAAGCCAACATGGATCGCCTGATGGCGCGTGATCCTGCGGCACTGACCCATGCCATCGAAGTCGCCTGCCGCAACAAGGCCGTGGTGGTGGCCGGTGACGAGCGCGAGGAAGGCGTGCGCGCCCTGCTCAATTTCGGCCACACCTTCGGCCACGCCATCGAGTCCGGGCTCGGTTACGGCCAATGGCTGCATGGTGAAGCGGTTGCCGCAGGCATGGTGATGGCCACACGGGTTTCGCAGAAGATGGGCCTGGTGGATGCTGCTGGTGTCGAACGCACCATACAACTGCTGCGCCGCGCACGTTTACCGGTACATGGCCCGAAGCTGGGTGTCGATCGCTACCTGGAATTGATGGGCCACGACAAAAAAGTCGAGGGCGGCAAAATACGCTTCATTTTGCTGCGGGGCATTGGTGACGCATTCATCAGCGATGGCGTGCCGCGTGAAGTGTTGAATGTGGTGCTGGGCGGGGAGGGTGTTGATGGCTGATGACAAAGTGCCCTATGCCGCGGGTCCGGCGAATTCGCGCGGCCGGCGTTTTCGCGAGCCCGCGCCGCGCGGCCGCTCGGAATATCAGCGCGACCGCGATCGCATCATCCATTCCACTGCATTCCGCCGCCTTGAATACAAAACACAGGTGTTCGTCAATCATGAAGGCGACCTGTTCCGCACCCGCCTCACGCACAGCCTGGAAGTCGCGCAGATCGGGCGTTCGGTGGCACGCCATCTGCGTCTCGACGAAGACCTGACCGAGGCCATCACGCTGGCACATGACCTCGGTCACACGCCTTTCGGTCACGCCGGACAGGATGCATTGAATGCCTGCATGAAACCCTACGGCGGTTTCGAGCACAACCTGCAATCGCTGCGCGTGGTTGATGTGCTGGAGCAGCGTTATGGGGCCTTCGACGGTCTCAACCTGACCTTTGAAACCCGCGAAGGCATACTCAAACACTGTTCAGTAAAAAATGCGCGCACCCTCGGCGACATCGGCGAACGCTTCATCAAGCGCCAGCGCCCCGGACTCGAAGCGCAGATCGCCAACCTGGCCGACGAGATCGCCTATAACAATCACGATATCGACGACGGCCTGCGTTCGGGATTGCTGGACATGGAACAACTGTCAACGGTCGCCATTTTCCGTCGCCATAAAAACACTGTGCTGCGCGAATTCCCGAAAATCGAAGGCCGGCGCCTGGTGCATGAAACCGTACGCCGCATGATCGATACCCTGATCACCGATCTCAACCGGCAAAGCGCCGCCAACATCCGTAACCTGGCGCCGGAATCCATCGCCGACATCCGGCGCGCCCCGGCGATGATCCGTTTCTCCGACCGCATCCGCGACGAACAGGCCGAACTCAAGCGCTTCCTGCATGCCAACCTCTACCGGCATTACCGCGTATCGCGCATGAGCAGCAAGGCGCGGCGGATAATTTCTGATCTGTTTCAGGCATTTATGAACGAGCCCGGATTGCTGCCCCCGGAATTCCAGGCGCGCGCACGCGCCGATACGCCGCGCGCCATTGCCGACTATATTGCCGGCATGACCGACCGCTACGCCATCGTCGAACATCGGCGCCTGTTTTCTATCGACGTCAGCTGAGTTTTTTTCGCGGCTTTACGGCGCGTCAGCGGTTGAAGCAACCCCTTGATGCAGGTAGACTTATCCGGTTTCACTCTGCTTTTCGCGTAGGGATCGCCAACAATTGTGGCGCCGCAGCAAAATATCGCGTAAGCTATTGATTATAAAGATGTTTTGACGAGGCTTCAGATGGCTCACCCAAATCTGCCGGAACCCCAGGGTCTATATGACGGAGACCATGAACATGACGCCTGTGGCGTGGGGTTTGTTGCCAATATCAAGGGCAAGAAAAGTCACGACATCATTGATCAGGGCCTGACCATCCTGCGCAACCTGACCCACCGCGGCGCGGTGGGCGCGGACCCCAAAGCCTCCGACGGCGCGGGCATTCTGATCCAGATTCCGGATGCTTTTTTCCGCGAGGAAATGGCCAGGCAGGGCGTCAAGCTGCCGCAACCCGGCCAGTACGGCATCGGCATGGTGTTCCTGCCGCGTGAACCGGCATCACGCATCGCCTGCGAATATGAAATCGAACGCGCGATCAAGGACGAAGGGCAAATCCTGCTCGGCTGGCGCGATGTGCCGGTGGACAGCGAAGATCTCGGCGAGTCGGTCAAAAAGGTCGAACCGGTCATCCGCCAGGTGTTCATCGGACGCAGTTCCGCGATCCGCGTCACCGACGCGCTCGAACGCAAACTCTATGTGATCCGCAAAAGCGCGGGCCACGCCATCCGCGCGCTGAAACTCGCCCACGGCACCGAGTTCTGGGTGCCGTCGATGTCGGCGCGCACCATCGTCTACAAGGGCATGCTGCTGCCGTCACAGGTCGGCACCTACTACAAGGACCTGCAGGATCCGCGCGTGGTATCAGCGCTGGCATTGGTGCATCAGCGCTTTTCCACCAACACCTTCCCGACCTGGGATCTGGCGCATCCGTTCCGCATGATCGCCCACAACGGTGAAATCAACACGGTGCGCGGCAACGTCAACTGGGTGCGCGCGCGCCAGGGCGCCATTTCCAGCCCGGTGCTGGGCAATGATCTGAACAAGCTGTGGCCGCTGATTTACCCGGGCCAGTCGGATTCGGCATCTTTCGACAACGCGCTCGAACTGCTGGTGATGGGCGGCTATTCGATCGCCCATGCGGTGATGATGATGATTCCTGAAGCGTGGGAAGGCCACACGCTGATGGATCCCAGCCGCCGCGCGTTTTACGAGTACCACGCCGCGATGATGGAGCCCTGGGACGGTCCCGCGGCAATCGCTTTCACCGACGGCCGCCAGATCGGCGCAACACTCGACCGCAACGGGCTGCGCCCGGCGCGTTACATCGTCACCGATGATGATCTGGTGATCATGGGTTCGGAGTGCGGCTGCCTGCCCATCCCCGAAGAAAAAATCATCAAAAAGTGGCGCCTGCAGCCGGGCAAAATGTTCCTCGTCGACCTTGAAAAAGGTCGCATCATCGATGACGAGGAGCTGAAGGAGTCGCTGTCCTCGAGCAAACCGTACGTGGAATGGATGGAGCGCATCCGCGTCAAACTCGACGACGTCGAAAGCCAGAAAGCACAGCCGGAGCGCAGTGCAGTGCCCTTGCTCGACCGCCAGCAGGCCTTCGGCTACACCCAGGAAGACCTGAAATTCCTGATGCTGCCGATGGCGGCCAATGGCGAGGAGCCCATCGGCTCCATGGGCAACGATTCGCCGCCAGCCGTTTTATCCAATAAAAACAAGAACTTATATCAGTATTTCAAGCAGCTGTTTGCGCAGGTCACCAATCCGCCGATCGATCCGATCCGCGAGGAACTGGTGACCTCGCTGGTGTCGTTCATCGGGCCGAAACCGAACCTGCTCGGCATCGATGAAATGAATCCGCCGATCCGGCTCGAGGTCAGCCAGCCGGTGCTCGATTTTTTCGAGATGGAAAAAATCCGCAACATCGAAAGCTACACCGACGGCAAATTCAAATCCTGCGAACTGGACATCACCTATCCGGTGGCCTGGGGCAAGGAAGCCATTGAAGCGCGCCTCGCCAGCCTCGCCGCACAGGCGGAAGACGCGGTGCGCACCGGTTATTCGATCCTGATCATTTCCGATCGCCGCGTGGATCGCGAACATCTGGCGATCCCGGCGCTGCTTGCGCTGTCCGCCATCCACCACCATCTCACCGACAAGGGCCTGCGCACCAGCGCCGGTCTCGTCGTCGAGACCGGATCGGCGCGCGAGGTGCATCACTTCGCGCTGCTCGGCGGTTACGGCGCTGAAGCCGTGCATCCGTACCTCGCGCTGGAAACCGTGCTGCAGATCGCTGAAAGCGGCCAGTTCGGCACCGGTATCGACGGTTACAAGGCGATCAAGAATTTCGTCAAGGCCATCGGCAAGGGCCTGCGCAAAGTGATGTCGAAAATGGGCATCTCGACCTACATGTCCTACACCGGCGCGCAGATATTCGAAGCCATCGGCCTGTCGCGGCCGCTGATCGACAAATATTTCACCGGCACGGCATCCAACGTCGGCGGCATCGGCCTGTTTGAGGTGGCGGAAGAGGCCATACGCACCCACCTCGGCGCGTTCAGCGGCGACCCGGTGCTGGCCGGCGCGCTCGACACCGGCGGCGAATACGCCTGGCGGGTGCGCGGCGAAGACCACATGTGGACACCGGACGCGATCGCCAAGCTGCAGCACGCGACCCGTGCCAACAGCGCGGCGACCTATCGCGAATACGCCGACATCATCAACGACCAGTCGCAGCGGCACATGACCTTCCGCGGCCTGTTCGAGTTCCGCTTCAACCGCTGCACCCCGGTGGACATCGCCGAAGTCGAGCCCGCTGCGGACATCGTCAAACGCTTCTCCACCGGCGCGATGTCGCTGGGATCGATCTCCACCGAGGCGCATGCCACACTCGCCGTCGCGATGAACCGGCTGGGTGGCAAATCCAACACCGGCGAGGGCGGCGAAGACCGCAGGCGTTACGCACCCATCAAGGCCGGCGAAACCATGGCTTCGCGTCTTGGATCGGACCGCGTCGTGCGCGACATCCCGCTGCTGGCAGGCGACTCACTGAAATCGAAAATCAAGCAGGTGGCTTCGGGTCGTTTCGGCGTCACCGCGGAATACCTGGCCAGCGCCGAACAGATCCAGATCAAGATGGCGCAGGGCGCAAAGCCGGGCGAAGGCGGCCAGCTGCCGGGGCGCAAGGTTTCGGAGTACATCGCCGAAATCCGTTATTCGACGCCCGGCGTCGAGCTGATTTCACCGCCGCCGCACCATGACATTTATTCGATCGAGGATCTGGCGCAGCTGATCCACGACCTGAAAAACAGCAATACCGGGGCTTCGATCAGCGTCAAGCTGGTGTCCGAAGTCGGCGTTGGCACGGTGGCCGCCGGCGTGGCCAAGGCCAAGGCCGATCATGTAACGATCTCCGGGCATGACGGCGGCACGGGGGCCAGCCCGTGGTCGTCGATCAAACACGCCGGCACGCCGTGGGAACTCGGCCTCGCCGAAACCCAGCAGACGCTGGTGCTGAACCGGCTGCGCGGCCGCATCGCGGTGCAGGTCGATGGCCAGATGAAAACCGGGCGCGATGTCATCATCGGCGCGCTGCTCGGCGCCGACGAATTCGGCTTTGCCACGGCGCCCCTGGTCGCCGAAGGCTGCATCATGATGCGCAAATGCCATCTCAACACCTGTCCGGTGGGCGTGGCCACGCAGGATCCGGTATTGCGCCGCAAATTCACCGGCAAACCCGAGCACGTCATCAATTACTTTTTCTTCGTCGCCGAAGAAATCCGCACACTGATGGCCAAACTGGGCATCCGCAAATTCAACGACCTGATCGGGCGCGCCGACCTGCTCGACATGCGCAAGGGCATTGAACACTGGAAAGCCCGCGGTCTTGATTTCAGCCGCATATTCCACCTGCCGCAGATCGGTCCCGAGGTTGCGCGCTTTCATACCGAAACCCAGGACCACGGGCTCGACAAGGCGCTGGATCACCGTCTGATCGAACTGGCGGCACCGGCGCTGGAGCGCGGCGAAAAAGTCACCATCGAAATGCCGATCCGCAACATCAACCGCACCGCCGGCACCATGCTTTCCGGCGAAGTGGCGAAACGTTACGGCCATGAAGGCCTGCCGGATGACACCATCCGCGTGCGTTTTGCCGGCTCGGCCGGGCAAAGCCTGGGCGTATTCCTGTCGCGCGGCATTTCGCTGGAACTGATCGGCGACACCAATGACTATTGCGGCAAGGGCCTGTCCGGCGGCCGCATCACCGTGCAGCCGTCGCCGAAATTCCGCGGCGATGCCCTGCACAACATCATCACCGGCAATGCCGTGCTCTATGGCGCGATCGCCGGCGAAGCCTATTTCCGCGGCGTCGCCGGTGAGCGTTTTGCCGTACGCAACTCCGGCGCGCACGCCGTGGTTGAAGGCACGGGTGACCATGGTTGCGAATACATGACGGGCGGCACGGTCATCGTGCTCGGCGCCACCGGCCGCAACTTTGCCGCCGGCATGTCGGGCGGCATCGCTTATGTCTACGACGCTGACAGCAGCTTCGCCTCCTACTGCAACACGGCGATGGTCAAGCTGGAGCCCGTGCTCAGCGAAGCCGAACAGGACGCCAAGCTGTCGCGCGACATCTGGCACATGGGCGAAGCCGACGAGACGATACTGCGGCGCTTTGTCGAAAACCACGCGCGTTACACCGGCAGCACCCGCGCGCAGCAGATCCTTGCTGATTGGCCTGCCGCACGCGGCAAGTTCATCAAGGTGTTCCCGAACGAATACCGCCGGGCATTGGGTGAACTCGCGGCAAAAGGCAAGAAGATCGCCGCCTGATTCGGCAGGCGCGGCACCGCACAGCGTTATTTTTGCCCTTCAGGGGGCTTGATGTTTCAGGGGTAGCACAGTCATGGGAAAAGTAACCGGATTTCTGGAATACGAACGGCTGCACGAAGCCGCGGACCAGCCGCAGGAACGGCTCAAGCACTGGCGTGAATTCGTACACCCGCTGACCAGCGAGGCGGCCGGTATCCAGGGCGCGCGCTGCATGGATTGCGGCACGCCGTTCTGCATGAGCGGCTGCCCGGTCAACAACATCATCCCGGACTGGAACGACCTGGTGTTCAGGCAGGACTGGCGGCAGGCGCTGGATACCCTGCACTCGACCAACAATTTCCCCGAGTTCACCGGCCGTGTATGCCCCGCGCCCTGCGAGGCCGCCTGCACGCTGAACATCAACAGCGCGCCGGTCGGCATCAAATCGATTGAACACGCGATCATCGACAAGGGCTGGGAATCGGGCTGGGTGGTGCCGCAACCGCCGGCCAAAAAAACCGGCAAACGCGTCGCGGTGATCGGATCCGGTCCGGCGGGACTCGCCTGCGCGCAGCAACTGGCGCGCGCCGGACATGATGTCGTGGTGTTCGAAAAGGCGGATCGTGTCGGTGGCCTGCTGCGTTACGGCATACCCGATTTCAAAATGGAAAAACACCTGATCGACCGCCGCATGGCGCAGATGCGTGCCGAAGGCGTCGAGTTCCGCGTCAACCAGGATGTCGGCGCGGCGGTGCCGGCCAAAAAACTGGTGGATGAATTCGACGCCGTGGTGATGTCCGGCGGCGCGGAGCAGCCGCGTGATCTGCCGGTGCCCGGCCGCGAGTTGGCCGGCGTGCATTTCGCGATGGAATTCCTGCCGCAGCAGAACAAAGTGGTGGCCGGCGACAGGATTGACGGCCAGCTCAAGGCCACCGGCAAACACGTGGTGGTGATCGGGGGGGGCGATACCGGTTCCGACTGTGTCGGCACCTCAAACCGGCACGGCGCCGCCTCGGTCATGCAGTTCGAACTGCTGCCGCAGCCGCCGGAACAGGAAGACAAACCCCTGGTCTGGCCGTACTGGCCGGTGAAGCTGCGCACCTCGAGCTCGCATGAAGAAGGCTGCCAGCGCGACTGGGCGGTGGCAACCAAACGTTTTGAAGG
The DNA here is from genome assembly GCA_019749945.1 of Burkholderiales bacterium. Taxonomy (GTDB): domain Bacteria; phylum Pseudomonadota; class Gammaproteobacteria; order Burkholderiales; family SG8-41. The sequence continues at coordinate 105,506 of JAIEPF010000014.1, forward strand.
CAAAAACGGCAAAGTCGAAAAACTGATTGCCGCGCGGGTGGAATGGAAAGACGGCCAGATGCGTGAAGTGCCGGGTTCCGAATTCACCATCAAGGCCGACCTGGTGTTGTTGGCCATGGGTTTCACCGGACCGCGCCAGACCCTGCTTGATCAACTGGGTGTGGCCAGGGACAGCCGCGGCAACGTCAAGGCCGACACCAACCAGTACCAGACTTCGGTCGGCAAGGTGTTCGCCGCCGGCGACATGCGCCGCGGCCAATCGCTGATCGTGTGGGCGATCCGCGAAGGCCGTCAGTGCGCGCGGTCTGTCGATGAATTCCTGATGGGGTCTACGGAATTACCACGTTGAAAATCGGGATTGAGGAATGAGGATTGAGTAGTCCGCGGTGACGAATCCGTTTTATTCTCAATCCTCAATCCTAACGGCTCAATCCTGATGTTAAAAAACGACACCCTGCTGCGCGCGCTGCTGCGCCAGCCGACGCCGTACACCCCCGTCTGGGTCATGCGCCAGGCCGGGCGTTACCTGCCGGAATACAACGCGACGCGCAAACGCGCCGGCAGTTTTCTGGGTCTGGCCAAGAATCCCGACTTTGCAACTGAAGTCACTCTGCAACCGCTGGCACGATTCAAACTCGACGCGGCCATCCTGTTTTCCGACATCCTGACTGTGCCCGATGCGATGGGCCTGGGCCTGTATTTCGCCGAAGGCGAGGGACCGAAATTCGAGCGCCCGCTGCGCGACGAAACCGCGATCCGCAAGCTGGCGGTGCCTGATCCGGGCGCGAGCCTGGGTTATGTACTGGATGCGGTGAAACAGATCCGCCGCGCGCTCGATAACTCGGTGCCGCTGATCGGCTTTTCCGGCAGCCCGTACACCCTCGCCTGTTACATGATTGAAGGCGGCGGCAGCGATGATTTCCGCACCATCAAGAGCATGCTTTATGCGCGGCCCGATTTGCTGCACCACGTGCTCGACATCAACGCCCGCGCGGTGATTGCCTATCTCAACGCGCAGATCGAAGCCGGCGCGCAGGCGGTCATGGTGTTCGACACCTGGGGCGGCTCACTGTCGGATGCCGCCTATCGCGAATTTTCACTGGAGTACCTGCGCCGCGTGATTACCGGTGTCCATCGCGAGTGGGATGGCCAAATCATCCCCAGCATCGTCTTCACCAAGGGCGGCGGCCTGTGGCTGGAGGATATCGCGGCCATCGGCTGCAATGCCGTGGGCCTCGACTGGACCGTCAATCTCGGCGCGGCGCGGCGCCGCATCGGCGATAAAGTTGCGCTGCAGGGCAATCTCGATCCTGCCGTATTGTTCAGCAACCCTGCGACCATCAGCGTCCAGGTTGATGCCGTGCTGCGCCAGTACGGCCAGGGATCCGGCCATGTCTTCAATCTCGGTCATGGCATTTCGCAATTCACCCCTCCGGAGCATGTCGCCGCACTGGTCGACGCCGTACACGAGCTGAGCCGCCAGTACCACTGAGTCTGCAAGCCGGCATAAGATGCAAAAAGCTTATGCACAGCAAGGAGTTAGCGGGGCATGGTCACAGCCCGCGCTGGGCTCGACCACCAGCATAATGATATAACTATTTGATTTTATTGATGTTTTCATATAGTTGCGGCTGTCGCAGCAGCATGGCAAGGTCGCCGGATCAAATAAAATTTCCGCCCAGACGGATTTGATCAACAAGTTTATCCACAACCCTGAACCCTGAAAAACTCTTGCAGGCAAACAAGTTGGCGGCTTTTCCGATAATCCTGCTGAACTTCACGCGCTAACTTTTTCCCCTCAATCCCCGCGATGAGCCTGATTCGTGTTGCGCTTGATGTACCGGTCGCGCGCTTGTTCGATTACCGCTGCGATGATCGCACCGCGCAGATCGGTACGCGGGTGCTGGTGCCCTTCGGCCGGCAAAAACTGATCGGCATCATCGTCGCCAGACCGGACGCGAGCGAAGTGCCGGAAGCCAAGCTCAAACGCGCGATCAGCGTACTGGATGCCGCGCCGCTGCTCGGTCGTGCCGACCTGCGCCTGCTTGAATTCGCCGCTGATTATTATGTGCATCCGCTGGGCGCGGTGATCATGGCCACGCTGCCGGCGGCACTGCGCCGGGTGCGCAGCCGGGAAGAAACGCCGACAGCGTATGCGCTGACCGCGGTGGGCGCCGCCATCGACGACACAACACTGCCGCCACGCGCACGCGCGCAACGCAAGCTGCTGGCGCTGCTGCAAGACCATCCATTTATCGCTCACAGCGCGATCTCCGAACTGGGCACCGCAACGCGCACGGCGCTGAAGACCTTCATCGCACAGGGCTGGGTGCAAACCACCACCTTGCCGCCGCAAAAACCGGCAGCGATGCCAGCCGCCTCTGCCGGCCCGGCGCTGACCGCCGAGCAAGAGGCTGCAGCCAAGGCCATCATTGCCGCGCTGGGAACTTACCAGCCGGTATTGTTGTGGGGCATCACCGGCAGCGGCAAAACCGAGGTTTATCTGCATGCCATCGCCGCAGCGCTCGCCCGCAATGCCCGGGTGCTGCTGCTGGTGCCGGAAATCGCACTGACTCCACAGCTGGAATCCCTGGTCATCGCACGCTTTCCCGGTGTACCGGTGGCCACGCTGCACAGCGGTCTGGCCGATGGCGAACGTGCCGTACGCTGGCAGGACGCACGCAACGGTTGTGCGCGCATCGTGCTCGGAACACGGCTATCGGTGTTTACACCGCTGCCGGATCTCGGTCTGATCATTGTCGACGAGGAGCACGACAGTTCGTTCAAGCAGGGCGAAGGTTTTCGCTATTCGGCAAGGGATCTGGCGGTAGTGCGCGCCCGCCAGGCCGGGGTGCCGGTGGTGCTCGGTTCGGCGACCCCGGCGCTGGAGACTTACCGCAATGCCGTTGACCGTCGTTATCAATTACTGAGACTGCAGGATCGGATCAACGCCAGACCTCCTGTGATTTCATACATCGACCTGCGTCATGAAAAAACCGCCGACGGGCTTTCTGCGCGATTGATCGCGGCCATCGGCAAGCGGATTGATCGTGGCGAACAAAGCATGGTGTTCATCAACCGCCGCGGTTACGCCCCGGTGCTGATGTGCGGCAGCTGCGGCTGGATGTCCGACTGCAAACGCTGCTCGGCAAAACTGGTGGTGCATTTGCGCGAGCGCCGGCTGCGCTGCCACCACTGCGGTCACGACAGCGCCGTACCCGCCGTCTGCCCGGACTGCGGCAACGCCGACCTGGCGCCGGTCGGGCAGGGCACGCAGCGTATCGAAGCCGCGCTGGTGAAACAGTTTCCCCAAGCCCGCATCCTGCGCGTCGACCGCGACACCACGCGGCGCAAGCAAGCCTGGCAGGACATGCGCAGCCGCATCCGCGAGCGCAGGGTCGACATCCTCGTCGGCACCCAGATCCTCGCCAAGGGCCATGACTTCCCGCATCTGAACCTGGTCGGCGTGGTCAACGCCGACGGCATGCTTTACAGCAACGATTTCCGTGCCGCGGAACGGCTGTATGCCCTGCTGACCCAGGTCGCGGGCCGCGCCGGCCGCGGCGACCAGCAGGGCGAAGTGCTGGTACAGACCGAGTTTGCCGGCCATCCGCTGTATGCGGCGCTGCGCGACCAGGATTTCGACGCTTATGCGCGCAGCCTGCTTGCCGAGCGCAAACAGGCGGGATTCCCGCCCTATGTGCATCAGGCACTGCTGCGCGCCGAAGCACGCAGCGTGGATATCGCGTTGCGGTTCCTCACGCAGGCTGCGCGCTGCGCCCGCCGCCTCAAACCGGCGGTCACGGTCTACGATCCGGTGCCCGCCAACATGATGCGCAAGTCCGGGCGCGAACGCGCACAGCTGCTGGTGCAATCGCCGTCGCGCAGCGATTTGCGCGCCTTCCTCAACGCCTGGCGGCCGCATCTGGCGGAAGCCGCCAGCACCGCGGCGCGCTGGTCGCTGGATGTGGATCCGGCGGAATTCTGAGCCGGCGGAAGAGGGGGTCCCAGAGGGACGCCATGTTAGAATTCGGCTCTTTTTTGCAGCCCCAAATCCGTCGTGACACAGCGCCGGGCCGTGCTTCGGCACCCTTGCAATTCACGATGACAACATCCTGAAATGACCACGACCCATACCGACGCCAGAACGCTGCTCGCCGGCCTGCTGCGGCAGGCATTGACGCAGGTCGTCCCCGCGGGCACCACCGCCGGCATCGTGCTGGAACGGCCCAAACTGGCACAGCATGGCGACTTCGCCTGCAATATCGCGCTGCAGCTGGCGAAAGAGTTGCGCGGCAATCCGCGTGCCATCGCCCAGCAGCTGGTTGCGGCGCTGCCGGCGTCGCCGCATCTGGAAAAGGCGGAGATCGCGGGCGCCGGCTTCATCAACCTGTTCCTGACACAATCGTACAAACAGCAGGTCGTCGGCCGCATCCTGGATGCCGGTGAAAATTACGGCTTCAGCACTTTCGGCCAGCGCAAAAAAACGCAAATCGAATTTGTCTCGGCCAATCCCACCGGACCGCTGCATGTCGGCCACGGCCGCGGCGCGGCTTACGGCGCCAGCGTCGCCGCCATACTGACCGCGGCGGGTTTCGATGTCTCGCGCGAATACTATGTCAACGACGCCGGCCGCCAGATGGACATCCTGGCCTTGTCGACCTGGCTGCGTTATCTGGAGCGATGCGGAGAAACCGTCAACTTTCCGCCGAACGCCTATCAGGGCGACTATGTGCGTGCAATGGCGGCGGAACTGCAAGCGGCCGACGGCGCGCGTTATCTCAAGCACTGGGCCGAGGCCTCCGCCGGCGCCACCGATGTCGCCGCCGATCCGGAAAAACACCTCGACGACCTGATCGGCAACGCCAAAACCCTGCTCGGTGCGGACTATGAACGCGTGCACCGCCATGCGCTGCAACAGCAGTTGGCTGACTGCAGAAACGATCTTGAAGAATTCGGCGTCACCTTCGACCAGTGGTTTTCGGAGCGTTCGTTGTACAGCTCCGGCCAGGTTGAGCGCGCGGTGGCCGAACTGGAAAAACGCGGGCACCTCTACACCAAGGACGGCGCGAAGTGGTTTCGCTCCACCGATTTCGGCGATGAAAAAGACCGCGTGGTGCAACGCGAAAACGGCCAGTACACCTATTTCGCCAGCGACATCGCCTATCACCTCGAGAAGTTCGGTCGTGGCTTCGACGTGGTCATCGACGTCTGGGGCGCCGACCATCACGGTTATATCCCGCGGGTCAAGGGTGCGCTGCAGGCGCTGGGCCTGGAAGCGACGCGGCTGAATGTGGCGCTGGTGCAGTTCGCCGTGCTCTACCGCGACGGGCAGAAGGTTTCAATGTCGACGCGGTCCGGTGAGTTTGTCACGCTGCGCGAGCTGCGTCATGAAGTCGGCAACGACGCCGCGCGTTTTTTCTATGTACTGCGCAAAAGCGACCAGCACCTTGATTTCGACCTCGATCTCGCCAAGGCGCAAAGCAACGACAATCCGGTGTATTACATCCAGTACGCGCATGCCCGGGTGTGCAGCGTGCTCGAACAATGGGGCGGTGATGCCGCGACCCTGCGCGACGCCGATCTCAGGCCGCTGGCCTCAGCCCACGAAGCCGGCTTGCTGAAAAGCCTGATGGAATATCCGGACATCATCGAAAGCGCGGCGCGCGAACTGGCGCCGCACATGGTGGCGTTCTATCTGAAGGATCTCGCCGGTGAATTCCACAGCTATTACAACGCCGAGCGTTTCATCGTCGAAGACGCCGCGCTGACACGCGCCCGGCTGGCGCTGGCGCTGGCGGTGCGCCAGGTGCTGCGCAACGGCCTCGCCCTGCTGGGTGTGGGCGCCCCGGAAAAAATGTAAGATTACACAGTGAGCCGGGACTACAAAGGCAGTGAACGCAAGGGCAGCTCCCGCAGTGGCGGGGGCTCGCTGTTCATCGGCATCCTGATCGGGCTGGTGCTGGGACTGGGCATTGCACTGGGCGTCGCCTGGTACATCAACAAAATGCCGAATCCCTTCCAGCAAAAAGCGCCGGCGGCCAAATCCGAGCCGGCGAAAACCGCGGATCCGGCAAAAACACCGGAAAAGGTCGGCAAACCCGCCGCGGAAACCAAGCCGCGTTTTGATTTTTACAAAATCCTGCCAGGTGTCGAAGAACCGGCCACCGACCAGCAGCTGCGCGACGCCAAGGGTGCCGCCAAGGAATCCTTCTACCTGCAGGCCGGCGCCTTCCAGAATGCGCCTGACGCCGACAACCTGAAAGCCCGACTGGCCCTGCTCGGCATGCAGGCCTCGATCCAGACCACGACCCTGCCCGAGCGCGGGGTCTGGCACCGCGTGCGCATCGGCCCCTACAGCAGTGTCGAGGAACTGAATCGCACCCGCGACACTCTGAAGAACAACGGCATCGATACCACCTTGATCAAAGTGCGCGACGCCGATAAATAACGCCGTTTACCGAGTAATCGCCGTCCACCGGAGTCCGTCATGCAATCCATCCATTTTTTCCAGCGCATGCTGCTGGCCCTGGGCCTCAGCCTCTTTTTTGCCGCTGCCCACGCCCAATTGACCGCGGGCAAGGATTATTCCGTCGTCAAGCCGCCACAACCCACCGAAAGCGGCAACAAAATCGAAGTGCTGGAATTTTTCTGGTACGGCTGTCCGCATTGCAACAACCTGCAGCCCTCACTGGAAGCCTGGCTCAAACGCAAACCCGCCGATGTCGAATTCAAGCGCGTGCCCGCGGTATTCCAGGATTCCTGGATTCCGCTGACCAAGGCCTATTACACCATCGAGACCATGGGCCTGATCGACAAGCTGCACCAGGACATGTTTGCCTCCCTGCACAAACAGCGTCTGCCGCTGGTCAATGCGGAAGCGATTTTCGACTGGGCCGCGACCAAGGGTGTCGACCGCAAAAAATTCGCCGATGTCTACAACTCCTTCGGCGTCAACGGCCGCACCCAGCGTTCGATCGAGCTGACCCGCAAATACGACATCCCCGGCACGCCGGCGCTGGTCGTCGACGGCCAGTACCTGACCGCGCCGTCGCGAACGCTGAAAGCCGACCGCAGCGTCGACTACGAGCGCTTTTTCCAGGTCGTTGACGGCCTGATTGCCGAAGCGCGGAAAAACAAAGGGGCGAAATAGACATGCTGCCGGCGCCGGCGAGGCTGATCGTCTGCGTATTCGCGCTGCTCTTTGCCGGCGCGACCGCGGCACAGCAACCCGTCCGCGCCGACATCGAATACCGGGTCATCAAGCCGCAGCCGGTCAGCGTCGCCAACGGTATCGAAGTCATCGATTTTTTCTGGTACGGCTGCCCGCATTGCCACAACCTGCAGCCGGCGCTGGAGCGCTGGATCAGCCGCAAACCCGCCGATGTCACGGTACGCCGCATCCCCGCCATACTGCGCGACAGCTGGGCGCCGCATGCGCGCATTTATTACACGCTGGAAGCGCTGGGCGAAGTGGAGCGCCTGCACCAGCGCGTCTACCACGGCTACCACGTTGAAGAACTCGCGATGAGCAAACCCGAGGTGATGTCGGAATGGGCCGTGCGCAACGGCATTGCCCGCGAGCGCTGGGATGAAGCCTACAACTCCGCCGCCGTGCAGCGCAAAGTGGAAGAAGCCGCCCGCCTGAGCCGGGCGTACAGCATCGCCGGCACGCCCTCGCTGGTGGTCAATGGCCGCTACCTGACTTCCGGCAGCATGGGCGAGTCGCTGAACAGCACCGTGTTGATACTCGACGGGCTGGTGCAGAAAGTACGCAGCGAAGCGGCATTGCGCTGACGCCGCCGGTTTTTTACTCGACCGTCACCGATTTGGCGAGATTGCGCGGCTTGTCGACGTCGGTGCCTCGACGCAGCGCCGTGTGATAGGCCAGCAGTTGCAGCGGCACCGTGTGCAGGATCGGTGACAGCAGACCGGCATGGCCGGGCATCGAAATCACATGCACACCATCGCTTTCGGCGATGCGCGTGTCCTGGTCGGCGAGCACATACAACTCGCCGCCGCGCGCGCGCACTTCCTGCAGATTGGATTTCAATTTTTCCAGCAAGGCATCCCTGGGCGCGACCGCCACCACCGGCATGTTGCGGTCGACCAGCGCCAGCGGTCCGTGTTTGAGCTCGCCCGCGGCATAAGCCTCGGCGTGGATGTAGGTGATTTCCTTCATCTTCAGCGCGCCTTCCATGGCGATCGGGTAGTGAATGCCGCGGCCGAGGAACAGCATGTGTTCCTTGCCGGCAAAAATCTCCGCCCATTTCGCAATCGCCGGCTCGACCCGCAGCACCTCGGTCAACGCCGCCGGCAGGTGGCGCAGCGCATGCAGCAATTCCGCTTCACGTTCCGCAGCCAGTCGTCCACGCTGTTTGGCCAGCGCCATGGTCAGCAGCACCAGTGCCGCCAGTTGGGTCGTGAAGGCCTTGGTCGAGGCCACGCCGATTTCAGGGCCGGCCCGCGTCAGGAAGCGCAGCTCGGAGGCGCGCACCAGCGCCGATTCCGGCGCATTGCAAATGGTCAGGCTGTAACGATGGCCGCGCGCTTTGGCGTAGTGCAGGGCGGCCAGCGTGTCTGCCGTTTCTCCGGATTGCGACAGGGTCACCACCAGCGTATCCGGGTCATTCACCGGCTCGCGGTAACGGTACTCACTGGCAATTTCGACATTGCAGGGCAAACCGGCAAGCGCCTCGACCCAGTATCGCGCCACCATGCCGGCGTGATAACTGGTGCCGCAGGCGAGTATCTTTAAACCATTGATTTTATTGAATATTTTGTCTGCGCCTGCGCCGAACAACTGCGGCACCACGGCGTGTGCGCTGGTCACCATTTCCAGCGTGTTCGCCACCGCCATCGGCTGCTCGAAGATTTCCTTCTGCATGTAATGCTGGTAGGGGCCGAGCTCCACTGCCGCCGCCGTCAGTGCGGTGGTCTGCTCCTGGCGCGCAACAGACTTGCCGGCACCATCGAAAATGCGTACCTGCCCGCGCGTCAGTTCCGCGCAATCGCCTTCTTCCAGATAGACCACACGCTGTGTGACCTGCACCAGTGCCGAGGCGTCCGATGCCGCAAAGTTTTCGTCCTTGCCCAGGCCGAGCAGCAAGGGCGCACCCATGCGCGCCACCACCAGCCGCGCCGGATCGGCGACGTTGAGTACTGCAATCGCATAGGCACCGACCAGTTCACCCAGGCTGTGCCGGACCGCCGCCAGCAAATCACCCGTTTGCTGCAGATGCCGATGTACCAGATGGGCAATGACTTCGGTATCGGTATCCGATACGAATTGATAACCGAGGCCGCGCAGTTTTTCGCGCAATTCGTCGTGATTTTCGATGATGCCGTTATGCACCACTGAAACGCCGCCCGAGACATGGGGATGGGCGTTTTTTTCCGACGGCGCGCCATGCGTCGCCCAGCGGGTATGCGCAATGCCGATGCTGCCCGCGACATGATTCTGCTGCGCCATGTGCTCCAGCGTCGCGACGCGCCCGGTACTGCGTATGCGCCGCAGCTCGCCGTTGATGACGGCGATGCCTGCAGAGTCATAACCGCGATACTCCAGCCGCTTCAGGCCTTCGATCAGGATGGGCACCACATCGCGCGCCGCAATGGCGCCGACGATCCCGCACATGCGCTAGTTCCGCCCCGGCATCATTTGCGCTTCACCGCCTTGCGCGGGCGCTGCCAGCCGGCGCGGTATTCCTGGGTTTTGGGATTGATCGCCAGCCCTCCGGGCGGCGTGTCTTTCCATAGCGTGGTACCGGCGCCCACTGTGGCGCCGCGCGCAATACGCACCGGCGCCACCAGCTGCACATCGGAACCGATGTGCACATCGTCTTCGATCACGGTGCGGTGCTTGGCCGCGCCGTCGTAATTGCAGGTGATGGTGCCGGCACCGATATTGACGTTGCGGCCGACGCTGGCATCACCGACATAGGACAGGTGGTTGGCCTTGGAGCCGTCACCGATAGTGCTGGCCTTGATTTCAACGAAATTGCCGACATGCACTTCCGCGCCGAGCTGCGTACCGGGCCGGATGCGCGCATAGGGACCGATGCGGCAGCGTTCACCGATCTGCGCGCCATCGAGGTGGGAAAACGGTTCGATGCGGGTGCCGGCGGCGATGGTCACATCCCTCAGCACGCAATGCGCGCCGATGCTGACGTTGTCGCCCAGCGCAATCTCGCCTTCGAATACGCAATTGATGTCGATCTGCACGTCGCGCCCGCACTCCAGCGTGCCGCGCAGGTCGAAGCGCAGGGGATCCACCAGCGTCACGCCGCCATCGAGCAGATCCGAAGCCTGCTGCCACTGCCAAGTGCGCTCGAGTTGCGCCAGCTGTGCACGGCTGTTGACGCCCTGGATTTCGCCGGCATCGTCCACCTTGAATCCCGTCACCGGCACACGATCCTTGACCGCCAGCGCGATGATGTCTGTCAGGTAGTACTCTTTTTGCGCATTTTTATTCTTGATCTGCGCCAGCCACTTTGCGAGCCGTGCCGTGGGCAGCGCCATGATGCCGCTGTTGATTTCGCGGATGCGCCGCTGCGCGGCTGTAGCGTCTTTTTGTTCGACAATGCCGGTCACGCCACCGGCCTTGTTGCGCAGGATGCGGCCATAACCGGTCGGATCCTCCAGCTCGGCGGTCAGTATCGCGACACCTTTGCCGGCGGCCTTGAGCAATTCCTGCAGGGTCTCGGGATGCACCAGCGGCACATCGCCGTACAGCACCAGTGTCAGCGGCGCTTTGGTCAATTTGGGCAAGGCCTGCTGCAGGGCGTGCCCGGTGCCATGCTGCGGCGATTGCAGCGCATAGACCAGATCCTCACCCGACAGCGCCGCCTGCACCCGATCGCCGCCATGGCCATGAACGATGCAAATCTGTTCCGCAGCGATGGCGCGCGCGGCGGCGACGACATGCGCGATCAGCGGTTTGCCGGCCAGCGGATGCAGCACTTTCGGCAAATCGGAGTGCATCCGTTTACCCTGGCCGGCGGCGAGTATGACGACTTGGGAGCGCATCGGAAAATTATCGCATAAACATCAACTTGCACACCTTACGATCTGCCCGGTCAAACAAAAAGGGCGGCTGGAAGCCGCCCCTTTGATCTGCTGTGCCGCGAATCAACGTTTGCCGCGCAGTTTGCGGATGGCTGCGAGTTGTGCCGCCAGCACTGCCAGCTCGGCTTCGACCGTCGCCACTTCCTGTTTGCCCTGGGCGTTTTTGCGCGCTTCCTCGGCCTGCTTCAGCGCCTCGGTGGCCTTGGCTTCGTCGAGATCGGCGCCGCGGATCGCAGTGTCGGCGAGCACGGTGACCATCTTCGGCTGCACTTCCAGCACGCCGCCGGCGACAAAAATCAATTCCTCGGCACCGCCGCCCGCCGGCTTGATGCGCACTTCGCCGGGTTTGATGCGGGTGATCAGCGGTGTGTGGCGCGGATAAATGCCGAGCTCGCCCGCTTCGCCGGGCAGCACGACAAACTCCGCCTCGCCGGAATAAATCTGCTCTTCCGCGCTGACGACATCGAC
>JAIEPF010000008.1 GCA_019749945.1 Burkholderiales bacterium
TAAGTAAAAACCTTCCCCCACATCACCTAGTCACCTAATCACTTAGTCACTTAGTCACGCCTCAATCCGCCCGCGCACCCGAATCCTTGATCACCTTCGCCCACTTCGGAATTTCGGCCTTGATGTGCGCCGCGAATTTTTCCGGGGTGCCGCCTTCGATGATCGCGCCCTGGCTTTCGAGGAATTTGACCACCTGCGGATCCTTCAACACGGCGTTGACTTCGGTATTGAGCCGGCTTGTCACCGCGCGCGGGGTGCCGGTGACCGCGACCAGTCCGTGCCAGGTTGACGCTTCAAACCCCGGTGCGCCTGATTCCGCGACCGTCGGCAGATTGGGCATGCTGTCCATGCGTTTCAAGGTCGTCACCGCCAGCGGACGCAGGCGGTTCGCCTGCAGGTAGGGCTGAACCGACAGCGCGGTGGCAAACATCACCTGCGTGCGCCCGGCGAGCATTTCGGCCAGCGCCGGACCGGCACCCTTGAAGGGGATATGCACCATGTCGGTTTTGGTCATGCTCTTGAACAGCTCGGCCGCCAGATGCGCGGCGGCGCCGCTGCCGGAAGAAGCATAGTTCAGCTGGCCCGGCCGCGACTTCAGGTAATCGACCAGTTCCTTCACCGATTTGGCCGGCACCGAGGGATGCACGACGAGGATGTTGGGCTGCGACGCCACCCACACCACCGGCTGCAGGGACTTTGCCGGATCGAAAGTCATTTTCTTGTACAGCGAGGCGTTGGCGGCAAGCACGGCGTTATTGGCAATCATCAATGTGTAGCCATCTGCGGGACTGGTCGCGACAATCTCGCCGGCAATATTGCCGCCGGCGCCGGGACGGTTGTCAAACACGAAAGGCTGGCCCATGCGCTCGCCGAGTTTGCCGCCGACCAGCCGCGACAGGATGTCGCTCGGCCCACCCGGCGTAAACGCGATGACCATGCGCACGGCCTTGGTCGGATAGTCCGCGGCGTGAACGGCAGGGGCCCACAGTGCAGCAGCGGCCAGCACTGCCGTAATGATTGAACGTGTCATGTTGTTTTTCTCCTCCGGTAATGGATGCGGTCGCCGCGCAACCGGCCCGCAAGCTTAACAACAGCCTCCTGCGCTGACAACGTGTCAAACACCGTGTTGGGGAGACCCCGTCGGCGATGCTATCCTATATGGACTGCTCTCGCGCTTCACCTGTCCATCACCGTGGCGCGTCGCATTCAAAAACATTTTTCCTGTGAGGAAGCCATCCATGAGCAAGACGCAACGCATCAAGGGCGTGCTCGCCCCCGTGGTCACGCCCTTCGACCGCGACCTCAACCCCGACACCGCGCGTTTCATCGCGCATTGCCAATGGCTGATCTCGCAGGGCTCCGGACTCGCGGCCTTCGGCACCAACAGCGAAGCCAACTCGCTGTCGGTCAACGAACGCCTGGCACTGCTCGACGCCCTGCTCGCCGCCGGCGTTGATCCGCAGCGCATGATGCCGGGCACCGGCTGCTGCGCGCTGTCGGATTCGGTCAAACTCACCGAACATGCGGTCAAGGCCGGCTGCGCCGGCGTGCTGATGCTGCCGCCTTTTTATTACAAGGGCGTCAGTGACGAAGGCCTCTATCGCAACTATTCCGAAATCATCGAACGCGTCGGCGACGACCGGCTGCGCATTTACCTGTACCACATCCCGCCGGTCGCGGTGGTCGGCATCACGCCGAAGCTGGTCGAGCGCCTGCTGAAAAAATATCCCGGCGCCATCGCCGGCATGAAGGACAGTTCAGGCGACTGGAAAAATACCAAGACCTTCCTCGACAATTTTGCCAAGCAGGGCTTCGATGTTTTCGCCGGCAGCGAATCCTTCCTGCTCGCCAACATGAAAAACGGCGGCGCCGGCTGCATCTCGGCCACCGCCAACGTCAATCCGGCGGCGATCGACAAGCTCTACCGCGAATGGAAAAACGCCGATGCCGAAGCGCAGCAGAAGGCGCTCGATGTCGTGCGCGGCACCTTCGGCAACAGCAAATACCTGATGATCGCCGCGCTGAAGGCCGGCATCGCGCAGTACAGCGGCGACGAGCAGTGGTGCACCGTGCGTCCGCCGCTGGTGGAACTGAGCAAGGAACAACGCGCCTCGCTGGCCAGCGAACTGAAGGCCATCGACTTCACCATGCCGGGACTGAAGCCCGCTTAAAAAATAAATAAAAACAATGAGTTATATAAACACCTGATCTTCCCCCTTCTCCCTCCGGGAGAAGGGCCGGGGATGAGGGAAAAAACACATCGCCCGCAATGTCCACCGTCAACACACCCACTGCCGCCGCCCCGCTCTGCGCAGGCCCGGATTTCAATCCGCATCCGCCCAAATTCAAAATGCCGGCGAACGCCTGCGACACCCACGCCCATGTGATGGGACCGGCCGCCCGTTATGACTATTCAGCGGCGCGCGTCTACACGCCGCCCGACTGCCTGCTAAATGATTACCGGCACATGCTCGACACCCTGGGCGTGACCCGTGCGGTGCTGGTCCAGCCCAGCGTTTACGGCACCGACAACTCGGCGATGCTCGACGCGATGAAAACCGATCCGCAGCGGCTGCGTGGCGTGGCAGTGGTGGATCCGGCGATCAGCTACGCCGAACTGAAATCCATGCACGCCCTAGGCGTGCGCGGCCTGCGCGTCAACATCGTCGACGTCAAGGACCGCAAGGCGGGTTCATTGCCGATGGATGTATTGCGGCCGCTGGCGGCACGCATCGCGCCCATGGGCTGGCACATGGAATTCCTGATGCATGCCGACGAGTTTCCCGATCTGGATCGCACGTTTGCCGATTTCCCGGTGCCGATCGTGCTCGGCCATCTCGGTTACATGAAAACAGCGCTGGGTCTGGACAATCCCGGATTCCAGGCGTTGCTGCGGCTGATGCGGGCGGGCAAGGCCTGGGTCAAGCTGACGGGGCCGTACCGCATTTCCGGCGGACCGCTGCCCCATGCCGACACCGTGCCGTTTGCGCGTGCGCTGCTCCAAGCCAATGCGGACCGCGTGATCTGGGGCAGCGACTGGCCGCATGTGATGCACAAGGGCCAGATCCCCAATGACGGCGACCTGACCGACCTGCTGCTCGCCTGGGTGCCGGATGCGGTGCAGCGCGAGCGGGTGCTGGTGAGCAATCCCGCCCGGCTGTACGGTTTTTAAAACTGATTTCACATCCAGTTCGGCGCGAAACTTTGCTTTTCAGGCAGGCGCGCCGGCACGCAGCTTCACACCCAGTTCTCCACCGACAAGCCGACGACCCGGCGAAAATGCTTTTCGTTGTTGGTGACCAGCACGGCTGACACGCTGCGCGCATGCGCGGCAATCATCAGATCCATATTGCCGATCGGCGTGCCGCCCGTTTCAAGCCGGACCCGGATATCGGCGTAATGCTCCGCGGCGGCACTATCCCAATCCAGCACGGTCAATCGCCGCACGAAATCCTCGACTGCTGGGCGAATCGTACGGCCAGCCGCCGCGGATTTCACGCCATACAGCAGTTCCGCCTGCGTGATGACAGACAGGCACAACTGGCTGCTGTCGAGCTTGCCGAAGCGGACTCGGACGGATTCAGGACGACTGCGAATGATGTAGCTGCTGGTGTCCGTATCCAGCATGTAGCGCTTCATTTGAACAGCTTCCGCTTCTGGGGAGGCGTGTCCTTCCGGTCAGACAGGAAATCCTCCGGCAGCCGATGCCTGGCGGCGAAAAAATCATCCCATGAAGACGGTTTGGCCGACAGGATCACCTTGTCAGCTTCCCTGGTGATGAATACCTCGTCCCCCTGAAAGCGGTACTTCGCCGGCAGGCGCACAGCCTGACTGCGTCCGTTTTTGAACAGTTTGGCAGTTTGCGGTTTGTCCATGATGGTCTGCTCCTCGTACGCCGGGGTTTATTATGGCATATATCATGGTATATATCAAAGCCACCGGCATCAGTTCACCCCTTCCCGCGACGCTTTGCCGGCTTGGCCACCGCCGCGCCCCAGTGCGCCATGAACTCGGTAATAAAACCGTGCTCGGCCCGCGGCTCAACGGTCAGCGGCGCCAGCGCCAATGCCATCGTCAACGCGATGTGATAACCCTCGGCGCGTGAGGCGGCGGCACGCTGGTAGGCCGGGTGCGCGCGGTTGATGAATACCGTGGATTCGACCAGCCGCCCCAGTTCGCGATCATCGGGACGCTCCTCAAACTGCACGCCCAGACCCAGCCGCGACGGACGAGGCTTGCGCGGCGCGTCGGGCAGGTCGGTCGCATGTCCCGGTGGCGACGCGGGTACGTTCTCCTCCGGCGGCGGCGCTCCGCCATGCCCTCCCCCGCCCGGCGCTGACGTTGCGACATCAGTGTCCGTCGTGACCGGCGTCACCGTTGCCGTTGCCAGGCCCGGTTCACCGTCCGGTGATTTGGGTCCCAGCGGCAGGCGCTTCTGCCCGCCGCGCCGATGCTCGACCAAAGCCGCGAGCAAGGGAAACCCCGCACTCAAATCGAGCAGCACCCGTTCCAGGTCGCGCTCCAGCGAACGCATGCCGC
Organism: Burkholderiales bacterium; assembly: GCA_019749945.1. Lineage (GTDB taxonomy): Bacteria > Pseudomonadota > Gammaproteobacteria > Burkholderiales > SG8-41. The sequence continues at coordinate 4,540 of JAIEPF010000008.1, forward strand.
GCGGTCGCGCCGGTTCCGCCTGTTCGCCGCCATCGCCCCAGGCTGCGAGTTGCCGCATCACGGCTTCCTGCGCGGCCTTGCGGTAGGCGAGGTACGCCGCGCCGCGCGCGCCGGTGCGGACGAAATCGCCTTTGTTGAGCGTCAGCGAAGCCGCCAGCGCCGGCACCTCAATCACGCCGCCGATGCGCTCGGCCGCCGCCGGCGTGACGCCCAGCCAGTCCCAGCCGGCGCGGATGATCTTGCCGTAAGTGCTGATGGCGATGCCGCGGCGGTCGTCCGGCAACGGCAGTGCCTCGCGATATAAATAGCCATAGGCCTGCGGTGTACGCTTGCGGCCCATGTAGATTTCCAGCGGGCTGGTTTCCGCCGCAGTGCATGCGATTTTTTCGAGTTGACGCCCGTTCACTTCAAACACGATCTCCCGGCCATGCACCGCAAGCATCATTGCGTTGAACGCCGGGTCCAGCAGCGGCAGGAAATGCCGCCGCACGGCCGCCTCGACATAACCGGCGTCGGTCAACGGTGAAAACGCATCGGACAATCGCAACTGGATCGCCGTGCCCCGCTCACTGACTAAACCCGGTGGCGGCGTCCACCGCCATGGCGCCTTGTGTCGCGCCGCGAGATGCCATTGCGAGGCGACATGAACCTTGCCGCGGCGTGTTTCGGTGACAACTTCCTTGCAGGCGAGCAGCGCGAGTTTGATGCCGACTCCGGCAAAGCCGATCCCCTGTCCGCGCTTTTTGCTGCTGGTGGCGAGGTCGTGATAACGGCGCAGTTCATGCCGCGGCATGCCGGAACCGTTGTCGACGATGGTCAGGCTGGTGTTGGCGGAATCGGTTTGGATGCGGATGAGGCTGGCCCCGGAGTCCAGCGCATTGGCGAGAATTTCGGTGAGTATGGTTTCCTCGAGCGCGCCCGGGTAAGCGTCACGCAGGTCTTCCAGCAAATGCAGCAGATCAACACGGGTTTCAGCCATGATTTATCGGGGCTCCCAAAGATGGCGAATTGGTATCGCATGAAAACCCTCGCCAAACGGCGCGAGAGTTTCGCCATCGTACAGCATCATACTGGCACTGGATCGTATGCCGGCCACCGTCTTCAGCCTGCGCATCACCGCCTGATTTTTTCATGCGTCCGGGCATCCCGCAATCAATCATCTCCCGGATCGGCGCGGCTCTCCGAAGCCCCGGAGTATTTCTAGGTCAAGGCTGCGTACTGTCCTTCGCAAAACACCAGCGGCTTGTGTGCCGAACGTGCGCAGCGCAGCACATGCCCGATGAATACGACATGATCGCCGACATAATGGCGGGTTTCATTGCGGCACTCGAGATGCGCGGCACAACCGGCAAGCAGCGGAACCTCCCCTATTCCCGCCGCATGCTCAACGCCCTCGAAACGGTCGGCGACCGGTGCGCTGAAACGCCGTGACAATGCGCTCTGTCCGGCACTCAGGATATTGATGGAAAAATACGGCGCATCGAGAAAAGCCGGCAGGCTCGGTGAATACAGGGCGAGGCACCACAGCACCAGCGGCGGAGACAGGGAAACAGAGGTGAATGAGTTGCAGGTCAATCCGACCGCAGCGCCGCGCATGTCGCGCGTGGCCATCACCGTAACACCTGTCGGATAACAGCCCAGCACCTGGCGCAGTTCCCGGCCATTGGGCGGCAATTTGGCCCGGGCTTTCAAGAATCACCAGCGGGTCTGATGCAGCCTCTCCAACAGCGCCGCGACTCAGGCCGCAGCAAGCGCCTTGCCGGTCTTCTTGAATTCCGGCACCACTTTTTTCATGAACAGCCGGATGCTGCTCTCGGCCACCTCATAGGGCATTGGACCCATGCGGAACACCATCAGCAGGCCGCCGATATCGATGTCGTCGAGTTTGGCAATCTCTTCGGCAACGGTGGCGGGAGAGCCGCAGATCATCGAGTGCTGCACCTGGTTGCGGGCGGCAGGACCGGCGTCCTGCTTCAGCAGCAGACCCTGCTCTTCATAAACTTTCTTGCGCATCGCCTGGCGGAATTCCTGCTGGGCCTCGAAGGCCGGCAGCGCGAGGCGCTGCGCCTCGGCGTCGGTTTCGGCCACAAAGATGTTGCGCCAGACCCAGGTGTTTTCGACACAGTTCGCAACCGTGGCTTCGCTGTGTCCGGATTCACGCATGGTCTTGCGGTAAAGATCCATGCGCTGCTTCGTGACTTCGTTGCTCTGGATGTTCATCAGGAACGGTCGCCCTTCGCGCGCCATGCCGAGCATGGCCTCCTCTCCCGAACACGCGCGGACGATGGCCGGATGCGGCTTGGTGTAGGGCCGCGGGCGCAGTTGCGGCAGGCGGATGTTCCAGAACTTGCCCTTGTGTTCGAAGTTTTCCGTGGTCCAGGCCTTGATCATGATGTCCTCGGCTTCGACCAGCCGCTCGTAGGCTTCCGCCGGATCAATGCCGTAGCCCTGATAGTCGTAGATGTTATAGGCGGTGCCGCGGCCCAGCCCCACGACAAGACGGCCCTTGCTGATGTTGTCGATCAGCGACATCTGCTCCGCCATGCGGATCGGGTGATGCAGGGACATCTGCGCGACCGCGAAACCGATCTGGATGCGCTTGGTGCAGGCCGCCAGCGCCGCCGCAAAACTCACCGGGTCGACATAGGCGCAGATGCCGTCGAAATGGTGCTCGGCAAGCCACAACATGTCCATGCCCAGTTCATCGCAGAGTTGCCCTTCGCGCAGCGTTTCGTTGATGATCTGGTGATCCTGCTCCGGTTTCATCGCGGCAGGGAACAGAAAGTTGCTGAATTTCATTGAATATCCTTTCTTACAGTTTTGGCGGGCTTAATCAGCCTTGATGTTCGCCTCGCGGGCGACGCGTATCCACCTGTCGATTTCCGAACTGACGAACCTGCTGAATTCAGCCACGGACATGGAGGCCGGCTCGGCGCCGAGATCATTCAGTCGTTTCGCAGCCTCCGGCTCGGCGAGTATCGTCGCGACTTCCTGGTGCAGCCGGGTGATGGCAGAACCCGGCGAACCCGCCGTGGCGGACAAGCCCCACCATATGCTCATTTCGTATCCGGGCGCGCCGGCTTCCGCGACGGTGGGGACAGCCGGCAACTGGGCTATGCGTTTTGCGCTGCTCACGCCGAGCGCCTTGATCTTGCCCGAACGGATATGCGGCAGGGTCAGCGGCAGTGAGCCGAACATGATGTTGACCTGCCCGCCCATCACATCGGTCAGGCCGGGCGCGCCACCCTTGTACGGCACATGCACCAGCCGTATGCCGGCATTGCGTGCGAACAACTCGGAACCGAAATGATTGATGCCGCCGACACCCGCGGTGGCATAAGTGACGACGCCCGGTTTGGCCTTGGCGAACGCGATCAGGTCTTTCACATTGTTCGGCGCAAAAGAGGGGCTGGCCACCAGCGCGAGCGGGCCGCTGCCAAGCGGCGTCACCGGCGCAAATGCTTTCACCGGGTCGAACGGAAGCTTGTGTATGGCGGGATTCATGGTGTACGAGGTCGTCACCAGCAGCAGCGTATGGCCGTCCGGATTCGCATTCGCCGCGAGTTGCGCGCCGATGATGCCGTTCGCCCCCGGCCGGTTATCGACCACGACCTGCTGGCCCAGGCGCTCCGAGAGCCTCAAACCCACAAAACGCGACAGGATGTCATTGCTGCTTGCCGGCGCGAAACCGACGATGATGCGGAGGGAACGCGCGGGATAGTTGCCCTGTGCCTGCACCGGCAATGCCGGCAGCGCGGCCAGCGCGCACAGGATCACGAAGCCGGCACCCCTGCATTTGCGCGAAGGTTTCAAGCTGTCAATCTCCGATTTCGTCGACCGCGGCGCTGAGGAAACGCGCTTTGCCCTGCAGAATGTGGTTTTCCATGGTTGCCGCCGCGCGTGCGGCATCGCGGCTCGCAATCGCATCCACGATGGCGCGGTGTTCACGATTGGAAGATTCCATCGCCCCCGCCGACACGAGTCCGCGACGACGGAACAGACGCGATTCGTTGGCAAGCCCCCTGTAAACTTCATCGAGGCGGCGGTTGTCCGTTGCGGTGACCAGCGCGGCGTGGAATTCCGCATTGATGTTCTGGAAGCGCTCAATATCGCCTTCGATGCGGGCTGCGTCCATCGCGTTCACCATCTCGCGCAGATTCGCCAGTTGTTCCGCGGTGGCGTTCCGGGCGACCAGTTCGCCGGCGAGATGCATCAATCCCGCCCGCAGATCGTAAAGATCGACCACCTCCTTTTGCGTGAGCCTGCGCACGAAAAAGCCGCGGTTGGCACGGGTCTCAAGCAAACCAGCCTGGACGAGCGAGCGGCAGGCTTCGCGCACAGGGCCCCGGCTGATGCCCAGTCTGGCCGCCAATGCAAGTTCGTTGATGCGCGCCCCCATTTCGAGATCAGCGTCGAGAATCATGCGCTCGATTTCCATCTGACAGATGCTGACCAGGGAGTGGGCACGCCTGGCCTCGATGGCGTGTTCGGCGCTGGTAAAGACGTTGGCGGTATCAGCGCGTCGGCGCAGGGAGGTAACGTTCATTGGCAAAGAGTGTATGAGGGTATGAATTAAACTGTCAACAGTATTATAGTTGGAGCGGGGTCAAAATTTTTTTAATAAAATCAATTATTTAAAGTATAAATGGCCGACGGTTGATGGCCGAACATCCATAATATGGAAGCAGGGTTTTGGCTCCCTCAACCCGCGAAACTGCAACCGAGTCCCTGCGCCCGGACCAGTTCCAGAACCCTGGCCGCCACGTACAGATCCTGAAGCGCCATGCCGTGGGATTTGTAGAGTGTGATCTGGTCGTCGGCAACACGCCCCGGCCGCAAGCCCGACATGATTTCGCCGATTTCCGTCAACATCTCCCAGCGCAGATGGCCGGACTCCACCAGGGGCAGCAATTCGCCGCATTCCCTGCGTGCCGTGTCGCGTGAATCGACGATCACCAGATCACAGCGGCGCACCGCCTCGGTATCGAGTTCACGGCGGCTCAATTGGTTGTTGCCGGCCGCATTGACATGCTGCCCCGGAGACAGCCATGCGCCCGCGAGTACGGGCGCCGCTGACTTGGTGATGACATTCACGACGTCGGCGCCGCGAACCGCATCCGCCGCGGTATCGGCAGGCACGACCTCGATGCCGAGTTTTACCGTCATCTCCGCGCAAAACGTTTCGAGCCGGTCGCGGGTCCTGGCGTATACGCGCGCGCTGCGGATGGAGCGCACCGCGCATACGCCTTCCAGTTGCCCGGCGCCGATGCGGCCCGCGCCAATCTGGCCCAGCACCGTGGCATCAGCCCGCGCCAGGTGACGGGTTGCGACCGCGCTCGCCGCACCCGTGCGTATCACGTTGAAAAAATTCGCCTCGATCAGCGCCAACGGTGCGCCGGAAACGGAGTCGTACAGGTAAACATGGGATTTGCTGCCTTGCGGGGTCGCATAATAAGCCTTGTAGCCGGTCACACCGGCCTGCGGCGCCGCCCCCTGAAGTATGCTGAGAGTCCCCAGCGCCGAACGTGTGCGTTCGCGGGGTACATCAATGGCGCGAACACGGGCATGATCGGTGAGCCCGCGCTCGACGCAATCCACCGCGTCGCGCATCGTCAGCACGCGGCTGACATCCGCCTCCGAAACCAGCAACATCAATCGACCTTGATGCCGGCAGCCTTCACCACTTGCGTGTATTTGGCGATCTCGGTTTTGATCAACGCGCCAAACTGTGCCGCCGTACCGCCCGCGGATTCCAGGCCCTGTGCGGCGAGGGCTTCGGACATCCCCGGCAGCTTGAGTGTGGCCAGCACGTCGCGGTTGAGTTTGCCAATAACGGCTGAGGGTGTCCTCGCCGGCGCCAGCATGCCCTGCCAGTTGGATACATCAAACCCGGCCACGCCCGCTTCGGCCACCGTCGGCACATCCGGCGCGGCAGCGGCGCGTTTCGCGCTGGTAACCCCGAGCGCCCGCAACTTGCCGCTTTTCACATGCGGCAGTGCCGGCGGCATGGTGCTGAAAATAAGCTGTACCCGCCCGCCGAGCAGATCGGTGATCGCGGGACCTGTGCCCTTGTACGGGACATGCAGCATGTCGGTGGCGGTCGCGTGCTTGAAAAGTTCCGCCGTCATGTGCAGCGACGAACCGGTGCCGGCGGAGGCGTAGTTGAGCTTGCCCGGACTGGCCTTGGCGAGTGCGATGAGATCACGCACCGACTTTGCCGCCACTGCGGGATGCACGGCGAGTATGAACGACGATGTCGCGAGCAGTGAAATTGGCGCAAAGTCCCGGGGCGGGTTGTAGGGAAGATCGGCCTTGAGGGCCGGGTTGTGCGCAAGATTGCCAAGACTGCCGAGAAACAGCGTGTAACCGTCGGGCGCAGCGCCCGCCGCCAGCGTCGCGCCGATCACGCCGCCGGCGCCGCCGCGGTTGTCAACCACGATCTGCTGCCCGACAACCTCGCTCATGCGCTGGCCAACCACGCGGGCCAGGGTATCGTTGCCGCCGCCGGGCGGAAACGGCACGATCAATCGCAGGGCTTTGGTGGGAAACCCGCCCGGTGCCGGACTCTGCGCCGAGACATCGGCCACAGGCGCAAGAATCACCAGCACCGCCATAATGCTCGAGGTCTTGTTCATCGTTCCCTCTTTTCCTGAAACTGGTTGTGCATTTCAGATGGAAAATTCAACGGCGCCGGCCGGCACGCCCGAAATGAGATGATGCCTCAACATTCACTGCGGCTGGATGCCGATTTTCATGAACAGCGGTATCCACTTGTCGCGTTCGGCCCGGATGTGCGCCGCGAACTCCTCCGGCGTGCTGCCCACGGGTTCTATGCCCAGCCCGAACATTTTCTCCTTGACCTCCGGCACGGCCATCGCCTTGCGCGTCTCCTGCTGCAGAAGGTTGATGACCGTACGCGGTGTCCCCGCCCGCACCGCGAAGCCGTTCCACGACGTCGCCTCGTAACCGGCGACACCGCCCTCGGCGATGGTCGGCAGGTCCGGCAGCAACGCGGAGCGTTTGGCGGTGGTGATGCCCAGGGCCCGCAGCCTTCCCGACTTGACATGCGCGATTGACGAGGCGATCTGGTCGAACGCGATCTGCACCTGGCCGCTCAGCAGATCCGCCATCATCTGCCCGCTGCCCTTGTACGGCACATGCACGATGTCGATGGCCGCAAGCGCCTTGAAGAGTTCCGCAGTGACATGGGTCGCCCCGCCGACACCTGAGGATCCAAAAGAATATTTTCCGGGCTGGGACTTGGCCAGGGACACGAGCTCTTTGACTGATTTCGCCGGCAAGGACGCGGGCACGATGAGGATCAGCGGCAGCGAACCGATCTGGGTAACCGCCGCGAGATCTTTTTCCGCGCTGTACGGCAGCTTGGAATAAAGATAGTGATTGAAGGCCATGACGCCGGTGGTCGCCATCAGCACGGTATAACCATCCGGGTTTGATTTCGCGACGATGTCGGCGCCGATGTTGCCGCCCGCGCCGGACCGGTTGTCGACGATCACCTGCTGGCCGAACGCCGTGGTGAATTTTTCGGCAATGATGCGGGCGGTGACATCCGTCGATCCGCCGGGCGCGAAGCCGACGACCAGGCGCATCGGCCTGGTGGGATAGTTCTGCGCCACTGCGCCGGCAGAAATCAGTCCGGCGATGGTGCAAGCGGCAAAGCGGATCAGTGTGTTCATGCCATTTCCCCTCAAACAATAAATCGTTGTTCCCCGCTTGCCGCTTGCCGGCAAGCGGATCCTCACGCGGGCTTGCCGTAACCTCCGCCGCCCGCGGTTTCCATCACCACCCGGTCACCCTTTTTCAACACCCAGTGTTCTGCCGGATCTATGGTTTTGCCGTTGAGCCGCAACGCGCCGACCTTGCCCGGTTCGCCACCGAATATGCCCTGCGGGGCCGTGCGAAACCGCGTCATGATCATCGACGCCATCATCGGCGAGTCGGCGACCACCTCGACTTCGAAACGCAGACCGTCACCGCCGCGGTGCCGGCCGGCGCCGCCGCTGCCGCGGCGGATCGCACGCTCGATCACGCGCACCGGCGCCATCTGCTCGAATACTTCGATCGGCGTGTTTGACAGATTGGACGGAAATGACAGCATGGTAAAGCCGTCGCGATGCCGGGTGGCGCCCTGCCCGGCATTCATGAAGTTGACCGCCGCATACGGGCGGCCGCGATGTTCGCCGGTGACGGTGATCGAGGAATTCGACGAACCTTCGGCAATCGCACGATCGGGCAGCACATCCGCAAGCGCCATCATGATCGCCGGCACCATCATGTGACCTATCATGCCGCGTCCGCCGCTGGCCGCGGGATATCGCGGATTGAATATGGACCCGAGCGGCGCCGAAGTCGAAATCGGCATGAAGCTGCCTTCATTGTTCGGCACATCGGGACACAGCAGCGCCTTCACCGCGAACGCCGAATAGGCGAAGGTGTAGATGGGCACCACGTTCACCGCGCGCGGCACCTGCGGGCTTGATCCGGTGTAGTCGATCGAGAGCTTCTCGCCCTTCACCGTCACCGTGCAATTGATGAGTATCGGCTCCTCGAAACCGTCATGCTGCGTCTGGGCGTGATACACGCCATCAGGCACGGTGCTTATCGCCTTGCGCATCGCCGCTTCCGAGCGGCGGCGGATTTCAGCGCCCAGCGCATCGAGATCGGTGTCGTGCAGCAGCGGCTGCAGGCGTTCCTCGAGCATCTTGCAGGCGGCAACCTGCGCCCAGATGTCGCCCAATGTCTGCTCCGGCACGCGCACGTTCTGGCCGATCATGTCGAGCACGGCCTGCACCGGCTTGCCGGCCTCGATCAGTTTCAGCCGCGGAATCTGCAATCCTTCCTCGTAGATGTCACGGATGCCGGCGTTGCGGATGCGCCCGCCGATGTCGGGCATGTGCGATACCACCGCCGCGAATGCGATGATTTTCCCCTTGTGGAAAATCGGCATCGCGACATTGACGTCGTGGATGTGTCCGGTGCCCATCCACGGATCGTTGGTGATCATCAGATCGCCGGGTTTCAGCGTCTTCGTGGGGAATTTGTCGAGAAAATGCTTGACCGTCGCCGGCAGCGTGCCGATGAATGACGGGATCGACAATACCGACTGCGCGATCGAGCGACCCTGCGAATCGGTCAGCACCACGGCGAAGTCGTTGGCCTCGCGCACCAGCACCGAAAACGAAGTGCGCACGAACGCCGCCGAGGCCTCGTCAACCATGCTGACGAGACGCTTCCACTGGATTTCCAGGGTGATGGGGTCGAGTTTGGTTTTTTTCATCAGAACTCCCTGATCATGATCGACACGGTGTAATCGGGCAGCACCCGCACATCGGCGGCCACCGGCACCACCAGGGTCGATTCGCGTTCTTCGAGGATCACCGGACCGCTGATGCGTGTGCCTGGCTTCAGCGAGTAGCGGTCGTACACCGGCACTGGGGCATACTTGCGCTTCAGCGGCAGCCAGATTTCGCGTTTACCCCGCATCACCGCCTGCGCCGATACGCGCGCATCACCCCAGACGAATTTGTGATTCTTCACCACCGATCTCCCGGTGAGGCGCCAGGTCACGGCCTGCGGCGCCGCGTTCGGCACCAGATGCCCATAGAGCTGTTTGTAGCAACGCTCGAATTCCTTCAGCAACGCCGCAGCCATGCCGGAATTGATCGTGCGCCATGGCAGATTGACCGATACGTTATGGCCCTGCCCCGCATAGCGCATTTCCACGCCGATCCACCACTGCAGCCTGACCCCGCCCGCGCCGGCGGATTTCAGTTCGTCTTCGGCATCGGCGCGCAGATCTGCGTAGACCTTGGCGACACGGTCCCAGTCGATGTCCTTCACCAGCGTCGGGCTGGACCACGCGCGATCGACGCGTGCCGGGGCCGCCAGCAATCCGAGGCATGAGCCGGCGCCGGCGGCGATGGTCGCCAGCACCCGCGGAATCTGCAGTTTGCGCGCGACCTCCACCACATGCACCGGCCCCGCGCCGCCGGTGGCGACCATCGCGAACTCGCGCGGATCGTGGCCCTTCTCGGCGATATGGATGCGCGCGGCGGACGCCATGTTCTCGTTGACGATATTGCAGATTCCCCACGCGACCTCGGTGGGTGTCAGCTTGAGCCGGGTTGCGAGTTTCTGCAGCGCGGCGAGCGCGAGATCCTTGCGCAGCTTCATTTCACCGCCGAGAAAATTGTCGGCATTGAGATAACCGAGCACGAGATCGGCGTCGGTGACCGTCGCGCCGGTGCCGCCCTGCCCGTAACACGCCGGTCCCGGATCGGCGCCCGCGCTCTCGGGCCCGACGTTGAGCAGCCCGAGGTCGTTGACATGCGCGATGGAGCCGCCGCCCGCGCCGATTTCGATGAGGTCTATGCTCGGCATCAGGATCGGCAGCCCGGAGCCGCGCGCGAAACGCGACACGCGCGCGCACTCGAAGCTGTGCGCGATCAGCGGCTCGCCGCCCACCGCAACACAGGCCTTGGCGGTGGTGCCGCCCATGTCAAAGGCGAGGATCTGATTGATGCCGGCGTTGCGCGCGGTGTTGAGCGCGGACAATACGCCCCCGGCCGGCCCTGACTCGAGCAGCAGTATCGGCGTCTCGGCCGCAGCCTTGCCCGAAGTGAAACCGCCGCTCGAAACCATGATGCGCAGCGGCGCCGCGGGCGCAAGCTTGTGTACGCGGCCGTCCAGGCGATCCAGATACTCGGCAACCTGCGGTTGCACGTAGGCATTCGCCGCGGTCGTCGACATGCGTTCATATTCGCGGATCTCGCGGGCAATGCCGGAAGAAACCGACACCGCCAGTCCGGGAAAGCGCTTTTTGATGGCGGCGGCGATCTGTTTTTCATGCACATCATTGACGTAGGCATGCAGCAGACACACCGCGACCGCTTCGACACCGAGCCGGCCGATTTCGCCGGTCAGCCGCTCCAGTTCCGCCGCGTCGAGCGGTGTGACGACATGACCCTCGACATCCAGCCGCTCGTCCACCTCCAGACGCAATTCGGCGGGAACCAGCGGTTTCGGAATTTCGAGATTCAGATCATAAAGTTCGTAACGGATCTCGCGCCCGATGCTCAGCACGTCGCGCGTGCCTTTGGTCACCACCAGCCCGGTTTTGGCGCCCTTTCTTTCGATCAGCGTGTTGGTCACCAGCGTGGTGCCATGCACCACTTCGGTCACTTCGGGCCGCGCACCCGCGCGCGCCGCCGAGATCTGTCGCAGCAGATCGACCATGACCGTGGTCACCGCCTCGCCCGGGTCGCGCGGTGTGGTCAGCGTTTTTGCAACCCAGATGCGGCCGCCCGGCGTCAGCACCGCCAGCCCGTCGGTGAAGGTCCCGCCGATGTCCACCGCCAGCCTTATTTTATAAGTATTTGTTTTTATTGATGTTTTTTTCATGCTGCTCCTTGCTCTTGCTATGAGTGTCATCGCTTCATCGCCTCCGGCACTGGCGCCTCGCCGGCGATGGAGATGTTGCGGATTTGCTCGCGCCGCTTGAGCCACCAGGCATACGCCGGCGGCAGCAGATCGAGATAGTCCGCCACGCCGAGTGCGCGCGCGGCATGCACCGGCCAGTTCGGGTTGTACAAAAGCTCGCGTGCCAGCGCGATCAGGTCGGCCTCGCCGCGCTGCAGGACATCCTCGGCCTGCTGCGCTTCGGTGATCAGTCCGACCGCACAGCTCATCAGGCCCGCCTCCCTGCGCACCCGGTTCGCATAGGGCACCTGGTAACCGGGTGTGCGCGGCACAATCGCCATGTTGAGCGGGCTGTTGATGCCGCCGGACGAACAGGTCACGACATCGACGCCGCGGATTTTCAGTTCCCGCGCCAGCATGACGGTATCGTCCATGCTCCACGCGCCGCCATCGCCATCGACCGCCGAGACACGAAAGAACAGCGGCTTGCCGCGCGGCCATGCGGCACGCACGGCCTCCGTGACTTCAAGCGCGAATCGCATGCGGCCGGCCAGATCGCCGCCGTACGAATCAGAGCGTTTGTTGGCCAGAGGCGAGAGAAACTGATGGATCAGATAACCGTGCGCGCCGTGAATTTCGAGAATGTCGAAACCGGCCTCCAGCGTCCTCAAGGTCGCTTCGCGCCAGCTGGCGATGACTGTCCTGATTTCCGCGACACTCAGCTCAATCGGCGCCGGCGCATCCTCGCGGGGCGGGATGGCGCTCGCCGAAACGCCGCGCCACGGCGCCCGGCCGGCCTCGGCGTCCTCACCGGTCAGCGGCTTGAAGTTGGTCCATGGCGGACCGCAGGACGCCTTGCGCCCGCTGTGGCCGAGCTGCATTGCGGGGATGGAACCGTGATCGCGCAGGAAAGCCGTGATGCGGTGATACATCGGAATATGTCTGTCATCGTAGATGCCCGCGCAACCGTAGGTTTTTCGCGCCCGCTCCTCGACCGCGGTCTCTTCGCAGAACACAATACCGGCCCCACCCAGCGCGAACTTGCCCAGATGCACCAGATGCCAGTCGGTCGGCCCGCCCTGCTCGGATGAGTACTGGCACATCGGCGACACCACCACGCGGTTGCGCACCGTGAGTCCGGCGAGCACCAGCGGCGTAAACAGCAGTGGCGTATTGATCATGGCGAAGCTGCCGCGCGCTCTACTTCAATGCTGCGGTTGCGCGCTGGATGCGGCGGCAGGCTTCGGCAAGATCCTCTGCCGACGACGCGATGGAGATGCGGAAATAGGGCATCAGGCCGTAAGCTTCGCCCTGGATGACCGCCACACCTTCATCGAGCAGGTACAGCGTGAAATCCTGCTCTGTCGCAAGCACCTTGCCCTGCGGTGTTTTTTTACCAAGCGTGCCGGCGCAGTCCGGAAAGACATAGAAGGCACCCTGCGGTTTGGCGCACTGCAGGCCGGGCGCCTTCTGCAGCATGCCTAGGACGAGATCGCGGCGCTGCTGGAATGAGGCTGCACGTTCACGCAAAAATTCCTGCGGACCGGTCAATGCCTCCACTGCCGCCCACTGGCTGATCGAACTGGGATTCGACGTGCTCTGCGACTGCAGCTTCGCCATGTTCCTCACCAGCGCCTTGGGACCGCCGGCGTAGCCCAGTCGCCAGCCGGTCATCGCGTAGGCCTTGGACACGCCGTTTACCGTCAGCGTGCGTTCGTACAGCGCCGGCTCGACCTCGGCGATGGTCGCGAACTCCGCGCCGTCGAACAGCAGATGCTCGTAAATATCGTCGGACAACACCCAGACCTGCGGGTGACGCAACAACACTTCGGCCAGCGCCTTCAGCTCGGCCCGGGTGTAGACGGCGCCGGTCGGATTGCACGGCGAATTAAGGAGCAGCCATTTGGTCTTCGGCGTGATCGCCGCCTCCAGCCGCTCGGGCGTGAGCTTGAAGCCGTATTCCGGTCCGCACTCGACCGCCACCGGCGTGCCGTCGGCCACCAGCGCCATGTCGAGGTACGAAACCCAGTACGGCGCGGGGATGATCACTTCGTCTCCGGCGCTGAGCGTGGACATCATCGCATTGAATACCAGCTGTTTGCTGCCGGTGCCAGCGATGATCTGGTCTTGCGCATAATCAAGCCGGTTTTCGCGCCGGAACTTCAGGCGCACCGCGTCCTTGAGTTCGGTGATGCCGTCAACAGTGGTATAGCGGGTTTCGTTGCGTTTCATCGCCGCGATGACCGCCTGCTTGACGTTGGCGGGGGTTTCGAAATCCGGCTCGCCCATGGTAAGACCGACGATATCGCGCCCCTGGGCGCGCAGTTCGCGCACGCGCTGCGTGGCGGAGTTGCTCGGGGAATGCTTGATGCGGTCGAGCCGCGGCGCGAAGAAACCCATGGCTACTCGAACCTGATGCCTTGTTCGCGGATGACCTTGCCCCATTTGGCGGTTTCCTGCCGTTGATGCGCCACCAGTTCATCGGGAGTGCTGCCGACCGCATCGATGCCCTGAGCGCGCAATTTTTCCCTGACATCCGCCGCGCCCAGCGCCCGGACGGATTCGCGATTGACCCGGGCGAGGATTTCGCGTGACACACCCGCCGGCGCAAACATGCCGAAGGAAGTCACGGACTCGAAACCGGGCAGACCCGATTCTGCGATGGTCGGCAGATCCTGCATCAGCGGTGTACGCCTGGCGGTGCTGGTTGCGATCGGGCGCAGCCGCCCCGCCTTGGCCTGCGGCAATGCGGTGATCACATCAACGAAGGACAACGCCGTCTCTCCGGAAATCAATGCGTTCGCGGAAGGGCCGCCGCCCTTGTAGGGAATATGCTGCATTTTTATTTTGGCGAGGTTCATCAGCAGTTCGGTCGCCAAATGGCTGGTGGCACCGACCCCTGCTGTTGAAAACGGGATTTTTCCCGGTTGTGCCCGCGCCAGGGCAATCAGCTCCTTCGCGCTCTTCACCGGTAGTGAAGGATGAACCGACAGGATCTGCGGGCTGATGGCGACCAGCGTGACCGGCGCAAAGGCCTTCTCGCTGTCGTACTGGAGATCCTTGTAGAGATGCGGGGCGATGGCAAACGTGCTGTTGGTGCCGAGCAGCAGCGTATAACCATCCGGCGCCGCCTTGGCGGCGAATGCGTGGCCGATGGTTCCGGTAGCCCCGCCGCGGTTGTCGACAACCCACTGCTGTCCGGTGTACTCCGCCAGCTTCTGCCCCAGGATGCGCCCGATGGAGTCAGTCGAGCCGCCCGCAGCCCAGGGAATGATCAGCCGCACCGGTTTATTCGGGTATTCCTGCGCGAAAACAACCAGGGGCAGGGACAGGAACGCGAGCATCAGCGACAACAATTTGATCAAGGTAGTGCCAGGCATGACGACCTCCCGCAAAACGAGATGGATCTGTTTGCCAGCACCGGGCGTTGCAACGGCCCGGACCAGTTTGCTTCAGAAGAATGTTAGGCCCGGCACATTCATTTCACAATCAGAAAATTTCGATTTATTATTCGTAAATGACGATAAATGCGACGCTGCGGCATCTGCGCTGTTTTGCCACGGTGGCCCGGGAAGGCAGCTTTACCCAGGCGGCAAAGCGCATGTTCATCACCCAATCCTCACTCACCGCGGCCATCCAGCAGCTTGAGCAGGCGGTGGGACTCCGGCTGTTCGACCGCACGACACGTCGCGTAACCCTGACGCGGGAGGGCATCAGTTTCGTGCCGGTCGCAGAACGCCTGCTTAGCGATTTCGACGCGGCGGTGGCCGACGTGCGGGCAGTGGCCGAACGCCAGCGCGGGCATGTCAGCATCGCGGCGGCGCCATCGGTGGTTGCCTTGATACTCGCGCCGGCAATCGCCGGATTCAGCACGACTTACCCCAACATCCGTGTCGCCGTCAGCGACGGCGGCGCAGAACTGGTGCAGAAACATGTGCTCGCCTCCGAAGCGGACTTCGGCATCACCAGCCGGTGGGCGGACGACCCGGGCCTTGATTTTCGCCCGCTGATCTGCGACCGCTTCGGCGTGGTGTGTCGCAAGGATCACGCGCTGGGCCGCGCGAAAACGCGGATTGCCTGGAAACGGCTGCAGGGAGAACGTTATATCGGTCTCGGCATCGACACCGGCATCCGCACCATGCTGCAATCCTCTCCCGATCTGCCAACGATGCTGCGCACCCCGCACTTCGAGGTGTCGAGTACGGGTTCGCTGTACGCGATGCTCGACGCCGGCCTCGGGATTTCAGTGCTGCCCGCGCTGGCCGCTAACTTGAAGCCGCTGAACAAGCTCGCGTTCCGCGAACTCACCGAGCCGTCCCTCGAACGGACGATCTGTGTCATCACCCGTCGCGGTCGGGCACTGTCGCCCGCCGCGCAGAGCATGCTCGACATGATCGCGCGGCATCTGCAGTCGCATGCGCTGCCGCCCGGCGCATGGCTGGTTAAGTGATTAGCAGTATTCCGGCCTGCGCAGAACCTTGACCATACCCGATCACGGTTTCCCCTAGCGCCTCAGATCAAGCCTATCTCTTTCATGTACTTCAACACCCCGGGATGAATCATCTCCCGGGTCGGGGCTGCGGCCAGCGTGTTGGCCAGCGTCGATTCCTGCGCCTGATCAAGCTTGGCGGACAACGCGGCATGGCCGGTATGCAGCGCCTTCGCCAGCCGGTATGCGACATCGTCCGGCAGTGACGCACGCGCCAGCACGAAGGGCCAGGACCCCACCGAATTGACCGGGCCCTGCTGCCCCGGATAACTGCCTGCGGGCATGGTGGTCTGTTTGAGGAACACGTGTTTGGCCTGGATGCGCTTGATTTCATCGGCGCTCGGCGAGATGAAACGCATGCCCTTGGGGTTTTTCGCGATGTTCATGAACGGCGGCCAGCCGACACCACCGCCCCACATCGCTGCCGCGTCGCCATTGATCACCAAAGGCGGGCCATCGCCGGCTTTTTCCAGTAAGCGCGCGTCGAAATCCTTCTTGATGTCGAGACCGAGGCCGTCCATCACATACCGCGCCAGCACGACAAACCCCGAACTCGAAGCGCCCCACACCACGGTCTTGCCGACGAGATCGGAAATGGTTTGGTACGGACTGTCGGCACGCACCATGAACATGCCCGCCTGCGAATAGGTGGCGTTGATGATGCGGATGTTTTTGCAGGGTGCGCGGCCGATGCCGTTCACCGCCTCGTAAGTCACTTCGCCGGTGGCCAGCGCGATGTCGAGTTCACCATTGTCGATGCGCCCGACGTTTTCGCCGCTGCCCTTGGTATTGATCGGCTCGATGTCCAGCGTGGCATCGGCGGCATTCAGCGCTTCCGCATAGGGCCAGCCGTAGGCGGGAAACCCGCCGCCGGGTGTTGCGGTGCCGAGCACGACTCTTGTTTTTTGCGCTGCCATTTCTGCGACCTCCTCCGGGAAACAAAAGCCGCAGTGTAATCGGTAATCACCACTGCGCAAAAACAGCGGGCAATCCGCTGGTATAGGATGCGCGCATGACGCAAATGCCGCAGCCGCGACCCGGACGCATCGCCGCACTGGTACTGCTGGTGCTGGGCCCGCTCGCCTGGCTGATGATCGGGCATGGCACACCCATCCTGCAGGATCGCGGCTACCACATGTTTGCCGACGCCCGCAGCTGCCTCGGCATCGCCAACTTCGGCAATGTCGCATCCAATCTGCTGTTCCTGCTGGTGGGTGTCATCGGCGCCCGGCATTGCTGGCGCAAGCGCAGCGGCGCCTGGCGCTCATGGCTGGTGTTTTTCTGCGGTGTCGTGCTGGTGTTTCCAGGTTCGGCCTATTACCACGGCGCGCCCGGCGATGACACGCTGGTCTGGGACCGGCTGCCGATGGCCGTGGCCTTCATGGGGCTGTTCGCCGCGCTGGTCAGCGAACATTTCGACGCGAAGCTGGAACCCGCTCTGCTGGCGGGTGCAGTGCTGACCGGCATCGCCAGCGTGTGGTGGTGGCAGCACAGCGGCGACCTGCGGATCTATATCTGGGTGCAGGGCGCGCCGTTGCTGGCGATCCCGTACGTGATTGCGGCTTTTCCCGGGCGTTATACCCACCGTCACTATCTGCTCTACGGGGTCGGCTGCTACGCGCTGGCCAAGGTCGCCGAGTCATTCGACCATGAAATTTACGCCGCCACCGGTGCGGCCATCAGCGGCCATACACTGAAACACCTGCTGGCTGCCGGAGCGGTGTTCTGCGTCTGCCGGATGCTGCAGCAACGCAGCAGTCAAAGTTTCACGCCGGTCGCATCTTCCCAGTAACGCACGATTTCGGTCTGGTCGACGCCGGCGCCGATTTTTTCGGCGGCAGCGTTCCACAACTCCGATACGGTTTCGCCCAGCGGCGCCGCGGCGCCGATGGCATGCGCGACATCGACGGCGATCCTGACATCCTTGGCGATGAAACCCAGCGCCATGCCGGTGGCGTACTTGTGCGTCAGAATCTGCGGGATCACTTTTTTCCCGATCGGATGGTTGCGCCCGGCACACATGGTCGCAAGGCCCTCGGCCATCATGTTCACGTCGAGGCCGAATTTCTTGCCGATGGTCAGCGCTTCGATGGCATTGATCAGCGCACAGGCATTGACGTAATTGGCCAGCGCCTTCATCGCATGCGCCGAACCGGTGGCGCCACAGTGGGTCACCGCGCGGCCCATCGCTTTCAGCACCGGCGTGCAAAGCGCCACCAGTTCCGCACTGCCACCCGCCATGATGTCCAGCGTCGCGTCCTTGGCGAAGACCACGCCACCCATCACCGGCGCATCAAGCATGTTGAGGCCGAGTTTTTCCAGTGCCGCGGCGGTCTGCTGTGTACCGGTCGGATCGCAGGTGCCCATGTCGATCAGCACCGCGCCCTTGCTCATGGCAGACGCCGCACCGCCGGCATCGAGCATCACGGCGCGCACGATCTTGTCGTTGGGCAGCATCGTCACGACGGCATCGGCGCCGCGCGCCACATCGGCCGGCGACGCTGCCACCTTGCCGCCATGCTGCGCAACGAAGGCCGCCGCAGTTTCGGCACGCGCATCAAATACCGTGACGTCAAACCCGCCTTTCAGCAGGTTCGCCGCCATCGGGTTGCCCATATTGCCGACACCGATGAAACCGATTTTTTTGATGCTGTTCATGAGGAAACCCCAAAGTCAAAAGCAGCCACAGAGGTCACAGAGTTCACAGAGAAAAAACAAAACCACTCCATCACCGAAAGGGATTGGGTTTTGAAGTCCTCTGTGTTCTCTGTGACCTCTGTGGCTAAAGGTTTTGAAGTCTTACCACACCGCCCCGCGTGCCGTGATCGGCCACAGCGCTTCGACCTTGCCGCCGCGCACGCAGACGTAGTGGTCGTACAGGTTCACCGTCGGGTCGCAGTGCCCGGGAATCAGTTTGATCTTGTCGCCCAGCGCAAACCCCGGTGTACCGTTCATCTTGATCACGCCGTGTTCGTCGGAAGCTTTCTGGAATTCGGCCCGCGGGAAATCGGCGACACGCGGCATGCCGGAATCGATGCTCGACGCCTTCAACCCCGCGTCGACGATGGCGATGTCGGGACGGGTGCGGCTCATCACCGTGGTCCAGACAAACAGGCTGTGCTCGAAACGCGGAATGCCGCTTTCGGTCCAGTCGTTTTTGGCGTAATCGGCGTCCATGAAAATATACGAACCCACCTGCAGTTCGTCATAGACCCGGCTCGCCGCCTCGAACAGATAGGTGCCGGTGCCGGCGCCGGTGACCTTGCCGCGCGGCAGACCGGCTTTTTCGATCAATGCCAGCGTGCGCTCAACCGCAGCCACCGCGGCATCAATCGCCGCACGGCGCTCTTCAACCTTGCGCAGATGCTGCGCACCGCCCTGATAGGCCTGCAAACCGGCGTAACGCAGGTTTTTGCAGGCCGCGATGGCCTGCGCGATGTTCAGCGCCGGCTCGCCGGGCGCAACCCCGCAGCGATTGGCGCCGACATTGACTTCGACCAGCACATCGATGGTGACCCCGGCCTCGCGCGCCGCACTGTCGATCTGCGCGACATTGCCGGCGTCATCGGCGCACACCGTGATCTTCGCCTGCTTCGCCAGCGCAGCGAGGCGTTTGAGTTTGGTCATGCCGACGACTTCATTCGCGATCAGCACATCCGGCACGCCGCCTTCCACCATGGCCTCGGCTTCGCTGACTTTCTGGCAGCACACGCCGACCGCGCCCAGCGCGATCTGGCGCAGCGCGATTTCCGGACACTTGTGGCTCTTGGCATGCGGCCGCAGCATGATCTTGCGGCCGGCGATCGACTCATTGAGTCGCTTCAGATTGTTCTCGAAGGCGTCGAGGTCGAGGATCAGCGCCGGCGTGTCAACATCAGCCAGGGTCATGCCCGGCTGTGCCGGAGGAACGCGCGGCATTACGCTGTCTTGGGGCCAAGGCCCGGATCGTAGTAACCGCCCGCCATGGTGCCGTCGGCAGCCTTGCCGATGATGCCGTGCGACAGGTCCTTGACCGCAAAAAACATCGCATCCTCTTCCGGCATGGCAATCGTGTAATGCACGATGTTTGCCGGGAAATACAGCAGCGTACCGGGGCCGCAGATCTGCTCGGGGCCGTCGCCGACCTTGACCCGCATCATGCCCTTGACGATGTAGTTCCACTGCTCGTTGGGATGAAGGTGCGGGCGCGAACCGGTGCCTTTTTCCTTGGTCACCAGCGCGCACTGCATGCGTTCGCCCTCGATCACCGGGCCCATCGCCGTTGAATAACCGGTGCCGGCCTCGATCTTGCCCATTTCCATCAGCGGAAAAATGAACTTGCCGTTGCCACCTTTGACGGCGCCCTTGGTCTTGGTTTCTGCGGTATCAGCCATGACTGCCCCTTTGTTTTAGATGACCGGCTTCAGGCCGGCCTGTTCAGCGCCGTAGGCGCAGCAGGCTTCGTCCTCGTCACCGGTACCGCCGCTGGCGCCCGCCGCACCGACGATATTGCCCGCGGCATCCTTGATCAGCACGGCGCCCGGCTGCGGCAGGAATTTGCCGTTCGCGGTTGCCGCCAGCGTGATCATGAAATTGGGGTTTTCCTTGGCACGCCCGGCCAGCGCGCGGCTGGAAGCACCCATCGCCACCGCGCCCCAGGCCTTGCCCAGCGCGACATCGAAACGGAACATCGAGGCATTGTCCTGACGCTGCACCGCGACGATGTGGCCGGAAGCGTCGAGTACGACCACCGCCAGCGGATTCACTTTCATTTCCTTCGCCTTGGCGAAGGCTTTTTCAATGATGGTATTGGCTTGCTGCAGCGTGATCTTGGACATTTGTTTCTCCGTGAATGGTGGGCGCGAGCCGTTACGCGACGGACTTGCATAAATGGACTGTGTTAGGGCTAGCGACTATACAAAGGCGGCGGATTCGGTGTCAACGAATCCACCGTTACATCATGCTTTGGGCGCGATCAGTCCTTCCTTTTCCAGCAACTGATACACCCCGCCCGCCTGCACCAGCGCCATCAGCGGCGCCGGCAGCGGTTTGCCGGCCAGTGCGGTGCCGCGGGTGACGTTGCGCACTTTTGCCCGCTCGAAATCGACCTCGGCTTCCTCGCCCTCGGTGAATGCGGCATGGATGCCCGGACATTCCAGCGCGGGAAACGCGAAGTTCACGCAGTTGCGCATAAACAGGCCGTTCAGCGATTCGGCAACCAGGCAGGCCAGACCGAGGTTTTTCAGTGAACGCGCCGCAGCGCGGCTGGAACCCATGCCGAAATTGCTGCCGCCGATCAGGATGTCGCCCTTTTTGACCTGCTGCGCCCAGCCCGGGCGGTTGGCGCTGAATACATACAGCGCCTGCTCCTCATGCGTCAGGTAAAACGCCTTGTTGGGCAGGATCAGGTCGGTATTGATGTTGTCGCCGACGATCCAGACTCGGCCTTTGAAATTCATGATTAAAAACCCCTTTTAGCCACAGAGGACACAGAGAGCACAGAGAACTTCAAAACCCATTCCCGGCAGAGGACGGTAGCTTTGGTTTTCTCTGTGACCTCTGTGTCCTCTGTGGCTCATGCTTTTTGACTTTGACCTTCAATTCAAAAACTCCCGCGGATCGGTGATGACACCCGTCAGCGCCGAGGCCGCCACTGTCGCCGGTGAAGCCATGTAGACCTGCGAACTCGGGTCCCCCATGCGCCCCTTGAAGTTGCGCGTGCTCGAGGTCAGGCAGACTTCGTCCGGGCCGAGCACGCCCATATGGCCGCCGCCGCAGGCGCCGCAGGTCGGCGGGGCAATCATCGCACCGGCTTCGAGCAGCACCTGCACCGCGCCACTGGCCACCACGTCGCGATACACCGTCTGCGACGCCGGCACCACGATAAAACGCACACCGGGCGCGATACGCCGGCCCTTGACCACGCGCGCCGCCAGTTCGATGTCATCCTGGGTGCCGTTGGCGCAGGAACCGACATAGGCCTGGTCGATGCGGATGCCGGCGGTTTTCGCCACCGGCTGCGAGTTGTTGACCACGCTGTCGGGCAAGGCCACCAGCGGCTCCAGCGCCGACAGATCGACGGTACGCACTGCAAGATATTTCGCATCGGCGTCCGGCGTCACCGGCACGAAGGGCGCGGGATTGCGTGCACGGATCCATTCCACCAGCGCGGCATCGGCTTCGAAAGTCGCGAACTCCGCCGACAGTTCGGCGGACATCGCCGAGATCGTCTTGCGCGCATTGATCGAAAGTCCGGCAACACCGGAGCCGCCGTATTCGACGTTCATCGTTGCATGCGCGCCGTGTACGCCGGCGATCTGCAGGAAGGCATCCTTGGCCGTCACCGCATCGGGGAGTTTGCCGATCAACTCATAACGAACCGTCTCGCCACAGCGGAACCAGGTCTGGCCCTTGATCGCCGCGTAAATGATGTCCGGGCCGCCGACACCGCGCGCCAGGCAGTTGAATACGCCCGCGCTGCAGGTGTGCGAGTCACTGCACAACAGCACCGAGCCCGGCAGCGCATACCCGTAATCAGCCACCAGCTGATGGCTGATGCCCTGGTTGTGGCCGACATCGTGGAAACGTTTGATGCCGAACTGCTTGACGAAGGCGCGACCGGTGACCTGTGCCGCGGCCGCCTGCTGCGTCGGCGCCGGCACGCGGTGATCGAAGGTGACGACGATTTTCGACGGGTCGGCGACCTTGAGGATTTCACGCCAGTTGTTGGGCATGAAATTGTTGTCGAACAGGATCACGGTATCGACATCCACCGTGACCACGTCGCCCGGCTTCACGGTCTTGCTGCCGCTTTTCGCGGCAAGGATCTTTTCTGCGATGGTCATGCCCATTGTCGGCCTTCCTTGCGATGGATGAATCTTTACTGGTGATTAAATAATTAAGTGACTAAGTGATTGAACCCCGACAAGTGCCCCGACTCTTAGCCACCCAATCACCCAATCACCCAATCACCCAATCACCCAATCACCCAATTACCTAATCACCTAATCGCTTAATTACTTAATCACCCAGTCACCTGTTCAGGTGTACTTGCGCTCCATCTCGTCCAGCACCTTCATGCCCATCAGGTCGTTCAGCTCTTCGAACCCGACCTGCAGGTCAGTGCGATCAACAACGATGTTTTTGCCCACCACTTCGCTCTGGAACACCTCCAGCGCGTTCATCATGCCGCGCAGCGCGGCGGTGGTCAGCAGGCGCGGATAACTGACCGCAGCGACACCAATGTCCTGCAACTGCTTCGGGCTCATCAGCGGCGTGGTCTTGCGCGGACGCATGCCGAGACCCATGTTGACGATCAAGGGCTTGGGCACGTTTTTCGCAACCTTGGCGATGTCTTCCCTGGACAGCAGCGCGTCGGCGTACATCACGTCGGCGCCGGCTTCGGCATACATATTGAGGCGGCGGATCGCTTCATCCACGCCATGCGGCCCGGCGGCATCGGTGCGCGACACGATGACAAAATCATTGTCTCGGCGCGCGTCCACCGCGGCCTTGACCTTCTGCACCATTTCCTCGGCGGGGATGCAGGCCTTGCCGGCCATGTGCCCGCAACGCTTGGGCCACACCTGGTCTTCGATCATCAGCGCGGCCATGCCGGCCTTTTCGAAGGCGCGCACCACGAAGTGCACCGTCATCGCGTTGCCGTAACCGGTGTCGGCATCGGCGCGCAGCAGCAGGTCCGAACAATCCGCCAGACGCCGCGCGTTGTTCAGATTTTCTTCAAAGGTCATCACCCCGCGGTCGGCCCAGCCCATGCGGCTTTCCGATACGCCGGCGCCGGAAATCGACGCGGTCTTGAAGCCGGCGCGTTCGATCAGGCGCACGCTGTAGCCGTCGTAAACACCGGGCTGGATCAGGATTTCCTTTTTGTGGATCAATTCCTTGAACTGCTTGCCTCTGCTCATCATGTGAAACTCCTCCTGAATAATGGTTGGCACCATTCTATCAACCGCTCACGCACCAGCAGCATCGACCTGTCGGATGTTGGACTCATGAACAACTAAAAGTGATGCGCTGGACTAGAATGTCTTTTGATACCGGAGGCAATCATGCGCACCAGAACCAGCACCGAATTACGACGTTTGCTGCAAGGCGGCAAAACCCTGGTCAAACCCGGCGCCTATAACGCGCTGTCGGCAAAAATCATCGAAAAAGCCGGTTTCAGCTGCTGCGGCGTGACCGGTTACGGCGTCTCGGCTTCACTGCTCGGCAAACCCGATGTCGGCCTGATCACGCTCGACGAAATCGTGATGATCACCCGTTACATCGCACGCGCCGTGAAAATTCCGGTGATCGCCGATGCCGACACCGGTTTTGGCAACGCAATCAACGTGATGCGCACCGTCGAGGATTTCATCACCGCCGGTGCCGCCGCCATCCACATCGAAGACCAGGTCGCGCCCAAACGCTGCGGCCATGTCGCCGGCAAGCAGATCATCCCGCTCGAAGAAATGACCGGCAAACTGCGCGCCGCCGACCATGTGCGGCGCGAGCTTGACCCGGATTTTGTGCTGATCGCACGCTGCGACGCACGCGGTGTCGCCGGCGGCAGCGTTGATGAATTGATCCGTCGTGCCAATGCTTACCTCGAAGCCGGCGCCGACATGATTTTCCCCGAGGCGCCGACCTCGGAAGCTGAACTGGAACGCTGTGCCAGGGAGATCAAGGGCCCCCTGCATTTCAACCGCACCGGCGTGTCGCCACGTTTGCACGTGTCGCGGCTCAACGAGCTTGGCATCGCCATGGTGTCCAACGCCACCGGTTCGCTGCGTTCCTCCACTGTGGCGATGGTCGATTATTTCGCCGAGTTCGCCAAAGACGATGTTGAAGCGGTCAAACGCTTCGAGGAACGGACAAAGGATCACCCCGCCGGCAACATGCACGCTTTCATCGGCTTTTCCGAGATCAAAAAACTGGAAGAAGAGTTTCTGCCCAGCGCCGAAATTCTGGCAAAGTACGAAGGCTCCGTGGGTTTTCAGCCTTAGCGGCAACCCGGTTTGCGCACTGAGTTGCCGGCACAGGCAACGCACATCAAGAGGAGACAGATTCATGCAATCCACCATCATCCGTACCATCGTCGCCATCGCCGGACTGGCCACCGTGTCAGCAGTACTCGCGCAGAACTACCCGACACGACCGATCCGCATCGTCGTCGTCAGCACCCCCGGCGGCAGCGTCGACACCATGGCGCGCAGCGTCGGGCCCAAGCTCGCCGAGCGCTGGAACCAGCAGGTGCTGGTCGACAACCGTCCCGGTGCCGGCGGCGCGATTGCCGCCGAACTGGTGGCCAAGGCCCCGCCCGACGGGTACACGCTGATCATGGGAACCATCGCGTCTTTTGCCACCAATGTCAGTCTGCGCAAATCCCTGCCCTATGACCCGGTCAGGGATTTTGCACCGATCACACTGGTCGCGACACAGAACCTGATGCTGCTGATCCATCCTTCGATCCCGGCAAAGTCGGTCAAGGAACTGGTGGCCCTGGCGAAAAAACAGCCGGGCAAACTGTCGTTCGCATCCGCGGGCAACGGCACCGGCGGTCACCTGTCGGGTGAGTTGTTCAAAATGCTGGCCCGGATAGACATGCTGCACGTGCCGTACAAAGGCGTGCAGCCGGCACTGATCGATGTTGTCGGCGGCCAGGTATCCATGACTTTCGCCAGCATCATCTCGGCGATGCCGCAGGTGACCGGTCGCAGGCTGATCCCGCTGGCGGTGACCGGCGCCCACCGCTCACCGGCGGCGAAAGAGCTGCCGACGATGATCGAGGCCGGCGTCAGTGGTTATGAATCGGCCACCTGGTACGGCCTGCTGGCACCCGCCGGCACGCCGGCGGACATCGTCAACAAACTCAACACCGAGGTGGTCGCAGCACTGAAAAGTCCGGACATGTTCGACCGGTTGTCCAAGGAGGGCGCTGACCCGGTGGGCAACAGTCCCGCCGAGTTTGCCAGGCACATCCAGGTCGAAATCGACAAATGGCGCAAGGTGATCAAGGCCGCCGGCATCCAGCCGAGTTGATACGAAGCGCGGGCGGTGAGGGCTGACGGCGGCAAGCAACAACCGGCGGATGGACCCTGGGCATGGCGGGAAGCGCGGTAGAATCACGCCTCCCGCTCTTGACGTGACACTCATGCTCTCCCCGGCATACCAGGAAATAAAAACACTGCGCTCGACCGGCAGGAGCGGCGCCGCTTATTCGCTGCTGGGATCGACTCCACCGTCCTCCGATGACGACGCATTCGAAGCGGCGGTATGCCTCTTCGTCTGCGGCGATCTGGCCGCAACGCGGCATGTATGCCAGACCCGCCAGTGGAAAAAGGACTGGGCCGCGCGCATGGCCGAGGCCCTGACGATCATGGTCAGCAACGGAGACCCGGCGCAGGCATTGTCGGTTGCGCGCCCCGCCGCCGCAGACTCCCGTGCCGGATACGACACCTCGGCGTTATTCCTGATGCTGCTGCAGGCCAACGGGCTGATTGACGAAGCCGACGCCTATATCAACACCCGGCTGCAAAATCCCCCCGTCAATGAAACTTTTTTGCTGACCATCATGGCGGAAATTGCCCTGGCCCTTCAGGACTGGCGGCAGGCCTACAAGCTGGCCTCGGCGGTCATGCATGCCGACCCGGATGATTTTCGCGCCCTGCTCACCCTCAGCCGCGCCAACCAGGCGGTGGGTAATTTTCATGAGGCATTGGGCCACGCGCTGCGGGCGCACAAGCTCGTTCCGGGCTCAGCCCAGGCGATCCTGCAGATGATGCGCTGCCAGAACAAGCTCGGCGACTACTACTCGGTCATCGGCATGCGCCATGAACTCGCCGCCCCCGAAGCGATCACCCCGGAAATCCATGTCGAACTGGGAACCGCCCATGCCGGCATCGAAGACATCGCGCGGGCGACCGCGGCATTCCGTGCAGCGCTTGCCGCCAACCCAAAGCCCATTGCCGCCATTCAAGGTCTGGCGTCGATTCTGGCCGACACCGGCGATCTTGCCGGCCTGGCGGAACTGGAAAACAGCTGCCGCGCGGAAATGCACGCCGACATCGAATGCCTCGCCATCCTCGGCAAGGCGGCGCTGGCGCGGCGCGATCTGGATGCTGCGGCAGGGCTCTTCGCGGAATCACAGTCCCTCGCCATCCGTGAACGCAGTGCGCTCTCCATGCTGTCATGGCCGGTAACGGAGCCGCGCATCCGCCATGATTATGAACAGCTCGAACTGCTGTCGCAGCGCGGCCAGCTCGACGACACCGGTCGCAGCGCGCTCAATCTGCTGCAACGGTATTACGCGCAGACCGGAAATGTCGCGCAGACTTTCGCGCCTCCGGGCAAGGAGGCTGACGCGCTGCGCGCCGCGCTGACTCTCCATCACCGCCCCCCGGCGCCGTTCTCCGGCACCGCGCTGGGACAGAATGATTACACCGCGATCGAGGCGCAATACCTGGCGAATCAGCCTCCGGTGGTTGCGATCGACAATTTCCTCTCCGCCGATGCCCTCGCCTCCCTGCGCCGCTACTGCGAAGAGGCCACGGTCTGGAAAATGGAGGCGGGTGAAGGTTATCTGGGTGCGCTGCTCGCACAGGGTTTTGCGCCACCGGTCCTGCTCGCCATCGCGGACCAACTGCGGCAGGCGATGCCGCGTGTCATTGGCGACTATCCCTTATTGCAGGCCTGGGCCTTCAAATACGACCAGCGGCTCCAGGGCATCAACATGCATGCCGACTTTGCCAAGGTGAACGTGAATTTCTGGATCACGGCGGACGCCGCCTGCGCGGATCCGTCGACCGGCGGCATGGTGGTCTACGACGTGCCCGCACCGGCCAGCTGGACGTTTGCCGACTACAACACCAATCAGGCCAAGATGAAGGCCTTTCTCGAAACCCACGGCGCCAAACCGATGCGGGTGCCGTACCGGGAAAATCGTTGCGTGCTGTTCGACTCGAGCCTGATCCACATCACCGACGAACTGCATTTCAAGCCGGGTTATACGAACCGGCGCATCAACGTCACGCTGCTCTACGGGCGGGCGCGCAGCATCGGCTGAGGCCGCGCGCGCCGATACCGGTGACGGCGCGCAAGGCGCTACCAGGCCACCGCACCGCCATCGACCGGGATGATGGCGCCGGTCATGAAATTCGACGCGCTTGAAGCCAGCAGCACGGCGATACCTTTCAGGTCGTCGGGCCCGCCGGTGCGTTTCAGCGGAATCTCGCGTTCGATGTTGTCCTTGTTCTTCAGATAAAGCTTCTCGTTGATCGGCGTCACGAAAAATCCCGGGCAGATCGCATTGACCTGGATGTTGTGCTGCGCCCATTTCACCGCGAGGTCGCGGGTGAAATTGACCAGCGCACCCTTGCTCGCGCCATAGGCGATGGAGTTGTACGCCGTAGGATTGCGGCCGACGAGACCGGCGATCGACGCGATGTTGATGATCTTGCCGCGTTTCTGTTTGATGAATTCGCGACCCAGCGCCTGCGCGCAGAGGAAGGGCGCGGTGATATTCAGATCGAACACCTGCTGCCAGCGTTCGAGCGGTGTGTCTTCCGGCGGCGCCACCCAGGCACGGCCGGCGTTGTTGACCAGCACGTCGATGCGGCCGAATTTTTTCAGCACCTCGTCTTTCATCGCTTCGACCTGATCCGGCTTGGTCACGTCGCAGCCGACGGCCAGCGCCTTGACGCCGAGTTTTTCGATTTCCGCCGCGGCTTCTTGACAGACATCGAGGCGCCGCGAGCAGATCACGATGTTCGAGCCGGCTTCGGCGAGGCCCTTCGCCATCTGCAGGCCGATGCCGGTCGCACCGCCGGTGACCACGCTGACCTGGCCTTCGAGGTTCATCAATTCCTGGACTTTTGCCATTACCAACTCCTTCAAAAAATCTTTTTGCCACAGAGATCACAGAGGACACAGAGAAAAACCAATAAAACAATGATTTATAGAGAGGCCGCCTCTTGGGTTTGCCGTCCTCTGTGCTCTCTGTGCCCTCTGTGGCTAATGCCTTTCGCTTTTACCGGTCCTTCAACAACAGCCCGGCAATGATATTGCGCTGGATTTCCGAGGTGCCTTCGTAGATGCGCACGATGCGCGCGTCACGGAAGGTGGTTTCGATGCCGGCTTCGCGCATGTAACCCATGCCGCCGTGGATCTGCACCGCGGCATCGACGACGCGGCCCAGCGCTTCGGTGGCAAACACTTTCGCGGTGGAAGCTTCCATGGTGCCGCGTTCACCGCGCATCAGGGTGTCGATCGCACGATAGGTCAGGCCGCGCGCGGCATCACGCGCCACCGCCATGTCGGCGAGCATCCACTGCAGGCCCTGGTGTTCGGCGAGTTTTTTGCCGCCCTGGCTGCGCGTCTTCATGTACTCGACGCTCTGGTCGATCAGCTTGTCCATCATGCCGCAGCAGCGCGCCGATACCGTGACCCGGCCCGCGGTCAGGGTTTTCAGCGCCTGCACATAACCCATGCCTTCGGCGCCGAGCAGGTTGGCGGCCGGTACTTCACAATCGGTAAACGACAAGGGCGCGGTAGTGCAGCCGTGCATGCCCATTTTTAATTCGTTTTTGCCGATGCTGAAACCCGGCATGCCACGCTCGACGATGAACGCCGAAATACCCTTGATGCCCTTGCTCTTGTCGGTGATCGCCATCACCGTGAACACCTGCGCGAGGCCGGCGTTGGTGATGTAGATTTTTTCGCCGTTCAGCACGTAACGGTCGCCCTTTTTCACCGCCGTGGTGCGCATCGCCGCCGGATCGGAACCCGCCTGCGGTTCGGTCAGCGCAAACGCGCCGATCCATTCCCCGCTGGCCATTTTCGGCAGGAATTTTTTCTTTTGTCCGGCATTGCCCAGTGCGGTGATGCCGGTGGTGCTGATGCCGGTGTGATTACCAATTAACGTGGCGAAACCATAGTTGGTGCGCCCCATGACTTCCTCGATCGCGCACTTGCCGGCGAGGTCGAGACCGCTGCCACCGTATTCCTCGGGAATGGTCAGTCCGAACAAGCCCATGTCGCGGGCGAGCTGCAGCAGGTCATCGGGAATCGCATCGGTTTCCTCGATGGCGCGCGAGCGCGGATCCACCTGCTCGCGCAGGAAACGCGCGACTTCGTCACAGAGTTGCCGGACTTCACTGGATATGGCCATACCTGTCATTCTCCCCAGGTGATTAGGTGATTAAGTGACGAGGTGATTACCCCAGCCAATCACCAGTTACCAATCACCTAATAACCTAATCACCTAGTTACGGTTCTAATCAACGCATCCGCCGCCTTCACACCACGCCCCTTGGGCATCACGATCAGCGGATTGATGTCGAGTTCGGCAATATGATCCTTCAGATCCACCGCCAGCGCCGACAGTTTGACCAGGGCATCGACCAGCGCATCGACATCGGCCGCGGGTTTGCCGCGGGCACCGGCGAGCACCGGATAACCCTTGATCTCTTCAACCATTTCGCGGGCGATGGCGGGTGTGATCGGTGCCAGGCGGAACGATACGTCCTTTAGCACCTCGGCAAAAATGCCGCCGAGGCCGAACATCACCGCCGGCCCGAACAGCGCATCGTTGGTGATGCCGACGATGGCCTCAATGCCGCCGCCGACCATTTCCTGCACCAGCACACCATCGATGCGGGCATCGGCCTTGTACGCCTTGGCGTTTTTCAGGATCTCCTCGTACGCCGCGGCCACAGCAGCCGCGTCTGCCACGTTGAGCTTCACCGCCTTGGCTTCGGTCTTGTGCGAAATGTCGGCGGACTGCACTTTCATCGCCACCGGAAAACCGATGTTCTGTGCAGCGGCGACCGCGGCGTCGCGACTGGTCGCCAGCTGCTCCTGCGTCACCGCAATGCCGTACTCGGCCAGCACCTGCTTGGCCGCGTATTCGGCGACATCGCCGGTTTTGCCTTTCAGCATCGCCTGCGCCGCCGGGCGGCTGATCACCGGCGGCTTGTCGTTTTTCTGCGCCGCATTGCGGCGTTTGGCCTCGGCATACCAGGACACCGCGGCCAGCGCGCGGCCGCAGCGCACGGGAGATTTGTAATGCGGAATCCGCGCGGCATCGAGCGCGGCATAGGCTTCGGGGGCGACGGCGTCGCGCGCGCTCCAGGAAATGAATATCGGCTTGTCGGTTTTGGCTGCAACGGCGATGATCTCCGCCGCCACCTTCTGCGCGATTTCGCCCTGCAGCGAGGCATTGATCATCGCGATGCAGTCGACACCCGGATCATCGTTGATCGCCTGCAGGGTGCGGTTGATCAGCGTCAGGTCATTGAAAATCGCCGCGGTCACATCCACAGGATTGCCCACCGAACCAAAGGACGGCACGAATTCCTTGAGCTTGGCCACGGTGGTCGGCGACAGCTGCGCCATCTGCATGCCGCCGGCGACGATTTCATCGGTCATCAGGATGCCGGCGCCGCCGGAGATGGTGATGATCGCCAGGCGGTTGCCGCGCGGCAGGCGGTTGCTGCGCAGCGCGTGGCCGTAATCGACCAGGTCCTGGATGTCTTCGACCTGGATGATGCCCTTCTGTTTAAAGGCCGCCTTGTAGAGAGCCATCGCACCGCCAAGGTTGGCGGTGTGCGAGGCCGCAGCCTTCTGCCCCTGCTCGGTATTGCCGACCTTCCACATCAGGATCGGCTTGCCGGCAGCAAGCGCCTGGTCGCCGACGTCGAGGATGCGCCGCGCGTCCTTCACGCCTTCAATATAGGTGCCGATGATGTCGGTCTTCGGATCACGGATGAAATACTCCATGAAATCCAGCGTTGACACGCCGATCTCGTTGCCGGTGGTCACCATCTGCCGGAACGGCAGGCCGCCGTCGAGCGAGGACAGGTTCATCACCGAAAAACCGAAACCGCCCGATTGCGACACCATGCTCACCGTGCCCGGCGTGTAATCGGCGTTGAACACCGAACCAAAACCCGCGTACATCGAATCCGCGGCGTTGATCATGCCCTGGCAGTTGGGGCCGATGACACCGATGTTGTATTCGCGCGCGATGTCGGCCAGCTGCTGCTGTAAACGAACCCCTGCGCCGCCGGTTTCGGAAAACCCGGAACTGAAAATGATCACGTACGGCACGCCCTTTTTGCCGCAGCCGGTCAGCATGTCGGCAACGCGCGAGGCATTGACCAGGATCAGCGCCAGTTCCGGCGCCTCGGGCAGGGCGTCGATGGAAGGCCAGCATTTGACGCCGCCGATTTCCTGGTACTTGGGATTGATCGGGTAGAGCTTGCCTTTGTAGCCGTGGCTCAGCAGATGCTTCAGCGGCTGGCCGCTGATGGTGACGAAGTCCTGCGAGGCGCCGATGATGGCGATGGATTTGGGGCTGAAAAACCGTTCGATGTCGGTACGCATGAAGTTGCCGGTGTGAATTTTAATTGCGGATTTTTTGATGCGGATTTGTGACGCGCGAATACGGGGCGAGAGAATGTGGGGCGAAAACTTGCACAAACAATGCGGCGCTGATTATACGCCGCGGCTTTTGCGCTTTAGCGCATGTTATGATCATGCGCATCCCCGTCAAGCCCATATTATGAGCATCACCGCCGCCACCGTTTTACCGCCGCGCACCTTCCGCGACGTCTGGCTGATTTCCGCCGGCCACGGCCTGACCCACTGGTATCCCGCCACCTTTTACGTGCTGCTGCCGCTGATCGGCAAGGAGCTCGGCCTCTCCTATACGCAGATCGGTTTCCTGATGAGCGCGCAGCACATTGCCGGCGCGCTGTCCAACCTGCCCGGCGGCATGCTGGTCGATGCCATCGGCAAAAAGGGTTACCTGATGGCCGCCTCGCTGTTCTGGGTCGGCTTTCCCTACGCGCTGATGAGTCTGACTCACAGCATGTGGATGCTGGTGGGCTGTGTGATACTGGTCGGCATCGGCAACAATCTGTGGCACCCGGCGGCGATTCCGACGCTGGCCCATCAGTATCCGCAACGCAAGGGCCTGGTGCTGTCCTTTCACGGCATGGGCGGCAATGTCGGTGAGGCGCTGGCGCCGCTCGCCGCCGGCGCATTGCTCGCCTGGTTCAGCTGGCGCGAAGTGGTGGTGATCAACATCGTGCCGGGTCTGGTGATGGCGACGCTGATCCTGGTCATGGTCGGCGCGCTGGGCACGAACCAAGGCGGAAAAAACAAAAAAGAAGATAAAAAAGACGGGGTCAACGCCGGCAATGACCGTCAGTGGAGCGCACGCCAGTACCTGCACGATCTTGGTACGCTGATGCGCGACCGCACCCTGATGCTGATCTGCATCAGCGGCGGCTTCCGCACGCTGACCCAGGTCGGACTGATGGTGTTCCTGCCGGTGTATCTGGCGTACGAACAGGGTTATTCGCCGATCGCCGTCGGCGTGTGCATGACGGTGTTGCAGGTTGCAGGTTTCATTGCCGGACCGATTGCCGGACATGTTTCCGACAAGGTCGGCCGGCGCCAGGTCGTGATGTCGAGCATGGTGCTGACCGGGTTGACCATCATCGGCATGGTCTTCGCCGGACAATCCTTTTTGTTCATCATCTTCGTCGCACTGGTGGGTTTCTTCCTGTATGCCATGCGCCCGGTGATGCAGGCCTGGGCCGTTGAAAACACGCCGAAGCGCCTCGCCGGCACCGGCGTCGGCCTGCAGTTCACCATCCTCGCCATCGGCGGCGGCATCGCGCCGGCGACCTTCGGCATCATCGCCGATACCTGGAACGTCTACGCCGGGTTTTATTTCCTCGCCGGCACCATCATTGCCGCCAATCTGCTGGTGGTGTTTGTGCCCAAGACCGCGCACAACCCGGCTGCATGACCGCAGGCTGGCGCCCGACACGCGAGGTTGAACTGGTCGCCGGCACGCCCGCCGGCGGCGGCCAGGACCGTCCGGCACGGGCGCTGATCAGCATCCTTGAAAAGCAGCAGCTGGTCGGACAAGCACTGCGGCTGAACAACATCCCCGGCCGCGGCGGCGGCAACGGCTGGGATTACCTGCGCAAGCACCCCGGTGACCCGCACATCCTCGCGATCAACTCGCCGACCATCATTACCAACCAGCAACTGGGCGTCGCGGATTTCGACCACGCCGCGCTGACGCCGCTGGCCAACCTGTACACCGAATACATCGCCTTCGTGGTGCGCGCCGACTCACCGATACAGAGCGGCGCCGACTTCATGGCCCGGCTCGCCGCGGACACCGCCGGCTGCCGCATCGCACTGGCGACTGCCATCGGCAACATCAACCACATGGCGCTGGCCCGCGTCACGGCGCATGCCGGCGGCGACGTCAAGGCACTGCAGATCAATGTCTTTGACTCCGCGCTGTACGCCGTGGCTGACGTGATCGAGCAGCGCGCGGAAGTCGCCGCCATCACCGCGGTGAGTGCCGTTAAAGCCATCGCCGCTGGGCAGGTGCGCGCTTTCGCGGTATCGGCGCCGCAACGCCTGCCCCGGCTGTATGCCGGGGTGCCGACCTGGACCGAACTCGGCGTCGACTGCGTGATCGGTACCTGGCGTGGCGTGATCGGCGCCGCGGGTTTGACAACACAGCAGATCGCGTACTGGGATGGCGCGCTGCGCGCCGCCACGGCAACGGAAGAATGGAATGCCGCCCTCGCGGAAAAATACTGGGCCAATACTTATCTCGGCGGTGCTGCACTCACCGCATTCCTGGATCGCGAGCGCCAGGTCATGGGCGGGCTGCTGCGCGACCTCGGCCTGCTGTCCTGATACCCAATCTGCCGCGAACAGCAGATTCAGCACAAGCGATTGATATAAGTATTTGATTTTATTGAATTATTTATCAATTCCCGCTGTGTTATCCTTGTCGCCCCCTGCAGCAGAACGCTGCAGCTGCACGCATCACCATCGGAGTTGGCCGCAATGAAAACCGAAGTACATGTCCACGGCAGCGTTTTTTTATGCAAAGGCGTGC
Source organism: Burkholderiales bacterium (assembly GCA_019749945.1). Taxonomy (GTDB): domain Bacteria; phylum Pseudomonadota; class Gammaproteobacteria; order Burkholderiales; family SG8-41. The sequence continues at coordinate 39,384 of JAIEPF010000008.1, forward strand.
GCCTGGCGCAGGTCGAACTCGCGCTGCGCCCCTGGCTGGATTACGTCGATGCCGACCATCTGGCGGATGCAAAAAGCCTGGAACGCGAAGAAACGGGCATCGTTTATGACGCCGGCGAACGCGTGGTCAGCATGTGCTGGACCGGTGAAGTCGGCCGCAGCTTCCACAACAAGCTGACGGAAGCCTGCAACAACCTCGGCCCCTTGACCGAATACGCCTCCGAAGTGGAAGTCACCTATTACCCGGACAGCGGCGAGGACGAGTTCTACCAGTTCTTTGTCGGGCCGTCGCCGGAAGCCATTCACGAATTCCGCCGCCAGTGCGTGACCGAAGACATCAACCACATGCTGTCACGCCACCTCGGCAAACCGGAAGTCGAGCAGGTCACCGCGCTGGTGAGCAAAATGTTCGATGCGCACACCCCGCAGAAACCCGCGGGCGATGCGCCGCCCTCCTCCACCACCTCGACCGTCATTCCGCTGCATCCGCGCAACCGCCACCTGCATTAAGGGCAATGAGGAGTGCGGATTGAGGATTGAGGAGCAAACCCTCTGCCCTAGTCCTGCTTTCTGGATTCACCCAGCCTGAATGCGGGCATGCGCAGGCTGAAAAAGATCGCCGCGAAACAGATCACCACGATCGCTGCCATGCCGGCATGACCGGCGGTCAAACGATCGAACCCTGTCATCTGCAACACCAGATAAACCACGATGCCGGCAATCGCGGCGGTGGCGTAAATTTCCCCGTCGCGCAGCAGCAGCGGAATTTCCGCGAGCAGCATGTCGCGGAACACGCCGCCGGCCACCCCCGTCATGGTGCCGAGAATCACCACCACGATGCCGCCATAACCTGCGGTCTCGGCGATGCGCGCACCGCTGATCGCGAACAGCGCCAGCCCCAGCGCATCGGCAATCAGCAGGGCACGCAGCGGCAGTTCACGAAAACGCACGATCAGCAGCGTCAACAGGGTTGCCGCGAGTATGGTCCACAGGTAACCGGTATCGGTCATCCAGAACACCGGATGGCGGTCGATCAGCAGATCGCGCAGCGTGCCGCCGCCGAGCGCGGTGACCGTGGCGATGACCAGCACGCCGAACCAGTCGAGGTGCTTGCGCCCTGCCGCCAGCACGCCGCTGACGGCGAACACGGCAACGCCGAGATAATCCATCACATGCAGTGGCGTGATTAGCAGGCTCATCGAACCCCCGTTAACTCAACGACCGGTACGCGTGTGCGCTCGGTCGCTATGCTCCCAACGCGCTCGCGCATCATTTTTTCAAACGTCCGTTAGCCGCGCTTCTGCAGCGCGTCCTTGCGGAAACTGATGGTCGCTTCCGGATCAACCTTGACGTGGATGATCGCCGGTTTGCCGGCCTTCAGCGCATCGCGCAGCGCATCCGCGGTTTCACCGGGAGCCGTCGGGTGGTAACCGTTGCCCCCGGTGAGTTTCATTACTTCGTCGAAACGCGGGCTGTGGACATGGGCTCCAATATAGCGTTCCTGGTAGAAATCGCGCTGGTAAGCGATTTCCGAACCCCAGGTGCCGTTGTCCATCACGATGCCGATCGCGGGGATGTTGCTCGCCACCGCGGTGGTCATCTCGCCCATGGTCATGCCGAAACCGCCGTCGCCCATCAGCGAAATCGCCGCGCGCTGGGGTGCCGCGACCTTGGCGCCAATCGCCGCCGAGTAGGAAAAGCCGACCATGCCGCAATCGAGCGGCGTCAGCAGCGCCGGTGTCTCGTAACAGGGCAGCTGGTCCGTCGCCTGAAACCCGGTGGTGCCGGCGTCGAGCGTGAAGATTGAATTGCGCGGCGCCGCCTTGCGCACTTCAGCGTAGATCACGTCCGGGTGCATCGGCGTTCCGGTTCGCGCACCGGAGGCCTCGCGCTCCGCCCACAGTGCTGCACGTGCCTTGAAATACAGCTCGTTGCGCGCGCGCCACGGCGCGGCATCGCCGGCAACCGGCTGCATCAGCGCGGCCAGGCCGTCGATCACCGAACCGACATCGGCCGCAACCGCCAGTGCCGTCGGAAAATAACGCCCCAACGCCATCGGGTCGATGTCGACCTGGATGATTTTCGCGGTCGATGAAACATCGGTGTATTTGTAGAAGGTGGTGTTGAACCCGAGCCGCGTGCCGAGCGCGATGATCAGGTCGGCCTCGCGCATCAAGGTGCTCGCGACAGGATTGCCGCGCGGGCCGACGCCGGCGGCATGCCACTGAAAATCCATCGGCAGGATGTCGGCGTGCCCCGCCGAACTGGTCACCGGGATCTGCAGTTTTTCAGCGAGTGCGGCGAGTTTGCCGCTGGCGCGCGACCACTTGATGCCGGCCCCCGCGTGGATCACCGGTTTTTTTGCGGCGAGGATCAGCCTGCGCATTTCCGCCAGCGTTTCCGGATCAGCCGCAGGAGGTTTGATGTCGACATTCACGCGTTGCGGAATATCGGCATCGATGCTGTGATTGAACAGGTCGCGCGCGATGTTCACCACCACCGGTCCGCGCCGGCCGGAGTTGGCGATGCGAAAAGCCTCGAGGATGAATTCGGGGATACGCTCCGGCCGCGGCACGGTCATCACGCGTTTGGTCACCGGCAGAAACAGCGTGTTCTGGTCGATCTCCTGGAAAGCATCGCGCCCGAGGTGTTCGGTGGACGCGAGGCCGGTGATCGCCACCACCGGCGAATAGGCAAACTTGGCCTGCGCCAGGCCCAGCACCATGTTCGCTGCACCCGGCCCGGCCTGGCCGCAGATGAACACGCCGGGGGTCTGCGTCACGCGGCCGTAGGCATCGGCCATGTGCATGCCGCAGTTCTCGTGGCGTACGCCGATGTATTCGATCTCTTTCTTGACGTCATACAGCGCGTCATACATTTCCAGCGTGCTCGAACCCATCAGGCCGAACACCTTGGTCACACCGGATGCGCGCAGCGCTTCCACTGCGGCCACGCCGCAACGCATTTTTTTCATGCCCATAACCTTCTCCTTGCGCCTCTGCACTACTAATCATTACAAACAGACACCGTTCGGGCTGAGCCCGTCGAAGCCCGGCCGTCCTTCGACAATGCCTGTCCTGAGCTTGTCGCAGGGCTCAGGGCGAACGGAACGGGTTGATCACCAATGATGCAAAACCTACTTCTTCAGCACATCCGGGTTCGCGACATTGATCGGTTTTCCGGCGACAAACGCGAGGATCTGCTCGACCGCCGCGCTGTAATAGGCCTCATAGGTGGCTTCCTCGACATAACCCAGGTGGGGGGTGCACACCACGTTGTCCATGCCGATCAGCGGATGGCTGGCGTTGAGCACCGGCTCATCTTCGTAGACGTCAATCGCGGCGCGCCCCGGCCGGCCCGCTTTCAGCGCGGCAACCAGCGCATCCCTGGCGATGATCGGCGCGCGGCTGGTGTTGACGATCAATGCTGATGTTTTCATGCGCGCGAGGTCTTCGGCGGTGACAATGCCGCGGGTGCCGTCATTCAGCGGCAGGTGCAGTGAGATCACGTCGCTCTCGGCAAAAAACGCTTCGCGGCTGGCCGCCACTTCATAACCTGCGGCGCGCGCCTTGGCCGTTGAGCCGTCGCGGCCCCAGCACCACACACGCATGCCGAAGGCGCGGCCGACCTGCGCCACCAGGCTGCCGATGCGGCCGTAGGCATAAATGCCCAGCGTCTTGCCGGCGAGCCCGGTACCCACCGAGCCCTGCCATTTGCCGTCCTGCAGGCGCCGCACTTCCTGCGGGATGCGGCGCAGCGCGGCAAGGATCAGCCCCCAGGCCAGTTCCGCCGTCGGGTTCGGATTGCCGGCGCCGCCGGCGGACACCACGATGCCTTTTTCGGTGCAGGCGGCGATGTCGATGTGGTTGGCATTGCGGCCGGTCTGGCTGACCAGTTTCAGTTTGGGCAGTTTTTCGATCACCGCGCGCGGCAACTTCGAACGCTGCTGCGTCAGCACCAGCACTTCGGCATCGCCGATCCGGGCCGCAAGCTTCACCGGATCCTTTTCGGTGTCGGTAAAGGCGATCAGTTCGTGGCCCGCCAGCTTTTTGCTGCAGTCGAGCCGGCGGAACGCGTCCTGATAATCATCGATGATGGCAATTTTCATGTTTGCATCCTTTGCTTTATTGCTTGAATTATATCGGCCATGGCTGCGCCTTCCGTTCAGCGGCGCCGGCTGAGCAGGCCGCCGGCGACCAGCATGGCGGCATTGGCGATGAACACCGGGGCCACGCCGAACGCGGTGCCCACGGCACCGAAGAACAGCGGCACGGCAATGTGGGTCAGGTTGTTGATGGTCATGCGCAGCCCGAGCGCCTCGCCGGAGCGCCCCTCGGGCGCCCGCGCGTAAATCATCATCAGCGTCAGCGGCTGGCCGCAGCCCGTGCCCAGTCCCAGCAGGAAGGCGATGGCGCCGAGCAGTATCCCGCTCTCGACCAGCGGGAACAGCAGGTAGGTGCCGGCCGCGATGAAGATCGATCCGATCAGCACCGGCTCCTCGCCGAAACGGGCGACGATCTGCGGCAGTATGGTGCGCACGATGAAGGCCGCTGCGGCGAACATCGCCAGCACCATGCCGATCGCCGACGCCGACAGACCGATGGCATGGCCGTAGATCGGCATGTAGAACTGGAACAGGTCGATGGCGGTGAGGATGATGCCGCTGGTGATCAGTGTGCGCCGCAACGGCGGATTGCTGAGCAAGCCCACCGCGTACCCCGCCTCTCCGCCGCTTTTCGCCCTGGCGCCGCTCAGCGCCGCCAGGCCGCGGCGCGCGCTGAACATGATCCCCGCCGACAGCGCAGGAAGTACTGCAATACACAGGTAACCGATGGCATGGCCGAGGGTGTCGATGGCAAAACCGGCGATCAGCGGGCCGAGAAATCCGCCGCTCGCGATCATCAGGCTCAGATTGCTGAAATTGCGGGTGCGGTTTTCGGCGCTGCTCAGCATGCCGATCAGATTCTGCACTGACACGTTGTAAAACACGTGGGAGAGGCCCAGCAGCAGCGCCGACAGGTACAGCATGTGCAATGACGGCAGCGCGCCCGGCAGCACCAGCGACAGCGACATGCCCAGCGAGCCCAGCGCCAGCGGCCAGCGCACGCCAAAACGGTCGATCATCTTGCCGGCGTACAGCGCGAGCAGCATCGGGCACAGGGAATACAGGGCAACAATGACGCCGAGCATGATCTGCGGCGCGCCGAGCTCCAGCGCGAACAGCGACACCAGCACCTTGCTGCCGCGGAATGCGCTCATGTTCAGCAGCAGCACCAGCAGGGCAAGAAAAATCGGCATCAGCCGGTCTCGCCGGCAGCACGTTTGCGCGCGTACCAGTTGCCCGCCGCGATCACCCCGGCGTTGGCCCAGAACACCGGCGCCAGACCGAACGCCGCACCCACCGCGCCGAACAGCGCGGGCACCACCACATGCATGGAGTTGTTGATGGCGATGCGCAGGCCCAGCGACTCACCGGCGCGGCCCGCAGGCGAATAGCGGTAACACAGCACCACCGTCAGCGGCTGGCCGAGGCCCATGCCCAGGCCCAGCGTGAAGCAGATCGCGGCCAGCACAATGGCGCTTTTGAAAAACGGGATCAGCATGAACATGGCCGCGGTCAGGAACAGTGCATACAGCAGCGTTTTTTCCTCGCTGTAGCGGCTGACCAGCGTCGGCAGCAGCGCGCGCGATACAAAAGTGGCCACGGCGGCGGCACCGAGGATCATGCCGATCGCCGAAGCCGACAGGCCGATCTGGTGGCCATAAAGCGGGATGTAGAGCTGGAACAGGTCGATGCCGGTCATCACCACCGCACTGGCGATCAGCACGCGGCGCATGTCGGCATCGCGGAACAGGTCGGTCATGCGCTGGCCGGCGGGGGCCGGCGCCGGCCGCCGGTGGCGCGGAATCCGTTTGGCCAGCACGATGATCGCAATCACCGAGGTCGCGCCCAGCAGGCCAAGAAACAGGTAGGTCGGAACATGCCCGGCATGATCGATCGAGAAGCCGGCGAACACGGGGCCGACAAAATCGGCCACGGCAACGATCAGCGCATAGTTGTTGAAATTGCGGGTGCGCGCCTCGCCCTCGCCCAGCAAGCCGACCAGCGACTGGAACGCGACCTGACCGAGAATAAAACCGAAACCGGTCACCGCCGCAGCGACAAACAGCAGCGGCAGGCTGGGCGCAAACCACGGCAGCATGATGCCCAGCGTACACACCAGCATGCCGAGGATCACCGGTACGCGCGCGCCGTGACGGTCGGCAATGCGCCCCGCCAGTACCGCGAGCAGCAGCGGAAACACGCCGTAGGTGGCGAGCAGCAGGCCGATGTGCAAAGGAGTCGCGCCGAGTTCCAGCGCATACAGGGTGTTGAGCACGCGCCCGCCCTTGTAGGCGCTGTTCCACAGCACCACCACGAACATCAACTGGTAGATGGTGATGAGTTGGGACCGGACCCCGGTCGCAGTGGAATTTTCGGGCATGAGAGTTAGGGCCTGTTAACCATTACTTCATGAGTGCGACGGCGACGATTTGGCCCTGGGACGCGAAGCTCCGAGCGCGGTTTGCCCGTAGGCAAATAAGCGAAGGGGCGACAATGGCCCGGGGCCAAATCGTCCCGTCCCTGCGGGTTGTGGCCAAAATCGCCACTGGCTGCGTTGCCTGCCTCGCCCATATTTTCGATATGGGCCGCGGCACGCGCCTTGCCATTGACAATTTTGGACACAACGCATCTCACGAAGTAATGGTTAACAGGCCCGATGATTTTACCGCAGCGCACTCCCCGACCACCCGCCAAGTCCATGAAGTAGAATTCGTTCCCTTATGGCATTGCCTTCGCTGCGCGCTCTGCGCCACCGCAACTTCCGGCTGTTCCTGACCGGCCAGATTTTTGCGCTGATCGGCTACTGGATCCAGATGGTGGCGCAGAGCTGGCTGCTCTACCGACTGACCGGATCGGCGACCCTGCTCGGCGTGCTGGCCTTTGCCGGCAGTCTGCCCATCCTGCTGCTGTCGCCGCTGGCAGGGCTGTGGTCGGACCGCTGGAACCTGCACCGCGCGATGTTCGCCACCCAGATCCTCGAACTGCTGCAGGCCGCAACCCTGGCCGCGCTGGCACTGGCCGGCATCATCGCGCCCTGGCATATCGTCACGCTGGCCATGCTGATGGGCGTGCTGGTCGCCTTCGAACTGCCGATCCGCCACGCCTATATGCTGGAACTGGTCGACGGCAAGGCAGACCTGCCCAACGCGATCGCGCTGACCTCGCTGATGGCCAACAGCGGGCGCATGGTCGGACCCGCGATTGCCGGCATCCTGATCGGCGTGCTCAGTGAAGCCCACTGTTTCCTGATCAATGCGCTGAGCTACATCGCGGTGGTGATTTCCTTCCTGATGATCCGCACCCGGCCGCAGCCGCGCGAACCGGTCAACACCTCGGTGCTCGCCGGCCTGCGCGAAGGCTTCAGCTACGTCTGGCACACGCTGCCGATCCGTGCCCTGCTGCTGATGCTGGCCGTGGTGGCCTTTGTCGCCACCCCGTATTCGGCACTGATGCCGGTGATGGTGCGCGAGGTTTTCAGCGGTGATGCCGACCTGATGGGTTTCCTGATGAGTGCATCGGGCGGCGGCGCCATCTGCGGCACGCTGTACCTGGCCTCGCGCAAAAACGCACGCGGCCTGATCCGGCTGATCATCATTGCCGTGTTTTCGGCGGGAACGGCGCTGGTGCTGTTCGCCAATGCGCCTACGGTATGGCTCGCGCTGCTGTTGCTGCCGGTCGTCGGTTTCGGCATCCTGGTCACCTCGGTCTCGGTCAACACCATCCTGCAGACCATCGTCGACGACGACAAACGCGGCCGCGTGATGAGCCTCTACACCGTCGCCTTCCTCGGCATCATGCCCTTCGGCGCACTCACCGCAGGCGCGATCGCCGACATCGTCGGCCCGCGTGCGACCCTCACCATTGGCGGATTATGCTGCGTGGCTGCGGCGCTGATACTCGCACGTAACCGCCACAGCATCAGGGACGGCATCCGGCCGATTTACGAGAAGCTGGGGATAGCCCGGCGCTAGGGGCCTCCGTTCGCAAATTACAACGTTTGCCTGTCCGCCCCGGCGGGCGGGCATCGGTATAATGCTGCATGCACAGCATGCAAAGACCCAAGGTAGTGACGCGCGTAATACGCCATGGACAAAGCGCGCGCGCGCCCCTCGCCATTGCCGCATCCACCCCCGAGTCGCGAATGGCGCAGGTTTGGGATCTGACCCGCCTCTGTCTGGCCATGCACAAGCCATCCGGCACGCATCATGAATTCCGACTTCAAAGATCTGTTGTCTGCGTTCAACGCAAACAGCGTTGAATATTTGATTGTCGGCGCATATGCGCTGGCTGCCCACGGCCGGGTTCGAGCAACGGGCGACATCGACATCTGGGTGCGCGCGGCGCCGGCGAATGCTCGCCGCGTCATCAAGGCGCTGACTGAATTCGGTGCGCCGCTGCAGGACCTTGACGAGCACGACCTGTCACATCCGGGCCTGGTTTTCCAGATCGGCATAGCCCCGTTGCGCATCGACATCCTCACCCACATCGACGGCGTCGAATTTGACGATGCCTGGGCCGCGCGCCTGAACATCCAGGTTGCAGAACAACCCGTAGGCGTGCTTTCACAGGCTCATCTCATCAAGAACAAGCGGACGGTGGGCCGAGCGCAGGACCTGGCGGACATCGAGTGGCTGGAGCGCCCTGACCGGGATGATCGCTGACCGCGCGCAACAACCTTGATTCAGCGAAGATTTCCGTCACTGTCCCTGAAAATTCCACTCCGCGCCTTTGGATCGTGGTTACTGCAATCGAGTGTTGGATTGCAAGATCTGCCCCAACGCCCATGTTCAAGGGCCAAAGTATGCTGGCGTGACTTTTGCGCGTTTTGCAAAAGGCATGACAGCATATTTTGGTCGCCTTGGAACTGTTTGTTAGGCTGCATTTCGTCCCGCTATCACTACAAAATCCATAGACACAATTCTTCTTGTGCCACTCCCCCACAGCTTGGAAATTTCTTCGAAGCTACTCATAAAAAAGTCATCGCCTACTTTTTCCATGCAACGACGTGTGGCGGACCATGTATGAAGGTAGGCAAAAAACTCATATACGGTCCAGTGCATTTTCAGTTCGAAATCAGGAATATCCAAACGCTGGAATGGCAATGAAATATCTTTGTATCCGTCCCAAAGTAACTTGTTCTGCTGAGCCCAGTAAGGATTAAGTACCGACAAGAAGGATTCATTCAAAGCATGGTCGATAGATTGATCCACATGCGGCCAGTTGTATCCCCACGCTGCAAAGATACCGGCAGGCTTTAAAACACGTTTAACTTCCGGCCAGAATTTCTCGTAATCGAACCAGTGCAATGCCTGGGCTACACAAACGGCATCGAAAGACTCATCTTCAAAGCCTGTGGCTTCAGCGGGCTGAACTGAAAAGCGAACTCGCTCGTAAGGCGGAGCATTTGCGATTTGTGAGGCACTAACGTCAGTAGCTTCCACACGATCAAAATACTGGCTTAGGTCAGCAGAAGCCTGCCCACTTCCACAGCCTACATCCCACACAACATTTCTTGAGGCACACAGCCCAGATAGCCATTCATACAAACTTGATGGGTATGTCGGTCTAGCTTTAGCGTAGATGTCTGCCTTGTCGTCAAATAGACTATGAATGTTCAAAGCGAGCTCTTTGCAGCCTAACTAGTTTTATACGACAAAAACGCCGTATAACATTCCAGTGTGATGGATAACATCCCGCTTAATTTCAAAATTTTATAAATAAAATCAATCGGTTAAAAAGTGTGCGCGATTTTAACCACGATAAAATGGCGTGAAAACCGTCGTCTGCTCAGTCGGCAAAAGCATAGCACCCCCCAAGGGGACTTCCTTCGGGGCGCATTCCGCCGAATGCAACGCTCGCGTATGTGGGGCGCGACGATGTCGCGCATATCAACTGCGAAACGGCGGATTACACCGCTACGCGGCTAATCCACCCCACAAAAAAACCCCCGCATCAGCGGGGGTTTTTTTACGCAAAGCACCGATCAGTCCGGCTTCGCCCCCGAAGCCTTCACCACCTTGGCCCACTTCTTGATCTCCGACTTGATGTAAGCCGCAAACTCCTCAGGCGTGCCGTAGGTGATCTCGAAACCGACGGCGGCCAGTCGTTTGGCCACTGCGGCATCCTGCAGCGATTTGTGGATGTCGGCATTGAGCCGGGTCACGATGGGTTTCGGCGTACCCGCCGGCGCCAGCACACCGAACCACGAGCTCGACTCAAAGCCGGGATAGGTCTCGGCGATGGTCGGAATGTCCGGCGTTGCCGGTGTGCGTTTGATGCCGGTGGTGACGATGCCGTTCAGCTTGCCGGAACGCACATGCGGCAATGTCGAGGCCATGCCGCTGATCATCACCTTGATATGGCCGCCGACCAGATCCGTGATTGCCTGGCCGCTGCCCTTGTACGGCACGTGCAGCATGTCGATGCCGGCCATGTCGTTCAGCAGTTCACCGGTCAGGTGGCCGACGCTGGCCACCCCCGCCGTGGCGAAGGACACTTTTTTCGGGTTGGCCTTGGTGTAGGCGATGAATTCCTTGAAATTCTTCGCCGGCAGAGAGGGGTGGGTGACAAAAATGTTGGATGCGCCCGCCACCTGCGTGATCGACGCAAAATCCTTCACCGGATCGTAGGGCATCTTGTCATAGAGGCTGGGCCCGATGCCAAGGTTGGCGATGTAGCCGAGCACGATGGTGTAACCGTCGGCGGGGGCCCTGGCGACGATGGTCATGCCGATGTCGCCGTTGGCGCCGGGGCGGTTGTCGACCACGACCTGCTGGCCCAGCAATTCGGACAGCTTTATCGCCATCGACCGCGCCAGCGTGTCGGTGCTGCCGCCCGGCGCATAGGGCACGACAAAACGCACGGGGCGCGACGGATAGTTCTGCGCCATGGCCGCGGTGGTCGCAGCGAAGAGCGCTGCGCCGATGACGAGCAGTTGTCTGATCGTGGCGCTCATCGCTGCAGCCCCGACGGATCGTTGCGCCAGCGTTCCCACGCCGCGCGCTGGTCTTCGCGGATCGATTCGTCTTCGAGCAGGCGGCGCACCAGCGCCGTCACGTCGGACTCGTAGATGCCTTCGCGTTTTTTGTAGTCCCAGGTCTTGCCCTGGGGGAAAACGGGCGAAGGCAGGGGTGATTGCGGATCTTTGTGATCACTCATGATGAATACCGGGCGTATTGAAAAGTCGGGGTTGAAACATGGAACAGAGCGGAACTTACTGCGCCGCAGCTTCGGACGTCAATTCAGGGTTACTGGCATAACAGGAACAGGTCTGCGAAATATTGCCGGTGGGCAGGCGTTCGGCGCGTTGAGCCGCGGGCCGCATCCAGTCGCTGATCGCCTCCACAGTGCCGGCGATCACCAGGCCCACCACCAGCACCGCGGAAGCGCCCGAGGACAATCGCAGCTGGCCGCCGGCCGCCTGCGCGGCGGGCGGTGAACCGAACGACCCGCCGACGCGCGCATTGCCGAATTGTTTGCCGGCCTGCACGCTGCTGCCGGTGGTGGTCGCCGTCGACCCGCCGCCCGTGGTCTGGTTGCCGTGCAGGGTTACCGCGCAACCGGGCAGCAGCACCAACACCAGCAGGAATAAAAACCGTTTCATGAGCGCAGTATAACTTTACTGCGCCTATACTAAAAACATCAATAAAATCAATTATTTACCATTTTTCTGCGGCGGACGGGCCGCAACCACCATCTGCTCGCGCTTGAGCAGCAGCGGCGCCACCTGCTTGCCCGGCACCAGGTACGCCCACTGCGAACGCGCCTGCTCCAGCATCACGCGTGCTTCGAGGCGCTGCCGGTTGTCGGCGAATTCCTTGTCACGTTTGGCCGCGTCCTCGGCTTTTTCATTGGGTTCCGGCTTGCGCGTTTTCGGCGGTGTGCCGGCGACACTGAAGCGCAGCACGTAGTCGCCATCAGTGTGCGGCGCCAGTTTGACGGTGTAGGTCAGGTCATCGAAGGTTTGCGCGGTGAAGGTGACCGCCTTGTCGGTGCCGGTCTTGTCGTCAAGGATGACGTCGGTAAAACTCAGGCCCGACCAGGCATTGTTCGCGCTGACTGCGGCGCTGGGATCAAGCTGGCCGCCGCCTGCGGCGAATTTCCACTGCCCCCATTCCTCGTCGCGGGTGATTTTCCATGACGATGCCGGCTCGCCCGCGAGTTGCAGCGTCTTGATGCGGTCGATCTTGAAAAAATCTTTCGCGAGCCATGCGCCGGGGCGCGCCACCGCTTTTTCCAGCGGGTCGGACACCACGAACACATTGTCGCCCTTGCCCGCCACCAGGATGTGGCGGCCCGCGGGCACGCCGTCCTTGGCATTGGGCAGCGGGTTCATCGGATCCTTTTTCAGCGACACCTTGCCGAGCACCATGCTCACCAGCACCTTGCCTGCGGCGTCGCTCAGTTCGACCAGCGTACCGGTGCCTTCCTTGGCCCCCTTATCGGGAGCCAGCAGGTTCAGGCGGCCGTGCAGGCTCGCGCCCACAACCTCCGACTGCACCACCTTGGCCTCGAGCAGTTTCAGGATCAGGCCGCTGATCTCGGCAAAATCCGCCGGATAACCTCCGCGCTGTTCGACGCGCCAGACCTTGTCCTTCACCGCCAGCGTCACCTCTCCCGTCGCATCCTGCAGACGCAGCTTGGCAACGTCGCTGACTTTCATCGGCGGCAGCAGACGGGCGCCGATTTTGGCACCGCTGTCGCGGTACGCGGTAAGGTCCTGCCAGAACAGCGCCAAACCTGCGCCGCACATGATGACCACGGCGAGCATCAGCCACAGGAACTGTTTGCGGTTCATGATGCGCGCGCCCCGATTCGAATTCTCAGGTTGGCCCGGCGGCGTTTGATGATCGCCAGCGTGACGCCCAGCACAATCACCAGCAGCGGCACCAGGCCGATGTTGATGACCTTGGTCCACAGTTGCAGCGACTCGGTTTCTTCACGCAGGTTCTTGCGCACTTCCTTCAGTTCCTTGCGCGTTTCCACCGATTTCTTGCGGAAGTTTTCCATCTCGGCCTGCTGCTCAGGCGTCAGGATCGCGCCGCCGGTGGCGCTGCCCGAGGCGCGCCCCTTCTGCAGAGCCTGCAGTTTTTCCGTGGTCTGGTTCAGCGTGTCCTCCAGCGCCTTGATCTTGCCAAGGTAGGTTTCCTGGGCGCGCGCCTCCATCTGCTTGATCACCGTCAGCGGCCGGCTGAAGGCCGCGCGGCTCCGGAGGTTGATCAGCGCGCTGTCGCCGGCCATCTGCTCAACGAGGCCCTGCGCAAACGCGAGGTTGCCGTTGCGCGGCACCGCGACGCGCTGGCCGAAGATTTCCTGGATATCGACCGCGGCACCGTCGGTCAGCATGTCGACGTCACCGACGATGACCACGGTGTTTTCCGCCGCCGCTTCGCGCAGATGCGCCTTGCGGTCGGCTTCGAACTGCGCCGGATCCACCGGTTTGCCGCGGGCAAAGGGATCGGCGGGTTTGCCGTTGGGGAACGCGGTCTTGAACTTGCCGGTCAGGCGGAACGCCAGCGGTTCCTCCTTGCCCGAGGGCTGGAAGCCGCGCGTCGACGGCTCGCCCGACAGCGTGGCGATGATCAGGTCAGCGAGCATCGAGTTTTTCGAGGTATGCACCAGTGTGGTCTGTTTCAGGCCTTCCGGCAGCTTGAGTTCGAAGCTCGCGCTGAAGGGCATCAGCAGCGTGCCGACCTGGCTGGTCACCACATCGTCCATGTTCAGTGCTTCGGTGTTCAGCGACAGCAGTGTCGGCAACAGGCGCGGGCCCTCGCCGCTGGCGAAGGTCAGGTCGGCGACCACCTTGCCGTTGCTGGGCTCGACACCCCAGGCCTTGAACAGGTTATGGAGCGAGGACTGCCCCGCGGCGCTGCCGCCGAAGGGATTCTGCAGGTCCGGCTGCTGGTCAAAATAGGCGTAGGTATCGACAAAGGCGATCAGCTTGCCGCCGCGCAATACAAACTGGTCGAGCGCGTACTCCGTGGTTTCAAGGATGTCGCGCGGATGGATGACCAGCAGCACCTTGATGTCATCGTCGATTTTCTTTGCGTCCAGCTTGACTTCGCGCACGTCGAAAATCCGCTTCAGTTCGGAAGCCAGCACCCAGGGTTCGGTGGGCTGCTGTTTTTTCACCGGATCCAGCGAGCGGCCGAGCACCGGCAGGTTGCTCATGATGCCGATCACCGGTTTTTTCGCCTGGGCGACCTGCGAAATCGAACGCGTGATGTCGTACTCGAGCAGGCGTTCGCGGTCCGGCGTCAGCACCGGAATCGACGACTTCTGGTCGAGGAAGGACACCGCGAGGCCGAGGTAGAACTTCTCGCCGGTGTTGGTCATCTGGCCTTCGACGTTGTCCAGCGCCGCGGAATCCTCGGCGTCGGAATCCGGCTCGGGATTGAATTTCTCGATGATCACCTTGCCGTTGGACGCGGCCTTGTATTCGTTGAGCAGATCCTCGACACGGCCGGCGAAGGTTTTCAGGCCCGGCGGCACCGCGGCGCTGCCTTGGGTGTAATAGAGGCGGATTTTCACCGGTGCCTCGAGCCGCGACAGGATGGAGCGCGTGCCTTCGGACAGCGTGTAGACGCGGCCTTCGGTCAGGTCGACGCGCGCGTTGAACGCGCTGAAAATGAAATTGGCCGCGATCAGGATCAGCGCCAGGGCGAGGATGCCGCCGGCCGAGTACATCAATGTTTCAAGATTTTTGTTTTTCATGAGCTTACCCCGCGCGCTGGTTGCGGATGATCACGCCGGTGGTGAACAGCATGAAGCCGATCACCGAGGCGAAGAACACCACGTCGCGCGTGTCGAGCACGCCGCGCTGGAAACCTTCGAAATGCGTCATCACCGAAAACGCGGCGACGACATCCACCACCACCGGGCTGACAAAACGCGTCAGCAGGTCGGTCACCGGCGTGTAGCCGGCGAGGATCAGGAACAGGCAGATCATCACCGACAGGATGAAGCTGATGACCTGGTTGCGCGTCAGCGCGGAGGTCATGCAGGTCACCGCGAGGTATGAACCCGCCAGCATCAGGCTGCCCACATAACCGGCGAAAATCACGCCGTTGTCGGGGTCGCCGAAATAGTTGACGGTGATCACCACCGGGAAAGTCAGCGCCAGCGCCAGCGCGAGGAACAGCCAGGAGGCGAGGAACTTGCCGACGATGGCCTGCCAGCTGGTGATGGGCATGGTCAGCAGCAGTTCCATCGTGCCCAGCCGCCGCTCTTCCGACCACAGCCGCATGCCGACCGCCGGCACCAGGAACAGGTACAGCCAGGGATGCCAGGTGAAGAACGACACCAGCGAGGCTTCGCCGCGCTCAAAGAAATTGCCGATGGTGAAGGTGAAGAATCCCGTCAACAGCAGGAAAATGACCAGGAACACATAGGCAATCGGCGAAGTGAAGTAGCCCGACAGCTCGCGTTTCATGATGGTGCGGATGTTGGCAAAAGCGTTCATGCCCGTGCCTCCGCCTTGACCTTGACGGTGTCCGGCAGCGTGATCGCGCGGAACACCTCATCGAGTTTGCCTTCCGGCGAACGCGCCTTCAGCTCCGCCGGCGTGCCGCTGGCGACGATGCGGCCGCGGTCGATGATGATCACGCGGGTGCAGGCCGCCTCGACTTCTTCAAGGATATGGGTCGAGAAAATCACCACCTTGTTTTCGCCCAGGCGCTTGATCAGGCCGCGCACTTCGTGTTTCTGGTTGGGGTCCAGCCCGTCGGTCGGTTCGTCGAGGATCAGCACGTCCGGGTCATGAATCAGCGACTGTGCGAGGCAGGTCCGATGCTTGTATCCCTTGGACAGCGTGTCGATCGATTGATACAGCACGCTGTCAAGGAAACACAATTCCACGGCGCGGTGCACCGCGCGTTTGCGCGCGTCACCCTGCAGGCCGCGCAGTTCGGCGCAGAAATTGAGAAAGCCGTTGACCGTCATGTCGGCGTAGCCGGGTGCATTCTCCGGCAGGTAGCCGATCAGGCGTTTGGCGGCGATCGGGTCTTCAACCATGTCATGGCCGCCGACCATGATCCGGCCCGAGGTCGGCGGGTAGTAACCGGTGATCATGCGCATGGTGGTCGACTTGCCGGCACCATTGGGCCCGAGGAATCCCAGCACTTCGCCGCGCTCGACACTGAACGACACATCGTTCACCGCCAGTTTGGGGCCGAAGGCCTTGACCAGATGTTCGACACTAATCAATTTCTCTCTCCGTTGCTGTGCGCAGCCGTCAATGACGCAGCCGAGCGTTTTTGTGGCGTGTTAGATGAAGCTGCCGCGAAAAAATTCAATCCCCCGCACCACAACACGACAGCCATCACCCGCTTCCGGGCGATTAATCATAACCCATTGATTTTATTGGATTATTTGTCTTCCGCCGATTTCTGCTGAACTCTTGCGCCGGCGGCGGTGGTGCCGACAGTCTGAATCGAACAGACGACCTACCGCTTACAAGGCGGTTGCTCTACCAACTGAGCTATGCCGGCGCGAGGCGGGATTATAACGCCTCGCCGCAAGACGAGGCTCCTATAATTGCGCGGATTCCACCCTGTACAGGCACAGTAAAAACATGAACAGCACCCCCGTCGGCATCATCGGCACCGGACTGATGGGCAGCGCCTGCGCGCGACGCCTGATCGCTGCAGGACACACCGTCACCGGTCATGACGTCGATGCCACGAAAGCGCCGGCCTTTGCCGCGCTGGGCGGCCAGAACGCGGCGTCCATTGCGGCAATCGCCCGCGCCTGCAACACCGTGGTCATTGCCGTGTTCAATACCGATCAGGTCGAAGCCGCCTGCGATGCCCTGCTCGCCGCGCGGCCCGCGGACCGGCCACCGCTGACGGCAATCTGCGTCAGCACCTGCGACCCCGACCGCATCGCGGCACTGGCGCAGCGCCTGCCGGTCGATCGCGTACGGTTTGTCGAAATGCCGGTGTCCGGCACCAGCGAACAGGCGGCGCGCGGCGAAGCGCTGGGCCTCGTTGGCGGCGATCCGGCCGCTGCGGAACAGGTCAAGGACGTACTCGACGCACTGTGCCCGCGCCGCCACCACCTCGGCGCCGCCGGCAACGGCGGTCGCGCCAAACTCGCGATCAACCTGATCCTCGGCATCAACCGCGCCGCCCTCGCCGAAGGCCTGGTGTTCGCCGAACGCATGGGCCTGCCCCTGACCGCCTTTCTCGGCGTAGCCCGCGATTCGGCCGCCTATTCGCAGATCATGGACATCAAGGGCCGGAAAATGATCGACGGCGATTTCACGCCGCACGGCAAGATCGCGCAGACGCTGAAGGATTTTTCGCTGATGCTGGAACTGGCGCAACGCCTGCAGCAGCAGTTGCCGCTGGCCGCGACCTATACCGACATCGTCGAAGGCTGCATGGCGCAGGGCGAGGCCGATCTCGACAATGCAGCGGTGATCCGCGAAATCCGCCGGCGCAGTTCGTAATCAAACCAGCCCTCATGGCCAATATTCGCGCCGCCACCATTTCCGAAGCCAGCCGTTCGTCCGGCGAATGGGTCTTTGTTGATCTCGGCTTTGCTAGTGAAGCAAAGAGCTGTGGGCTGCTTGTTGGAGATGTTAACGAGAGTGAGGCGAAAACACTTTCGTTTTCGCAGCTCAAAACCGAAATTTTATCCCTCTGCAACACGGGAACAGCACCGCTAAACCTACTTCTTGAAGCTCCTCTGTCAGTCGCATTCGGCCCCAATGGAAATCCCGTTGGACGATCTGTTGAAAGGCGCAACGGGCAAACGCGCTATTGGTACGTAGGGCTCGGTTGCAGCGTTCTTGTGGCTGCAACGTACCTCTTACGTTCTATGCACGATCTTCCAGTCCATCGCGAAATACGCTTGTTTGAAGGCTTAGTATCGTTCAAGCCAAAGGGAATTCCTTCGTCGCACACTCAAGACGTCATCGCCTTGCGCGAAGTAGTTTGGTCGCACGATGCTTCACGGGGGCGAGTCGTTCCGCCTGAGGAACTCGCATCAAAACAGGGAGATCGCGTTGTTTCTGCTTTTCAGGTGGCCGGTATGGACTTTGGTGTCCCGCCCGTTGTCGCTGTAGGGGCTTAACAATCCGGTCACGCACGGCAAATCAATCTTGCACGAAAGCTGATTGTTAACTCCCCTGTGAGCCGCCGAGCAGCGGAGTCGCGCCGGGGGATGTCGGCGAGCACTGTGCGAGCGCGCGAAACTGTCCTGAAAAGATGTACATGCCCGCCCCTGACAGGATGCAATCGTCGAACTGGCGCGCGAGTTGCGCAGCCGCCCGGTGCAACGAGCAGCGCAGGGAAGCCCGCAGGGCCGGCGAGCCGGGGCCCGCCTTCTTTTGGTTACTTTTCTTGGCGGAGCAAGAAAAGTAACTAGCCGCCGGGCTACCCCCGGCGAAGTTGCCTGGTTTTAAATTAACCCTGAGCCATCCGGCGGATAACGCCGCTACGCGGCTCATCCGCCCTACTTGCTGCGGTGATCCGCGAAATTCGCCGGCGTCAAAAATAAAAAACGGCGCGGGGTTTCCGCGCCGTCAATGTCCAGCATTACCGTTCAGGTTTTTTTAATCGCATATCCATAAGCCATGTTGGTGCGGTCGCCACCTTCAAGGTCATAGGCCTGCTTGGCCAGCGCAAACCGGTCGTTGGCCAGTGCAGCGCGGTGCTGCGCGGTCACGCCATAGAGCCTTGCGTTGTTCTCGCCGAAAATCGCCCGCTTGGTCGGGCCGTCGGCCGCGCCCAGCATCGGGAAGCCGTACTTCTTGCGCATGTCTTCCGGAATTTCCAGGCGGCGCAACGCCTCGATCTGCCATTGCGGCGCGCCGGTCCAGACCGCGTCGGTGCCCCACACCACATGATCGGCGCCCAGGCCCTTGACCAGCTGGCCCATCATCGCCGCGCACAGCCGCGGTTCAGCGACAGTGCTCTGCGCAAACAGCTGGCCGACATCGCCATAGACGTTTTTGACGCCGAATTTTTCTGGGATCTCGCAGAGGTCGGTGACCCAGTCGATGCGTCCGGTCTGTTCGAACTGCTCCATGCCCACCTTGTACGCGCCGCCGGTGAAGCGGAATGCAGAGTGGTAACAAATAAAGTTCAGCTGCGGCCAGTCCTTCGCCGCCTTGCCCACGTCGCGCACATCGGCGTACTGCACCAGGTCGGGAAACTGCTTGGTGGTGGCAGGCGGATACAGGCCCTTGTGGAAACAGACGTTGGCCAGACTCGGGTTGGTTTTCGAGGCCTTCACCAGTTTTTCGTAGAAGGGATACAGCAGTTTTTCATCGTCGAGCCGCCATGGATGCCGCGCGAGGTGTTTGTTGGTGTTGTCGCCGACGGTGTAACCCTTGAATGAATCGGGTTTCAGCACCTCCAGATCATGATCGACCTTGTCCAGCCAGCCCGGCATGCCCGGCATGAAAATGGCATGCGCGTACATGCGCTTGGTCCCCGCCTCCTTGTTGACCCTGGTCCGCGCATCGTTTTTCATTTCGTTGGTCAGGAACCAGTCGCGCGGGTCTTCCGAACCGGAACCGGAGATCAGCGCGATCTTGGTGTCGGAGTCGAGATAGATTTCCTTGAAGTAGTTGGGGAACTTCAGATCCTCGATGGTCTGCGGCTTGCCGGCCAGCAGCGGATTCCAGCCGGCCTTGCCCACCGCTTCGCGCTGGGCGATGAAACCCATGATGCGGGTGTCGTCACGCAGGAAGTGGGTGTGCATGTCCATGATGAACTGGCTTTTCAGCGCATTGGCGCGCTCATTGGCCATTTCCGGTGTCGCGGCCTCGGCACGGCTCACCGCGTAGAGCGGACCGTAGGTGTCGTTCATCGCGACAAAGGCCGCCGCCATGCCGGCGGCACTTTTGAAAAAGCGGCGGCGCGTGACGCCGTGTTTTTTGGCCATTTCACTGCCGATGGCCTTGACCCGCGCTTCGAACTCGCGCTGCTTCTCGGTCTGCGGCGTCGGCATGTACTCGTCACTGGAAATACACTGTGTCGGGATCGGCGACGGGAAAACCGTGCTTTCGGCAGCAACGACCTGGGCCAGCTCTTCTGGGGTAAGCATGCGCAACTCCTCAAGGGTTAAATCGCGCTGAGCGTCCGCCGTGCTGGATGCCGCTGTAGTGAGGCCGCTGTGACGCGGTCGCTGTTGCGGCTTTTTTTTGATGGTGAAACGGCGTCGGAGGATTCTGCGACGCGTGCCGGACCGTGTCAAACGCGGCGGCGAAAGTCGCTTATTTGACGACCTGCAGGCGCGGCCGGCCGGCCGGCGCCGGGGTATCGGGCTTGGGGTCTTCTGGATCCCCGGGCGCCGCCGCCGGGGTTGACGCTGCGGCCGGCGCGGTGAGCAGAACCGGTGATTCTTCGGGGAAAAACAGGCCCTGGCCGGTTTCGCGGGCGAATATGCCCTGCACCGCAGCAAGCGGAATCGAACACTCGCGCGACACGCCGCCGAAACGCGCTGAAAACTGGATCAGATCGGGGCCGATGGTCAGCTTGTGCGTCGCGTCGTAACTCAGGTTGAGCACGATTTCGCCGTTTTTGACATGCTCCATCGGCACCCGCGTGTTTTCATCGACCTTCACCGACAGGTACGGCGTCATGCCGCTGTCGCAGGTCCATTCGTGGATGGCGCGGATCAGGTACGGTTTGGTCGAACGCTCAGCCATAAACACAGTGCGGAGTGATGAGTGATGAATGATGAGCGAAAACCGATGTGCCCCGGGTTTCGTTCATCACTCCGCGCTCATCATTCATCACTTGCTCCTCTATTTCCTCATCACCTTCTCGGAGGCGGTCAGCGCGTCGATGTAGGCCGGGCGGCTGAACAGGCGTTCGGCGTATTTCATCAGCGGCGCGGCCTGCTTGCCCAACTGGATGCCGTAATGGTCGAGGCGCCACAGCAGCGGCGCAATCGCCACGTCGAGCATCGAGAACTCCTCGCCCAGCATGTACTTCTGCTTGGCGAACACCGGCGCGATCTGGGTCAGGCTGTCGCGGATGGTCTGGCGGCCCTTGTCGGCCTGTTTCTGCGTGCCCTTCTCGATGTGGATGACATGCGAGAACATTTCCTGCTCGAAGCGGAACAGGAACAGCCGCGCCCGCGCGCGCATCACCGGATCCGCCGGCATCAGCTGCGGATGCGGGAAACGGTCGTCGATGTATTCGTTGATGATGTTCGATTCGTAGAGAATCAGGTCGCGTTCGACCAGCACCGGCACCTGGTTGTACGGATTCATCACCGCGAGGTCTTCCGGCTTGTTAAAGAGGTCGACGTCGATGATCTGGAAATCCATGCCTTTTTCGTAGAGCACGAAGCGGCAGCGCTGGCTGAAGGGACAGGTGGTGCCGGAGTAGAGTGTCATCATGATGGTTTATCCGTAACGGAACAGCAGGTCAGTCGTAAGGCGGCCAGAGGAACAAAGGGGCCGTGACGCGACTGGCGCGCACGGCCCCGGCGGTCGACTGAGGGTCAGTGCACGTCCTTCCAGTACTCCTTCTTCAGTGCATATACCAAAACAAATAACAGGCCCAGCGCCATCAGCACGAACATGCCGATGGTCTTGCGGTTGCCGCGCACCGGCTCGGCCATGAACACCATGTAGTTCACCAGGTCGGCGACCATCTCGTCGTACTGGGCGGGGGTCAGCTGGCCCGGCTTGTCGAGCTTCAGGGCCATTTCGGTTTTCATGTAACCCGGACCCTGCACCTTGCGCTCAACCAGCACCTGCTCGCCCTGCAGTTCCCACAGCGCGTGTGGCATGCCGACATTGGCATACACGGTGTTGTTCCAGCCGGTGGGCCGCTCGGCGTCGCGGTAAAAGCCGCGCAGGTAGGTGTACAGCCAGTCGGCACCGCTGCCATCGGCGGATGCGCGCGAACGCGCGACCACCGACAGGTCCGGCGGTGTGGCGCCAAACCAGTTCTTGGCGTCTTTCGCATCCATCGCGATGCGCATCAACTCCCCGACCTTGACGCCGGTGAACACCAGGTTGTCGCGGATCTGCGCTTCGGTGAGGCCGATGTCCTGCAGCCGGTTGTAGCGCATGTACGCCGCGCTGTGGCAGTTCAGGCAATAGTTGGCGAAGTGCCGCGCGCCGCGCTGCAGAGACGCATGGTCTTCTTCGTTGATCGGCGCACGATCCAGCTTGATGTGGTCGCCGGCCGCCAGCGCGAGCGTCGGCACCAGCAGCAGGGCCGCGATTAAACTATTGATTTTATTCATTTTTTTAATCATCACATGGTCACCCGATCCGGCTCCGGCCGGGTCTTGTCCAGCGCCGAATACCAGGGCATCAGCAGGAAGAACGCGAAATAGATCAGCGTGCCGATCTGCGAAATGATGGTGCCGGCGGGGGTCACGGTCTGTGTGCCGTAATAACCCAGCACCAGGAACACGATGACAAAAATCGTCAGCGCGGCCTTGGACAGCGGACCCTTGTAGCGGATCGACTTCACCGGGCTGCGGTCCAGCCACGGCAGCAGGAAAAAAATCAGCGTCGCGGCACCCATCATCGCCACGCCCCAGACTTTGGCCTCGATCGCCAGCGGTCCGCCCTTCATCAGCACGATCACCACGAGGGCGATGACCATGGCCGCCATGCCGATGCGTTTGTCGCGCACCGTCATCTGGATCAGCACGGCATACGCGGCCACGCCGATCGCCAGCACCAGCATGAAGTCTTCGGTAATCGCGCGCAGGATCGAGTAATACGGCGTGAAGTACCACACCGGTGCGATATGCGGCGGCGTCTTCAGCGGATCAGCCGGGATGAAGTTGTTGAACTCGAGGAAGTAGCCGCCCATTTCCGGCGCAAAAAACACCACCAGGAAAAACAGGAACAGGAACACCACCACGCCGACCATGTCCTTCACGGTGTAGTACGGATGGAAGGGAATGCCGTCGAGCGGCCGGCCCTGTTCGTCCTTGTGTTTCTTGATCTCGACGCCGTCCGGATTGTTCGAACCCACTTCGTGCAGCGCCATGATGTGCGCGGCGACGAGGCCGAGCAGCACCAGCGGCAGCGCGATCACGTGGAACGCGAAAAAGCGGTTCAGCGTGGCATCCGAAATCACGAAGTCGCCGCGGATCCAGGTCGACAGGTCGGGCCCGATCAGCGGCAGCGCGTCGAACAGGTTGATGATCACCTGCGCGCCCCAGAACGACATCTGGCCCCAGGGCAGCAGATAGCCGAAGAAGGCCTCGGCCATCAGGCACAGGTAGATCAGCATGCCGAAAATCCAGATCAGCTCGCGCGGCTGGCGGTACGAACCGTACATCAGCCCGCGGAACATGTGCAGGTAGACCACGATGAAAAACGCCGAGGCGCCGGTCGAGTGCATGTAGCGGATGAACCAGCCCATCGGCACGTCGCGCATGATGTATTCGACGGAGGCAAAGGCTTCAGCCGCCGACGGTTTGTAATGCATCACCAGGAAAATGCCGGTGACGATCTGGATCACCAGCACCAGCATCGCCAGGCCGCCGAAGAAGTACCAGAAGTTGAAGTTTTTCGGCGCGTAGTACTGCGACAGATGGTCGCGCCACAGGGACATCAGCGGAAAACGCTGGTCAACCCAGGTCAGCACACCGCTGATCGGGGCGTTGAGCGGACCGGCGCCGGTGAACTGTACGGGTTGTTTGGGGGTAGCAGCCATTTTTGATCAGGCTCCCTTGCTGTCTTCGCCGATCACGATGCGCGTGTCGGACAGGTATTTGTGCGGCGGCACCACCAGGTTGTCCGGCGCGGGACGGTTTTTGTAAACGCGGCCGGCCAGATCAAACAGCGAGCCGTGGCACGGACAGTAGAACCCGCCCTGCCAGTTCGGATCGAACGCTTCCGCCTGTTTGGCAAACTTGCTTACCGGCGAGCAGCCGAGATGGGTGCAGATGCCGACCACGACCAGGTATTCATCCTTGATCGAGCGCATTTCGTTGGTCGCATACGCCGGCTGCATTTTCTTTTTTGACTGGGGATCGGCGACGTTGCCGTCGTTGCCGCGGATGGTGTCGAGCATTTCCTTGGTGCGGCGGACGATCCACACCGGCTTGCCCTGCCATTCGACGGTGATGCGCTCACCCGGCGCCAGCACGCTCAGATCCACTTCCACCGGTGCGCCGGCCGCTTTCGCGCGCTCCGACGGCAGCATGCTCGCCACAAACGGCACCGCTGCCGCACCGGCCGCAACACCGCCGGCCACCGTGGTGGCAGCAACCAGAAACTGCCGTTTCCCCTGATCGGTATCTTTCTCGGACATGCCTGTAGTCCCCTTGAGTGCGGGTTACCGCGAAAAAGGCGACATTTTACACGGGGACCGCGGTAAAAGTTAAGCGGAACCTGAAAAAATCCAATAGATTCAGTGTGTTATCGAAAGCGCTGCGGGTGATTACGCAAGCGCAACCGGCCGTGCGGGCGCACGGCGCGGGCAACACCTCATTCGCCGGATCGTCTGCTTACTTACTGCGGCGGCGACTGCGGAACCACGCGTTGCCAGGGTGACGCGCAGTTCTGCACGTACGGGTAATACTTCTGCGAGTCCGTGCAGAAATACCAGGTCGGCGCCGGCGCGCCGGGCTGCGGTTGCGCGGCAGGCGGCGCTTGGGTCGGCGCCTGCGCCACCTGTGGCTGGGCCGGCACCGGATTGCCGCGCTCGTCGTAATAAGTCAGCGGCTCCCGCACCACCACCACCCGCTCGCGCACCACCACGGGCGGCGCGTAGTAATACGCCGGGTAATAGGGACGCGATTCGACCCACCACGGCGCGAACAGCAGCGGTGCGCCGATATAGACGCCAACCCGCGCGTGGGAGTGACCGCCATGGCGGTGGCCATGCCCGCCACCGGCGTCAGCCCGCAGACTTGCGGCCATCATCACGGTGGCCAGCGTGAACATCAGGATTTTGCGCATGGGCCCTCCTCGGGCAAGCGGATGCGCTCATGATAGACCCGTCGCGCGGCGCCGGGGCGGGCTAATTTGTTACAGAGTGTAACCACTTGCGCCGCAGGTAAAAACCTCCGGCCACCGTCAGCGGCAGGTAAACCGCGATCAAGCCGTAGAGCATCAGGCGCGCCCGCCATTCGGCGTCAAACACCGTCAGGAAATCGAGCAGTTTTTCACCGCCGCGGCGGATCTCCCAGATGCGCCGGCCATAAGCCTCGTGGTCTTCGATCAGCAGGGTCAGCCGGTCGCCGCGGCGCAGGCTGTTGCGAATGCGAAAATATTCGGCGTCGCTGCCGGCGTGGCTGTCATCGAGCCGATAACGGGCATCATTGCCCTGCAGCCGGACAAACAGCCAGTACGAGGTGCCGCCCCGCCCGCTGCGACTGTGCTCCTCGATGCCGGCTACCGTGCCAAGCACTTCGCGCAGTTCGCCCGAGGCCGGCATCGGCTGCAGGTCGAACATCAACCGGATCAGCACAAAACCGAGGAACAGCCATACCCCGGTGCAGACGGCCCAGCGCAGACGATCCGGAATTACAGACATGCCGACATCCATGCCGGAAAAAGCCGGACAATATCAGCTCATCCGGTTTCCTGGGGCATCACCGATGCCTGGATCGGCGCGGCGATTTCAGTCCAGCCACTTCGATCCCGCGGCCTCGGCCAGCGCAAAAGCCTGGGTGCCGCCACCGACCATTCCCGAGTAACGCGAGAAAAACAGGTAACCGTCGAAAGGTGCCACGATTTCCTCGATGACCTCGTAACTGTACATGTCCACCACCTGTCCGAGTTTGGTGCCGCCGGCAATCAGTTGTCCGAGCTGCTCCGGCTTTTCGTAATACGACTCGAGGTAACCGCTCATTTTCGGGCGCAGCTCGCGCCGCGCCCTGGTATCGAAATCGATCTGCCGCGGCGGTTTGACTGCGCCCTCAAGCATGCCGAGGTGACGCATCATGCCTTCGAGGCCGCGCGTCATCATCGCGGTGTAGTACTGCGACGTTTCCGGGCCGAGATAACAGCCGCCGACCTCGGGATTCACCGCCGGCACACCGCGCGTGTTGAGGTAATGCGCCGCGGCGCCGGCGAATTCGTTCTCGTGCACGAAGGGCGCACCGAAGGCGCGCGCCAGCGCAATGTTTTTTTGTTTCAGTGCATCGGGCGCCTTGCTGTTGTGGTCGACCCGCGCCTGCAGCCGTCCGCCGCTGCCGCCGGAATGAAAGTCGATCAGCGCATCGACGTGGTGCAGCACATTTGCCGTGATCGTCGCCGCAATCATCTGCGTGGTGTTGCCGCGCGCGTTGCCGGGATACACCTCGTGCAGGTCGGTGCGGCCATGCTGCTCCGGCGTCAGGCGCCCGAATCCTGCGGTCGCCATCGGATTGGCCACCGGCACCAGCACGATGCGGCCCTTCAGTTTCGCCGTATCCAGCGCCTGCACGAATTCACGGATGGCCATGGTGGCGAGGAATTCGTCGCCGTGGGTGTTGGTGATGATGCCGAAGGTCGGGCCCGGCTGCCGGCCGGTGATGACGTGCAGTGGCACCGCCAGCATCGCGCCGTTCAGCATGGTGGTGACAGGCATGCGGGTGAACCAGCGGCCTTCGGCTTGGTTGTGCCACAGCGGAGTGGGGTCGGAATTCACGGTCTATCCTCTTTTTTGCGCATGCATTAAAAACGGAATACCAGCGAGGGTTCGTCCATGCGGTCGCGCGGCTTGTGGATGCGCGCCGCCATGGCCAGCGCATGGGGCGCCGCCTCGAGGAGTATCCGCATCTGGCGTTCGTCCAGGCGCAGGCCGGCGCGGTGCGCCATGGTTTCCACGTGGCTACGTGTCGCCGCATCAAGATCAGCCGTTCCCGGTTCGTTGGCCCGGGTGTCGACTGGCGGCGGCGTGACGCCGGCTTGCAGCGCGGGACGGCGCAGATGCCAGTCGGTGGCGAGCTGGTAGGCGTGGCCCGCGCGCAGCACCTGCGCATCACCCGAGGGGCGCGCCAGCAACTGCAATCCCAGCGGCAGTCCGCTCTCTGAAAAACCGCAGGGCAGCACCAGCGCCGGCGTGCGCGCGACATTGGACGGCGTGAAGGCATTGGAGCGCTGCCAGAAATTGAGCGTCTTGTGCGCATCGAGCCGCGGCGCCGGACCGAAACCGCAGGTCAACAATATGTCGTAACGCTCGACCAGCGGCTTCATTTCGGCGAGATAGCGCCGGTGTTCGCGCAAGGCCTGTACATAATCCGCGGCCTGAAACAGGCATGCGGGCAGGATGCGTCCGAGAAAGTCGCGGCCAAAATCACCGGGGCGCGCCGCCAGCTGGTCCTGGTGAATCGCGAATATTTCGGTCTCGGCAATGATGACCTTGATGTCGAGCCCGTCCATCATCGGCCGCGCGCGGCAGTCCTCGACTGTGGCGCCGCAGCGGATGAAGGTCCGGATCGCCTCATCCAGCGCCGCCGCATGTTCCGGGTGCGCGGGCAGATCCTCCTCCCAGTAATGGCGCAGCACGCCGACCTTCAGGCCGCGGATGTCGGGATTGAGTGCGGCGCGAAAATCGGGAATGTCCTGTTCGATGCTGCCGGCGTCACGCGCATCGTAGCCGGCGATGGCCTGCAGCAAAATGGCGCAATCCTCCGTGCTGCGCGCCATCGGTCCGCAGTGGTCGAAGGTGAAGGAGTTGGGAATCACGCCGGCGCGACTGACCAGGCCGTAGGTCGGCATCAGTCCGGTAATGCCGCAGAACGATGCCGGTCCGCGGATCGAACCGCCGGTGTCGGAGCCCAGCGCCGCCGGCGTCAACCCAGCCGCGAGGGCGGCGCCGGCGCCGCTCGAGGAGCCGCCGGTGAAATGCGCAAGGTTCCATGGATTGCGCGACGGCGGCCACGGCAGGTCAAACGACGGCCCGCCGTGCGCAAATTCATGGGTCTGCAGTTTTCCCAGCAGCACCGCGCCGGCATCGCGCAGCCGGCGCGTCGCCGTGGCATCCGCGGCGGGGATGTTGTCCGCGCAAATCCTGGAGCCGCCGGAAGTGAGTATGCCTTTGGTGTTGTAGATGTCCTTCAGCGCAAAGGGGATGCCGTGCAGCGGCCCGCGATAGCCGCCGCGGGCGATTTCCTGCTCGGCCGTCCTGGCCTGGGCACGCGCCAGATCCGCGGTGACCGTGATGTAGGCGCTGAGCTGCGGATCGAGCAGGGTGATGCGCGCCAGCAGCGCATCGACCAGCTCGACCGGGGACAGTTTTTTCGCCTGGATCAGCCTCGCGGCTTCGGCGATGCCGAGGAAATGCAGATCTGCTGCGCTCATGTTGCGGTGACGGGATCCCGATGGTTATGCGATCCCCGGATTGTCGCACGTTCAATCGACAGTGGCCCCCGCCGCTTTCACCAGCTTGCCCAGCTTGGCGATGTCCGCGCGCAAATGCTCGGTAAACTTCGCCGGCGTCATGGTCACCGGCGCCGCACCATAACCGGCCCAGATGTCCTTGATCTTCTGCTGCGTCAGCATTTTCGCGATCTCGCCGTTCAGTTGCGCGACGATGTCGCCGGGAATGCCCGCGGGTCCCATCAGGCCGCTGTAGAGGACGATGTCAAAACCCTTGAGGATTTCGGTCATCGCCGGGACCTCGGGCACCACGGGTGAGCGGCTCGCGCTGGTCACCCCCAGCGCGCGCAGCCTGCCGGTCTTGATGTAGGGCAGCGCCGCCGGCGTGGTCGCAAAGCTGATCGATGCCTCGCCGCCCAGCACCGCCGCCACCGCCGGCGCGCTGCCCTTGTACGGGATGTGCACCATCTTGATCCTGGCCATCGACTTCAGCGTTTCACCCGACAAATGCAGGATGGTGCCGTTGCCCGAGGACGCATAGTTGATCTCGTCGGGCCGCGCCTTCGCCAGCGCCACCAGCTCGCTGACGGATTTCACCGGCAGCGAAGGATGCACGATCAGGATCAGCGGCGTCTGCGCGACCATGGCCACCTGCGAAAAATCCTGCACCGAATCAAAGGGCAGCTTCGAGTAAAGCGAGGCATTGATGGCGTGTGTGGTGACATCGGTGAAATACAGCGTGTAGCCGTCAGCCGGCGACTTCGCGACCTGCGCCGCCGCCAGCGTGGTGCCCGCGCCCGGACGGTTGTCCACGACAAACTGCTGGCCCTGGGTGGCGCTCAGATGCTGCACGATCACGCGCGCCAGCCCGTCGGAAATGCCGCCCGGCGGAAACGGTACGACGACGCGCACGGGTCGCGAAGGATATTGCTGGGCAAAGGCCATGCCTGCGCTGACCAATAATGCCGTGCCGAATGCGAACACGGCGCAAAAACGCGAGGGGCTGTTCATGAAAACTCCGGGGAATGTGAGGGGATGTGGTGCCGCGCTGGCGGTAGAGTCAAGCAATAGGACAGCAGCAACATCAGCAACAACCATGCCACCTAAAAACGCATACCGGAGGTGATGGCGTCCGGATTGACGCGTCGATGTGGTGCAAAACACGCAGACTTTGCACCATTCAACATCATTTAAACGGGATTTTCGATATCAACAAACCGGTGCCGCAGGCCGAAGCGCTGCGCCAGGTGTTCACCCAGTGCCTGCACGCCATAACGCTCGGTGGCATGGTGGCCGGCGGCGATGTAGGCGACGCCGGATTCGCGCGCGGCATGCACGGTCTGCTCGGAAATTTCCCCGCTGATGTAGGCATCAACCCCGAGCGCGATGGCCTGCTCGAACAGACCCTGCGCCCCCCCGGTGCACCAGGCGACGCGGCGCAGCGGACGCGCCGGATCACCGATCACCAGCGGCGGACGCGCGATCTGTTCGCCGATCAGCGCCGAGAACTGCGCCAATGTGGCGGCAGCCGCCAGCGTGCCGTGGACGCCGATGTTCTGCTCGCCGAAACAACCCGCCGGCGTCAGGCCGAGGCGCCGCGCCAGCATGGCGTTGTTGCCGACTTCGGAGTGCACATCCAGCGGCAGGTGGTAGGCAAACAGGTTCAAATCGTGTTCGAGCAGCCGGCCGATGCGGCGGCGGCGCATGCCGGTGATGCGCCCGTCCTCACCGCGCCAGAAATAGCCGTGGTGCACGACCAGCGCATCGGCACCCGCGGCAATCGCGGCCTCGACCAGCGCCGCCGACGCCGTCACGCCGGTGACGATGTGCGCGATTTCGGCGCGCCCTTCCACCTGCAGGCCGTTTGGGCAATAATCGCGGAAAGCAGGGACTTGCAGATAATCCGCCAGATAGGCGTCGAGCGCAGCGCGTTCCATAAGCATCACTCAATTCATCAAACAAAAAACATTGTAACCGCGACCCCGCGGCCCCTACATGCGAAAACTCTGGCTGATTTTCTGTCAAACCGCGACCATCTGCCTCGCCGCACTGTTCGTGGTCAGCACGCTGCGCCCCGACCTGCTCAACGGCAACACGCCGCAGGGCGCGGTCATCACCACCGTCAAACAGATGGCCGGCGACAGCACGGCGCCGCGCGCCGGCTCGTACAGCGATGCCGCGAAAAAGGCGATGCCGGCAGTGGTCAACATTTTCACCTCGCAGGCGGTCAAAAAACAGCCGCGTCATCCGCTGATGGATGACCCGGTGTTCCGCTATTTTTTCGGCGACCAGGCTGAAACACAAAACCAGCCCAGCACCAACCTCGGCTCCGGCGTCATCGTCAGCGAATCGGGCTACATCCTCACCAACAGCCATGTCGTCGAAGCCGCCGACAGCATCGAGGTCGCGCTGGCCGATACGCGGCGCGTCAATGCCAAGGTGGTCGGCACCGACCCGGAATCCGACCTCGCCGTGCTGAAAATCGACCTGCCCAAACTGCCGGCCATCACCTTCGGCCAGGCCGACGGCGCACGCGTCGGCGACGTGGTACTCGCCATCGGCAACCCCTTCGGCGTCGGCCAGACCGTGACGCTCGGCATCGTCAGCGCTCTCGGGCGCAGCCACCTCGGCATCAACACCTTCGAGAACTTCATCCAGACCGACGCCGCGATCAATCCCGGCAACTCGGGCGGCGCGCTGGTCGACATCAACGGCAATCTGATCGGCATCAACACCGCGATTTATTCGCGCACTCCCGGCGGTGCGTCGCTGGGCATCGGTTTCGCGATCCCGGTGAGCACCGCCAAAACGGTGATGGAGCAGATCATCCAGAACGGCTCGGTGCAGCGCGGCTGGATCGGCGTCGGCGTGCAGGAAATGACGCGGGAAATCGCCGAATCTTTCAAGATGCCGCCCACGACACGCGGTGCGCTGATCACCGAAGTGTTCCGCGGCACGCCCGCCGACCGCGGCGGCATGAAGGTCGGCGATGTGCTGATTGCCGTCGACGGCAAGGCCGTCACCGATTCGGCGAGCATGCTCAACCTGATCGCCGCGCTCACTCCCGGCAGCCAGGCAACGCTGCGGGTGATGCGCGAAGCGAAGGAAATCGACCTCAAGGTGACGGTCGGCAAACGGCCGAAACAGCCGCGCAAAGAATGAGACTTGGCCGATAAGCGGGCCAGGCCGGCAAAAGCGGCCGGCACCTTGATCCGTGGCAAGTTCATCCGCTGGTGTGCGCTCTGTTTGACGAACTCAGTTGCCGGAGCGGGCGCGTTCTTCGGCGGCGACACGGTCGAGTTCCGCGTCCTGCGCCGCATCCGAAGGCGGCCTGTAGTCTCCCGCCGCGTCAGACTCCGTGCGCGACCGCGGCGGCACAAATCGCGCGGCAAACAGACCGACCTCGAACAGCAGGCACATCGGAATCGCCAGCAACAGCTGTGACACCACATCGGGCGGGGTGACGATGGCCGCGATGATGAAGGCGATGACGATGAAATAGGGCCGGATGCTGCGCAACTGCTCCAGCGTCACGATGCCCATGCGCGTCAGCATCACCACCACGATCGGCGTCTCGAAAGTCAGGCCGAAAGCCATGAACATGGTGAGCACGAAATTGAGGTAATTCTCGATGTCCGGCGCCACCGAAATGCTTTTCGGCGCGATCTGGTTGATGAAGTGGAACACCGTGTTGAAGACGAAGAAGTAGCAGAACGCGATGCCGATCACAAAGAGCAGCGTGCTCGCCACCACCAGCGGCAGCACCAGGCGTTTTTCGTGGTTGTAAAGCCCGGGCGCGATGAACGACCAGGCCTGGAACAGGGTGTAGGGCAAGGTGATCATGAACGCCACCATCATCGCCACCTTGACCGGCACCAGGAACGGCGTGATCACACCGGTGGCGATCATTTTTGCGCCCTCGGGCAGGGCATGCATCATCGGCGTCGCCAGCAGGTCGTAGAGATCGGAGGAAAACGGGATCAGCACCAGCAGTACAAGCGCAAACGCGATCAGCGCGCGCAGCAAGCGGTCGCGCAGCTCGACCAGATGGGAAATGAAAGTGTCTTCGGTCACTGCGCGCTTCGGTCTGTTTCTATGCCGGTTTGACCGGATCCGGCGCGGCGACCGCTCCCGGCACCGCCGCAGACGGGGCATCGGTGCCGGCGGCCGGCACATCGGCGGCGATTTTGTTCATTTCACTTTCCGCCGAACGCACTTCCTCGTTCACCGACTGTTCGACCGAACGCACGGTATCCTGCATGCTCGATTGCAGCTTGCGCAGGTCATCGAGGGCCATTTCACGGCTGATGTCGGACTTCACGTCGTTGACATAACGCTGCATGCGGCCGAACAGGTGGCCGACGGTGCGCGCAACCTTGGGCAGTTTCTCCGGGCCGATGACGATCAGCGCCACCACGGCGATGACCATCAGTTCGGAGAAGCCGATATCGAACATGGGGGTGATGAGTGATGAGTGATGGGTGATGGGTGATGGGTGAAAGCACGTAGCAGGGAAAGCCCTGCACTTACCGTTTACCCATTACCCTTCACCGCTTACCCATCACGACTTCGTGGTTTCCTTGCGCGCTTCGCCGTCGATGGTCTGGCCGGTGGAGGGCGGGATTTCGGTCTTGGCCTCGGCGGACTTGTCGTCGCCGGATTTCACGCCTTCCTTGAACCCTTTGACCGCGCCGCCGAGGTCGGCGCCGATGTTGCGCAGTTTTTTGGTGCCGAAGATCAGGACCACCACCAGCAACACGATCAACCAATGCCAGATGCTGAATGAACCCATAACTTGCTCCTCATGATCCGTGCCCGGGCACGGAGAATTTGACCGTTTGCTTCGGACTACTTCCGCGACGCCTTTTCTGCAACACCGGAAACGCCCTCGCGCCGCTGCAGTTCGGCGAGTACATCCGCAGGACCGGCCCCGTGCCAGGCCAGCAGCACCAGCGTGTGAAACCACAGGTCGGCCGTCTCGCGGATCACATGCAGTTTATCACCCTCCTTCGAGGCGAGCAGGGTCTCCGCCGCCTCTTCCAGCACCTTGCGCAGGATCGCGTCCTCGCCCCTGGCCAGCAATCCGGCGACGTACGAGCCCGCGGCGTCGGCGCCCTTGCGCGCGGCGATGGTCTCGCCCAGTCTCAGCAGTATGTCTTTGTCGATGTTGGCCATCAGTTGATTCTTGTAAATCGTGCTTCTTGTAAAACCAGTTGCCCGTAAATCCTACTTTATGTAAATCGCCTTGGGATCCCTCAGTACCGGGTCAATCTCGACCCAGTTGCCGTTGCGCAATTCCTGAAAAAAACAGCTGTGCCGCCCGGTGTGGCAGGCAATGCCGCCGACCTGCTCGACTTCAAACAGCAGAACGTCCTCGTCGCAGTCGAGGCGGATCGCCTTCACCTTCTGCACATGGCCGGATTCTTCGCCCTTGTGCCAGAGTTTTTTGCGCGACCGCGACCAGTAATGGACCTCGCCGGTCTCGACCGTCTGCTGCAGGGCTTCACGATTCACCCACGCGACGGTCAAAACCCGCCCCGAGCCCGTTTCCTGCGTCACTGCCGGGATCAGCCCGTCGGCGCCCCAGTGTATGCGGTCCAGCCAGTCTGACACCCTATTCTCCTGTCGCCCGGGAACTGCCGACCCGTAAATTTATAACTCTTTGATTTTAATTGATTTTTTATTACGCTACAAGCGGACTTCGATGCCCCGCTGCGCCATGCGCTGCTTGGCCTGGCGCACCGTGTATTCGCCATAGTGAAAAATGCTGGCGGCGAGCACCGCATCGGCGTGACCGATGGTGACACCGTCGGCAAGATGGTCAAGATTGCCGACGCCGCCGCTGGCGATGACGGGGATGTCCAGCGCCGAGGAAAACGCGCTGGTCAGTTCGAGATCAAAACCGATGCGCGTGCCGTCGCGATCCATGCTGGTGAGCAGGATTTCGCCGGCGCCCAGCGCCTGCATTTTTTTGCCCCATTCCACGGCGTCCAGCCCCGTGGCCTTGCGTCCGCCGTGGGTGTAAACCTCCCAGCGCAAGGGTCCATCGCCGGCCATGCGTTTGGCATCGACTGCGACAACAATACACTGCGCGCCATAACGGCCGCTGGCATCGGCCACCAGTTGCGGATTCTGCACCGCGGAGGTGTTGATGCTGACTTTGTCGGCGCCGGCATTGAGCAGGCGGCGCACATCGTCCACCGAACGCACGCCGCCGCCGACCGTCAGCGGGATGAACACCTGCGCGGCAACGGATTCGATGATGTGCAGGATCAGGTCACGGTCATCGCTGCTCGCCGTGATGTCGAGGAAAGTCAGCTCGTCGGCGCCCTGATCGTCATAACGGCGCGCGATTTCCACCGGATCGCCGGCGTCCTTCAGCTCGACAAAATTGACGCCCTTGACCACACGGCCGGCGGTGACGTCGAGACAGGGGATGATGCGTTTGGCGAGGCCCATAAAAAGCGTCAGCCACAGAGGACACAGAGTTCACAGAGGACAACCGCACTGCTCGAACACTCTGTGTCCTCTGTGAACTCTGTGGCTCAGTCCTTCTTACTTAATTTATCAGCGAGTTTCTGTGCCGCCCGGAAATCCAGCGTGCCCTGGTACACCGCGCGCCCGGTGATGGCGCCGGTGATGCCCTCGGCTTCGACAGCGCAAAGTTTTTTGACGTCCTCGAGATCGGTGATGCCGCCGCTGGCGATCACCGGCACATTGAGTTGCCGCGCCAGCGCCACTGTGGCATCGATGTTGACGCCGGTGAGCATGCCGTCGCGGCCGATGTCGGTGTAGATCACCGCTTCGACGCCGTAATCCTCGAATTTTTTTGCGAGGTCCACGACATCATGTCCGGTCATTTTCGACCAGCCGTCGACGGCCACCTTGCCGTCCTTGGCGTCGAGCGCGACGATGATGTGGCCCTGGAACGCAGTGCAGGCCTCCTGCAGGAAGCCCGGCGTTTTCACTGCAGCGGTGCCGATGACGATATAGCTGATTCCGGCGTCGATATAGGCTTCAATGGTGTCGAGGTCGCGGATGCCGCCGCCCAGTTGCACCGGAAGATCGCTGCCCACCGCCTGGACAATGGCGCGGATGGCCGGCTGGTTCTTCGGCTTGCCGGCCGCGGCACCGTTCAAGTCAACCACATGCAGGCGGCGCGCGCCCTGGTCCAGCCATTGCCTGGCCATGGCGCCGGGATCTTCGGAAAATACCGTGGCATCGTTCATGTCGCCCTGTTTAAGACGCACACAATGGCCGTCCTTCAGGTCGATGGCGGGGATGATCAGCATGGGATATTGGAAAAGTGCGGAGAGGCGCGGCGAATTGCGAAACCGGGTTTAGTCGGGATGGGGGGGCGACAGGAAAACCGGATCAAATAATCATTGAAAAGCGGCGTTAAAAAAAGCGTTGTCTGAGTATGGTTGCGTGAGGCATTAATCATACTACAGCGTCAGCCATTGCAAGCCGGTTTCAGGCCGCGGCCGCCGCACCGCCGCCGGGCATTGCATGCACCACCGGCTGCCATGCCACGAAGTTCGACAGCAGTTGCAGTCCCGCGCTGTGGCTTTTTTCGGGATGGAACTGCACCGCGAACACATTGCCGCGCGCCGCGGCGCAGGCAAAACGGAAGGGGTAGACACTCCAGCCGGCGACGAGCCCGGGATCAGCAGGCTCCGGGTAATAACTGTGCACAAAATAAAAGCGGCTGCCGTCGGCGATGCCCCGCCACAGCGGATGCGCCATGGCCTGCATCACTTCGTTCCAGCCCATGTGCGGCACCTTGAGTTTTTCACCCTGCGCATTAACCATGCGCGCCGCCGGAAACCGCCGCACCACGCCGGGCAGCAGGCCGAGGCCGGGTGTGTCGCCTTCTTCGCTGTGTTCGAACAGCATCTGCAGGCCGATGCAGATGCCGAGGAAGGGTTTGTCGCGCGCCGCATTGATGATCGCGCTGCGCAGGCCGCGCGCTTCCATTTCGCGCATGCAATCGGGCATCGCGCCCTGTCCGGGAAACACCACGCGGCCCGCCTTGGCCACATCATCGGGATTGCCGGTCACCACCACCTTGCGGCCGGGCGCGACATGTTCGATCGCCTTGGACACCGAACGCAGGTTGCCCATGCCGTAATCAATCACTGCGATGTCGATGGTCATGTTGTTGCGTGAGGAGTGAAAAGTGAACGTGTGAAGGGAAACCCCGGAAACCTGAGGCCCGGCCCTTCACACACCCACTCCTTACAAAGTCCCCTTGGTCGAGGGCACGCCCTTGACCCGCGGGTCGAGTTCCACCGCCATGCGCAATGCACGGCCGAAGGCCTTGAACAGCGTCTCCACCTGGTGATGGGTGTTGGCACCCTTCAGGTTGTCGAGATGCAGCGTGACCAGCGCATGATTGACGAAACCCTGGAAAAATTCGCGCACCAGGTCGACGTCGAATTCACCGACACGCGCGCGCGTGAACTTGCCGGTCATCTCCAGCCCGGGCCGGCCAGAGAGGTCGATCACCACCCGCGACAGCGCCTCGTCGAGCGGCACATAGGCGTGACCGTAACGGCGCACGCCTTTTTTGTCGCCGACGGCTTTCGCCAGCGCCTGGCCCAGCGTGATACCGATATCTTCGACGGTGTGGTGGGCGTCGATGTGCAGGTCGCCCTTGGCCTTGATCTCGAGGTCGACCAGACCGTGGCGCGCGATCTGGTCAAGCATGTGGTCGAGGAAAGGCACGCCGCTGGCGAGTTTCGCGCGGCCAGAGCCGTCGAGGTTGATCTTGACGGTGATCTGCGTTTCCTGGGTATCGCGGGTGACCTGTGCCTGGCGTGCCATGATTGCCTGAGCTTTCCGGGTAACGTGCTACTGAGGTAACTTGTTGATTACAGAGTATAAACGAATTCGCGCTCAGCCCGCGCGCGTAATTTCGCGCAAGGCCTCGACCAGTCCCGCGCATTGCTCATCGGTGCCGACGGTGATGCGCATGAACTCGGCGATGCGCGCCGGTTTGCGGAAATGGCGGACGATGATGCTGCGTTCACGCAGTTTCGCGGCAATCTCGCCGCCGTCGCGGCCCGGCACACGCGCGAACACAAAATTCGCCGCCGACGGCAGCACCTCAAAACCGAGCTCCTGCAGGTCCTGCACCAGCTTTTGCTTGGTCACGATGACCTTGCGACACATCGCCTGGAAATAATCGTCATCTTCGATGGCCGCAGTGGCGCCGGCCTGCGCGAAGCGGTCCAGCGGATAGGAGTTGAAGCTGTCCTTGACCCGGTTCAGCGCCTCGATCAAATCGGGATGGCCGATGGCATAACCGACGCGCAGCCCCGCCAGCGCCCGCGACTTCGACAAAGTGTGCGTCACCAGCAGCTGCGGATAACGGCTGACCAGCGGCACTACTGACTCGCCGCCGAAATCAACATAGGCCTCGTCGATGACAACCACCGAATCGCCGTTCGCACGCAGCAGGCGCTCGATTTCAGCGACCGGCACCAGACACCCGGTCGGTGCGTTGGGATTCGGAAACACAATGCCGCCATTGGGTTTCAGGTAATCGTCGACTGCGATCTCGAAACCCGCATTCAGCGGCACTTGCTCGTACGCAATGTCGTAGAGACCGCAGTACACCGGATAAAAACTGTAGGTGATGTCCGGGAACAGCACCGGCTTGTCGTGTTTCAACAGGCCGAGGAATACATGCGCCAGCACTTCGTCGGAACCGTTGCCGACAAACACATGCCCGGGCGTCAGGCCGTGACGTTTGGCGATCGCGGCGCGCAGGCGGTCGCTGGCGGGATCCGGATACAGGCGCAGCGAGTCGCCGATTTCGCCGCGCAAGGCCTCCAGCAC
The DNA here is from genome assembly GCA_019749945.1 of Burkholderiales bacterium. Classification (GTDB taxonomy): domain Bacteria; phylum Pseudomonadota; class Gammaproteobacteria; order Burkholderiales; family SG8-41. The sequence continues at coordinate 77,578 of JAIEPF010000008.1, forward strand.
GCGGCGGCTCGGGCCGTACGGACTTTCATTGGTGTTGAGCTTGATCAGGTTCGCCAGCTTCGGCTGCTCGCCTGGCACATAAGGCGTCAGCCCCTGCACCACCTTGCTCCAGTAACGACTCATCGCTACGGCCTAGGGACGAAAGCGCATCGCAGCGGAACGGGCGTGTGCGGTCAGCCCCTCGCCTTCCGCAAGTTCCACCGCGATCCTGCCGAGTTTCGCGGCACCCGCCTGCGACACGCGGATCACGCTGGAACGTTTCTGGAAATCGTAAACACCCAGCGGCGAGGAAAACCGCGCGGTGCGTGACGTCGGCAATACATGGTTCGGTCCCGCGCAGTAATCGCCCAGCGCCTCGGAGGTGTAAGGGCCGAGGAATATCGCGCCGGCGTGGCGGATTTTCGGCAGCAGTTTCTCGGGATGATCCAACGACAGTTCCAGATGTTCCGGCGCGATGCGGTTGACCAGTGCGCAGGCTTCGTCGAGATCGCGCACCTCAATCAGCGCGCCGCGGTCGCTGAGCGCGGCTTCGATCACTGCGCGCCGCGGCATGTCCTTGAGCTGGCGCGCAATGCTGGCGGCCACCGCGTCGAGATATTTTGCATCCGGCGCAAGCAGGATCGCCTGCGCCAGCTCATCGTGTTCGGCCTGCGAAAACAGATCCATCGCCACCCAGTCGGGATCGGTGCTGCCGTCGCCGACGACGAGGATTTCCGACGGCCCCGCCACCATGTCGATGCCGACCACGCCGAACACGCGCCGTTTGGCCGCCGCGACATAGGCGTTGCCGGGACCGACGATCTTGTCCACCTGCGGAATCGTCGCCGTGCCATAGGCCAGTGCCGCCACCGCCTGCGCGCCGCCGATGGTGAACACGCGGTCGACGCCGCAGATCGCGGCGGCGGCCAGAACCAGGTCGTTTTTTTCGCCGCGCGGCGTCGGCACCACCATGATCACTTCACTGACACCGGCCACCTTGGCCGGCACTGCATTCATGATCACTGACGAGGGATAGGCGGCCTTGCCACCGGGCACATAGAGGCCGGCACGGTCGAGCGCGGTAATCTGCTGCCCGAGTTCGTTGCCGTCGGCATCGGTATAACCCCAGGTCTGCGCGCGCTGCCGTTGGTGATAATCGCGCACCCGTGCGACGGCGGCTTCCAGCGCCTCGCGGCGGACGGCGGGAATGCGCGCAAGTGCCGCCTGCAGTTCGGCGCGGGGGATTTCCAGCTCGGCCAATGCGTTCGCGCTGACACCATCGAATTTCCTGGTGTATTCCAGCACCGCAGCATCGCCGCGTGTTTTCACATCTGCAAGGATCGCCGCGACCGTGGCATCGACCTGCGGATCCTGCGCGGCCTCGAACGCCAGCAGCTCCGCGAGCCGCGCGTCGAAATCAGCCTGGGTGGTGGCAAGGCGGCGCATGGTCGGGACTAAGCCACCGCGCGCGCAAACGCGTCAATCAGCGGCTGGATCTCCGCGCGTTTCAGTTTCAGCGCGGCCTGGTTGACGATCAGACGCGAACTGACGGGCGCGATTTCCTCGACCGCCACCAGGTTGTTGGCTTTCAGCGTGCCGCCGGTGCTGACCAGATCGACGATGGCATCGGCTAGCCCGGTCAGCGGCGCCAGCTCCATCGAACCGTAGAGTTTGATCAGATCGACATGCATGCCCTTGGCGGCAAAATGTTCGCGCGCGGTCTGTACGTATTTGGTGGCGACCTTCAGCCGCGCACCCTGACGCACTGCGCTGGTGTAATCAAAGTCCTTGCGCACCGCGACCATCATCCGGCATTTCGCGATTTTCAGGTCCAGCGGCTGGTAGAGGCCCGCGCTGCCGTGTTCATCCAGGATGTCCTTGCCGGCTACACCCAAGTCAGCGCCGCCGTACTGCACATAGGTCGGCACATCGCTGGCGCGCACGATGATCAGCCGCACTGCGCGGCGGTTGGTGGCCAGGATCAGCTTGCGCGAAGCCTCGGGATTTTCGCGCGCGACGATGCCCGCGGCCTTCAGCAACGGCACGGTTTCGTCAAAAATGCGGCCCTTGGAGAGCGCAATGGTGATCATGGCTGGCGGTGGTGAGAACGGTTGCACAAAAAAGCGTTGACTGCCGGCGCGCAGGCGCACGGAAAGTCATGAATTGTAACGTATTTCAGTCGAAAGCCGGGGTGTGTGCGGTTCACCAAACCAGCCCCGGCGGGTTACACTTTGCACTTCTTCGCCACTGCCCCGCCCATGACCACTGACAACATCGTAGAAATCAGCGATCTCGCCTTCTCCTACGGATCGCGCGAGATTTTAAAATCCGTCAACCTGGCGATTCCGCGCGGCAAGGTCGTCGGCATCATGGGCGCCAGCGGCAGCGGCAAATCCACACTACTGCGGCTGATCGGCGCGCAACTGCACCCGTCGCGCGGCAGCGTCAAGGTGCTCGGCCAGAACATCCACGCCCTCGGCCGCGACGCGCTGTATCAACTGCGCCGCAAAATGGGCATGCAGTTCCAGCAGGGCGGACTGTTCACCGATCTGTCGGTGTTCGAAAACATCGCCTTCCAGATGCGCGAAAAAACCGATCTGCCGGAAGACATGATCAACGATCTGGTGCTGATGAAATTGAACGCCGTGGGACTGCGCGGCGCGGCGCGGCTGATGCCTGCCGAGTGTTCCGGCGGCATGGTGCGGCGTGTCGGCCTCGCACGCGCCATTGCACTGGATCCCGACCTGATCATGTATGACGAACCGTTCGCGGGACTTGATCCGATTTCCTGCAACGTGGTCGGCAAGCTGATCCGGCGACTCAACGATGCACTGGGCGTGACTTCGATCGTGGTGTCGTACGATGCGCAGGAATCGCTGAAGGCGATCGACTACGTTTATTTCCTCGCAGATGGCGCAGTCGTTGCACAGGGCACGACGGAAGACGTGAAAAAATCGGCAGACCCCTTCGTCAAACAGTTCATCGGCGGCCTGCCCGACGGCCCGGTGCCCTTCCATTACCCGCAGAACACTTATACCGCAGACCTTGATCTAACGGCATAGATATTCAGACTCTAAGGAATCCCTGAAGAACCGTAGCGAGTGGCGCGAGTGCAAGGAGCACGGCGCGCAGGAGCCGAGACATATCAAGTGGATAGACGAGGCTCCGAGCACCGCGCGACGCAGCAATCGCGCCACGCAGTAGGTTATTCAGGGATTCCTAATGCACGCGGCGGATGCGCGCCCCAAGCTTCGACAGTTTTTCCTCGATGCGCTCGTAACCGCGGTCGAGGTGATAAATCCGCTCCACCGTCGTCGCACCCCGCGCCGCCAGCCCCGCCACCACCAGGCTCGCCGAAGCACGCAGGTCGGTCGCCATCACCGTCGCGCCGTTTAATCCCGCCACGCCCTGGATCAGCGCGGTATTGCCTTCGACGGCGATATTGGCGCCCAGCCGCTGCATTTCCTGCACATGCATGAAGCGGTTTTCGAAAATGGTTTCAACGATGCGTGACGCACCCTCAGCCACGCTGTTCAGCGCCATGAACTGCGCCTGCATATCCGTCGGAAACGCCGGGTAGGGGGCAGTGCGCACATTGACCGCCTTCAGCGCGCCATTGGTTTTGACATGGATCCAGTCGCTGCCGGTTTCGATGTGCACGCCGGCTTCGCGCAGTTTGTCGAGCACCGCGTCCAGCGTGTCGGGCCGCGCGCCGGTCACCTTGATGTCGCCGCCGGTGACCGCCGCCGCAACCAGGAAAGTGCCGGTCTCGATGCGGTCCGGCATCACGCTGTAGCGCGCGCCGTGCAAACGTTCCACACCTTCGATGGTGATCACATCCGTGCCGGCACCGCTGATTTTGGCGCCCATCGCCGTGAGGCAGGCCGCGAGGTCGGGAATCTCCGGCTCACGCGCCGCGTTTTCGATCACCGTCACGCCCTCGGCCAGCGCCGCCGCCATCATCAGGTTCTCGGTGCCGGTGACGGTGACGATGTCCATGCAGATGCGTGCGCCGCGCAACCGTCCGGCGCGCGCAATCATGTAACCCTGCTCCATGGCGATGGTCGCACCCAGCGCCTGTAAACCTTTTAAATGCTGATCCACCGGGCGCAGGCCGATCGCACAACCGCCGGGCAGCGACACCCGCGCCTCACCCAGTCGCGCCACCAGCGGCCCGAGCACCAGCACCGAGGCGCGCATGGTTTTCACCAGCTCGTACGGCGCCACCGGGTCGGTGATTTTTCCCGCGCGCAGTTCAACACCGCCCTTTTCATCCAGTGACGTGGTCACGCCCATCTGCATCAGCAGATTGAGCATGGTCGATACATCGCGCAGATGCGGCACGTTGTTGATGATCAGCGGCTCATCCGTCAGCAAGGCTGCGGTGAGGATCGGCAGCGCGGCATTTTTGGCGCCGGAAATGGCGACGCTGCCGGCCAGCGGCACACCGCCTTCGATAACTAGTTTGTCCATGAGGTCAAAACCTTTTTAGCCACAGAGGACACAGAGAGCACAGAGGAAAGCGAAAAACGACGAGATATATGAATGAATAGACGCATTGGGTTTGCTCTTGTCGTTCTCTGTGTGCTCTGTGAACTCTGTGGCTAATGGGGTTTACGGTTCGTCGTTTATTACTGCGCCTGCCATTGTTCAGGAGTCAGGGTCTTCATCGACAGCGCGTGGATCTCCTCACGCATGCGGTCGCCCAGCGCCTGGTACACCAGCTGGTGCTGCTGCACCTTGTTTTTGCCCTGGAAGGCCGTGCTGACGATCACCGCTTCCCAGTGATGGCCGTCGCCGGCGACTTCGACATGCTGGCAGTCGAGGCCGGCGAGGATGGATTGCTTGATGCTGTCCGGAGTAACCATATTGAATACCTTTAATGACGCAACTTATAGCCCGACTTCAGCAATGTCAGGGTCAGCCATGATAAGGCGATAAAACTGCCGCCGACAATCGCCAGGCTCAGCCACGGCGAAGTATCGGCATGGCCGAAAAACCCGTAGCGGAAACCGTCGATCATGTAGAACACCGGATTCAGGTGCGACGCCACCTGCCAGAACGCCGGCAGTGACTGAATCGAATAAAACACGCCGGAGAGGAAGGTCAGCGGCAGGATGATGAAATTGGTGAACGCCGCCAGCTGGTCGATCTTGTCGGAGTAGATGCCGGCGACGATGCCCAGCGCGCCCATCGCCGCAGCCCCCGCAACGCCGAACAGCAGCACCCACAGCGGGTGCGCCACCGGCAGGTCGATGAACCAGATCGCCGCGAACAGCACGCCGGTGCCGACGATGATGCCGCGCGCAATCGCGGCCAGCAGGTAGGCGAGGAAAAACTCGCGGTGCGACAGCGGCGGCAGCAGCACAAACACGATATTGCCGGTCATTTTCGACTGCATCAGGCTCGATGAGGCATTGGCGAAGGCATTCTGCAGCACCGACATCATCGCCAGTCCCGGAATCAGGAAGGTCGCGTAATCGACACCGGGAAATACCTCGATGCGGCCGCGCAGCGCGTGGCTGAACACCAGCAGGTAGAGCAGCGCCGTCAGCACGGGGGCGAGCACGGTCTGCACGCTGACCTTCCAGAAGCGCAGCCATTCCTTGTAGAACAGGGTGTAGAAGCCGGTCATGACAACACCGTGAACGGGTGAACGGGTGAACGGGTGAACGAGTAAAAAAAACCGACCGGCGATACCAGCGCAATGATTTTCAACCCGTTCACCCGTTCACTATTCACTCGTTCACGCCCTTCTCATGATTTGCACAAACACTTCTTCAAGATCGGGCTGCATGATCTCCATTTCCTGCACGGTCACACCCGCCTCGCGCAGCGCCGCCATCACCCGCTCCACTTCCGCGTATTCCGGGAGTGCCAGGCGGATCGCGCCGTCGTCGCGCCGCTCCGCCACCAGCGCCTCGAGCTGCTGCGGCAGCGCGCCGCCCAGCCGCAGTTCGACATAACAGCCGGAATGCAGGCGCAGCAGGTTTTCGGTCTTGTCGAGCGCCACGATGCGCCCCTGTTTCAACATCGCCACCCGGCCGCACAAGGCCTCGGCTTCTTCCAGGTAATGCGTGGTCAGCACAATGGTGTGGCCGTCGCGATTGAGGCGGCGGATGAAGCGCCACAGCGCCTGGCGCAGTTCGACGTCGACGCCGGCGGTGGGTTCGTCGAGCACGATCACCGGCGGTTTGTGCACCAGCGCCTGCGCCACCAGCACGCGCCGCTTCATGCCGCCGGACAGCGCGCGCATGTTGGTGTCGGCCTTGTCGCTCAAGTCGAGATTGGCGATGACTTCGTCGATCCACACCCGGTTGTCGCCGAGGCCGAAATAACCCGACTGGATGGTCAGCGCCTCGCGCACCGTGAAAAAAGGATCAAACACCAGTTCCTGCGGCACCACACCCAGCGCGCGCCGCGCTTCGCGGTACGCCGCGCTGACGTCATGGCCCATGATCCGCGCCGTGCCGCTGCTCGGCCGCGTCAATCCGGCAAGAATGCTGATCAGCGTGGTTTTGCCGGCGCCGTTGGGGCCGAGCAGGCCGAAAAATTCGCCCGGATCGACACTCAGGCTGACGCCCGCCAGCGCCTGCAGGTTGCCGTAGCGCTTGGTGACATCAGTGACTTCAATGGCAGGGGTCATACCCGATATGGAAACGAGCAGCGGATGAATCCGCGCAACCCGCTATTCCGCGCTCACGATTTCCGTGACGCCGTAGAGCCTGGCCAGGCTGGTGAGATTGTCCGGAAGATTGACGTAGCGGATGCGGCGATTGGCCGCCAGGGCCGCGCGCCGCCATTCAAACAACAGGCTGACCGCGGCGGAGTCGACTTCGGTGACCGCGGAGAGGTCGAGCGTGGTTTCCGCTTCGGTGAACAGGCGCAGGCCTTCTTCGCGCAGCGCCAGCGCGTTCTCCAGATTGACGGCGCCCTTCAGCGTGCAGCGCCCGGCATTGCACTCGATCATCTTGCCGATTGACCCGCAACCAAAGTGCGGTTTTTTTCGCGCAGGGTCTTGATCAGCCCGTCCATGCCGTTTTTCTGGATCTCGGTGTTGAAGGTGCTGCGGTAACTCTCGACCAGGCTGATGCCGCCGATCTTGACGTTGTAGACCTTCCAGCCGGCATCGGTTTTTTCCATGCCGTAATCGACCTGCACCGGTTCGCCGCCGCCCGACTGGCGCACCAGAGAACGCACCAGCACATCGGTGTCATCGGACGCGAGTTTGAGCGGACGGTATTCGATTTTCTGGTCCTTGTAGAGCAGCAGCGACGCGGTGTAGGTCTGCACCAGCAGCGCGCGGAATTCCGCGACCAGCGCCTTGCGCTGCTCGGGGTTCGCCGCGCTCCAGTTTTTGCCCAGCGCGAGTTGCGCCATGCCGGCGAAATTGAAATGCGGCGCGATCTTGCTTTCGATCAGTTCACGCGCTTTTTTCTGGTCACCGGCCTGGATCGCCTTGTCGCTGCGCAAGGCCGCCAGCACCTCATCGGTCACACTGCGTGCCAGCGCATCAGGCGCCACCAGCGCTTCGGCTGCATGCGCGATCCCGGTAAAAAACGAAAATATCAATAAAAACAATAACTTATGCATATTTCACTCCATTAAACTGCGATGTATCCACCCTACGCAGCACTGTGGATTTTCCACTCATCACTCATTACTCATCACTTATCACTTTATTTTTTAGCCGGCTCACCCTCGGCCGCCTTGTCGAACAGGAACTGGCTGATCAGTTTTTCCAGCACCACCGCCGACTGCGTCAGGCGGATATTGTCGCCCGCCTTCAGCATCTGTTCGTCACCGCCGCCCTCGAGGCCGACGTACTGTTCACCGAGCAGGCCCGAGGTCAGGATCGAGGCCGTGGTGTCCTTGGGAAACTTGTAATTCTGTTCGATCGCCAGGGTCACCTTGGCCGTGAAACGCTCGTTGTTGAATGTAATCGAGGTCACCCGCCCGACGACCACGCCGGCGCTTTTCACCGGCGCGCGCGGTTTCAGTCCGCCGATATTGTCGAAGTTGGCGGTGAGCTGATAAGTCTCGCCGCCGCCCAGGCTCGACATGTTGCCGACCTTGAACGCCAGGATCACCAGCGCGGCCATGCCCGCGACCACGAACAGACCCACCCATAAATCCAGCATTGAACGTTCCATAATCAAGCACCTTTGTAAATCTAAATACCCCTGAACATGAAGGAGGTCAGGATGAAATCCAGCGCCAGCACCGCCAGCGACGAAGTTACCACGGTGCGCGTCGTCGCGCCCGAAACGCCTTCCGCGGTTGGCGGCGCGTCATAACCCTCGAACAGCGCGATCCAGGTGATGGCGACGCCGAAGACAAAACTCTTGATCACGCCGTTGACGATGTCCTCACGGATATCAACCGCGCTCTGCATCTGCGACCAGAACGAGCCCTCGTCGACGCCGATCAGCACCACGCCGACGACATAACCGCCGAACACGCCCATCGCGCTGAACATCGCCGCCAGCAGCGGCATCGACAGCACGCCGGCCCAGAACCGCGGCGCCACCACGCGCGCAATCGGATCGACCGCCATCATTTCCATCGCCGACAGCTGCTCGGTGGCCTTCATCAGTCCGATCTCGGCGGTCATCGCCGAACCGGCACGGCTGGCAAACAGCAACGCCGACACCACCGGCCCCAGTTCGCGCACCAGCGACAGCGCGACCAGCACGCCGAGCGCCGATTCGGAGCCGTAGGTGGTCAATGTCTGGTAACCCTGCAGGCCGAGCACCATGCCGACGAACAGCCCGGACACCAGGATGATGACCATCGACAGCACGCCGGTGTAATAGAGTTCGCGCACGATCAGCCGCGGCCGCGCAAAGCTGGTGCCCGAATGCGCCAGCGTCAGCCCGATGAAACGCGCGGCGTAACCGAGGCGCAGCACATTGTCGATGGCATTGGCGCCGATGCTGCGTATTGAAGGCAGGCTTCTATGCGGCACGCCGCCCCCCCAGTTTCAGTTCGGCCGCGTAATCACCGCTCGGGTACTGATAGGCCACCGGGCCCTCGGCATCACCATTGACGAACTGTCGCACCAGCGGATCGGTGTTGGCGCGCAGTTCTTCCGGCGTGCCGTGCGCCTTCATCTTGCCGTCGGACAGGTAATAGACATAATCCACCACGTCGAGCGCCTCCTGCACGTCGTGCGTCACCACCAGCGAGGTGGTGCCCAGCGTGTCGTTCAATTCGCGCACCAGGTTGGCGATCACGCCCAGCGAAATCGGATCGAGCCCGGTAAACGGCTCGTCATACATCATGATCATCGGGTCGAGCGCAATCGCCCGCGCCAGCGCCACCCGCCGCGCCATGCCGCCCGACAGTTCCGCCGGCATCAGCTTGTGCGCGCCGCGCAAGCCCACCGCGTGCAATTTCATCATCACCAGATCGCGGATCATGCTTTCCGGCAGCTTGGCATGTTCGCGCATCTGGAAGGCCACGTTGTCGTACACCGACAGATCGGTGAACAGGGCGCCGAACTGGAACAGCATGCCCATGCGGCGACGCATCCGGTAAATGCCCTGTTGATCCAGCGTGCTGGTGCACTGCCCGTCCACCCAGACCTCGCCGGAAGTCGGCTTCATCACGCCACCGATCAGGCGCAGCAGCGTGGTCTTGCCCGAACCGCTGATGCCCATCAGCGCCACGACCTTGCCGCGCGGGATGGTCATGTTGATGCCGGTGAGTATGGGACGCCGCCCGTAGGCGAAATTGACGTCCTTGATTTCAATCAGGTTTGCGGAGGGCACGGAGGGCCGGTTGATGCCGGAAATAAAGTGCGGATTCTAAACGAGAACGTCACTGCAACCAAACCACCCGCTTCGTCGCCCGGCGCGGTTGTTTACCCCTGCCGGAGTTTCCGCTAAGTTACGCCGCATGTCGGCACCCGCTCTGCGCATCAGCAAGCTGCACAAATCCTATGGCAAGGCTGTCGCGCTGGCCGATTTGTCGCTGGAAATCGCCGCCGGGGAGTTTTTCGGCCTGGTCGGCGCCAACGGCGCGGGCAAAACGACACTGATCAAATGTGCGCTCGATTTCTGCGACATCCAGTCCGGCACGATCGAAATTTACGGCATCCCGCACCGCCAGACCGCCGCGCGCAGCCGCCTCGGCTTCCTGCCGGAACGTTTTGTACCGCCGCATTACCTGAACGGCCGCGACTTCCTGCGTTATCTCGGCGAACTGCATCACCGGCCTTACGACGAAGCACTGGCGCGCGCCAAGTTCGCGGCGCTCGAACTCGACGCCAGCGCCCTCGACAAACCGGTGCGCGCCTACTCCAAGGGCATGACGCAGAAACTCGGCCTCGCCGCCTGCCTGCTTTCGGCCAAGGACATGCTGATCCTCGATGAACCGACCAGCGGCCTCGATCCCAAGGCGCGGGCACTGTTGAAGCGCGAGCTGAAGGCCCAGCATGACGCCGGGCGCACCGTGCTGATGACCACGCATGCGCTGCACGACGTCGGTGAAATGTGCAGCCGCATGGCGGTGGTGCATCGCGGACAGCTGCGTTTTGCCGGCACGCCCGCGGAATTCATCGCGCGCCACCGCAGCGCCGACCTCGAGCAGGCCTATCTCGCCTGTATTGCCGACGATCCGCTTGCGGCTGCCTGAGCCCTGAACCGCGGCAGTAGCGCGGTATCAAGGCCTTCCGCAATCTGGCACAATGCCCAATAATTTCAGCAGCTTAGAATATTTTTGGACAAACGCATGGCGGATCCGGCAAAACCCGAACTCCTGATCGTCGACGATGATCCCGCGATCATCGACACCCTGAGTTATGTCCTCGGCAGCGATTTCACCGTGATCACCGCGGAATCGCGGCCGCATGCCAAAGCCCTGCTGCGCCAGCGCGACTCACCGCCGCAACTGGCGCTGATCGACCTCGGCCTGCCGCCGCGGCCGCACCGGCCCGACGAGGGTTTCCAGCTCATCGCCGAACTGATCGCCGCGGCGCCGACGATGAAAATCATCGTGCTCTCCGGGCAGAACGACGAAGCCAACGCCCGCCACGCACGCACGCTGGGCGCCATCGATTTTGTCGCCAAACCGGCGGAACCCGCGCAACTGAAGGTGCTGCTCAAGCAGGCGCTCAGTGTCAGCTCCGCCGAAACCGGCAGCGTCGCGACCGGGCTGCTCGGCAACAGCCCGCCGATGCAGAAACTGCGCCAGCAGATCACGCAGTTCGCCGACGCCCCGTTTCCGGTGCTGATCGAGGGCGAATCGGGCAGCGGCAAGGAACTGGTCGCACAGGCGCTGCACAAACAAAGCCGCCGCGCCGGCAAACCCTTTCTCGCGCTGAACTGCGCGGCGATTGCGCCGACGCTGGTCGAGCCGACGCTGTTCGGTTACGCCAAGGGCGCCTTCACCGGCGCTGTCACCGCGCGCGCCGGTTATTTCGAGGATGCAGTCGATTCGACGCTGTTCCTCGACGAAATCGGCGAATTGCCGCTGGAACTTCAGGCGAAACTGCTGCGCGTGCTCGAAAACGGCGAATTCCAGCGCGTCGGCGAAACCCAGAGCCGGGTCTCCAACGCACGCGTGGTCGCGGCGACCAACCGCGACATGCGCAATGAAATCCGCCACAACAACTTCCGCGCCGATCTCTATCACCGGCTGTCGGTGTTCACCATCAATGTGCCTTCGCTGCGCGACCTCGGCGAAGACAAACAGCTGCTGCTCGATCATTACCGCCAGTTTTATGCCGCCCAGATCAGCGCGCAGGCGGTCGAACTCGACCCTGATGCGCTGCGCCTGTGGCGCGAATATCCCTTCCCCGGCAACGTCCGCGAACTGCGCAACATCGTGATCCGGCTTTGCACCAAATATGCCGGCACCCGCATCACCCCCGACCTGCTGCAAAGCGAACTCGACCGCGAAAGCCTGGTGCCCGCCGGCGCCGGCATGCCCTCCCTCTCCGACGACAGCGTGCTGCTCGACGCGGCGCGCCGGCAACTCGAGGCCGACCCCGACTTCAGTCTGGATGAAGTGCTGAAGCGCTGGGAACGCGGCTTCGTCGAAGCCGCGCTGGCATTGACCAACGGCAACCTGTCGCAGGCGGCGAAACGCCTCGGCGTCCACCGCACCACGCTCTACAGCCGCATGCAGTCCCACGGCGAAACCGGCGAGAACAAATAACCATGTACTACGAGCACTTCGGACTGACCCAGGCGCCGTTCAAGATCACGCCGAACACCGATTTCTTTTTTGGCGGCGGCAACCGCGGCCCGATCCTCGAGGCACTGATTTACGCGATCACCCAGGGCGAGGGCATCGTCAAGGTCACCGGCGAGGTCGGCAGCGGCAAAACCATGCTCTGCAGCATGCTGCAGAGCCGGCTGCCGCAACAGGTGGAGACGGTTTATCTGGCCAACCCCAGCGTCTCACCCGAGGAAATCCTCCACGCCATCGCCTTCGAGATGCAACTCGACATCACCCGCGACGCAAGCCGGCTGGTGGTCATGCACGCGATCCAGGACTATCTGCTCAAACGCCATGCCGAGGGCAAACGCGTGGTGCTGTTCGTCGAGGAATCGCAGGGCATGCCGATCGAAACGCTGGAGGAAATCCGCCTGCTGTCTAACCTTGAAACCAAGTCCGACAAACTGCTGCAGATCGTGCTCTTCGGCCAGCCCGAACTCGACGACAACCTGCGCGAGAACCGCATCCGCCAGCTGAAGGAGCGCATCACCCACAGCTTCCGGCTGGAACCGCTGAGCGCGCAGGAAACCCGCGAATACCTGATGTTCCGCCTGCGCGCCGCCGGTTACCGCGGCCCCGACCTCTTTACCGATGCCATCGTCCGCGAAATCGCGCGCATCTCCGGCGGTCTGACCCGGCGCATCAACCTGATCACCGACAAGGCGCTGCTCGCCGCCTTTTCCGAAAACACCCACAGCATCCGCCAGAAACACATCGACGCCGCGGTTCGCGACAGCGAATTTGCGCAAAAACATCCGGCTCCCGCGACGCGCGCGCACCTGATCCCCGGCCTCGCGCTGCTCGGCGTGGGGATGGCCGCGGGTGCGGCGCTGTACGCGGTATTGGGCGCCGGCAACAAACCCGGTGCCCCCGAATCTGCCCTAAGCGCAGCGGCTCCCACCACCGCCCCTGCGCCCCCGGCGGCGGCGATTCCGGCAACCCCGGTCGCCCCCGGTGAAACTGAAAAAAATTCAATAAAAACAAATACTTATGAAAAAACCGCGGCAGTGCCCGCAGCAACGCCCAGCGTCACGTCAACACCTGTTGCCGCTGCCGCGACACCTGCAGCCGCTGCGCCGGCGCCAAACACAGCGGCGCCCGCCGGCAACAGCGCGCTGCTGCTCGAAAACCGGCTGGCCGCCACCACGGCCTGGCTGGCGGAAGCCAAGCCGCAGACTTACACCATCCAGTTGCTCGGATCGAGCGACGACCAACAGCTTAACCAACATCTCAAATTCCTCTCTAACATCATTGAAATTAATAGTCTTTTTGTGTATCGTACGGTCGCTAAAGGTGCGCCGGCACTGACCGTGGTCTGGGGCAGTTTCGACAGCCAGAGTGAAGCCCGTGAGGCCATGGCAAAATTACCGCCATTCCTCAAAGCTTACCGGCCGCTGCTGCGCACCGTGCAGGGGATCAAAGCGGAAGTCCGGGACCAGAAAGCATCGTGACTGCGAGCGCCTGTTGATGTCTGCGATTTGATGTTGGCGAGACAAGCACAACCACCCGTGAGTCAGGGGAGAAAGCAAAAAATGTCCGAGCGGTCGTCCGACCCGAGGCAGGCCATCGCGCAGGCTCGCCGGCAGGAAACCGGGAAGTGCAGCCGCGCAGCCGCCCTTGCGGTCGCCTGCGGCGCGGTGCTGTTTGCCGCAGGCTGCGCCCAGTTCCGTCCCAACGTTGCGCAATCCGAAGGACATATTGCGGCGTCTGCCGCAAAACCCGCGACCGCGCCCGAGATACCGCCGCCGGCGCGCGTGTCGACGCTGGTGCCGCCGCCCGTCGCGCAGGTCAAACCGCAGACCTACAGCGTGGTCGTGCATGAAGTGCCGGTGAAGGAACTGCTGCTGGCGCTGGCGCGCGACACCAAACGCAATATCGACATCCACCCCGGCATCAGCGGGCGGGTCAGCCTGAACGCGATCAACGAAACCCTGGAAGCCATCCTGGACCGGGTCTCGAAACAGGTCGACCTGCGCTACCGGATTGATGGCAACACCATCATTGCCTCGCCGGATTCGCCGTACATCAAGACCTATCGCGTGAATTACGTCAACATTCAGCGCAACACCACGTCCACGACCGGCGCATCCGGCCAGCTGGCCAGCACCGGGCAGGGCGGTCAGGGCGGCTCGGCGGCAACCGGCGGCAACACCTCTAGCACCGTGGTCACCACCACCTCCAACTCCGATTTCTGGAAGCTGCTGGAACAATCGGTGCGCTCCATCCTGAATTCATCGCTGCAGCAAAGCCAGTCGGCGGAAGCCCGGCAGGGCCGGCTTGAGCTCATCAAGCAGGAACAGGAAATGCGCACCAAGCAGATGGACGCCGCGAGCAAGGCCGGCCAGTCCGCTCCCGCACTGGCCAATTCACTGGCATCGCTGGGAACCGGCCAAACCAACACTGCCACCGCATCCCTGCTCCCCGATGACGTCATCGTCAACCCGGTGGCGGGCACCATCACCATCAACGGCAACGAAAAACAGCATCAGCTGATCCAGGATTACCTGACCCAGGTCGAGCGCGGCGCGCAACGCCAGGTGCTGATTGAAGCCACCATCGTGGAAGTCACCCTGTCGGACAACTACCAGGGCGGCATCGACTGGAGCCGCCTGCCCGTGAGCGGCGGACTCTCTTTCAGCCAGCAGCTGCTGCGCGGATTCGGCACCGGCCTCACCCAGCTCGGCAACAATTTTTTCCAGGTCGGCTACACCAATCCGAACTCCGACGTCGGCAACTTCAGCGCCACCGTAAAACTGCTGCAGGAATTCGGCAACACCCGGGTGCTGTCCAGCCCGAAACTGATGGTCCTGAACAACCAGACCGCGCTGCTCAAAGCCGTGGACAACCTGGTCTATTTTGAAATCCAGGCGCAATCCAACACCACGCAGGGTGTGGCCTCGACCACCTTCAACACCACCGCAAAAACCGTGGCGCTCGGCGTGGTGATGGGCGTAACCCCGCAGATCAACGATGACGGTCGGGTGTTGCTGACAGTGCGCCCCACCATCTCCCGCCTGCTGCGCTTCAAGAACGACCCGAATCCCAGCCTGTGTGATGTCAACCGGCAGAACTGCGTCGCCAATCCGGTTCCTGAAATCCAGGTCCGGGAAATGGAATCGGTGCTGCAGATCGGCAACAACCAGACCATCATTCTGGGCGGCCTGATGCAGGACAATGTCCAGCGCAATCGCGAACAGATCCCGGGGGCCGACAAACTGGGGGACGCCGGGGAACTGCTCCGCTTCCGTGACGAACGCGTCAGCAAAAGTGAACTGGTCATTTTCCTGCGTCCGACCGTAGTGCCCAACCCCTCGCTGGAAAGTGACGAACTGAAATTCTTCCAGCGCTTCCTGCCCCAAGCCGATTCCACACCCGCACCCGCGCCCAAGCCTGCCCGATGAGCCTGTTGATGAAGGCCTTGGAAAAGGCCGCCAAGGACCGGGGTGAACAGCAGCCGGCGGCAACCGTCGCCGCCGCTCCCGCACCTGCCGCCGCTGCACCGATGACGGAATTGTCGCTGGAGCCGCTGCAGGCCGACGCACCCGCCGCGCCGGCGCCGGCGGAACCCGTGGCGCCGCGCGGCGCAAAAAACCGCAACGAGCGCAATCAGGCGCGTGCCGCGACCGTGATGCAGGCGACCACGCGTACTGCTCCCGCGGCAGCATCTCCCGGGCTGCGCATCCGCCCGGCAATGGCGATCGGTCTGCTGGCGGGTGTCGTGGCGCTGGGTTTCGCGGTGTACGTTTACCTGCAGATCACCAATCCCGGCATGTTCATCCGCCAGCCGCCGCCGGCGGCGAAACCGCTGACGCCCCTGGCACAGGCCCCCGCTGCCGCACAAACACCGATTGCAACCGGCAGCGTCATCGCCCCCGCCGAACCGTCCGGCGCACAAAACCGCCCGGCGGAACAGCCGCCGGTACGCCCGCCCGCACCGGCAGAACCGGTCCAGGCCCGCAGCAGTACGGAAACACCGCGCAACAGCATCAAGGTCAGCGCCGGCGCCGCCGAGCCCCAGCTCAATCCGCAGCTGGGCCAGGCCTATGCCAGTCGGGCAAGCTGGATGCCGCACGCCAGCTCTACACCGACGCCGCACGCAGCGACCCGCGCAACATCAATGCCCAGCTTGGCCTGGCAGCCATTGCGATGCAGGAGGGCCGCCGGGAGGAAGCCAGCCGGCTGTATTTCAACGTACTCGATCTGGAACCGCGCAATGCCTATGCGCAGACCGGGCTGATTGCGATGATGGGGCGCGCCGATCCGGCGGCCGCAGAATCCAAGCTGAAGCAGCTGATCGCGCGTGAACCGCTGGCCTCGCTTTATTTCACGCTGGGCAATCTCTACGGCGACCAGTCGCGCTGGGCCGAGGCGCAGCAGGCCTATTTCCAGGCACATCAGATGGAACCGGCCAATCCCGACTACGCCTACAATCTCGCGGTCGGGCTCGAACACATCGGCCAGCCCAGGCTGGCCACCGGCTTCTACCAGCGCGCGGTCGAGCAGGCCAAAAGCAAAGGCCGCGTCGGCTTCAACCTGGCCCAGGCCCAGGATCGTATCCGTCAACTCGCCGCGCAGCCGCAATAACGGGCCCGGGCGCTACCGCGATGGCCGAACAACGGAAGAAACTGCGGCTGGGTGAACTGCTGGTGCAGCAGGGGCTGATCACCAAGGATCAGCTCGCGATCGTGCTCGCCGAGCAGCGCAACAGCAACATCCCGCTCGGCCGCCTGCTGGTCAGGCTCGGCTTCGTCACCGAAACCGCGATCCGCGACATCATGGCGCGGACCATCGGCCAGGAATCGATCGACCTCGCCCAGGTCGTCGGCGACTCGGAAGCCCTGAGCCTGGTGCCCGAGGATTTCGCGCGCCGCAACCATGTGTTGCCGATCGCCTACGATCCCGCCGACCAGGTGCTGACCATCGCCACGACGGAAATTTTCAACGTCGTCGCACTCGACCAGCTGCGCGCGCTGCTGGGGCCCCAGGTGGAGCTCAAGGCGCAGCTCGCCGCGGAAGCCCAGCTCGGCGACTACATCGACCTGTTCTACGGCCACGAACTGTCGGTCGATGGCATCCTGACCGAGATCGAAACCGGTGAAATCGACTACGAAAGCCTGCAGGCCGGCGGCGACGAATACACCCAGCCGATGGTGCGGCTGGTCAATGCCATCCTGGTCGACGCCGTCAAACGCGGCGCCTCCGACATCCACTTCGAACCGGAGTACGCCTTCCTGCGCATCCGCTATCGCATCGACGGCGTGCTGGAAACGGTGCGCAGCCTGCACAAGACCTACATGCCCGGAATTACCGTGCGCGTGAAGGTGGTCAGCGAAATGAACATCGCGGAAACCCGCGCGCCGCAGGACGGCCGGCTGTCACTGACCTTGAACGGCAGGCCGATCGATTTCCGCGTTTCCACCCAGCCGACGATCTATGGCGAAAACATCGTGCTGCGCGTGCTCGACCGCGAAAAATCCATCGTCAACCTCGACCGCATGAACCTGCCCGCCGAAACCATGGCAAAGCTGGAAATGATGCTGGCGCGGCCGGAAGGCATCCTCGTCGTCACCGGCCCCACCGGCAGCGGCAAAACCACCACGCTGTATTCGCTTCTGGCCCAGGTCAATGATGAAACCGTCAACATCATGACGCTGGAGGATCCGGTCGAATACCCGCTGACCCTGATGCGCCAGACTTCGGTCAATGAAGTGGCGCGCATGGATTTCGCCAACGGCATCCGTTCGATCATGCGCCAGGATCCCGACATCATCCTGGTCGGCGAAGTGCGCGACCGCGAAACCGCCGAAATGGCCTTCCGCGCCGCGATGACCGGCCACCAGGTGTTCACCACGCTGCACACCAATTCGGCGCTGGGCGCATTTCCCCGGCTGCTCGACATCGGCGTGCAACCGGACATCATGGCCGGCAACATCATCGGCATCATCGCGCAGCGCCTGGTGCGCCTGCTCTGCACCCACTGCAAGGAAGCCTACGCGCCATCGCAGGAAGAACGCGCCCTGCTCGGCGTGGCCGCGGACTCAGCGTCATTCCTCTACCGCCCGGTGGGCTGCAAGCAATGCTCGAACAAGGGTTACCGCGGCCGCACCCCGATCATGGAACTGCTGGTGATGGACGGGGAAATGGACGAACTGGTGGCGCGCCGCGCCACGGCCAAGGAACTGCGCGCCGAAGCCGTCTCCAAAGGCTTCCGTTCGCTCGCCGAGGAAGGCATCGGCCGGGTGATTGACGGCAGCACCAGCCTCGCCGAAGTCGCGCGCTCCGTCGATCTCACCGGACGTCTGCGCCAATGACGAGCCGCCTGCCGCGACTGCACCATTGCCCCTGAACCGCTGATCCGTGCCCTCATTCCAGTACAAGGCGATCGACAAAACCGGCCAGCCCGCGCGGGGCGGACTCGACGCGGTCAACGAAGTCGATCTCGAACTGCGTCTGCGCCGCATGGGGCTGGACCTGATCACCTGCAAGCAGGTGGACCGGCAGACCTCGACCACGCTGGCCGCAGGCGGTGCCGTGACCCGGCAGGATCTGGTCAATTTCTGCTTCGACATGGAGCAGATGGTTCGCTCCGGCATTCCGATTCTCGACGGCCTGCGCGACATGCGCGACACCATCGATTCACCGCGTTTCCGCGAAGTGCTGACCATCATGACCGAGGACATGGAGGCCGGGAATGTACTCTCGCAGTGCATGGCGACACATCCCGACGTCTTCGATCGTGTGTTCGTCAGCCTGATCCGCGCCGGCGAGCAGTCCGGACAACTGCCGGAAGTGTTCAAGAACCTCGCCGACACCACCCGCTGGCAGGACGAGCTGATTTCGCAGACGCGGCGGCTCTTGATGTACCCGGCGCTGACACTGGTGGTGGTGCTCGCGGTGATGGGGGCGCTGCTGATCTTCCTGGTTCCGCAGATCGCACAGTTGTTCAAATCCATGGGCATGGAACTGCCGATGCAGACGCGTGCATTGCTCGCGGTGTCGGGTATTGCGAAGGATTTCTGGCTGCCGATCCTGCTGCTGCCGGTGATTGCCGTGATCACGCTGGTGGTCACCGTCCGCCGCTCGAGCAAAGCTGCCTACCTGTGGGACTACGCCAAACTGCGGTTGCCCATCGTCGGCCCGATCATCCAGAAAATCATCCTCTCCCGGTTCGCCAATGTATTCGGCCTGATGTACCGCTCCGGGATTACCGTGCTCGATGCCATCCGCATCAGCGAGGAGGTCGTCGGCAATCGTGTGGTCGCCGACGGCCTGAACCGCGCCGTGCAGCAGATCGCCGCCGGCGACGGCATGACGGAATCTTTCAACAACCTCGGCCTGTTCCCGCCGCTGGTGATCCGCATGCTGCGCGTCGGCGAAGCCACTGGCGGACTGGACGTGGCCTTGGCCAACGTCACTTATTTCTACAACCGCGACGTCAAGGATTCCGTGGACAAGGGCATGAAAATGCTCGGTCCGGCGCTGACGCTGATTCTCGGTGGAATGATCGCCTTCGTGATCTGGGCGGTGCTCGGTCCCGTCTATGATATTCTCGGCAAACTGAAATTCTAGCCTCGGGGCACCCCTCCAAATCCCCATCATGGCCAACAAACTCCTGCTCTGCATCTCGGTAAACGGCGCGACCGCGGCGCGCTGGAAAGGCGGGCGGCTGCACGACGTCGAAGTTTTCGCCAACGACGAAACCGGCATCGCCGGATTCCGCGACTACGCCGCAGTCTCCGCAGGCACACCGGCATTCATGATTGTTGATGCAGTTGAAGAAGATTACCGCTTCGAAACCCTGCCCCACGCTTCGGGCTCCGACCGCGCGCAGATGGTCGAACGCAAGCTGCGCCAGTATTACCGCTCGTCCCCCTACTGCGCAGCCTCGCTGATCGGGCGGGATGGTGCCAAGCGCCGCGATGACCGCTTCCTGTTCTCGGCACTGACCAATCCGGAAATCGTCACGCCGTGGCTGACGGCACTGGTGGAGACCAGCCTGCCCGTTGGCGGCATTTACCTGTTGCCGATGGTCATGTCGGGGCTGATCGACGCGACCCACAGCAAGTCCGACAACCTTCTGCTGGTGGCCGCCCACCCTGCCGGCATCCGGCTGACCTTTTTCCGCGAAGGCGCATTCCGCCTGAGCCGCCTGAGCCGCGGCGATGCCACGCAGAGCCGCGCCATCATCGACGAAATTTCCAATACGCGGCTCTACCTGCACGCGCTGCGCGCAGCGACGCTCGACGAGCCGGTCACCGTCGTCCTGCTGGATCATGCCGACCGGCTTGGCGAGGCCACCAAGCTCATCGGCGAAGACAATCCCAGCCTGCACTGCACCCGCCTCGGCCGGGGCGACATCGCCACCCGCCTGAAGCTTGATCCGATCCTGATCGAAACATCGCCGGCCACAATCTATATGCAACTGCTCGGCGCAACCGTTCCGGAAAACAACCTGGCATCCGCGACGGTAACCGCGGATTACAAACGTTATCAGTCCCGTCGCCAGTTGTTCGCGGCCAGCGCCATCGCAGCAGCGATCGGCATCGCCTGGTCCGGATTCAACCTGTTCCAGCAGTTCCTGATCAGCGATGAAACTGCCGCCGCCGCGCAAAGAACTGCGCGGATCAACGCCGATTACCAGGAAGCCACCAAACAATTTCCTGCGGCGCCGACCACCGCAGACAATCTCAAGCGTGCGACCGAACTGGCCGAAACACTGCGGGCATCCGCGATCACACCCGAACGTTTTTTGCAGGTGATCAGCCGGGCGCTGGCACCCAGCCCCGAAATCGCCCTGGTCGAACTCAGCTGGCAGAACAGCACCACGGAATTCGATACCGGCGCGGTAACCGCCGGATCCGGACGGGCGCCGCCGAAACCGCCAGCTTCCGGTGCCGTCACCACCGGCGCCCGCAAACAAAGCGGGCTCATCGCCGGGCAGGTGCGCGATTTCAAAGGTGACTTCCGCCGCGCCATCACCGCCATCAATGCTCTGGCGGAACGGCTGCGCGCCGACCCCGGCGTGGAGACTGTGCGCATCGTGCAATTACCGCTCAACGCCAGCCCGACGCTCACGCTTTCCGGCAATACCGCCGACAATCCGGCACAGGCGGGGGCGGCCGAGTTCAAGCTGATTCTGGTGCTCAAACAACCATCATGAACGCCGAACAACTCAAGGCCCTGCGCGGGCCGCTGATCCTGCTGGTGGCGGTGCTGATTGCGGCCGCCGGTGCCATTTATTACACCAACCTGCTGCGGCAACAGGCGCAAGCCACACTGGTACAGCAGCAGGCCCAGCTGCGTGAGGCACAAAGCCGGATGCAGCGTTCCGGTGATGAAAAATCGATCATCGTCCAGTACGTGGCCAAATATAATCAGTTGCAGCAATCCGGCTTCATCGGCGAAGAGCAGCGTATCAACTGGCTCGACGCACTGCGCGCAGCCAATGAGCGCACCGACCTGTTCGGCGTCAATTACGGCATTGAGGCGCAACAAGCTTACCCTTACGCCGCCGAACTCAATCCGGGACCGATCGCCCTGCGACAATCAGTCATGAAACTGGAATTCCGGCTGCTGCATGAACTTGACCTGCTGCGGTTTTTTGAAGCGCTGCGGCAGCAGAACACCGGGCTGTTCCACCTCGACCAGTGCACCCTGCGCCGCACCGAAGCCACTGGCGCCGTGCGTTACCAGCCCAACATCACGGCCAGCTGCCAGTTGGCGTGGATCACCGCGACTCCCGACGCACCACCCGGAGAACGCCCATGAAAGGGTTCACGGCACTGCTGTTGCTGGCACTCACGCAAATTGCGCAGGCGGCCGATCCGGTGCCGATCGGGCGCATTTTCTTTACGCCCGAACAGCGTGCTCAACTCGACCTGCTGCGCACCCAGAAAGCGGTGGCTACGCAGGTGCGCGACGAACCGATCCCGGAAAATGTTACCTACAACGGCATCGTGCGCAGCAGCGATGGCAAAACCACGATCTGGGTCAACAACGAAGTCCTGACAGACGCCGCACTGCGTCTCAAACAATCCATAGTCGGACGGGTCGAGCGCAACGGCCAGATCCTGCTGCAGACCCAGGCCACTGGCACCGCGCAACTGCAATTGAAGGTGGGGCAAACCGCGGAACTGTTTTCCGGCAAGGTTGACGAGAACTATGTCGCGCAGCGCGCAGCGCCCGTGGCCAAGGCCAAGCCGCCTGCAACAGAAAAGCCCCCGGCCGAACCCGGCGGAGCAGTCGCGCCCCGCCTCCAGGGCGGCGATGCAGCAGCCCCCGCCGACAACAAGGGCCCGGGCAGGCCCTGAGAGTACGCCATGCGATACCGACACCTGCCATGGTCTTCCGGGCTCAGGCGCCAGCGTGGTGCGGCGTTTCTGATACTGGTATTGATGATCGGACTGATCGCGGCCTCGATGATCGTCACTGCCGCTCCTTCGACAAACGCCAGTCTCGCCTCAGCCGAAAAAACGGCCAAGGCGCTGGCAACCGCGCGCGAAGCCCTGATGGCTTTTGCCGTGAGTGTTTCCGATTCCGCGCGCCCGGGCGACCTGCCCTGCCCGGCAACCGATTTCAGCACCGGGATAGCGGGATCCTGTAGCACATCAGCACTGCGCGTCGGCTACTTGCCGTGGAAAACGCTGGGGCTTCCCGATTTGCGCGACGGCAGCGGGGCGCCGTTGATTTATGCAGTTTCAAATGTTTTTAAAAACAATCCGCGCCTCTCGTATCCTTCCGGCATTATTAACTCAGATATCTCCGGTGAATTCAGTGTGGCTGGTGAAAATGCCATCGCCATCGTATTCGCACCCGGCGCTCCCATCGGAAACCAGGATCGCAGCGTTACCACATTCAACGTCGCCAACTTTCTCGAACTCGGCAACGCCGACGGCAACACCACCTTTGTCAATTCGCCCGAGGCCAGCGACTTCAATGACCGCCTGCTGTGGATCACGCCGCGTGCGTTTTTCCCGCCGCTGGAACTGCGTGTATCGCGACTCGCCCAGGAAAAACTGCTGAATTATTTCAGCATTACCGGACGTTTCCCGTACGCCGACCAGTATCTGGGCGGCGCGTCATGCCGCACGTTCAGCGGTGGCCGTGTACCGTACTACGGCAGCAGCTGCCTGCCTTCGGGCAACGGTGCTGCGTTCGGCGCCTGGACGACAAGCTGGCCAACATGGTTCTGGGATAATTACTGGGACTACGTGATCCACTACGCGCCGGCACAAAAATGTGTCACCAATCCGGGCACCATTTGCGGCGGCGGCGGCAGTTACCTGACGGTGGATGCCCAGACCAACATCCGGGCCCTGCTGATCCGCCAGGGCATACCCAATGGCCAGAGCCGTCCCTGCTCCCTGGTATCGCAATGCCTGGATGACACCGAAAACGGCGACAGCGACACGATTTATATAACGCCGGTTGCTGGCAATGACCGCATGACCATCGTTTCACCCTGAGCCATGCACATACGCCAATCAGGTTTTTCCCTGCTGGAACTGGCGATTGCCATGTTCGTGCTGGTGCTGTTGCTCGGCAGCATCCTGGTGCCACTGGCCACGCAGGTCGAGCAGCGCCAGATTTCAGAAACTGAAAAAACCATGGAAGGCGCCCGTGACGCGCTGCTCGGCTTCGCCATCGCCAACGGCTACCTGCCTTGCCCGGACACCGATAACGACGGCGCGGAAAACGTCAGTGGCAGCGTGTGCGCCAGCATCACCAGCAACATCGCCCACGGCAACCTGCCTTGGCAGACGCTGGGATTGGCCAGTGCGGATGCCTGGGGCAACCGCTTCCGTTATGCCGTGCGCGAAGAATATGCCCGACGCACTTTTTTTACGCTGGGCACGACAACGGCCAACGTCCAGGTCTGTCAGGCGGCCGCCTGCACCACCGACCTCACTGCGTCAGCCGTCGCTGTCCTGGTATCACACGGCAAAAACGGCTACGGCGCCACCAACAGCGCCACCGGCACGGTTTACGCCGCACCGACCAGTGCCGATGAACTGGAAAATACAGACGGCGACCGCAGCTTTGTCAGCCACGTTCCCTCGGGCATCGGCTCAACTGCGGGCGAGTTTGATGACGTCGTGTTGTGGCTGCCGCTTTATACGCTGTTCAACCGCATGGTCACCGCCGGAAAACTGCCTTAACCGCGGCGCGCCAGTTCAAAACACACATTCCCCCGCCGGTTGTCCGCCAGCGCCAGGACATAACCGGACTGCTCGGCAAACTTCGCGGCCTGGAACAGGCCCACGCCGAGACCGCTTTCCGAAGCCACGGGTGCGGCCAGGATCTGATCGACGATGGCCGGCGCCACCGGCACCCCGGTATCACAGATCCGCAAACGCGGCCCGGGCGACAGCGTCAGCGTGACCTGCAACTCATCATCCTGGGCGGTTTTGTAGAGGGCGTTTTCGATCAGCGTCGCCGCGGTGCTGTCAAACAACTCCGCCGGCAGGCGCATGCCGGTCAAGGCACCCCCTTCACGAAACCTGAGTACGCTGCCGGCATAACGCGCCTGCAGTCCCTGCCACCAGATCACCGCATCGATCTCATTCACGGCACTGGTCGCCGGCGATTTCAGTTTGTCGAGTGCGCTGCCCAGCCGCTGCGCGATCTGCGGCAGCTGCCGCTGCACCAGCGCACGAAAAGCGGTGTCGTCATCGACGCCGCGCATTTCCGCCGCCGCGCAGATCGAATGCAGCGACTGCAGCAGGTTCTTGACGTCATGGGTCAGCCGCGCGCCGGTTTCGTAGATTGCCTGGGTATAGGCGGATTGCCGGCGCAGTTGCTCTCGGCGCTGGGCTTCGTAAAAGTGGCCCACCATCTGCATCAGCAGCTTCAGGTGCAACAGCACCGCCGGCGAAAACGGCCGCGGCGCATAGACGGTGACGCGCAGGCTGTCGGTCTCGTATTGCTCGGCATGCGCAGCTTCCCTGCCGACCGTGCCGGAAGACCATGCCGACGTCCAGCCAAAGCCGGTGACCCAGGGCAGCTCCAGCATATCGATCAAGGCACCACGCAAAAACTGTTCAGGCCGGGTTTCCGTCTGCGCCAGTTCAGCAAGGCGCCGCATGCGCTGTTCGAACGGCAATCCCATGCCCAGCAGGTAACGCGACAGCAGGGTGCCGATGCCGCCGAATTCGCCGCGCGGATTCCACAGCCACGACAATCCCACCAGCAGCAGCGAAATGACCATCAGCGCCTGCGCCAGGCCCAGCAGGTACTGCCCCTGCGATACGACCTGGATGACAAAGCTGCCCAGCACCAGTGCCGCCACCAGCAGGAACAGCACCACGCTGTAAAACAAGTCAACGATCACCGGAGCGTCCGTCCTGCGCCCGCTCTCGGGAATGGCCAGGATCACCAGCGGCAGCAGCGGCAGGCCATAACGTACAAAACCGCTGACCCCGAGATCGCTGTCATAGCTTGTGAATAACTGGGGCACCACCCACATCAGCAGCATCGTCACCAGATAGATCGCGGCCAGAATCGATACCAGGCGCTCGCTGCGGCCCACCGTTCCGGGTACGCCGCCGCCAATCAGGCCGAATAACACCGCCATCCAGGTCGCGACCAGCCACCAGTTGCCGGAAACCGCAAAAAAAACACCCAGGCAAAGCACCAGCAAGGCGCGCGTCAGCGGAATCTGCCGCTCGCCGCGCCATACCGGCTGCCAGATCAGGAACAGGCCGAAATGCGCCAGCAGCAGGCTGCGCGCCCACCACTCTCCCGTGCCCCAGGCAATCGCGCCGTGCAGCGTCAGCAGCATGCCCGCCAGCAGCAGATTCCGGTGTCGCGGCGGCACCACTGATGCGGCCGGCATGTTTTCGGGAGGATTCGCTGGATTGAGCAGTTCGTCGGGCATCGTGATTAGCTAATTAGCTATACTGTTCCGTCAGTTGAAAAATGGTTCTGCCCGTGCACATCGCCACCATCGGCAAATACACCGCTCTCGAAGCCATCCGCACCCGCGTCCCGGTGACCGCGCTGTTGACGCTTGCCATCCTGCTTGGCGCCAGCCTGTTCGTTCGCGAACTCGCCGTCACCGAAACCGTCCGTTTCCAGACCGGTTTTTACGCTGCTGCGGCACGGCTGTGCGCAGTGTTTATTGCCAGCCTCTATGTGCTGGCGAGCATCAGCCGCGAATTCAATGACAAAGGACTTGAAGTATTACTCGCCCTCGACGTACCCCGCTCGCATTATATCTGCGGGAAGCTCGCCGGATTCACGCTGACTGCCTGCGCCATCGCCGTGCTGCTGTCGCTGCCGCTGTGGGCACTGGCGCCGCCAACTGCGGCAGGGATGTGGACGGTCTCGCTGGCGATCGAGCTGGCACTGATCAGCGCGCTGTCGCTGTTCTGCATCGTCACCTTCAGCCAGTTGCTGCCCGCAGCGGGTTTTGTCGCAGCCTTTTACCTGCTCGCGCGCAGCCTGACCGCGATGCGGCTGATGAGCGCCAACCCGGTGGCAGGGCAGGATACGCTGTCGCATCAGGTTACCCGCGGACTGGTGGAAGGGCTGGGTTATCTGATGCCGGCGCTCGACCGCTGGACCGACACCGCCTGGCTGGTCAATGCCGCACCCGATGCCTCCGTCCTGCTCGCGATCGTCATCCAGGGCGTGATCTACACCGGGCTGCTGGCGGCGGCGACGCTGTTCGATTTTTATCGCCGGAGCCTGTAATTGCTGAAACTGGCGGGCCTGACCGATGAGCGGACGCTGCGTGCCGTGCCGCCGGTCTTCGCCGCCCTGCTCGTGGTCGCGTTTGCGCTGCAGCTGTTCTGGCACAGCCTGCAGCCGGCGCCGGCAGCGCGTGCCGAAGCCCTGCCTCCGGCACCCGATATCAAGGGACTGCGCGCCGCGAGTTTCGGCGAACCCGTCGCCGCCGCGCAAATGCTGCTGCTCTACCTGCAGGCCTTCGACAACCAGCCCGGCATCAGCATCCCGTTCCGGGATCTCGATTACGAACGCGTTACCGCGTGGCTGGATGCCGCATTGCATCTTGATCCGCACAGCGGTTATGCACTGATGATGGCGTCCCAGCTCTATGGCCAGGTCCCCGACGCCGCCAAACAGCGCGCGATGTGCGAATTCGTGCATGCCCGATTCCTCGCAGCCCCCGACGCACGCTGGCGCTGGCTCGCCCACTGCGCGATCATGGCCAAACACCGTCTCCGTGATCAGCCGCTGGCGCTGCGTTATGCGGCGGACATCACCCGCCACGCCGGGCGTGCCTCCGGCTGGGCGCGGCAGATGCAGATTTTCATTCTGGAAGACATGGGCGAAACCGACAGCGCCAGAGTGCTGCTGGGCGGGCTGCTCGCCGGCGGCGAAGTCACCGACCCGAGCGAACTCAATTTCCTCACCGAACGGCTGCAGGCGCTTGAAAATGCCGGAAAACCGTCAGCGGCGTCGAAATTTCGACATCGAGACCCCGAACCAGGATTCCGGTAACTGAAGCCATTCTCGCCCCGGGATTTATACGAACCGGAAATATTTTAATTATTCAATAAAATCAATAACTTATATAAAATCAGCTGAGCCGGACCGCATCCACCATGCGACCCCATTTACCCAGATCGCCATCACCCTGGTGGTACGGACCTTGCAACATTTGCTGCACCAAAATTTCCGCCTGTAGGCGGCGAGGGGAAAAAATGAAACGCCAACAAGGATTTACGCTGATCGAGATCGCCATCGTGCTGGTCATCATCGGCCTGCTGCTGGGCGGCGTGCTCAAGGGCCAGGAGCTGATCACCAGCGCCCGCGTGCGCAACCTGATTTCCACGCAGGACGGCATCAAGGCCGCTTATTTCGGCTTTCTTGATCGTTATCGCGCCCTGCCCGGCGACTACACCGCGGCGACCACCAACATCACCGGT
The DNA here is from genome assembly GCA_019749945.1 of Burkholderiales bacterium. Classification (GTDB taxonomy): domain Bacteria; phylum Pseudomonadota; class Gammaproteobacteria; order Burkholderiales; family SG8-41. The sequence goes on from JAIEPF010000008.1 coordinate 105,675, forward strand.
GTCGCCACCACCGCCGCCTGCGGCAACGGCAACGGCAACGGCAATGGCCGCATCGAGACCACCAACCAGGAAAACGTGCTGGCCTGGGAACATATTTCCAAGGCCGGATTCATCAACGGCACCTACACCTGCGCCGCCACTGAATCCACGACCACCACCCCGGTCAACCCGTATGGCGTGCGCATGCAGCTGATTTATGACGGTGTCTATGGCATCACCAGCGGTGGTGCCGCACGCCACAACCTGAAAACCGGTCCGCAGATTCCGGTGGAAATCATTGCCGAGGTCGATCGCAAAGTGGACGATGGCGCCCCCTATACCGGCGGCTTCCAGTTCTCGGCTTATGCCGGCGGCGGCACTGCGCCGACCGAAGGTTCGGCAACCACGCCGGCCTGCACCAGCGGCAACACCACGGCAGCCACCTGGAACGCGACCAACGGCAGCACCAACTGCGGCGGCACCAGCACATTCTGATACCGCAACGCATGATAAAAAAGCCCGCTCACGCGGGCTTTTTTTATGGTGTCCGGCCGACGCGCTAACCCTGCAGCAATTTCATTTCCGCCGCCGCCACCGCCGTCTCCGATCCCAGCAGCACCACCACATCACCCTCCTCGATGCGCATCTCCGGCGCGGGCGTGGTGGTGCGCACATGACGCCGCCGCACGGCGGTAACTTCGACGCCCGCCAGCGCCAGATCCAGCTCCAGCAACTGGCGGCCTATGGCTTTTGCACCGGCAGTCACCAGCACCGAATGCAGGCGCGGCTGCAGCGCCTGGTCATCGCTGTCGGCATCGTCGGTAATGCCGCGAAAAAAACCGCGGAACAATTCATAACGGTGCTCGCGGGTCTCGCGGATACGGCGCAGCACGCGGGTCAGCGGCACGCCGACCAGCATCAGCGTGCTTGAAGCCAGCATCAAGCTCGCCTCCATCAAGTCGGCCACGACTTCGGTGGCGCCGGCATTGCGCAGTTTCTCCACGTCGCTGTCGTCGAGCGTACGTACGACGATCGGCAGTCCGGGCCTGGCCTCCTGCACCAGCGCGAGGATACGCAGCGCCGACGGCGTATCGGCGTAGGTGACGATGACCACCCGCGCCCGCGCCAGCCCCGCTGCGAGCAGCACTTCACGGCGCGCGGCATCGCCGAACACCACCCGCTCTCCCGCCGCGGTCGCCTCGCGGATGCGCTGCGGGTCGTTGTCGAGCGCGATGAACGGCACCGCTTCGCGCTCGAGAAAACGCGCCAGGTTCTGTCCGCTGCGGCCGTAACCGCAGATCAGCACATGCTCATTGGTGGCCATCGACTGCACGGCGATGTTGTGCAATTGCATGGCGCGGCTCATCCACTCGGTCGCGCTCCAGCGGCGGACAATCGCTTCGCTGCGTTCGATGACAAAGGGCGCGATCAGCATCGACAGCACCATTGCCGCCAGCACCGGCTGCAGCACATCCGGCGCCATCAGCCCGCTGTTCGCGGCATGGGCCAGGATCACGAAGCCGAATTCGCCGCAGGCACCGAGCGCGAGCCCGGCGCGCAGCGCAACACCGCTGGATGCGCCGAACAGGCGGCTCAGGCCGAAAATCAGCGCGGTTTTCACCAGCACCAGCGTCACCAGCAACACGCTGACCCAGGCATTGTCGACCACCACGCGCACGTCAAGCAGCATGCCGATGGTTACGAAAAAGAGACCCAGCAGCACATCGCGGAAGGGCTTGATGTCTTCTTCGACCTGGTAGCGGTATTCGGTTTCAGAAATCAGCACCCCGGCGACAAACGCGCCGAGTGCGAGCGACAGCCCCGCCATCTCCGTCATGTATGCCACGCCGAGCGTCACCAGCAGCACGTTGAGCACGAACAATTCGGAGGATTTCTGGCCTGCGACGACATGGAACCAGGCGCGCATCATGCGCTGGCCGACAAACAGCAGCACCGTCAGCACCACCGCGGCCTTGACCACGGCAAAACCCAGCGTGGGCAGCAGGTCCTCCGGCGGCGCGCTCAGGGCCGGGATCAGGATCAGCAGCGGCACCACCGCGATGTCCTGGAACAGCAGGACGCCGATGATCTGCCGGCCGTGCGGGGAATTCAGCTCGAAACGCTCCGCCAGCAGCTTGGCGAGGATCGCAGTGGACGACATCGCCAGTGCACCACCGAGCACGATGCCGGCCTGCCAGGAAACACCCACTGCAACCGCCACGCCCAGCACCAGCAGCAGCGTCACCAGCACCTGGGCCGCACCCAGCCCGAACACGATGCGGCGCATGGTCACCAGGCGCGACAGACTGAACTCGAGGCCGATGCTGAACATCAGGAACACCACACCGATTTCGGCGAGGTTGCGCACCTCTTCGGTCGAGGTCACCCAGCCCAGCGCATGCGGCCCGATCAGCACGCCGACAATCAGGTACCCCAGCAAGGGCGGCAACTTCAGCAAACGGAACACCACCACCACCAGCACGGCGGCAGCGAGCAGCACTAGGACCGGTTGCAGGGAGTTTTGCATTTTTCAGGATTGGCGCGGACGCTCTGAATATTGCCTTTTCTTCAATGAATTGCAAGCAACATCCCGCGGGGTTCCGGGGCCTCCCTTTGTTATAATTTCAGCGATGAAGATGCCCTCCGACAGCACCGCTGCCAGCCCTGTAACCAGCCCTGCGATTGCGGCTGCCCGGGAAGTCCTCGCGATCGAGGCGCGGGCCATCACCGACCTCATTCCGCGGGTCGATGCCGGCTTCGAACAGGCGATCCGCATCATCCTGCAATGCAAGGGACGTGTCGTCGTCAGCGGCATCGGCAAATCCGGCCACATCGCGCGCAAAATCGCCTCGACCTTCGCCAGCACCGGAACACCGGCATTTTTTGTGCATCCGGCCGAAGCCAGCCACGGCGACCTCGGCATGGTCACCCGCGATGATGTGTTCCTGGCCTTGTCCAACTCCGGCGAAAGCGCCGAACTGCTGACCCTGATCCCGGTGCTCAAACGTCAGGGCGCGAAACTGCTGGCGCTGACCGGCAATGCCGAATCCACCCTCGGCCGCGAAGCCGATGTCCACCTCTATGCCGGCGCAGCACAGGAAGCCTGCCCGTTGAACCTCGCGCCCACCGCCAGCACCACAGCCGCGCTGGCGCTGGGTGACGCCATCGCGGTGGCGCTGATGCGCGCGCGCGGTTTCACCCAGGACGAATTCGCGCTGTCGCATCCCGGCGGCGCGCTCGGCCGCCGGCTGCTGACGCTGGTACGCGATGTGATGCGCTCCGGCCCCGATGCACCGCGCATATCAACCACGGCAACACTGACCGATGCCCTCCTCGAAATGTCGCGTGGCCGCATGGGCATGACGGCAGTGGTTGACGCCGGCCAGACAGTGAAAGGCGTTTTTACCGACGGTGATCTGCGTCGCGCCCTTGAAAAAGGCCGGGATCTGCGCAAAACGGCGATCACCGACATCATGTCGTCGAGCCCCCGCACCATCGGCCCGGAGCGGCTGGCCGCGGAAGCCGTCGAGATCATGGAACGCGCCAAAATCAACCAACTGCTGGTGGTCGATGACGGCAACAGGCTGCTCGGCGCGCTGAACATCCATGACCTGTTCCGCGGCAAAGTGGTCTGACGACGGGCGGCGGAAGAACACGCATTGGACCGCTTTTTGGACACCCCCCAGAAAACACGGCGCATCCGGCTCGTCGCATTCGACGTTGACGGCGTACTGACCGACGGCCGGCTTTATTATTCGGAAACCGGCGACGCGATGAAAGCCTTTGACGTGCGCGACGGCATGGGCATGAAACTGCTGCAGGACGCCGGCATCGAACTCGCCATCATCACCAGCCGGCGTGCGCCCAGCGTACTGCTGCGCGCCGGGGATCTCGGCATCAGCCACGTGCAGCAAGGCGTCGCCGACAAACGCATCGCCTTTGATGAATTGATCACCCGTCTCGCCATTGCCCCGGAGGAAGCCGCATTCATGGGCGACGACCTGGTCGACCTGCCGGTATTCCGCCGCTGCGGCTTCGCCGTGACCGTGGCCGACGCGCCGGCACTGCTGAAACGCCACGCCGGCTACGTGACGCGTGCCGCAGGCGGCCGCGGCGCCGTGCGCGAATTCTGTGAAATGCTGCTGCACAGCCGCGGCGAGCTGACTGCGCAAACCCGCCGCTTCCTCGGCCGGGCCACAGACTGAGCGCATTGCATTGATCCTGTCCAGGCCATGACGACGCGCTTCTCATATCTCTTCCCGCTGTTGCTGCTTGCCGTGCTGGCCGGTCTGACGTTCTGGCTTGACCAGGCGGTGCAGGAGGGCACAAGGGGCAACGGCGCGGAACGGCATGACCCGGACTATATCGCCGAAAAAATCGTGGCCCACCGCATGGATGCGAACGGTGACGTCAAACACACGCTGTATGCCGATCGCATGACGCATTATCCGGATGACGACTCGACGCACCTGGTATCACCGCGTTTTGTCAGCAATGCCTCCGCCCGCGCACCGATGAGCATCACTTCGCGCACCGCCAGGGTATCCAGCGGCGGCGAGCATGTTTATTTCGAAACCGATGTGCGGGCCACCCGGGCCGCCTATGGCGACCACAGCGAGATGGTGATGGAGACCAGTTTTCTCCATGTCACGCCGGACGACCATATCGCCCGCACCGACCGGCCGGTGACCGTCACCGACGCCCATACCGTTGCCCGGGCGATTGGCTTAGAATTGAACAGTGAAACCCGTACCGTCAAGTTCCTTTCGCAGTTCAAAGGCACCTACCATGACCCCAGCCGCGCAACCCGCCGTTAACCGGCGGCGGCAATCGCTGCACGCCGGTGTTGCCGCGTTTTTACTGGCGGCCCTGGCCACCGGCAGCGCACTTGCGGAAAAAGCCGATCGGGAAAAACCGATCAACCTCGAAGCTGACCGCGTGACCGTCGACGACACCAAGCAGATCTCCACCTTCGAAGGCAGGGTCGTACTGACGCAGGGCACGCTGATCATCCGCGGTGACCGCATGGAAGTGCGCCAGGACAACCAGGGTTTCAAAGAGGGCGTCACCTGGGGCAATCTCGCCTACTTCAAGCAGAAGCGCGACGGCTACGACGAGTACATCGAGGGCTGGGCCGAGCGCATCGAATACGACAGCCGCGCCGACAAGATGCAGATGTTCAACCGTGCGTCGATGAAAAAAGGCAGCGACGAGGTCCGCGGCAATTACATCTCCTACGATGCAAAAACGGAATTTTTCCAGGTCATCGGCGGCGGTGCCAAGGCGGCTGCCGCGGAAAACTCCGATGGCCGCGTCCGCGCCGTGATTCAGCCCAAACCCAAGGACAAGCCGGCTGCACAGCCGCCGGTACCGCTCAAACCCGACACCTCCCTCACCACGCCGCGCGGCGAACTGCAGGCACCGCCGAGCTGAGCCTTTTTCTGGACACCGTGCTGCAATCACCGAATACCGAATCATCGTCGGGCATCACCGTCCCGGGAACGTTCCTGCTGAAGGCGGAACGGCTCAGCAAACGCTACCGCGCGCGCACCGTCGTCAAGGACGTTTCACTGGAAGTGCGCAGCGGTGAGGTCATCGGCCTGCTGGGACCCAACGGCGCCGGAAAAACCACCTGTTTCTACATGATGGTGGGGCTGGTGGCGATGGACGGCGGTGAGCTTTATCTCGACCAGATGCGGCTGACGCATATGCCGATCCACCAGCGTGCCCGTCTCGGCCTCAGTTACCTGCCGCAGGAAGCATCCATATTCCGCCGCTTGTCGGTCGCCGACAATGTCCGCGCGATTCTCGAGCTCTATCACGCCGACGAGGCCGCCATCGAAACACGCCTCGATTCCCTGCTGCAGGACCTGCATGTCGGGCACCTGCGCAACAACCCGGCGATCAGCCTCTCCGGCGGCGAGCGGCGGCGGGTCGAAATCGCCCGCGCACTGGCCACCGAACCGCGCTTCATCCTGCTCGACGAGCCCTTTGCCGGCGTGGATCCGATCGCCGTCATCGAAATCCAGAAAATCATCGGTTTCCTGAGGGCGCGCGGCATCGGCGTGCTGATCACCGACCACAACGTGCGGGAAACCCTGGGCATCTGCGACCGCGCCTACATCATCAATGACGGCACCGTGCTCGCCTACGGCAAGCCCGACGAGATCGTTTATAATGAGAGCGTGAGAAAGGTTTATCTCGGTGAGCATTTCCGCCTCTGAGACGGCCGCTTCAGAATGACCGGGCGCGCATAACCGCCCGCGCGCAAACCCGGCGCCTCTCCTGTCCGGACCCCGATGAAACATTCGCTACAGCTCAGACTCTCGCAACACCTGACGTTGACGCCGCAACTGCAGCAGTCGATCCGATTGCTGCAGCTGTCCACGCTCGAGCTCAACCAGGAAATCGAGAGGCTGCTGCAGGACAACCCCCTGCTCGAGCGGGAGGACGTGGAGCCACCGCCACCCCCGCCGCGTGACAGTACGGAACAGACCGTCGCCGGTGAATCCTCGGCAACACCCGAAGCCGAAGCTGTCGCGCCCGGCGAGGATGCCGGCGCCTTCGACGCGATGGACGGCGTCTCCTATGGCGGCAGCGGTGACACCGAGGACGACGATTTTTCGCCGCTTGCCGAACAGCCCGCCAGCCTGCGCGCCCACCTCGCCGCGCAGCTGTCCCTGCTGCATCTCTCCGACCGCGACAAGCAGCTCGTCAGCATGCTGATCGATTCGCTGGATGACGGCGGTTACCTGCCGCAGACACTCGAAGAAATTGCAGCCATGCTGCCGCCCGAGCTCGAGGTGGAACCGGAGGAACTGTCGACCGCACTGCAGCACCTGCAGCACATGGAACCCACCGGCATCGGCGCGCGCAGCCTCGCAGAATGTCTCGGCCTGCAGCTCGCAGCCCTGCCCGCGGACACGCCTTGTCGCGACCAGGCCCTGGAAATCGTGCGCAACCACCTCGACGCCCTCGCCACCCGGGATTTCGCGCGGCTGAAACGCGTGCTCAAATGCGACGATGCCTGCCTGCGCACGGTGCAGAAACTGATCGTCAGTCTCAATCCGAAACCGGGGCGTGATTTTTCCGTCGAAGAAACGCGTTTTGTCATCGCCGACGTGATCGTACGCAAAATCAAGGGCGTGTGGGTCGCCGCGCTCAACCCCGACGCCATGCCGAAGCTGAAGGTCAACCGGCTCTACGCCGACATCCTGCAGCGCAACCGCGGCGGCAATTCCCAGCAGATCAGCGCCCAGCTGCAGGAAGCCAAATGGCTGATCAAGAACGTGCAGCAGCGCTTCGAAACCATCCTGCGCGTCTCCCAGGCCATCGTCGACCGCCAGCGCAACTTCCTCGAACACGGGGAGGTCGCGATGCGGCCGCTGGTGCTGCGCGAAATCGCCGACACGCTGAGCCTGCACGAATCCACGGTGTCGCGGGTGACCACGCAGAAATTCATGCACACGCCGCGCGGCATTTTCGAACTCAAGTATTTTTTCGGCAGCCATGTCGCCACCGAAGCCGGCGGCTCGGCATCAAGCACCGCCATCCGCGCCCTGATCAAGCAGCTGGTCAACGCCGAAAACACCCGCGCCCCGCTGAGCGACGGCCAGATCTCGGAATTGCTCGGGCAGCAGGGTATAGTGGTTGCGAGGCGGACGATTGCAAAATACCGGGAATCGATGCAGATCCTCCCGGTGAATCTGAGGAAAACCCTCTAACAAGGAGACGCCATGAACCTGCACCTCACCGGACACCACCTGCAGATCACGCCAGCCATCCGCGAGCACGTCGCGCACAAGCTGGAAAAAATCACCGGTCACTTCGACCATGTCATCGACATCAATGTCATCATGACCGTTGAAAAACTGCAGCATACGGTGGAAGCCACGGTACATCTCAGCGGCAAGGAAATTTTCTGCGAAACCCACGGCGAAGACATGTACGTGGCCATCGACCACCTCGTCGGCAAGCTTGACCGCGCGATCCTCAAGCACAAGGGCAAAAACATCGCGCATCGCCACGACACCGCGCCCATCAAACACCAGCCGACAGACGCCGAGTAACCCCGGGCCGCGCAGCTTGATCCGCAGCTGTAATTTGCCGCCGTAATTCGTAAAACCAGCCGACACACCCATGAACCTGATCGCCAAGCTGCTGCCCGTCTCAAACATCCTGCTCGACGCCGACCTGACCAGCAAAAAGCGGGTATTCGAGCAGGCCGGGCTGCTGCTCGAGAACAATGAGAGCATTTCCCGCAACCTTGTTTTCGACAGCCTGTTTGCCCGCGAAAAACTCGGCTCGACCGGACTCGGACAGGGCGTCGCCATCCCGCACGGCCGCATCAAGGGATTAAAAGCCGCCACCGGCGCAATGATCCGCGTGCAGAGCGCCGTGCCCTTCGATGCGCCCGACGGCCAGAACGTCAAGCTCATTTTCGTGCTGCTGGTGCCGGAGCGCGCCACCGATGAACACCTGCAGATCCTGTCGGAACTGGCGCAGATGTTCTGCGACAAGCCGTTCCGCGAACGCCTGCTCGGTGCCGCCACGCCGGCGGATCTGCAGCAGTTGATCACCCAATGGGAACCCAATGCCGCAGGTCAGCATAACCCGGCTGTTTGAAGAGACACGGGAGAAACTGCAACTCACCTGGGTCGCCGGCAGGGACGGCGGCAACAAGGGGATTGACAGCGAATTGACCAAGGATTCGTCGAAGGGGCTCGTCGGCCACCTCAACTTCATCCACCCCAACCTGATCCAGGTGCTCGGCGACTCGGAAGTCAATTATCTCAACGCCCTGGATCCGGCCGAATGCCGCAGGGTGCTGGAGCGCACCGCGATCCGCGAACTGGCCTGTTTCATCGTCGCCGGCGCCAAATCCATGCCCGCGGCGCTGACGGAGGTTGCCGAATCCACGCACACGCCGCTGTTTTCATCGCCGATTCCCAGCGTCGAGCTGATGTGGATCATGCGCCCCCACCTCGCGCGTGCGCTCGCCGAATCCACCACCATCCACGGCGTGTTCCTCGACGTGCTGGGCGTCGGTGTGCTGATCACCGGCGATTCAGGCGTCGGCAAAAGCGAACTGGCGCTGGAACTGGTCAGCCGCGGCAGCGGACTGATCGCCGACGACGTGGTTGAACTCTACCGGCTCGGTCCCGAAAGCATCGAAGGCCGCTGCCCGGGACTGTTGCGCGATTTCCTCGAAGTGCGCGGGCTGGGCGTGCTGAACATCCGCACCATCTTCGGCGAAGCGGCGCTGCGTCCGCGCAAAAACGTCAAGCTGATCGTGCATCTCGAACGGCCCGCGCTTTCCACATCGGGGTCCGATGCCGCCCACCTCGAACGCCTGCCGCTGAAACCCGGCACCGAGTCGCTGATGGGCGTCGACATCCACAAAGTGACCATCCCCGTCGCCGCCGGGCGCAATCTCGCGGTGCTGACCGAGGCTGCGGTGCGCAGCCATGTGCTGCAGATGCGCGGCATCGACAGCACACGGGAATTCGTCGAGCGCCAGGCGCGCTCGATGAACGAACCGGGCGAATGACGCGCCGCCGCCGATGCAGCTGATCCTCATCACCGGGCTCTCCGGTTCGGGCAAAAGCGTGGCGCTGGCCGTCCTTGAAGACGCGGGTTATTACTGCGTCGACAACCTGCCGGTGGAACTGGTCGGCCCGCTGGTCGAGAACCTGCGCGCCTCGGGCAATGAACGTGTGGCACTGACCATCGACGCCCGCACCGGCAACGCCGTCGCCGGCCTGCCGGCGGAAGTTGAGCGGCTGCGCGCGGCAGGCATCGATGTACGGGTGATGTTCCTCGAAGCCAAACGCGACACCCTGATCAAGCGTTATTCGGAAACCCGCCGCCGCCACCCGCTGTCGCCGCTGGGGCTGACCCTGCCCGAATGCATAGAGCGCGAGCGCGAACTGGTCGCCGGCATTTCGGACATGGCGCATCACATCGACACCAGCGACCTGGCACCCAACACCCTGCGCAACTGGGTCAAGGATTTTGCCGCACTGCCTGTGGCGGGGCTGACGCTGCTGTTCGAATCCTTCGGCTTCAAACACGGCATCCCGCTCGACGCCGACTTCGTGTTCGACGTGCGCTGCCTGCCCAATCCGTACTACGACCTCAGATTGCGCCCGCTGACCGGCTGCGACGCGCCGGTGGCCGAGTTCATCCGCGCAACACCCGACGCGATGCGCATGCTCGACGACATCCACCGCTTCATCACCGACTGGCTGCCCGCGTTCGAACGCGACAATCGCAGTTACCTGACGATCGCCATTGGTTGCACCGGCGGCCGCCACCGTTCGGTATTTTTTGTCGAGACCCTCGCCGGAAAATTCCACGCCCGCACCCGCACGCTGGCGCGACACCGCGAACTTGGCGCATGAGCGCAACACCGACTGAAATACCACTGTTCCCGCTGGGCACGGTGCTGTTTCCCGGCGGCCTGCTGCCGCTGAAGGTGTTCGAGCAGCGCTATGTCGACATGACCAAGGCCTGCCTGCGTGACAACACACCCTTCGGCGTGTGCCTGATCAGGGAAGGTCATGAAGTCGGCCAGCCTGCTGCCCCGCATGGCGTCGGCTGTCTGGCGCATATCGCGCAATGGGATGTGCCCCACCCCAATCTGTTCGCGGTGCTGGCGCGCGGCAGTGCGCGTTTTCGCGTCCTCGACACCACGGTCGCCGGCAACGGTTTGATCACCGCACGCATCGAAGCCCTGCCCGAACCGACACAACCCGACACTGTGGATCGCGCCTGCCAGGAAGTGCTGCGATTGGCGATTGAACGCGCCGGCGTGGAAAGCGTGCCCGGCCCGATACGACTCGATGATCCGGTATGGGTCAGCTACCGGCTGGCGGAAATCCTGCCGATCCCGGCGCAGCAGAAACAGGCGCTGCTCGAACTCAGCGATACCGAAGCGCGGCTGGCGCAGCTGCACGATCTGCTGCTGACCCACGGCATCATAGAAAACATCAATAAAAACAATTAGTTACTGAATCACTTTGCACTGTTCCGCGGCAAACCCCGCTGCCGCAACAGTTGCTGCACCCGCGCTGCAGCGGCGGCCGTGTCCTGCAATTGCAGCGCTTCCCCGCCACCGGCATAAACCCCTGCTTCGGTCACGATGAAATCCATCGCGATGTCGTGCGTCTGGGGAAAAATGTCCGGCACACGGCAGGCGTCGTAGGTCACGCCGATCGCCACCACGCGCCGCTCCAGTGCCGCCAGCGTGCGGTCAAAATAACCGCCGCCATAACCCAGCCGGTAACCGCGGCCATCGCAGGCATTCATCGGCACGATGGCAATATCGGGGAGCACCACCGGCGTGGCGTCGGGTACCGGAATGTCGTACACCCCGCGCCGCATCGGCGCCCCCGGCCACCACTGGCTGAAGCGCAAGGGCTGGCCCTTGCCGGTGACTTCCGGCAACGCGGCCACCGCGCCCTGCCCGCGCCAGTGATGTACTGCAAAACGCGCGTCGAACTCGGCCTTGAACGGCCAGCAGAAACCGATCACGGCTTTTTGCGGCGCCGGCAGCAGGGCGCGGAGCAGCGCGGTCATCCGTTCTCCCCACGCTGAGCGCTGTGCTTCGGGAACCGCAACACGCCAGGCAATCCACTGCTCGCGCTGCGCCTTGCGCCATGCATTGATGTCCTTCCAGCTCATCGATACCGGTTCACTCATCCACTGTCTCCTCGATCATCCGCGGTCACTGATCAACTGTTCGATGATATCGCGCACGGGCGTCGGCACTGCCGCACGCAAGGCATCGTCCGGCGTAATCCACAACCGGCCCGGCTCCTCCGCGCGCTGCGGCCATGCCGACACGGTCGCCGGCTGCGGCAGGATATCGAGTTTGAAATGCGTGAAGCCGTGCGCGATCACCGGCAAGGACTCTTTTAATATTACGGCTGCGCCATAACGCCGCGCACAGGCTTTAACCACATCAGCATCGGCATCTTCTTCCGGAAACGACCACATCCCGCCCCAGATGCCCGTCGCCGGCCGTTTCTCCAGCAGGATTTCTCCTGCGCGCTGCAGCACCAGCATCATGGTCCGGCGTTGTGGCAGTGCCTTGCGCGGCTTGGGTGTTGGCAGTTCCGCGACGCGTTTGGTTTTGAATGCAACGCAGAGCCTTTGTACCGGACATTCCGCGCAGCGCGGATTACGCCGCACGCACAGCGTCGCCCCGAGATCCATCAAACCCTGGGTGTACGGCCGCAATCCGGTTTTGGGCAACAAGGCCTCGGCCTGCTGCCACAGCTGCGCCGCCACCGCGGTTTCGCCGGGATAACCCGCGATGCCGCAGACGCGGGCCAGCACGCGCTTCACATTGCCGTCGAGGATCGCGCTGCGTTTGCCGAAGGCAAACACCAGGATCGCCGCCGCCGTCGAGCGCCCGATGCCCGGCAACTCCATGATGGCTTCCAGGGTTTCCGGGAATTTTCCGCCGTATTGTGCCATCACCGCCTGCGCCGCACGGTGCAAGTTGCGCGCACGCGAGTAATAACCGAGGCCGCTCCATAACGCGAGCACATCGTCGAGCGGCGCCTCGGCCAAAACCTTCAAGGTCGGGAACCGTTCGAGGAAACGCTGATAGTAGGGAATGACCGCCGCCACCTGTGTCTGCTGCAGCATGATCTCCGACAGCCACACGGTGTAGGGCTCACGCGAGCCCTGCCACGGCAGATCGTGGCGGCCGTGGCTTTTCTGCCACGCGGTCAGCGCAACGGCAAAATCATCAGTCACAGGCACTCTTGGTATGGTGGAGCGGGTGAAGGGAACAGTTCCAATCATCCAACCCGTTGATTGATAACGGATTTATCCCGTTCGCTCCTCGGGA